>NZ_JANCPR020000013.1 GCF_028657195.3 Streptomyces iconiensis
CTCTGGGGGTGGGGGCTTTTAGGGGTGGGGGTGGTGGGGTTAGGGGCACAGGTAGGCTGACGCGTTGCGTTGACCCCGACTGGTCCGGAGACCGTGACTACTACTCCCACAACCCCCAGCAACAACACCCACCTGTCACCCGCCTTCCCGGGCCGTGCCCCCTGGGGTACGGCCAACAAGCTGCGTGCTTGGCAGCAGGCGGCGATGGACGCGTATCTGGAGAGGCAGCCGAGAGACTTTCTTGCGGTGGCGACGCCGGGTGCTGGTAAGACGACGTTCGCGCTGACGCTGGCTTCCTGGCTGCTGCACCACCATGTCGTGCAGCAGGTGACGGTCGTGGCGCCTACGGAGCACCTGAAGAAGCAGTGGGCCGAGGCGGCTGCGCGGGTGGGGATCAAGCTGGATCCGGAGTACAGCGCGGGTCCGCTCAGCAAGGAGTACCACGGGATCGCGGTCACGTACGCGGGTGTGGGCGTACGGCCGATGCTGCACCGGAACCGTGTCGAGCAGCGCAAGACGCTGGTGATCCTGGACGAGATCCATCACGCGGGAGACAGCCGGTCGTGGGGCGAGGCTTGTCAGGAGGCGTTCGAGCCTGCCACCAAGCGGCTGGCGCTGACGGGGACGCCGTTCCGGTCGGATACGAATCCGATTCCGTTCGTGGAGTACGCGGAGGACTCGGAGGGGGTTCGCCGGTCGGTCGCGGACTATACGTACGGGTATGGGGACGCGCTCGCCAACGGCGTGGTGCGGCCCGTCATATTCCTCTCGTACAGCGGCAACATGCGCTGGCGTACCAAGGCGGGGGACGAGATCGAGGCACGGCTCGGGGAGCCGATGACCAAGGACGCGATCTCTCAGGCGTGGCGTACGGCGCTGGACCCGCGGGGGGAGTGGATGCCCGCGGTGCTGCGGGCCGCCGACCGGCGGCTGGTGGAGGTGCGCAAAGCCGTTCCGGATGCGGGTGGGCTGGTTATCGCGGCCGACCAGGACTCGGCGCGTGCGTACGCGAAGCTGCTGCGGGAGATCACGGGCGCGAAGCCGACGGTGGTGTTGTCGGACGACACGGGGGCCTCGCAGCGGATCGACGACTTCCGGCATTCCGAGGACCGGTGGATGGTCGCCGTCCGCATGGTGTCGGAGGGCGTGGACGTGCCGCGGCTCGCGGTGGGCGTGTACGCGACGACGGTCTCGACGCCCCTGTTCTTCGCGCAGGCCGTGGGGCGCTTCGTGCGGTCGCGGCGGCGGGGCGAGACGGCTTCCGTCTTCGTGCCGACGATTCCGACGCTGCTGACCTTCGCCAACGAGATGGAGGTCGAGCGCGACCACGTGCTCGACAAGCCCAGGAAGGGCGACGACGAGGACCCGTACGCGGAGGAGGCGGACCTGCTCAAGGAGGCTGAGCAGGAGCAGGATGAGGACACGGGTGACCAGGAACAACTTCCGTTCGAGGCGCTGGAGTCGGACGCTGTCTTCGACCGGGTGATGTACGACGGCGCCGAGTTCGGGATGCAGGCGCACCCGGGCAGCGAGGAGGAGCAGGACTATCTGGGCATTCCGGGCCTGTTGGAGCCGGACCAGGTGCAGATGCTGCTCCAGAAGCGGCAGGCCCGGCAGATCTCGCACAGCAGGAAGAAGCCGGACGAGGAGGCCGACCTGCTGGAGGTTCCCGCAGACCGGCGTCCCGTGGTCACGCACAAGGAGCTGCTGGCCAAGCGCAAGGAGCTGAACACGCTCGTGAGCGCCTACACCCACCAGAGCGGCAAGCCGCACGGTGTGATCCACAACGAGCTGCGCCGGGCGTGCGGTGGCCCGCCGAGTGCGGAGGCCACGGCCGGCCAGATCGAGGCACGTATCGCCAAGGTGCGCGAGTGGGCGACCCGGATGCACTGACGGGCTCCAGACCACTGGCCGACCTGCGGCTTCCTTCGCAGCGGAACGTGTCACTCCGACCTGTTTCGTGGGGACGTATGCGTCGAGAACGGGCGAGCGGAGACCGGATTCTGGACAAGCTCTTCCGGTCAGCGGTGCCGCTCGCTAGGTTTCCCGTCACACACGCCCCGTGGCGCAGTTGCCGCGCGCGGCAGCCGTCCGTCACCCGAGGGAGGGGGGCGTCGTGACCGCGGAAACCTCTCAGACGCTCGACCGGGGCCTTCGTGTCCTGAAATTACTGGCCGACACCGACCACGGTCTGACCGTCACGGAGCTGTCCAACAAGCTCGGTGTCAACCGCACCGTCGTCTACCGGCTGCTCGCCACGCTGGAGCAGCACGCGCTCGTACGCCGCGATCTGGGCGGCCGGGCACGGGTGGGTCTGGGCGTGCTGCGGCTGGGCCGGCAGGTGCACCCGCTCGTACGGGAGGCCGCGCTGCCCGCGCTGCGCTCGCTCGCCGAAGAGGTGGGTGCCACGGCGCACCTCACCCTCGTCGACGGGACCGAGGCGCTGGCCGTCGCCGTGGTCGAACCCAGCTGGACCGACTACCACGTCGCCTACCGCACCGGCTTCCGGCATCCGCTGGACCGGGGTGCGGCGGGCCGCGCGATCCTGGTCGGGCGCGGAGGCGCCGAGGGGGAGGAAGAGCCCGGCTTCGTGCTGACCCACGGCGAGTTGGAGGCGGGCGCCAGCGGCGCGGCGGCGCCCGTGATGGGGGTGGGCGGCATAGAGGGCAGCGTCGGCGTGGTCATGCTCGCCGACTCCGTGCCCGAACAGGTCGGCGAACGCGTGGTGCGGGCCGCACGGGATGTGGCCGAAGCGTTGCGGTGAGCGGCGCGTCCACTGGCACGTGTTCCCCTCCCGGTGGGATTCGTCCCGTCGGGAGGGCAGTGGATAGATTGCCGGTGTGTCCGACTCCTCTCGCCCGCGCCTGTCCCCGCGCCGCCGCACCCTCGCGTACTGCGCCGCGCCCGTCGTTCTGCTGTTCCTGCTGGTGCTGCTCGCGCCGCTGCCGTACTCGGTCGCACAGCCGGGCGAGACGGCGAACGTGCTGGGGAAGAAGGGCGGCAAGCCCGTCATCTCCGTCGAGGGCGCCAAGCCGCAGGGCAAGGACGACGGCAGTCTGCTCTCGGTGACCATCGCCGCGACCCAGCCCGACGCGTCGGTCGGGGTCGGGGACGTGGTGCGCTCCTGGTTCGCCGACGACCGTGCCGTGATGCCACGCGAGGCCGTCTATCCGGGTGGCGGCGACACCAAGGACGCCCGCAGGCGCATCGCGGACGAGATGAAGGAGTCGCAGGACACGGCCGTCAAGGCGGCGCTGCGCCAGCTCCACAAGTCGCCCGGCGACGTGGACATCACCCTGCGCCTGGGCGATGTGGGCGGGCCCAGCGCGGGGCTGTTCTTCTCCCTCGGCATCATCGACAAGCTGGACGGCGACGGCCACGGCGGCGGGCTCACGGGCGGCCGTACGATCGCCGGAACGGGCACGATCGACGGCAAGGGGAAGGTCGGCCCCGTCGGCGGCGTCCCCCTCAAGACCCAGGCGGCCCACCGCGACGGCGCCCGCGTCTTCCTCGTCCCCAAGGAACAGTGCGCCGAGGCCAACGCCCAACGCCCCAAGGGCCTCCAGCTCGTCCCTGTCACCACCCTCAACTCCGCCCTGGAAGCCCTCAAACAGATCCGCGAGGGCGGCGACGTCCCCATCTGTTGAGAGCGACCAGCGACAATGTGCCCGCAGCCCGCAGCGTACGGACAGGGGCACCCCCTCATCGGCGCGCGTGGTCACCCCTCGCGGGACGCCTGCCGTACCAGGGGAACGATCCGCAGGGGGACCGGATTCTCCATGACGATCGCCGTCGAAGCCCGAACGATCCCCGCGAACCCCACCACCAGGTCGATCACCCGCTGCAGGTCCGCGTTCGAGCGGGCGACCAGGCGGCAGAGCATGTCCCCGCTGCCGGTCGTCGTATGCAGCTCCAGCACCTCGGGAACGGTCGCCAAGTGGGCCCGTACATCGGCGCCCTGGCCCTGCTTGATCTCCAGTGTCGCGAAGGCCGTCACCGGGTAGCCGATCGCGGCCGGGTCGACCTCGGGGCCGAAGCCGCGTATGACGCCGTTGGACTTGAGCCGGTCCAGCCGTGCCTGTGCCGTACCGCGTGCGACGCCCAGCCGTCTGGATGCCTCAAGGACGCCTATCCGCGGTTCGTGGGCGAGCAGTTCGAGCAGTCGTCCATCGAGTCCGTCGATGCCCATGGCTTGCCTCTCGGTCGTCCGTGTGAGTCGCCGTGCAACGGTGAGCAGCTTGTGCAGATCGCCCGGTGGTTCCCGGCTCCCACTGCGCAGACTGCCTAGTGAATAGGCGAACTATTGCGCACCTTGTGGTTCAGCGGGAGCCTTCCGGCATGACTGAGACAACCCACGCGGCGACCCCGCAGACCGCACGGCAGGCCGGTCCCTTCCCGGTCAAGGGGATGGACGCGGTCGTCTTCGCCGTCGGCAACGCCAAGCAGGCAGCGCACTACTACTCCACGGCGTTCGGCATGAAGGTCGTGGCCTATACAGGGCCCGAGAACGGCAGCCGGGAGACGGCCAGTTATGTCCTCGAATCGGGCTCGGCCCGGTTCGTCTTCACCTCCGTCATCAAGCCCGCAACCGACTGGGCCCGCTTCCTCGCCGACCATGTGGCCGAGCACGGCGACGGCGTCGTCGACCTGGCCATCGAGGTCCCCGACGCGCGCGCGGCCTACGCGTACGCCGTCGAGCACGGCGCCCATGGCCTGGACGAGCCGTACGAACTCAAGGACGAGCACGGCACCGTGGTGCTCGCCGCGATAGCCACGTACGGCAAGACCCGCCACACCCTTGTGGAGCGCGGCGGGTACGAGGGCGTCTACCTCCCCGGCTTCGGCGCGGCCCAGCCCATGGTGGCGCCCCCGGAGCGCCGGGTGTTCCAGGCGATCGACCACTGTGTCGGCAACGTCGAACTCGGCAAGATGAACGAGTGGGTGGCCTTCTACAACGAGGTCATGGGCTTCACCAACATGAAGGAGTTCGTCGGCGACGACATCGCCACCGAGTACTCCGCGCTGATGTCGAAGGTCGTCTCCGACGGCACCCGCAAGGTGAAGTTCCCCATCAACGAGCCCGCCATCGCCAAGAAGAAGTCCCAGATCGACGAGTACCTGGAGTTCTACGGCGGCCCCGGCGTCCAGCACATCGCGCTGGCGACCAACGACATCGTCGCCTCCGTACGCGCCATGCGCGCCGCCGGTGTGCAGTTCCTCGATGTGCCCGACTCCTACTACGAGACCCTCGGCGAGTGGGTGGGCGACACCCGCGTGCCCCTCGACGAACTCCGCGAACTGAAGATCCTCGCCGACCGTGACGAGGACGGCTATCTGCTGCAGATCTTCACCAAGCCCGTTCAGGACCGGCCGACGGTCTTCTTCGAGATGATCGAACGCCACGGGTCCCTCGGCTTCGGCAAGGGCAACTTCAAGGCGCTCTTCGAGGCGATCGAGCGGGAGCAGGACCGCAGGGGCAACCTCTGACGGACCCTCGCGCGGGGCAGGGCTCCTTCCCGGGCGGCGCGGATCACTCCGACCGCTTCCCCTGCCCCGCGGCGGGCTGCGAGGCTACGTACATGAGCGAGCTGATCGAACGCCTGCGGGAAGAACTCCCGGCGGACGCGGTACTGACGGACCCCGACATCCTGGGTACCTACGCGCACGACATGGCCAGCTTCTGCGCCGCCGGCGCCCCGGCCGCCGTCGTTCTGCCCCGTACGGTCGAACAGGTCCAGCACGTCATGCGCACCGCGCAGGCGCAGCACGTCCCCGTCGTCCCGCAGGGCGCCCGTACGGGGCTCTCGGGTGCGGCGAACGCGACGGACGGCTGTGTGCTGCTCTCGCTCGTCAGGATGGACCGCATCCTGGAGATCAACCCGGTCGACCGCATCGCCGTCGTCGAACCGGGCGTCGTGAACGCCACGCTCTCCCGCGCCGTCAACGAGCACGGCCTCTTCTATCCGCCGGACCCCTCCAGCTGGGAGGAGTGCACCATCGGCGGCAACATCGGTACCGCTTCCGGCGGTCTGTGCTGTGTGAAGTACGGGGTCACCGCCGAGTACGTGCTCGGACTCGATGTCGTCCTCGCCGACGGCCGCCTGCTGTCCACGGGCCGCCGTACGGCCAAGGGCGTCGCCGGGTACGACCTCACCCGGCTCTTCGTCGGCCCCGAGGGCAGCCTCGGCATCGTGGTGCGCGCCACGCTCGCGCTCAAGGCCGAACCGCCCCAACAGCTCGCGCTGGCGGCCGAGTTCCCCTCGGCCGAGGCCGCCTGCGACGCCGTGTGCCGCATCATGGAGGCGGGCCACACGCCCTCGCTGCTGGAGCTGATGGACCGTACGACGCTGCGCGCCGTCAACGCCATGACCAAGATGGGCCTCCCCGAGACCACGGAGGCCCTGCTGCTCGCCGCGTTCGACACTCCCGATCCGGCGCCCCAGCTCGAAGCCGTCGGCGCGCTGTGCGAGGCGGCGGGCGCGAGCGAGGTCGTACCCGCCGATACGCACGCCGAGTCCGAACTCCTGCTCCAGGCCAGGCGCTCCGCGCTCGTCGCGCTCGAACAGGTCAAGGGCACCACGATGATCGACGACGTGTGCGTGCCGCGCAGCCGGCTCTCCGCGATGCTGCGCGGCACCGCCGAGATCGCCGCCAAGTACGACCTGACCATCGGCGTCTGCGCGCACGCGGGGGACGGCAACACACATCCGACGGTCTGTTTCGACGCCGGCGACGAGGACGAGTCCCGCAGGGCCCGGCTCTCCTTCGACGAGATCATGTCCCTCGGCCTCCGCCTCGGCGGCACGATCACCGGCGAACACGGCGTCGGCGTCCTGAAGAAGACCTGGCTCGCGGAGGAACTGGGCCCCGTTTCGCTGGAGCTGCACCGCGCCATCAAGGCCGCCTTCGACCCCACGGGCATCCTCAACCCCGGCAAGCTGTTCTGACCCCTGACCCCTGATCCCTGATCCCTGACCCCTGGCCGACCTGGGCGATCCGTCCGCGGCGACGGGACGGGGTGGCGGGGGTGGCGCGGGCTCAGGCGTCGGTTTCGAGCCGCTCCAGCAGCCGGTGTGGCCGCATGAGAGCGCGGCTCACGGGGTCCTGGCGTGCGCCCGAGCCGGGGGCGGGGTGGATCTCGATGTCGGCGGGCGGCACGGCGGCGACCTCGCACGACGGGCACCCGCCGTCGGGCGCGAGCCGTTCACCGCACGCGGCGTGTGCGTAGTACCGCCGCACCGCCGTGGCCCCCGAGGCGTGCACCTGCCCCCACATGAGCAGCGCGAACAGCGCCGGCCACAGTGCGCGGCCCTTGTCCGTCAGTACGTACTCGTCACGCGGCGGCGAGACCTCGTAGCGCTGCCTGGCCAGCACACCGGAGTCCGTCAGCGTCCGCAGCCGGGTGGAGAGCACGGCGCGCGGGATGTCGAGGTGCGCGAGGAAGTCGCTGTAGCGCCGTACGCCGTAGAAGGCGTCCCGGATCACCAGCATCGTCCACCGCTCGCCGACCAGTTCCAGCGTGCGTGCGAGCGAGCAGTCCTGCATCGAGTAGCCCTGCTTCAGCGCCATGCGCCCACCGTACCAAAGTGATGGTTCGTTCATTGAACTGACTGTGCTAGCGTCCCGCCAGTCTTCAGTTCATTCAACGAACCTAGGAGTTCCGCAGTGCTGACCCAGCAAGGTGCAGAACGCAGGCGAGGGCTGGAACGGCCCGAGCAGCGAGCACCGGTACGTACGCCAGGCGCGGTTTTGGCCACGACCAGCCTGGCGACGCTGGTCGTGCTCATGAACTACAGCGCGCCCATGCTCACCATCCCCGGCATGACCGCCTCCTTCGGCACCGGCCTCTCCGGCCAGGCGTGGCTGCTCAACGGCATCGCCCTCGGCCTCGCCGCGCTGCTCCTCGTCGCGGGCAGCTTCGCTGACGACTACGGGCGCAAGCGCGTGTTCGTCACCGGCATGGCCACCCTCGTGGTCACCATCGCGCTCGGCGCGGCAGCCACCAGCACCCTCACCTTCACCCTGGCCCGCGTCGCGCAGGGCGCCGCCAGCGCCGCGATCATCGCCAGCAGCCTCGGCCTGCTCGCCCACGCGTACCCCGCGGGGCCCGACCGCGTCCGTGCCACCGGGATCTGGGGCGCCGCACTCAGCGGGGGCACAGCGCTGGGGCCCGTCGTCTCGGCGGCACTCGGCACGCTCGACTGGCGGCTGAGCTACGTCCTGTACGCGGCGGCTGCGCTCGCCCTCACCGCGGTCGCGGTCCGTACGCTCACCGAGTCGCGGAACCCCCGCAGGGGCAGGCCCGACCTGTTCGGCGCCCTCCTGCTCGGACTGGCGCTGACCGCGCTGCTGGCGGCGCTGACCCTGGGCAGGGACGGCTGGCTGCGGCCCGCCGTGTGGGCACCTGCCGGGGCCGCCGTCGTGCTGGTCGCCGGGTTCGCCGCCGTGGAACGCCGGGCCCAGGCGCCCCTGCTCGACCTCACTCTCTTCCGCCGCCCGCTCTTCCTCGCCGCGACCAGCGGTGCGCTGTTCACCGGGCTCGGCGTCATCGGGCTGTTCAGCTACCTGCCCGCGCTCTTCCAGCAGTCCCTGGGCATGTCCGCATTCGACACGTCCTGGCTGCTGTTCTTCTGGTCGGGGATCGGCCTGTTCACCGCGCTCCAGGCCAAGCGGCTGGCCCGCCGCGTCTCCCCGCGCCACCAACTCGCCCTCGGCTTCGTACTGTCCGCGATCGGAGCGCTCACCATGCTGGGCGCGCTCACGGCCGGATCCTGGACGCGCGCCATACCCGGCTTCTTCGTCGCGGGCATCGGCAGCGGGCTGCTCAACGCCGCGCTGCCCCGGCTCGCGGTGGAGAGCGTGCCCGCCGACCGGGCCGCCATGGGCTCCGGCGCCAACAACACGGCCCGCTACATCGGCTCGTCCATCGGGCTGGCCCTCACGGTCGTGATCGCGACCTCGGCACACAGCGGCGACACGCCGAAGGGCGCAGCCGCTGCCCTCGCACACGGTACCGACACCGCGCTGTACGCCGGTGCCGGGCTGATGCTGGCCGGCGCGCTGGCAGCGCTCGTCTTCAGGGGGCGTCGGGCGGTGACAGCGGATGATCGTCCAGGCGCACGTGCTGTCGGGGAAAGCTCGCCAACTCCAGGAGCGTGACCAGCTCGCCCTGCAACTCCGGGGTGTAGAGCGCGCGTTCCTCCTCGGTGAGGTCGATCGCGACCTCCTCGTTCCGGTGGGCGAACGCCGCGTTCACGCCGCCCAGCACCTTCAGCAGTAACGCGAACGAGGGCTGGTCGAGGCGCTGCGCCAACTCCCGCAGGCGCTGCCCGACGCGGAGACGCACCGCTTCCTCGCCCGCCGTTTCTCCCCGCACCGCTTCCTCCCGTCGCGCGGTCTGGGAACCCGCGTGTGGTTCTTCCTGTGGCATGGGCGTGATGATGGTGGATTTCCGTTCTCAGTCGGTCGTATTCCGGTATTCGTTCAGCAGGATGAGGGTGCTTCCGCGCCTCCGCGCCGTCTTTACGAGGCGCCCTCGCCGCCTTCACCACTTCCCACCCCGCCCCCGCTCTCGGCGCCCTGCCCCTTCTCGCACCGCCGTGGCGCCCCGCCCTGTGTCTGCGGGCCGCCGTGCCGTCCGTGCGGTGTGCGGCCTTCGCCGGGTGCCGGGGCGGGGCGCAGCAGGGTGCTGAGGCCCTCCTCGATCGCCAGCGCTTCGCCCTCGCGTCCGGGGGCCACCTCCCGCAAGGTCCGCTCCAGCCACGCCGACAGCGCCAGTGACGGTGCCTCCAGCAGCGCGTCACCGTCGGGTGAACTGAGCGCCATGCAGATCACGTCCCGTGACTCCACCCGCGTCGGCCACACCCGTACGTCGCCCTGTCCTGTGGGCCTGAAGACACCCTCCACCAGCAACTCGCGGGCGAAGGTCCAGTGCACGGGGCACTCCGAACCGATGTGGAAGGCCATGTGGACCGCGTAGGGATCGTTCGAGCGATAGCTGAGCCGCGCCGGTACGGGGACGCTGCGCCCCGGCGAGAGCACCAGCTTCATCTCCATCTCGCGTTCGACAACCGTGTGCATGTGAGGGCCCTTTCGTCGCGACCGTGCCGCCTGTGGCGGCGTACACGGGAGAGAGCGCGCGGGGCCTGATTCCTTACACGGGTTCGTGTGGTGTCCTGGGATTTTTTTCCGGCGCCGAGTCCCTCGAACGCGGGTTTCCCCGCGGACTGCTTCCTCGCCTCGCCGTCTTCTTCGTTACTGTCCTCCTTGGACAGGCGGAGGTACCCGCCCGGGCCGCACGCGCGCGTACAACAGGGCCGCGGCGCCGCGGACAGGTCAAGTGTGTCGCTCATGATGGGAGTTGGGGGCATTGGGACCCTCCGGTGCTAATGGCGAGGTACCCCGTGCTGGGTATTACCCGGATCCGTCCATTCCCGGATACATCCGGTACTGGAACGGTTCGTCCTGGGTACCGGGGACCAGCCGTCCGGAACCACGCGAGGGCGAACCCATGCCGGCCCCGCCGCCCGTGGCCTCTTCCCCCTCCACGCCCGAAGCGCCCGCCAGCCCACCGGCGACACACCGGCCCACCACGCCCGAGGAGACGGGCCCCGTCTTCCTGGACGAGGACGACGAACCCCCGGCGCGGGGAAGCGCGGCACCCGCCTGGCACGCCGACACCTCCCGCCAGTCCGGCTTCGGCGCCCCGCTGAACGACCCGCGCGGCGGCAGCTGGCGTGCCCCCGACCTCCCTGAGACCCCCGGCGTCCACGACCCGGCCACGCCGCCCGCAGCGCCGGAGACCGGCCCGGCTCCCGACGCGGTCGACGCACCCGTCTCCGAGCGCACGTTCCGCGTACGCCGCCCACAGCGCGACGAAACGACCCCGGCGGCTCCGTCGTCCGAGGGCGGCAGCGGCGGGGCAGGCGCCGGCGCGGAGAACGAGCCCGGCGTCCCGGCCCAGGGCGGGCGCGAGTTCACGGTCGGGCTGCGCCGTTCGGACGTCCACCGCAGCGGCCCACCCGCTTCCGCCGGCCAGGACACCTCCGCGCCGGAACCCGCTCCTGGGAACGAGAGCCGGCTCCCGGGACAGCAATCCGGCAACGGCACCTCACCACCTGCCCAGTCCCCGCCCGGCCAGGCCCAGCCCGGCCAGAGCGTGCCGGCCCAAGGCCCGCAGCCCCAGCCCTCGTCCGGCCACCCCGCTCCGGCACAGGGTCAGCCGGGGCAGCAAGCTCAGCCGGGGCAGCAAGCCCAGCAGGACCAGCAGGGCCAACAGGTACAGCCGGGTCAACAGGCCGGTCCGGTCCAGCCGGACCGGCGAATTCCCGGGCAGGGCCGCCCCGTTCAGGCGCCACACGGCCAGAGCCCGCCGCTGACCGACCGTTCGGAGCAAGGGCAGGGACAGGACCAGGGTCAGGCGGGTCAGGCCGAAGGGTCCCTCCCCGGCCAGGCCCAGGGCCCGAACCAGGCGGCACAACAGGGCCCGGCACAACAGGCCCCGGCCCAGCAGGGCCCTCCGCCCTCCTGGGCCCAACAGTCCTCGGCTCCAGGCGCGTCCGGCGCCCCGGACAGCGCGCAGGCGCAGTCCCAGGCGCAGGTCCAACCGGCGGCGGGGCTCCCGGCGCAGCCGCAGACCGGCGGCCCCGACGCCGTCACGCCCTGGCGGCCCCCCGTCAACGACCCGTTCGCGCTGGCCGCACAGCAGCAGGCACGCCCCGCCGGCCTGGGCAGGAGGCTGGGCGCCAGGCTCGTCGACCTCGTCCTCACACTCGCGGTCGCCGGCGGTGTCGCTTTCCCCTTCGTCGGCAAGGTGACGGACCACATCGACGCCAAGGTGAACGCGGTCGAACGGGCGGGTGAGACCAAGCAGGTGTGGCTGCTCGACGGTACGACGGGCGGTTACCTCGGCCTCGTCCTCGGCGTGCTCGTGCTCTTCGGCCTCCTCTACGAGGTGCTGCCGACGGCACGTTGGGGCCGCACCCTCGGAAAGAAGCTGTTCGGCCTCTCCGTCGTCCACATCGAGAGCCACGGCAGGCCGGGCTTCGGCAACGCGCTCGTCCGCTGGCTCGTGCACGGCCTCCTCGGCCTCGCCGTCATCGGCCTGCTCAACGTCCTCTGGTGCCTCTTCGACCGCCCCTGGCGCCAGTGCTGGCACGACAAACTGGCCCGCACGTTCGTCGCCGGCACAGCCAGCACCGAGATCCGCCTCTGACCCACGGGCCGAAGCCGCGCGGAGCCGCCACGCCACGGAGTCCGTGCGACCCCGGGGGTCCCCCGGACGGGTCCTTCCGGATGCGGGGCGGGCGGGGGAGCGGTGCACTCGGGCCATGAGTACGGAGCAGCCGGAGAACGATCCGTTCCGGAAGCCGGAGCAGCCGCAGCCGGGAGCGTCCTCGGGGCCTCCTCCCGGCGGTGCGCCCGCAGGACAGCCGCCCGGCGCTTACGGGAACCCGCCACCGCCTCCACCGCCCCCTCCGAGCGCCGACCCGTACGGGACAGGGGGCGGGGGCCCGTACGGCGCTCCAGGGCCCGTGAACCCCGCTGCCGACCCTCTCGCGGGTATGCCGCCGCTCGCCTCGCGGGGCAAGCGGCTGCTCGCGCGCATCATCGACGCGCTGATCGTGGGTATCCCGGTGGGGCTCGTGGTGGGCCTGGCCGAGGGCGGTTACTCCACGAACTCCGGGCAGACGTACTGGCAGCAGGCCGTCTACACCCTCGTGTATCTGATCTACGAGGGGCTGATGCTGACGACCTCGGGGCAGACGCTCGGCAAGAAGCTGATGCGCATCAGGGTCGGCATGCTCCAGAACGGTGCCGTACCGGCGGGCCCGCCGGGCTGGTTCAGGGCGGCCACGTATTCACTGCCCGCGCTGGTGCCCTGCATCGGGTTCCTCTTCTGGCTGGTGAACGTGCTCTTCTGCACCTGGGACCAGCCGTATCACCAGTGCGTCCACGACAAGGCGGCGCGGACAGTGGTGGTCGCGGCGGACTGACCTGGCGGGGAGCCGGGCCGCCGCCGCGCGTTCTGTTCGCGCGTGTGCACGCGCGGGGTCAGCGGCGGGCTCCCGCTCCCGCGGGGGTCGCGGGCTTCGGGGCGGCTGAGGCCGCGGCGCGCTGAGTGGGCGCGGGAACAGTGGTGTGGTGGTGGGCCGGTGCTGCCGGTGCGCTCTCAACGGACCTGCGGCGACCGCGCGTTGAACGTGCCGCGTGGGCCGACGGTGCGGTGAGGGCGACGAGCAGGCCAAGTGCCAGCGCCGCAAACGCGATCACTACGATCCCGGGCCCCGAACGGGCCTGGGAGAGCAGCAGCATGGCGAGCGTCGAGCAAATGACCGTGGCCGATCCGTAAGCGATCTGTGCGGGGTTCGGACGCGGCATGGCGGATCCGTCCTCGGGGGGAGTGGTCAAGACTGTGGACGTCGAACGGGGCGTGGAGCGCTACTCGTTGACTCGGTACATACAGGGCGCCATCGAACGACTCTACGGTCCGGGATGCCCGAGCCGGAAGGACGCCAAGCGTGAGGTGACCCACGCCGCTGTTGCACAGGGGGCGCACTGGCGCACAGAGCCCCAGCCACCCCAACTGCCGGGCACCGCAGCCCTCTTGTGCGAGCGGTGCGGCGCCCCGTCGTCTCCCCCCGCGCGCTGGGAGTGTGGCGATGTTCGCAACCGTTATCTGATGGGGAGTTGGGAGTTCCGCTTGTATAAGCCTCCCGTAAAGGGTGGCGGGCGCTGAGGGTGCGGCACCGAGGGAGGGGCTGCGCATGTGAGCGAGCGGCGCTCCGGTGGAGCGGCGAGGATTTACGCAGCATATAGCCATGAACCCGGACAAAAGTGCCCTCGTGTACGCACCGTGAGCGTCTCGGAGGGGTCGTCAGATGGGTCTGGACCTGCACAAGATCGCTGGGCATGCAACCCAGGAATGAATTTATTTGCATCGTTGCAGGTCAAAACATGATCACCCGTTACCCCCTGGCGGTCAGCGCTCGATCGCGTTTAGATGCCTGGTGTGGGTCCCCCTCGTGGGGGCCTCACGCGTCCACCCGAAACGAGTCTCACGGGGGAGATGGTGATCATGTCTGGAGGCGGATTCGTCAGGCTGCCGGACGGCAGCGTGATCGTCGCGCTGACCCTGCCGCTGCCGCGCCCGCACGGTGCGCCGGCCGGTGCTGCCCCGCTGGCACCCGCGCCGCGGCGTGCCGAGGGCTCAGAAGAATGGGGGCCGACCGGCCCCTTGCGCTCCCGCCGCTGGTCAGCGGTGGCGGACGAGCCGCACACGGTGCGTGAGGCGGTCGCCCGCAGGCCGCGTGACGAGCCGCGCGTGCGTGTCCTCGTGCACGCGGGAAACCGTGCCCGCGCCCTCACACGGCTACGGAACCTCGGCTTCCGGGCCATCTACCTCAGGGGTAACGCCGAGCCCCCCACGGCTGACGAGATCACCGCGGTCCTGCACCACCCCGAGGGCCTCGTCTGGCGGGCTGTCCCCGGTGACGACAGGGAGTCCTGGCACCCCATCGCGGCACTCCTGCGCACCAGCCTCGCGTAGGCGTCGCCGCCACCGTGCGTAGGGGGCACGGCACGGAAGGAGCACGGCGGCCTGGCCGCCGCGAGAGGGGGCGCTACGCCCCGGAGACGATGGGCTTGCCCGTCGTCTCGACGCCCGCCTCTCGCAGCTCGTCCAGCGCGCGCAGGACGGTGTTCTCGGCTACGCCTGCCGTGAGGTCGAGCAGCACCTGGGTGCGGAAGCCCTCGCGGGCCGAGTCCAGCGCGGTCTCGCGCACACAGTGGTCGGTGGCGATGCCGACGATGTCCACCTCGGCCACGTCGCGTGCGCGCAGCCAGTCCGCGAGCGCGACGCCGTTCTCGTCCGCGCCCTCGAAGCCGCTGTACGCGGCGGTGTAGGCGCCCTTGTCGAAGACCGCCTCGATCGCCCCTGAGGCGACGACGGGGGCGAAGTTCGGGTGGAACCCGACCCCCTCCGTGCCCGCGACGCAGTGCGCCGGCCAGGAGTGCGCGTAGTCGGGGTGCTCGGCGAAGTGGTCGCCGGGCGCGATGTGCGCGTCGCGGGTCGCGACGACATGGCGGTATCCGGCGGAGGCGTCGCCGACGAGATCCGTGATGGCGGCGGCCACATCGGCTCCGCCCTGGACCGCGAGGCTGCCGCCCTCGCAGAAGTCGTTCTGTACGTCCACGACGATCAGTGCCCGGTGCATGGTGCACACCTTTCGGCTGGGTAAGGGGCGGGGCCGCAGCTGTCGGCCGTCAGTCCTGAGCCTAGACACTCGAAGGGACTTGCGGCAGTACGCACGGCTCCCGGCTCGTGCCGTCCGGCGGCCGGCGCACGCCCGCCGCTCACCTGTGCTCCGTGGGGAGCACGGGCTCGCCCCGCGAGAGCTGCATCGCGGACATGGGCAGCCGCCCCATGACGGCCTTGTGCCGCTCGCGGACCGCGTCCAGCGGTTCGCGCCCCACGACGGTGCCGTCCTTGACCAGTTCCACCTGGAGCAGGTGGTCGGCCAGTTCGGGCGGTACGGGTCCGCTGCCGACGACCTCGGCCTCGGCGACGCCCGCTGCGTCCGGCGGCCTGGCGGCCCACTTGGCGCCGCCCAGCGAGGTCTTGCCGCCCATCGACCGCTTGGCGACGGGCCGCATCGGCGCGTCCCGTTCGTCCGAGTCGGCGCGTGCGACCAGCTTGTAGACCATGGAGCAGGTCGGGTGCCCGCTGCCGGTCACGAGCTGGGTGCCGACGCCGTACGCGTCGACGGGGGCCGCCGCGAGGGACGCGATGGCGTACTCGTCCAGGTCGCTGGTGACCACGATCCGGGTCTTGTCGGCGCCCAGGTCGTCCAGCTGCTGGCGCACCCGGTGCGCGAGCAGCAGCAGGTCGCCCGAGTCGATACGGACGGCGCCGAGCCCGGGGCCCGCGACGTCGACTGCCGTACGGACGGCTTCCTCGACGTCGTAGGTGTCCACCAGCAGCGTCGTACCGCTGCCCAGGGAGTCGACCTGCGCGGTGAAGGCGCCCCTCTCGGTGTCGTGGAGGAGCGTGAAGGAGTGGGCGCTGGTGCCGACGGTCGGGATGCCGTAGCGGAAGCCGGCGGCCAGGTCCGAGGTCGTGTCGAAGCCGCCGACGTACGCGGCGCGCGAGGCGGCGACCGCTGCCAGCTCGTGGGTGCGCCGGGCGCCCATCTCGATCAGCGGCCTGCCCCCGGCGGCGACGGACATCCGGGAGGCCGCAGCCGCCACGGCCGAGTCGTGGTTGAGGATCGAGAGGATCACCGTCTCCAGCAGGACGCACTCGGCGAAGGTGCCCTCGACGCGCATGAGCGGGGAGCCGGGGAAGTACACCTCGCCCTCGGGGTAGCCGAGGATGTCGCCGCTGAAGCGGTAGTCGGCCAGCCACTCCAGGGTCGGTCCGTCCACGACGCCGTTCTCGCGCAGGAAGTCGAGCATCTGGTCGTCGAAGCGGAAGTTCTCCACCGCGTCGAGCACCCGGCCCGTGCCCGCGACCACGCCGTAGCGCCGGCCCTCGGGGAGCCTGCGGGTGAAGACCTCGAAGGCGGAACGCCGCTCCGCGGTGCCCGCGCGCAGCGCCGCCTGAAGCATCGTCAACTCGTACTGGTCGGTGAAGAGCGCCGTGGACGGCACGGTCACAGGCAGACCGGTCTCCGCTGGACGCTCCCCGTACGCCGGGCTCCTGTCGGTCCCCTCGCGCCCTTCATTCACTCTTCGCTCACCTCTGGTGTCGGTCGGCTCGGTGTGAGCGTACCCCTCATCTCGTCAGGCTGACGATATAAGCCCGGCGGGGGCCGTGTCCGGGCGGGTGCGCGGGTGACCGCTCCGGGTGGCAGCATGGGGACTGTGAGTGTCGCCCCCACAGAGATCGAGCGCCCCGAGTCCGCAGAAGAGCCCGTCGAGGTACCGGAGCCCGACGTGCCATGGGTCACCGTTGTGCACAACGACCCCGTCAACCTCATGAGCTACGTGACGTATGTGTTCCAGGCGTACTTCGGCTATTCGAAGGAGAAGGCGAAGAAGCTGATGCTCGATGTCCACCACAAGGGGCGTGCCATCGTCTCCAGCGGTACCCGCGAGGAGATGGAGCGCGATGTACAGGCCATGCACGGCTACGGCCTGTGGGCGACGCTCACGCAGGACCGCTGATGGCGGGGCACTTCGAGCCCACGGGTGACGGCGGCGCCGCCATCGCGCTGGACGAGGTCGAGGTCTCCATCCTGCGCAGCCTCGCCGTACAGCTCCTGGAACTGATCGGCCCGGGCAGCGAGCCCGCTCCGTCGGAGAACGGGGCCGCGGGCGACGGCTCCGGGCAACTGGAGGGCATGGACGGCATGGAGGGGGTCGCCTGGCCGCCCTTCGCCGACGGACCCACCGAGCCGCCCGCCGATCCGGCGCTGGCCCGGCTCTTCCCCGACGCCTACGGGCCCGGCCCCGAGACCAAGCCCGACGACTCCGCCAACGGTGCGTACAACGGCAACGCGTCGGACGCGGGAGAGAGGGCAGCGGCCTCGGCCGAGGAGGCGCGCGCCGCCGCCGCGGCTTCGGCGGAGTTCCGCCGCTACACGGAGAACGACCTGCGCGCCCGTAAGCGCGAGGACGGCCTCGCCGTGGTGCGTGCGCTGGACGCGCTCACGCCGGGGGAGAAGGGCGCGGTGCTCACGCTGGGCCCCGACGACTCACGCCGGTGGCTGGGCACGCTCAACGATCTGCGGCTCGCCATCGGTACGCGGCTTGAGCTGACGGACGACAACGACGGCAGTGAGCTGTACTCGCTGCCTGATTCAGATCCGCGCAAACCGATGGTAATGGCCTATCTCTGGCTCGGCGGACTTCAGGAAACGCTGATCGAGACCCTTTTGTGACGACAGCCTGTGTCCTGACCTCCGAATTACGTCAGCCGCATTTCTGGATCACGCCCCTGATGCGGCGCATTGTAGTGCACGTCAGGGCGGCCCTGTTATGCCTTCTTCATGGCACCGTTTCTCGAATGTGACCTGGTCAGCACGGGTCGGCATGGTAAAAATTCCTTAAAGCACTGAGGGAATTCGCCGGTTCTCGGTAAAACCGTGACCGCATTCGAGGCCAGAGGTATTTCATGGCAAGCCAATCCTGGACCGAACAGGTCGACAAGGCCGTCAGCGGTTTCTTCGACCCCATATCCACGCTCCTGAACGACATCGTCTTCTACGAGGTCAGTGTTTTCGGGACCAGCCTTCCGCTCATCGTCGCGTGGCTTGTCATAGCGGGCGCTGTTTTCTCCGCCTATTTCGGTTTCGCACAAATACGACATTTTCCCCTTGCGCTGAGAATCGTGCGCGGCAAGTACGAACAGCCGGACGCACTCGGTGAACTCACCCACTTCCAGGCGCTGACCTCGGCCGTCTCGGGAACCGTCGGACTCGGCAACATCGCGGGCGTCGCCATCGCCGTCTCCATCGGCGGCCCCGGCGCCACGTTCTGGATGATCCTGTGCGGCTTCCTCGGCATGGCGACGAAGTTCGTCGAGTGCACGCTGGGTGTGAAGTACCGCAAGATCAACCCCGACGGCACCGTTTCCGGCGGCCCCATGCGCTACCTCACCCGGGGCATGGCCGAGCGCGGACTGCCGGGACTCGGCAAGGTGCTCGCCTTCTGCAGCGCCTTCATGGTGCTGTTCTTCGCCTTCTTCGGCGGCAACCTCTTCCAGGTCAACCAGAGCCTTGAGCAGCTCGTCGCCGTCACGGGCAAGGACGACAGCCTCTTCAACAGCTCCGGCGGTTCGCTCTTCTACGGCGCCGTGCTCGCCGCGCTCGTCGGCCTGGTGCTGCTCGGCGGCGTTCGCGCCATCGGCCGCGTCACCAGCAAGCTCGTACCGAGCATGGCCGTCCTCTATGTGGCCGCCTGTCTGCTCGTCATCTGCTTCAACATCACCTCGGTACCCTCGGCGCTGTCCTCGATCGTCGTGGAGGCGTTCAGCCCCAAGGGGGTCGCCGGCGGTGCCATCGGCGCGCTGATCGTCGGCTTCCAGCGAGCCGCCTGGTCGAACGAGGCGGGTATCGGCTCGGCCGCCATCGCGCACTCGGCCGTCAAGACCCGGCGCCCCGCGACCGAGGGCCTGGTCGCCTCGCTGGAACCGTTCATCGACACGGTCGTCGTCTGCACCATGACCGCGTTGACGATCATCATCGCGGGCGGCCCGATGTACCAGAAGCTCCGCGACGACGCGGCAGCGGGACGCCCGGTCGACAGCAGCACCAGCGCCGGCATCTCCGTCACCTCGGACGCCTTCGAGACGGCGCTGCCGTGGTTCCCGTACATCCTCACCGTCGCGGTGCTGCTCTTCGCCTTCTCCACCGTGCTGACCTGGAGCTACTACGGCCTCAAGAGCTGGGCGTACTTCTTCGGCGAGGGGCGTGCCTCGACCCTGGCCTACAAGATCGTCTTCAGCGTGGTGACCATCGCGGGCGCGCTGCTCTCGCTGGGCACCCTGGTCTCGCTCTCGGACGCCGTGCTCTTCGGCGCCGCGCTCTTCAACATCATCGGGCTCTACTTCCTGATGCCCTTCGTCAAGAAGGAGCTGCGGAGGGTCCTCTTCTACACCCGGCGCAGGGACGCTGGTGACACGGAAGAGGAGATCGCCGCGGCCGAGGCCGAGGAGGAGGCCGCCGAGGCGGCGGCAAGGAAGGGCGCCGGTGAGGCCGGGAACAGAGCGACCGCCCGTTAATCGGTCGGCAAAGCCCGGTTAACAGACGTTCCAAGAATGCGGCCCGTACGCGTGTGATGTCCGCCGCTGACCGATGTGAAGAGGGCATCGGTCATCTATACAGCCCGGTTCCCCGTGGTACACCTTCACGATCCCTTTTTTCGGCGCCACCCTTGTCGGCACAGGGGTGGCGCCGGCCGACCGTCGGCACGCACAACTCCATCCGGGGGATCGGTACCCGATCCGGACGGGCCGGATCGGTATGGAGAAAGGCGCACCACACATGACCTCTGATCAGGTCGCGGAGGGCCGAGGTGACTCCGGGCCCACGGGACAGGACGGAAGCGGCGCCGCCGGGCCTTCCGACGAGGGCTACCAGCGAGGACTGGGGAGCCGCCAGGTCCAGATGATCGCCATCGGCGGTGCCATCGGTGTCGGCCTGTTCATGGGCGCGGGCGCGAACATCGCCAAGGCCGGGCCCAGCATCATCGTGATGTACGCGATGGCGGGCGTCGTCATCTTCTTCATCATGCGGGCGCTCGGCGAACTGCTGATGTACCGCCCGGTCTCCGGCAGCTTCGCGGAGTACGCGCGGGAGTTCCTGGGCCCGTTCTTCGGCTTCGTGACGGGCTGGACGTACTGGCTGCTGTGGATCGTCACCGGCATGGCCGAGCTGACGGCGGCGGCGATCTACATCCACTTCTGGTTCCCCGACATCCCGCAGTGGGTCAGCGCGCTGGTCTTCCTCGTGGTGCTGTTCGGCGTGAACCTGATCTCGGTGAAGGTCTTCGGCGAGGTCGAGTTCTGGTTCTCGATGGTCAAGGTCACCGCGATCATCGGCATGATCGTGATCGGCCTCGGCGTGCTCACCCTCGGCTTCTCGCAGGCCGGTGACACGGCGGCCGTCAGCAACCTGTGGTCGCACCACGGCTTCGTCCCCAACGGCATCGGCTCCAGCCTGATGACGCTCCAGGGCGTGATGTTCGCCTACATCGCGGTGGAGCTGGTCGGCATCACAGCGGGTGAGAGCAAGGACCCGCAGAAGACGCTGCCCAAGGCGATCAACACGCTGCCGTGGCGCATCATCATCTTCTACGTCGGCTCACTGACCGTGATCCTCACCGTGGTGAAGTGGACGGAGTTCCACGAGGGCGTGAGCCCCTTCGTGGCCGCCTTCGCCAAGATCGGCATCCCGCTCGGCGCCGGCATCGTCAACTTCGTCGTGCTGACGGCCGCGCTCTCCTCCTGCAACTCCGGCATGTACTCCACCGGCCGCATGCTGCGCGACCTGGCGGAGAACAGGGAGGCGCCGACGATCTTCGGCCGCCTCAACAGGCGGCAGTCCCCGGCGACGGGCATCACCCTGTCCGTGCTGTTCATGGGCATCGGCGTGCTGCTCAACTACGTCGTACCGGAGAAGGCGTTCACCTACGTCACCTCGGTCGCGACGGCGTGCGGTATCTGGACCTGGGGCGTGATCCTCGTCAGCCACCTCATCTACCGGCGCGGTGTGGTGGCAGGGCGGCTGCCGAAGTCCACGTTCCCCGCGCCCACCGGCAGCTTCTTCAGCTGGATCGCGCTGGCCTTCCTGACCATGGTCCTGGTGATCGTCGCGCTCGACCCGATCGCGCGGGTCTCGCTCTACATCGGTGCGGGATGGGCCGTGCTGCTCGGCGCGTACTGGCTGCTGCACGCCCGGCACACCGCGTACGCGTACCGCTCCACGCTGCCCCCGCGCACAGCGCCCGCCGACGCGAAGGGCGCAGGACCGCTCGTGCCGGAAGCCGCCACCGGCCAGGACTGAGCCCCCCCGCCCCACATGGCCCCGCGCCCGCGCGTCCCACGGCCCCGCGTGCCCGTACGTTCTGCGGTACCTGCCGCGTACGGGCACGCGGGGCCGTACACCGGTGTACGGGGCCATACGGGCGTGCGTACGCGCGTGCCTATCCTTGCTCCATGCTGACCATCACCCAGGAGCTGCACGACAGGATCGTCGCCCACGCCCGCAAGGACCACCCCGACGAGGCGTGCGGAGTGATCGCCGGTCCGGTCGGTGAGGGGCGTCCCGAGCGGTTCATCCCGATGCTCAACGCGGCACGCTCGCCGACGTTCTACGAGTTCGACTCGGCCGACCTGCTCAAGCTCTACCGCGAGATGGACGACCGGGACGAGGAGCCCGTCGTGATCTACCACTCGCACACGGCCACCGAGGCGTACCCCTCGCGTACCGACATCACCTACGCCAACGAGCCAGGCGCGCACTACGTCCTCGTCTCCACCGCCGAGACCGGCAACGAGGAAGGCCCGTTCTCCTTCCGATCGTTCCGCATTCTGGACGGCGAGGTGAGCGAGGAAGAGGTCAAGCTCGTCGAGACGTCCTGATCAGCGCCCTCGCTTCCCCACGCTGAGACAGAATGGTCCGCATCATGGAACGAGGATCCGATTACCCCGCCGGGAATCGTTACGATGAGCGCATGGTTGTCCACGACGTGAGCGCTTTCGACAAGACCCCGGGCATGCTGCTCGTGGCGCGTCTGCACGTCGACCTGTGCCGTCTCGCCAGCGCGATCTGTCCGCGCCGTGCCACCGGCACCGCCGCCTGAGCGCGGCCGAGCCGGTATCCCCGCAGCTCAGCAGCCCGCACAACCGTGCGGGCCGACTCCGCGCGCAGCGCACAGCACCGCACAGCACAGCGCAGAAGCCAGGCACCCTCCTCCTCTCCGACGGGAGCACACACCCATGGCCATCGAGGTCCGCATTCCGACCATCCTCCGCACCTACACCGACGGCCAGAAGGCGGTCGAGGGCACGGGCGCGACCGTCGGTGAGCTGTTCACCGACCTGGAGAGCCGCCACAGCGGCATCCAGGACCGCCTCGTCGACGGCGGCGAGCTGCGCCGCTTCGTGAACGTCTACCTCAACGACGAGGACGTGCGCTTCCTCGACGGCATCTCCACCAAGCTCAGCGACGGCGACAGCGTGACGATCCTGCCGGCGGTCGCCGGTGGCTCCGGTGCGGCTCCCGAGGCGGTTCCCAGTGGTGGCCGGAACAGGACGGGCATGCGCTGATGCGCTACGACTCACCGCTCGACGCCGTCGGCAACACCCCTCTCGTACGGCTTCCGCGCCTCTCTCCCTCCGAGGAGGTGCGGATCTGGGCCAAGCTGGAGGACCGCAACCCGACGGGCTCGATCAAGGACCGCCCGGCCCTTCACATGGTCGAACAGGCCGAGAAGGACGGGCGGTTGACCCCGGGCTGCACCATCCTGGAGCCGACCTCGGGCAACACCGGCATCTCGCTGGCGATGGCGGCCAGGCTCAAGGGCTACCGCATCGTCTGCGTCATGCCGGAGAACACCAGCGAGGAGCGGCGCCAACTCCTCACCATGTGGGGCGCGGAGATCATCTCCTCGCCCGCCGCCGGCGGCTCGAACACCGCCGTACGCGTCGCCAAGGAACTGGCAGCCGAGCACCCGGACTGGGTGATGCTCTACCAGTACGGCAACCCGGACAACGCGGGCGCCCACTACGCCACGACGGGGCCCGAGATCCTCGCCGACCTGCCCTCGATCACCCACTTCGTCGCGGGCCTCGGCACCACGGGGACCCTTATGGGCGCGGGACGCTATCTGCGCGAACACCGCGCCGACATCAAGATCGTCGCAGCCGAGCCGCGCTACGACGACCTGGTCTACGGGCTGCGCAACCTCGACGAGGGCTTCGTGCCCGAGCTGTACGACGAGGCCGTCCTCACCACCCGCTTCTCGGTCGGTTCCGAGGACGCGGTCACCCGCACCCGTGAACTCCTCACGCAGGAAGGCATTTTCGCGGGCGTCTCCACCGGAGCCGCGCTGCACGCCGCGATCGGCATGGGCCGCAAGGCCGTTCGCGCGCAGGAGAGCGCCGACATCGTGTTCGTCGTCGCCGACGGCGGCTGGAAGTACCTGTCCACCGGCCTCTACACCGCACCGACCACCGAAGAGGCGATAGCCGCCGTACGGGGCCAGCTCTGGGCGTAGGCCGCGCGGGCCCGTCCGGGCCCCGTGCCCGTGCAGGCCCCGTGCAGCGGGTGCCCCTGTCGGTGCGTCGCGGGCTGCCGCCGCGTTGTGGCCGGCCGCGCAGTTCCCCGCGCCCCTTTCAGGGACCCTTGAGGGGACGCGCCCCGAAGGGGCGCGGGGAACTGCGCGAGCGAGCACGGGGGCCCCGCGGCCCGCGATGTACGGGAAGGGGCACATTCTGTCCGGCAGCACTGCGGGGCAGGGACGCCGGACACCCTCTCCATGGGCCCAGTCGGCTCAATCGGCCAGGTGTCTGATCTGTTCCCAGGTCTCCGGGGCGACCTCGCCCATACGGTGAAGCAGCCGGGCGAGGCCAACCTCGGCCAGCCCGCCCTCCGCCGTGTAATAGACGGGCAACCGTGTGTCGTCCGGCGGCAGTACGGGCAGCGGCACCGGCAGCGCGGAGGACGAACGAGGAGCGGTGGTCAGCCGCGCCACCCGCGCCCCGTCGCTGCGTACGGCCAGCACGAGAAAGGGCTGTTCGTCGCCGTCGGGCAGCTCCGTGCGCCAGATCTCACCCGGCCTGGGCAGCGGTTCACCGTCGTCCCTGACGGCCGCCGCTGCCACGGCGCGGGCGCCCCGCCTGCGCGGGCCGAGCCGTCCTCGCGCGTCCACAAGTGCCGCGACGAACGCGAGCAGCACCACCCCGCCGAGCGCCAGCCACCACGACGTATCCATCTCCGCGCGCCTCCGTGATCCCCTTCGGCAGCTTCGAGATCCACAGGGTCACGACGCTACTACCCCGGGCTGGTGATTCCGCCCACACCAGCGCCCCACCGAGGAGCCAGCGGGAGTCCGGCGGCTTACGCTCGGAATCCCCTCGTCAACGACATGGGGACCACCCCGCAGGCCGCCAACGGAGGTTCCCGCTCCATGAAGCTCACCGTCGTCGGCTGTTCCGGGTCGTTTCCGTCCACGGAATCGGCCTGTTCGAGCTATCTGGTCGAGGCCGACGGCTTCCGGCTGCTCCTCGACATGGGCAACGGCGCGCTCGGCGAGCTGCAGCGCCACACCGGCCTCTACGACCTGGACGCCATCGCGCTCAGCCATCTCCACGCGGACCACTGCATCGACATGTGCGGATACTTCGTCGCGCGCTACTACCGCCACGAGGGCGGCCGTTGTGCCCCGATGCCCGTCTACGGACCCAGCGGAACCGAACAGCGCCTGACCACCGCCTACGCGGACACCCCCTCCGCCACCTCGATGAGCGAGGTCTTCGACTTCCGCCACCTCGCGCCGGCGGACACGTTCGAGCTGGGACCCTTCCGGATCGGTACCGAGCTGGTCGACCACCCGGTCGAGGCATACGCGTTCCGTGTCGAACACATGGACAGCGGCAAGACTCTCACGTACTCCGGCGACACGGGACCCTGTACGTCCCTCGAACTCGCCGCGCTCCAGGCCGATCTGTTCCTCTGTGAGGCGTCCTTCACCGACGGCAAGGAACAGATCCCCGGGCTGCACCTCAACGGCCGCCAGGCGGGCGAGATCGCCCAGCGCGCCGCTGCCTCGCGTCTCGTCCTCACCCACGTACCCCCGTGGACCGACTCCCAGATCAACCTCCGCGACGCGAAGGCGGCCTTCGAAGGACCGGTCGAGATGGCCCGTCCGGGCGCGGTCTACGAGATCTAGCTGCCTCAACGGCGCGTGCGAGCGCGGTCGGACGTCCGGAGCGTGCTCGGGTACCTGTTCTGAGTACGGCAACTCATGCGGCTCCCTCCGCTCGGGCCGATTCTGGGAGACGTGGCTACGAACACCAGAACCAGCAGGCACTCGCAACTCCTCCCGACAGCGGCCGTGCTGACGCTCGCCGTTCCGCTCGCCGTCTGGGGCCTCGTCGGACAGCAGAACGCGCAGGGGCTGCCCCCGTCCGAACTGGACTACTCCGTCAGGCCGTGGGACATACCGGCCGGGGCCGAGAACCTCATCGCCGCCCTCGCCACGCTCCTCGCGGTGGGATGCGGCGCGCTCCTCACGCACGCCACCCGTGCAGGCACCTTCGACAGGCGCTGGTGGCAGGTGCTCGGCCCGCTGCTGATCGCCGGAGCGCTCGCGGGCGCCGGCTGGCGTGTGCTGACAGCGGGCGTGATCGGAGCCAACATCGGTGCGGGGGCCGCGCTGCTCCTCGGCGCACCGCTCGTGGGCGCGCTGGTCCTATGGTCCCTGGGCCGCGGGGCCTGGCTGGCCACCCACCGCAGCGGCACCCGGGCCCTCGGCCACGCCTGACCCCGTGACCGCCCGTACGCGCACACGGAACGCGCACCCACGTGCGCGCATCGCGGACGCCCATGACGGCGGCCCATACGCGCAGACGGACGCCCGCAGTGGCGGGACCGTACGCGCACACGTGAACGCCGCCGTGGCGGACCGGAGTCCACCACGGCGGCGTTCGTCTGCGCGCTCCGCAGCCCCGTGCTGAGCGAGTCGTCAAGGACAGCGACGTCGCCGGCTCCCGGCTACTTCGTCAGATCCTCGACCTCTTCGTCGGGCTCGCGGCCCGGGGTCTTGATGTCCAGCTTGATGATCAGGAAGCGGAACAGCGCGTAGTAGATCGCCGCGAAACACAGTCCGATCGGGATGATCAGCCATGGTTTCTCCGCGAGGCTCCAGTTGATCGCGTAGTCGATGAACCCCGCCGAGAAGCTGAAGCCGTCATGCACCCCGAGCGCCCACGTCACCGCCATCGACACCGCGGTGAGAAGCGCGTGCACCACGTACAGCACCGGCGCGATGAACATGAAGGAGAACTCGATCGGTTCGGTGATACCGGTGACGAACGAGGTCAGCGCGAGCGAGACCATCATGCCCATCACGGCCTTGCGGCGGTGCGGCTTGGCGCAGTGGGCGATGGCGATGGCCGCGGCCGGAAGGCCGAACATCATGATCGGGAAGAAGCCCGACATGAACTGACCCGCCGTCGGGTCACCGGCGAAGAAGCGCGCGATGTCGCCGTGCACCACGTCACCGGCGGCGTTCTTGTAGTCGCCGAGCTGGAACCACGCGACGGTGTTGAGGAACTGGTGCATGCCGACGGGGATCAGCGCACGGTTGATCGCGCCGAAGATGCCGGCGCCCGCCGCTCCGAGCCCGGTCATCCACTCACCGAACGCGGTGATCGCGTCGCCGATCGGGCCCCAGATGAGCGTGAAGATCACACCGACGGCCAGGCCGACGAAGGCCATGATGATCGGTACCAGACGGCGCCCGTTGAAGAAGCCGAGCCAGTCGACCAACTTGGTGCGGTGGAAGCGCTGCCAGATGACCGCGGCTATCAGACCCATGATGACGCCGCCGAGCACACCCGGGTTGTTGTAGACGGCGGGGGTGTCCTCGCCCGCCTTGACCACCGCCTCCTCGACGGGGAACGCCTGAAGAACGTTGTTGTAGACGAGGAAGCCGACGAGCGCGGCCAGCGCCGTCGAGCCGTCGGACTTCTTGGCGAAGCCGATGGCCACACCGATACAGAACAGCAGCGGCAGGTTGTCGAAGATGGCGCCGCCGGCACCCGCGAAGGCAGCCGCCACGTCGTGCCACTTCAGCCCCTCGTCACCGAAGACGTCGGGCTGGCCCAGCCGGTTCAGAATGCCCGCGGCGGGCAGGACCGCGATCGGCAGCTGAAGACTGCGGCCGACCTTCTGCAGTCCTTGGAACAGTCCGGAGCCCCGCTTCTTCGCGGGAGCAGCGGTGTCCGTGCTCATGGGATTCCTCCAGGTGAAGCGGGCGCTGCGCAAGGAGGAGGCCCGCTCGATGGTCTAGTCCACGCTAGTGGTTTAGACCATTAGTAGCATGAGCACGCGGACAGATGGAATCTCTTCTTCCGAGTGACTTCGGCCGCGTTCGCCGCACGTCACGAACGCATATCGAAAAGCCCTCAAGTCCATGAACTCAAGGGCCTTTCCGCGACTTCGCCGAGACACTTCGCGGGCTCCGCCGAGAGCGCGCGCGGCCTTCGCCGCGAACGTCACCGGTCTTTCGCCGCACCCCACTCGGTCTTCGCCGGACCCGCCGGACTTCGCCGCGACCCACTCGGTCTTCACTGGACCCGCAGGACTTCGCCGCGGCCCTCGCAGCGTTCCGCCGAGACGCCTGCCCTGTCCGCAGGTCTCTCGCCGTCCTCTCCGGGGCGCTGCCGTCCTCCGGGGGACTTGCGGGCTCCCGGGGCGCGGCCGGGGAGGTCTCGGGGGCAGTCCCGGGGGCGCGGGTTCTTGCGTCTTTCCGCGGGTGGGTCCGGTCAGGGTTCGGTGTTCTCCTTCTCGATCTCCTCGGCGACCTCTTCCGGTTCGCGCCCCGGAGTCTTGAGGTCGAATTTGACGATCACGAAGCGGAAGAGCACGTAATAGACCACCGCGAAGCACAGTCCGATCGGAATGATCAGCCATGGTTTGCTCGCCAGGCTCCAGTTGATGACGTAGTCGATCAGTCCGGCCGAGAAGCTGAAGCCGTCGTGCACCCCGAGCGCCCAGGTCACCGCCATGGAGACGCCGGTGAGGATCACATGGATCACGTAGAGCGCGGGCGCGATGAACAGGAACGAGAACTCGATGGGTTCGGTGACACCCGTGACGAACGAGGTCAGGCCCACCGAGAGCATCATGCCGCCGACCACCTTGCGCTGCTCCGGCCTGGCCGTGTGCGTGATGGCCAGCGCTGCGGCCGGCAGCGCGAACATCATGATCGGGAAGAAGCCCGAGGTGAACTGGCCGGCCGTCGGGTCGCCCGCGAGGAACCTGTTGATGTCACCGTGTACGACCTCACCGCCGGGCTTGGTGAAGTCCCCGAACTGGAACCACATGAAGGTGTTCAGGAACTGGTGCATACCGATCGGGATCAGTGCGCGGTTGGCCAGACCGAAGATGCCCGAGCCCCACGCGCCCAGATCCGTCATCCACTTCGAGAAGCTGGTGAGCGCGTCACCGACGGGCGGCCAGACCCACTGGCACAGCACGGCGAGTACGAGCGCCACAAAGGCCATGACGATCGGCACGAGGCGGCGCCCGTTGAAGAAGCCCAGCCAGTCCACGAGTTTGACCCGGTGCAGGCGCTGCCAGAACCACGCGGACAGCAGGCCCACGACGATGCCGCCGAAGACGCCCGGGTTCTGGTAGGTCGGAGTGCCCGCCGCGTCCCCGCCCTTGCCCACGCAGGTGGTCAGCCCGCTGTCGTAGTGCGCGCCCGAGGGGCACTCGGGGAACTGGTGGAGGATGTTGTAGTAGACGAGGAACCCGGCCACGGCCGCGAGTGCCGTCGAGCCGTCCGCCTTTCTGGCCATCCCGATGGCCACACCGACGCAGAAGAGCAGCGGCAGCCCGAGCGCGGAGTCCAGCAGCGCCCCGCCGGCGCCCATGAACACCTTGGCGACGTCCGACCAGCCAAGTCCCTCGTCGCCGAAGATGTCGGGCTGGCCCAGCCGATTGAGAATGCCGGCCGCGGGAAGGACCGCGATGGGGAGCTGGAGGCTGCGGCCCATCTTCTGGAGGCCCTGGAAGAAGGAGGACGTCCACCTTTTTCCCGGGGACGCGGCGGCGTGGGAACTCACGAGCCTCCTCCTGACCGGTCGCCCCTGGGCCACCGTTTCCGAGCGGTTGTCGCATACTGGTGTAGACCTCTAGTGGTGCGAAGCGGGCGCAAGTGACCGGTTCGCAACGCCAGGTAACCGCCATCATTCGTCAGACAGTGGACATACGCCCGCGAACATGGGCTGAACGTGGGCTAACGTGATATCCCGCCCAGCGGTCCACCGGTCCGTCACACCAGGAGAAGCACATGGCCAGCAAGGCTGAGAAGATCGTCGCCGGACTCGGCGGGCTCGACAACATCGAAGAGGTCGAGGGCTGCATCACCCGCCTCCGCACCGAGGTCAAGGACTCCTCACTCGTCGACGAGGCCGCGCTGAAGGCGGCCGGAGCCCACGGAGTCGTGAAGATGGGCTCCGCGATCCAGGTCGTCATCGGCACCGACGCCGACCCCATCGCGGCGGACATCGAGGACATGATGTGAGCTGAAGCTCGCCGGTACACGCCGAACGCGGTGGCCGGGACGCCGGGAGAACCGGCCGTCCCCGCCACCGCGTTCGGCGTTACGCGGGACACGGCTTAGGCTCGCTCCCATGTCACGTATCGACGGCCGTACGGCCGAGGAACTGCGTCCGGTCACGATCGAACGCGGCTGGAGCAAGCACGCCGAAGGCTCCGTCCTCGTCTCTTTCGGCGACACCAGAGTCCTGTGCACCGCCAGCTTCACCGAGGGCGTGCCCCGCTGGCGCAAGGGCAGTGGCGAGGGCTGGGTCACCGCCGAGTACGCCATGCTGCCGCGCGCCACCAACACCCGCGGCGACCGCGAGTCCGTCCGCGGCAAGATCGGCGGGCGTACCCACGAGATCTCCCGTCTCATCGGGCGCTCCCTGCGCGCCGTCGTGGACTACAAGGCGCTCGGCGAGAACACCGTCGTCGTCGACTGCGACGTGCTCCAGGCCGACGGCGGCACCCGTACCGCCGCCATCACCGGTGCCTATGTCGCCCTCGCCGACGCCATCGGCTGGGCCCAGGGCAAGAAGCTGATCAAGGCCAAGGCGCAGCCGCTGACCGGCACCGTCGCCGCCGTCAGCGTCGGCATCGTCGACGGCGCGCCGCTGCTCGACCTGCGCTACGAGGAGGACGTGCGCGCCGAGACCGACATGAACGTCGTCTGCACCGGGGACGGCCGCTTCGTCGAGGTCCAGGGCACGGCCGAAGGCGAGCCGTTCGCACGCGAGGAGCTGAACGGCCTTCTCGACCTGGCCGTCAAGGGCTGCGCCCAGCTGGACGGAACGCAGCGCACGGCACTCGGCCGGTAGGTTCAGCGAACTTCTCGGCCCCCGAGGAAACTTTGCGACCGCTTTACGCGTCTGCATAGGTGCGGGCCGCACGTGTCGAATCGTGCGGCCCGACCAGTTTCCAGGAGGGGAAGAGACCGTGCTCCGTAGGACCACCGTCGCCGCGATAGCGGCCGTCGCGTTCACCGTGCCTCTCGCCGTGGGGTGCGGAGCAGTCGACAAGGCCCTTGACTGTGCCAATACGGCGACCGCCGTCGCGCAGGCCGCGGAGGACCTCCAGCAGGCGGCCTCCGATGCCTCCGAGGACCCCACGCAGGCCAAGGAATCGCTCGACAAGATCGACAAGAACCTGAAGAAGATCGAGAACGAGACCGACGAGGGCGACGTCAGCAAGGCCGTCGGCAAGCTGGGCGACGCCGTGGACAGCGTCCGCACGGACATCGACAAGGGCCAGACCCCCAAGACGGGACCGGTCGGCGACGCGGCCGAGGAGCTGACCAAGGTCTGCACCCCCGGCTGATCCCGCGCGACGGAGGCGGGGACAGGACGCGATAATCGGTGCCCATGAGCACCCAGCGCCTGATCCTCGCCACCCGCAACGCCCACAAGGTCACCGAACTCAAGGCCATTCTCGCCGACGCCGGCCTCGACCTGGACCTCGTCGGCGCCGATGCCTACCCCGAGATTCCCGACGTCAAGGAAACCGGGGTGACCTTCGCCGAGAACGCGCTCCTCAAGGCGCACACGCTCGCCGCCGCCACCGGGATCCCCGCCATCGCCGACGACTCGGGGCTGTGCGTGGACGTACTCGGCGGCGCACCCGGTATCTTCTCCGCGCGCTGGGCGGGCAGGCACGGTGACGACGCCGCCAACCTCGACCTGCTGCTCGCACAGCTCTCCGACATCGCCGACGCGCACCGTGCGGCCCACTTCGAGTGCGCCGCCGCGCTCGCCCTGCCCGCCGGCGCCGAGCGCGTGGTCAACGGCCAGCTTCGCGGCACCCTCCGGCACGCGCCCTCGGGCAGCGGCGGCTTCGGTTACGACCCGATCCTCCAGCCCGAGGGGGAGACCCGGACCTGCGCCGAGCTGACCGCCGAGGAGAAGAACGCGATCAGCCACCGCGGCAAGGCGTTCCGCGCCCTGGTCCCCGCCGTACGGGAGCTGCTGGACCTGCGCTGATGGGGCTTCGGGTCCGGGTTCTTCGGGTGCTTGGTCTCGCGGCCAGCAGACACAGGAGCACGCTGCGGAACGGCTTCATGGCTTTTCCTCATCGGTAGGAGGTGAACAAGTCCCCCTCATCACACCGGACATGAAGCAGCAGGTCACTCGTGGAAGCACCCGACCGCGGGTTCGGAATTCCGAACCGCGCACGTGTCTCCTGGCCCTGGCGCCCCCTCAGAACGCCGATGCGCCGTGCCAGGTGAGTTGCCTACCATCGATGGGACGTACTGGTGACAGCACGTACTGACGGCGACAGCACGTACTGACGGTGACGAAAGGCTGAGCGCGGGCGAGAAGGGGGCGGCAGCATGACGTTCGAGGAAGAGTGGGCGGCGCTCAAGGCCGGTGCGGGGGACGGGTCGCGCGTCCATACCCGGCTGAACGGCCCTCTCCCGCCGGACGGAGCCGGTCCCGGCCTCAAGGTGTCCGCGTCGGTGCTCCGGGCCAAGGCCGAGGCGACGGACAAGATCGCCAGGCGATTCATGGCCACGGACAACGAGGCGATGACGGAGACCCGGCAGATCAAGGGGAGCCTGTCGGGTTTCGCGTGTGCCTCGGCCTTCGACACGTTCGACGAACGCTGGGCCCGTCAGATGAAGTACGTGCGCGAGGTCCTGGAAACGAGAACGGCGGACAGCCTGCGCAAGGCTGCGAAGCTCTTCAAGAAGAACGACCTCGACACCGGGAACAGTTTCTGGCGCCAGCCGGGCCCCTGGAAGGACGGCCCGAACTTCGGATGACGTTCTGCGGTGTCCTCGGATTCCGAGGGGGAATGAGCCTTGTTGAGTTTCAAGAAGATCGTGTCCGTCGACTTGAAGCCTCTTGAGGAAGCCGTACGGAAATGGAAATCGGTCCCCGAGAAGATGCTGGGCGTCAAGACCGATTTCGATACCGAGATCCGGAAGTCGCTCACCGAATCGGACTGGCGTGGTGAGGCGGCGAACGCGGCAAAGGGCCGCTTCAAGGCGGCGGCGCGTGAGATGGAAGCGGCCTCCAGGGAGGCCCGTTATGTGCACGGATTTCTCCGTACCGCGTACAAGGACCTGCACAGTGCCCAGAAGCGCCTCAACGCGTGCGTAAGGGAAATCGGCGAGGACAAGTACCTGAAGATCGACGGGGCGACGGGAGAGGTCTCCCTCGACGAGGACAAGCTCAAGGGGCTGCCGGCGGGGCAGCAGCAGATGCTGTCCAAGGGCTACTTCGAGACCGTGAACGGGTACAACCGGCGCGTCACGCGCGCCATCGAGGACGCACGCAGGGCCGACAACACCCTGAAGTGGGCTCTGGAGTTCGACGTCAACGGCCGGTACGCGGGCTTCACCCAGGTCGGGAACCCGCCCCTGCTGCCTTCCGACCGAAGGCCCTACGGTAAGGAGAAACCCAACGGGACCGACAACAAGACGTGGTGGAAGGCGAATGCGCTCATCCTGTCCGGACTCGCCTACCAGGGCCACGGAAACGCCTACGACCTCCTCAGTCATTACCTGGAGAACTCGGGCAAGGACTACAAGGTGGACCCAGCGACGATGCTCCAGTCGCTTCCCCGGTTCCGCGGCAAACTGGGCGAGGACCTGAAGAGGTACAAGGGGGACAGTTCATTCGACACAGGATGGAAGTCGACCCGGGCCAACGAAAAGGACAGCCTCGACTGGTACTACGCGCTCAACGGATTCCAGTACCGCGTAAAGGGGCGCAAGGTGTACGACGCGTCAGGGAAAGAGAGAATGGTTGCCGAGCTGTCCGTCTACAAGCGCTACAACTGGGGGAACGGTTCGGAGTCCGTGCCCCGTAAAGATCTGCACAAGGGGCCGATCGAACTGAAGCAGAAGGACATGGCGCATCTGCACACCTCGGGAAAGGCCCGCGAATACAACGTCGTGGGTAAGACGAACTTCGTCATCGACAACTGGCCGAAGCGGTGAGGCGCGTGACGCGCGGGGCACGCGTCACAGGTGGGGTGGCGGGTGCGGTGCTGCTCCTCGCGTCCGTCGCCGGCTGTGGCGGGCAGGAGAAGGCGGCACCGGAGGAGAAGCCCAAGGCCGCGGCGCCCCGCCTCCAGCACGGAGCCCCACCGGCGAAGGTCCTCAAGCTGCACCAGCTCGCCCTGCCCCCTGAAGCGCGACGGGTCGCCTACGTCCAGGACAACGGCTGGTCCTCGTACGGCCTCGCACTCTCTTTCCAGATCCCCGAAAGCCGGCTCGCCGCCTTCCTCCGCGAGGCCCGGGTGCCCAAGTCCAGCCTCGAACCCGGCTTCTACCTTGAGGATGTCGGCACCGAGACCGCCGGCTGGAAGAAGCGGCCCGGCAGGAACTACCTCTCCGGCGTCTCCACCGGCACCCGCACGCCCGCGCCCAGCCACGACATCACCATCGACGTGACGGACCGCCCGGAGCGCGTGACGGTGTACGTGACGTCCGTACACGCGTGAGGGACCGTCTCCGCCGGGAGACCAGAAGATCCCGTGGTGCGCGAGGGGGGACTCGAACCCCCACGTCCGAAGACACCGGCACCTAAAGCCGTCCCGTCTACCAATTCCGGCACTCGCGCGCTGACGTATCGTACTGCGCGCGCCCTGTGCGTACGGGGGAGGGCCCGGATCAGAACGTGGGTTCGTTGGTCTGGGAACGTGCCATCTCCCTGGCCTCCTCGTCGGTGCTCACCGAGGGCGGTGAGCCCTGGAGCGGCTGCTGGGCCGTCTCCTTCATGCACAGGACGGAGACGATGCCGAGGACCGCCGCGCCGGAGGCGTAGTAGGCGGGGGCGAGGTTGTCGTTGGTGCTGTCGACGAGGTAGGTCATCACGCCGGGTGCCGTGCCGCCGAAGACGGCCGTCGCGACGTTGTAGCCGATCGACAGGGAGCCGTAGCGCACATCGGTCGGGAAGAGCGCGGGGAGCGTCGCGGACATCGTGCCGAGCAGGCACACGAGGCAGGCGCCGAGGATGAGCAGGCCGACGAGTACGGCGATGAAGCTGCCCTGCTGGAAGAGGGCGAAGGCGGGCACCGTCAGGAGCAGGAAACCGATCATGCCGGCGAGCAGCACGGGCCTGCGCCCGAAGCGGTCGTTGAGATTGCCCACGCGCTGGAGGACCGTCATCATCGCCACCATCGCGATGATCGCCGCGACCAGCTCCATGGAGTTCTCGTAACCCAGGGCGTCGGTGAGGTAGGCGGGCATGTAGGACAGCAGCATGTAGTCGGTGACGTTGTAGGCAGCCACCAGGCCGACGCACAGGAGCAGGGCCCGCCACTGTTCGGCGAAGACCGTCTTGAGTTCCTTCTGGGGCACGTTCTCGGACAGCTTGGGCGCGTTGGCCTCCTCCGTACTGGCTTCGGGGGAGTGCGACAGCTCGGCCGCGCGCTTCTGGAACGCCGGGGTCTCGTCGAGTTTCATACGCAGGTAGAGGCCGACCACGCCGATCGGGCCGCCGACGAGGAACGGGATGCGCCAGCCCCAGTCGAGCATCGTCTGCGGGCCGAGCGTGGTGTTGAGGAGCAGCACCAGGGCCGCTGCGCCCGTGTAGCCGGTGAGGGTGCCCAGTTCCAGGAAGCTGCCGAAGAACCCGCGCCGTTTGTCGGGCGCGTACTCGGCGATGAAGGTGGCGGCGCCGCCGTACTCGCCGCCCGTCGAGAAGCCCTGCACGAGCCGGCACACCAGCAGCAGGACCGGCGAGATGATCCCGACGGAGTGGTACGAGGGGATCAGGCCGATGCAGAAGGTGCCGGCCGCCATCAGCATCATCGTCAGCGCCAGGACCTTCTTGCGCCCGATACGGTCGCCGAGCGGGCCGAAGAACAGCCCGCCGAGCGGCCGTACCAGGAAAGAGGCGGCGAAGGCGGTGAAGGAGGCCAGGAGCTGGGTGCTGCCTGCGGGGAAGAAGACCTTGCCGATCGTGACCGCGAGATATGCGTAGATCCCGAAGTCGAACCACTCCATGGCATTGCCGACGGCGGCTGCCTTCGTCGCGCGGCGCACCGTCTTCTCGTCCGTGACCGTGATGTCGCTACGGCGGATTCTGGGCCGCAGCTGACGCTGGATGGCCCGGAAGAGGTTGCGGTGCCGTTTGAGGGCAGCCGGGTCCGGGGCCGGTTCCTCGTGATTCATGCACCCATGAGTACCGCACACAACCGCCGTTACACGGCATATGCGGAGGTGACGGCGCTCAGGCGCCGGACGGCTCCAGGCCCAGGTCCTTGATGAGCTTGGCCACGTGGCCGGTTGCCTTGACGTTGTAGAACGTGTGCTCCACCTTGCCGCTCTCGTCCACGACGACGGTCGAACGGATCACGCCCGTCACCGTCTTGCCGTACAGCTTCTTCTCGCCGAAGGCGCCGTACGCGGCCAGCGTCTCCTTGTCGGGGTCGCCGACGAGCGTGACCCGCAGGTCCTCCTTGTCGCGGAACTTCGCGAGCTTCTCCGGCTTGTCGGGGGAGACGCCGATGACGTCGTACCCCTGGCCCGCGAGCAGGTCGAGGTTGTCGGTGAAGTCGCATGCCTGCTTGGTGCAGCCGGGAGTGAGCGCGGCGGGGTAGAAGTACACGATCACCTTGCGTCCCCTGTGGTCAGCGAGCGAGACCTGCTTGCCGTCGGCGTCGGGCAGCGTGAAGTCGGGGGCGGTGTCGCCGGGCTGAAGTCGCTCGCTCATGGGGGCTCCTCTGCGTTCCTCACGGATGGTGCTCACTTACGGTCGGACGCTGCCTGAGCGTAGCCGGAAGGCGCCGATCGGGGGTGCCATGGGGCATGGGCCCCGGCGAGCTGACAGGATGTCCGTTAACCACGGTATGACGCACCACTGACAGCGATGGAGGCAGCGCGGTGCCGGAAGCCAGGACCCCCGCGGACATCGAGGCGGACATCGTCCGCAGGCGGCACGATCTGGCCGCAGCGCTGGACGAGATCGCCGTACGCGTCCACCCGAAGACGATCATCGGCGACGCCAAGGCCAAGGCCGCGGCCACGGTGGACAGGACGGCGGGGCGCGCGTACGTCGCGGCGAACCGCGCGGTCACGGACATGCGGGCGACGTTCGTTGCCGAGGACGGCGCTCCGCGCCTGGAGCGCGTCGTTCCGGTCGCACTGATCACGGTCGCCGTCGTCGGCGGTTTCTTCGCACTCTCGGCTCGGCGTCGGCGGCGCTGAGGGCCTGGGATACGGTCGTGCCGTGAGCCCTGAGACTCCCGCTTCCGCCGCAGCGGACCACGACAAGCTGCCCATCCGGATGCTGCACGACCGCGTACTCGTGCGGACGGACACCACCGAGGGCGAGCGGCGGTCCTCCGGTGGGATCGTGATTCCCGCGACCGCCGCTGTCGGCCGCAGGCTCGACTGGGCCGAGGTCGTCGCCGTCGGTCAGAACGTCCGTACGGTCGAGGTGGGGGACCGCGTGCTGTACGACCCGGAGGACCGGGCCGAGGTGGAGGTGCGCGGGGTCGCGTACGTGCTGATGCGTGAACGCGACCTCCATGCCGTCGCCGCCGAACGCCTCCAGGGCTCCGAGGACTCGACGGGGCTCTACCTCTGAAGCTCCCGCCCCTTGGGGATGCGGCCCCCGGGGCGCCTCATTTCTGAGGCGCCGTATCGGGGAGGGCCGGCGGGGCGCCGTACTTCTGCCGGGCGCCGGGCCGGCCGGTCAGTGGCCGGAGGTCATCTTGAGGCCGATGACGGCGACCAGCAGCAGGGCGATGAAGAAGATCCGGGCCGCCGTGGCGGGCTCTCCCAGCGCCACCATGCCGACGATCGCCGCGCCCGCCGCACCGATGCCGACCCAGACGCCGTAGGCCGTGCCGATGGGCAGGGTCTTGGCGGCGTAGGCGAGAAGGATCATGCTGACGGCGAAGCCGGCGATCGTGCCGACGCTGGGCCACAGCCGTGTGAAGCCCTCGGTGAACTTGAGACCGATCGCCCAGGTGACCTCGACGAGACCGGCGACGACAAGCAGGATCCAGGCCATGACGGCACCTCCGTAAACGTGACTTGCGGGGGTGCGTCGTCTTGTCTCGGCCCGGTACGACGCGTCTCGTCGGGACCGGCCCACTCGAACGAGCGACCGGTCCCAGAACCGTAGCAAACGGGACGCGCGAGGGTGGTGGCCCAGGTCACCAGCGGGTCATCGGCCCGGGAAAGGGCCTGCGTGCGGGACCCGGTGTCCCCTCGCGGGAGGGCCTACCCTCCGCCGGGAACTCCGTTGCCGCCGATTCCGCCCGGATCGCCCGGTCCGCCGTCGGCGCCGCCCACGTCGTTTCCGCCGTCACCGCCGGGATCACCGCCGTCGACCCCGCCGATCTCGGGGATGCTCGGGTCCGGAGGCTTCGTGGGTTCGGACGGCGGCGGCGTTGGGTGGGGGGGCGGGGGCGGGGGCTTCTCGGAGGTGGGCGGGGTCTATTCGCTGGGGGAGCCGGTCGAGGGGGGCTCGGTGGTGGGGGGCTCCGTTGTGGCGGGCGGCTGGGTGCTGGGCAGCTCGGCGTCGCCGTTGGTGTCCAGGTCGAAGTCCTTGACGGGCCGGCCGTCCAGGGCCTCCTTCATGTAGGCGCCCCAGATCTTCGCGGGGTAGCCGCCGCCGTTGATACGGGGCTGGCCTGCCGCGCCGTACAAGGGCTTCTGGGCGCCGCTGTCGGAGTCCTGGCCCATCACGCTGATCACGGTCGACAGTTCGGGGGTGAAGCCCGCGAACCAGGCCGCCTTGTCCTCCTCCGCCGTACCGGTCTTGCCCGCCGCCGGGCGGCCGACTGACTGCGCGGCCGTTCCCGTACCGGACTTGACGACGCTGCGCAGGATGTCGGTGGTGGAGTCGGCGGCGACGCGGGGTACGGCCTGCTTGGGGTCGTGGTCGGGCAGGTCGATGACCTCGTTGCCGCGGGTGGCCTTCTCGACCATGCGGTAGTGGCCGTGCTTGCCGTGGTTGGCGAGCGACGCGTACGCCTCGGCCATGTCCAGGGTGGAGGCGGTGGTGACGCCGAGCGCGATGGAGCCGTCCTCGGGCATGTTCGGGACGTTCTTGGGGATGCCGAGGTCGATCGCGGTGTTCTTGACCTTCTTCGGGCCGACGTCCACGCCCATCTGTGCGAAGACGGAGTTCACGGACTTGTCCATCGCCGTGGTGACGGGGATCTGGCCGTAGGACCTGTCGTCCTCGTTGGCGGGGGAGTAGTCGGTGCCCCGGCCGTCGCTCATGACCTCGCGCTTGTTGGTGCCGTCGTAGACGGTGCGCGCGTTGATGGACGAGCCGCCCTGGGTCTTGGACTTGTTCTGGACGGCGGAGGCGAAGATGAACGGCTTGAAGGTGGAGCCCACTTGGTAGTCGCGCCGGGTGGCGTTGTTCATGAACTGCTCGGTGAAACCGATGCCGCCGTACATCGCCACGACCTTGCCGGTCCTGGGATCGACGGAGGAACCGCCCGCCCGGACGTACTTGTCCACCTTGCGGTTCTTCTTGTCCAGTTGGGACATCAGCTTGTCGTCGACGGCATTGCGCATGGCCTTCTGCTTCTTGGGCTGGAAGGTGGTGGTGATGCGGAAGCCCCCGGCGCGGAGCCGCTGTTCGTCGACGATCCTGTTCTCGATGAGGTAGTTCTTGACCGCCTCCACCAGATAGCCGCGCTCACCCGCCATGTTCCCCGGCGGCTTGGCCTCGTCGGGCTCGGGGAACTTCATGCCCTCGCGGGTGGACTTCTTGAGCCAGCCCTCGGTGACCATGCCGTCGAGCACGTAGTTCCAACGCGCCTTGGCGCGTGCGCGGTTCTCCGGGTGGGCGCGGGTGTCGTACGCGTTGGGCGAGTTGACCAGCGCGGCCAGATAGGCGCTCTCGGCCGTGGTGAGCTTGCTGACGTCCTTGCCGTAGTAGGCGTGCGCCGCCGACTGGATGCCGTACGCGTTGCGGCCGAAGTAGCTGGTGTTCAGGTAGCCCTGGAGCACTTCGGCCTTGCTCACCTCGCGGTCGAGCTTGAGCGCGATGAAGAACTCCTTGGCCTTACGAGTGATCGTCTGGTCCTGGTCCAGGTAGTAGTTCTTCACGTACTGCTGGGTGATGGTGGAACCGGACTGGCGGCCACCGCCGGTGAGCATGTTCCAGCCCGCGCGGAGCATGGCCTTGGGGTCGACGGCCGTCTCGTGGTAGAAGTCCCGGTCCTCGGCGGCGAGTACGGCGTGCTGGACGGTCTTGGGCACCTTGCTGAGCGTGACGTTCTCGCGGTTGACCTCGCCGTCGCGGGCGATCTGCGTGCCGTCCGCGTACAAGTAGACGTTCGTCTGCGCAGCAGCCGCCTTGTTGGGCGAGGGGATGCTCACCAGCAGATATCCGGCCACCAGCGCGCCGGAGACGAGCAGGACGAACAGCAGGACTCCGCCCAGTACCATCCGCCAGGTCGGGAGCAGGCGGCGCCAGCCGGTGCGGCGCTTCTTCTTTTTCTTGCCGCCCTCGCTGCTCATGCCGTCCCCCTCCGAGTCATCGGACGGCGGGCCGTCGGACCCCGGTTCCCGTCCGTCGGATTCGGTGGTCGGCTCGTCACTCATGTCTCCAGGGACTCCTCGTCCAAAGTGGGCGATTCGCGATGTACGCCCCGTAGAACACTGTCGCACCCACCGCACCGGAGAACGAGTGCGGGGCACACCACGCGGGACCGGCCGATGGGCCGTTCGGCCCGGGCCTGTCACCCGTCCCGGTGAGTATTCGGTGGCTGTCCTCCGAGAAGGTGGACTAGGCTCCGGCGCTTGTTCTCGTACGGAAGTACTACTTGGAAGACGGTGGAGGGGCTCGAAAGGATGCGTCTGCCACGTCTCTATTTCGCTGTAGCCGGAAGTGGCTTCCGGCGTTATGCCACGTACCGCATGGCCACGGCCGCGGGCGTGTTCACCAACACGATTTTCGGCTTCATCCTCGCGTACACCTTCATCGCCCTGTGGAACGAGCGTCCGCAACTGGGGGGATACGACCAGTCCCAGGCACTCACGTTCGTGTGGATCGGGCAGGCGCTGCTCGCCAGTGCGGCCCTGATGGGCGGGGGGTTCCAGGACGAGTTCCAGGAACGCATCAGAACGGGCGATGTGGCCATCGATCTCTATCGGCCCATCGACCTCCAAATGTGGTGGCTCGCCTCCGACCTGGGGCGGGCCGCTTTCCATCTGGTCGGGCGCGGCGTCGTACCGCTGGTGGTGGGCGCCTTCGCCTTCGAACTGGCGCTCCCCGGCTCCCTTCTGGTGTGGGCGCTCTTCCTGCTGTCCGTGTTCCTCGGGGTCGTCGTCAGCTTCGCGCTGCGCTACTTGTTCGCGCTGTGCGGGTTCTGGCTGCTGGACGCGTCCGGGCTCGGGGCACTGAGCATGCTGCTGAGCCTCTTCTTCTCGGGGATGATGCTGCCGCTGAACGTGTTCCCCGGCGCGCTCGGCGAGATCGTGCGCTGGCTGCCATGGGCCGCGACCCTCCAGGTGCCGGCCGATGTGCTGCTGGGCGTGCGCCAGGGCGGAGCGGGGATCGCGGGCGCCTTCGGGTTCCAGTCCGTGTGGGCGCTGGTGCTCCTCGGCTGCGGGCGGCTGCTCCAGAAGGTCGCGACGCGCCGGGTGGTGGTCCAGGGTGGCTGAGGGTGTGCTGGCGCGGGCCGCGTGGGGGCTGCGGGCCTACGGGTTCATCGTCGCCATGTGGGTGCGCTCGACCATGGCGTACCGCGCCTCGTTCGCGATCATGCTGGCGGTCAGCTTCGCGACCACGTTTCTCGACTTCGCCGCGATCATGATCATGTTCTCGCACGTGGAGGCGCTGGGCGGCTTCTCGCTGCCCGAGGTGGCGTTCCTGTACGGCACGTCCAGTGTCGCCTTCGGGCTGGCCGATCTGTTCCTGGGTCAGTTCGAGCGGATCGGCGGGCGGGTGCGTGACGGGACGATGGACCTGCTGCTGATGCGGCCCGTGCCGGTGCTCGTCCAGGTGGCGGCCGACCGCTTCGCGCTGCGCAGGCTCGGCAGGATCTCGCAGGGCGCGATGGTTCTGACCTGGTCGCTCTTCCAGCTCGATGTGGACTGGAACGTGGGCAGCGCGCTGATGGTGCTGGTGATGATCGTCAGCGGCGGCTGCATCTTCGGCTGCGTGTTCGTACTGGGCGGCGCCTTCCAGTTCTGGGCGCAGGACGCCTCCGAGGTGCAGAACGCCTTCACCTACGGCGGCACCACGCTGCTCCAGTACCCGCCGACGGTCTTCGGCAAGGACCTCGTGCGGGGCGTGACGTTCGTGGTGCCGCTGGCCTTCGTCAACTGGATGCCCGCACTGCGCCTGTTGGGCCGCGACGATCCGCTGGGGCTGCCGGGCTGGGTGGACTTCGCCTCGCCGGCCGTGGCGCTGCTGTGCTGCGTCATCACGGGACTGGTGTGGCGCGCGGGACTGCGCGCCTACCGGAGTACAGGAAGCTGAGGAAGGGATGACCGGAGAGGAATCCGTGGACGACGACGGCTTCATCGACGTAAGAGAGCTGGAGAAGGTCTTCACGGTACGGCGCAGGAGCGGCTTCCTGCGGCGTACGACCAGCGAGGTGCGCGCGGTGGACGGCATCTCCTTCGCCGTGCCGCGCGGGGAGATGGTGGGCTTCATCGGGCCGAACGGCGCGGGCAAGTCGACCACGATCAAGATGCTGACGGGCATCCTCACGCCCAGCGGCGGACGGCTGCGGGTGGCGGGGGTGGACCCCTGGAAGGAGCGTACGCAGCTGGTGCGGCGCATCGGCGTCGTCTTCGGGCAGCGCACCACCCTGTGGTGGGACCTGCCGCTGCGCGACTCCTACGCGCTCGTGAAGCGCATGTACCGCATCCCCGAGGCCCGCTACCGCGCCAACCTGGAGCGCTGCGTCGAGCTGCTGGAGCTGGACGGGCTGCTCGAAGTACCGGTCAGGCAGCTCTCGCTGGGGCAGCGGATGCGGGGCGACATCACAGCGGCGCTGCTGCACGACCCCGACGTGCTCTACCTGGACGAGCCGACGATCGGGCTCGATGTGATCAGCAAGGCGCGGGTACGGGAGTTCCTGCTGAACCTGAACGCGGAGATGGGCACGACGGTCCTGCTGACCACGCACGACCTCAGCGACATCGAGTACCTGTGCAAGCGGGTCGTGGTCATCGACCACGGCCGCCTGATGTACGACGGCGTGCTCGCGGGTCTGCACGAGGTGGGCAGCAGCGAACGGACGCTCGTGGTCGACCTGGAGCGTGAGATGCCTCCCATCGAGGGCGTGCACGGCGCGCGCACCGTACGCACCGAGGGGCCGCGCCAGTGGCTCGCCTTCCCGGCGGCGGCGAGCGCGGCACCCCTGGTCTCCCAGGTCGCCGCCGGCTACCCGCTCGTCGACCTCTCGATCAGGGAGCCCGACATCGAGGACGTCATCGCCCGCATGTACGCACGTTGAGGGGGCCGTCGGACGAGTGCGGTGCCGAGGGCGGTGATTCCGGCTGACCCTCGCCGTCATGGCAGAGCGCCGTCATGGCAGAAGGGAGCCATGGCAGCCCGTCGCCATGACAGAAGGGGGCCATGACAGAGCAGAGCCGCAGGGGCCAGGCCCCTGCGGCTCTGCGGAGTCGGCCTCACAGCTTGGCCGGGCTGGAAGCCTCACAGCTTGGCCGGGCTGGAAGCCTCACAGCTTCGCCGGGCTGGAGCCCTTCAGCGTCTTGAGGTCCAGGGCCTGCGCCATGGCGCGGTAGCCGTTGTCGCTGGGGTGGAGGTGATCACCCGAGTCGTAGGCGACGCGCAGGCGTTCGGGGCGCGCGGGGTCGCGGAGGGCGGCGTCGAAGTCCACGACGGCGTCGAAGACCTTGCCCTGCCGTATCTTCTCGTTGACTCCCTGGCGTACCGCGTCCAGCCGGGGCGTGTAGCCCCGGTGGCCGCCGAAAGGCGTGAGCGTGGAGCCGATGACGCGCAGGCCGCGCGCGTGCGCCTGGCGCACGAGGTCGCGCAGACCGTCGACGATCCGCTGCGGGTCCCGCTGGCGCGGGGGCTTGATGACGTCGTTCAGGCCCATCTCGATGACCACGGCCTTCACTCCCGTACGGGAGAGGATGTCGCGGTTCATGCGGGACAGCGCGCTCGGGCCGTTGTTGGGCGAGTACTTGCTGCCGTCCACCAGGACACGGTTGCCGCTCACGCCGCCGTTGAGCACGCTCAGCCGGGGCGCGTCCCGCTCGGTGCGCAGCCGCTCGGCGAGGAAGTCCGTCCAGCGGCGGTTGGCGCCGGGGCTTGAGGTGATGCCGTCGGTGATCGAGTCACCGAGCACGGCGACGGCGCCGTCGGTCTCGGCACTCCAGACGTCGACGCCGGTGAGGTAACGCCAGTACGGGCTCTGCTGGTTGAAGGCCGTGCCGCCGGTCTCCTCGGCCCTGTCGCCCTCGGCGACGTAGCTGGTCTGACGTGCGTACGGGTGGTACGTGACGGGGCCCGAGGTGCTGGGCGAGTAGGTGGTGATCAACAGGTCGGCGGCGTGCGGCACATTGAGCCTGACCGCGTCGCTGGTGACCTCGCCGCCGGCGGGGATGGTGACCGTGGGCTTGTTGCCGAAGCTGAGGCGGCGCATCGTGCCCGCTGCGGCCGTCGGGTTGCTCGGGGCAGCCGCGAGGGCGATGGACGCGTGCGTGACGGTCAGCGGGCGGTTGCCGAACAGGTTGGAGAGCCGGATACGGGCACCGCTGCCGCCGACGGAGGTGTGCACCACGTTCCGTATCGACATGTCCGCGTAGCCGTCGCGGGTGCGGGGCTCGGCCGCAGCGGGGGAAGCGGACCAGGTGCCGACCCAGTTGCCCGACGAGGCGGGTGCGGCGGAGTTGCGCGCCTGCGGGGAATCACCGTTCAGCCCGTCATCGCTGCTGCCGACGCCGATGAAGACCGCGGTCGAGACGAGGACCACGAGCGCCGCAAGGCCGGCGAGCAGGGCATAACCCATGTTCCTGGTCATGCGCGATGTTTCTCCTCGGGCTGACGGAGCCCGGGGCTCCGAGTGGTCGGCGGTCTCATGATCCCACGATCGGCGTGCTGCCCCCGGCCTGGGGGCCGTGGACCGGGCGGTCGGAGACGAGGGGTGTGCGGGCGCATCCTTGCCGGAGATCACCGTCACCCGAACACACAGACGCCGAAAAGGGCTGATCCGTTCCCTCCCGGTTACCGCGGGGGAGAATGGCCCGGGGACGCTCCGGGTGAAGATGACATTTGGGGCTGTGCTCTTCGATGAGCCTGTTGAACTGGCCTTTCCGGCGGCGACCCCCTGGAGGATGGGGGTACGCGGGGCGGTCCAGGGGACGGTTGGAGCGGATGGAACGGACAAATAAGGGCGAGCTGCCTAGGCGTGATGATGCCCACGTGAGAGCTGTCACACGCGGCGAATCCGATGCCGTGGACACCGAGAGAAATGGCTCGGACACGCTGGGCCATTCGGGGCCGGTGGGCCCCAACGGGCAAGGGGGGTACGGCGGATCGGGCTCAGGGGCCGGACCGGACTCCGGAGCCGGACCGGGCGCGGGGGCCGGTCCGGGAGCCGGCACCGGGTCAGGACCGGGGGGCGGGTCGGGCGACAGCACCGGTGGCGCCGGAGCGCCGGGCAGGGCCGGCGGCCCCGGACGCTTCGGCGGGCCAGGGGCGTTCACGCCGGCCGACGAGGAACGGCGGCGCGGCGTACGGCGGATGAAGACCATCGCGACCGGCGCGCTGCTGCTCATGGCGACCGTCTTCGTCCTGGCCAAGTGGGCGGGGCACGCGGGCGCCGGGACCTGGACGGGTTACGTCGCCGCAGCCGCGGAGGCCGGGATGGTGGGCGCGCTCGCCGACTGGTTCGCGGTCACCGCGCTCTTCCGGCACCCCATGGGCATCCCGATCCCGCACACCGCGATCATCCCCACCAAGAAGGACCAACTCGGCCAGAGCCTCGGCGACTTCGTGGGCGAGAACTTCCTCTCCGGCGAGGTGGTCCGGGTACGGCTGCGTGCCGTCGGTATCGGCAGCAGGCTCGGCGCCTGGCTCGCTGAGCCCGCGCACGCCGACCGGGTCACCGCCGAGCTGGCCACCGCGCTGCGCGGCGCGCTGACCGTACTGCGCGACTCCGACGTCCAGGCCATCGTCAGCGAGGCCATCACGCGGCGGGCGCACGCGCAGGAGATCGCGCCGGGGCTCGGCGCGATGCTGGAGAAGATCGTCGCGGACGGCGGGCACCGGCGCATCGTCGACCTGGTGTGCGTACGGGCGGCCGACTGGCTGGACGAGCACGGCGACTCGGTCATGGACGCCGTCGCGGGGGGTGCGCCCGGCTGGACACCGAAGTTCGTCGACCGCAAGGTCGGTGAGCGCGTCTACCGTGAACTGCTGCGCTTCGTGCAGGAGATGCGGGACATGCCCGACCACCCCGCGCGGGGCGCCGTCGACCGCTTCCTGTCCGACTTCGCCGGTGACCTCAAGTCCGACCCCGCCACCAGGGCGCGCGTGGAGCGGCTCAAGAACGAGGTGATCAGCAGGGGCGAGGTGCAGGACCTGATCGCCTCGGCGTGGAGCGCCGTACGGGCCATGCTCGTCGCCGCGGCCGAGGACGAGCGCAGCGAGCTGCGGGTACGCGCACGGGCTGCGCTGCTGTCGCTCGGCAAGCGGATGTCCGAGGACGGGCGGCTCCAGGGCAAGGTGGACGGCTGGGTGGAGGGGGCCGCCGTTTACCTGGTGACCACCTACCGGGACGAGATCACCTCACTGATCTCCGAGACGGTGGCCTCCTGGGACGCGGAGCACACCTCGAAGAAGATCGAGGCCCACATCGGCAGGGACCTCCAGTTCATCCGCATCAACGGCACGGTCGTCGGCTCCCTGGCGGGGCTCGTCATCTACACGGTGGCGCGGCTGCTGGGCGGCTGAGGCACGGCGTACCGGGTCGCGGTCCAGTAGGTGAACCGGGTCTTGTGGATCTGAACGGCCTCTTGGAGGATCGTCTGATTCGCCTGGAGGGGAGACACGTGAAACTGCTGCGCGTCGGATCGGCCGGGGCTGAACGCCCCGCGCTGCTGGACCAGTCAGGAACGCTGCGTGACCTGTCGGGGATCGTGCCCGACATCGACGGTGCCCTGCTCAGTGACGGTGCCGCGCTGGAGCGGGTGCGCGCGGTCGCCGAGTCGGGCACGCTGCCCGAACTGCCCGCTCTCCCGGGAGCGGAGGCGGGACCCGAGAGCCTGCGCATCGGGGCGCCCGTCGCCCGCATCGGCAAGATCGTGTGCATCGGGCTGAACTACCACGACCACGCACGCGAGACGGGGGCGGCCGTCCCCGGGGAGCCGATCCTCTTCATGAAGGCCCCCGACACCGTCGTGGGCCCGCACGACACGGTGCTCGTACCGCGCCGCAGCCAGAAGACCGACTGGGAGGTCGAACTGGCCGTCGTCATCGGCCGCACCGCGCGCTATCTGGACTCCCACGAGGAGGCACTGGCCTGCGTCGCCGGATACGCGGTCGCCAACGACGTGTCCGAGCGCGAGTTCCAGATCGAACGCGGCGGACAGTGGGACAAGGGCAAGAACTGCGAGACGTTCAATCCGCTCGGCCCCTGGCTGGTCACGGCCGACGAGGTCCCCGACCCACAGGCGCTCGCGATGCGTCTGTGGGTCAACGGCGAACTCCGCCAGAACGGCACGTCGGCCGACCAGATCTTCCCGGTGGCCGAAGTGGTGCGCTACCTCAGCCAGTTCATGACCCTCTACCCGGGCGACGTCATCAACACCGGCACCCCGGCAGGCGTCGCCATGGGCATGGACGAGCCCAAGCCGTATCTGCGCGACGGCGATGTCGTCGAGCTGGAGATCGAGGGCCTCGGCAGCCAGCGGCAGGTCATGAAGACCGCGTGAACGACCGCGCCGTCTCCAGCACCTGAAGAGCAGCCGCCGCCTCGTGCGCCGTCACGGGCGGCGGCGTGCCCTCGCGCAGTGCGGCGGCCACCGCGTCGTAGAACGCCGGGTAGTCGCCGTCCAGCGTCGGCACCGTACGCGTCTCGTCCAGGGCACCCAGCGTGCCCCACGCCGACTCAGGCTCCACGCCCCACGGCACGCCCTCAGCGGGCCGCGCGCCTTCCCGCAGCGCCGCCTCCTGCGGATCGAGCCCGTACTTCACGTACGCGGAGCGGCTGCCCAGCACCCGGAAGCGCGGGCCCAGCTGGGCTGCCGTCGCGCTCATCCACAGGTGGGAGCGCACGCCGTTCTCGTGGGTGATCGCGATGAACGTGTCGTCGTCCGCCTCCGCACCGGCGCGGCGTACGTCCGACTCCGCGTACACCGAGGCGGCGGGACCGAAGAGGGTCAGCGCCTGGTCGACCAGGTGGCTGCCCAGGTCGTACAGCAGCCCCCCGATCTCCTCCGGGTCGCCCGACTCGCGCCAGCCGCCCTTCGGCTTCGGCCGCCACCGCTCGAACCGTGACTCGAAACGGTGCACCTCACCCAGCGCGTCCTCGGCCAGCAGCGAGCGCAGCGTGAGGAAGTCGTTGTCCCAGCGCCTGTTCTGGAAGGGCGCCAGCAGCAGCCCGCGCGCGTCCGCCAGCTCGGCCAGCTCCCGTGCCTCGGCCGCAGTCGCCGCCAGCGGCTTGTCCACCACCGCCGGCAGCCCCGCCTCCAACGCACGCCGGGCCAGCGGCACATGAGTACGGTTCGGGGTCGCGATCACCACCAGATCGAGCCTGCCGGGCTCGGCGAACAGCTCGTCGGCCGACGCCACCACCCGTACGAGGCCGTCGGGCCCACCCGCTGTACGGGCCCTCTCCTGGCGCTCGGGATCGGAGGTGACGACGGTGTCCAGGGCCAGCCCCGGAGTGGAAGCGAGGAGCGGCGCGTGAAAGACGGAGCCCGCCAGTCCGTAGCCCAGGAGGCCGACGCGGAGCGGGGTGACGGAGGAGTCCATACGGTTCATGCGCCTACCCTCGCAAAGCGGAGCACCATGAGCACGGTCCGGCCCACACGCACGGCGTGCCCGCACCCACAGCTCACCGAGGAAGGCGCCCCGCGTGCCTGCGAAGATGCCAGCGTGGCTACCTCACGCGAAAGCACCGTGCCCTACGAGATCCCCGCCGACGGAGCAGCCCCCGTCCGTGCGGGCATACCCGAGCACGGGCGGGTTCCCAAGTACTACTGGCTGAAGGCCCGCATCGCCCCCCTCCTGGAAGAACTCGGCGAGGGCGAGCCGTTGCCCACCGAACGCGAACTGGCCCTGCGCTACGAAGTGGCGCGCGAGACCGTACGCCAGGCGCTGCGCGAACTCCTCCTGGAAGGCCGCCTGCGGCGCGCGGGACGCGGCACCGTCGTAGCGGGCCCCAAGCTGGAGCAGCCGCTCGCCCTCGCCAGCTACACCGAGGGCGTACGCAAACAGGGCCGCGTACCCGGCCGCACACTCATCGGCCTCTCCCGCCACGCCTGCCCCGGCGACCTCGCGCGCGAACTGGGCATCGCGCCCGGTGACAGCATCTGGCACCTGGAACGCGTGCTGTTCGCCGACGACGAGCGGGTGGGCCTGGAGAGCACGTACATCGCCGTCGCCCGCGTACCTGACCTGTCACGGGACTTCGACCCCGACTCGTCCTTCTACGGCTACCTGCGCGAACGGCTCGGCCTCCGCTTCGGCGACGCCGACGAACGCCTCGAAACCGTCCTGGCCACCCCCCGAGAAGCCCTCCTCATCGGCACACCCCCCGCCCTCCCCATGCTCCTCATCCACCGCCTCTCCCGAGACCCCGCCGGACTCCCCCTGGAACGCGTCCGAGCCCTGTACCGCGGAGACCGCTTCAGCTTCTCCGTCCACCTCCACGGCTGACCCCTGGCGGGGAGCACCCCGCCACGTGCCCCTCGCCACGGAGTAACCAACATTGCACCTCCCCTGAACAGGCCCTATTTCTCCCCACGTTGGAGCCCCAGCACTTCAGACCAGGCCCGGATACGGGCGGGGGAGTCCAGAGGGGGCGGAGCCCCTTTTGGCGGGGGGATTGCCGGGGGGCGGAGCCCCCCGACGCCCGGCCGGCGAGGCCAACGGGGAAAGGGGCGAAGCCCCATTAGGAACGGGAAGGGGCTTCAAACCACAGGAACCACAACGGGAAGGCCCGAGACGATCTCGTACTGGTAACGGGTCTAGCCCAAAGTTGCGACCCCGTTTACCCACCCGTCGCCACCCAGACACCCCCCACAGCGACCGTTCCCCCCATGCGAGTCATAGTTGTCGGAGGCGGCGTGCTGGGCACCATGCACGCCTGGCAGGCCATAGAACGCGGCCACGAGGTCATCCAGATCGAACGCGAGGACCAGGCACGCGGCGCGTCCGTGCGCAACTTCGGCCTGGTGTGGGTAGGCGGCAGGGCCGCCGGCCCAGAACTGGAGTCCGCACTACGAGCCCGCACCCTCTGGGAAGAGATCGGGACGCGAGTCCCGAACCTCGGCTTCCGGGCCAACGGCTCCCTCACCCCCGTCACCACGGCCCCCGAACTCGCGGTGGCCCGCGAGGCCGCGGACCGCGCGGACGCACCGGCACGCGGCTACAAGCTGCTGTCGCCGCAGGAGGTCCGCGCCCTCAACCCCGCACTCCGCGGCGAAGCCCTGCTCGGCGCCCTGTGGTGCGAGCGCGACGCGGCGGTCGAACCGCGCACGGCGCAGCGCGCCCTCCAGGACGCGCTGCGCACCATGGCCCCGGAGCGCTACACGTTCCTCGGCGGCCGAGAGGTACGCGACGTGCCCGCGTCCCGTACAGCCGTACGTGACGACAGGGGCGAACTGCACGAGGGCGACGCCGTCGTACTGTGCACGGGCGCCTGGCTGGGCGGCATGGTGCGCGAACTGGTACCCGAACTGCCCGTACGGCGGGTGCGGTTGCAGATGATGCAGACCGAGCCGCTGGACGAGCCGCTGACCACGTCGGTCGCGGACGCGGACAGCTTCCGCTACTACCCCGCCTACGGCGGCCCCGCACTCGACGCGATGACCTCGGCACAGGCCCAGGGCCCCGTGGCCGCCGAGCACAAGATGCAACTGCTGATGGTGCAGCGCAGCGACGGCTCGCTGACCATCGGCGACACCCACGAGTACGCGTCACCGTTCCGCTTCGACGTGGAGGAGGCGCCGTACGCCCACCTGGCCACCGTGGCAGAACGGCTGCTCGGGCGCCCCATCCCGCCCGTACGGAAGCGCTGGGCCGGGGTGTACGCGCAATGCACCGAGCCGGGACGCGTCGTGCACCGGCAGCAGCTCCAGGACCGGCCGGGGGTGTGGCTCGTGACGGGCCCCGGCGGACGCGGCATGACCTGCTCGCCCGCCATGGCCGAAGACACAGCGAACGAACTGGACTGGTGACCACCATGACCAACAGCACCGCACACGGCCTGGTCGTGCTCGACATGGCAGGAACGACTGTTGCCGACGACGGCCTGGTCGAACGCTCCTTCGCCGCAGCCGCCGCACGCCTCGGCACCGAGCCGGGAACCGCGCCCTTCGACGCGATGCTCGCCTATGTGCGCGCCACCATGGGCGAGTCCAAGATCTCCGTCTTCCGGCACCTGGCCGAAGGGGACGAGGCACGCGCCCGGGAGGCCAACGCCGAGTTCGAGCGCGCGTACGGAGCACTCGTGGCGGAGGGACACTGCGCGCCCGTACCCGGCGCGCGCGAGGCCATCGCCGCCCTCCGTGACGCGGGCCGCACGGTCGTCCTCACGACCGGCTTCGCACGCGTCACCCAGGACGCGATCCTCGACGCGCTCGGCTGGCGCGACCTCGTCACGCTCACCCTCTGCCCGGCCGACACGGGCCCGCACGGGCGCGGACGCCCCCACCCGGACATGGTGCTCGCCGCGCTGCTGCGTACGGGAGCGGCGAACGACGTGCGGGACATCGCGGTGGCGGGGGACACCGCGTACGACATGCGCTCGGGTGTAAGAGCCGGAGCTGGCGTAGTCGCCGGCGTCCTCACCGGGGCACACGCCGAAGACACGCTGCACGAAGCGGGCGCCACACACGTCCTCACCTCGGTAACCGAACTCCCCAAGCTACTGACGTCCTTGGAGACGGCCGCATGAGCGGCGCAGGCGCCGGCACAAGCACAAGCGCAGCCGCAGGCACAGGCACAGGTGCAGCCACAAACGCAGCCGCAGGCACAGGCACAGGCACAGGTGCAGCCACAAACGCAGCCGCAGGCACAAGCACAGGCACAGGCACAGGTGCAGCCACAAACGCAGCGGCAGGCACAGGCACAGGTGCAGCCACAAACGCAGCGGCAGGCACAGGTACAGGCACAAGCACAGACAAGCGCAAAACCGCCACCGCAGGTGGCATCCGCTTTGACGAGGTAACAGTCACCTACGGCACCCAAACGGTCCTCGACACCTTCGACCTCACCGTCGAACCGGGCGAGGTCATGGCCCTCCTGGGCCCCTCGGGCTCGGGCAAGACCACCGCACTGCGCGCCGTCGCCGGATTCGTACGGCCCGCGAGCGGGCGCGTATGGCTCGGCGACCGCGATGTGACGGACCTGCCGCCGTACGCACGCGGCGTCGGCATGGTCGTCCAGCAGTACGCGCTCTTCCCGCACATGCGCGTCGCGGACAACGTCGCCTTCGGGCTCAAGGCGCGCGGCACGCCGCGAGGCGAGGCCGCATCGCGGGTGGGCGAGGCGCTGGAGATGACGGGGATGAGCGCGTACGCCAGGCGCTACCCGCGCGAACTGTCCGGCGGCCAGCAGCAGCGGGTCGCGATCGCGCGTGCCCTCGCCATCCGCCCGGGCGTACTGCTCCTGGACGAACCGCTCTCCGCGCTGGACGCGCGGCTACGCTCCGGGATGCTGGCCGAACTCGCCCGCCTGCACCGCGAGTTGCCCGAGGTGACGGTGCTGTACGTCACGCACGACCAGGTCGAGGCCCTCACCCTCGCGGACCGGATCGCGGTCATGGACAGCGCCCGTATCCAGGGCGTCGGCACGCCGCACGAGCTGTACCGCGCGCCGCGGGACACGTTCACGGCGTCGTTCGTCGGCAACGCCAACCTGTTGCCGGTGACCGCGGCCTCGGGCACGGTGCGGTTCGGCGACATCCCTCTGCGGGTCGCCTCGCCGCTCCCCGACGGCGCCTCCGCGACCCTCTGCGTGCGCCCGCACCGCGTCGCCCTGGGCGATACGGGCCCCAACGTGCTGCGCGGCACCGTCACCTCCGTCCAGTGGCGCGGTGCGACGCACCGTGTGGTGGTGGACGTCGACGGCCACGAAGTCCTCGCCGACTGCCCCGAGTTGGCGACGCCGCCCGCGGTCGGCAGGCCGGTCGCCGTGTCCTTCGCCGAGGAGGACGGAGCGCTGATCCATGACTGAGCGCGAGGCGACGGGAACCTTGACGCCACAGACGCCCGCACCGCCGGGCGTGCCCGGTGACGACCGCTCGCACGACAACGGACCGAACAGCGCCGGGCCGCACGGCAGCGGACGCGGCGGCGGACCGCACGACAACGGACCGAACAGCGGCGGACCGAACAGCGACCGACCCCACAGCACCCGCTCACGAACCGGCCGTTCAGGCCACCGCTCGCGCGCCGGAGCCTGGGCGCTGCCGCCCATCGCCGTGCTGGGCGTCATCTTCCTCTACCCCCTCGCGCTCGTCGTCAAGGAGAGCGTGACCGGTGAGGCGGGGGTGGGCGCGTACGCGGACGTCTTCGCCTCGGACGCGTTCACCGACGCGCTGGTGACGACCGTGGGGATCGCGGTCGGCGCCACGGCGGGCTGCGTCGTACTCGGCTTCGCGCTGGCACTGATCGTCGCGTTCGTGCCGTTCCCCGGCAGCAGGGGCGTCGCGAAGTTCATCGACGTGTTCCTCTCCTTCCCCTCGTTCCTGATCACGCTGGCGCTGCTGTTCCTGTACGGAACGGTCGGCATGGCGAACGGGATGTGGACGGATGTCACGGGCGCGGCCGAGGGGCCTTTCGACTTCCTGACGACGCCGTGGGGCGTGCTCCTCGCGGAGATCACGTACTTCACACCGTTCGTGATGCGCCCGCTGCTCGCCGCCTTCGCGCAGTTGGACACGGCGCAGTTGGAGGCGGCGTCGTCGCTGGGTGCGCGGCCCGCGCGGATCGTACGGCGGGTGATCCTTCCCGAGGCGTATCCCGCGCTGATGGCGGGCGGCAGCCTCGTGCTCGTTCTCTGTTTGAACGAGTTCGCGATCGTGCTGTTCACCGGCGCGAAGGACGTGGTGACGCTGCCGATGCTCGTGTACAGCAAGGCGATCCTGGAGTCGGACTACGTCTCGGCGTGCGTCGTCGCCACCGTCAACGTCGTGATCTCGGTGGGGCTGTACGCGCTCTACCGCACCGTGACGGCGAGGACGACCGGTGCGGCACGTACCGGAACGTCCCGTACCGGCAGGAGCGGAAGGTCCGGGACACCCCGTACTGGCAGGACCGAAAGGAGAGGCCGCAATGCTGGTGCACACGCGTAAGGGGCGCTGGACCGCATGGGCGGTCTTCGCCGCGCTCTTCGTACCGCTGTTCGCGCTGCCGCTGCTGGTGATCGCCGTGGCCTCGTTCTCCACGAACTGGAGTGGCGCGTTCCCCTCGGGCCCGACAACGGGCCACTACGCGGCGGCGACCCGGGGCGAGTCACTGGCGGCACTGAGCGTGAGCCTCCAGACGGCGGTCGGCGCGAGCGTGCTGGCGCTGGTCGTGGGGACGTGGGCCGCACTGTCCGCCTCGTCGCTGGGCAGAGGCGGACGCCGGGTGCTGGACGCGCTGTTCATGCTGCCGGTCGCTGTGCCCTCGGTGGTGGTGGGGCTGGCGGTGCTCGTCGCTTACAGCCAGCCGCCCGTGCTGCTCAACGGCACCAGGTGGATCGTGATCATCGCGCACACGGTGCTGGTCACCGCGTTCGCGTACCAGTCGGTCTCGGCGGCGCTGACCCGCCTGGACCCGGCGTACGAGCAGGCGGCGGCATCCCTGGGGGCCCGGCCCTGGTACGTGCTGTGGCGGGTCAAGGTGCCGCTGCTGCTGCCGTCGCTCACGGCGGCGGCCGGGCTGTGCTTCGCGCTCTCCATGGGCGAGTTGAGCGCCACGATGATGCTCTACCCGCCGGACTGGATGCCGTTGCCCGTCCAGATCTTCGCGGCAACCGACCGTGGCTCGCTGTTCACCGGATCGGCGCTCGCCGTCGTGCTGATGGTGACGACCCTGCTGGTGCTGCTCGCGGTCTCCCGCATCCGCACGAAGGCGTCCTACCGCTGACCCGCTGACCTTCCCCACCTCAAAGCCTCGGCGCCCCAACGCCTCAAAGCTCGAACGCCCCAACTCCCCCTCCCTCCCCAGAACTTCGAGAGGTCCCCCATGTCCCTGTCGTCTCCGCAGCTCCGCAGGCCGGCCGCCGCCGCTTCCTGCGCGCTCGCCCTCTCCCTCACGCTCGCCGCCTGCGGCGGAACGGGCTCCGCCGCCTCGGGCGACAAGGTCGTCACCGTCTACAGCGCCGACGGGCTCAAGGGGGAGATGGGCGACGGCTGGTACGACGAGCAGTTCTCCGCGTTCGAACGGAAGACCGGCATCAAGGTCAAGTACGTCGAGGGCGGCTCCGGCGAGATGGTGCAGCGTGCCGTACGCGAGAAGGCCAACACGCAGGCCGATGTGCTGGTCACGCTGCCGCCGTTCATCCAGCAGGCCGACAGCAAGGACCTGCTGCAGAAGTACGAGCCCGAGGGCGCCGACCGCGTCCCCGAGGCCGAACGCCCCGGGAACGCGCACTGGACGCCGGTGGTGAACAACTACTTCGGCTTCGTCCACAACAGCAAGGAGCTGCCCAAGGCGCCCACCACCTGGGAGGAGCTGCTGGCCCCGAAGTACAAGGGCAAGGTGCAGTACTCGACGCCGGGTGTGGCGGGCGACGGTACGGCGCTCGTCATCAAGGCGATCCATGACTTCGGCGGGCGCGAGGCCGCCATGGACTACCTCGGCAAGCTCCAGAAGAACAACGTCGGCCCGTCGTCCTCCACCAGCAAGCTGGCCCCGAAGGTGGACAAGGGCGAACTGCTCGTGGCCAACGGCGATGTGCAGATGAACTTCGCGCAGGCCAGGACGATGCCCAACCTCGACCTGTGGTTCCCGGCGGCCAAGAAGGGCGCCAAGCCCACCACCTTCGCGCTGCCGTACACGGCCGGGCTGGTCAAGGGCGGCCCGCAGACGGAGAACGGCAAGAAGCTGATGGACTTCCTGCTCAGCAAGAGCGCGCAGCGCGAAGTGTCCTCGGTGGGCGGCGGATTCAGCGTCCGCGACGACGTGAAGGCGACGGACGGCAACGCCGTGGAGCTGGAGGAGCTGATGAAGGGCGTGGAGGTCTTCCGGCCCGACTGGAAGGAGGTCGCGGGAAACCTCGACACCTACATCGCGGACTGGAAGAAGGCCACCGGCAGCTGACCGTCCGCGTCCGCACGGGGGCCGTTCCGGTCCGGGACCGCGTCCCCTGTCGGCCGACGTACACGGATACCGGCCGACGGATACAGACACCGGCCGGCGAACAGAACGACCGTGCAGGGGTCTGGACCACTCGCGTCGTATCACGCGAGGGTAACGGGTCTGGGCCCAGTCCGGCTCCGGCTCAACCCCCTCCATCCCCACAGGAGTTACGACGTGAGACGAGGAATACCCCGGCGCTCCGTCCTCATCGGCGCCGCCACCGTCCCCCTGGCCGCGACAGGACTCGCGGGCACGGCGACCGGGCACGCGGGTGCGGCGACGGCGGCCACCGGCACAGCGAGCCCCGCGACCCCAGCGGCGAAGAGACCGAAAGTGCTGGTCATCGGCCTGGACGGGGCGATGCTGCATCGCATCAGGGACGCCGAGGCGCCGCATCTGAAGCGGCTCATGGCCGACGGGCTCGCCGCGCCCTCCAGCCTGTACACCGCGCCCATGGCCAGGACCGAGTCGGGGCCCGGCTGGTCGACGGTCCTCACCGGTGTCTGGCCCGACAAGCACAAGGTGCGGGACAACAGCTTCAGCGGTGCCGACCTCGGTACCTACCCGGACTTCCTCACCTATGTGGAGCGGGAGAAGCCCGCGCTGCGCACCTACGCCGTCGCCTCCTGGGGCCCCATCCCCGACACGATCATCTCCGGCGAGGTGGACGACAAGGTCGCCACACCCGGCGAGGAGTACGACGCGGGCACCACGGAGCGAGCCGTCGCACAGCTCAGGGACGGGCAGCCGGACGCGCTCTTCCTCCAGCTCGACAACGTCGATCACGCGGGCCACGAGAGCGGCGGCGCCAGCCAGGAGTACCTGGACGCGCTCGCGGGCGTCGACGCACAGGTCGGCGAGCTTCTGGCCGCCGTCGAAGGCCGCCCCTCCTACGGCGAGGAGGACTGGCTGATCATGGTCACGGCCGACCACGGGCACACCGACGCCGGCGGTCACGGCGGCTCCGACTGGAACGAGCGCCAGACGTTCGTGATCGCCAACGGGCCCGGAATCGCCGCGGGTTCGGAGCGCGACGACGTACGCCTCGTGGATGTCGCCGCCACCGCGCTCGCGCACCTCGGTATCGAGGCCGATCCCGCGTGGAAGCTCGACGGCGTACCGCTCGGCGAGAAGGTGGCCGACGCCTTCGACAGCGTGCGCGGCGAGCTGGAGAAGGCCGTGGACGAGACCGGTATCGCCCCCTCCGTGCTCGGCTGGACCCATACGGCGCCCGACGGGTGGAAGGTCGACAACGCGCGGATGGGAGGCGGCGGTGTCACCGAGTGGCGCGGCTGGTCCTTCACCACCGACGCGTTCTGGACACGTACCCAGGCCGACCAGCGGCGCGAGTTGAATGTCCGCTCCCGCGGCGTCTTCGCCGTCGCCGACCCGGACGAGTGGGCCGACGGGCAAGACACCGAAGGCACGTTCGACTCGACCCTGGTCAGCCCCGCGTGGAAGGTCACGGGCGGCACCACCGCCACCCTCAGCTTCGTCTCCCACTACCTCCACGACCCGGGCCAGACGGCGCAGGTCCTCGTCGCGTACGACGACGGCGAGCCGCGGACCGTCAAGACCTACGGCGCCGACGCGGTCGCACGGCACGAGAAGCTCACGCTGGATGTGCCGGCCGGCGCGTCCAGCGCCAGGGTCAGCTTCCGCTGCGCGGGCGACAACACCTGGTTCTGGGCACTGGACGCTGTACGCCTCGGCTGACCCCACCGGCCGCTGCGGTTACGCTGAACGCGGCGGCCGGTTCCGTACACGGTTCCGAACAACTCCTCCGCCGACACCCACGACGACCTGGCAGGAGCTGTCACGTGGCAGAGCGCAAGCCCATCGAGTCCTGGCTCACCGATATGGACGGCGTGCTGATGCACGAGGGCATTCCCGTCCCCGGAGCCGACTCCTTCCTCAAGCGGTTGAAGGAGTCAGGTCGGCCCTTCCTGGTGCTGACCAACAACTCGATGTTCACCCCCAGGGACCTCCACGCGCGCCTGTCCCGTATCGGCCTGGCCGTGCCGACGGAGAACATCTGGACCTCGGCGCTCGCCACGGCGCAGTTCCTCGACGACCAGCGGCCCGGCGGCACCGCCTACGTCATAGGAGAGGCCGGGCTGACCACGGCGCTCCACGACATCGGCTACGTCCTCTCCGACGCCGACCCCGACTACGTCGTGCTCGGTGAGACCCGCACCTACAGCTTCGAGGCGCTGACCAGGGCCATCCGGCTCATCAACGACGGGGCCAGGTTCATCGCCACCAACCCCGACGAGACAGGACCCTCGGCCGAGGGCGCCCTGCCCGCGACGGGTTCCGTGGCCGCGCTCATTACCACGGCCACCGGGCAGAAGCCGTACTTCGTCGGCAAGCCCAACCCGCTGATGATGCGCGCGGGACTCAACGCCATCGGGGCGCACTCCGAGACCAGCGCCATGATCGGCGACCGGATGGACACCGACGTGCGCGCCGGCATGGAGGCAGGTCTGGAGACCTTCCTCGTGCTGACCGGGCTGACCAGGCCCGACGAGATCGAGCGCTACCCGTACCGCCCGTCGAGCGTCGTGGACTCCATCGCGGACCTGGTCGACAAGGTCTGAGCGCACCCGGCCCAGGTCCTCAGGGCCCCGAGCCCGGCGCCCCGGCAGCACCGCACCGCCCGGCGCCCCGGTATCACCACATTGCCCGACTCCCGGGCACCACAACGGAGTAACCCGCACCCTCTCCGGATGCGGCGGCGCGCCCGCGCGTGGACCGTCGGATTACCGATCCGGAGGTTCGCCATGCCACCAACCCGCAGTCAGGCACGCCGTACAGCGGTGCCGCTCGCATTGCTCGCCGCCGCCGCGCTCGCCGCGGCGTCCCCGCAGACCGCTGAGAGCAAGGAGAGCGAAGAGACGGTCGTGGGCACCGTCACCGTCGATCCCGACTCGGTGCGCGCGGGCAGCCACGTCGAACTGCGTGTGAACGTGTGCGCCGGGGGAACCGCCGTCGCACACGCCGGCCCGTTCGAGAGCGACGTGAAGCTGCTGCCCGAGGCGGGCGGCGGGCTCTTCGGACGCGCCACCGTGAGCGCCAACGCCGCGCCCGGCCCGTACTCGGTCGTCGCCGACTGCCAGGGCAGGCCGGAGGCGGCGCGCGGGAGCTTCACCGTCGTGGGCGGCCACCCCCCGGCCTCACCCTCGGCGCCCGTACGGGCAGGAGGCGGCGGCATGGCGGGCGAGGCCGGCGGCTCCGGGTTCGGCGCGGGCGGTGGGGCCGTGCTGGGCCTCGCAGCCGCCGCGCTGCTCGGCTACGCCGTACTCCGCAGGCGCCGTGCCTCAGCGCCGGGAGGCAGCACCGACGGCCCCGGCGACGCGTAGCGGGAACGGCGCACGATGGCGGGCAGGAGCGGCGGCCACGTCCGGGACAGGGACCGGCCCCGGGGCAGGGCGAGGCCCAGGCCCAGGCCCAGGACTACGGGCAGGCCGGGCGACCGGAACCGGCACCGGCACCCGGTCCAGGACCAGGACGGGAGCGGGCACCCGGACGAGGACGCGCGTGAGGCCGGAGGGCGTGGCGCAGGCAAGGGGCGGCTGCTCACGGGTGCCGCCTGGGTGATGGTGCTGCTCGCACTGTGGATGTGGGGGAGGGGACTGTCCGACGGGGCGGGGGGAGGCCCCCTGCTCGGGGACGTGTCCCAGGCGGGCCGCCTCGCCGCGGGGGTGCCGGCGCTGCCGCCCGCACACGCCCCGCTGGACGGCGGAGCGCGGCCCGTACGGGTCGACATCGACGGTATCGGGGTGCACGCACCCGTCATGAAGCGCGGCGTGGAGCCCGACGGCGGCATCGCGCCGCCGCCGTACTCACGCCCAGGCAGCGTCGGCTGGTACGCGCGGGGCCCGGCGCCCGGCGAGGCGGGCGCCGCGCTCCTCGTCGGGCACGTGGACACCGAGCGGCGCAAGGCCGTCTTCTACGCGCTCAGCACCCTCAAGCCCGGTGCCCGCGTCGCCGTGCGCAGGTCCGACGGCAGCACGGCCGAGTTCACGGTGGAGCGGTCCCGCGTGGTGGGGCGCGAGGACTTCGACGCGCACCGCGCGTACGGGCCGGAACGCCAGGGCAGGGCCGAGCTGCGCCTGATCACCTGCGGCGGCACCTTCGACCGCGCCCGCCGCGTCTACTCCTCCAACGTGATCGTCTCGGCCTACCTCACCGGATCACGCTGAACGCCCTCACCGCGCGCCTGCCGTGCGGCCAGGGTGGCGAAGACCGTGCCGAGCACGGTCCACAGCAGCACATGCGCGGCCAGGGACAGCACCCTGAAGTCCCACAGCAGCGCCGCCGGTACGGGAACGGCGTCGGGGTTGTCGGGCAGCAGGAACAGGGCGGCGAGCGTTGCCACCACCACGCCTGCCGCCGTCAACTGCCGGGCGGGCAGCCCGTGTCCTGCCCGCTCGCCCCGTACGTACAGGTGCCGCGCGAGCACCAGCCCGAGTACGCCGATCACCAGCGCCGCCAGCCACAGCCCCTGGCGCTCGGTCACGGTGCCGCCGTCGCCGACGCCCGGCGGGTTGGCCGGGTAGCGCAGCCCCGGGAGCAGCGACAGCGCGAGGAAGCCCGCGCAGGCCAGGCCCGTACCGCGCTTCCACGTCGACGCGGGCCCGTGGCGTGGGGCGCGGTAGAGGAGGACGTAGGCGAGCGTGAAGAAGACGCCGAGGGCGAGGCCGACCACGACGGCCGTCACCACGAGGCCGAGGTGCTGGGTGCCGCGGGTGAACAGTTCCTCGGCCTCGGCGGCGTGGGCGTGCCCGCCGCCGCTCGCCGCCGCCGCGCGCTTCTCCTCCAGGCCGATCGCCCTGTCCATCAGCGGCTCGGCCAGCAGCAGTGAGAAGAGCCCGGAGGCCAGCCCCGCCAGGCCGCCGGCGGCGAGGCCGCGGCCGAGAAGGGGCAGCAGGGGGTAGGGAGTTGTCTCAGCTGAGACGGTCATGTGTGCGCCCCGATCAGTGGCAGGGGGCGCCGAAGAGATGGCGTCCGTCGTGGGAGAACTCGTGCAGGTAGCCGCCTGTGGCGGAGACGAGATTGCCGTTGTCGACGAAGACGGCGTACAGCGCGATCAGCGCGAGGACCGCGGCGGCGGCCACGATCATCCAGTCGCGCGTCCTGACGGTCGCGGGGTGGGACGGCGCCTGCGGGGCAGCCGTCGTACCGGCGGTGTGCGGGGACATCCGCTTGCCTCCTCCTGGGGTTTCCACGCCCCATCGGTGGAGAAGCGACGGGTCAGTTCCTGACTCCCGTGCGCACGGCCGCCGTTGGGCGGTGCGCTGACGGACACAGTGGCGGGACCGTCCCGGATTCGCACCGGGTTCCTGCGCACCGTCGCCTCACTATGAAAATGTTCCGCCTGAGAGTCCCAGCCTTGGTCGTGCTCTGTCAATAAGGCCGCAGGTCAGCCGCGTGGGTAACAGGTGTTCGACAGATTTCACTGCTCCTGAAAGCCATATGACACGATGGAGCGACGTTTTGTCCCAGGGGGATCCGGGCGAGGGCCCGGAGTACAGCCAAGGGGGAGTGGATGTACGGCAGTCACGACGGCCGCGGGCATCGTTCGCGTGTCCGGCTCGTCGCGGGCAGCGCGACACTGGGGGCGATGCTGCTGCTGGCCGGCTGTTTCTCGTCCTCGGACGGTGGGTCGGGGGACGGCGGCGCGGAAGGGGGCGGGGCCGTCGAGCAGCGGCCCAAGTCGGTCTCTCCGTACTGGGTGGACCCCGAGGGGAACGCGGCCAAACAGCTCAAGACGTACCAGAGCGACGGCAAGGACGACAAGGCCGAGCTCATCAAGAAGATCGCGGAGCAGCCGGTCGCCGACTGGCCCGTGAGGCCCGATCCGCGCGGCCAGGTCGAGCGCGTGACGAAGGCGGCGGAGAAGGCGGACCGCAGCGCGCTGCTCGTCGTCTACAACGTTCCGCACCGCGACTGCGGGCAGTACAGCCAGGGCGGCGCCAAGAACGCCGACGAATACCGCGCGTGGCTGGACGAGATCGCCAAGGGCATCGGCGACCGCGAGGCCACCGTCGTGGTGGAGCCGGACGCCATCCCGCACCTGCTCGCCGAGGGATGTACGCCGCAGAAGTTCCACGACGAGCGCTACCAACTGCTCAACGAGGCGGTCACCAAGCTCAAGGGCCTGGAGAACACCAAGGTCTACCTCGACGCCGGCAACCCGGACTGGGTGCGCGACCCCGGCGGTCTCGTCGAGCCGCTGCGGCGCGCGGGCATCGACAAGGCGGACGGCTTCGCGCTGAACGTCTCCAACTTCCAGAGCACCAAGTCGAACGTGGCCTACGGCAAGAAGCTCTCGCCGATGATCGGCAACAAGCCGTTCGTCGTCGACACCAGCCGCAACGGCAACGGCCCCGTCGAGGGCGCCGGCGCCGACGAAGAGGCGTGGTGCAACCCCTCGGGCCGCGCGCTGGGCGAGACGCCGACAACGAAGACCGGCGACAAGCAGGTGGACGCCTACCTGTGGATCAAGCGCATCGGCGAGTCGGACGGCGAGTGCAAGGGCGGGCCCAAGGCGGGCCAGTGGTGGCCCAAGTACGCGCTGGACCTGGCACGTAACGCCAAGGGCTGAGCGTTCCCCGAAGTACACACGAAGTACACACGAGAGAGGCCCCGGGCTGAGTGCCCGGGGCCTCTCTTCTCGTGCTTCTCGTGCGGGGTGGGTCAGGGAGCCGGCTTGGGCTCGCTCGTGGTGATGCTGGTGTGCGGGGCCGTGGGGTCGACGTTGACCTTGACCCACTTGGCCTTGGAGGGGACGCCGTCCTTGTCGACGCCGTAGACCATCCACCAGCCCGGGGTGACCAGCGAGGGGTCGTCGGGGATGGAGGTGTTCACGGTGCCGTCCGCCGACTTCCGCATCTTCAGCGCCACGGACGACTGCTCGACGTTGGTGACGTGGGTGAAGGAGCTGGGGCGCACCAGCCGCAGCTTCTTCAGCCGTGCGGCGTCCTTGCTCTTGAAGGAGACCTTGTCGCCCAGGGACAGGGTCTTGCGGCTCTTGCCGACGTCCTGGAGATCGGGCTGCTTCTTGCCCTTGTTCAGGTACGGCGGCGTGTAGATCTCGATGCGCTGGTCGAACTCGCCCGGCTTGGTGTTGGCCTTGTCGGCGTAGAGCGAGTCCGAACCGAAGGTGACCACGCGGCCGTCGGGCAGCAGCAGCCCGCCGGAGTGGTAGTTACGGCCCACCAGCGGCTCGGCCGCTTCGTTGAAGGTGTTCTTCTTCGGGTCGTAGATCCCGGCCTTGAGGATGTTGCTGTCGCTCTTGCCGCGGTACTGGCCGGAGCCGTTGGTGGTCAGCACGGTGTCGTTCGGCAGGATCACGCTGCTGGGGTAGCGGACCTTGTCGTAGAGCTTGGGGCCGTCCTGGAAGCGGGGGCTGTCCGACTTGAGGTCCACGATGCGGGTCTTGTCCGTGCTCTTGGGGGACTCGCCGACCCCGCCGCCGCCCTCGACCATGAACTTGCGCGACTGCGTGGGCGGCAGCGGCACCGACATCGAGGTTTCCAGGGTGTCCGGGTCGCTCATGCCCGGGATCTTGCTGAACTTGTTGGTCTCCAGGTCCCAGACGCCCGGCACGCGGCCCTTGGTCGCGGGGCCGTATCCGGCGGTGGTGCCGCTGTAGAAGATGCGGTTGTTCCCGATGAGGTGCAGCCCCGGGTACGTCGGGAAGAAGCGGGACTTGGGAAGGTAGTTCCACTTCTTGGTGTCCGGGTTGTAGATCTCGTTCTTGCCCGGGACGACCTGGCCGATGTCGTCGAGCCCGGAGACGGTGAGCACCCTGCCGTCCTGGAGCGTGACCTGCGTGGGATACCAGCGGGCCTCGTTCATCGGGTCGACGGTGATGTAGCGCTCGGCGACCGGGTCGAACTCGTAGGCGTCCTTGATGCCCTGGAAGTCCTTCTTGTCGAAGGACATCTTCTGGGCGATGCCGTAGATGTTCTTCTTCTCGGCGCCGACCAGGCCGCTCACCTGGTACTTGTCCTCCGAGCCCGTCTGGTGCTTCTTGCCCTTCTTGGCCGCTTCGGCGTAGACGCGGCCCAGGCTGGGGGTGGTCTTCACCTGGCCCGTGGCGGGGTCCACGATCTTCTTGGCCTTCTTGACGATCACGTTGTTCTGGGCGATGAACGTCTTGCCGTTCGTCTTCCCCGTGAACCGGGTGCCCTTCTTGATCGTCTTGGCCTTGTCCGGGTTCTCGTTGTAGACGAACATCAGCCCGCCGGCCTTCTTCACGTCACCCTGGAGCGTCTCGTAGCGCTGGGTGCCGCCCGCGACCAGCAGCTTGCCGTCCGGGAGCTGGTTGTGCCCGGAGCAGAACAGGTCGTTGGGGGTCGGGATGTTCTTGAACGAGTTCTTCACCGGGTCCCACAGGACCGTGCGGAAGCTCTTCGCCTTGAAGTTCTTCGCGTCGTTGCCCGAGCCCGCCACCAGCAGCACCTTGCCGGTGTGCAGGAGCGCCGCGTGAATGGTGTTGATGCGGTACTTCGACGGGATGTCGACGACCTGCCAGTGGCCCTTCTCCGCCTTGTACTCGGGCTGATTGATCTTGTAGTTGTGGTACTTCTCCGAAGCGAAGCCGTACAGCGCGGGCCCGTTGAACCCGGCGATCACGAGCACGACCGCCGTGCCGATGGCTATTCGCCTGGCCCGGCGGCTCGGTCGGTAACTCATTCTTTCCGTCCCCCAAGGGCGATCTGCATGGTCTCGTCAGGCGAGGCGGCCCAGCTGGGGCGCTGCTCGGGCAGGGAGCCGCCCGGGAGCGGGGGCTGCCCGCCGCCGCCCTGGCCCGGCTCCGGGGAATCCTGATCGGGACCCTGCCGGTGTTTCCTCTGCTGCTGGCGGTTCTTCTTCTTCGTGGCGCGCACGGTCACGCGCCATCCGATGATCGGCGCCGCGGTGATGAGCATCGCGAGCGTGGCCCAGGTGAGCATCGCCGGATGGTCATGGCCCAGGTAGAGCGAGCCCACGAGCGAGCCGCCGAAGATCAGGATGAAGAACAGGTGCACCCGGAAGGTGCCGAAGAGAGTGTCCGGGCTCGACGAGTCGCCCTTCGGCGTGACCACGAACTTGCTCTTGCGTCGCAGCACGGTGTCGAACAGGGAACGGGCGTAGATCGGAGCCGAGAGTGCGGACATGAGCATTCCGGCGAGACCGCCGGAGCCCTCGGGCTCGTGGGGGGAGACGTTGTGGCGCCGGTTCCAGATGTAGAGGCCGATCTGGAGCGCGGTGGCGTTGCCGTAGAGCGCCATCCAGATGGTGGGGTCGATCTGGACACCGGAGGCGCCCATGCCGAGGAAGAGGGCACAGGAGAGCGCGGCGAGGATCCAGTTCAGTGCCGAGATCGGGTAGAAGATCATCAGCATCGTGTAGTTGAAGAGCTTCGGCAGGGGCATCGTTCCGATGCCGCGCCAGAACTGCTTGAGGATCGTCTCGTAGGTGCCGCGCGACCAGCGGAGCTGCTGGGTGAAGAAGTCCGTCCAGGCGTTGGGGCCCTCGCCGACCGCCAGCACGTCGGGCGTGTAGACCGAGCGCCACTTGTTGCCTGTGGCGGGGTTCTTGTGGCGGTGCATCTCGAAGCCGGTGGCCATGTCCTCCGTGATGGAGTCGTAGAGGCCGCCGATGGCCTTGATGGCCTTGATGCGTACGGCGTTGCTGGTGCCGACGAACATCGGCGCGTCGTACCGGTTGCCCGCGCGCTGGATGAGCGCGTGGAACAGGAACTGCTGGCTCTCGGCCGCCTTGGTGACGAAGTTGTCGTAGTTGCCGTAGACCTGGGGGCCGATGACGAAGCCCACGTCCGGGTCGCGGAAGTAACCGAGCATGCGCTCCAGGTAGTTGGGGAGCGGCACATGGTCGGTGTCGACGCCGGCGAAGTAGTCGTAGTTGTCGCCGTGCGCGTCGAGCCAGGCGTTGTAGTTGCCGTGCTTGGTCTTGGCGCGGAAGGCACCCTTGGAGGTGTTCCACTTCGCCACGCCCTTGCGGGAGAAGTGGTACACGCCGAGGCGTTCGCAGACGGCCTTCACATCCGGGTCGTCGCCCTCGTCCAGCAGCCAGACGTGCATGGTGCCGCGATGCCGGATCTTCACGGCCGCTTCCAGGGTCTTGGTGACCATCTCGATCGGCTCCTTGCCGGGCACGAACGAGGTGAGGAAGGCGACGCGGGTGCCGGTCTCGGGCACCACGGGTATCGGGTCGCGCGCGACCAGGGTCGCGTGCGAGTTGGAGATGACGTTCAGCGTACGGAACAGCTCGATCAGGCCGATCGCGACCAGCATGACGATGTCGAGCTTGAGCACGAGGTCGGAGACCTCGCCCGAGTCGCGCTTGGTCCAGTGGTTCGGCTGCATCAGCCACACGAGCAGCCCGGCGGAGAGCAGCGGTGCGAGACAGAGCAGGAAGGCCGCGCGTATTCGGTGCGGTTCGTCCGCCAGCAGACTGCGGTAGGTGACGCGGTAGGGCTTGTTCGGGTCGGGCTGGGAGAGCGGCCCCGCCAGTCGGCTGTAGTGCTCGTAGTCGTAACGGGGCAGCGCCTTACGGGTCCAGCGTGTGCCCCGGCCCGACGTACCGCGCTGCCTGTGCTGACGCTGAGGGATCCGGAGCTGCGTCGTCTGCGTCGGATCCTGGCCCGGCTGCGGTTGTGGCTGCTGCTGCCCGGCGCCGGTCGGCGGCGTCGACGTCATGAGTCCATCCCCCCGCACGCAGCGAACTGCGTGACTTGTGCTGACCCGCGTCCTTGGCCCCCTCGACTCGGGCGCGGCATGCTTCGGCCGCCGAGTCCTGAGACTGAGACGAGCCGACTTACGGTTCCATGATGGCGGTCACGTGTTCCTCACGCTGCCGTGCCCCCCGCGACACCTGGCGCGAACTTCTCTCACACGGCCCTCACCTGGGCGTCTGAGCAGAGTTCCCCGATTCGCAAACGGTTCCGTAGAACAGTGACCCCACGTTAGGTTCCCCGACTCCCCGCGTGATCGCAAGACGGATTAGGAGCTGTTTACCTGGGTTGTGGTGATATGGCCGTGACGGATGTGACAGATGAGTCATCGAACTGTGGCCTGTTCGCGCATGCTTCGGCCGTGGCGGAACGCAGCCGTTCCCTGATGTGCCCGAAGTGGTCGCGTACGGCCCGCTCCGCGCGGCCCGCGTCGCCGGCCCGCACGGCAGCGAGGATCTCCGCATGCTGCCGCCAGGTCACCATCGGGTCCTGCGGCAGCTCGGCCAGATCCGTGCGCACCCGGTGGAAGGCGTCCCAGAAGGCGTCCAGCACCTCGCTCAGCAGAGAGTTGCCCAGTCCGCCGTAGAGCGCGGAGTGGAAGGCGCGGTCGGTCTCGGCCCGTACGCCGCCTGCCCGCGCCTCTTCGCCCATCCGCGCGACCAGTTCCTCCAGTGCCCCGGAGCCCGTGCGGGACCCGGCCGCCTTGCCGGCTCCCTCGGTGACGAGCCGCGCCATCAGCCCGGTCTCGACCGCCTCCCGCAGCTCCAGGAGCTGCAGCAGGCTGTCCTCGCCCCGGTAGTGCCCGGCGACCGTACGGAAGGAGAGGCCCTCGGTCATCGGCGCCATCGACATCGCGCCGACATAGGTACCGAAGCCGTGCCTGATCTCCACGATGCCCATCGCCTGGAGCGCCTTGAGCGCTTCCCTTACCGAGTTACGGCTCACCTCCAGGAGTTCCATCAGCTCGGTCTCCGTGGGAAGCGGCGCTCCGGACGGCAGCCTTCTGTCGATGATCAGCTTCTTGATCTGTTCCTGGATCTCCCGCGACCTGCCCTGTGCGCGCACCCTGCCCCCTCATGCCGCCGTGGTGAAGACGATCCGGTGCGGCCCCGGCGCCCCGTCCGTGGCGAACGCCAGCAGCGCCTGCCCCTCCTTCTCCAGCGCGTCCCGGTCCTCGCCGGAGAGCGCGCCGAAACAGGTGAGGGTGAGCGTGGCCGACTTCTGCCCGGTTTCGGCCTTCCATGTGCCGTGCACCCTGCCGTCCACCAGGAAGGTCCCGGGCACCTGCCCGTTCTTGCCGGCCAGGGCGCGGCGCACCTCCTCGTCCATGATCCGGGTGCGGTCGGCGTGCGAGAGGATCGCGTTGTCGTACTCCGCCAGGAAGCGCACGGGCAGCGGGAGTTCGGGGTCGGGACGGGGCGCGTCCGGCAGGTCGAACAGCTCGCGTCCCGCCTCGTCGGTGAAGACCCGCAGCTGTGGCCGCAGCCGTTCGACGACCTCGCCGAGCCGGGTCAGCCCCGACCAGGTCTGCACATCGCGTACGGAGGCGGGCCCGAAGGCGCCCATGTACCGCAGCACCATCGTCTCCAGCGACGGTTCCACCGCCAGCGGCCGGTCCAGCCAGGACTCGACGGTGGCGAGGACGGGCCGGCCCGAGCGGCCCCACAGCCCGCGCGGCGGCAGCTGGACGAGGGGCAGCAGGTAGCGCGCCGCCATGCCCAGCGAACGCTCCTCCGCCTCGGGCCAGCGCCGGTGCAGGGACGGTCCGAAGTCGGCAGCGGCCATGGGCCCCTCCTTCAGCAGCTCGCGCGCCGCCTCGACGACCGCGGCGGGGTCGGCGCCGCCGAGCCGCTTGCCGTGCCCCGAGGCGAAGGCACGCTCGTGCGCGCTCCGGGTGAGGGGGTAGAGCTGGACGGCGTCGCGGTCGCTGACGAGGTGGACGGTGCCGCGCATGACGCAGATCCGGACCACGCGGCGTTCCTGGAGCAGCGTGGACAGCTCCCCGGCGTCGAACCCGGCGACCCGCGTCCACAGGCCGAAGTAGGGCGGCCTGGGCGCCTGGGCCTGGAGGCCGACCAGGTGCTCGACTGCTTCCAGCGGGGTCGTCCGGGCGCGCTCGGCGAGGAGTTGGCGCGCGAGGAACGCGCGGCCGAGAGCCCTGGGGGTCAGGGGTGCGGGCAGCATGGCCATGAGTCTCGCCCAATCACGCGCACCGCGCGAGGGTCCCGCGCGGTGCGCGCGTGGCACGTGCGAGGGCCGGACCCCGTGTGCGGTCCGGCCCTCGACGGTGTGGGGGGTGGCGCCTCGGTCCCGCCTGTGCGGGAAGGTCTGCCCGTGCGAGGGCGCTGCCCGCGCGGAAGGGCCCTAACAGTACGGAACGGTCAGAACTCGACGTCGGCGCAGGAGTAGAAGGCGTTGGCCGTGTCCGCGATCGTCCACACGCCCAGGATCACGTGCTTGCCGGACTTGCCCTCGGGCAGCTTGCCGTCGGCGGTCCACTCGGCGGGCGGCTGCTCGCCGTTCATGGGCACGGTCAGGAAGGGCTTGGACTCCAGGTCGGCGCGGGTGAGCGGCTTGCTCGGGTCCCAGCCGTCCTTGGTGATGTAGTAGCTGAAGTCCGTGGTGGAGTGCATGGCGGTCAGATTCCACTTGAACGTGAAGTTCTGTCCCGCCTGGAGCTTGGTCGTCGGCCACTCGCCACCGCGCGGGTCGTCGAGCTGCTTGAAGCCCTCGTTGCCGCCCGAGCAGATGGCGCCGTCCTTCGGCCCGGCCCCGGGGAAGCCCTTGGGGCCCTCGACGCTCTGCGGCTCGTGCTGGATGGGCCCGCAGTCCGCCACGTCGCCGTTGGCGCAGTGCGCCTGACGGCTCGTGGGGTCCTGGCTGTAACCGTGGCCCTGTGCGGAGCCGCCGGTGAACAGCATGGCCGCCCCGCCGAGGCCGAGTCCGACGACGGCTGCGGCGATCTTCTTGCGCATGCTTGCTCCTGGTGGATCGTGGGGGGTGCGGAGTGCTGCGGTCTAGACCATGCAGGAATCTACTGAGGGCGCGGACGTCATGTCCAGACCAATGCAAGGGGAACTTCTGATTCCCGGGGTCTCCGCTGCCGTGGATAAACGGGGCGATGGGGTATGGATGGAAAAAATCATCCATAAGGGATACATACGGGAATCACCACCAAGGGATTGGGATCATGCACAACTCCACCCCCGACGCCGGAGTCCGCGGCACCCTCACCCCCGGCGCCGTCGTACTCGTCGTCGGCGTGCTCTGCGTCCAACTCGGCTTCCTGCTCTCCTACATCGGCGCCTTCCACCACCCCGACCCCCAGCGCATCCCCGTCGCCGTCGTCGCGCCGGAACAGGCGGCCGACAAGCTCGACGCGCTTCCCGGACGCCCCATCGAGACCACCGTCGTCAAGAACGAGAAGGCCGCCCGCGACCGCATCATGGAGCGCGACGCCGAGGGTGCCTATCTGATGGACCCGCGCGGCAAACAGGACACCGTCCTCGTCGCCTCGGGGGGCGGCGGTTCGCAGGCCGACGCCGTACGCAAAACCGGCGAGAAGGCGGCGGCGCAGGAGGGGCGCCAGGCGAAGGTGGAGGACATCGCCTCGTCGGGCGACGAGGACTTCAACAGCCTCACCGCCTTCTACCTCATCGTCGGCTGGCTCGTCGGCGGCTATTTGATGGCCTCGCTGCTGGGCATCACCGACGGCACCCGCCCCTCGCGGCCGGGACACGCGGTGCTGCGGCTCGCGGGCGTCGCCGTCTACTCCGTGCTGTCCGGACTGGGCGGCGCGATCATCGTGGACCCGGCGCTGCACGCGCTGCCGGGGCACTTCGCCGCGCTGTGGTGGCTGGGCGCGCTGCTCGTGTTCGGCACGGCTGCCTTCACCATGGCGCTCCAGGCGTTCTTCGGCGTCGTCGGTATCGGCCTGGCCGTCGTCGTCTTCGTGGTGCTCGGCAATCCCAGCGCGGGCGGCGCCTTCCAGCGGTACATGATCCCGCCGTTCTGGCGTGCCATCGGCGACTGGATCCCGACGGGAGCCGGTACGACGGCCGTACGCAACATCGTCTACTTCTCGGGCAACGCGCTGGCCACCCCGCTCGTCGTGCTCGCCGCCTGGGCCGTTGCGGGGGTGGTGCTGCTGCTCCTGGGCTCCATCCGGCGCAGGGAACCCGGACTGGCCCTCCCGATCTGACGCCACGTCAGCTATGGTGCCCGGCCATGAGCGCTTCGGGACACCCTGGAAGCTCCGGGACCGCGCACACCCTCGCCGAACTCGTACGGGCCCAATGGGACGACCACAGCCCCGGCGGGCTCCGCTCCACCGACCTGCACCTCACCCACCACGCCACGGCCGCCGCGGCAGCCGCACGTGCGGCGCTGCTCACCGAACTGCTGCCCTCCGGCGCCGAACCCCACGTCGGCCTGCTCCTCGACAACACCCCCGAATACCCGCTCTGGCTCGCCGCCACCGCACTCGCGGGAGCCACGGCTGTCGGCCTCAACCCCACCAGGCGCGGCGCCGAACTCGCCCGCGACCTCACCCACACCGAGTGCGCCCTCCTCGTCACCGAGACAGCCCACCTCCCCCTTCTGCGCGCCCTGGAGGAAGAGGGCCTCGCACTGCCGCGCACCCTTGTCACCGACGACCCCGGCTACGCCGCGCTGCTGCGCCCCTACGAGGGTGCCAAGCCCGGCGAATCGACCGTGCGCACCCCGGCGCCCGACCGCCGGATGCTGCTCACCTTCACCTCGGGATCGACGGGAGCACCCAAGGCCGTCGTCGTCACCCAGGGTCGCCTCGCCGCGGCGGGACACGCGCTGGCCCGCCAGTTCGGCGTGCGCCGCGAGGACGTCCACTACCTGTGCATGCCGCTCTTCCACGGCAACGCCGTGATCGCCGGATGGGCACCCGCGCTCGCGGGCGGTGCGGGGGTCGCGCTGGCCCGCCGGTTCTCGGCGACCCGCTTCCTGGACGACGTGCGTGCCTACGGCGCCACATACTTCACCTACGTAGGCCGCGCCGTGCAGTACCTCCTGGCCACCCCCGAACAGCCGGACGACACCGACAACCCGCTGCGCCTCGGCTTCGGTACCGAGGCCGGGCCCGTGGACGCGGCCCGCTTCTCGGCCCGCTTCGGTGTACGGCTCGTCGAGGGGTACGGCTCCTCCGAGGGCGGCGCCGCACTCCAGCACTCCGAGGGCGCCCCGCGCGGCGCCGTCGGCCGCCCCGCGCCCGGCACCGACCTCGCGGTGGTCGATCCCGCCACGGGCGAGGAACGCCCGCGCGCCCGCCTCGGCCCCGACGGGCGGCTGCGCAACGGCGCCGAGGCCATCGGCGAACTCGTCAACCGGGGCACCTCACTCTTCGAGGGCTACTGGAAGAACGAGGCGGCGGACGCCGACCGTACCCGCGACGGCTGGTACTGGACCGGTGATCTCTTCTTCCGGGACGAGGACGGCTGGTTCCACTTCGCGGGGCGCGCGGAGGACCGGCTGCGGGTGGACAGCGAGAACCTCGCCGCCGCCGTCATCGAGAACATCCTCGCCCGCTGTCCCGGCGTCACCTCGGCCGCCGTCTACGCCGTGCCCGACCCCGTCTCCGGCGATCAGGTCATGGCGGCGCTCGCCCTTGAGCGCCCCTTCGATCCGGGCGGGTTCGCGGCCTTCCTCGCCGCGCAGCCCGATCTGTCCACCAAGGCCGCGCCCCGTTTCGTGCGCGTACTGGAGCGGATGCCGGTCACCGCCACCAACAAGATCGAGCGCGCTGCGCTGCGCCGTACCGGATTCCGCTGCGACGAACCCGTGTGGTGGACGCCCTACGAGGGCGAGGCACGCGCCGGCGGCACCTACCGGCGCCTGACCGCTGACGACATCGCCGGACTCCTCGCCGGCTACCGCGCACACGGCCGCGAGGACCTGCTCGGACGCTGAGGACGGGCTCGGACACCGGGGTGCGGACGGCCGGGGTGCGGCGACGGGGTGCGGACGGACGGGGTGCGGACACGCGTCGGGCTCCGTACACAGAAAGACCGTGGCCCTCCGGATTTCTCCGGAGGGCCACGGTCTGTGAGGTACGCCGTCAGGGACTCGAACCCCGGACCCGCTGATTAAGAGTCAGCTGCTCTAACCAACTGAGCTAACGGCGCCTGTCGTGCCGTCTTCCGGCCGACGGGGAGAAATACTACCCCCTCTCCGAGGGTGCTTCCCACCTGCTGCCGGGCCGGGCAGCCGTGCACGGAGCTGCTCAGAGCGACAGGGACAGCATCACGGGCGCCGCCCGCCTGCTGAGGGTCTCGGCGGCCCTGCGCAGCCGGTGTGCCTGCGCCACGGGGAGTGACAGCGCCAGGCAGCTCACCGACGAACCTGCCGTCACAGGCACCGCGGCGCAGACCGTGCCCACCGCGTACTCCTGCAGATCCAGCATGGGCACGGTCGGCGGCTGGCGGTCGAGCGCGTTGAGCAGCAGCCGCTCGTCGGTGATCGTGCGCGAGGTGAGCCGGGCCGTCTTGTGGCGCGAGAGATGGTCCTTGCGGCCGTCGTGGTCGAGCTGGCTGAGCAGGCACTTGCCGATCGCCGTCGCGTGCACGGCCGACCTGAAGTCCACCCACTGGTTGACGGCGGGGGTCTGCGGACCGTCCGCGACCTGCGTCGTCTCCAGCTCTCCGTCGTGGTACCTGCTGAAGTAGATCGCCGCGCCCAGCGTGTCCCGCAGGTCCGTCAGCGTCCGCTGGAGCTGCTCGCGCAGGGCGCGTGCCCGGTCGACGCCGGAGCCGAGGAGCACCAGCGACTCGCCCACGACGAACGAACCGTCGTCCAACTGCTCCAGATACGCCTCGCCGCGCAGCATCCGCAGCAGGTGGGCCAGATGTCCGGGCGGCAGCTCCGTCTCGCGCGCGATGACCTCCTCCGAGACGCCGTCCCTGTGCCGGGCGACCGACTCCAGGACGCGCAGCGCGTACTGCACCGAGTGGAACGGCGCCGTCGGCTCCCGCCTGGGCTCCGGAGGCTGGCCCCCGGATGGTGGTTGGAGTAGCGCCACGGTGTCCCCCTGGAGGTTGTGACCGTTTGCTCTGTGCCAGTGCCCTGACCACTTCCGTGCGTCACGGCAGTACGTCTTCACGATAGCGGTCAACGACCCACCGGAAAGGCGTTGTTGCTGCTATCGGCATATGCCGCGTGCGCGCGTACGCGGAATGCGCGCGAGCCCGCGCCGGGTGGCGCGGGCTCGCGGGTGCGGGGTGTCCGTGCGGCACTCTCAGAGCACGGCGCTCAGGAATTCCCTGGTGCGCTCGTGCTCGGGGTCGCTGAAGATCTTCTCCGGCGCCCCTGACTCGATGACCCGGCCCGCGTCGAACATCAGCACGTCGTCGGAGATGTCCCGCGCGAAGTTCATCTCGTGCGTGACACAGAGCATGGTGATGTCCGTGGTGTGGGCGATGTCGCGCAGGACGTCCAGCACTCCGGCCACCAGCTCAGGGTCGAGCGCCGAGGTGACCTCGTCCAGGAGCAGCACCTGCGGGCGCATCGCCAGCGCGCGGGCGATGGCGACACGCTGCTGCTGGCCGCCGGAGAGCTGGCTGGGGTACTTGTCGATGTGCTCGGTCAGGCCCACCAGTTCCAGCAGCTCACGGGCGCGCTGCTCCGCCTCGTCCTTCTGGAGTCCCAGCACGTGCACGGGTGCCTCGGTGATGTTCCGCAGCACCTTCATGTTGGGGAAGAGGTTGAACTGCTGGAAGACCATGCCGATGTTCTTGCGGACCTCGCGGCTGTACCTCTCGCTCGCCGGGACGAGCTTGCCGCCCCTGTCCTCGTGCGTGAGGTAGTCGCCCGCGACCTTGATGGTGCCCTCGTCCGGCTTCACCAGCGTCATCAGCAGCCGCAGAATCGTGGTCTTGCCGGAGCCCGAGGGGCCGATGAGGGTCACATGCTTGCCCGACGCCACGTCGAAGCAGAGGTTGTCGAGCACCACGTTGCTGCCGAACCGCTTGGTGACGTTGTCGAACTTGATCAGTTCGCTGCCGTCGACGGCCGGGTTGCCGGCCTCGTTCGTGGTCGTACCGGGGGTGTTCGGGGTCTCAGCGGACAAGACGACGCTCCAGGGCTCGCATCAGCAGGGATGCCGGGTAGGCGATGAGGATGAAGGCGACACCGATCACCGTGATCGGCTCGGTCGGCTGGAAGGTGACGGCGCTGAACTGCCGTGCCTGTCCCAGCAGTTCGAGCGCGCCGATGGTGGCGATCATCGGCGAGTCCTTCAGCATCGCGATGACGTAGTTGCCCAGTGCGGGCACGACGCGGCGGATGGCCTGCGGCAGGATCACGGCGCCCCAGACGCGGGTGCGCGGCAGGCTGAGCGCGGTGCACGCCTCCCACTGGCCCTCGGGAACGCCGTCGATACCGGCGCGGTAGACCTCGGCCGTGTACGTCGAGTAATGCAGACCCAGGCCGACGATGCCGGTGGTGAGCGCGGAGAAGGTGATGTTCCACTCCGGCAGCACGAAGTACAGGAAGAACAGCTGCACCAGCAGCGGGGTGTTACGGATGAACTCGGTGACGGCCGTGACCGGCCAGCGCACCACCCTGAGCGTCGAGCGCTGCGCCAGCGCCCACACCAGGCCGAGTGCGAAGGCGATCAGCGAGCCGAGTACCAGCGCCTGGAGCGTGACGAGCACGCCGTCCCAGAAGCGCGGCATGAAGTCGCCGACGGCGGACCAGTCCCACGTCATGCGCCACCTCCGGCGCTGCTACGCGAGATGGCGTCCTGCCGTCGGATACTGAGCTTGCCGCGCACGCCCGCGCCCTTCTCGGGAGTCTGGCCTATACCCGCCTTCGCCTGCCGCTCCAGCGCGCGCATGCCGCGCGTGAGCAGGAAGGCCAGGACGAAGTACATGACCAGGATGATCGTGTAGACGGGGGCGCTGTCGCCGAGCGCGTTGCGCACCAGCGAGGCCCCGAAGGTGATGTCGCCGACGCCCAGTACGGACACCAGCGCCGTCCCCTTGAGCAGCTCGATGAGCAGGTTGTTGGCCGGAGGGATCATCTCGGGCCACGCCTGCGGCAGCGTGATCTTGGTCAGCCGCTGCCAGGGCGAGAAGCTGAGCGCGATGCCCGCCTCGTGCTGGGCCGGGGCGACGGCCGCGATGGCTCCCCGCACGATCTCGGAGCCGTACGCGCCGTAGGACAGGCCGAGCGCCAGCACGGCTGCCCAGAGCGGTACGAGCTGCCAGCCGAACGCGACCGGAAGCACGAAGAACATCCAGAACATCAGGACCAGGGCTGAGGTGCCCCGGAAAATCTCCATGTAGAGGCCGGAGACGAACCGCACGATCCACAGGCGATTGGTCCTCGCGACGCCCACCACGAAGGCGACAAAGGCGCCCAGCGCCGCGCTGTAGACCGTGAGTTGCACCGTGACCCAGAGGCCCTGGAGAAGGAGCTCCCACAAACCAGCTGTGAGGTCCGTCATTTGCAGCGCTCCTTCGCGGTCAGGGTTGTCATCTCCGCCTCCAGGAACCCGTAGGGCTTCATGACGCGGAGAAGCTCACCGCTCTTCTTCATCTTCCGCAGTTCGCGGTTGAAGGCGTCGCGCAGGTTTTCCTCGTCCTTACGGAAGGCGAAGGCTCCCGTACCCAGTTCCGGCTTGCCGTCCAGCTTCGGGATGACGTTCTCGGTGGCCTCGGCCCTCGTGCTCTTCGTCTGCTTGACGACATTGCGCACGGTGACGGCCGTACCGGCGAAGACATCGGCCCTGCCCTGCTCAACGGCGAGCAGACCGGCCAACTGGTCGGGCAGGAGCAGCATGTCCTTCTCCTTGATGCCCTCCTCCTCGGCATACCCGATCTCGGCATATCCGGTACCCGTTGCCATCTTGGCCCCGGCCTTCTTGATGTCCGCGTATGAGCGAAGGTTCTTGGGGTTTCCCTTACGCACGATAAAGGCGTCCGGCATCTGGTACTCGGGATCGGCGAAGAGCACCTGCTTGCACCGGTCGGGGTCGATGTACATTCCCGCCGCAACGACGTCGAACTGCATCGAATTCAGGCCCGCGATCAACGAGTTGAACTCGGTCGGGAACGGCTGGACCTTGGGCACACCCAGCCGTTTGAAGATGATGCGTGCGATAGCGGGGCTACTGCCCGTCAGTTCGCCGTTCTTGTCGATATAGCTGTAGGGCTGTTCACCGGCGAGACCCAGGCGCACGGTGCCCTGAGCCTTCAGCCGTTCCAGCAGATCGCCCCCGTCTCCGGTGCCCGCACTGGACACCCGGCTGCATGCGGTCGTCGCCCCGAGTGCACTCACCGCGCCCAAAGACGCCGCGCCCGCGAGCAACGTGCGTCGGCTGAAACGTCTTCCGGCACTTCCGGTGTTGTTCCTTTGTGGTGGAGCCATGGGCGCGCGGCTACCCAAGCTCGCACGAGATATGCGGACCGTTTCCAGCCCTTGATGGGGTCGCGTCGAACCTGACGCTTGCGCCACCATTGACACGGAAATGACCAACCGCGGTGCGGAGGCACGATGACTGATCGTTTCATTGAAGTCTCGTTGGACAAGCGGGGGGTGAGCTGCACGGCAAAGCTGCTCGACGACCGCGCACCGATCACCTGTGCGGCCGTGTGGGACGCACTGCCGCTGGGCGGCGATGTGTATCACGCGAAGTATGCGCGCAACGAGATCTACGCCCTCATTCCGCCCTTTGCGCCCCAGGAGCCCCCCCTGGAAAATCCCACCATCACGCCCATTCCCGGTGACCTCTGCTATTTCACCTTCTCCGACACCCAGTTGAGTACGTCCTCCTACGGCTACGAGGCCGCGGCCGAACAGCGCGGCGCCGAGGCGGCGCACGCGCAGCGCGCCACCGTGGTCGACCTCGCGCTCTTCTACGAGCGGAACAATCTGCTGATCAACGGTGACGCGGGATGGGTGCCCGGGATCGTCTGGGGCTCGATCGTCGAGGGCCTCGACGAGATGGCGGAGGCGTGCCAGGACCTGTGGCGGGCCGGCGCGTTGGGGGAGACCCTGAACTTCCGGCGCGCGTAGCCGCCTTCGACGGCGGCCGGGCGTGTGGCCCGTGGCCGGGCGCTGTTTTGGCTGCCCCGCCGTCCCGGTATGCCGCCCGCGCTCGCGCCCGCGCTCGTCCTCACGTGCCGGACGGGCTGAAGAGCCAGCCCGTCCGGCACCCGGGACCGGGAGAGCGGGGGACGTGGAGCCCCGTCAGCCGGGCGGTGGCTGGATGGCCAGGCTGGCCTCGTACAGGGCGTGGGAGGCCGCGAGTACCAGGGCGTCCGCGTGGCGGGGGCCCACCAGTTGCACGCCTACCGGCAGCCCGTCCGCGTCCACCCCGCAGGGGACCGATGCGGCGGGCTGCTGCGTCAGGTTGAAGGGGTAGGAGAACGGCGTCCACTCGGTCCACCGCGTCAGCCCTGAGCCCTCGGGCACCTCAACCCCCGCCGAGAAGGCGGTGATCGGCATGGTGGGCGTCACCAGCAGATCGTAGGCCGAGTGGCTGTGCTTGCTGCTTCCCTCGCCGCCGCTCAAGAAGACCCCCATCGACTTCCCCAGCGCCATCCGTACGTCGACGGCGGCGAGATAGTCCAGCGCGCTGCGCTGCGCCCCCTCCTCGCACACCTCCCGCAGCCCGGGATCCAGACGCGCGCGCGTCTCGGGGCCGAAGCTCTGCGCCACGCGTGCGGCGCCGCTGAACCAGAGGGTGTGGAACGCCTCGATCGGGTCCTCGAACCCGGGGTCGGCCTCCTCCACGTGCGCGCCCAGCTCCTCCAGGAGCGCCACAGCGCTCCGTACGGCGGAGGCGACCCCGGGTTCGACGGCGACCCGGCCGCCGAAGTCGGGCGAGTAGGCGATCCGCAGGCCCCGCACGCCCTCGGCTCCGGCCGCGAGCGCGCCGCGGAAGCTGTGCGTGACGGGCCCGAGTTGGGACCAGTCGCGTGCGTCGGGTCCCGTGATGACATCCATGAGCAGCGCCGCGTCCTCCGCGTCCCGCGTCATCGGCCCGACGTGCGCCAGCGTCCCGAAGGCGCTGGCCGGGTAGATCGGCACGCGCCCGTACGTCGGCTTCATCGCGAAGATCCCGCAGAAGGAGGCGGGGATACGGACCGAGCCGCCGCCGTCCGTGCCGAGCGACAGCGGCCCGGCGCCCATGGCGACGGCCGCCGCGCTGCCCCCGCTGGAGCCGCCGGCCGTACGCGAGGGCGCGTACGGGTTGCCCGTGACCCCGTGCCTGGGGCTGTCGGTGACGCCTTTCCAGCCGAACTCGGGGGTCGTCGTCTTGCCGAGGAAGACGGCGCCGCTCTCGCGCAGCCGCCCGACGGCGGGTGCGTCCTCGTCCCACGGGCCCTCGGTCTCCACCGACCACGAGCCCCTGAGGGTCGGTTCGCCGCGCTGGAGCAGGATGTCCTTCACGGTCACGGGCACCCCGTCGACGGGCCCGGCCGGCTCGCCGCGGCGCCAGCGTTCCGTCGCTGCTTCCGCGCCCCGCAGCGCGGACTCGGCGTCGATACGGACGAAAGCGTTGACCCGCTCCTGCGCCTCGACCGCCTGTTCCAGCGCGGCATGGGTGACGTCCAGCGGTGTGAAGGCCCCTGTCTCGTAGCCGGCGACGAGCTGGGTCGCGGTGAGTGCGGTGAGATCGGACATGACGAAACCTCCCGAGGAGAGTCCGGACTGCGTCCGGGAAGGACCGGAGGGGCCGGGGTCAGGGTGCCGGGCTCTCCGGCTTCGTCGGCACGTAGCCCAGCTCCGTGTCCACGACGTTGAGCAGGGGCTCGCCCGCCTCCCAGCGGTCGAAATTGTCCAGGAACTGTTCGGAGAGGTCGTCGCGCCAGCCGACCGTGTCGCCGCTCATGTGCGGGGAGATGAGCAGGCCAGGCACGTCCCACAGCCCGCTGTCGGCGGGCAGCGGTTCCTCGCCGAAGACGTCCAGCGCCGCGCCCTTGATGCGGTGCCGCAGCAGCGCGTCCACGAGGTCGTCCTCGACGACGTGCTGACCGCGGCCGACATTGAGAAAATGGGCCTCGGGCTTCATGAGCGCGAAGGTGCCCGCGTCGAACATCCCCTTCGATTCCTCGGTGAGCGGAGCGACGCAGATGACCCAGTCAGCCTGGCCGAGCAGAGTGCGCATCGCGCCGGTTCCATGAACCCGGCCGAATTCCGCGTCGCTGTTTCGCGGAGTCCGTCCGACGAGGTCCACCTTGACACCCAGTGCCATGAGTGAGCGACCGATTTCCCGGCCGATTGGACCGGACCCTACGACCGTCGCGCGAGTTCCGCTCAAGCGGAATGTCTCGCGGTGCCGCCACCTTCGTTGTCGTTGCAATTCCCAAGTGCCACGGAAATCCTTGGCCATGGCTAGGACAAGGCCAAGGACGTATTCGGCAATGGGCCGGTCAAAGATGCCTCGCGCATTCGTGATGACCGTTCCCCGGCCGTCGGCGAGTTCCGGAAGCAACCGGTCCACTCCGGCGCTCGGGGTGTGCACCCAGCGCGGCCTCGGGCCCTCGCCAGGCCACGCATCGCGCACCGCGTCGGACAGGAAGTCCCAGACCAACAGTACGTCGGCGTGGGGAAGTTGATCAGCGAGCCTCTTCTCGTCGACGTGCACCACGCGAGCGCGCCCCGCCAGCCGGTCGAGCCGCGGCAGCGGCTCGTCGTCGAGCACAAGCAGGCATGTTTCGGACATAGGCAGGAAACCGTTTCGCAACGTCGGGACGGTTGGCTGTACGGGTGACCCGAGGAAGACGGGCGGATCCCTCAGATGGGAGGATTGACCACGGTAGGGAGCAGAAACTACCTTCGTCAACAAAGGCTCTACCCTCGGCGTACCGGCGTCCCGGCTTCAGACCGGCTTTGCTATTCCTCTCACTTCCCTCTGACTCAGGGGCCTTCTGGCCATGAGCCACCCCTCCGTTCTTTTGGGGCCCGAAAATGGACGTCTCCTTCCTCGGCGGACCGACGCCGCAACGCGGCGTGGGAATCGTCGCGCCCTTCGACTTCGCGCTCGACCGCGAGCTGTGGCGCTGGGTGCCGGACGATGTGTCCCTGCACCTCACACGTACCCCGTTCGTACCCGTCGAGGTCAGCCTCGACCTCGCACGGCTCGTCAGTGAGCACGAGACACTGCGCGAAGCCGTACGGGCCCTGTGCGCCGTGGCCCCCGAAGTGGTGGCCTACGCCTGTACGTCCGGCAGTTTCGTCGGCGGCACCGCGGGCGAGCGGGCCATGGCCGCTGCCATGACCCAGGCCGGCGAAGTCCCGTCCCTGACCACTTCGGGAGCGCTGCTCGAAGCGCTCCTGGAGATCGACGCACGGCGCATCGCGATCGTCACCCCGTACACCAAGTCGGTGACCGACTCGCTGGAGGAGTACCTCGACGAGGCGGGCATCGCCATCACGGGACGCAGCTACCTCGGCCTCACCCGTGAGATCTGGCGGGTGCCCTACCGCGACGTCGTGGACATGGCCAGGGAAGCGGTGGTGGACGCGCCCGACGCGCTGTTCATCTCCTGCACCAACCTCCCCACCTACGACGTGATCCCGCAGCTCGAAGCCGAACTGCGCATGCCCGTACTCTCCGCCAACCAGGTCACCATGTGGTCGGCGCTGCGCGGGATCGGCAAAGAGGCGGTCGGCCCGTACCAGGCGCTCCTCGACCCCGTGGCGCGGCGCGGCCCCGCGGCCATGACGCCCTCACCGCCGGCCCTCCACGACGCCGACGGCCTCGACGATCCCGCCGACACCCTCCAGGGCCACGGTCACCACGGCCACGGACACCATGAGCCGGAAGCCGCTTTCGCCGGGGCCGGCACCGAGTCCTCCGACCCGATGGAGGCCACCGACCTCGGATTCCCGCAGTCAGGGCACACCGATGAGTGGGGCGGCGGAGCGCAGCCCCCCGTCTGAGCCCCGCGCTCCGTACGCGTTCCCCGTACGAGCCCTCTCGTACGGTCCTGCGCGCACGACCTCGCACGCACCACATGCAGCACATGCACCACGCCACGGACCGACGCACCACAGGAGGCGTAGATGGCACACGCGGTGGGATTCCTCTACCCGGGGTACTCGGCCGAGGACGACTATCCCCGCCTGGAGCGGATCCTCGCGCAAGCGGGCGCCGACGTACGGCTCCCCCTCGTGCACACCGACATCGGCGAGGACGCCCACCGCGTCGACGCCCTCCTGGAGATGGGCTCGGCAGCGCGGCTCGCCGCGAAGGTGGAGGAGGCCAAGGGCCACGGCATCCAGGCCGTCGTGTGGGCCTGCACCAGCGCCAGCTTCGTCTTCGGCTGGGAGGGCGCGCAGGCACAGGTGCGCGAGCTGTCCGCCACGGCGGGGCTGCCCGCCTCCAGCACGTCCTTCGCCTTCGCGCGGGCCGTGCGGGACCTGGGCGTCGAACGGGTCAGCGTCGCGGCGACGTATCCCGAGGACGTCGCCGAGCTGTTCACCGGCTTCCTCAAGGCGGCGGGCGCCGAGGTCGTCGCCATGCGGGGCAGTGGCATCATCACGGCGGCCGAGGTCGGTACGTGGGGCGAGGACGAGGTCCTCGCGCTGGCGCGCGGGGGCGACCACCCCGAGGCGCAGGCCGTGCTGCTGCCCGACACGGCCCTGCACACCGCGGCCTACCTCCCCGCGCTGGAGGCGGCGCTGGGCAAGCCCGTTCTCACCGCGAACCAGGTCACCGTGAAGGAGGGGCTGCGGCTCCTCGACCTCTCCGTGCGCTGCCCCGAGCTGGGCGCCCTGTTCACCTGAGCCGGGCACCCGCTGGAAGAAACGGCGGACCGCCCGCGTTGTTCCTTGCCGTAGGCAACCAAAGCAAGGAAGGCGAGGGCCATCGTGGGCGACGGCGGAGTAGCGAGCGGGGTACGGGGCGAGGCACAGGGGAACGCACCCGTTCCGCTGTCCATCCTCGACCTGGCGAACGTGGGCAAGGGCCACACAGCGGCGGAAGCGCTCACCGCGTCCAAGGAGGCGGCACGCCTCGCCGACGCCAGGGGCTTCACCCGCTACTGGGTGGCTGAGCACCACTCCATGCCGGGGGTGGCCAGCTCCTCGCCGGCCGTCATCCTCGCGCACCTGGCGGCGCACACCACCCGCGTCCGGCTGGGCTCCGGCGGTGTGATGCTCCCGAACCACGCACCCCTGGTGATCGCCGAGCAGTTCGGCACCCTGGAGGCGTTCGCGCCGGGCCGCGTGGACGTGGGCCTGGGCAGGGCGCCGGGCACGGACGGTGCGACGGCCGCGGCGCTGCGCCGTACGGAGCGGCTGCGCGAGGGCGCGGAGGACTTCCCCCAGCAGCTCGCCGAGCTGCTGCACTTCCTGGACGACGACTTCCCCGACGGGCACAGGTACGCGCGCATCCACGCCGTGCCAGGACCCGTGCAGTCCGAGGACAGCGCGAGCGCGGCGCGTCCGCCGGTGTGGCTGCTGGGCTCCTCCGGGTTCAGCGCGCAGCTCGCGGGCAGCCTCGGTCTCCCGTTCGCCTTCGCGCACCACTTCTCGGCGGCCAACACGGTGCCCGCGCTCGACCTGTACCGCGACTCCTTCCGCCCCTCGGCCCTGCTGGACGAGCCCTACGCGATGATCGGCGCAGCGGCGCTGGCGGCCGAGGACGAGCGCGAGGCGTACCGCCAGGTGCTGACGGGGGCGCTCTCGATGGTGCGGCTGCGCACGGGGCGGCCCGGGCTGATCCCGACGCCCGAGGAGGCGGAGGCGTACGAATTCAGCGCCGTGGAGCGGGACTTCGTGGACAGCTGGCTGGGGAACGTCACGCACGGAACGCCCGACGCCGTACGCGAAGGGCTGGACGCGCTGGTGAAGCGGACCGGCGCCGACGAGCTGATGCTCACCGCCAACGCGCACTCCCCGGACGTCCGGGTCCGCTCCTACGGGCTGATCGCCGACGCCTACGCGCTGCCGACGTCGTGCGAGGACCAGGCCAGCAGCTCGGAGATCCGGTCGGCCTCCATCGGCTTGGCGTAGTGCCAGCCCTGGCCGGTGTCACAGCCGATCCTGCGCAGCCGTTCGGCCTGCGCCGGGCCCTCCACGCACTCGGCCGTCACGGTCAGGCCCAGCTTGTGCGCGAGCTGCACCAGCGCGGTGACGATGGTCTCGTCCGCCGGGTTCTGGTGCCGCGCCGTGCGGAAGCCGCGTACGAACGTGCCGTCGAGCTTCAGCGCGCGTACGGGGAGGCGGCTGAGGTAGGCCAGGTTGGAGTACCCGGTCCCGAAGTCGTCGATGGCGATACGGACGCCCATCTCCGAGAGCGCCTGGAGCGCCTGGAGGGGGCGTCCCGCCGAGCCCATGACGGCTGATTCGGTCAGCTCCAGCTGGAGCAGCCCCGAGGGCAGCCCCGTCTCCTCCAGGATGTCGGCCACGTCCCTGACGAGATCGGAGTCCCACACCTGGCGCACCGCGACGTTCACGCTGACGTAGAGCGGCGGCCCCGGATGCTCCCGCATCCAGCGCCGCGCCTGGCGGCAGGACTCCTCCAGCACCCAGCGGCCGAGCGGGACGATGGCGCCGTTCTCCTCGGCGAGGCCGATGAATCTGTCGGGGCTGAGCGTCCCGAACTGCGGGTGCCGCCAGCGCACCAGCGCCTCGACACCGCGCAGCGCGTCGTCGGCGAAGCCCACGATCGGCTGGTACTCCAGCACGAACTCCCCGCGTTCCACCGCTCTGCGCAGGGTGCTGGAGAGCGCCTGCCGCGTCATGCGGTGCGCGTTGCGCTCGGGATCGAAGAGCGTCCAGCGTGCCTTTCCGTCCGCCTTGGCCCAGTAGAGCGTGGTGTCGGCCGCCTGCATGAGTTCGGTGGGGCTGGTCCCCGCCGTCTCGCGTTCGACGACACCGATGCTGGCCGACACCGAGAGCCGCTGACCCGCCAGGTCGAACGGCCGTTGGAGCGCGGCGAGCACGGACTGTGCGAGCTGGGTCAACTGCTCCGTCCCTGTTGAGGATTCGACCAGCAGCGCGAACTCGTCGCCGCCCAGCCGCGCCACCAGGTGCCCGCCGCACTCCTCGCCCGCAGGGTCGCCGGCGCACAGGCTGAGGCGCTGTGCGACCGCGTCGAGCAGGCTGTCGCCGACCCGGTGTCCGAGGGTGTCGTTGACGGCCTTGAAGCCGTCCAGGTCGATGTAGCACAGCCCGGTCCTGCCGGTCGCCGAGTCGGCGAGCGCGCCGGCCAGCCGTTCGAAGAACAGCGTGCGGTTGGGGAGCCGGGTGACCGGGTCGTGCATCTGGAGGTGCCGCAGCCGTTCCTGGAGGTCGCGGCGTTCGCTGATGTCGGAGATCGACAGCAGCGCCTCACCCCCGCGCGAGGTGGGGGTCACGGTGATCTCGGCCCACAGGGTGTGCCCGTCGGCGTGCTTGAGCCTGCGGGTGCAGGACATCCGGTCGGTGCGTCCCTGGAGCGCCTCGTTGTAGGCGCTCCGTACGCGCCCGTCGAGGCCGAGGCCCGCGAGGTCGGCGAGGGGCCGCGAGGTGAGCCTGCGCGGGTCGGCGCCGAGCAGGGTGCCGAGGGCGCGGTTGGCCGTGAGCACACGGCCGTCGCGGTCGACGATGGCCATGGGGAGTTGTGCCGCGTGGAACGCGGCCTGGAAGTCGCTCTCGTGGTGCCCGTTGTGCGCCCGGCGTCGCCAGCGCTTGTGGTTACTTTCGGTGAGGATCTGCGGTGCCGTTCCGAGGGTGTCGCCGGAGTCTTTGCCCGGTCCTTCGAGGGGTCCGTTCACCGATCGCTCCGCGGGGGGTTCGTCTCGTGCGGATCGGACGGGGGGCTGCCCGTGGGCATCCCAGAGGAGGATCCGCGCTGGAAATGTGCCGATCATAGAGGTTGCCGCAAGAGTGGAGCCAGTGTCTCCGGGGCGGACACCGGTCGCTGTGACACCTGGGACAAAAGTGCGGGCGCGGGGGTGACCGTTTCTGCTCCGGCACTGAGAGCGCCCTGACCGCTTACGACCGAGCATTACAAAGAGTAGTCATATTGTGGTTGACTCGACCGGGCTACCGGAACGGGACATAGGGCCCCATACGGGGACAGTGTGGGGAGGGTCCGCATTCCTGTTCCGGTGAGGTCGAGACGTGGCGCAGCCGCATATACCCGAGGGGGTGGCCGCGTGGCGCGCTGGGCGTGTCACACGGCCTACCGGTCCCCGGAAGCGGCACCGCGTGGGCGCCGTCCTCATGGCGCTGACCGCGTTCATGGGCATGGCTCTTGTCGCGGGGCCCGTGAAGCCCGCCGCGGCGGTCACGTCGTGCGCGCTGCCGCGCACCGACGCGCACCACTCGCTGGGTCTGGACACTTGGAACGCCTCCTATCCGCGTCCCCGCGGGACGCTCGACGCCGCCCTTCTCTTTCTCTCTTTCCCCGATGCGCCACCCATGGCTACTACCAAGGAGCTGACGGCTGACCATTTCCCTTCCACTTCGGACTTCTTCGCCCGTGCCTCGTACGGGAAGTTCCGCCTACGGCCGCACCCGGAGAACCGCTGGATCAAGATGCCGTCGGCGTCCACCTCGTACGGCATACAGCGCGACTGGGACGCCGGGCTGCGCTCCACGTACCTGCATGACGCGGTCGCGGCTGCCGACCGGTACGTGGACTTCTCCCGCTACGACATCGTGTACCTGGTGGCCGATCCGGACGCTCCCGGCGTGAACTCGGACGCGACGAAGGTCGTCAACTTCGACGAGCCCATCGCCGTCGACGGCACCGAACTGAGCCGCCTGGTGGCCGTGTTCGAGCAGAGCCCGCCCGACCGCAATGTGCTGGCACACGAGACGGGGCACGTCTTCGACCTGCCTGACCTGTACTCGCGGCCCGCCGACGGCAAGGCGGACTGGGACACGCGGGTGGGGGACTGGGACCTGATGGGCAGCCAGTTCGGGCTCGCGCCCGAGCCGTTCGGCTGGCACAAGTGGAAGCTGGGCTGGCTCGACGACTCCCACGTCGACTGCGTTCCGGCCGAAAGAGGCCCCACGCTCCACACCCTGCGCCCCCTCGCCGCTTCGCCGCGCGACGGCGCCGTGCCGGGCGGCGGCACGCGCGGCACCCGTGCCCGCGGTCCAGGCGGCAAGCGGCTCGCCGTCGTGCGTACGGGCGACAACGAGGTCCTGGTCATGGAGGCGCGCGCCCGGCAGGGCAACGACCAGGGGCTGTGCTCCGAGGGCGTGCTGCTCTACCGCGTGCACGGCGACAAGCCCTCGACACAGGGCCCCGTCGAGGTGGTGGACGGGCACCCCGGCACCAGCGCGTGCGGCAGCGGATCCGTCCACCCGGCGCTCGCGGACGCGCCCCTGGGAGTGGGCGAGAGCTACGCCGACCCGCGCGACGGTGTGCGGGTCGAGGTCACGGGGCGTACGTCCGGCGGGGAGTGGGAGGTCAAGGTCACCCGGGGGTAGCGGGGGCCGTGGAGCGGACGAGGGCCAGGAGGGCGCGGCTGAGGGCCGTTTCCTGGTCGCGCAGGTCCAGGATCACGTCGTAGTGGTTCCGGCCGGGGATCACCAGCGGTCCTGTGTCGGCGGAGTCGGCACCGGCCTCCGCCCTCGCACCGGCCTCCGTTCGCGCCGCGGACTCGGCCCTCGCCGCGGACTCGGCTTCCGCTTCCGCTTCCGGTTCCGTTTCCGGTCCTGGTCCCGCTTCCGGTTCCGCACCTTCTGGCCGCCCTGCCCACAGCGCGGCGAACCTCCGCGACTGCTCCAGGAAGCCGCCGCCGTCGTGTTCGGCCACGGTCATCAGCGCCGGGAACCGGCGCCGCGCCAGCAGCAGGAGCGGGCTCAGCGCGGCGGCGCGCGGTACGTCCAGGCCCAGCCACGCGTTCACGTACACGCGGGAGAGCGGGCGCAGGTCGAACAGGCCGCTGATGGGCAGGGCGGCCTTCACCACGTCGCGGGGCAGGCCCAGTTCGCGCTGCCAGCCGTCGAGCATGAGCATCCCGGTCAGATGTCCGCCGGCCGAACTTCCGCCCACCACGATCCGGTCGGGGTCCAGCCCGTGCGCACGCCCGTTCCCGTGCACCCAGGCGATCGCGGCCCGCACCTGGCGCACGATCTCCTCCAGGGAGGCGGCAGGCGCCAGCGTGTAGTCCGGCACGACCGTGGCCACGCCGTTCTCGTGCAGCATCCGGGCCATGAAGGCGGAGTCGTCCCGCGAGAGGGCTCGCCAGTAGCCACCGTGCAGGAAGACGAACACGGGGCGCGGACGCGCCGGCTCGCCGGGGCCCCACACATCCAGCCGTTCGCCGCCGACCGCGTCGTACACCAGGCCCCTGTGTCCTGGCAGCCCGCGCACGGCGCGCTCGGACTCGCTCCTGTACTCCGCGAGAAGCTCGTGGAAGCGCTCGTCGCCCACCGTCTTCTGCACGTTGTACAGCTCGTCCAGCTCCGCGTCCTCAAGCGTGTCGCCCGGCCAGCGCGACGCGGAGGTCATCGGGTCTCCGCCGCGGCGAAGGTGAGCACGCACTCGGCGACGGTGCCCGGGTTCTCCAGCGTCGGGAAGTGGGTCTCACCGGCGATCCTGTGCGGCTCGAACCACGGGTGCTCGGCGGCGAAGGCGCGCTGCGCCTGGTGGTAGGACTCCTCGGCGGGCTGCGAGAACAGGTGTGCCACGGGCCGCGGCTCCTTCAGCGCCGCCATCCGCTCCAGCGGCGAGCCCCAGGTGGCGTACGCGTTCTCGATGACGCGGCACGAGCGCGCCCACATCTCGAAGCCGAACGAGGCCATCTCCCGGTCGAGATGGCGTGCGACGGCGGGGGAGTCGGCCATGGCCAGCCAGATGTCGAACAGCTCCTGGCGGCCCTCGCGCCAGGTGTCCGGGTCCTGGCTCCTGCGGAGGCTGGCAACGAACCCGGGTTCGGCGCGCGGCATCAGCCAGTCGACGACCATCGTGCGCGGCACCCGCGCGGCGCCGAGGCGGTCGGTGACCTCCAGGTTGGCCCAGCCGCCGTGCGAGGTGGAGACGGGGACGACCCGTTCGATCTCCAGCGCGTCCAGGAGTGCCACGGTGTCGTCGGCCATCTCGGCGACCCCGAAGTCCCCCGCGACGGCGCGCTCCGTGCCGTGCCCGCGCCAGTCGGCGCGTACCACCCGGTGCCGGGCGGCCAGCAGCGGCAGCACCGGGTCGAAGAGCCTGTGGTCCTGGCACCAGCCGCTGACCAGCAGCAGTGTCGCTGCTCCCGCGGGGGCGCCACCGTCGGGCTCGGTGATGTCGTAGTCGATCGTGTGGCCGTTGAGCTGTGCGGACTGCATGGTTCCTCCCTCTCGCCGGGTTCAGACTGGCGCGGTGAGGAATAGCGAGCAAATACCCTAACGGGTCGCTCCTATAACCGTCTTGGTATGTCTCAGTGCGCGGTGCCCCGCGCGCCGTCCACCCGCCGTCGCCGTATACCCGCCCAGCTATACCCCACGGGGGAACCGGTATTGGTCCGCAGGTGCCCCGACCACCAGCATCGGGGGCACGCGGCGCGCCGAGCAGCGCACCGTACGCCACCGAGGGAGGACCACCGTATGAGCACCGACCGCAAACTGGTGACCAACGGGCACGTGATCACCATGGACCCCGCACACGGCGAACTGCCCTCGGGCGCCGTCCTGATCGAGGGCGACACCATCGCCGCCGTCGGGCCTTCGGCCGAGGCGTTCGCGGGGGTCGAAGCGGAACGGATCGACGCCCACGGCGGCTACGTACTCCCCGGAATGATCGACAGCCACCGGCACACCTGGCTGTCCCTGCTGCGCGCCGTCTCGGCCGACCAGTCGCTCCTGGAGTTCCTGGCGACCACCTTCAACGGCATCGGCGCGCTCATGACGGCCGACGACCTCGCCGCCGCCTCCCTCACCGGCGCACTGGACGCGCTGGACTCCGGCATCACCACCGTCCTGGACTGCTGCGACTGCGTGGACAGCCCCGCGCACGCCGACGCGGCCGTCGGCTCGCTCAAGGCGTCCGGCATCCGCTTCGTCTACGCCTACGGGATGCAGGAGTACGACGTACAGCCGCCGGTCTTCACCTCCCACGCACAGCGCCTCGCCGACGCCGCACGGCTGCGCGGGGAACAGTTCGCCTCCGACGACGCGCTCGGCCGCATGGGCATGCTCCACAGCGACTTCGGCCTGCTCCCCTTCGAGCGGACCGCCGACGAGATACGCGCGGCGCGCGAACTCGGGCTCCTCGGTGCCTCCCACACCGGCGCCGCCACCGGCTCCGTCCTGCTGCGCGGGCTGCGCGAGCTGGACGACCACGGCCTGCTGCTCCCCGGCCATCTGCACATCCACTGCCCGGCGCTCAACGACCAGGAATGGCAGCTCGTGGCGCGGACCGGCGGCAAGGTCACCATCGCGCCGGAGACCGAGATGCAGATGGGCATGGGCCACCCGCCCTTCCGCGCCGCGCTCGACCACGGTCTCGCGCCGGGGCTCAGCACCGACATCGTCTGCGTGGGTTCCGGCGACCTGTTCTCACAGATGCGGCTCGCGCTCCAGTTCCAGCGCTGCCTGGACCACGACCGCGTACACCGCACGGGCACCATGCCCGTCGATGTCGGGCTGACCGTGCGGGACGCGCTGGAGTGGGGCACCCGCAACAACGCCGACGCGCTCGGCCTCGGCTCCGTGACGGGTTCGCTCACCGAGGGCAAGAAGGCCGACCTGATCGTCGTCGAGCCCCGCATGGACCTCGTACGCTCCAGCAACCCCGCCGGCACCGTCGTACTGCAGTCCACGGCGGCCGACGTCGCGACCGTGCTGGTCGGCGGCGCCTGGCGGAAGCGGGACGGCAAGCTGGTGGGCCACGACCTGACCGCCGTACGGGAGCGCGCCAACGCGGCGCTGGACCGCGTCCAGCAGGCCGCTTCCGCCCTGCCCGTCCCCGGCAGGGAAGGCATCCACGACTGGTTCACCGGCGCCGAACGCACCGCCTCGGCGCACTTCGCCCGCGCCTACGCGCCCACGGGGGCCTGACGTACACGCACGAAGAAGGCCCTCCGCTCGCGCGGAGGGCCTTCGACTGTCTGTGCGCCGTCAGGGACTCGAACCCCGGACCCGCTGATTAAGAGTCAGCTGCTCTAACCAACTGAGCTAACGGCGCCTGCTGACGTCGTAGACCTTAACACCACGATCGGCGGGAGCGGAAATCGATATTCCGAACAGCACCCTTCCGACCTGCGCCGTCGCGCTCCGTCCACGGTCCGTGACCGGGGCGGTCGGCACGGTCTAGGGGCGGGCGGGCGGCTGTTCGCCCGGGACGCGCTCCTTCAGGAGGTCCTGGCCGAACTCGATCATCTTGCGCGCGTACTCCTCGGTCCAGCTGGCGCGGTCGGCGATGGCCGCGTCAGCCAGCATGTCGAAGCGCTTCGGGTCCGCGAGCTGCGCCGCCGCCACCGCCTGGTACTCCATCGCACGGTCGGCCGCCGCGCGGAACGCCACCACCAGCTCCGTCGAGCGCTCCAGCAGCTCGCGGGGATCGGTGAGGGACTCCAGGCCGAAGAAGTGCTCGTCGTCGGCCGTTGCCTCGGACGGTTCGAACAGCAGGGGTGCGGGACGGCGGTACCGGGGACCACCGCCCTCGGCGCTCCCCCCGGTTGAGGAGCGGGAAGGGTCCGGAGCCGAGTGCGGCTCAGACATGTACATACCTCCAGGGTCGTGGGCCGCTCCCCATTGTGCGCCCGACCGCGCCCCGTCCGCACGGCTCGCGCGTATCGGCCCGCGTTGGCGGCGTTCAGCGCGAGGGGACCGCGTGCGCCGCCAGGTGCGCCAGCACCGCCTGGTGGGCCTCCCAGCCGTCGGGCGCCTTGAGGGTGGCACCGAGCCGCACGGGTTCGGTGGCCGGATGGTCGTCCAGCAGTTCCGGTACGCCCGCGCGGCACACCACCACGCACGCGTGCCGGTGCCGTGAGGTCAGCACGCACAGGCGGCCCGTCTCCAGGTGGAACTCGGTCGCGTCAGGCCGCCCCGACAGGGGGTGCAGCACGACCGTCACATCGAACTCGCGCCCCTGGAGCCGGTTCGCCGTGTCCACGGTGACGCCCTCCACGTCCATGTACGCCAGCGCCGCGCGTACCGCCGCCGCCTGGTCGCGGTGCGCCGTGCCCACGGCGATCCGGCCGGCCGACAGCGCGACCGGCTCTTCAGCGCGCTCGCTGTGCGCGACCCCCTCGCGGTCGAGCATCCGGCGCACCACCTGTGCCACGGCGCTGACCGCTTCCGGGTCCGTGCGGGGCGTACGCGCGGCGGGCAGCTCCAGCAGGCCCCAGCCGGACCCGGCCGCCTCGTCCAGTACCCGGTCGACCGGCGAGCCGTCGGGGCGCGCGGTGAACGCGAGGCGCCGGTCGCCGTGTCCCGTGCCGCTGCGGAACGGCGTGTACGGGTAGAAGGCGTCCGAGACGAGCGGTGCGGCCGAGGCCGGCAGCCGCCAGGAGACCGGCAGTCTGTGCTGCGGCAGCTCCGGGTTGTGGGACAGCAGCGTGTCCACGGCGCTGGCCGACGGGTCGTGCGAGAAACCGGCCCACTGCTCGGCGCCGACCTGGCTGAACGGGTCGAGCTGGCCCGGGTCGCCCACGAACAGCGCCCGCTCGAACAGCCCGGCGACGGCCAGCAGCGCGTCCGAACGCATCTGGTACGCCTCGTCCACGATCGCGTGCCGCCACGGCTCCTCGGGCTTCACCCAGGCCCACTTGGCGGCCGTGGACACCACGATGTCCAGCCCGGCCAGGTCAGCGGGCTTCGCCGACTTCCGTACGGAGGGATGCCGGTCCAGCGCCGGGTCGTACGGCTTCGGCTCGCTGCTGTGCAGCCGGCCGACAGGCAGCTCGGGGTCGGCCGATGCCAGCCGGTCCACGAGGTCGTCGACCTGCGCGTTCGTCTGCGCGATCACCATCAACGGGTGGCCTGCCGCGGCCAGTTCGCGTGCCGCGCGTACGACGAGGGTGGACTTTCCCGCGCCGGGCGGTGAGTCCACGACCACGCCCTTGTACGCGCCGTGCAGCGTGTCGGCGAGGATCGCCTCGGTGGCGCGCGCCGCCGCCTCACCGGGCGCGAAGCCGCCGTTCCCGTCCGCCGGTACGTCCGCAGGGCGCGCGAAGGGGGGCACGGCGGCGGTCACAGCACGTCCTCCGGGGTCAGCGGGTCGGGGTCCTCGGCCGTCTGTTCGCCCGGCGGGCCGCCGTGGGTCCAGGGGGTCTCCTCCGGTTCGGGCAGCCCGGGGCCACCGCGCGGGGAGTGCTCGAAGAGCGTCCAGCACAACAGGTCGCCCGGCTCGGGCACCGTTCCCTGAGCGGGTTCCTTGCCGCGCCCCATGCCGCTGAGCAGCCGCAGCACGAGGACGCCGGGCTCGGGCTCCGCGACCAGCTCGGCGCGCTGCTGTGCGCCCTCGGGCAGTTGCCTGTGCACCTTGTCGCCCTCGGCCAGCAGCGGGGTGTCCTCCGTGCGGAGCGTCACCAGAGGGCGCGGTGTGGGGCGCTTGCCCTCCGAGTACGCCATCTCCACATCCGTCACCGCGGCGGTGAACGCCTCGCCCGCCAGCCGCCGTACGGCCATCACCAGCGGGTCGTCCAGCGCCTCCTGCGCCTCCAGTTCGGCCTGGCGCTGCTCGCGCATGGCCAGCTTGCGCGCTGCCGTGACGGCGTCGTCCCGCCGGGGCTGCGGCGGCTCGCCCGCGCGCAGCCGGTCGCGGTGGTGGGTGTAGGACTGCCGGTCGCGGCGCCAGCGGTCGGGCACGTGCGCGCCTTCCGGGAGCGCGCGCAACAGGTCGACGCCCTGCCACATGGCCTCCCACGTGGGCCGCAACTGGGACGCGATCAGCTCCCGCAGCTCCTCGGCAGCGCCGGGAACCCCCGCGTCGTAGCGCGCGACGGCCGGTGCGAGCAGCCTGTTGTCGAATGCCGGATCGGTCGCGGGCCCTGCCGGTGGCCGTACGAGCTGGCCCGTGCCGTCCCGCTCCAGCTCGGCCCTGCGCGCCGCTTCGGCGCCGCTCTCGCCGTCCGGGGGCGCGATCCACGCGAGCAGCGTGCCGAGGTGCTGGTCCTCCAGGTGGCTCTGGCCCGTCGCCCAGTGCCGGGTCAGCAGTCCCGTCAGCGGCAGCAGCAGCGAGGACCCCGGCACCCGCGAACGCTCGGCGTAGTGCGTCAGCCAGCGGCCGAGCAGCGGGACCCTGGGCGGCGCGGGGTAGGGCGTGCCGGGGTCCTCCTCGGCCGTGCGCCGGAACCGCATCGAGCGGCCCAGCAGGCGTACGAAGTCGACGCCCGGCGCGGTCGGCACGAGGAGCTGCGGCGCGTCGGCGCACAGTTCGGCCTCGACGGTGACGCGCTTGCCGCTCTCGGGGTCGGTCTCCTTGCGCTCGATCGTCTCCACCTCGTCCTGGCAGGACTCCAGGTGCGGCAGCAGCGCCTCGGCGAGCCTGCCCAGGAAGGCGAACCGCAGATCGCGGTCGCGCGGCTGCGCGACGGTGAACACCTGGGGCGCCCCCCTGTCGGTCCCCACCATCGCGCCCAGCGGGGCACCCGTCTCGCCCGCGGTGGTCAACGGAACGAGCACGAGCGGCCGTTCGGCCAGATGCCGGTGGCGTACGGTCGCCACCGGCTCGGCCCTGCCCGAGGCCGCCGCCTCCATCCGGGCCAGCGCGGAGATCAGCGACATGCCGCGCCTCCCGGCTCCGCGTCACAGGTCCCGCTCGCACGGAGCGCTTCGGCCCGGGCTCTGCTCGCGCCGAGCGCCTCGGTACGCAGGGCCGCCGCACGGCGCAGCGCGGCAGCGGCCGGCTCGTCGGTGCCGGGGCCCTCGGGGGAGGCCGCAGCGAGTACCTGGTCCACCGTCGCGAGCCCGCCCAGCTCGCCCCGTACGGAGCGGCCGAGGGCCTCCACGGCTCCCCCGTCGCGTGCCCGGTCCCGGCAGTGGAACGCCAGCTCACAGGTGGCCAGGCACTCGGGCGCGTAAGCGGCGGGCACGGATTCGACGGCGGCGGTCAGCGTGCCGGGGTCCTGCCCGGGCGAGAAGCTCGCGCCGGGCGGCAGCTCGGCCGCGATCTCGTCCACGCGGGTCAGCCGCGCCAACTGGCGCTTCGTGGTGGCCACTTGCTTGCGCAGCGGGAGCAGCGAAGCGGCCGGGTGGTTGGAGAAGTCCTTCGGGCACACGAGCAGTGCCTGCTCCCGCACGGCCCACGCGGCCGTGGCGCCGGGCCCCGCGAGTGCCAGTGCGTACACCGCCGCCTGGCGTGCGGCGGCGCCGACCTTGGCCGGGTCGGCCGAACCGTCCAGGATCGGAAAGGACTTGATCTCGATGACCGTCACCCCGCCGTCCGGGTGCAGGGCCAGCGCGTCAGGTTCCAGATAGGCCGTCGTCCCCGCGACCTCCAGCGTCAGGATCGGATGGTCGAGCAGCGCCCAGCCGCCGTACGCCTCGTCCAGTGCCAGCCGGGTGCGCGCGGCACGTCCGGCGGGGCCGTCGGCCGTCAGGTCGGGCAGCGCGACCTCGGACGTGTCAGGGCAGTCCTCGCCCGTGTGCGCGCACAGCAGCGCGAGCAGCGCCGCCCCGCCGTCGGCCTTCACCCGCGCCTCGAACGCGTTGCCGCGCACGAAGGCGAACTGGGACTGCCCGAACGGTGCGGGGGAGCCCAGCGCCTGCGCCACGGCGCCCTTGTCCACGCCCGCGCCGTCCAGCAGCGCGCGGCGGCGGCAGCCGGGGTTCGCCGCGAGCGCCGCCAGGGCTCGCGCGTCAAGGGGGCGCTGCGGCACGTCGGGCCCGCCGCGCAGCTCGGCGAGCCGCTGCTGCGGTGTCCGTTCCGCCTGGTGCGGCAGGGTGGCCTTCTGGCCTTCCGTGCCGCCGAGGGTGGGAGTCATCGGCTGTGGCCTCTGAGGAGGGTGCAGTATCCGCCGCAGTCTGGCATCCCCCGCCGACAGCGGCTCCCCGAGACCCCGTACGACCCCGAGACCCCCGTACGACCCCGAGTCCCCGTACGGCCCTCGTACGTCTCCCGCGCGGCTACCGGGCGGGCCGTCGGCCCCCGAGCAGCCCGTCAAGGCCCCGGGCAGGTGCTCGGCGGGCGCGTGAGCGAAACTGGGAGGTGGAGATTCCGCCAGTGTCGTCGGACCGGAAGAGTTCAGTTCCAGAGTCGAGAGGTCCCCATGGCAGCGCGCATTCTGTTGGTCCGGCACGGTCAGACCGAGTGGTCCACGACGGGGCAGCACACGGGTCGCACGGATATTCCGCTGCTCGATGAGGGGCGCAGCGCGGCCAAGGTGCTGGGGGAGCGGCTGCACCGCGAGCCCTGGAACGGGCTGCCCGGCGTCGAGGTGCGCACCAGCCCGCTGTCACGGGCGCGCGACACCTGTGAGCTGGCGGGATTCGGCGGTGCCCAGGAGTGGGACGCGCTGATGGAGTGGGACTACGGCGCGTACGAGGGCCTGACGTCCGAGCAGATCAGGGAGCGGAACGGCCCCGACTGGTTCATCTGGCACGACGGTGTCGTGGACGGCGAGAAGCTGTCCGAGGTCGCGGCGCGCGCTGACGAGGTGGTGCGCTGGGCGCGCTCCGCCGAGCGCGACGTACTGGTTTTCGCGCACGGTCACATCCTGCGGGTGCTGGGTGCGCGCTGGCTCGACTACGACCCGGCCTTCGCGGCGCAGTTGAAGCTGGATCCCGCTTCGCTGTCGATCCTGGGCTGGGCGTACGGCCTGCCGGCCATTGAGCGCTGGAACGACACGGGGCACCTTGGGTGAGCCTGCGCCTGCCCTTGGGCCTGCGCTCTCCCGTGCTGTGAGCCCGTGGTCGGTTGCCGGGTACGGGGTGCCCCTGTCCGTGTCCTGCGGGCCGCTGGTGCTCTGTGACTGGTCGCGCAGTTCCCCGCGCCCCTTTCGGGCGCCCCGTTTCAGGCCAGGGCTGCCGTGTGGGCGTGGCGGGCCAGGAAGCCCGCTACTGAGGGTTCGCGGCGGAAGGCGCGCAGGCGGCCGGCTGCCGTCTCCAGCATCGAGCTGATGCGGGTGGACTGTACGGGGCCGAGGAAGTCCAGGGCACGGGAGCCGGCCGCCGCTGCCTCTTCGGCCTCGCCCTGAGCGGCCAGGTCTCCGGCGAGTTCGGCGGTGAACAGGGCGCGGTTGCGGGTGAAGTGCGGGTCTTGGAGCTGGACGGCGCGCTCCGCGTGCTCGGCGGCACGCTCCCAGTCGTGCAGCGCGGACCAGCACTGGGCCTCCAGGCCCTCCAGCTCGGCCTCGCCGAAGAAGGTCATCCACTCGGGATCGGCCTCCGACCTGCCGCGCGCGAAGAGGTGCTGGGCGCGTGCCAGAGCCTGTTGGCAGCCGGGCCTGTCGCCGAGCCCGGCCCAGCCGCCCGCCTCGCGCAGCGAGAGCAGCGACATCAGGTGGTCGGAACCGAGGCCCCTGGCCGCCTGAAGTCCGGCCTGCGCCGCGCGTACGGCCTCGCGGGGGCGCCCCGCGTCGCGGGCGAGGAAGGCGGTGTTGCAGAAGGCGTGCGCCTCCAGCGCCGCGTCCCCCGCGACCCGTGCGGTGGCCAGCGCCTCGGCGTAGTGCGAACGCGCGTCGTGGTAGCGGCCCGAGTCGTGGGCCAACCAGCCTACGGAGATGGCGAGTTCACCGGCGCCGGTGTGGAGCCGGTCGGTGACGGACTGGCGCCGGGTGCCCGCGTCGAGCAACTCGTAGGCCGCGCGCAGGGATTCACCGGCGCGGCGGTAGATCCCGGCACCGCCGTGCCGGTCGTCGAGCAGCCGGATCTGGCGCACGGCCTGTTCGACGGCGCGGGCTTCGGCGTCGCCCGCGTACGCCTTCGCCGCCGAGCGGGGTGCGGCGGAGGCGGGGGGTGCGGCCCCGGGGAAGGTGCCGCCGAGGGTGGCGGCGAGGGCGGTGGGGCCGCCGGTCATGAACGCGCGACGTAGCACGTCGCTCTCCTCGTCGTGCTCGGGACAGTGGGGAAATTCGATGAGATCGAGGCTGTCGGGGCGGTCGGTGGCGAAGGGGTGTCCGGGGTGGCCGTACTCGGTGTGTGCGAAATGGCCGTAGGGGACGGGGGTTTCGGGGTCGGAGGGCTGGGAGGGGAAGAGGCGGGCAGTGAGGTGGTCGGGGCGCTCGGTCGGCCCCGCCGGATCCTGGGGCCCGCGCGGGGCCCTGGGCTCCGCGCAGCGCATCGTGGATTGCGGGGGCGCTTCCGGGGACCCGTACGCCCCGCGAACGCGCGCCGAGCGACCGCGGACGGACTCCCGCGGAGCGAAGCCCATGTCGGTCAGCGAGTAGCCGGGGAACATGTGCAGAAACACGCGCTCGTAGGCGTAGTTGGGGCACCTGATCTCGCCCGACTCGACGCGGCCGACGTACCGCGCGTCGCAGGAGACCTGTTCGCCGATTTCGCGCGCCGAACGGCGCACTGCGGCGGCGAACTCGCCGGGTGAGAGGAGCCCTCTGAGCGCTCTGAAAGCGGTGTTGGGGCTGCACTGCGGACTTGGTGACGTTGAGGGTGACGACGCCATGGCGGAAACGTACCGGCTGTAATGGGGTCGCCACCCTGGGTTTGGCTACAAACCGGATATCTCACCCGCCTTCTGCCATGAACCGCCATCCAATGCGACGGTCCGCCGCCGTAGCCGTGGACAGGAAAGGGCGTTGGACCGTGCACAGCGACCGCGAGGAGGGGTCCCCTTGTTGGACACCGGAGCAGGTATCGGCGTCCCAGCCAGCGGCACGCGGGAGGCCGCCCAGGAGGCGGCGACCGCGCACCACACGACCCACGCGACCATCCCGTGCCCCCCACCGGAGGCGGCGTCCTCCGGTGCGGGTGAGGCCCCCTGCGATCTGGTGACCGTGCCCGCGCTGCACGGACTTGAGGCCGTCGACATCCTGCGCCTGCGTGACGGTGTGGGCCCCGTGCTGCACGACAGGGCGGGGGACACTCTCGGCTTCCTCGTACCCCCGGGCACGGCCGACTGCTGGGACCTGCCCGGCAGCGCGTGTACGCAGACCCTCGCGCACGCACGCGCCGCGGCGGCCGAGCCCCCTGTGGCCGGCGCCGGTTGGCTCGTGCCCCCCGAGGGCGCCTACATGGGAACCACCGAACCCGCCGAACTGCGCGCCGCGCTCGGCGAGGCCGCCCGCACCATCGCGGCGGCCGGGCACCGTCTGTAGCCCGCCGCGCGCCTTCCCCGTGCCCTGACCGATACTGGACGGGTGGCACGGGACAGGCAGCGGCGCGGCGGCAGAAGAACCAGGGAGCCCGTGACCACGCAGGTCGCGGGCGGGACGGCGTGTCTGGAGCCGGACCAGGACCGCGCACGGGCCTGGACCCTGCTGCTCGACGGCGCCCCCCAGTCCCATGTCGACCTCGACGACCCCACGTATCTGTCCTTCGCCTACCAGCGCAGGCTCGGCCACATCGCCGATCTCGCCGCACCGCCGGGCAGGCCGCTCCAGGTCCTGCACCTCGGCGGGGGAGCGCTCACCCTCGCGCGGTACGTCGCCGCCACCAGGCCGCGCTCGCTCCAGCAGGTCATCGAGGTGGACGGCGCCCTCACCCAACTGGTGCGCAGCGAACTGCCGTTGGAGCGCGGCTGGCGGATTCGGGTCCGCGAGGGCGACGCGCGTGCCGGGCTGGCGAAGCTCCCCGACGGCTGGGCCGATCTCGTGCTGGCCGACGTCTTCAGCGGTGCCCGTACTCCCGCCCACCTGACCAGCGTGGAGTTCCTCACCGAGGTGCGCAGGGTGCTGCGGCCCGCCGGCTGGTACGCGGCCAACATCGCCGACGGTCCGCCGCTGCGCCACCTGCGGGGCCAGATCGCCACCGCTGCGGCCGTCTTCTCCGAGCGCTGCCTGGTCGCGGATCCCGCCGTGCTGCGGGCCCGCCGCTTCGGCAACGGCGTGCTCCTGGCCGCCGACGGCGAGCTGCCCGTCGCCGAACTCACCCGGCGCAGCGCGGGTGACCCGCACGCGGGGAGGGTCGAGGCGGGGCGCTCACTGGACGCTTTCACCGGCGGTGCCAGGCCGGTGACCGACGCCACGGCGGCGGCTTCCCCGGCGCCGCCGGAGGGCACGTTCGACTGAAGGCCCGCTCGGGGTGCGGTAGTTGGGCCTGCCAGCAGTGAACCAGCGGGCGGCGGCACCGAGTCAGCGGGCGGCGGACCGGGGTGGGGGCGCTCCCGTGGGGGTTCCGTTCAGCCTCTGAAGGTTTCGATGCGGGGGTGTGCGCTGTCGTCCCAGCGGCAGAAGACCGAGGAGGACGCGTCCCCGTTGGTGAAGGTCACGCGGATCCAGGTCGAGGAGTTCCAGACCTTCATGTCCCAGCCCGAGTCGGGCGTCGCCGAGACCAGCGTCGCCGAGTCGCCGCCCATGTCGAAGACGGCACGGCCGCCCGGCACCGTGGTGCCCTTGACCGCTCCCGTCGAGGGAGCTTTCGCGGGTGGCGCGGGGTTGCCGGGTGTTGCGCGGGAGCGCTCGGGTGCCGGTTCGCGTGGTGCCTGGCTCTTCCCGTTCTCGCGCGTGGGGGACGTGGAGGGCTTGCGCGACGGGGAGGCGGACGGCGAGGGCGGCTTGGGGCGGTGGGTCGAGGACGCCTGCGGATCGGCCACCCCGGAGTGCTGGTCCTTGAGAGGGAGGGCGCGCGGCGGGTCGTACGAGGTGCCCGAGAGCACCGTGTGCACGCCGAACCATGAGAGCGTCACGGCGGCGCCGGTGGCCAGAGTCCAGGCCCCCGCGTGCACCAGCCGCAGTCGGAGGAGGCGTCGCATCCCCGCAGCCTAAGTGCTGCACCGGGAGTGCCGCGCCGGACCGTGGATCACATGCGGCGCCTCCCCCAAGCTCTTCGAGCAGGGAGGTACCCCCATGGCTGGTCGCGCGGCTCCCTCCCCGTGCCCCTCCGGAATGCGCCTGTGCCGCAGCAGCCTCACCGGAGCCGTTGGCCGCCGGGCGCATGACGTACGGTTCCGCCCATGGCACGAGTGCTCGTGGTCGAGGACGACCAGTTCGTACGGTCAGCGCTCATCCGGCACCTCACCGAAGCGGCACACACGGTCCGTAGCGTGGGCACGGCGCTGGAGGCGTTGCGTGAGGTCGCGCAGGTGGGCTTCGACGTGGTCATTCTCGACCTGGGGCTGCCCGACCTCGACGGCGCCGAGGCGCTGAAGATGCTGCGCGGCATCACCGACGTACCTGTGATCATCGCCACCGCGCGGGACGACGAGACGGAGATCGTCAGGCTGCTCAACGCGGGCGCCGACGACTACCTGGTCAAGCCCTTCTCCGTGGAGCACCTTTCGGCACGGATGGCGGCCGTGCTGCGGCGCGCGCGTACGAGCGGTGCGGGCGAGGACGGCGAGGAGCGGGTCATCCGGGTCGGTGGCCTCGCGATAGACCCGTTGCGCCGCCAGGCGGAGCTGGACGGGGCACTTCTCGACCTCACCCGCAGGGAGTTCGACCTGCTGGCCTTCCTCGCGCGGCGGCCCGGTGTGGTCGTTCCGCGCAGGGAGCTGCTGGCCGAGGTGTGGCAGCAGTCCTACGGTGACGACCAGACCATCGACGTTCACTTGTCGTGGCTGCGCCGGAAGTTGGGTGAGACGGCGGCCAGCCCGCGCTATCTGCACACCCTGCGCGGTGTCGGTGTGAAGCTGGAGCCGCCACAGCGGCAGCGGCCGGACGCCCCGCGATGAGATGGGCGCTGGTCAAGGTCTGCCTCGCCGTGACGGTGATGGTGGTCGTGGCCTTCGCCATCCCGCTGGCGCTCGTGGTCAAGGAGACGGCGCGGGACCGCGCGTTCTCCAACGCCGAGCGGCAGGCGTCCACCGTGGGCCCCGCGCTCGCGATCACCACCGACCGGCGCGAGCTGCAACGGGCCATCGCCATCACCCAGGCGGGCGCCGACGGCAGGATCGCCGTCCATGTGCCCGCCGCACGCAAGCGCACGGGGCCGGCCCGGGGCGCGAAGGGGGCCGCGCCGCACGGCGAGATGCGGGTCGGGCACTCGCGGGCGCCGAGGGAGCGGCTGGAGGCGGCGCAGCGGCTGGGGCGGGCCTCGACCGTCGCTGTCGAGGGCGGGTTCGCGCTGCTCAGGCCGACGGCGGTGGCGGGCGGCAGGGTCGCCGTCGTGGAGATCTTCGTGCCCGACGACGAGGTCACCAACGGCGTCGCGACCTCTTGGATCGTGCTCGCCGGGGTCGGCATCGCGCTGATCGTCGGCTCGGTCGCGGTCGCCGACCGGCTCGGCACCCGCATGGTGCGCCCCGCCGAACGGCTCGCCGGAGCGGCGCACGACCTGGGCGAGGGCAAGCTCGGGGTGCGCGTCCCCGAGGAGGGGCCGACCGAACTGCGGTCGGCCGCCGTCGCGTTCAACTCCATGGCCGATCAGGTCGTACGGCTCCTGGCCAACGAACGGGAGCTGGCGGCCGACCTCTCGCACCGGCTGCGCACCCCGCTGACGGTGCTCCGCCTCAACGCGGCCTCCCTGGGCGAGGGCGACGCGGCCGACCAGACCCGCGAGGCGGTCGCGCAGCTGGAGGGCGAGGTGGACACGATCATCCGTACGGCGCGGCAGCAGAAGGCGCAGTCGCCCGGTGCGGCCGTGACCTCGGCCTCCGACGCCGCCGAAGTCATACGCGAGCGGATGGGTTTCTGGTCGGCGCTGGCCGAGGACGAGGGCCGCGAGGCGCGGCTCGCCGGCGTGGACAGGCCCGTACGGGTGCCGGTGGCGCGGGGCGAACTGGCCGCGGCCGTCGACGCGATGCTCGGCAACGTCTTCCGGCACACGCCCGAGGGCACCGCCTTCTCCGTCGATGTGCACAGCGCCGAGGACGCGGTGATCGTGCTCGTCTCCGACGCGGGCCCCGGTATCGCGGACCCGGAGGCGGCGCTGCGGCGCGGGCACGGCGACGGTGGCCCAGGATCGACGGGCCTCGGCCTGGACATCGTGCGCCGGGTGGCCGAGTCGACGGGCGGGGACGTGCGGCTGGGCCGCTCGGTGCTCGGGGGCACGGAGATACGGGTGTGGCTGGCGCTGCATCACGGTGCCGGAGTGCGAGGTGGGGGGCGGGTAAGCCACCGTCTGCGCCGTAGACGGCGCGGTGCGTGACACCGTGCGGGCTCCGCCTCAGCGGGCCCTTTCGCCTTCCTTAAGCGAGCCATAAGGAGCCCAACGCCCGTCTGTTTTACGGGTTTTGCCCGGTTCACCGGCAGTACCGTGCTTCCGTTCCCTCCCGTAGACCCCCACAGATCGAGGCACCCGCACGATGACGAACCCCCAGGGACCCGGCAGCCACCGCCGCCGTACGAGCCGCAGGGCGAAGATGATCACAGGCGCGACGGCAGCGGCGCTCGTGGTCGGCGGTGGCTTCCTGCTCGCAGGCAACGCCACGGCGGGCGAGGAGCCGGCCGCCGCGCCGGAGGCCAAGGGCACGCCCTTCACGCCGTACGTCGACACCTCCCTGCAGCCCTCCTACGACCTGCTCAAGAGCGCGCGGAAGACCGGGGTCAAGGAGTACAACCTGGCCTTCGTCACCAGCGCGAACGGCGCCTGCGTACCCAAGTGGGGCGGCACCCAGGACCTGAAGGCGAACCCTGTGGCCCAGCAGATTTCCAAGCTGCGCGCCGAGGGCGGCGACGTGCGGGTCTCCTTCGGCGGCGCCAACGGTTCCGAACTCGGCCTGGCCTGCGACTCGGCGGCCGATCTCGCCAAGGCGTACGGGAAGGTCATCGACACCTTCGACCTGAAGAAGATCGACCTGGACATCGAGGGCGCGGCGCTCCCCGACACCAAGGCCAACAACCTGCGCGCCAAGGCCGTCGCCTCGCTCCAGAAGAGCCACAAGAGCCTGGACGTCTCCTACACGCTCCCCGTGATGCCGGAGGGCCTCACCCAGCCCGGCGTCGCGCTGCTGGAGAACGCGAAGAAGAACGGTGTGAAGGTCTCGGCCGTGAACATCATGGCCATGGACTACGGCCCGTCCTACGACGGCGACATGGGCACCTACGCCACCAAGGCGGCCACCGCGACCCACAAGCAGGTCAAGAAGTCGCTCGGCCTCAGCGAAGCCAAGGCGTGGAAGGCCGTGGCGCTCACCCCCATGATCGGCGTCAACGATGTCGTCGTGGAGGTCTTCACGCCCTCGGACGCCAAGCAGGTCAAGAAGTTCGCCGACAGCAAGGGCATGGGCTGGGTCTCGATGTGGTCGGGCACCCGCGACAAGGCGTGCCCCGGCGGGCCCAAGAAGGAGGCCGATCCCACCTGTTCCAGCATCGACCAGAGCGCCTACGCGTTCAGCAAGGCGTTCGCCGGATGACGCCGCCGGGCACCCGACCGGGCGCCCCACCCGGCACCCCGCACTGACCGCCAGAACCACGGCGGCCCGGTAGCAGCCACCGGGCAGCCCTCCCGGCCGGGGGTCACCCCCGCACCCCCGGCCAGGCGGGCGGGGCGCGACGGCCTTCCAACCCCCCACACCCGCCGCGCCCCGCCTCAGCCGAGCCCCCGTCCCAGAGGCCCCGTCCCAGAGGCCCCGCCCCAGAGGCCCTGTCCCCGAGGCCCCGTCCCCGAGAGGACCGAGGCCCGAGGGGCACCCCCCCCGGGCCCCTCCCCAAGGGCCCCGCTGAAGCGGTCAGGCCGCGTCCGGTATCCGTCCGCTCGCCGCGACCCGCGCGTACCACAGCGCACTGGACTTGGGCGTGCGCCGCTGGGTGCCGAAGTCCACGTGCACGGCGCCGAAGCGGCGGCTGTAGCCGTAGGCCCACTCGAAGTTGTCGAGCAGCGACCACAGGAAGTAGCCCCGCACATCGGCACCCTGGGTGAGCGCCTCGTGCACGGCGGTGAAGTGCCGTCGCAGGTAGGCGATGCGCTGCGGGTCGTGCACCATGCCGCCGGCGTCCGGCACGTCGTCGTAGGCGGCGCCGTTCTCCGTGACGTACAGCGGGAGCCCGGGTGCCTCGCGGTGGAAGCGCAGCAGCAGCTCCGTCAGCCCCGTCGGGTCGATGGACCAGCCCATCTCGGTCCGCTCGCCGGGGTGCTGGTGGAACGAGACGTGCTCGGAACCCGGCCAGGGCGAGTGCTCGCTCGCGCCGTGCCCGTCGTCCCGTGAGGGTGGCACGGGGTCGGAGCCGTTCCGGTCGGGGGCCGAGACCAGGGACGGCGTGTAGTAGTTCAGGCCGAGAGCGTCCAGCGGCTGTGCGATGTCCTTCAGATCGCTGTCCCGTACGCAGGACCAGTCCGTCAGGTGCGCGGTGTCGGCGATCAGGTCCTCGTCGTAGACACCGCGCAGCATGGGGCTCGTGAAGACGCGGGTGGCCAGCGCGTCGATCCTGCGTGCCGCGTCCTGGTCACCCTGCGCTTCCGAACGGGCCCGTACGGCGGCCGGGTTGAGGCTCACCATCAGCTTCGCCTCCGCCGGCAGCGTGGCACGCAGGGCCTGCGCCGCGAGTCCGTGCGCGAGGTTGAGGTGGTGTGCCGCGTGCAGCGCGGCGACCGGGTCGGTGCGTCCCGGCGCGTGCACCCCCGAGCCGTAGCCGAGGAAGGCGCTGCACCACGGCTCGTTGAGGGTGGTCCAGTTGACCACCCGGTCACCCAGCGCCTCGGCCACAAGCCCCGCGTACTCGGCGAAGCGCAGCGCCGTCTCCCGCGCCGGCCAGCCGCCCTCGGGACCCGACTCCAGGTCCTGCGGCAGGTCCCAGTGGTAGAGCGTGAGGAACGGGGTGATCCCGTGCTCCAGCAGCTCGTCGGTCAGCGCGCGGTAGAAGTCCAGCCCGCGCTGGTCGGCGGGCCCGCTTCCGGTGGGCTGTACGCGCGACCAGGAGACCGAGAAGCGGTAGGCGTCCAGTCCGAGCGCGCCCATCAGCGCCACGTCGTCGCGGAAGCGGTGGTAGTGGTCGCAGGCTTGGTCGCCGGTGTGGCCCTCGTGCACCTTGCCCGGCGTGCGGCAGAACGTGTCCCAGATCGAGGGCGACCTTCCGTCTTCCCGCGCTGCGCCCTCGACCTGGTACGCGGCGGTCGAGGTGCCCCACAGGAAGCCGCTGGGGAACTGCGGCTGGACGGGTCGGGCCTGAACTGTCATGGAAGCGCTCCCAGTTGTGTGCGAGGACAGAGGACAGCGGACATCGGAAGGGGGCGGGAAGAGGGCGGGGGCGAGAGGGGCGGCGGGGCGGCGCCAGGGCGCGGTCAGCCCTTGACCGCGCCCTGCATGATGCCGCCCACGATCTGCTTGCCGAAGACCGCGAACGCGACCAGCAGCGGCAGCGTGCCCAGCAGCGCGCCCGCCATGATCACGGACTGGTCCGGTACATAGCCCTGACCCAGCCCCGTCAGCGCCACCTGCACCGTCGGGTTGTCCTGGGTGAGGGCGATGATCGGCCAGAAGAACTCGTTCCACGCCATCACGAAGGTGAGCATGCCCAGCACGGCCATGGCGGGCCGCGCGGCGGGGAAGACGACGTGCCATACGACGCGCAGACTGTGCGCGCCGTCCATCCGCGCCGCCTCGATCAGCTCCGTCGGCAGGGCCTGTACGAGGTACTGCCGCATGAAGAACACTCCGAAGGCGCTCACCAGCATCGGCAGGATCACGGCCTGGAGCTGGTTGGCCCACTCCAGCTCCGCCATCGCCATGAACAGTGGTACGACGCTGAGCTGCGGCGGCACCATCATGGTGCCGATCACCAGCACCAGCAGGATGTTCCTGCCCCGGAAGCGCAGCTTGGCGAAGGCGAACCCGGCCAGCGTCGCGAACAGTACGGTTCCCGCCGCGATGCTGCCCGCCACCAGCACCGTGTTGAACAGGGCCTTGCCCATGTTCGCGTCGGTCCACGCGATCCGCAGGTTGTTCCCCAGGTTGCCGCCGAACCAGAACGGCGGCGGCGTGCTGGCCAGGCGCGCGTTGTCGCGCGAGGCCGCGATCGCCGTCCACAGCAGGGGAAGCAGCGAGCCGAGTGTGAAGACGATCAGTACGGTGTGGCTGAGCCACCCGCCTCGTAAGTGCTGGCGCTGTATTTTCAGCGGGGTCATCGTCGGCACCCCCTCAGTGGCTCTTGCTGAGCCGTCGGGCGATCAGCCAGTACACCAGGCCGACCACGATCAGAATCAGGAACATCGCCCAGGCGACAGCAGCCGCCCGGCCGAGATGGAAGCTGAACCAGCCCTGCTCGTAGAGATAGAGCCCCAGGGTCTGGTACTGGTGCGAGCCCCCGCCCGTCTGCGAGCCGCCGAACAGCAGCGGCTCGCCGAACAGTTGGGTGGCCCCGATCGTGGAGACGACCACCGTGAACAGGATCGTCGGCCGCAGCGAAGGCACCGTGACATGCACGAACCGCTGCCAGGCCGAGGCGCCGTCCAGCGCGGCCGACTCGTACAGGTCGTCCGGTATCGCCTGCATCGCGGCGAGGTAGATCAGCGCGTTGTACCCCGTCCACCGCCAGATCACGATGCTGGAGACCGCGAACTGGGAGGACCAGCTTCCGCCCTCCCAGTCCACCGGGCCCACACCCACCAGCTCCAGCGCCCAGTTGACCATCCCGTAGTCGCGCCCGTAGAGCATCGCGAAGACGAGCGTGGCCGCGGCCACGGAGGTGGCGTACGGGGTGAGCAGCGCGACCCGGAAGAACGCGCTGCCCCGTAGCCGGGCGTGCAGCAGATGGGCCAGGCCGAGCGCCATCAGCAGCTGCGGCACCGTCGAGAGCACCCCGATGGTGAACGTGTTGCCCAGCGCGTTCCAGAAGAACTCGTCCTCCAGCAGCCGCGTGTAGTTGTGCAGCCCCGACCACTCCATCTCCGTCGGGTTGTGCAGCGACACCCGGTGCAGCGAGGCCCAGCCCGTGTAGATCAGCGGGAAGAGCCCGAAGGCCGCGAAGAAGACGAAGAACGGCGTGATGAAAGCGTACGGGCTCCACCGCGCGTCCCACCTGTGGCGGCGGCTGGGACGCGGGCCCTGCGGCGGTGCCTTGACCTCCGTCGTGGCCACGGGGCCGCCGGCCCGCGCCCGCTCAGTCCTCGACAGCGTCATCGATCTTCTTCACCGCCGCGTCCCAGCCCTGCCCCGGGGACTTGCCCTGCTGCTCGACCTGGAGGATGCCGATGTCGGTGATGTACTGCTTGATGATCTGGTCCTTCGGGCCGAGCACGGCCTTGGGAACCTCCAGTGCCGCGTCCGAGAAGATCCGCCCGATCGGCGCGTTGTCGAAGTACGCGTGCCGTGCTCCGCGCACGCCGGTCGACTCCAGCGCCTTGGTCGAACTCGGGAAGCTGGCCTGCTTCTTGAACAGCTTCTCCTGCTGCTCGGGCGCCGTCAGCCAGGCCGCGAGCTTGACGGCCTCGTCCCGGTTCTTCGCCTTGGCGGGCACGGACAGGAAGGAACCGCCCCAGTTCGCCGGCTTGGGAGCGGGCGCCACGTCCCACTTGTCAGCGCCCTTGGTGCCGGACTTCTCCTTGATGTAGCCGAGCATCCAGGGCGGGCACACCACGGTCGCGAACGCGCCGTTGGAGTACGCCTGGTCCCACTGGGTGTCGAACTGCTTCAGCCGCGCGGTCGTCTTGCCCTTGACGGCCCGCATCGCCAGGTCCCAGGACTCCTCGACGGCCTGGCTCTTCTTGTAGATCAGCTTGCCGCCGGGTGCGTAGTTCTTACGCTCGTAGCCCGAAACGGAGGCGTTGTAGAGCCCGGAGGCGCCGTCCATGAAGCTGACACCCTTGGGCGCCTTGTCCATGAAGCGCTCGCCCGTCTCGACGTACTTCTCCCAGTCGCCGGCCCACAGCTTGCCGACCTTGTCACGGTCCGTGGGCAGTCCGGCCTTCTTGAAGTGGTCCTTGCGGTAGCAGACACCCATCGGGCCGATGTCCGTGCCGAGCCCGATGACCTTGCCGTCCTTGGTCTTGGCCTGGTCCCACTTCCAGTCCAGGAAGTCGCTCTCGCGCACACCGGGCGCGCTCTTCAGGTCCGTCAGCCGGTCGGCCTGCAGGGTGGCCATCTCGTTGACGTTGTCGACCTCGACGGCCTGGATGTCGTTGAGGCCGCTGCCCGCCGCGAGGTGGTTGAGCAGCGCCGGGTAGTAGTCCTCGTTCCGCTCGGTGGCGTTCTCCTTGATCCGGATGTCCGGGTGGTTCCGCTCGTACTCGTCGTAGAGCCCGGCCTGCTTGTAGCCGAAGACGCCGAAGACTCCGACGGAGACGGTGGTCTTGCCCTCTCCGCCGCTGTCACCGGCCGCCGAACCGGATCCGCCGTCGTCCGCGCACGCCCCCAGAAGCGTGGCACCGAGTAAGGCGGACAGGGTCGCGGCGGACAGACGCTTCAAGTGCCGTAGACGCGGCGAGATTTCTCTGCGGGTTTGCAGGGGCAGCATGATCGGTGGCCTCCCGAACGTACGGGTTGTGTAGGCGGAGGGAAGGTGGGAACACTATGGGAGCGCTCCCACGATGATGAGTTGAAGGGTTACGGAGCACTGGCGGGGTGTCAAGACGCGCGACGCCAACTCGCGGTGAATCGGTTGTAGTTGAATGATCCCGGTCACTCGGCCGCCGACGCCGGGGATCACAGCAGCAGCGGGGAGGGGCACCATGGCAGCAGTGCGCGACGGACAACCCGGCGACTCAGGAGCCGCGCGGACCGGCGAAGCCGCACAGGTCACGGCCGCCGCGCGCGGCGGCAAGGCGGCACAGCCCCGTCCCACGCTGGAGCAGGTCGCGCGCAGGGCAGGGGTGGGTCGGGGTACGGTCTCCCGCGTCATCAACGGCTCGCCCCGCGTCAGCGACCGCACCCGCCTGGCCGTCGAGACCGCCGTGGCCGAACTGGGCTACGTGCCCAACCGGGTGGCCCGCGCCCTCGCTGCGGGCAGCGCCGACGCCATAGCCCTGGTGGTACCCGAGCCGGAGACCCGCTTCTTCACCGAGCCCTACTTCTCCGGCATCATGCAGGGCGTCAGCGCCGAACTCGCCCGCACCGACATGCAGTTGCTGCTCACCCTGCTGCACGGCCAGAAGGAGCAGGACCGTTTCGCCCAGTACGCGGCCTCGCACCGGATCGACGGCGTGCTCCTGGTGTCGGTACACACCCACGACACCCTTCCCGACCTCCTCGCCGAGGCCGAGATCCCCGCGGTGCTCAACGGCCGCCGCTTCGCCGCCGAGCCCCTCCCGTACGTCGACACGGACAACCTCGGCGGCGCCCGCGCCGCCGTCGCGCACCTGCTGGAACGCGGACGCGAGACCGTCGCCACCATTACGGGACCACCCGACATGTACGCGGCGCACTGCCGCACCGAGGGCTACCGCGAAGCACTGCGCGAGGCGGGCCACGGCGAACCCCTCATCGCACCGGGCGACTTCACGGAGGAGAGCGGCCACAGAGCCATGTGCGAACTGCTGGAACGCCGTCCGGGCCTGGACGCGGTCTTCTGTGCCTCCGACGTGATGGCGGCCGGCGCCAGAATGGCGCTGCGCGAGGCGGGCAGGAGCGTGCCCGGCGATGTCGCGCTCGTGGGCTTCGACGACTCGGCCGTCGCCCGCCACATGGACCCTCCGCTCACCACCGTCAGGCAGCCCATCGCGGAGATGGGACGCGAGATGGCAAGGGTGCTGCTGGAACTGCTCGGCAAGTGGACGCCCGGCGCCGCCTACCCGGCAGGTACGGGCACCACGGAACCCACCCCGCGCCCCGTGGCGAAGGGCGACCGTACCCACCGCGTACTGCCCGCCGAGCTGATCCGGCGCGGCTCGTCGTGACCACCCCGGCCGTGACCCGCGCTCATCGTGACCGGCGCTCGTCGTGACCCGCGCTCGCTGTGCCCCCCCGTTCGTTGTGACCCGCGCTCGTCGTGATCACCCCGAAGGACGCGTTCGGCGTGCGGGGGGCACGCGGCTGCCCTTTGCTTCACTGGTATGGCTCGTACAGCGACAGCTTCGGCACAGGCCGGCACGGCGAGGTCTCCCCGCATGGCGCGCGGGGTCCTCGCGGCTGCCCTGCTCGCAGGGGGGTTCGCCGGAACCGGGGCACAGGCGCTCGCCGCCCCCGCACCCGGCCACGCGACGGTGCCCGTATCCGCGCCGGAGGCCGCACCCGCACCCCGTACCGCTTCCGCGACCGGCGCGTACGAGGGCACGTCAGCTGACCGCGCCCACCCGGGCGCCGCCCACGTCACGGCGCCCTGGACCCGCCCCGTGATGCTGCGGGGAGTCAGGGTCTCCCAGCGCTACGGGATCAAGGGCAACTGGGCGGCGGGCCACCACACCGGCATCGACCTCGCCGTCCCCACCGGGACCCCTGTCCGCTCCGTCGGCCCCGGCACCGTCGTCTTCGCCGGATGGTCGGGTGACTACGGGAAGGCCGTCACCATCCGCATGGCCGACGGCAAATACACGCTCTTCGCCCATATGTCGACCATCGCCGTGAAACGCGGCCAGCGCGTCAACGCCGGAACCTGGCTGGGCCGTTCCGGCAACACGGGCCGCTCCACCGGCCCGCACCTCCACTTCGAGGTACGGGCCAAACGCGGCTACGGCACCGACATCGACCCCGTCCGTTACCTGTCCCGGCACGGCGTCCGCCTGCTGTGACACCCGGGCGCTGGCCGGCGCGGGGCCACACCTCACTCGTGACAACGCCCCACTCGTGACAACGCATCAATCGTTACTGGCGCTCCGGCTCACGGTGGTCAGCAGGGACCCGATCACCAGACCCAGCACCAGATAGACGCCCGCCGTCCCCGCCTTCGACTCCCAGGACGCCTGCGAGGTGAAGGGCAGCAGCACCACCGCGACCGTGGCGAGCCCGACGATCCAGGCGAGGAACCCCTCGGGCCGCGTTGTCGCCAGGAGAAGCAGGTGCAGCACGGCGGTGGCGACCAGCGCAGCCGCCGCCGCGCCCGCCGCGAGCGAACCGCCCGTGGCCAGCACCAGCGCCCCGTCCTTCTCCGGCGCGAAAACCGGAATGTTCAGCACCCCGCGCACCAGCAGCATCACCACCACGGCGGCCAGCGCGGCCACCACGGCGACGATGACCCCACCCGCCCAGAGCCGGCCCGCCGAGAACCGGGGTCCGGGGGAGCGGTGCCGTGGCCCGGGCCCCCGCTCGTCGTCGCGCCACGGTTCGCCGTATCCGTCGTACGGACGCGCCTGCGGATCGTAAGGAGGCTGCTGCGGATCGTAGGCGCGTCCCTGTGGGTCGTACGCGCGCCCTTGCGGGTCGTACGGGCGTCCCTGCTGGTCGTAGGGGCCTTGCGGGTCGTACGGGCCTTGCGGGTCGTACGGGTTCCTGTGCATGGCGACCTCCTGCCGTGGCGCGGAATCCCAGGCTCAGCGGGTACCCCGCACCCCGCATCCGCACAGCACGTCCGCCCAGCCAATGGCGCCGCGCGCTCACCCCATCGAGGGAAAGCGCAATCGAGGGAAAGCGCAGGCAACGCACGGTAGATGAGGGAATGCGTGGAGTTATGCAGACAAGAGTAACCCGCATCACGCGCACCCGGTCGGCCGTTTCCCTACTGCTCCTCACCTCGGCCGCGGCAGCCGGATCCCTCACCCAGGCAGCACAGGCGACGGAGGTGCGGGCGCACCCGCCGGGGGAGACGAGGGCGGAGCAGCCGGGACCGCAGTCGCAGCCGCAGTCACAGCCGGGGCCGCAGTCACAGCCCCAGCCGGAGCCGCAGCCGACGGTGGCGCAGGCAGAGGACCAGGACACCCGCCCCGTCGGCACCTTCCGCATCACGCTGCACGACGGCGCCCGCACCTCGGACCCCGTACTCGCGCGGGCCACGCTCAACTGCTTCCCCTCGGCCCGCAGCACCCACCCCCGCGCCCGGCGTGCCTGCGCCACCCTCGCCAGGGTCCAGGGCGACTTCGCCGCGCTGCCGAAGCACAACCGCCCCTGCACCATGGCCTACAAGCCGGTCACGGTGGTGGCCGAGGGCACCTGGAACGGCCGCGCGAGCGGCTACGCGCACACCTACCCGAACCGCTGCGTAGCCCACGCCCACAGCGCGGGCGTCTTCGATCTCGGCCCGCGCTGACCCCCAACCCCGGTACGCCTGCGCCCCGTTCAACGTCGGCCCGTTCAGCGTCGGCCCGGTACCGGTGGCACGCGCGCGCCCGCTCCTCCGGCACACTCTCCCGTTGCGCGCTCGCTGGTCGGAGTGCTGTCGGGCGGCGTGGAGATGAGCCCACGTGATGCCAGGGCACACCAGGAACTGACAAGGCGGCATCAAGCACCGGTGCCCTACCGCACACGCCACTGAGCTGCAACGCGAGCACGCAGAGGGAGACCTGACATGGCCGAAACGACGGAACTGACGCAGCTGGACACGCTGATCAGGGACCTCGACTCCGTCACCTCGGAAAGCGACCTGGCCGGCTACTGCCCCGATTCCGGAGGGGTGCTGAGCACCATCTGCCTCCTCTCGACGCTCTGCGACGAGTGATCACTTAGGAGGGGAGCACGGTCCCGGCCCGGGCTCGCCCCGTACGGGTGACATCCGGGGTATCCGGGGTCCGGGCCGGGCAGCTACGGAGCGGGCCCGGCAGCGCCTGCCGAGCTCCCCACCGCGGCCCGCCACACCGCCCCATGAGCTTGACCCTCGCTGGCCCCGCGGAACCGCCGCCGTACTGGGACGAGCGGCGCCGGTTCCGCGAACGAGAAGGCCCCCGGCCCCCGGGAAACCCGGGGCCGGGGGCCTTCTCTTGAAGCCGCTCAGTGCCGGCAGCGGCGGGGGCTCGGGCGTTGCCGCCGCTGTCGGGCTGGGGGGGGGGAATGCCGGTGCGGGCACCGCGAATACGGGTTCTTGTACGTCAAGGAACCCCCGACGGTGTGGCCACCTCAACCCCGGGCGGTGTCGGTGAAGTTGCCGCCCCCGGTCGCCAGTGGGGTGCGGGGAGGTGCGCGGGCGTGTGTGGTTGTTCCGGCCTGTTCGGGCTTTTGCTTCATAAGGACCAGTACAGGTGGTTTGCAAATAAAGAGGGTTTCTTGGCCTTTCTTTCGCACGTCCGGTGGGCAGGTTTCAGGCGCTGACGATGCGGAGTGGCCGCACTGCGAAGAAGGGAGAAGCTCATGGAACAGCAGAAATCCGAGGTGTACGAGCCGCCGGCGATGGTGGAGGTGGGAGAGTTCTCCGAGGTCACCCTCGGCCCCCCTTGGGGTTATCGGCGCGACTGGCACGGGCACTCGCGTCACTTCCACTAGTCGCTGAGCGGGGAGAGCTGCCGGTCTCGCAGGGTGATCTCGCGCACTGGCGGAGACAAGTGCTCCCCGCCCGCACCGGGTTCGTGCACAGCGCAGAGCCCCCGCCGTCCCCACTTCGGGACGGCGGGGGCTCTGCGCTGTGCGATCTGCCGGTACAGGGCCGCGCTCGCCCCGGCCCCGCTCTCGCTGCTGCCGCACGGCAGCAGCCGCCGGCAGGTCCGGAGTCGTCAGCGTCGGCTCTGGCGAGGGTCGGACGGCAGCGGAGCCGGCCGTCGCAGTCGAGCTGGGGCGGCTGCGCCTGGACCCACGGGAGGGCGCAGCGGTTCGACCGGACCGAGCAGTGAGGACCGAGACCCCCGCTGTTCCCGTGGTGTTCCCGGCCGGGGAACGAGAAAGCCCCCGACCCGGGTTTCCCCGGGTCGGGGGCTTTCTCTTGAAGGGTGATCGACGGGACTTGAACCCGCGACTTCCTGGACCACAACCAGGTGCTCTACCAACTGAGCTACGACCACCATGACCAGTGCTGACGAGGTTTTCTCCCCGCACCGGCCGTTACGAGTGTACAGGGTTCGCCGGGGTGCTCGCGCACACGTTTACGGGTGCTCCGCCGGCGGCAGCACGTGCTTGGTGGCGATCTTCCTGGCGGTGTCCGAATCGGGTCCTGGCTGCGGGACGAAGACCGCCTCGCGGTAGTAGCGCAGCTCCGCGATGGACTCGCGGATGTCGGCCAGCGCGCGGTGATTGCCGCTCTTCTCCGGGCTGTTGTAGTAGGCACGCGGGTACCAGCGCCGTGCCAGCTCCTTGACCGAGGAGACATCCACGATGCGGTAGTGCAGGTGCCCCTCCAGCGCCGACATGTCCCGGGCCAGGAAGCCGCGGTCGGTCCCCACGGAGTTGCCGCACAGGGGAGCCCTGCCCGGCTCGGGCGCGTGGGCACGTACGTACTCCAGGACCCGGGCCTCGGCGTCGGCCAGCGTCGTGCCGTCGTCCAGTTCGTCCAGCAGGCCGGAGGTGGTGTGCATCTCGCGCACCACCTCCGGCATCGCGGCCAGAGCGGGGGCCGGAGGGCGGATCACGATGTCCACGCCGTCCCCGAGTACGTTCAGCTCCGAGTCCGTGACCAGGGCGGCCACCTCGATGAGCGCGTCGTCGGCCAACGAGAGCCCGGTCATCTCGCAGTCGATCCACACCATGCGATCGTTCATGCGGTTCACACTACGTGACCCAGTGCCTTCACCCTGGACCGCGGCCCCGCTGCCCCGGGAGCCTGGGGGCGTAGACATCCGATTCCGGCTTACCCGGATCCGGCCGGTGCTCCCGCTGTTCCCTGGGATCCCGGTGCTCCCTGTGCCCCGGTACCGGACGCTGGTCGCGTGGCTCGCGGCCCGGGTCCGGTCTGGAGCCTCCCGCCGCACCAGGGCCGCCCGCCGTGCCCGGCTCCGTGCCGGGGTGGCCGACGTGCATCTGGGACAGCCGGAGCGCGCCCTCGGCGCCGTCCGCACCCTCGCTGCCGTCCGGCCGACGTGCCCTGTAAGCGGCACGGTAGGCGGCCGGTGAGGCGCCGAGCTGGCGGCGGAAGTGCCCGCGCAGCGCGACGGGGGAGCGGAAGCCGCAGCGGCCGGCGACCTCGTCGACGGAGTAGTCCGACGTCTCCAGCAGCCGCTGCGCCTGGAGCACGCGCTGGGTGATCAACCACTGGAGTGGAGCGCTCCCAGTAAGAGACCTGAAGCGCCTGTCGAAGGTGCGGCGGCTCATGTAAGCGCGCGCGGCGAGCGTCTCCACGTCGAACTGCTCGTGGAGATGTTCCAGCGCCCATGCGACGACCTCGGCCAGCGGGTCGGCGCCGATTTCCTCCGGTAAGGAGCGGTCCAGATGGCGCGGATGGCCACCGGTCTCCTGGCCGTTGCCCCTGCGGGGCGGTACGACGAGGCGCCGGGCGAGGGCTCCCGCCGCCTCGGCGCCGTGGTCCGTGCGGACGACATGCAGGCATAGGTCTATGCCGGCTGCCGTTCCTGCCGAGGTGAGGATGTCGCCGTCGTCCACAAACAGTTCACGCGGGTCGACGTGGACGGCGGGGTAGCGCTTGGCGAGCGTCGGCGCGTACATCCAATGTGTGGTCGCGGGACGCCCGTCGAGTAGTCCGGCCGCAGCGAGTACGAAGGCGCCGGTGCACAGCCCGATGACTCGGGCCCCCTCCTCGTGCGCGCGGCGCAGCGCGTCCAGTGCGGCGGTCGGTGGTGGCTGGGTGATGGAGCGCCAGGCGGGGACGACGACCGTGCCCGCACGGGAGATCGCCTCCAGCCCGAACGGCGCGCTCAGTTGGAGCCCGCCTGTGGTGCGCAGCGGTCCGTCCTCGCCCGCGCAGACCAGAAGCCTGTAGCGCGGAACTCCTGCGTCCTGGCGGTCGATTCCGAAGACGGAGAGCGGGATGGAACTCTCGAAGATGGGACCACCGCTGAAGAGCAACACCGCCACGATCTCGCGCCGGCGGCGCGCGGCCAGCTTGCGGGTCTCAACTGGGCCGTTCGTGGAGTCCTGGCTCATTGGAACTAAGCCCCCCTCAATCGTTGTGTTCCTCTCGGTCCATGCACATCTCCCCCGCTCTTCCCCCGCAGCGAAAGCCAAGATCGAATCTACTGCGTCGGATGAGGTTGGCGGTGCAAGTTCGGCATCCGACGTTATGTCGACAAGGCAACTTGGCGTGAAGCATTCGATCACGAAGCGTTTCACTCAACGGCTCTGCTGGGAAGTGCGCATGCCGTCTCTGCCCCGTCACCGTAGGGTGCACACCCGCGCCGCGCTCCTTTCGTCGCTGGTGGCAGGGGGGTTGGGGCGGGGTCAGGACAAGGGCTGGGAGTCGGCCGTAAGTTGGCCGAAAAAAGTGGGGGATCAGATGTGCGATCCGGTCACTCACGGGGCGCACGCCGGTGATCCCAGGTGCCCGAGGGGCGCATGCTGCGAAGAGTCGGCCGAGATCGCCCCTACCGCGGCGCCACGCATGACCGTGTGTGTTTGCGCTTCCGTTTTCCTCTGGCCGTGATGTGCTCCCGCACGCAGCTTCGCGCCGTCCCCTACAACTGGCTCGTGCGCCGTCCCCCTCTGTGCGCACCCGAACCCGTGCGGCTGTGCCGCCCCCTGTGCGGCCCCACCCGCCTGGCTCCCGGGGGCCGGCCTCCCCGTGCCGCACGCCGCAGCAGTGCCCGGCACGCGGCCGTGACGGCGGCGAGCCCTGCCGCGGTCCCGAGCGCGCCCTCCGGCGAGGAGCCGCATGCGAGCAGTACCACGGGAACGAGCGCGCTGCTGAACGCTCCCCAGCGCACGACGTCGCTCGCGGGGTCGGCAGCCCGGGGCGCGGTCCTGGAAGGGATCCGGGGAGTGGCCGCGGGGGTACGCCGCGTGAGGGGTGCGCCGCGAGTGACGCGTGGGGGGCCGGGCACGTGGTGTTCAACGCGCCCCGGAGGCGCCGGTCACTGCGCGCCGTGTCAAGGCCGCGCGTAAGGGGCGTAACGCGGCATTGCGCTGGGGCGCGCGCTCAGGCATGCTCCGGGGTCAACGCGCGACCGGTGACCACCTCGCCTGCACTGGGCAAGGGGGGAGTGCCGCCGTACCCTTGGGGTAGGGGAATTGGGAAGTCGATTCCCGGTCGTCATTCGTGCAGGCATCGAGCAACCTGAGAGAGCGCAAGCCGTCCGTCGTCCCTCTGCACAGAGGACTCCTTCGCCGAGACAACTCATGGCTGGACACGAGATCCCTGACCCAGCAGACCGCAGGCAGATCGCCGATCCGACAGCGACTCCCGAAGCGGCGGACCAAGCACGCCACTCCTGCGACCCGGCCTTCCAGCATGGCGTCGTGGTGGGCTTCGACGGCTCCATGTCGAGCGAGCGAGCGCTGGCCTATGCCATCGGCATGGCCTACCGCTCCGGCTCCGGACTCATCATCGTCCATGTGGCCAACAGACTGCCCACGACCGTGTGGGCGGGCTGCGAGCCACCCGTCTTCGTCGACGTTCCGGACCACCGCACCGAGGTCCTGGGGCTGGAACTCGCCTGCGCCGAGCACCTTTCCGACGTCCCCTGGATCCTTGTCGAGCGCGGCGGCGACATCTGCCACGAGCTGGAAGAGGTCGGCAAGGAGTACGCGGCCGACGCCATCGTGGTCGGTTCCACGCACGGCCTCGTCGGGCGCCTCTTCGGCTCCGTCGCGGGACGTCTCGCGCGCCGGGCCCAGCGACCCGTCGTCGTGGTGCCATGACGCGTCTCCGCGGTGCTCAGGAGTGCGGGGTCCCAACTCCGTGACGTGTACGGGTTCTTCAGTAGCGGACGGTCGATAAATCTACCCAGCCGTAGGGGTGGATTGTGCGCTTGTGAGGGGCATACAGAGGGCACACGGACGAACGTGACCCCAGGACGTGCTGCCGGGCGGGAGGTGACGGTCCCGAACGGCGGCCCACCCGCCGGCGTAATGGGCGACGCCGGCACAGGGGAGGCGGAATCCCGCGCGGTTGGTGGCCCGCGCGGGGTTCCGCCCATTTCTGTGGTCCTGCCGCGTCAGCTCTGCTGCCCTGCCGCGTCAGCAGGGGGCGTGGGCGTACGCCCCCTGGGCTGACGCATCCGGGGTACCCGCTGTGTCTCCCGTATCACTCCACCGTGACGGACTTGGCGAGGTTGCGGGGCTTGTCGATGTCGCGGCCCAGTGCCAGCGCCGTGTGGTAGGCGAGGAGTTGGAGCGGGATGCCCATCAGGATCGGGTCCAGCTCGTCCTCGTTCTTGGGGACGATGATGGTGCGGTCGGCCTTCTCCTGCTCCTGGTGCGCGACGGCCAGGATCCTGCCGCTGCGTGCCTTGATCTCCTCCAGCGCCGCGCGGTTCTTCTCCAGCAGGTCGTCGTCCGGGACGATCGCGACCGTCGGCATCGCGGGCTCGATGAGCGCGAGCGGGCCGTGCTTCAGCTCGGAAGCCGGGTATGCCTCGGCGTGGATGTAGGAGACCTCCTTGAGTTTCAAGGACGCCTCCAGCGCGACCGGGTAGCCGCGCACGCGGCCGATGAAGAGCATCGACTGCGCGTCCGCGTACTCCTGGGCCAGCTTCTTGATCTCCGGCTCCGACTCCATGATCTCGGCGATCTGGCCCGGGAGTTTGCGCAGCCCCTCGATGATGCGCTTGCCGTCCTTGACCGACAGGTCGCGGATGCGGCCCAGGTGGAGCGCGAGCAGGCCGAAGGCGACGACGGTGTTGGTGAAGCACTTCGTGGACACGACGCAGACCTCGGGGCCCGCGTGTACGTACACGCCGCCGTCGGCCTCGCGGGCGATGGCCGAGCCGACGACGTTGATGACGCCGAGGACGCGGGCGCCCTTGCGCTTCAGCTCCTGCACGGCGGCGAGCGCGTCGTAGGTCTCGCCCGACTGTGAGACGGCGATGTAGAGGGTGTCGGGGTCGACCACGGGGTTGCGGTAGCGGAACTCGCTCGCGGGCTCGGCGTCGGCGGGGATGCGGGCCAGCTCCTCGATCATCTGCGCGCCGATGAGGCCCGCGTGGTACGAGGTGCCGCAGCCGAGGATCTTCACCCGGCGCACGGCGCGTGCCTCGCGCGGGTCGAGGTTGAGGCCGCCGAGGTGCACGGTCGCGAAGCGGTCGTCGATACGGCCGGCGAGCACGCGGTCCACGGCGTCGGCCTGCTCGCCGATCTCCTTGTGCATGTAGGTGTCGTGGTCACCCAGCTCGTACGACTCGGCCGCGTACTCCACCGTCTCGGGGGACGAGGAGGTGCGGGAGCCCTCGGTGGTGTAGGTGCGGTAGTCGCCGGCCTTGATCGTGGCCATCTCGCCGTCGTCCAGGGTGACCACCTGGCGGGTGTGCGAGACGAGCGCGGCGACGTCGGAGGCGACGAACATCTCGTGCTCGCCGATGCCGAGGACGACGGGGGAGCCGTTGCGCGCGACGACGATGCGCTCGGGGAAGTCGGCGTGCAGCACGGCGATGCCGTAGGTGCCCTCGATGTGCCGCAGCGCCTCCTGGACGCGGGTTTCCAGGGAATCGGCCACGGAGCGCGCGATGAGGTGGGCGAGCACCTCGGTGTCGGTGTCGGAGACCAGGGTCACACCCTCGGCGCTGAGCTTGGCGCGCAGTTCGGAGGCGTTGTCGATGATGCCGTTGTGGACGACCGCGACCTTCTCCAGCGGGTCGAGGTGCGGGTGCGCGTTCACGTCGTTGGGCACGCCGTGGGTGGCCCAGCGGGTGTGCGCGATGCCGGCCGTGCCGGTGAACCGCTTGGGGATACGGTCCTCCAGGTCGCGGACCCTGCCTTTGGTCTTGGCCGTTTTCAGGCCCCCGGCGCCCTTGCCCGTGCCCCCGGACTGGATGGCGATCCCGGCCGAGTCGTAGCCGCGGTACTCCAGGCGCTGGAGGCCCTCCAGCAGCAGCGGGGCGGTGTCACGCTTGCCGATATATCCCACGATTCCGCACATGCTGTGGGTGCCTGCCTCTCCGTCGTGCCGTTTTGTGTCGTTCTTTGGTGCTCTGTGCCCGTGAGGGTGGGCTCGACCGGGGGTCTCAGCCGTAGACGATGCGGCGCAGCTGTCTGAGGGACAGCTCGGGCGGTGCCACGGCGCGATGCGGGAGTTCGGCCTCGATCACGTCGAAGATCTCCGCGTTGTTCAGCCCCCTGGACCGCAGTTCGCGGTGACGGCGGCGGACGAATTCCGTGGCCGTCTCGTCGAAGTACGCCAGAACGTCCAGGACGACCCGGGCCGCCTCGCCGCGCTGGAGCGATGTCGTACGGACCAGATGGTCGATGAGGTCGTCGTGGACCGCGGTTCGGGCTTCGAGCACGCGTCGATACTGCGGGGTCTCCGGGCCAATGGCAAGAAATCTGCCCGATTCCGGGCAGGGCGGCGGGGTGGATGGGTGAGACCGGCCGCCCGAGGGGCGAATACCGGCCTGGTACGGACCAGTTCTGGACGGGCGTGTGCCGAAGGTTCTCCGGCAGGTCTAGACCCATCAGGATGTGAGGCCGTCAGCCCACGCACGTGCCTTTCCGTCCCACTGGAGCCCATTGGAGGCCAGGTGTTCCGGCACAGACGTTCCTCGCCCTCTTCTCCCTCCTTACAGACCAAGGGCCCAAGGGCCGCCGCGGCATGGGCCGCGGCGGCCCTCGTCGTCTCACTGACCGTTCCGCAGGCGCTGGCCGGACCCCTGGGGTCCGGTTCGACCGCCGCCGAGCCCGACCCCCTGCCCGGCAAGATCGCGGGCCAGGGCACGGCCGCGCCCCGCATGGTGACGGGCCTCGACGACGCGGCGCCCGGCGCCACGGCCACCGAGGCCGCGCGGACGTACCTCGACGAGAACCGTGACCGCTACCACGTCGCGGCAGACGACGGGGCGCTGCTGACCCTTGGTACCGAGGGTTCGACGGTCCGCTTCCAGCAGCTCCACCACGGCGTGCCCGTCCTGGGCGCGCACTACCTCGTCCACCTGTCGGGCAAGGGCGCGGCGCGCGAGGTCACCGGTGTGGGCGGTGCCTACTACACGGAGCTGGCAGCGCCGACCCGGGCGACCGTCGCGGCGAAGCGCAGTGCCGCGATCGCGCGGACGACGCTGAAGGACCCCCGGCAGCGTGCCGCCGCCACGGTGCGGGACAGGGGACTCGTTGTGCTGCCGGACGGAGCGTTGTCCCAGGCGGCTTCCCCGGATGGAGCGGCGTCAGCCGACGAGGGCAGGCTCGCGCGGCACCACACCGTGCGGGTGCTCTCGGGCGGGGAGCCCGTGGTGCGTGAGGTCTATGTGGACGCGCGTAAGGGCGCCGTCGTCCTCTCGTACGACACGGTGCGGCCCGCCGAGACGCCGGCGAAGGCGACGGGCAAGGACGTACGGGGCGAGGCGGTCACCTTTGACGCGGCGCGGCAGGACGACGGCACGTACCGCATGTCCGACCTCACACGCGGCTCCCGTATCGACACCTACGACGCCGGGGGCAGGAACTACACCGACTTCCTCGGGAAGATGCCCGCCGGCATGGCGCCCGTGAGCAGCCCCACCGCCGCCTACCCGGAGTCGGCGGGGCAGTCGGGCGCCGTCAACGCGCATCTCAACTCGGCCCGTGTGTACGACTTCTACAAGTCCGAGCTGGGGCGTGACGGTATCGACGGCAAGGGTGGAACGATCACTTCCGTCGTCAATGTGTCGGCCGGAGGCGGCCCGTACGCGAATGCCTTCTGGGACGGCCAGAAGATGGTCTACGGCGGCGGAGGGGACTACCACTCCTTCGCAGCGGCGCTCGATGTCGCGGGCCACGAGATGACCCACGGTGTGATCGAACGCAGCGCCGACCTGCTCTACATGAACCAGTCCGGCGCCATGAACGAGGCGATAGCCGACTACTTCGGCAACGCCATCGAGGTCGAGGCCAAGGGCACCCCGATGTCGGACCCGGCCGCAGGGCTGGTCGGCGAGGACCTGTGCAAGACAGGAACGCCGGCTGAGTGCAGCATTCGCGACATGAACGACGGGCGCAACGCGATGGACGACTACATAGGCGTCACCGTCGGCCAGGACAGCGGGGGAGTGCACCTCAACTCCACGATCTTCTCCGGAGCCCTGTGGGACATGCGCGAGCAGCTCGACCCCAGGACGCTCGACAAGGTGGTCTACAAGGCGCTCACCGAGTACATGACGCCGCTCGACACGTTCATGGACGGGCGCAACGCCGTCGTCGCCGCCGCCATCGCGATGGACCTGGGCCTGGCCGACGTACAGAAGATCACCGCGGCGTTCGACGGGCACATGATCCACAAGGACTGGGAGCACCACCTCGGCATCGACTCGCGCAGCGTGCTGCCGAACGTCACCTCCAGCTTCGCGGCCCCCTCGGCACGCGAAGGCCGCTGGGTGCTCTCCAACTCCGACGCGACCGGCGCCCAACTGCCGTCCGTCTACACCGGCCGCACCGACGGCAAGGGCACGCCACGGCGGTTGAGCCCGGACGACGGGCGCTGGCACGAGTTCCCCGCGACGGACGGAACGTACGGGGCGTGGATGGCCATCGGTGAGGACGGCGGCGCGCAGTCCTACGACGTTCTCACGCGGCGCCTGGACAGCGGCAAGCCCAGGAGCGTCTTCGCCTCGGCCTCCGTCCAGCCGGAGGACATCGTCGTCGACGGCTACGACGTCGCCTTCACCGGCTGGGACTTCACCACCGGCGAATCGGCAGTCCACCTCGCGCGCGGCGGCAAGACCGCCAAGAAGATCGCGCTGCCCAAGGGGCACCAGGCGTGGGGCGTCGACATGCGCGAGGGCACGCTCGTGTGGACCGAGTACTGGCAGGGCGACAAGGGCCTCGTGTTCGCGCCCACCGTCTACGACATCAAGCGCGGCAAGGTCATCGCGCAGTACCCGCCGCAGGACCCCAGTGGCGAGAAGGCATCGCTCATCGGCGCCACCCGGACCGTGGGTGACCGCGTCCTGTGGACCGAGCGGGCACAGGGCGCCGGTACGAAGACCGCGATACGTTCCGGGGCGCTCGACGGCTCCGGCATCGTCGATGTCGTACCCGCCGACGCTCCCTACGCACCCGTCTCGACCGCCTTCACCGCCTCCGACGAGGCCGTGACCTACGTCAACGCCAAGGGCGGCCAGGAGTGGACGAACGAGAACCTGGCCAAGCTGCACCAGGTGCCGCTGGGCGGCGGGGCAGAGCCCGTACGGGTCTCCTGCAACCGCGGTACCCAGGTCGCTCCCGCGGCCGACTCCGGAACGGAGGTCCTGTGGATCGACGGAACGGGCGGCCAGACCGACCTGGTCACCCGCCCCGCGCCCGCCGGGACATGCTGAGGCCGGGTGCCGGGTGCCGGGTGCCGGGTGCCGGGTGCCGGGTGCCGGGTGCCGGGTGCGTGGCCGCGTGGCAGCAGGGGCGCAGGGGCGCGTGGCTGTGTGGCCAGTACCGGTTGCACGCTGCACGACCCCGTACGGGCCTTACGGCCGCACGATCCGAGTACGGGCCGTACGGCCGCACGATCCGAGTACGGGCCGTACGGCTGCACGATCCGTACGGCCGCACGCAGCACCGGCTGCACGCTCCCGTACGGCCGCGCGTGAAGCCCTCGTGAGGGGCTGAGGTGTAGCTGCCTGCCGGGGACCCGCCGCATCGCCCCCTTTCGGCGCGCGGGCCCCGGCAGGCACTATGCGAAATGCCCTGCCCATGGCATCCGTTGAGAGTGCGCGACCGCCGTAAGGAAAGACCCGGACCACCACTGGGACTCCGAAGGGACCGTTGCATGAGACGACGACTCAGACCGCTCCTGCTGATCTGCGCCTCGCTCCTCGCCGTCACCTCGCTCCCCGCCGTCCAGGCGGGCGCGGCGGCGGGACCCGACGCCGGCCGGGACTCCGGCCGGAACGCCACCGGGCCCAGGCCCCTGGACCAGGTGATTCCGGCCCCCGCCTCCGTGCGCGCCAAGGGCAAACCGTTCACCCTCACATCCAAGACCGCGATACGGGTCTCGGGCGGCCCGCACGGCAAGGTCAGGGAAGCGCGCAGGACGGCCGAACAGCTCGCCGAACTGCTGCGCCCCTCCACCGGGTACAAGCTGCCGGTCACCACCCGCCCCGGCAGGGACGGCATCCAGCTGCGGCTGGGCGGGGACCACAAGCTCGGCGAGGAGGGGTACCGCCTCGATGTGAGCGAGCGCGCCGCCGTGATCAGCGCGCGCGGCGGCGCCGGGCTCTTCTACGGCGTACAGACCCTGCGCCAGCTGCTGCCGGCCCGGATCGAGGCGCGTGAGCGGCAGCAGGGGCCCTGGCAGATCGCCGGCGGCACCATCAAGGACAAGCCGCGCTACGAGTACCGGAGCGGGATGCTTGACGTCTCACGGCACTTCTTCTCCGTGGACAAGGTCAAGCGCTATATCGACCAACTCGCCCTCTACAAGATCAACAAGCTGCATCTGCACCTCTCCGACGACCAGGGCTGGCGCATCGCCATCGACTCCTGGCCCCGGCTCGCGGAGTACGGCGGCAGCACCCAGGTCGGTGGCGGCCCCGGTGGTTACTACACCAAGGCCGACTACCGGGAGATCATCCGCTATGCCTCGGACCGCCGGCTGACGGTGATCCCCGAGATCGACATGCCGGGCCACACCAACGCGGCCCAGGCTTCCTACGCCGAACTGAACTGCGACGGCGTCGCCCCTCCCCTGTACACCGGTACCGAGGTCGGCTTCAGCTCGCTGTGCGTACCGCTGGAGCGTACGTACGACTTCGTGGACGACGTGATCAGGGAACTGGCGGCCATGACGCCCGGCCCCTACATCCATATCGGCGGTGACGAGGCGCACTCCACCAGCCATGAGGACTACGTGACGTTCATGGACAGGGTGCAGCCCGTCGTCGCGAAGTACGGCAAGACCGCGATCGGCTGGCACCAGATCGCCGCCTCGCCTGCCAAGGGCACCGTCGCGCAGTACTGGGGCTACGACCAGACCGGCGCGGAGGAGCGCAAGCAGGTGGTGGACGCGGCGAAGAAGGGCACCAAGCTCGTCATCTCGCCGGCGGACCGCTCGTACCTCGACATGAAGTACGACAAGAACACGCCGCTCGGCCTGTCCTGGGCCGGTTTCGTAGAGGTCCAGCGCTCCTACGACTGGGACCCGGGAACGTATCTGGAGGGCGTGCCCGAGGGCTCCGTACTCGGCGTGGAGGCGCCACTGTGGTCCGAGACGCTCTCGACCAGCGACCAGGTCGAGTTCATGGCCTTCCCCCGCCTCCCCGGCATCGCCGAACTGGGCTGGTCCCCCGCCTCGACCCACGACTGGGGCCGTTACAAGGAGCGGGTTGCCCAGCAGGCGCCCCGCTGGGACCAGTTGGGGATCGACTACTACAAGTCGCCGCAGGTGCCGTGGCCGGGGAAGTGAGCCGGCAGGGTTGTTCTGGAGGCGCAGCGCCCGTTCTGCGCCGTGAGGTGCACGGGGCGGTAGCGAGCTGAGCGAGCCGGGAGCGAGCCGAGTGAGCTGAGTGTGAAGCGAGCCTGGGGCGCCCGCACGATGCGGGCGCCTCTTGGCGTTGTCGGTCGGGTGGAGGGACTTGGACCGGGGGCGGGGCATCGGCCTAGGCATCAGGCGCGGTGCCGCCTTCGTGCGGTCAGAACTGGTCAAGGACCGCCTTCTTGGCGAACCGGAACTCTTCGTCGGTGAGCACGCCGCTCATATGCAGCTCGCCCAGCTCCCGTAGTCGCCGCAGCAGTTGGTCGTGGTCGGCCTCTTCGGGGGCGGAAGGGAGCGCGGAACCCGGCGCCGCGTCCTGTGGGCCCACGGGACCCGACGACGATGCCGATGCCGAGTCCGGGGCGAGGGGATGCGGGAGGCGGGCCACGATCGCGGCGGCCAGCAGCACCGAGCCACCCGTCTCGCGCGCCTGGCGTACGCCCCACAGGCTCAGGCAGTTGGGGTCGTGCTGCGGCTTGAGCGTCGGATGGGTGCCCTTGGGCCGAAACCGCAGGCTGCCGCTCTCCCAGCCGATCGCGGGCGTCCAGTCGACGCCCTCCAGCTCCTGGAGCGCGAAGCGGCGCGGGCCGCCCGAGGTCTTGCTCTGCTCGGCCATCCAGTTCCACTCGATCTGGATGCGCTCCCCGTCGAAGGACGCGGTGCCGTCCGCGCCTGCCGCCGTCAGCGGAACGGGCGGGCCCGGCAGCAGATAGCGGTCGCAGGGCGAGTCCGGCACCTCATCCAGCAGCAGCGCGTTGCGTACCTCCTCGACGACGTACTCGGCCACGCCCGTACGGTCCTTCTCCACCGCCAGCTGGTAGGGGTCCGAGGCGTCGGGCAGCCGGCCGCTCGCCACCTGGGAGAGCGGATCGGCGCCGTCGCGCAGCCGCAGCCGGAGTCTGCCGCCCTTACGACCGCCCGGCTCGTAGGCGATACCGGCGATGGCCTGGAGCGGAACGGCGATCTCACCCAGGGCCTTGCGCAACTGGTGCACATGCCGCTCGGTTCCGGGCACGATCCTGACCGTCTCGCCGTCGAAGGACCAGGTACCGGCGCGCTGGAGGATTTCCGCCATAGGCTGATTATTTCGGCTGCCGCTCCGGGGGTCATCCCCCGGAAGTCCTCCGAGCGCTTCAGCTGCCGTCCGAGCGGTTCGGGCACCGTGCCGTCCGCCCGGTTCAGGCACCGCCCGGTTCAGGCACCGGGCGGTTCAGCCTCCGACGCCCAACTCCCGTGCGATGAGCATGCGCTGGACCTCGCTCGTGCCCTCCCCGATCTCCAGGATCTTCGCGTCCCGCCACATGCGGGCCACCGGATACTCGTTCATGAAGCCGTACCCGCCGTGGATCTGCGTGGCCTCGCGGGCGTTGGTGACGGCGCTCTCGGAGGAGTAGAGCTTGGCCAGCGCCGCCTGCTTCTTGAAGGGCTCACCCACCAGCAGCCGTGAGGCGGCGTCCCGCCAGGCGATACGGGAGGTGTGGGCGCGCATCTCCATGTCGGCCAGCTTGAACTGGATCGCCTGGTTGGCGCCGATCGGTTTGCCAAAGGCGGTACGGGTGTTGGCGTACTCCACCGACTCGTCGACGCAGCCCTGCGCGAGGCCCGTGGCCAGCGCGGAAATCGCGATCCTGCCCTCGTCGAGGATGCGCAGGAACTGGGCGTACCCCCTGCCCTCTTCGCCGAGCAGATTCGCCTCCGGGACGCGGACGTCGGCGAAGGACAGCTCGTGGGTGTCCGAGGCGTTCCACCCCACCTTGGAGTAGGCGGGCGCGACCGTGAAACCGGGGGTGCCGGAGGGAACGATGAGCGTGGAGATGCGCGGCGCACCGTCGTCCTTGCGGCCTGTGACCGCCGTGACGGTGACCAGGCCCGTGATGTCCGTACCGGAGTTGGTGATGAACGACTTCGTACCGTTGATCACCCACTCGCCCGTCGCCTCGTCGCGTATCGCCGTGGTGCGCGTGCCGCCCGCGTCCGAGCCGAACCCCGGCTCGGTCAGCCCGAAGGCGCCCAGCATCTCTCCCGCGCACAGGCGGGGCAGCCAGGTGCGCTTCTGCTCCTCCGTGCCGTACAGATACAGCGGCATGGCGCCGAGCGAGACCCCGGCCTCCAGGGTGATCGCCACCGAGGAGTCGACCCGTGCCAGCTCCTCCAGGGCCAGGCACAGGGCGAGATAGTCGCCGCCCATGCCGCCGTACTCCTCGGAGAAGGGCAGGCCGAACAGGCCCATGGAGCCCATCTGCCGGACGATCTCGTAAGGGAACTCGTGGCGCTCGTAGAACTCCCCGATCTTGGGGGCCACGACGTCATGCGCGAACTCCTCCACCGTGCGGCGGAGTTCCTCGTGCTCGGGGGAGAGGCGGTGGTCGAGAGCCATGCTTCAGTGCTCCTTGTGGGAGGCCGCACCGGCGAGGGCGCGGACCGTACGGGAGGGGCTGGGGCGGCCCAGCCGCTCGGCCATCCAGACGCTTGTGGCGCTGAGCGAACCGAGGTCGGTGCCGGTCTCGACACCGAGACCGTGCAGCATCCAGACGAGGTCCTCTGTCGCGAGGTTTCCCGTGGCGCTCTTCGCGAACGGGCAGCCGCCGAGGCCGCCGGCCGAGGCGTCGACGGTCGTCACGCCGTGCTGGAGCGCGGTCATGGTGTTGGCGAGTGCCTGGCCGTAGGTGTCATGGAAGTGGACGGCCAGGCCCGTCCCGTGCAGCCCGTCGCCGTCCAGTGCGGAGAGCAGCGCCGCGACATGGCCCGGTGTGGCCACGCCGATCGTGTCGCCCAGGCTCAGCTCGTCGCAGCCCATGTCAGCGAGTGCGCGGCACACGCGGACGACCTGCGCGAGGGGGACGGGGCCTTCCCACGGGTCGCCGAAGCACATCGACAAGTAGCCGCGCACCCGCAGCCCTTCCCCCTTGGCCTGGCTCACCACCGGCTCGAACATCGCCAGCGACTCGTCCACCGTGCGGTTCAGATTGGCCTTCGCGAAGGACTCGGTCGCGCTCGCGAACACCGCGATCTCCCGCGCCCCGAGCGCCAACGCGCGCTGCAAGCCCCGCGCGTTGGGGACGAGAACGGGGAGGCGGACACCGCGAAGGGCCGTGCCCGTGCCTGTGCCTGTGGCCGTGCCTGTGGCCGTGTCCGTGCCTGTGTCCGGGCCCGGGCCCGTGCCCGTGAGGAGGGGGTACAGCTCTTCCGCGTCGGCGAGTTGGGGCACCCACTTGGGGTGCACGAAGCTCGTTGCCTCGATGGTGTCGAGCCCCGCTGCCGCCAGGCGCCGGATGAACTCGGCCTTCACCTCGACGGGTACGACCGTCTTCTCGTTCTGCAGGCCGTCGCGTGGCCCGACCTCGTGGATACGTACCCGCTCGGGCAGCCCCTCCATGGGGAACACCATCGGCAGCGCCGCCGGGCCTTCGTCCGTCGCGGGTGTCGCTCGTGCGTCACTCATGCCGCGCCCTCCTTCGACCCGTTCTTCCGGGGCTGCGGTGCCGTATCTGCGGAAGGAGCGGGGGATGCCCCTCCTTCTGGGGGTGCCTTCTGCGCGGAGAGGGACCCGTGCGCCTCCGGCGCGTCCTGCGCTCCCTGTGTCTCCTGCGTCTCATGGGGGTCCACGACCGCGAGTACCTGGTCCATGGCGACCGTGCTGCCTGCCGTGACGTCCAGTTCGGTCACCGTGCCGTCGTGCGGTGCCGCGACCACGTGCTCCATCTTCATGGCCTCGACGACCAGGAGGCTCTGGCCCGCTGTCACCACGTCGCCGACCGCCGCCTTGACCAGGGTGACCGTGCCGGGCATGGGTGCGGTGAGCGCGTCCACGCCGTGTGCGCCGACAGCTCCTTGCAGTGCGGCCTCCACCGGGTCGTACGCGCGCACCTGCCATGCCTCGCCGTCCCTGCCGAGCCAGACCGCCGGGGCGCCGTCCTCCTGGGAGAGGGCCCGGCTGAAGGTGAGGGTGACGCCGTCCCACTCCATGCGTATCCGCGAGCCGTGCCCCGCCCCGGGTGCGAGCCGCGCCCTGACCGGCGTCGCGCCGTCGATGCTCACTTCCAGGTCGGCGACGCCTTCGCCGCCGGCGGGCAGCGGCCGGACTCCGATCCGGACCGGTTCGCGCCCCGGCACCCGCATCGGGTGCACCGTCCAGGCCGGCTCGCCGCCGAGCCGCCAGCCCGACGGCTCAGCGAACGGGCTGATCCAGCCGGTGACTTCGCCGTCAGCTGCCCGTGCCGAGGACGCCCCCAGCTCCGCCTGCCGCAGCAGCGCCACGGCGCCGTACACCTCGTCGGGCACCCCGTCCGGCACCAGTCCGGCCGCCGCGCGCTCGACCAGGCCCGTGTCGAGATCCCCCGAGACCACCTCCGGGTGTGCCAGCAGCCCGCGCAGGAACGCCGCGTTGGTGTCCACGCCCAGCACCGTCGTACGGGCGAGCGCCGCGCGCAGTCCCCGTAGCGCCGAGGGGCGGTCGGGGCCCCAGACGATGACCTTGGAGAGCATCGGGTCGTAGGTGGTGCCCACCTCCGTGCCCTCCGCGAGGCCCGAGTCGGTGCGTACGCCGTCGCCCTCCGGCTCGTCGAGCAGCAGCACCCTGCCTGCCGAGGGAAGGAAGTCGACCCGACCGCCGCCGCCTCCTCCGGTGCCGGCCTCGCCGCCCGGGTCCGCTGCGATACGGGCCGTCTCGGCGCAGATACGGGCCTCGACCGCGTGACCGTTGAGCGCGATGTCCTTCTGTCCGAAGGCCAGTGGCTCTCCCGCCGCGACACGGAGCTGCCACTCGACGAGGTCCAGCCCTGTGACCAGTTCGGTGACCGGGTGCTCCACCTGGAGGCGCGTGTTCATCTCCATGAAGAAGTACGCCCCGGAGCCGTCGCCCGGAACGATGAACTCGACCGTGCCGGCGCCCCGATAGCCGCACGAGCGCGCCGCGTTCACGGCTGCCTCGCCCATCGCGGCCCGGGTCTCCTCGTCCAGCAGCGGGCTGGGCGCCTCCTCGATGATCTTCTGGTGGCGCCGCTGGAGCGAGCACTCGCGCTCGCCGAGGTGCAGTACCCCGCCGTGCCCGTCGGCCAGCACCTGGATCTCGATATGGCGGGGGCGGTCGACCCAGCGCTCGACCAGCAGCCCGTCGTTCCCGAAGGCGCCGCGTGCCTCACGCCGTGCGGCGGCGATCTCGTCGGGCAGCGCCGCCGCTTCCCGTACCAGACGCATGCCCTTGCCGCCGCCTCCTGCCGACGGCTTCAGCAGCACGGGCAGCCCCGTGTCCCGTGCCGCCACGGCCAGTTCGGCATCGCTGAGCCCGCTGCCCGAGGAACCGGGCACGACCGGTACGCCCGCTGCGCGCACCGTCTCCTTGGCGCGGATCTTGTCGCCCATCAGCTCGATGGCGTGCGCGGGAGGGCCGATGAAGGTGAGCCCCGCCTCTTCGCAGGCCCGCGCGAACGCCGCGTTCTCCGCAAGGAAGCCGTAGCCGGGGTGCACGGCCTGCGCCCCGCTGCGGCGTGCCGCCTCCAGCAGCCGCTCGGCGCTGAGGTAGCTCTCGGCCGCCGAAGCGGGGCCGATGCGCACGGAGGTGTCGGCCTCCCGCACGTGGCGCGCGTCGGCGTCCGCGTCGCTGTGCACCGCGACCGCGCGTACGCCCAGCGCCCGGAGCGTACGGATCACCCGTACCGCGATCTCGCCCCGATTGGCCACCAGCACCGTGTCGAACATCGGTCCTCTCCTCGCCATCCCGCTCCCGCTCACATCCGCCCCGTTCACCGCGACACCTCCGGTCGGTTCCGCTCTGGTGCGCTCACATCCGGAAGACGCCGAACCGTGGCGCGTCCGGATCGCGGTGCGGAAGCGGTGCGTTGGCACACGCGGTGAGCGCGAGCCCCAGCACCTTTCTGGTCTCCAGCGGATCGATCACGCCGTCGTCCCACAGCCGCGCCGTGGCGTAGTAGGCGTTCCCCTGGCTCTCGTACTGGGCGCGGACCGGGGCCCGGAACGCCTCCTCGTCCTCCGCGCTCCACTCCTCGCCGCGCGCCTCCAACTGGTCCCGCTTCACGGTGGACAGAACCGAGGCGGCCTGCTCGCCGCCCATCACGGAGATCTTGGCGTTCGGCCACATCCACAGGAACCGAGGGCTGTAGGCCCGTCCGCACATCGAGTAGTTCCCCGCGCCGTAGGAGCCCCCGATGACGACGGTGAGCTTCGGCACCCGCGCGCAGGCGACGGCCGTGACCATCTTGGCGCCGTGCTTGGCGATGCCCCCCGCTTCGTAGTCCCTGCCGACCATGAAGCCCGAGATGTTCTGGAGGAACAGCAGCGGGATGCCGCGCTGGTCGCACAGCTCGATGAAGTGGGCGCCCTTCTGGGCCGATTCGGAGAACAGGATGCCGTTGTTGGCCACGATGCCGACCGGGTGGCCGTGCACATGCGCGAACCCGGTGACCAGCGTCGTGCCGTACTCCGCCTTGAACTCCTGGAAGCGGGAGCCGTCCACCACGCGAGCGATCACCTCGCGTACGTCGTAGGACGTACGCGAGTCGGCCGGCACCGCGCCGTACAGTCCGGCCGGGTCCACCGCCGGTTCCTCGGAGGGCCGCACCGTCCAGGGCAGCGCCGAGGGGCCCGGGGGAGCGGGGAGGGTGGAGACGATGTGCCGCACCGTGCGCAGCGCGTGCGCGTCGTCCTCCGCGAGATGGTCGGTGACGCCCGAGACCCGGGAGTGCACCTCACCGCCGCCCAGCTCCTCGGCCGTGACGACCTCGCCTGTCGCGGCCTTCACCAGCGGGGGGCCGCCGAGGAAGATCGTGCCCTGCTCGCGCACGATCACGGCCTCGTCGCTCATCGCGGGGACATAGGCGCCGCCCGCCGTGCAGGAGCCGAGCACGGCCGCGATCTGCGGAACCCCGGCAGCCGACATCCGCGCCTGGTTGAAGAAGATCCGGCCGAAGTGCTCGCGGTCGGGGAAGACCTCGTCCTGCATCGGCAGGAAGGCGCCGCCCGAGTCGACGAGATACAGGCAGGGCAGCCTGTTCTCGAACGCGATCTCCTGGGCGCGCAGATGCTTCTTCACCGTCATCGGGTAGTAGGTGCCGCCCTTGACCGTGGCGTCATTGGCGACGATCACCACTTCGCGGCCCGAGACCCGGCCGATCCCGGTGATCAGTCCAGCGGCGGGAGCCGCACCCTCGTACATTCCGTCGGCCGCCAGCGGAGACAGCTCAAGGAACGGGGAGCCCGGGTCCAGGAGCGCGTCCACGCGGTCGCGGGGCAGCAGCTTTCCGCGCGCGGTATGGCGCGCGCGTGCCCTCTCGCCGCCGCCGAGCCTGGCGGCCGACAGCTTCTCACGCAGCTGCCCCGCCAGCTCGCGGTGCGCCTTGCTGTGCCCGGAGGCGGCGGCCGAGGCCGGGTCGACGGCGCTCTTCAGGCGCGGCGCGACGGGACCGCCGCTCACGCCGCCCGCGCCGTCCTTCACGGCCCGCACCGTCTGCTCGTCCATATCGCTGAGCCCCCTCGCACACACGACACCGCGAGTTAGTCATCGTTAACTCGACGCCACCAGGTTAACGCTCACTAACGCGCCTGTCTAGAATGGACGGCATGAGCACCAGGACGGCCGCAGGTACGGCCGCACCGAACCGGCGTGAGCAGATCCTCCGCGAGGCGGCCAGGCTCTTCGCCGAGCGCGGCTTCCACGGTGTGGGCGTCGACGAGATAGGAGCCGCGGTCGGTATCAGCGGGCCGGGGCTGTACCGCCATTTCGCGGGCAAGGACGCCATGCTCGCCGAGCTGCTCGTCGGTATCAGTGAGCGGCTCTACGAGGGCGGAAGGCAGCGTTCCGAGAGAGCCGGGGCCGAGGGCCTCACGCCGGCTGCGGCGCTCGACTCGCTGATCGAGGGCCATATCGACTTCGCGCTGGACGACCGCGAGTTGATCACCCTCCACGACCGCGAGCTGGACCGGCTCAGGGAGGCCGACCGCAAGCGGGTGCGCAAGCTCCAGCGGCAGTACGTCGAGCTGTGGGTCGGCGCCGTCCGCGCGCTGTATCCCGGCCTGACCGAACTGGAGGCCCGCGTCTCGGTGCACACGGTCTTCGGGCTGCTCAACTCCACCCCGCATCTGAGCGGCACCTCGGCGCTGCCCGGCAGGAACACCACGGCGGCGCTGCTGCACCGCCTCGCGCGCGGCGCTCTCGCGGCTGCCTCGCCCGCCGCCGACCCCGCTTACGGGGAGGGCGGGCCTGGACAGCCGAGGTGACCGCTCGGTAGCTTGAGACCGGAAGCTGAGCAAGCGCTTAGCCAAGGCCAGGGTGACGAGGAGGCGTGCTGTGCGCCGCACGGTGTTCAACGAGGACCACGAAGCGTTCCGCCAGACGATCCGCGACTTCATCGCGGCGGAGGTCGTGCCCTACTACCCCGAGTGGGCCGAACAGGGCTACGTACCGCGCGAGTTCTACAAGAAGCTGGGTGAGCTGGGCGTCTTCGGCATAGAGGTGCCCGAGGAGTACGGCGGCGCGGGTGAGACCAGCTTCAAGTTCAACGCCGTGATCACCGAGGAGTGCGCCCGCGCGGGTGTCGGCTTCGGCGGCTCCAGCGTGCACACCGCGCTGTGTCTGCCGTACATCCTCAAGTACGGCAACGAGGAGCAGAAGAAACGCTGGCTGCCTGACTTCGTCTCCGGCGAACTGATGACCGCCATCGCCATGACCGAGCCCGGCACCGGCTCCGACCTGGCCGGCATGAAGACCACGGCGAAGCTGTCCGAGGACGGCACGCACTACGTCCTCAACGGCGCCAAGACCTTCATCACCGGCGGCGTCCAGGCCGACCGCGTCATCGTGTGCGCCCGGACGGCGCCGCCCACGCCCGAGGACCGCAGGGGAGGCATATCCCTGCTCGTCGTCGACACCAGGAGCGAGGGGTACGCGGTCGGGCGGAAGCTCGACAAGCTCGGGCTGCGCGCCTCCGACACCGCCGAACTCTCCTTCACCGACGTCAAGGTGCCGGTCGCCGACCTGCTCGGCGAGGAGGGCAAGGCGTTCTCCTACCTCGGCCAGAACCTCCCGCAGGAGCGGCTCGGCATAGCCCTCGGCGCGTACGCCATGTCCGCGGCGGCCGTGAACTTCGCCTACGAGTACGTCAAGGAGCGCACGGTCTTCGGCAAGGAGGTCGCCTCCTTCCAGAACACCAAGTTCGTACTCGCCGACTGCAGGGCGGACGTCGACGCGATGCAGGCCGTCGTCGACCGCGCGCTGGAGGCCCTGGACGCGGGCGAACTGACACCGGCCGACGCCGCCTCGGCCAAGCTCTTCACCACCGAGCTGGCGGCCAAGGTCATCGACAAGTGCCTCCAGCTGCACGGCGGTTACGGCTACATGCTCGAATACCCGATCGCCAACCTCTACGCGGACACCCGCGTCTCGCGCATCTACGGCGGCACCAGCGAGGTCATGCGCTCGATCGTCGCGAAGTCCATGGGCCTGTGAACGTGGACGAAGACCATGTGCCCGTGAACACGGGCGCAGCGGGGAAGGGCGGGGAGCTGGGCGACGAACTCGCTTCCCTGCTCGACCTGCTCGACCTGGAACGCGTCGAGCAGGACATCTTCCGCGGCCACAGCAGGTCGGCGCTCGTGCCCCGCGTCTTCGGGGGACAGGTCGCAGCGCAGGCGCTGGTCGCGGCGTGCCGCACCGTCCCCGAGGGGCGGCTGCCGCACTCCCTGCACGCGTACTTCCTGCGTCCCGGCGACCCGGGTGCGCGGATCGTGTACACCGTCGACCGGATACGCGACGGCCGGTCCTTCACCACCAGGCGCGTGGTCGCCGTGCAGCACGGACAGCCGATCTTCCATCTGTCCGCCTCCTTCCAGGTGCAGGAGGAGGGGATGGAGCACCAGGAGCCGATGCCCCACGCGCCCGACCCCGAGACGCTGCCGACAGCGGAGGAGACCCTTCCGCGCTACCGGGAGCTGTTCCTCGATCCCCAGGTGCCCGAGCGGCTACTGAAGGCGCGCGCCGCCGTCGACCTGCGCTACGTGGAGGAGCCGCCCTTCGGCCGTGTGGGCAGGCCGGGCGAACCGCGCTCCCAGGTGTGGTTCCGCACCAACGGCAAGCTGGACGGCGAGCGGGACGACCCCATGCTCCACATCTGCCTGGCCACCTACGTCTCCGACATGACGCTGCTCGACTCCGTCCTGCTCGCGCACGGACGGGGCGGCTGGGCCGTGGGGGACGTGGTGGGCGCCAGCCTGGACCACGCGATGTGGTTCCACAGGCCGTTCCGCGCCGACGAATGGCTCCTGTACGACCAGGAGTCCCCGACGGCGCAGAGCGGCCGGGGACTCGCCAAGGGCCGGATCTTCACCCGCGACGGGAAGCTCGCGATCTCGGTGATCCAGGAAGGCGTGGTGCGGATCCCGCGCGAGAGCTGACCCCGGTGGTGACCGGCGCACGCGCGGGACCGTTCCCGTACAGGGCGTCGAAGAGGGACAGCCACTGCTGTGGGTTCACGTGTCCCACTGGTGCCGGCTCGGCCAGTCCGAGGTCCCGGAACGCCGCCCGTACCCGCCGGGTGGGGTGGCGCCGGCAGAGCGTCGCGAACAGCGAACCGCCCACCCCGGTGAAGCCGTGCGCGGTGAACTCCCCGTAGTACGGCAGGGCTTCGCGTGCCAGTAGCGGTACGGTTCGGCGCTCCACGCGCAGCACGGCGGCGTCGGTGCGCGGCACCGGCGTGAAGTGGTGGCGTGTCACGCGCGCGAGCAGCCGCCACTCGTACTCGGGCCATGTGCGCACCGTCAGCAGGCTCCATCTGCCGTGCCCGCCGGTGCGCTTGCGCGCGTACTCATGTTGCGTGACGAGCGTCGCCGAGGTCAGTGACGGCGCCTCCAGGCACCACCGGACGATGTCCGAGGTCCGGGAGAAGGGGATGTTCCCGACGACGGCGAACGGTTCACGCGGCGGCAGGGACCGCAGGAAGTCGCCCTGTACCGCGCGGACATGGGCGAGGCCGCGGGTGCGTGCGCTGAGACGGGCCATGAGGGCGGGATCGACCTCATGGGCGACGAGCCGGTCGCAGCGGCGGGCGAGGGCACGGGTGAGCACCCCCTCGCCCGCGCCGGGTTCGACCACGAGTTCACCGGCGCCGGGTGCGGCGAGGCGCACGACGAGCCCGACGGCGTACGGGGAGTTCAGGAAGTTCTGGGAAAGCGTCTTGCGGCGGCGTGCCACGGATGAGGTCCTCTGATCGAGGACAGGCCGGAGCTGGGATGCCAGGACCTGCCCGATGCGGTGGAGACATCGGTGGCCCTGCGCGCGCAGGACGGAATGCGGAACGCGTCAGCGGAGCACGCGCCGACGGAGAACATGTCGGCGGGGGACGTGCCGACGCGGCATGTGCCGACGCGGAACACGTCCGCGCCGTGGACCGGGCGGTCCACGGTGATACGGGCGAGCTGTGCGGTCAGGCGTCCTGGCGCAGGGCCGGGGTCCCGCGCTTACGCGCCGCGAAGAAGCAAGCGAAGGCAGCCATGCCACGAACCCTAGGAAGCCACGTCAGAGGCCCGCAAGGGAATTTCCGGCGGTGGAGGGAGGTGTGGCGGCCGGGCGCGCCGCTGGAGACGCTGAAGGTCCGCACCGCACCGACCGGGCGTCACGCGGCCCCGACCAGGCCCGCGGCCTCCAGCAAGTAGGCCGTCATCGGCTCGTAGAAGCGCGGGTTCACCACGTGGTCGTCCAGGGGGACGGTGACAGCGAGCGTGTCCTCGGCCTCGCCGAGGAAGAGAGCCGGGTCGTTGCAGTCGGCGAAGCCGACCGTGGTGAGGCCGTGCTGCGCTGCGCGGCCCGCCCATCCGTGGTCGGCGACGACCAGGTCGGGCAGGGGCTCGCCCGCCTCCCCGAGGGCACGCAGGACGGCGGCCATGGGCTCGGGGGAGTGGGTGTGCCACAGCGAGGCGCCGCGCTCGTAGGCGGCGACGCCCTGGAACTGCACCACGACCCCGTCGTCGGCGAAGACGCCCACAGGGGCGCGGACGATGTCGCAGCCCACGGCGCGCAGGGCCGTCGCGAGGGTGCCGTGCATGTCCAGCAGGGCGCCGGGGTGCCCGGTCGCGAACAGCACACGCCGCTGCCCCTCCGCCGCCTTCCGCAGCTCGGCGGCTGCCCTGTCCAGCGCGCCTATGGTCAGCTCGGGGTCGATGGTGTCCTGGCCCGTGCGGTAGTCCGGGTCGTCGTTGACGCCGCAGCGTTCCGCCATGACGGCGAGCACGTCCTGTTCGTCGGCCCAGCGCTCGCCCAGTTCCAGGCCGAGCCAGTAGTGCCGGTCGCCGTTGGCGAGCTTCCTGTAGTGGTCGAGATTGTTCTCGCGCGGCGTGGCGACATCTCCCGTGATGCGGGTGCGCAGCAGGTGGCTGGACAGCTCGTCGCGGGAGGGTGGGGCCGGCAGCGGCAAGGGAAGTGTCACCGGCAGGAGAGGCTGTGGCATGAGTCCATTGTGTCTCGTACGGGCGCTCGATGGACGGAGTGTCCAAAAGGCGGCCCGCCGCTCCTCAGATCCGTCCATCTTCCGGACGGCTTCCGGGTGCCTACGCTCTGCGCCATGACCAGCAGTGAGAACGCTCCCCGTGGCCCCGTCGACTCGTCCCGTGTGCCCCGTTACGCCGGTCCCGCGACCTTCGCGCGACTGCCCCGTATCGACGAGACGGGAGGCCGCGCGGATGTCGCGGTGGTCGGCGTCCCCTTCGACTCCGGCGTCTCGTACCGGCCCGGCGCCCGCTTCGGTGGCAACGCGATCCGGGAGGCGTCCCGCCTGCTGCGGCCCTACAACCCGGCGCAGGACGCCTCGCCGTTCGCGCTGGCGCAGGTCGCGGACGCGGGAGACATCGCCGTGAACCCGTTCGACATCGGGGAGGCGGTGGGGACCGTGCAGGACGCCGCCGACGCGCTGCTGGACTCGGGCGCCCGGCTGATGACGCTCGGCGGCGACCACACCATCGCGCTGCCGCTGCTGCGTTCCATGGCGCGCAAGCACGGGCCCGTCGCCCTGTTGCACTTCGACGCGCATCTGGACACCTGGGACACCTACTTCGGCGCTGCCTACACCCATGGCACCCCGTTCCGGCGGGCCTCCGAGGAGGGGCTGCTGGACACGGCCGCGCTCTCGCACGTGGGTACGCGCGGTCCGCTGTACGGCAAGAAGGACCTGGACGAGGACGAGAGGATGGGCTTCGGGATCGTGACCTCGGCCGATGTGATGCGCCGTGGCGTGGACGAGGTGACCGACCAGCTACGGCAGCGCATAGGGAACCGGCCGCTCTACATATCGGTCGACATCGACGTGCTCGACCCGGCGCACGCGCCCGGTACGGGGACACCGGAGGCGGGCGGGCTCACCTCGCGTGAACTGCTGGAGATTCTGCGCGGGTTGGCCGACTGCCATCTCGTCTCGGCGGATCTGGTGGAGGTCGCGCCCGCCTATGACCACGCGGAGATCACTTCTGTCGCCGCCTCGCACACGGCATATGAGCTGACGACCCTCATGTCACGGCAGATCGCTGAGGCCCGTGAGAAGGGTCCGGACACGGACTAGTGCGGTTTCCGGCCGTGTTGGGGACGGGGTGGTTCCGCTCTGATGCGGGAAGCGACGCCCGGTCGGAGAGGGGGCTGTGGGGCACACGGCCGAACCCCGCTGGTGGACGGGGCTTGACGGGAGCCAGGAAAGTGTCCGCGCCAGTCACTATCTGCCACTGGTTTAACACGGGACGTTACTGAATTTGATCGGTCGATGTGCATTGCGTGGAAGTTCTCGACAGACTGCACGACGTAATCCCGCGCGGGACGGCGGCGCGGAGCGGTAGGCGGCAGGGCTGGCCTCGTGGGGGGTGCCTGTCTGCACGCGCCCAGGGACGCGCCGCCACGGCCGGGGCGGTCTCGGAGGAGCTGACGCTCGTCCGGGCCGCCCTCGGTCCCCGGGGCCCGCGGCCGGTCGGGGGGTCGGCCGCGAGCCCGTACGGGAGCACCGCCGGATTGCGTGAGGGTCACCTCGATGCCCGGGCGTGAAGTCGGGGCGATGGTGCGGGAACGCTGAGGTGGCGACTGCGGCGCTGGGCGCCTTCCGCGCCGCCTCCCATTCTTGTACCGGTATTAGTATCGCGGCATGGTACGTACTCCTCTCACGCAGCTGGAACGCGAACGCGGCCGGTTCCTGGGCAGCTTGTTGCGCGCCGCGCGGGGTGCGCGGAGCATCACGGAGGTCGCGGCAGTGGCGGGCATCTCCCCCGAGACCCTCCGCAAGATCGAGACAGGCCGCGCTCCCACACCCGCCTTCTTCACCGTCGCCGCGCTCACCTCGGCGCTGGGGCTGACGCTGGACGAGGTTGCCGCGCGGTGCGCAGCCGTGACCGTTCTGGACCTGGGTCCGGGCGTAGACGTGGACGCGGACGTGGATCCGGACGCGGACGGGCAGGAAGGCGCGGTCCCTGTCGGTGCCGTGCTGGGCGGTGGCGTTCCCGCAGGTGTCGTTCCGGTCGGGAGCGGGGTCGGCGGGGGCGGCCTGAGCGTGGAGGCAGCGCTCCGGTACGCGTCCCGCTGAACGGACGGTGACCTGGTGGTGCGGGGCGCGCGGGGCTAGCGTGCGCGGGCGGTGTGCGCCACACCGGGGCCGCTCCGTCGCACCTGTGCCATCCCGTGCCATTCCGTGCCATTCAGCGTCTGCCCGTGTTCCGCGAAGGGGACCCATGCGCCCGCGTATCCCGCTCGCCGCCGCGACCGCCATTCTGGCCCTGGCCGCCTCGGCGCCCAGCTCCGTCGCCGCTGCTGGCACGTCCGGTCCGCCCGTAGTACGTCACGGGCACGCCTGCTCGCCGTCCGTCGCGCTACGGGGCTACTCGGACGCGCTCGACAAGACCGAGTACCAGGGGCACCCCGTCACTGGGATCTCCGCGCTCGCGCAGGACACCGAGGGGCACGCCGCCGCGCTCTCCGACCGCTCCGTGCTGTTCTCCCTCGACGTGCGGGGGAACACCCCGCGTACGACCGGAGCCGTGGCCCTCGCCGACGGCAACGGGGCGCCGCTGGACTCCGAGGGGCTCGTCGTCGAGCGTGACGGACAGCGCCTGGTCACCTCCGAGGCCGAGCCCTCCGTACGGCGGCACGCGCGCGACGGGACGTTCACAGGGCAGCGCCTGCCCGTTCCGGAAGCGCTGAGGGTCGCACCACAGGGACGCGCGCAGCACAACCAGACCTTCGAGGGGCTGACGGCGCAGCCGGGCGGCCGTGTCCTGATCGCTTCCATGGAGGGGCCGCTGACGGGCGACGGCACGGACGCGAGCGGGCGTCAGCTGGTCCGGTTCCAGACCTGGCAGCGGACGCACGGCAGCCACGGGAGCTACGGGCTCTCGCGCCAGTGGGGCTACCCCGTGGACCGCGCACTGGGGGTCGCCGAGGTCGCAGCGACGGGCGACGGACGCCTCCTCGTTCTCGAACGCGGCTACGACGTGGAGGCCGGCGCCAACACGATCCGGCTCTACTTGGCCGACCCCCGCGGTGCCGACGACGTACGCAGCGTGGACAGGCTCACGGGCGAGAACGGCACCCACATGGTGCGCAAGACGCTCCTGGCCGACCTCGGCGACTGCCCCGACCTGGGAGCGCCCAACCCGTCGCCCCAACCCAACCCGCTCCTCGACAACATCGAGGCCCTGGCCGTCATGGGCCACGCGCGCGATGGACGCCTCCGCCTGCTGCTGGCCAGTGACGACAACGAGCGGGCCGAACAGGTCACGCGCCTCTACGAGTTGACCGCGCGGCTGCCCCACCCGTAGGCGTGCGCCACCTCGTCCCCGTACGGGGCGCCACCCCGACCCGTACGGGCGCCGCCGCACCTCGTACGGGCGCCCGGGGTACTCGTATGCGCCCCTGGTTGTAGGGCACGCCGGTCCGTGGTCCTAAGGCCCTGGTCGTGACTTCCTCGCGCCGGTCGGTCGGCGGGATGAAAACCCGACACTCGTACGTTGGGCCCTTCGGGCAGGTGAACGGCGACGTGAAGGGAAGCGGTGTGGCGCGCACGGCGACGAAGGAAGGGTCCGGGCAGCCGGGCTGGGCCAGGCGACTGGCCGGCTACTGCTGGCGGTACAAGCGTGCGGTGACGCTGGCGCTCGGCGCCTCACTGGGCGGCATGGCCGTCATGGCGCTCGTGCCGCTGCTGACCAAGGTGATCATCGACGATGTCGTGGTCGGCGGCGAGGGTGGACTGTGGGTGTGGGTCGGTCTGCTGATGGCCGCCGCCGGCGTGGTCTACGTCCTCACCTTCGCGCGGCGCTATTACGGAGGGCGGCTCGCGCTCGACGTCCAGCACGACCTGCGTACCGAGATGTACCGCTCGATCGTCAGGCTCGACGGCCGCAGCCAGGACGAGCTGTCCACAGGGCAGGTCGTCGGGCGCGGCACCAGCGACCTCCAGCTGGTGCAGAGCCTGCTGTTCATGCTGCCCATGATGATCGGCAACATCCTGCTGTTCCTCGTCGCGCTCGTCGTGATGCTCTTCCTCTCGCCACTGCTGACCCTCGTCTCGGTCGCCGTCTTCCCGCTGCTGTGGTGGATCGCCGACCGCAGCCGCAAGCGCCTCTTCCCCGCCACCTGGTACGCACAGCAGCAGGCCGGCGCCGTGGCCTCCGTGGTCGACGGCTCCGTCACCGGCGTACGCGTCGTCAAGGGCTTCGGGCAGGAGGGCCAGGAGACGGGCAAGCTGCGCGCCATCAGCCGCACGCTCTTCGCGGGCAGGATGCGCACGGTGCGGCTCAACGCCCGCTACACCCCCGCCCTTCAGTCGATCCCGTCGCTCGGACAGGTCGCCATGCTGGCGCTCGGCGGCTGGATGGCCACGCGCGGCCAGATCACCCTGGGCACCTTCGTGGCCTTCTCCACGTACCTCGCGCAGCTCGTCGGCCCCGTCCGGATGCTCGCCATGATGCTCACCGTCGGGCAGCAGGCACGCGCCGGTGTCGAACGGGTCTACGACCTCATCGACACCGAGCCGCAGATGGCCGAGAGCCCCACGGCCGCCGCGCTGCCCGAGGACGCCGACGCCTCCGTCGAGTTCGACGACGTCACCTTCGGATACGCCTCCGGCACGCCCGTGCTGGACGGCTTCAGCATGCGCATAGAGCCCGGTGAGACCGTCGCGCTCGTCGGTACCAGCGGCAGCGGCAAGTCCACCGTCTCGATGCTGCTGCCGCGCTACTACGACGTCACGGGCGGCGCTGTGCGCGTGGGCGGCCAGGACGTACGCGAACTGACCCTGGACTCCCTGCGCTCGGCCATCGGCCTCGTCCCGGAGAACAGCTTCCTGTTCTCCTCGACCATCCGCGAGAACATCGCCTACGGCGCACCCGACGCCACCGACGCACAGATACGGGCCGCGGCGCGGGCCGCCCAGGCCGACGGGTTCATAGAGCAGCTCTCCGACGGGTACGACACCACCGTCGGCGAGCAGGGACTCAGCCTCTCCGGCGGCCAGCGCCAGCGCATAGCGCTCGCCCGTGCCATCCTCACCGACCCGCGCCTGCTGCTCCTGGACGACGCGACCTCGGCGGTCGACGCGCGGGTCGAGCATGAGATCCATGAGGCACTGCGCGGGGTGATGGCGGGCCGTACGACCCTGCTCATCGCCCACCGTCAGTCGACCCTCGCGCTCGCCGACCGTATCGCCGTGCTCGACGGGGGACGGCTCGCCGACATCGGTACGCACGAGGAGCTGACCGAGCGCTGCGCGCTCTACCGGCGCCTGCTCACCGACCCCGACGAACTGGGCGAGGTCGACCGCGACCCGGCCGGCATGGCGGTGCACGACGCGCACAACGCCGTCGGCGGTGTCACGCCCGAACTGTGGGTGCGCGCGGATGACGGCGAGGACGACGGAGGGGGCGAAGGCGGAAGCACGGCGACGGGTGCCGCGGGACAGACAGGACGGCCCGGCAGCTTCGGCTCCGAGCTGGCCGCCATGCCAGGCAGCCCCGAACTGCTCGCCAAGGTCGCGGCGTTGCCGCCGGCCAACGACGTTCCGGACATCGACGAGGCGGCTGCCGAGCGGCGCGAGGACTCCTACGGGCTGCGGCGGCTGCTGCGCGGGTTCGGCGCTGCGCTGGGTCTGGCGCTGCTGTTCGCCGCGCTGGACGCCGGGTTCGGACTCGCGCTGCCCGTGCTGATCCGGCACGGCATCGACGACGGTGTGGAAAAGGGCGCGCTGGCGGCCGTCTGGCTCGCCTCTGGGCTGGCGCTGGCCGTTGTGCTCACCCAGTGGGCCGCGCAGTACGGTTCGCTGCGGCTGACGGGCCGTACCGGCGAACGGGTGCTCTACTCCCTGCGCGTGAAGATCTTCGCGCAGCTCCAGCGGCTGGGGCTCGACTACTACGAGCGGCACCTCGGTGGTGCCGTGATGACCCGTATGACGACCGATGTGGACGCGCTGTCCACGTTCCTCCAGACGGGGCTCGTCACCGCCGTCGTCTCCCTCTTCACCTTCCTCGGGATCCTCGTCGCCCTCCTGGTCATCGACGTCCAGCTCGCGCTGGTCGTCTTCGCGACGCTGCCGCTGCTGGTCCTGGGCACGGTCTTCTTCCGCAGGAAGAGCGTGAAGGCGTACGAACTGGCGCGGGAAAGGGTCAGCGTCGTCAACGCCAACCTCCAGGAGTCCGTCGCCGGACTCCGGATGGTGCAGGCGTTCCGCGGGGAGGAGCGCGGCGCCGACCAGTTCGAGCGGCGCAGCGACGGCTACCGCAGGGCGCGGGTGCGCGGCCAGTGGCTGATATCCGTCTACTTCCCGTTCGTCCAGCTCCTCGCCTCGCTCGCCACGGCAGCCGTGCTGGTCGTCGGTGCGGGCCGGATCGAGAACAGCACGCTCACGGCGGGCGCCCTGGTCGCCTATCTCCTCTACATCGAGCTGTTCTTCGCGCCCGTTCAGCAGCTCTCGCAGGTCTTCGACGGGTACCAGCAGGCAGCCGTCTCGCTGCGCCGCATCCAGGAGCTGCTGCGCGAGGAGACCACCACACCCGAGCCGGCGGCCCCGCGTTCCCTCTCCGGGCTGCGCGGCGACATCACGTTCGAGGACGTGCACTTCCGCTACACGACGGCGGACGAGGCGGCGCCCGAGGGCGAGCCTGTGAAGAGCGAGGCCGTCAAGAGTGCGGCCGTGAAGAGCGAGGCCGTCACTAGCGGTCCCGTGAAGAGCGCGGGCGGGCACGGTGCCACCGGGCGCGGGACCGAGGTGGAGGCGCTCTCCGACATCCGGCTGACGATCCCGGCCGGGCAGACGGTCGCCTTCGTGGGCGAGACCGGCGCGGGTAAGTCGACGCTGGTCAAGCTGGTGGCGCGGTTCTACGACCCCAGCGAGGGCACCGTCCGTGTGGACGGTATGGACCTGCGTGACGTCGATCTGACCGCCTACAGGCACCACTTGGGCGTGGTGCCCCAGGAGCCGTATCTGTTCCCGGGCACGGTGCGTGATGCCATCGCCTATGGGCGGATGGACGCCACCGACGCCGAGGTGGAGGCGGCGGCGCGGGGCGTGGGCGCGCACGACATGATCGCCTCGCTCTCGGACGGCTACCTCCACCAGGTGGACGAGCGCGGCAGGAACCTTTCGGCCGGACAGCGCCAGCTGATCGCCCTCGCGCGCGCCGAACTCGTCGATCCCGGCATCCTGCTGCTCGACGAGGCCACGGCGGCGCTCGACCTGGCCACCGAGTCCCTGGTCAACCAGGCAACGGACCGCCTCGCCAGGTCACGTACCACCCTCGTCGTCGCGCACCGCCTCACCACGGCTGCCCGCGCCGACCGCGTCGTGGTCCTCGACCACGGACGCGTGGCGGAGGACGGCACCCACGAGGAGCTGCTTGCCCTCAACGGCCGCTATGCGCGCCTGTGGCGCACGTTCACGGGGGAGTGGGAGCCCGGCGTGGAGACGGAGCCGGGAGCGGGCACGGAGCCGGGAGCGGGCCCGGGCACGGGCACGGGGCCCGGAGCGGACAACGGGCCCGGGACGGAACCGGAGGCGGAGTCGGCGTCGGTGAACGTCTGACCCCGGAAGCCCGAGGCCGGGAGCCCGAGGGTTCGGGCGCGCGGGAGAGTCCTGGAGCCCGAGGGTTCTGAAGCCCGGGGGGTCCCGGAGGCCCGTGGGCCCAGAACCCAAGGCTCGGGGCCTCGGGCACCGGGCCTTTGGCCTCGGCCCAGGACTGGTCGGACGGGTCCGGCTAGCCGGGTTGGTCCGGCTGGTCGGGTTAGGAGCCGCGCCGTGCGGCGGCGGCGAACTCGGCCAGGTAGGGCTCTTCCGCGGGGTCGGGGCGGTCCGAGGCGTTGAGGGCCCGGTGCCACCACGGGTAATAGGCCGGGAGTTGCGAGACCGTGGTGATGGTCTCGTGCTCCTGGTCGGTCAGCCGCAGTTCCCCGGCCGCCAGGTTGTCGCGCAGATGGTCCTCGGAACGGGCGCCGAGAACGATGCCCGTGACGCCGGGCCTGCGCAGGAGCCAGGCGAGCACGACGCGCGGGACCGAGACGCCGTGGCGCTGCGCGATGCCGTCGAGGGTCTCGATGACGGAGTAGGCCCGCTCCCAGTCGGTCACGTGGGGTTCCGGCCAGTCGGTGCCCTGCCGGGTGGTCGCCGGAGTCTCCTGGCCGCGCCGTACCTTTCCGCTGAGCAGCCCTTCCCCGAGCGGGCTCCAGACGAAGGTGCCGATACCGAGGTCCCGGGCGGCGGGCAGGATCTCGTACTCGATCTCGCGTGCCTCAGGTGTGTAGTACATCTGCTGGACAACGGGCTCCGTCAGCCCCAGCGACCGCGCGGTGTGGACGGTCTTGCTCAGCTGCCACGCGCTGTAGTTCGAGGTGCCGAGGTAGCGGACCTTGCCGTCCCTGACGAGCGTGTCCAGCGCTGCGAGTGTCTCCTCGACGGGGGTCAGGCCGTCCCACTGGTGCGTGTAGAGCAGGTCCAGGTGGTCGGTCCGCAGCCTGCGCAGGCTGTTCTCGACCTCGCGGAGGATGTGGTGGCGGCTGGCGCCGCCGTCGTTCGGGCCGTCCCCGAGCGGCATCCGCACCTTGGACGTCAGCACGATGTCGTCACGCCGCCCCGCCAGCGCCTGCGCGGTGATCTCCTCAGCCTGACCGAAGGAGTACATGTTCGCGGTGTCGACCAGGTTCACCCCGTGGTCGAAGGCGATGTCGAACAGCCGCCGGTAGGCATCGGCGTCCAGCCCTGCCATCTGCGCGAACTGCGGATCGTTGCCGGCGGTGAGCGTACCGAGGGCGAATCGCGAGACCTTGAGCCCCGAACGCCCGAGCGCGACGTAGTCCATCTTCCCTGCCTTTGCCTTTCGGTTCACCGGACATGTGCCGGCTTCCGGGTACCTCAGCGGGCACGTTCGACAACCGCCGTCCCGTTGTTCTCTCCCGGGTCAGGGCCGGACGGGGGTGGCCGGGGAGAGGTCGAGGGCCCATTGGACCGGTTCAGGGCGGCTGCCGTCGTTCAGCTCGCGCTCCCACTGGGCGTCGACCTGACGGCGGGCCTGTGCCTCCATCTCGGTGGGCAGGAGGTGCCGATAGCGGCTCTCCTCGCCGAGCAGGACCCGGACCGTCCTCTCGTAGACGGGTTCGGGGTCGTACTGCTCATGGGGAAAGGAGAGCTGCGAGTAGTCGAAGAGGCGCTGTGCCGGGTCGTCCCGCCAGGACTTCCACGTCTCGAACATCGTGTCGTTGAAGCCCGTGAGGAAGGGGCCCGGATTGATCGTCGCGACCGTGACTCCGAACTCGGCCAGCTCCTGGTCCAGTGCGTCGGCGAACGCTTCCACGGCGTGCTTGGACCCCGCGTAGGCGCCGGTGAACGGGTCGACGGTCAGCCCGGCGACCGAGGACATGAAGACGATCCGGCCGCTGCGGCGTGCGGCCATCCGCTTGGCGAAGCCCTGTGTGAGCAGGACGGGGCCGAAGACGTTGACCTCGAACTGGCGTCGCAGCCGCTCGGCGGGGATGTCCACCGTCGAACCGCCCTCGGAGATGCCCGCGTTGTTGAGCAGGACGTCCACGTCCCAGGTCCACGCGTTCTCCCGGTCGCCCGGGTCGGTGACGTCCAGCTTCTCCACCCGTAGCGTGACGCCTCGCTCGCTGGCCGCGGCGCGTACGGCGGCGACCTGGGCGACGATCTCCACGCCCGCGATCACGTCGTGCCCGCCCCCAGCGAGCCGCAGCGCGACCTCCCTGCCGAATCCCGTACCGGCCCCGGTGATGAGGATGGTTCCCGTCATGCCCCTGCCGCCTCTCTGCCCTCGCGTGCGGGTCCCCGCTCCCTGCGGGCCCCCTGCGGGAGCGATCCGGGGACGAGCAAAGGGGGACTTTTCATGCCATGCAGAACATCGCCCATTTTATGATCCGACGGCGCCATACCGCACGGCCGAGTGCCGGACCGGACGGGGCCGGGCCGTCCGGCGGGCGAGCGGGGGCGGGGGCGGCGGTGCGGGTGTGCGTGCCGCGCCGTGGCCTGCGGCGGGAGGCGAGGGGGGCGTCAGCCGTTCCGGGCCGGTTGCGGATGAGTCAGCCGCCCTGGCGCCGGTTGCGGGGGTGTTCACGGGCGCGGCGTTCGTTGCCCCGTTTGTAGTCGCCGGTCCAGCGGGCCATGACCTGCTGGGGCTCGGAAGCGGTCACCTCGGCGAGGAACCGGTCGGCGCGGGCGCCCCGGAGTGGTCACGGGGGCGCCGTGGTGGGTGATCACCACCGAGCCGTCCGGACGGCGTTCGTGGGCGAAGCCATGCGGTGAGGGCACGCGCCGACCGTACGCTCAGCTCGCGCAGAGGGCGACGAGATATTCGTCGACGGTCTGGACCTGGCCGTAGGGAAGCGGCTCGTCACCGGTGCGCCAATGGATCGCGGAAATCTCGGAGTTCGGCGCGAAGGGGAGGGCGCGCTCGGTACTGGCGGTGTACAGGGCGCCGTAGAGCACCCGTTGCTCGGGACCGAGCGCGGTCCTGGCGAAGCCGACGAAGCGCAGCGCCTCGGGACGCACGGTCTGCCCGGTCTCCTCGCGCAGTTCGCGCGCCGCGGCATCGCGCGGTGTCTCGCCGGCTTCGATGCCGCCGCCCGGCAGCTCCCAGCAGTCCCTGGCGCGCTCGTAGACCATCAGCAGCCTGTCCTCGTGCCACAGGGCGAGCAGCGCGAAGCGGACGGGCGCGTCCTCGAACCGCGCGTCCTCCGGGTCGTGGTGGAAAGAGAGCAGGCGCATCCCGCGTGGCCCCACGGCGAGAGGTGCGGGCTGGGACGGTGTCGCGGCATCAGTCATGGCCGGAAGGCTAGTAGGCGGCTCCGACAGTGGCCGGTTCGGGACGGCGGGAGCGACCGCTCAGCGGTGAGCCGGATCCCGTATACGTACTCCGCCGGGTAACTGGGTCTGGCGGAGCGGGGGTTACGCCGATAGGTTCACGACGACTTTTGGCGACTTCAGGGGAGGGTGAATGCGTAAAACGCTCAGATGGTTGCTGTCGCTCGTGGTGCTCATAGGCACCGTGAGTATCGGCAGCGCCTCAGCGGGGGCCGCCGCCACAGCGGACGGTACCGACATCAAGGACCGCATACTCGCGGTGCCGGGGATGAGCCTCATCGAGGAGAAGCCGGTCGACGGCTACCGCTTCTTCGTTCTCAACTACGAGCAGCCGGTCGACCACAGGCACCCTTCCAAGGGCACCTTCAAGCAGCGGATCTCCCTGCTGCACAAGGGCGAGGACCGCCCCACCGTCTTCTTCACCTCCGGGTACGACCTGAACACGCAGCCCCGGCGCAGCGAGCCGACGCAGATGACGGACGGCAACCAGGTCTCCATGGAGTACCGCTTCTTCACGCCGTCCCGGCCGAAGCCCGCCGACTGGTCCAAGCTCGACATCTGGCAGGCGGCCAGCGACCAGCACCGGATCTTCAAGGCCCTCAAGAAGATCTACAGCAAGAACTGGATCGCCACGGGCGGCAGCAAGGGCGGTATGACAGCGACCTACTTCCGCCGCTTCTACCCGAACGACATGGACGGAACCGTCGCCTACGTCGCGCCCAACGACGTACGGAACGACGAGGATTCGGCGTACTACAAGTTCTTCAAGAACGTCGGCTCCAAGGAGTGCCGCGCCAAGCTGAACGGTGTGCAGCACGAGATCTTCGAGCGGCGCGGCGAGATGGTGCCGCGCCTCAAGAAGTGGGCCAAGGAGAACGACTACACCTTCAAGCTCGCCGGCAGCGCCGACAAGGCGTTCGAGCTGATCGCGCAGGACCTGGTCTGGGGCTACTGGCAGTACCACCTGGAGTCCGAGTGCGACCAGGTGCCCAGCGAGAAGGCGTCGACCGACGAGCTGTACAAGTGGGCCGACGAGATCGGCGGCTGGTCAGCAGGTACCGACCAGGGCATGCTGCCGTACACGCCGTACTACTACCAGGCGGGCACCCAGCTCGGCGCCCCCGACTACGAGGAGCCCCTCCTCGACGACGTGCGCAGGTACCCGGGCCTCAACAAGCCGCGCACCTACGTGCCGCGCGACATCCCGATGCGCTTCAACAAGCACGACAAGGCGATGCGCGACGTCGACCGCTGGGTGCGTCACCACTCCTCGGAGATGCTCTTCGTCAATGGTGAGAACGACCCGTGGAGCGCCGAGCCGTTCCGTCCCGGCAGGCACACGAAGAACACCGCTGTCTACACGGCCCCCGGCCAGAACCACGGGGCCAACATCGCCAAGCTCGCCGAGGACGACCGCGCGAAGGCCACACGCGCGCTGATGAAGTTCGCCGGCCTCGACATCGACCCGGGCGCGAAGACGAAGCGCCTCACGAAGTACGACAAGAAGCTGGACCGTCCTGACAAGGACGAACTGACGCTGCGCCCGTAACGGCACCGTCGGCGCAAGACTCGCGGGCCGCGGTGACGGGGAAGACCCCGCCGTCGCGGCCCGTTCCGTGCACCGGCCGCCCATGGGGCACGCACCCACCCGCGTGGGCCGGCCCCCGCAGAGCACGTGCGGGCCGCGGCGCGCCCCGTGTGCCGGGGCCAGCTGCGCGCCGCCGCACGCCCGTTCACACGCGGTAGGCGCAGCCGACCGGTCGCGTGCCGCCGAGGTCGATGTACAGGTCCGTGTCGGGCGGGCAGCGGTCGCGCTCGGTGACGCGCCGGTCGACGCGGAACTCGGGCGGGTGCCGGCCGGGCACCGCGTCACAGGGGGTCTCCTTGACCTCGCTGTCGCGACCTGTGGTGTAGACGCAGTCGCCGACGACGGTGAGCGGTCCGCCGCCGCCCCCGGGGTCGCCGGGGTGCGGGGCCTCCAGGGCGCGCATGCAGGCGTACCCCCTGGTCACGCCGGCGTCGCCGCTGTCGTCGGAGGCGGGGCGGCGCTCGCTGATGTGCAGTACGTAGTCCGTACGGGCCGGGCAGCGCGGCCCGTTGGCGCGGGTGCCCTCATGGCGTGCGATGACCTTCGCCGCCGCGCGCTCGCCCTGGCAGGGCACCTCCTCGACCCGCTGCCTGTTACGGGTGCCGCACTCGCCCCGTGCGAGGAAGGCGCCCGGCCCGGTGGCCGGTGCGGAGGCGGTCGCATGGGCGCTGCCGCCCGTCCCCCCGCCCGAACCGGCCGACCCGGCACAGCCGTTGGCGGCGAGCGCGAACACCATCGCGCAGCCGGCCGTCAGCACGGCCGCGCGCATCACATGGATACGCATGGTGCCCGGCTCCCCCCGGTCGTTCCCTCGCCGCCCGCGTACCGCGGCGCTCCCCGACGCCTTACGCCGGGTCCTCGCCCCTTTCCCGGCGCGCTTCCAGACTGCACGGGGCGCGGACGTGCGGACCATACGTCGATGGAGTGACCCGCCACCGGCGCAGTTGGAGGGGGCGCACCGGTGGCGGTGTTACCGCCTGCCGCGGGCGGTGGAGAGGGTGGTCAGCGACGCAGCCAGCAGCGAGGCCGACACCGTGCCGCGGCGACTCAGGCGGTACGCCGTTGGGACGTCCGGCGGCGGGTGAAGGTTCCGGGAATTCCACTCCTTACGGAAAAACCCCAGAAATGGTGTGCCTGTGGAGGAAGTTACCCACGAGGGCGGAGCGCACATCGGTGACCGCTCGCCCGGTGGGCCGTGCGCGGCTCGTACGCGGCCTTGTGCGGTCCCTGTGCGGCCGTACGCGGGCTGTGTCGGTCGGCGTGCGGTCGGCGTGCGGTTCAGGCCGCCTCGGCCAGCAGCTCCAGCAGGTGGGCGCGTACGCGGGGCAGCAGCGCCGGCAGTTCGGGGATGTCGGGGTACCAGCGCTTCTCGTACTCCCAGCACAGCCAGTCGCCGTTCCCGCTCCCACTCCCGGCCGCGCCTCCGTTCCCCTGCGCGGACCCGTCGGTTCCGCCCTTCCCGCCGTCGCTTCCTGCCGAGCCCAGGTCGCTGCCACGGGTGAGGAGTTCGACGACCTCGGCGAGCGGCAGGACGCCGTCGCCCGGTGGCAGGGGAGTGGAGTCCTCGCGCGAGGCGATGTCCTTGACCTGGACGTAGCCGAGGTACGGCGCGAGCAGCCGGTGTGTCTTCTCCGGGTCCTCGCCGCCACGCCAGGTGTGCATCACGTCCCACAGCACCCCGGCCGAGGGGTGCTCGACCCCGCGCAGTACGCGCGCGGCGTCGGCGCCCGTGCGGTGCGAGTCATGGGTCTCCAGCAGAACGCGTACCCCGAGGTCGGCGGCCATCGAGGCCGCCTTCGTCAGGCGCCGTACCGCCGTCGCGTCGCCCTCGGCGATCCCCGCTTCGCCGCCTCCGGGGAAGACCCGCGCGTACGGTGCTCCCAGGTCGCGGGCCAGCTCCAGCAGCGCGCGCACCCGTGAGAGAACGGGCTCGTCCTCGCCGCTCTCGGCCACACGCGGGTATCCGGCAACGCACAGGATCGCGATCCCGGCGTCCTTGAAGCGCTCCACCACCTCGACGCGCTCGCTCAGACCGAGGCCGGGGTGCACCGGCTCCTCGGGGTGTGCGCGCAGCTCCACCCCGTGGAAGCCGTTGTCGGTCGCGAGGCGCAGCACCTCGGGAACGGGCAGGCCAGGGACGCCGAGAGTGGAGAAGGCGAGTCGCATGCGCTCAGAGGACCAGATGCCAGTCCTGTCCGACAAGGTCCCTGCCGTAACTGCGGTGGTGAGTCTCCGCCGTCTGGACGAACCCGGCGTCCAGGCACAGCCCCCGCGCGGCCACCAGCACGTTCTGGCCGCGCAGCACCAGGGCGCGGTAGCCGACCCCGCGGGCGAACCCCACACACTCGGCGAGCAGGCGCCGCCCCAGGCCACGCCCGCGCGCGTACGGCTCGACGAGCAGCAGCCGCAGCCGCGCGGTCGAGGGCGCGGAGCCGTCCCGTACGCACATCGCGCAGCCCGCACGCTCCCCCTCCAGCTCCGCGATCCAGACGCGCTCCAGGAGCGGATGGTGGTCATCGGCGAAGGCGGCGACGACCCGCGCGCAGTGCGCCTCGAACCTGGCGTCCCAGCCGAACTCCCGCGCGTACACGGCACCGTGGCGCTCGACCATCCAGCCGAGGTCGCCCGGCCGCGGGGACCGGAGCACGGCGGCGTCCGGGTCGGGGGTGAGGCCCGGGAACACGGCAGCCATGGTTCTCCTCTCGCGCCCGCTCGGGCTCCGCGCGGTCAGTCCGTACGGGGCCGTGCGGTCGAGTCGCGCACCATGAGGTCGGCCCGTACGGTCGCCACCCCGCCGGGCGGCGGCCCCTGGCGCCCCAGCGCGAGCTTCCCGGCCCGTGCCCCCGCCTCGTGCAGCGGCAGCCGTACGGTGGTGAGCGCGGGCGCAGCGTCGGCGCTGAAGGGCAGGTCGTCGAAGCCGGCGACCGACACGTCCTCCGGAATCCGCAGCCCCTGGTCGCGCAGGGCCGCGCAGACGCCGAGCGCCACGGTGTCGTTGGCGGCCAGTACCGCCGTCAACCGCGGCTCCCTGCGCAGCAGTTCGAGGGCGCCGTCGTACCCGGACGACCTGTCGTAACCGCCACCGTGCACCGTCAGCGGCTCCGCCTCCCGCACCGGCCCGCCCCGGTGCTCCAGCAGCGCGGAACGGTGCCCCTCCAGGCGGTGCCGTGTCGTGGTGCGCTCGGCGGGGCCCGCTACGTAGCCGATGGCGCGGTGACCGAGCGCGAGCAGATGCTCGGTGAGCCTGCGTGCGCCGCCTCTGTTGTCGAACGCCACGGTCAGTACGGGGAGTTCGCCGTGCCCCTGGGGTCCGCGCTGCCCGGGGAGCGCGGGGCCCAGTGGGGGCCGGCCGCACAGCACGATGCGGGTGCCGCCGGCGGCGAGGCGCTGGAGGCGTGCGGAGAGAGCCGCGCTGTGTTCGGCGTCCTCCACCGCGCCACCGGTGAGCACGATCGCCGCGGCGCGCTGGCGCTGGAGGAGGGTGAGATAGGTCAGCTCCTGCTCGGGAGAGCCGCCCGTGTTGCACACGACGGCGAGCTTGTGGGAACCCTGTGCGCCGTCCGGGCCGTTCAGCTCGCTCTGCACGGCGCCGGCGATGATCCCGAAGAAGGGGTCGGCTATGTCGTTCACCAGGATGCCGACGAGGTCGGAGCTGGCCGCTGCGAGGGAGCTGGCGGGGCCGTTGACGACGTACTCCAGCTCTTCCACCGCGCGCATCACCCGCGTGCGGGTGGCGCCCGCCACGGGGTAGTTGCCGCTCAGGACGCGGGAGACGGTCGCCGCCGAGACCCCCGCGCGTGCGGCCACGTCGGCCAGGGTCACTGCCATCGCTCGGTCCTCCTGGTCGTCTCGGTGTCGGCACGTGGAACAAGGGGTGCCATGGTCTCACTCCACAGGGGGCGCCACATGGCCTACCAAGTCCCTTGTAGAAGTCCGGTATTGGCGGTTAACGTGCCGGAGTAGAAAGCGCTTGCTAAAGGGTGGTCACCGCACCCGGGGGAGCGCCCCGCCGCCCCCAGCTGACCGAACAGGGAGAAGAGCCCACGTGACACGCAGGACAGTGCGGATCGCCATGAACGGCGTGACCGGCCGGATGGGACACAGGCAGCACCTCGTGCGGTCTCTCCTGGCCCTCCGCGAACAGGGCGGACTGGATCTGGGCAACGGGGAGACGCTGTGGCCCGAGCCCGTACTCGTCGGCCGCAGGGAACACGCGCTGACCGCCCTCGCGGAGCGCTACGGGCTCGACCCGCAAGCGGTGTCAACGGATCTGGACGCCGTGCTCGCCGACGACAGCATCGACATCTACTTCGACGCGCAGGTCACCTCGGCGCGCGAAGAGGCGCTCAAGAAGGCCGTCGCGGCAGGCAAGCACCTCTACGCGGAGAAGCCGACGGCGACCTCACTGGACGGTGCGCTGGAGCTGGCCAGGGCGGCGGCGCTCGCCGGCGTCAAGCACGGGGTGGTGCAGGACAAGCTGTTCCTGCCGGGCCTGCGCAAGCTCAAGCGGCTCGTCGACAGCGGCTTCTTCGGCCGGGTCCTGTCCGTGCGCGGCGAGTTCGGCTACTGGGTCTTCGAGGGCGACGGGCAGCCGGCGCAGCGCCCCTCCTGGAACTACCGCGCGGAGGACGGCGGGGGCATCGTCAGCGACATGTTCCCGCACTGGGAGTACGTACTGCACGGGCTGTTCGGCCGGGTCACGTCCGTACAGGCGCAGACGGCGACGCACATTCCCCGCCGCTGGGACGAGAACGGCGAGCCCTATGAGGCCACGGCCGACGACTCCGCCTACGGCATCTTCACCCTGGAGGGCGGGGCCGTCGCACAGATCAACTCCTCCTGGGCGGTGCGCGTGCACCGCGACGAACTGGTCGAGTTCCAGGTGGACGGCACCGAGGGCTCGGCCGTCGCCGGGCTGCGCGGCTGCCGCTACCAGCACCGCGTCGGCACCCCCAGGCCGGTATGGAACCCGGACCTGCCCGCGACCGAGCCGTTCAGGGACCAGTGGCAGGAGGTACCTGACAACGACGGGGACGAGGGCATCAACGGCTTCAAGGCCCAGTGGGAGCTTTTCCTGCGGCACGTCGCGCTGGACGAGCCGTACACCTGGGACCTGCTGGCGGGAGCGCGCGGCGTGCAGCTCGCCGAACTGGGCCTGCGCTCCTCCGCCGAAGGCCGCCGCTACGACGTACCGGAGCTGTCCCTGTGATCCGGCTGCCCGACTCCTCGGGGCGGCTGCGCGCCTACACGCCTGTGGGGAAGGGCGGTCACGGTGCCGGGGCCCAGGGGCCGGCGCCGCGCTCCCGTACGGTCTTCGCCGCAGCGCACGTCGTGGCCGATCCGCTCGCCGACACCACGCCGGAAGGGCCCGCCGCCGTCGACTGGGACGCCACCCTCGCCTTCCGCCGCCATCTGTGGGCGCACGGCCTGGGCGTGGCCGAGGCCATGGACACGGCGCAGCGCGGCATGGGCCTGGACTGGGAGGGCGCCGCTGAGCTGATCCGGCGCTCGGCAGCCGAGGCACGCGCCGTGGGCGGCAGGATCGCCTGCGGCGCGGGAACAGACCACCTGCCCGCCACCGGACAGCCGGCCGCCGGGCACACGCTCGCCGCGATCACCGCCGCCTACGGGGAGCAGCTGCACACCGTGGAGGAGACGGGCGCGCAGGCCATCCTCATGGCCTCCCGCGCCCTGGCCGCCACCGCACGCGGCCCCGAGGACTACGAGCAGGTCTACGGTGCCCTGCTCGCGCAGGCTGAGCGCCCCGTCATCCTGCACTGGCTCGGCCCGATGTTCGACCCGGCGCTGGCGGGCTACTGGGGCAGCCAGGACCTGGACACCGCGACCGACACCTTCCTGCGCGTCGTCGCCGCGCACCCCGGCAGGGTGGACGGTGTGAAGGTCTCCCTGCTCGACGCGGGGCGCGAAGTGGCCCTGCGGCGGCGGCTGCCCGAGGGAGTGCGCTGCTACACGGGGGACGACTTCCACTACCCGGAGCTGATCGAGGGCGACGCACAGGGGCACAGCGACGCACTACTGGGAGTCTTCGACCCGCTGGCGCCGCTCGCGGCGCAGGCCGTCAGGCAGCTCGACGCGGGCGGGGCGGGCGGCTTCCGTGCCACCCTCGACCCGACCGTTCCCCTCGCGCGCCACCTCTTCCAGGAGCCGACGCGCTACTACAAGACAGGTGTCGTCCTGCTCGCCTGGCTGGCGGGCCACCAGGAGCACTTCACCATGGTCGGCGGTCTCCAGTCGGCACGCTCCCTGCCCCACCTGGCACGCGCCTACGAACTCGCCGACGGAATCGGCCTGTTCCCCGACCCCGAGCTGGCCCAGGCCCGTATGAAGCAGCTGCTCGCCGTCCATGGAGTGCACTGATGAACAGCGCAGACCTCGCCCGCCTGTCCGTCAACCAGGAGACGGTCCGCCAGCTCTCGCTGCCCGAACTCGCCCGGGAGGCGGCCCTGCTGGGCGTCGGCGGCGTCGGGCTGTGGCGCGACCCGGTGCGCGCGTACGGACCGGCGAAGGCGGCCGGGCTGATGCGCGACCACGGGCTGACTGTCACGTCCCTGTGCAGGGGCGGTTTCTTCACAGCGAAGGACCGGGCAGCGCGCACCCGCGCCCTGGACGACAACCGCGCGGCACTCGACGAGGCGGCTGCGCTCGGCACCGGCACCCTGGTGCTGGTCTCCGGTGGACTGGCGGACGGCGAACGGGACTTGGCGGCTGCACGCGAGCGCGTGGCCGAGGCGCTCGCCGAGCTGGCCCCCTACGCGCACGAGCGGGGCGTACGGCTCGCCCTGGAGCCGCTGCATCCCATGTACGCGTCCGACCGCTGTGTGGTCTCCACGCTGGGGCAGGCACTCGACCTGGCCGAGCGCTTCCCCGCCGAGCGGGTCGGCGTCGTCGTGGACACGTACCACCTGTGGTGGGACGAACGGGTTCCCGAGCAGATCGCGCGCGCGGGCGCGGGGGACCGTATCGCCGCCTTCCAGCTCGCCGACTGGATCACACCGCTGCCCGAGGGCGTGCTGCTCGGCCGGGGCCAGCTCGGCGACGGCTCCGTCGATCTACGGGGCTTCAGGGAGCGGGTGGAAGCGGCCGGGTACCGGGGCGCGGTGGAGGTGGAGATCTTCAGCCCCGCGCTGTGGGCGAGGGACGGCGCCGAGGTGCTCAGGGAGACGGCTGAACGCTATGTGCGCCATGTGCTGTGAAGGACGTTGAACGCTACGGGTGCGACGTTCCGTGAGAGCTGAAGAGCCACCCCACCCACGGTGCGGCGGAAAAAATAACGCAGCGCCGTGCAACCCTTCCGGAGAGTCGCGGGTCAAACCTGTATCGGCGCTCCTTGGGGGGATACATGGGGAGAGCCTTAGGGGGAGAATACGAAGGGCCCGGTCTCAGGACCGGGCCCTTCGAGTAGGTGGCCCGGTGCCTGCGGCCACGGTTCCCTCCTGGTCAGAAGGGCACTCCACAGCGCAGTAGTACGTTCGCGTACGGTCTGCACTCGCCCGTACGCACCACGAGTCTCGCCTGCCTTGTCATGGCCTTCAGCTCCTCGTGCGGGACCAGTTGGAGCCCTGTGGTCCCCGAGCCGGGGAAGAGACGGTCCAGTAGCGTGCTCGCTTCGGTGTTGGTCTCGCGCACCTCGCTCGCCGCCACGGCACCCTCCACCTCCAACTCGTCGAGCAAACCCTCCAGCACCTCGGCGAAGGAGGGTGTCCCCGCCCGGAACGCGAGGTCGACGACCGCGGGTCCTTCGGGGATGGGGAGCCCGGCATCGCACACCATGACGAGATCGGTGTGTCCCAACCGGGCGATCTCGCCGGAGAGATGACGGTTGAGTATCCCGGCCTTCTTCATCGTGCCGTCGCCTCCGCCGTCACGGCCTTCTCCAGTTCGGCGGCGCTGGGGTAGGACTCCTGCGCTCCGGCCCGGGTGACCGTGTAGGACCCGACACGTACGGCGTACCGCACGGCCTGCTCCAGCGTGTCACCGCGGCCCAGCCGCATGGCCAGCGCGCCGGTGAAGGCGTCACCGGCGCCCGTGGTGTCCACGGCCTCGACGCGCGGGCTGGGAACCCTGGTCATGCCGTCGGGGCCTGCCACGAGGGCGCCTTCGGCACCCAGGGTCACGACCACGCTGCGCGGGCCGATACCGAGGAGGGCGGTCGCCCACTCCTCGGGCTCCTGGGGCTCTGCGGACGCGGCACCGTCCTGTGCGCCGCCAGGCGTGTGCCGGCCGGGGTCGTGCGCGTGCTGGTCGAGCATGCGCCGTGCCTCGTGCTCGTTGACCACCAGTGGGTCGCAGAGCGCCAGTACGTCCTCGGGCAGCGGTGCGGGAGGTGAGGGGTTGAGTACGACCCTGGCCGATGTCTCCGCCGCTGTGCGGGCTGCGGCGGCGACGGTCTCCAGCGGGATCTCCAGTTGAAGGGAGACCACGGCGGCGGCCTCGAACAGTGGTCGTGCTCCGGCGACGTCGTCCGGTGTGAGCCGGGCGTTGGCGCCCTGTGCGACGACGATGCTGTTGTCACCGGCCGAGTCGACCGTGATGAGGGCGACGCCGGTGGGTGCGTCCTTGCCCTCCAGAAGCCCTGCGGTCTCGGCACCCGCGGTGCGCTGAGCCTGAGCGAGCAGCCGTCCGTACGCGTCGTCCCCGACGCGGGCGAGCAGTGTCGTACGGGCGCCGAGCCGGGCAGCCGCCGCTGCCTGGTTGGCTCCCTTGCCGCCCGGGTGGATGGCCAGATCCGACCCGAGTACCGTCTCGCCCGCCGCCGGCCTGCGGTCGACTCCGACGACCAGGTCGGCGTTGGCGGACCCTACGACCAACAGGTCGTATCCGTGCATCCGGTGCTCCCTCTCGGCCCCTGCGGGCCTCGGGCCCCCGTGGGGGCCGTTCTCAGCTGCTCAGCGTTCTGTCGGTGCCGCTGTTCCGGTCAGGAGAACCGGTCGGCGTTCTTCTTGGTCACGACCTTCACCGGGACCTTGATCTGCGGGTCCACGGGGTTGCCCTCGACAACGCGCATGGCGTTGCGGACGGCCATCTTGCCCAGCTCAGCGGGCTGTTGGGCCACGGTCGAGCTGATGGAGCCCTTCTTGACCGCCTTGATGGCCTCGGGGGTGCCGTCGAAGCCGACGAGCTTGATGTCGCCGCCTGCCTTGGCACCGAGGGCCTTGGCCGCACCGAGCGCCATCTCGTCGTTCTCCGCGAAGATGCCGTCCAGGTCCGGGTGGGACTGGAGGACGTTGGTGGTCACGTCCAGGCCCTTGGCACGCTGGAAGTCGGCAGGCTGCTTGGAGACGACCTTGATGTCCGGGTAGTTCTTGAGGCCCTCGGTGAATCCCTTGGCACGCTCGCGGGACGAGGACGTGCCGACCTGCCCGCGCAGGTGGAGGATCTCGCCCTTGCCGCCGAGCTGTTCGGCCAGGCTCTTGGCGGCCATCTTGCCGCCCTCGACGTTGTCGGAGGCGACGGTGGCCTCGACCTTGGCCTTGTTGACACCGCGGTCGGCGGCGATGACCGGAATCTTCGCGTTGCCGGCGGCCTTGACGGAGGGGCCCGCCGCGTCGGAGTCAACGGGGTTGATGATGATCGACTTCACGTTCTGCGAGGTGAAGTTCTGTACCTGGTTGGCCTGCTGTGAAGCGTCTTCCTGCGCGTCCTGAACGCTGAGGCTGGCGCCCTGGGCCTTCGCCTCTGCTTCGGCACCCTTTTTCATCTGAACCATGAAGGGCTGGTTCAGCGCGGATATCGCGAAGCCGAGCTTGACGTCGTCTTTTCCGCCCGAGGAGTTGGAACCCGAACCACAGGCGGACGCGGTGAGGGCGACCGTCGTGGCCAGAATGACCGCGGACGTGCTCTTTCTCTTGCTCATTGCTGCATTCCTTGCAGTCGGCAGATGAATGAACTACGCGTGCTCCCCCGTCGCACAAAGATCATGCGCGGCGACGCAGTGTATCGAGAAGCACGGCAAGCGCAATCACCGCCCCGATGACCACCTGCTGCCAGAAAGCGGACACGTCAAGGAGGTTGAGTCCGTTGCGCAGAACAGCGAGGATGAGTGCGCCGATCAGCGTTCCGGAAGCCTTGCCGACCCCACCGGCGAGGCTCGCGCCACCGATCACCACGGCGGCGATGGCGTCGAGTTCGTAACCGGTGGCCGCCTGCGGCTGCGCCGAGGCGAGCCGGGTGGCGAGCACGATTCCGGCGACGGCGGCGAAGGTGCCGACCAGCGCGTAGATGACGAGCTTCTGGCGCGGCACGCGAATGCCGGACAGGTGCGCGGCCTCCTCGTTCCCGCCGATCGCGTACATCGAACGGCCGCTGTAGGTGCGCTGCAGGACGACCGCGGTGATCAGGCCCATCCCGATCATGACCAGGACCGGGACCGGAAGCCACTCGCCGAGCGTCTGGCCGACCCACGACATGGACTCGGGCAGGGTGATCGGGGTGCCGTCGGAGACGACGAGACCGAGGCCGCGCGCTGCGGAGAGCATCGCCAACGTCGCGATGAACGGCGGGAGTTTGCCGTAGGAGATCAGCAGGCCGTTGACCAGACCGCAGGCGGTGCCGGTCAGGATGGCGAGCAGGACGCCCAGGAAGACGGGCATGCCCTCGGTGGTGGTGAACCACCCCAGCATCACGGCGGAGAAGGCGGCGACCGAGCCCACGGAGAGGTCGATACCGCCGGAGACGATGGCGAAGGTGACGCCGAAGGCGAGGATCGCGGTCACGGCCGCCTGGACGCCGACGTTCAGCAGGTTCTGCGTGCTGAGGAAGTCGCCTGACATGAACGTCATCGCCACGACCATGACGACGAGCGCGCTCAGCGCCCCGTTGTCCAGCAGGATCCGGCGTACGACGGGCGGCGTCCCGTTGCCGCCCGGGCGCTTGTCCAGGCGATGACCCGGCTGCGTATCAATGGCCACGGGGAGAGTCCTCCATCTCGGTTGTTCCAGGTGTGGCGCTACCGACAGCCAGTGCCATGACGGCGTCCTGGCTGGCTTCCTGCGCGGTCAGTTCGCCCGCGATCCGGCCCTGGGACATCACCAGGATCCGGTCGCTCATGCCCAGGACCTCGGGGAGGTCACTGGAGATCATCAGTACCGCGTGGCCCGAGGCCGTCAGCTCGTTGATGAGCTGGTAGATCTCGACCTTGGCTCCCACGTCGACACCGCGGGTGGGTTCGTCGAGGATCAGCACACGGCTGTTCGCGAGCAGCCACTTGCCGATCACGACCTTCTGCTGGTTGCCGCCCGAGAGCGTGCGTACGTGCTGGTCGATCCCTGCCATCCGGACGCCGAGCCGCTCGGCGATGCGCGTGGCCTCCTTGCGCTGGCCGCCCCGGTCGACGAAGCCGCCCTTGCTCGTCTCGCGCAGGGTGACCAGGCCGAGGTTGTCGGAGACCGAGGCGTCGGGCAGCAGACCCTGGCCCTTCCTGTCCTCCGGTACCAGGCCGAGCCCCGCTGCGTGCGCGGCCCATACGTCGCCGCCCGGCAGCTTCTTGCCGCCGACCTCGACGCGTCCCGCGTCGTAGTGGTCGGCGCCGAAGACCGCGCGGACGACCTCGGTGCGGCCGGCGCCGACGAGCCCGGCGACGCCGACGACCTCACCGGCGCGTACCTCGAAGCCGATGTCGTGGAAGACACCCGACTTGCGCAGCCCTGTGACGCGCAGCAGCGGCTGCCGGCCCTTGACGGCCGCGCTCGCCTTGCCGGTGTCGCGGGGGTACTGCTGCTCGATGCTGCGGCCCACCATCAGCTTGACCATCTCGTCCTGCGGCGTCGTTGCCGGGACCTGGCCCACGCTGCGGCCGTCGCGCAGAACGGTGACGCGGTCACCGATGGCGGGGATCTCTTCGAGGTGGTGCGTGATCAGGACGATCCCGACGCCCTCGGAACGCAGTTTGCGCACGATGGCGAAGAGCCGGTTGACCTCCTCGGAGGTGAGCACGGCGGTCGGCTCGTCCATGATCAGCACACGGGTCTTGAGGCTGAGCGCCTTGGCGATCTCCACCATCTGCCGCCCGGCGATGCCGAGTTGCGAGACCGGGGTGCGCGGGGGAGCGGAGATGCCGACCCTGCCGAGCAGTACGGCGGCGTCGTCCTCCATCTTCTTGCGGTCCACGAGACCGAGGCGGCGCGGCTGGCGGCCCAGGAAGATGTTCTCCGCGATGGACAGCTGCGGTACGAGGTTGAACTCCTGGTGGATGGTGGCGATGCCGTGCTTCTCTGCGTCCTCGGCACCGGAGATACGTACCGGCCGGCCCCCGCGCAGTACCCGCCCGGCGTCCGCGCGGTAGGTACCGGAGAGCACCTTGATCAGGGTGCTCTTACCGGCTCCGTTCTCGCCCAGCAGCACATGTACTTCGCCCTCGCGCAGGTCGAAGTCGACGCCGTCGAGGGCGACCACGCCGGGGAACGTCTTGCGTATGCCCTCCGTTCGCAGCAACTCCCGTGCCGGGGGCGGGTCTGGGGTGGTCAACGGCGGATCCTTTCGTCTTCGCCGCAGGAGCGGCGCGCTATGAGGTGAGCGGAGAGCGTGACGGAGCCGGCGCTCCATCCCCCGGAGTCCGTCGGGAGGGGCGTTCCCCCGGACGGACTCCGGGGGTGCCCCCACTCCATGAGGTCGGTCAGTGCCGCGACGGCCCGGTGGCCCAGCTCCTGGGTCGGCTGGGCGATCGCGGTGATCGGGGGGTCGGTGTGCAGGAACCACGGGATGTCGTCGAAGGCCGCCAGCGCCACGTCGCCCGGCACCCGCAGACCCATCACGCGCAGCTGCTCCATCACGCCGAGCGCCATCAGGTTGTCGGTGGCGAAGACCGCCTCCGGCGGCTCGGGGAGGGAGAAGAAGTCGCTGGCGGCCCTGCGCCCGCTCGCCGTCTGGAAGTCGCCCTGACCGATGTACGCCTCGGGCAGCGGCAGCCCGTACTCGCGCAGCGCCGAACGGAACGCGTGCACGCGCTCGTTGCTCGTGGTGCTGGCGACGGGTCCGGTGATGATGGCGAGCCTGCGCAGTCCCAGCCGGTACAGATGGGCGACCAGCTCGCGCACGGCGGCCCGGCCGTCGGCCCGTACGACGGGAACGCCCTGGCGGACGAGCCCGTCGACCCAGCGGTCGACGAAGACCATCGGGATGCCGGAGGCCGCCGCCTCGCGCAGCGCCAGCGAGTCGCCGTCGGCGGGGGAGACCAGCAGCCCGTCGATACGGCGGTCGAGCAGCGTGCGCACGTGGTGGTCCTGGAGCGTGAGCTGCTCGTCCGCGTTGCCGATGATGACGCTGTATCCCCTGCTGCGTGCCGCGTCCTCGACCGCGCGTGCCAGCTCGGTGAAGAACGGGTTCAGCACATCGCTGATCACGAGCCCGAGCGTGCGCGTCTGGTCCGTACGCAGCGAACGGGCAAGGGTGTTGGGGCGGTAGCGCAGCTCGTCGACGGCCGACAGGACACGGGTCCTGGTGTCGGCGCGTACGCCGCTGTGTCCGTTGAGGACGCGCGAGACCGTGGCCACGGAGACGCCGGCGTGTGCCGCGACGTCTTTGATGCCTGCCATTGCTGAGCCGGGTCCCCGATGGTGGAAGTGCTTGCGCGCACACGGTCGTCGACGGTCTGCCGTGGTCGCATGGAAACGATTACATCGACATGGAACGGGATGCACGCCGAGTGGCACAAGGGGCTGATGCGAGATCGTGATGATGTTCCGGGATTCAACTCGGGACACGTCGTCGGGAGTTATCCACAGGGCTGCCGCGATGTCGGTGTGCGGGGCTACCGTCTGTGACATGACGTTCCAGCCGGCTGTGCTCGAAGGGGTCCTAGAGCGCATCACCTACTCCAATGAGGACAATGGGTACACCGTTGCCCGGGTCGACACCGGGCGCGGTGCCGAACTGCTCACCGTCGTGGGCGCGTTGCTCGGCGCCCAGGCCGGCGAGTCCCTGCGGATGGAGGGCCGCTGGGGCTCGCACCCGCAGTACGGACGCCAGTTCCATGTGGACAACTACCAAACGGTGCTGCCCGCCACCATCCAGGGAATCCGCCGCTATCTCGGCTCCGGGCTCGTCAAGGGGATCGGCCCGCGCATCGCCGACCGCATCGTCACCCACTTCGGCACCGAAACGCTGGACATCATCGAGGCGGCCCCTGCCCGACTCGCCGAGGTCCCCGGCCTCGGGCCCAAGCGCACCCGGCTGATCGCCGCCGCCTGGGAGGAGCAGAAGGCCATCAAGGAGGTCATGATCTTCCTCCAGGGCCTCGGCGTCACCACGTCCATCGCCGTGCGGATCTACAAGAAGTACGGCGACGAGTCCCTCTCCGTCGTCAGGGACCACCCCTACCGGCTCGCAGCCGACGTATGGGGCATCGGCTTTCTGACCGCCGACCGCATCGCCCAGGCCGTCGGCATCCCGCACGACAGCCCGGAGCGGGTCAAGTCCGGCCTCCAGCACACCCTTTCGCAATCCGCCGACCAGGGGCACTGCTACGTCCCCGAGGAGCGGCTCATCTCCGAGGCCGTCAAGCTCCTCGCGGTGGACACCGGCCTCGTCATCGACTGCCTGGCCGAGCTGACGGCCGAGGAGGAGGGCGTCGTCAGCGAGACCGTTCCCGACCCCGAGGACCCGGCAGGCACCCATACGGCGGTCTATCTGGTGCCCTTCCACCGCGCGGAGATCTCCCTGTCGGCGCAGCTCCTGCGCCTGCTGCGCACCCCGGACGACCGGCTGCCCTCCTTCCAGGAGACCGACTGGGAGCGGGCCTTCACCTGGCTGGCCGCGCGAACGGGCGCCGAGCTGGCCCCCGAGCAGCGCGAGGCCGTGCGGCTCGCGCTCACCCGCAAGGTCGCGGTGCTGACCGGAGGGCCCGGCTGCGGCAAGTCCTTCACCGTGCGCTCCGTCGTCGAGATGGCACGCGCGAAACGGGCGCGCGTGCTGCTGGCGGCGCCGACGGGCCGCGCTGCCAAGCGGCTGGCCGAGCTGACGGGCGCGGAGGCGTCCACGGTGCACAGGCTGCTCGAACTGAAGCCGGGCGGGGAGGCGGCGTACGACAGGGAACGGCCCCTGGAGGCCGACCTCGTGGTGGTGGACGAGGCGTCCATGCTCGATCTGCTGCTCGCCAACAAGCTGGTCAAGGCCGTCCCGCCGGGCGCCCATCTGCTGCTGGTCGGCGATGTGGACCAGCTCCCCTCGGTGGGCGCCGGCGAGGTGCTGCGCGATCTGCTGGCCGAGGACGGGCCCGTGCCCGCCGTGCGGCTGCGCCACATCTTCCGGCAGGCGCAGCAGTCGGGTGTGGTGACCAACGCACACCGGATCAACTCCGGTACGCAGCCGGTCACTCAGGGGCTGAGCGACTTCTTCCTCTTCGTCGAGGACGACACGGAGGAGGCGGGCAGACTCACCGTCGACGTGGCGGCACGCCGCGTCCCGGCGAAGTTCGGGCTCGACCCCCGGCGCGACGTACAGGTCCTCGCTCCCATGCACCGCGGCCCCGCCGGCGCGGGGACGCTCAACGGCCTGCTCCAGCAGGCCATCACGCCCGCGCGCCCCGACCTCCCGGAGAAGCGCTTCGGAGGCCGCGTCTTCCGGGTCGGCGACAAGGTCACGCAGGTGCGGAACAACTACGACAAGGGTGCCAACGGCGTCTTCAACGGCACGGTCGGCATCGTCACCTCCGTGCTCCCCGACGACCAGCGGCTGACCGTGCTGACGGAGGAGGACGAGGAGGTCGGATACGACTTCGACGAGCTGGACGAACTGGCACACGCGTATGCCGTCACCATCCACCGCTCCCAGGGCAGCGAGTATCCGGCGGTCGTGATTCCCGTCACCACGGGGGCCTGGATGATGCTCCAGCGCAATCTGCTCTACACCGCGGTGACCCGGGCGAAGCGACTGGTGGTGCTGGTGGGGTCGCGCAGAGCACTCGGTCAGGCGGTCCGCACGGTCTCGGCGGGCCGCCGCCGCACGGCGCTGGATCACCGGCTGCGCGGGGTACTCGTCCCCTCGACGGGCGCCAACCGCCCCGGGGGGTGACCATGACGGCCTGGAGGGTGCAGGATATTCAAAAGAGGCGGCACTCCGTGCCACCATGGAGCCTTCTGGCTGACCCCGAGTGCACCGCACTGCGCTCAGTGGGGGAAAGTGGAGAGAGTCAGGGCACCTCGAAGAAGAGGCACTACGTCGGTGAGGGATGACGTGAGCGAACACCGCGACAGCGATAACTCCGTAGTACTGCGGTACGGGGACGGCGAGTACAGCTACCCGGTCGTCGACAGCACGGTGGGCGACCGTGGGTTCGACATCGGCAAGCTGCGAGCCGAGACCGGTCTGGTGACCCTGGACTCTGGATACGGCAACACCGCCGCGTACAAGTCCGCCATCACCTACCTCGACGGTGAGCAGGGCATCCTGCGTTACCGCGGCTATCCGATCGAGCAGCTCGCCGAGCGGGGTTCCTTCCTGGAGACCGGCTACCTGCTGATCAACGGCGAGCTGCCGACCGTCGACCAGCTGGCCTCGTTCAAGAACGAGATCACCCAGCACACACTGCTGCACGAGGACGTCAAGCGGTTCTACGACGGCTTCCCCCGTGACGCGCACCCGATGGCGATGCTGTCGTCGGTGGTCAGCGCGCTGTCCACGTTCTACCAGGACAGCCACAACCCCTTCGACGAGGAGCAGCGGCACCTCTCGACCATAAGGCTGCTGGCCAAGCTGCCGACCATCGCCGCCTACGCCTACAAGAAGGCCATCGGCCACCCGGTCGTCTACCCCAGCAACGACCTGGGGTACGTCGAGAACTTCCTGCGGATGACGTTCTCGGTCCCGGCCGCCGAGTACGACCTGGACCCGGTCGTCGTCAACGCCCTCGACAAGCTGCTGATCCTGCACGCGGACCACGAGCAGAACTGCTCGACGTCCACGGTGCGCCTCGTCGGCTCCTCGCAGGCGAACATGTTCGCCTCGATCTCCGCGGGCATCAACGCGCTGTGGGGCCCCCTGCACGGCGGCGCCAACCAGAGCGTGCTGGAGATGCTGGAGAGCATCCAGGCCAGCGGTGGCGACGTCGACACCTTCATCCGCAAGGTGAAGAACAAGGAAGACGGCGTGAAGCTGATGGGCTTCGGGCACCGCGTCTACAAGAACTTCGACCCCCGGGCGAAGATCATCAAGGCGGCGGCGCACGATGTGCTCTCGGCCCTCGGCAAGAGCGACGAGCTTCTCGACATCGCGCTCCGCCTGGAAGAGCACGCGCTGTCCGACGACTACTTCGTCGAGCGCAAGCTGTACCCGAACGTGGACTTCTACACCGGTCTGATCTACCGCGCGATGGGCTTCCCGACCAGCATGTTCACGGTGCTGTTCGCGCTCGGCCGGCTGCCCGGCTGGATCGCCCAGTGGCACGAGATGATCAAGGAGCCGAACTCCCGCATCGGCCGTCCCCGGCAGATCTACACCGGCATCGTCGAGCGGGACTACGTCCCCGTCGAGGCCCGCTGAAGACGGTTGAGCCTCCGCGCGTTCCACGCGCACAGAGCTGACGGAAGACCCCGGTCCGATTGGACCGGGGTCTTCCGTTTGTGTGGCTCTGTGGAGAGACGTAGATCACAGTTTTTGGGGGGTAACCATTTGCGGGGGTCGTGTGTCTAACCGGGTGGCGTCTGCCTCCCGGCGGAGGCGCCGCCGTGCTCCGGACACGTCTTGGGGGACGTATCCGGTGTGAAGAGAGGGTGAACGTGCCCGGGGAGCTTTGAGCGGCCCTCCCGCCCGTACGTGCAGCCAGCAAGCGCCCGGCCAGGATCCCGTGGGGGGAATCCATGACCGGGAAACGGAAGCGCCCCGTTGACGGGCCCGTGGGGGGACCTTGTCGACGGGGCGCTTTTCGCTGGGCCGGTCCGCCTCCCCGTGCGTGAAGCCCCGAACTGCGGTATGGGACATCCGGGGGGATACTGGACGTGGATGAGGAGTGGACGGGGCGCCGTTACGCCCGGCCCACCAACTCGTACCCCGCCTCGTCGACGGCGTCGCGCACAGCGGCATCGTCCAGCTCGACGGAGGAGGTGACGATGACCTCGCCGGAGGAGGCGGCGGCCTGGACGCCGGAGACTCCCTCGATCCTCGACAGCTCTTCGGAGACCGCGCCCTCACAGTGGCCGCAGCTCATTCCGGAAACCTTGTAGGTGGTCGTGACGGTGCTCATGGCCTGTCCTCGCTCTCGGTTCGTGCCCTGGTGTGGCAGTGCGTGTCCGCTGGGACCTGAATGCGAAGCGGGCAGCGTGTGCCGACGGCAAGGATATACCCCCCCTAGGTATTAAGTCACCCACCCCCCAGCCCTCTGGCTTCCCCTGGGTCACCCGCCGCCGGTCCCCCTTAGGGGGTGGCTCGACCTTCCCCTGAGTTCCCCCGGGGATGGTCGTGCGGCCGTTGTGCCCCGACTTCTCCCCTGTCAGCTTTGGCTTACAGGCGGGTGGGTGCCCGGCATACCGGGCGGGGTGGAAGGCAGGTGGTCCGGATGGACGGCGCTCTGTGGGCGTATGCGCTGCTCGCGCTCACGACCCTGCCACCCCTGGTACCCAACTCCGCGCTCATCGCCGCCGCCGGAGTGCTCGCCGCCTCCGGCAGGCTCTCGCTCCCGCTGGTCCTGCTGACGGTCGCCGGCAGCGCGCTGGTGGGGGACGCCGCCGTGCACTGGCTGGGGTGCCGCGCCGGCGGAAGGGTACGCGCCTGGCTCTCCGCGAGTCCCCGCCGCAAGGCCGCGCTGGACTGGACGGCCGCACGGGTGTGGCGCCACGGGGTGCCCTTCGTCTTCGTCGTCCGCTTCCTGCCCAGTGGCAGGCTCGCCGGAGGGCTGGCCGCCGGAACCGTCGGCTATCCGCTGCGCCGCTTCCTGGTGGGCGCCGGCCTCGCCGAGCTGTTCTGGGCCGCGTACTCCGTCGGCGTCGGCTACTGGGGAGGGCATGTGCTCGCCGGCACCCTGACCGGCACGCTCGTGGGCGTCGGCGCCTCCGCCGTTCTCGCGGGCAGCGCCTCGGCCGTGCACTGGGGGATGCGCAGGGGTGCGAGGGCCGCGGTCGTCGTTCCGCGCCAGGGCGGCACGGGGCCCCGGCTGCCGCACGGGGAGGAGAGGGGCGGCCGGGGCCCGGTGATCGGGGACGGAAGGGGGGTCTCCGGTGTGGAGGTCTCAGCGGCCTCCCCGGTGCCCGGGCCTGCGGGTGACCCAGTCGCGGATGGTGTCGGCGAACCAGTAGGGCTTGCCCGCCTCCACTAGATCGGGCGACGGCAGGAGGCCGTGCTTCCTGTAGGAGCGCACCGTGTCCGGCTGGACGCTGATGTGCGCGGCGATTTCCTTGTACGACCAGAGCCTTCGGTCGGCCATTTCTCGCACCTCCCTGGGGGGTGGCTGTTGATCGTCAGCCAGTGCCAGGTGAACGAGACCGCGCGGCCGTACGGGAGCGGCTGTGCGCGGACTGTGACGCCCGGCCGGTCCGATGGTGACGACGGTGACGCTTCGGGAACACGGGCTTCCGGAGACGTCAGTATGTAAGGACAAACTATTGACAGTGGTCTCCGGCAGGACTGACGATGAGCTGTGGACCGCGGACCGCGGACCGCACGCCGGGAACCGGACGACCTGAGGAGAGGTACCGCCCGTGATCGAGTCGAACGAGCCGGCCGAGCCGCACGACGTGGTGACCATGGGCCGTATCGGCGTGGACATCTACCCGTTGCAGACGGGGGTCCCGCTGCCCGAGGTGGAGACCTTCGGGAAGTTCCTCGGTGGCTCGGCGACCAATGTCGCGGTCGCCGCCTCGCGGCTCGGCCGCTCCAGCGCGGTCATCAGCCGTACGGGCGCCGACCCGTTCGGCACGTACTGCCACCAGGCGCTGCGCGAATTCGGCGTGGACGACCGCTGGGTGACACCCGTCGCCGCCTACCCGACGCCCGTGACCTTCTGTGAGATCTTCCCGCCCGACGACTTCCCGCTGTACTTCTACCGGCGGCCCAAGGCGCCGGATCTGGAGATCCACGCGGAAGAGCTGGACCTCGCGGCGCTCACCGCGGCGCGGATCTTCTGGATGACCGGCACAGGACTGTCGGAGGAGCCCAGCAGAGGCGCCACGCTCACCGCGCTCGCGGCACGCGAGGCGGTACGCGGCTCTGCCGTCGCCACCGTCTTCGACCTCGACTGGCGCCCCATGTTCTGGGGCGCAGGCGCGGGCGGCCCTCTCGCGGGGGCCACCGAGGAGGAGGTCAAGGAGGCGGCGCGGCCCGCCTACCGCGAGGCCCTCGCGCACGCCACCGTCGCCGTCGGCAACCTCGACGAGTGCGAGGTCGCCACCGGCACCCGCGAGCCCCGGGCCTGCGCCGAGGAGCTGCTCGCCTTCGGCGCCGAACTCGCCGTCGTCAAGCAGGGGCCCAAGGGCGTACTCGCCGTCCACCGCGACGGCACCGTGGCCGAGGTGCCCCCGCACCCGGTCGAGGTCGTCAACGGCCTCGGTGCGGGTGACGCGTTCGGCGGATCGCTGTGCCACGGGCTGCTCGCGGGCTGGGACCTGGAGTACGTGATGCGGTACGCCAACGCGGCGGGAGCGCTGGTGGCCTCGCGGCTCGCCTGCTCCTCCGCGATGCCGGCCCCGCGGGAGGTCGAGGATCTCCTCGGCGGATGAGTCCGGGCGCCGCGTCCGGGCGCCCGGCCCCTGGGGCCACGCGCCCGGGTGTCCCGCCCCGGGGTGCGGCACCCGCTCGTGAGCCCGTACCCGCCTCCTCGACCCCACGTCCTCGCCCCCACCAGCGCCCTGTGGTCCGTGACTTCGCCGGACCCTCCGTGCCGGCCCCGCCTCGCGGCGGGAGCGCCGGCCGACCCGAAAGAGAGCCCTCCTTGACCAGCGTCACCCTCTCCCAGCTCACCACCGTGCGGGCCCGGCATCCCGAGGCCGTCGCCGAGGCCGCGGCCAGGCGCGCGCGGCGTCCGCTCGTCGGCGACAGCGGGCGGTTGATGATCGTCGCGGCCGACCATCCGGCACGCGGCGCACTGGGTGTCGGCGACGACAAGCTCGCCATGGCCAACCGCGTCGGACTGCTGGAGCGCCTGACGCTCGCGCTCTCCCGGCCCGGCGTCGACGGCGTGCTCGCCACCGCCGACATCCTGGAGGACCTGCTGCTGCTCGGCGCCCTGGAGAACAAGGTCGTGCTCGGCTCCATGAACAGGGGCGGGCTCGCAGGCGCCTCCTTCGAGCTGGACGACCGCTTCACGGGGCACCGCGCCGAGGACCTGGAACGGCTCCGTTTCGACGCGGGCAAGCTGCTGCTGCGGATCGACTACGACGATCCAGGTTCGCTCAGCACGATGCACGCCTCGGCGCGTGCCGTCGACGCCATGGCGGAACGGCGACTTCCGGTCTTTGTCGAGCCGTTCCTCTCGCGCAGGGTGGAGGGACGGGTGAAGAACGACCTGAGCGGACCCGCCGTCGCGCGCTCCGTCGCCATCGCCTCGGGCCTCGGCGGCACCTCCGCGTACACGTGGCTCAAGCTGCCTGTCACCGAGGAGCCCGACGACATGGCATGGGTGTGCGAGACCTCCACCCTCCCCGTCGTGCTGCTCGGCGGCGAGGTGAACGGGGACCAGGAGGGTGCCTACGAGAAGTGGCGCAAGGCGCTCAGCCTGCCGACCGTGCGCGGTCTGGTCGTGGGACGTTCGCTGCTCTACCCCGCCGACGGCGATGTGGGCGCGGCCGTCGACACCGCCGTCGGACTGCTCTGACACCTCTGACACCCCGGGAGAGAGAGCTGATATGGCAGACCTCGCAGACAACGCTGATATGGCAGACCACGCAGACAACAAGGACACCGGCTTCCACCTGCCCTCGGGCAGCGCGGCCTCGGGCCCGTACGCCCTGGACATCGACCCAGCCCTGGCCGGCTGGGGCTACTCCTCGCTGCGGGTCCTGGAACTGGAGCCGGGCGGTACACATGAGTTCGCGACCGGCGAGAGCGAATGGATCGTGCTCCCGCTCGGTGGCGGCTGCACGGTGTCCGTCGTACCCGACGTACCCGACGTATCCGTCGAGTCCCAGGACGCGCGGGGAGAGGGTGGCGAGGTGGCCTTCGAACTGCGGGGCAGGGAGAGCGTGTTCGCCGGGGTCACCGACTTCGCGTACGCGCCGCGTGAGGCGCGGGTGCGGATCGGCAGCCGCGAAGGCGGCAGGTTCGCGCTCACCGGAGCCCGCTGCACGCGGCGCCTGCCCGCGCGTTACGGTCCGGCCGGTGACGTACCGGTCGAGCTGCGGGGGAGCGGGCAGTGCTCGCGGCAGGTCAACAACTTCGCCGCCGCAGGGCAGTTCGAGGCCGACAGGCTCATCGCCGTCGAGGTGCTGACCCCGGGCGGCAACTGGTCCTCCTACCCGCCGCACAAGCACGACGAGTGCAGGGAGGGCGAGGAGAGCGAGCTGGAGGAGATCTACTACTTCGAGATCGCCCCGCACGGCCCGACCGAGGGCCTCGGCTACCAGCGGGTGAGCCCGAGCGGCCGGGGGAGGGGAACGGACGTGCTGGCGGAGGTGCGTTCCGGCGATGCCGTGCTGATCCCCGACGGCTGGCACGGGCCCTCCATCGCGGCGCCCGGGCACCACATGTACTACCTCAACGTGATGGCCGGTCCGGGGGTGGATCGGGAGTGGCTCATCTGCGACCATCCTGATCACGCGTGGATCCGTGGCACATGGGCGGATACACCGGTGGATCCAAGGTTGCCTTTGTACAAGGCAAGGGATTCCGCAGATTCCGGCGAAGGAAAGGGCGTGTCGTGACCGCTTCGAACACCACCGTCCGGCTCACCGTCGCCCAGGCGCTCATCCGCTTCCTCGCCGCGCAGCACTCCGAACGCGACGGCGTACGGCACCGGTTGATCGACGGATGCTGGGGCATCTTCGGCCACGGCAACGTCGCCGGTATCGGTCAGGCGCTCGTCGAGAGCGGCCAGGGCCCCGGCGCGCCCCTCCCCTTCCACCAGGGCCGCAACGAACAGGCCATGGTGCACGCGGCCGTCGGCTTCGCGCGCCAGAACAACCGCCTCTCTGCGCAGGCCGTCACCACCTCCATCGGCCCGGGTGCCACCAACCTCGTCACCGGGGCCGCGCTCGCGACGGTCAACAGGCTGCCCGTACTGCTGCTGCCCGGCGACACGTTCGCAGGTCGTACGGCCGACCCCGTGCTCCAGCAGCTCGAAGTCCCGTACGCGGGCGATGTCTCCGTCAACGACTGCCTGCGCCCTGTGTCCCGCTACTTCGACCGCGTCACGCGGCCCGAGGCGCTGATCCCGGCCGCGCTCCAGGCGATGCGCGTACTGGCCGACCCGGCGGAGACCGGCGCCGTCACCCTCGCGCTGCCGCAGGACGTGCAGGCCGAGGCGTACGACTGGCCCGAGGAGTTCTTCGCGGAACGCGTGTGGCGGGTGGCGCGTCCGGTGCCGGAGCCCGGGGTGCTGGCCGAGGTGGCCGAGGCGCTGCGCGGTGCGCGGCGCCCGCTGCTCGTCGCCGGCGGCGGCGTCCACCACAGCGAGGCCGAGGACGCGCTGTGCGCCTTCGCCGACGCGACCGGCGTCCCCGTCGCCTCCACCCAGGCGGGCAAGGGCTCGCTCCGCCACGATCACCCCTGCGACGTGGGCGGCATCGGCCACACCGGTACGGCCGTCGCCGACGAACTCGCCCGCGCGGCCGACCTCGTGATCGGCGTCGGCACCCGCTGGACCGACTTCACCACCGCATCCGGCACCCTCTTCGAGGCGCCCGCCGTGCGCTTCGTCAACCTCAACCTCACCTCCTACGACGGCCACAAGCTCGGCGCCCTGGCGGCGATGGCCGATGCCAGGGAGGCGCTGACGGCGCTGACCGGCGCGCTGCGCGGCTACCGGGTCTCACCCGACTACGAGGCCGAGTACGGGCGCGGGAAGGAGAGTTGGGAGCGCGTGGTCGCCGAGGCGCTCGCCGCGCACCCGCTCGACGAGAAGGCCAGGCCCTCGCAGACGCAGGTGCTCGGCGCGCTGGACTCCGTCGTCGACGAGACGGACATCGTCATCAACGCTGCCGGGTCGCTCCCCGGCGACCTGCACAAACTGTGGCGTGCCCGCTCGCCCCGGCAGTACCACCTCGAATACGGCTACTCCTGCATGGGCTACGAGATCCCGGCCGCCATCGGCGTTCGGATGGCGGCCCCTGACCGGCCGGTCTGGGCGCTCGTCGGTGACGGCACGTATCTGATGCTGCCCACCGAGCTGGTCACGGCCGTCCAGGAGGGCATCAACATCAACGTCGTGCTCGTCCAGAACCACGGTTACGCGTCCATCGGCGGGCTGTCCGAACAGACCGGCGCCGAACGCTTCGGCACCGACTACCGGTTCAGGGCACCGGACGGCACCTACACCGGCGACCCGCTGCCCGTCGACCTCGCGGCGAACGCCGCCTCGCTCGGCATGGAGGTACTGCGCGCCGCCACCTACGGCGAACTGCGCACCGCACTGGCAGCCGCGCGCGCCTCCGACCGGCCCACATGCGTGTACGTCGAGACCGACACCGACCCCGACGTGCCGGCCCCCGGCGCCGAGGCGTGGTGGGACGTGGTCGTCGCGGAAACCTCCCGACGCGGTGCGGCGCAACGGGCCCGCGAGGAATACGACCGCCGCCGCGCCGACCAGCGCCGCCACCTGTGAGCGGCAGCCCGGCCGCGAGCGGCGCCGCTGCGGTGTGCGGCACCTCTGCGGTGTGCGCCGCCGCCTTCGCTGTGAGCGGCACTTCTGCGGTGACCGTCGCCGCCTCTGCCGTGAGCGGCTGCTCCGCTGTCAACCCCGCCCCGGTTCTCCCGGCCCAGAGGAACCACCGACTCCACAGGACCCATCAACTCCACAGGGCCCACCACCTCCATGAGCCCCATCGGAGCCGCCGACCCCGCTGAAGCCGCGTGTTCCACGGCTCCGAAGGAGCCGCCCGCTCCACCGCTACGTCCCAAGAAAGGTCGCGCATCCATGAAGACCCTCGGCCACTGGATCGGCGGCAAGTCCGCCGAGTCCGTCTCCGGCTCCTTCGGGCCCGTCTACAACCCGGCGACCGGCGCCCAGCCCACGCGGGTCTCCCTCGCCTCCGTCGAGGAGGTGGACGCCGCTGTTGCCGCGGCCAAGGAGGCGTACCCGGAATGGTCGCGGTCCTCGCTCGCCAGGCGCACCGCGTTCCTGTTCAAGTACCGCGAGCTGCTGGACGCGCGCCGTGACGACGTCGCCGCGCTCATCACCGCCGAGCACGGCAAGGTGCACTCCGACGCGCTCGGCGAGGTCGCGCGCGGCATGGAGATCGTCGAACTCGCCTGCGGCATTCCCGAGAAGCTCAAGGGCGAGCTGTCCACGCAGGTCTCCACCCGCGTCGATGTGTCCTCCATCCGGCAGGCCGTGGGCGTCGTCGCGGGCATCACCCCGTTCAACTTCCCCGCCATGGTGCCGATGTGGATGTTCCCGCTCGCGATCGCCTGCGGCAACACCTTCGTCCTCAAGCCCAGCGAGAAGGACCCGTCGGCCGCCTACCTCCTCGCGGAGATCGCCTCCGAGGCCGGGCTGCCCGACGGCGTCCTCAACGTCGTCAACGGTGACAAGGTGGCCGTCGACCGGCTGCTGACCCACCCGGACGTAGCGGCCGTCTCCTTCGTCGGCTCCACGCCCATCGCGCGGCACATCCAGGCCGAGGCCACCGCCAACGGCAAGCGCGTACAGGCACTCGGCGGTGCCAAGAACCACATGATGGTCCTCCCCGACGCCGACCTCGACCACGCCGCGGACAACGCCATCAACGCCGCCTACGGTTCGGCCGGTGAGCGCTGCATGGCCGTTTCCGTCGTCGTCGCCGTCGGCGACACGGGAGACGCCCTCGTCGGCAAGATCGCCGAACGTGCGGCACGCCTGCGCATCGGCCCCGGCGACGACCCCGCCAGCGAGATGGGCCCGCTCATCACCCGCGAACACCGCGACAAGGTCGCCTCCTACGTCAGCGGCGCCGCGGCCCAGGGCGCCGAGGTCGTCGTGGACGGCACAGGGTTCACGGTGGAGGGTTCCTCCGAGTACAAGGACGGCTTCTTCACCGGGGTCTCGCTCCTCGACAAGGTCGAGCCCGGCATGGACGCGTACGACGACGAGATCTTCGGCCCCGTCCTGTGCGTCGTACGCGCCGAGACGTACGACGAGGCGATCACGCTCATCAACGGCAGCAAGTGGGGCAACGGCGCCGCCGTCTTCACCCGCGACGGCGGCGCGGCCCGCCGCTTCCAGCTGGAGGTCGAGGCCGGCATGGTCGGCGTGAACGTGCCGATCCCCGTCCCCGTCGGCTACCACTCCTTCGGCGGCTGGAAGCAGAGCCTCTTCGGGGACCTGCACATCTACGGCAACGACGGCGTGCAGTTCTACACGCGCGGCAAGGTCATCACCACCCGTTGGCCCGACCCCGCTGACACCGCAGGCATCAACCTCGGCTTCCCCAGCAACAACTGACCCGACGCGGACCGACTCGTTCCGTCCCGGTCCGACCCTTCCGCTCCGGCAAAGAGGAGAGGGCTCCGCCCCAACGGGCAGGGCCCTCTCCTGGCTTGTGCGCGCTGCGGGTGCCCGGAGACCGGACGTGCCTGGCGACCGGACGTGCCTGGCGACCGGACGTGCCTGGCGACCGGACGGGCCTGGCGACCGGCCGTGCCCGGCCGTGCCCGGCTCGGGCGAACCCGGGAACCGAGGATGATCGCGCATCAGCGGGGTGCTTAGCATGTACACGGACGGACTGGCCGTCAGCGGGACATGCGGACGGGATGACGAGTGAGGGGGCCGAACGGTGGCTCAGGCGGAGGACGGGGCAGCGGACGCCGGATCGATGCGGCTGAACGGGGACGGCACGACGCCGGTCTTCGGACAGCAGGGCGGCACCTTCGCGCCTCCGCGGTACGGACCACTCGCGCCGGCTTCCCCCGGTGGCCAACAGAGCGACCTCGCCCACTCTGAGGCCATGAAGCGGAAGGCCGCCGGCTACATCGAGCGGACGCTCGGCCCCGACACGCACAAGGCTTCGGTGATCGCCGACGAGGACAGCGAAGCGATCACGGGTAGCAAGGACGTTCCGTCCAGCGTGCGCCCCGGCGGAGGCGGCACGCTGAAGGGCTGGCGAGTGCGCGCGGCCCTGCAGACCCGTGCGTCGCGCTTCGGGCGGCGGGCCAAGAACCTGGAGAACCGGCTGAAGGCGGAGCGGGAGACCCTGCTGGACGTCAACAAGCTGTTCGGGCACAACGAGACGCTCACCAGCAACGGCTTCAACAAGCTGCGCCCGTCGTCCGGCGCCGGGTTCGACGCACCGCCGGGACTGTCCGCACCCAAGAGCAAGTTGGACGATCTGTAAGGCGCCGGGCATGACCATCGACTATGACGACATCGTCCACGCGGACCTCAGCCCTCTTCAGGACGCGTCCAAGGCGTGGAAGAAGATGGGCGACCGCTACGGCACGCTGCACACCCACTACAGCGACCATGTCAAGGCGGCCGTGAACGCCGACACCTGGCGTGGCTACTCGGTCCTGAAATTCAAGGACCAGGCCCGGACCACGCTGGAGGAGTACGCGGGCGCCCGGGACGAGGCACGCGCCGTGAGCGGACAGTTGGATGAGGCGTACACCCTCCTCAAAGCGTGCAAGGACTTCGTGATCGAGGAGCGGGACGCCGCGGAGAAGTTCGGTATGGATGTGGACGCCCGCGGCAAGTGCACCATCAACCTCGGCAAGATGGACGACGACAAAGCGGAGACCTACCGCCGTAACCAACTCGCTCGCGAGGAGACCGAACAGGCGTGGAACAAGCGGATAGCCGACGCGGTGAAGGCCACTCGCGAAGCTGACGAAAACATCCACCGGGCCATGGTCGCGGAGCCCGACGACGGGGACAAGGGGGTGCCGAACGGCTTCAACGGTGCCCTCAAGAGCGATGTGGGCGCCGCGAACGCGGACCGTGCCGACGAGCTGTACGAGAAGGTCAAGGACGGCGACAAGCTCAATGCCAAGGAGCGCGACGAACTGACCAGCATCGTCGCGGCGAACAAGAAGGACCCCGAGTTCAGCCGCACCCTCCTCAACAGCCTGGGCGGCCCCGAGGGAGTCATCAAGACCCACAACAAGCTCGACGATCTCGCCTACTTCGACGCCAAGGGCGAGAAGAAGGACTACCTCTCCCTGGACCGCGGCCTTGCCACCGCGCTCGCGTCCGCTACCGGCAAGGACAGCGACGGCCGCACGGCCCGTCCCGGTGCGGCCCGTGCTTTCGCCAGTCAATGGCGCGAGGAGATGAAGGACGTCGGCCTCAAGAAGTTCGACCTGGAACTCGCCGCCGACGAGGCGGGCGGCCAGAAGGTGCGCGGATACCAGTCGATGGTCAGCCTCATGCAGCGCAGCGGGACCAAGTTCGACGGGGACTTCCTCCATGGCTTCGCCGACGACATCCGCGCCGCCGAGGACCCCAAAAAGGGCGGTGACAAGGACGTCTGGGACCTGGAAGGCGACTTCTACGGGGAGAAGGGAAAGGACAGCGGTGTCTACGACCACAGCGGCAAGGGGCGCTTCGCCAACGACCCGCTGGACGGTGTCCTCGACGTCATGAGCAAGAACCCTTCCGCCGCCACCGAATACCTCGACCCCGGCACAGGCGACGGCAAGGACCGGCTGGACTACCTCAAGAACGAGCGCGACTGGGAGCTTGTGGACAAGAAGATCACGCAGGTGTCCCCGAACGGCATGAGCCAGATCGTGCAGGTCGGGGACGAAGCGGCACCTGACGTGCGCAGCGGTTACGGCGCAGCGCTGGAGGCCGCAGCCACCGGCAACGCGCCGGGCACCGACGCCCCCGAGGATTTCGGGACGCACAGCAAGGCGGAGATCCGGGTGTTCGAGCACATGGTCGAGTCCTACGGCGCGGACGCCAAGCACGACCCCGAATCCATTCCCGGAAACCTCCGCCAGAACATGGCCAATGCCGTTGCCGCGTATCCGCACGATGTGCACGACATTCTCGGCGTAGACATGGATCACTCCAACTCCAGTAATGCCACCGATCCCAATGGTGTCTCTGTTTCGGATAAGCAAATGCACCAGTTCCTGCGCGGAATTTCCGAAGACGGTGGGGCTTTCCGTACTGTTCATGATTCTCAGGCCCGCATCATCGCCGAGGATGTGGCGGGATTGGATCAGCAGGATTTTGCTGGCAAGTCCAGAGAAGCGATGAATGTGACTGTGGAATCCGGTCGCACAATGGGAAGTCTTGATGAGATCCGTGCTTCCGTGCTAGCGAGCGATCGGGATGGGGAGATCGATCGGAACAACTGGAACAAGACATACCAATACCATGCGTTTGGAGCTCCGGTAACTGGAATCCCGTACGTCGGTGACTCGGTTCAGCGGCTGATCGACGTTGGTACAGGGCAGCACGCGGCAGCGCTCAATCAGGATGTGACGAACAAGACGCGTGAGCAGCTCATCGAATACTATTCTGACCATGGCTACCCTCGGCTCCGCGACATGTTGGAGGAGCGTGCGCGGGAGACTGGGGTTCCGCAAGCTGATCTCCAGGATGCAGGTAGTAACTATGGTCAGCTTCGGAGCGGTGCGGAAAACGCTTACAACGCCGGCATCGGTAGCACTCAGCGTAACGCTGAAGGGTTTAAGTAATGAGTCGGCGCATCACCGTCCTGTCTGTTTCCGTGGTTGCCGTGTTGTTGGTTCTCGGCGGGGCCGCGTTTGTGTTGTGGCCGGACGGGAGTGTGGCTGAGGCGAAGGAGCGGGAGCGGGCTTTTTGCTGGAAGGTCAGCGCGCGGGTGTCCTCGGGAGATGAGGGGGGCTCGGTGGCTGCGTGTGCGGCTCGGTTGGAGAGGGCGGGAAAGAGGGATCGGGCCGCATTGCGGGCGGAGGTTGCCGCTTATGCGCGGCACACGGCCAAGGAGTACGACCGGATGCCTGTGCCGGTGCAGCAGGCGTTGGCGCGGGCGTTGGCTGAGCGGCCTGAGCTTGTGTACGAGAGTCTCGCCTCGGACGGGTCGCGTACCTCTCTGGACCGTGCAGAACTGGCGTTCACAGTCCGCGCGATTGCCGGGAACGACGCGGCGCTGCGCACGGTGCGGTCGTCGCAGGAGGCGTACGTGCGGTCGCGGATCGAGTCGCTGACGCGGGCGGACTTCGACAAGGGCGAGGACAGTCGGCATGCGCTGCGCGTCACCAGGTCGGTGGGGCGTGTCATGGGGACTCTCACGTCCTGGTCCCAGAGCGGGCTGCCGGAGGACACCAGGGCCGAGCGCAGCGACTACTACGAGCGGCACGGCTATCCCCGTGTTCGCAACCAGTTGGAGGACCGTGCTCGTGCGCTTGAGGTGCCGCAAGACGACATCGAGGAAGCCGGTAGCCCGATGGGAGCACTGAAAATCGCACTCGAAGGGGCCTACAACGACGCCGCCAACGCCGCCGAGGCCGCCGCGCGCCACGCGGACGAGGACTGAGCCCGGGCTGATCCGGTGTCAGGGGCCCGGCGGCAGGGGTTACCTGCTCTGACCTCGTCCGTCCCCGTATTCTCGGGGGCATGCAGCGAGATGTGCGAGGCCGATCTTTGTGAAGACGACGCCGCTGACGTGGCTACGGGCGCTCAAGGAGACGGCTGTCTCCGGGTTGACCGTGGAGCGGGCCTCGCTGACGCCGTTGATCGCGGTGCGGGGGGCTTGCGGGGTGGCGATCGTGATCGGGGTCGCGTTGGCGGTCGGGTCGCCGCAGCTGGCGGTGTCCAGCGCCTTCGGGGCCTTTGCCTCGGGTATCGCGACGTTCCAGCGCAGTTGGCGGCCCCGGCCGGTGCTGGCGCTGGCGGCGGCTGCGGGGCTCGCGGTCTCCACGTTTCTCGGGTATCTGCTGGTCGGGTGGCCGCTCGCCTTTGTGCTGCTGCTGGCGCTGTGGGCGTTTCTCGCGGGCATGGCCTGGGGGATAGGGCCCACCTCGGGGGTGGTCGCCGCCTTCAACATCGCCGTCATGCTGATCACCGTCACGCTGCCGACCAGCGTCCTGGGCGCGCTCGGCCACGCCGGGCTCATCGCGGCCGGTGGGGTGGTGCAGGCGGGGCTGATCGTGGTGTTTCCCGTACGGCCGTGGGGCGAGCGGCGTGACACGCTGGCCGACGCGCTCGCGGGGGTCGCCGACTACGCGCGCAGGCTGCGGCACGACCCGATGGCGCCGTTCGACCCCGAGCCGCTGATCGAGGCGCGCAGCGCGGCTGCCGTCACTCCGCGTCAGGCGCGGCGCAGGCCACGGCAGTTGCAGGGGTACCGCGCGATGGCCGAACGGTTCCGCCCTGTGCTGGCCTCGCTCGCCGATCCCGTGGTCGGCGGTGCCCCGATGGTGGGGCCCGAGCGGGACCGGGTGCGGGAGCTGCTGTCGGCCGCTGCGACGGTTCTGGACGCCACGGCCAGGGCCGTACGCCGCGGTGAGCGGGTACGCCTGCCCGACCAGGCGCTCGATGTGCTGCGGGTACCCAAGAGCGGGCCGGTGCTGAGCGGCCCTGCGCGGCGGGCCGCGCTGCGGCTGATCGCGCTGACGGACGACGCGGTGGAGGCGGCGCAGGAGCCCGTCGAGGTGACCCGGCACGGGCTGTTGGCCAAGGTCACCTGGCACACGGCGGATGCCGGGGGGCGCAGACAGGGCTTTCCCGAGCGCTCACGCGAGGTGGACGCGACCCTCGACGGGCCCTACGGTCCCGATCCCGAGGAGGAGGAAGCCGAGCGCAGGGCGCAGGAGGAGGCCGCCAGGGAGCCCCGCAGGAACGGCAAGGAGTCCCGTAAGGCAGGCAAGGAGTTCCGTAGGAGGGGGTCGGAGCGTGGCGCCGGCGAGGTCGGCGAGCAGGGCGGCGGCTCAGGACACGCCCTCGCGCGGCAGCGCCATCTGCACATGCCGACCCTGGCCGGCCTCGTTCCCGTCGCCATCCGCGCGTTCCGCCGCGAACTGCACTGGACCTCGCCCATCATGCGGCACGCGCTGCGGGTCAGCGCCGTCGCCTCGGCGGGCTATCTGCTGGGCAAGGCCCTGCCGCCCGTGCACGGCTACTGGATTCCGCTCACCGCTGTCATGGTGCTGCGGCCCGACTTCTCCCGTACCTACCAGCGGGGTGTGGGCCGGCTCGTGGGCACGCTGATCGGCGTCGCCCTCGGCGGGACGGTGATGGCGCTGGTGAGCCCCGGCATCTATCTGAGTGCGGCGCTCGCGGTGGCCAGCGTGGCGTCGCTGTATCTGCTGATGCGGACCGGCTATGCCATCGCTTCCGTCTGTACGGGTGCCTATGTCGTCTTCCTGCTCGGCATCCTGGGCGCCGAGTGGTCGCAGACCGCCTACGAGCGGGTGGGGCTGACGGCGCTGGGCGGGGTGCTGGCGATGCTCAGTTACGCGCTCTTCCCCGCGTGGGAGACGCCGCTGCTGCGTGAGCGGCTGGCCGACTGGCTGGCGGCCAACGGGCGTTATGCCATCTCTGTGCTGGACGCGTTCGCACAGCCGGCCGAGCGCACGCCGAGGCAGGTGCGTGAGGCGCTGCTGGACAGCCGCGCGGCCCGTCAGGAATGGGAACAGACCGTCAGCAGAGCCGAGTCGGAACCGGTACGGCACCGGGGCAGGCTCTCGCACCGTTCGGCGACGGACGCGCAGTCGGCGCTGGTCACCATGGGCAGGGCCACGATGCTGCTGGAGGCGCTGATCCCCCGTTCGGACGCGCCTCCCGACGCAGGGGCTGGGGACTTCTCCTCGGCCCTCGCGCCCGCTGTCGCCGCGGCGGTCGCCGCTGTACGGGAGAGCGAGCCGCTGGAGTGGAGCGCCGTGCACGAGGCGCTGGCGCGCTGGTGGGAGCAGGTGGAGGCGCCGCCGCCCGTCGCGCTGCGGACGGCGGAGCTGCTCACGGACGCGCTGGACGACCTGGCCGAGGCGGTGGACCGCCCACACTCGGTCCGCGCGCGGGGCGGTGCCCACACCGGGTGAGCGCGGGGCGGTGCCCGCGCGGGCACCGCGCTACCGCACGTCGAACTCGTTGCCCTCGGGGTCGGCCATCGTCACATGGTGGCTGCCCGGTTCGACCACCACGCGCAGCACCCGTGCACCCAGCCGCTCCAGCCGTTTGACCTCGGTGTCGCGGGCGTCGGGGCCCGCGTGGACGTCGATGTGGAGGCGGTTCTTGCCCTCTTTCTGCTCGGGCACGGTCATGAAGAGGAGCCTTCTGCCCAGACCCGTTCCGGTGTCGGGGTCGACGGCGTCGTGCGGATGACGTATCGCGGCGGCGTGCCGCCATGCCTTGCGGCCCCCGTGCAGCTCGTCGGTGACGATGAGCCCCTCGGTGATGGCGCCCATGCTGTGCAGGCGTTCGATGTGGGCGCTGTGGTCCTCAGCGGTGTAGCCGAGGGCCCGCTCCCAGAAGTGGGCCAGCTGATGGGGGTCTTCGCAGTCGATGACGAGCTTCCAGTCGAGAGGCATGTCGCGTCCGTTCTGTGGTGCGGGCGGGGATCCGCTCGGTCGCGGGCTCCCCGGATGCCTGTTTCTTAACCGGGGCGCGGCAGGTCCGCAACTGCCAAGTGCGCACCTTTACGGGGAGAGTTGGTGCTGCCTCGCCACAAGGGGGCGCATGTCAGAGCCTGTTCAGGCCGAGTTCGCCGCGCCGGCGGTGGCCGTGGAGCGCGCAGAGGGTGGCGGTGGTGACCAGTACGGCGCTCGCGGTGCCCCACGCCGCGTAGAAGCCGGTCAGGCCCAGCGGCTCGGAACGCCGGGGGTCGGTCTCGCCAGCGGGGTCGTGGAAGACCCGCATCCGGTCGCCCTCGGCAGCGCCGTCGCACGGGCTGAGGCTGAGCCCGCCGCCGTCCGTTCCCGGGGTCCCCCCGGGTGTGCGCAGCTCGCAGCGGGGGCCGCCCTTGGCCTGGTGGCGCACCTCGGTCACCTCCACCGTCACCCACCGGCCCCGGTCCAGGAGCGCGGAGGTGGAGAACCCGCTCCAGGCGATGCCCACCAGGGCGATCCCGGTGAAGACGACGAGAACGAGGTAGCGGCGGCGCGGGCCGTAGTGCGCCAGCTCCAGCAGAAGGGCCAGGAGATACAGCGCGGTGAGCGCCGTCAGCGTCCAGAAGAGGCCCTCGCCCGTGCCGAAGGCCCGGCCGGAGAAGGCCGTCACACCCGTGAGGCCACAGCCGAGCAGTGCCCCGGCCACCGCGAGGACGACGGCGCGTGCGCGCGAGACGGTACGCAGCCGGGCGCTCAGCCGGGTGCTGAGCCGGTGCGGCGCCGCGGGCTCGGAGCCGAGGCCGCCGAAGAGCGCGGCCCGGGGATCGGCGGGCGCCACCCGCCGCGGGTGCGCCGCGCCGCCGCCCTTGCCCAGGTGGGCGGCACCGGGGCGGTCCCCACCGGGGTGGATGGCGCCGGGGCCGACGGCACCGGCGCGGAGGGCCCAACCGGTGCCCGTGCCCGGCCTGTTGCGGCGGGCCTTCCGCATCCCCGTACAGCCGGCGGCGGTCAGTACGGCGGCCCACAGCAGGAAGGTGCCGTAGAGGGTGGGGTCGGGTTCCTCGTAGGGGTCGGTCTTGGACGCCTCGACGAGTCCGGCGGCGAGGAAGAGGAACGCGAGGGCGAGTGCCAGCGTGGAGAGGGAGATCCAGGCGGCGCGCAGCCCGCGCAGAGCGCGCTGGTCGGCGTTGCCGGGACCGCCGTACGCCGCCAGCCGCCGCTGTCTGTCCCGGCTTCTGAGCCCCAGCAGCACCAGCAGGGCGCACGCGGCGGCGACGGTGGCGGCGCCGATCACCAGGGAGAGCTTCGCGCTCGTACCGTCGGGACGGCCGGCGTGCACATGGTCGTAGATCCCCGAGGCGACGAATCCGGCGCCCGCGCACACACCCACGAGCAGCGCGGTGCGCGCGGCCAGTTCCCTGCCCGCCAGCTCGGCGCGGAGCAACTCCCGTACTCCGTACGCGAGTTCACGCTCGCCCGGCTGGCCGCTCCGGACCGTGCCCACCATGTGCTCGTCCCCCGTTACGCACGTCGGCGCCGTTTCACCACGTCTCAGGGTTCCAGAGGGAGGCGCGGCGCAGGGACTGGGGGCAGTGGCGGTAGACCTCGTCGATCTCGACGAGCAGCGCGAGCTGGGGGCGCTGCCCCTTGACCTTCATCTCCTCGAAGAACGGCGCGTCACGCAGGACGCGTGCCCTGCCGTTGACGCGGAGGACGTCGGTGCTGCCGGGGACGAGATGGAGGAGGCCGACGTGCGGGTTGTCGAGGACGTTGCGGAAGCTGTCGCCCCGCCTGTTGCCCGGGCGGTCGGGCAGCGCGAGGGTCCCGGAGTCGAGTACGTGCGTGAAGCCGGGGGAGCCTCCGCGCGGCGAGGCGTCGCAGTTGCCGTGCGCGTCGGAGGTGGAGACGAGGCAGAAGGGGGAGTGGGCCAGCATCTCCACGTCCTCGGCCACCAGCCGCTGCCTGACCTTGTCGATCACCAACTGGTGCGGCCGGCCGAGGATCTCCCGCAGCGCCTCGTGGGAGTCGACCTCGACGAAACCGGAACGGTCGGCGGCGTCGGGTATGGCGGCGGGCGCGGCGTTCGACAAGTGGTGGCTCCCAACTCGGCGCCCGCTCGCGCACAGCCTCCGGGCGGCGACGAGGCGGGCTGATGTCCCTGTTAGGGTCACCTTACTTGAAGGTCCAACAAGCTCCTCGCGCCCCCGCGAGCGGCCCTGTGCGGAGCACGCGCGGACACCGGAACATGCGAGGAGGGGCAGATGCGAGACGCCGTGGCCTTCCCCCAGCCTTCGGCCGGGAGGTGCCCCCAACCCGGCCCGCAGGACCCCGACCGCAGGGCCCCGTCCCGGTCGGACACCGGGCACACCGGAACCGGACGGACCGGAATGATGCGGCCCGGCGGCTCCCCCGTGCGCCGTGGAGCGCTGCTGCTCGGCCTGCCATTGGCGCTGTGCGCGCTCGTGCTGAGCGTATGGGCCAGCCTCGTGGTCGGTACCGGGGACGTGTCGGCCGCCGATGTGCTGCACGGGCTCTTCTCGCCCGACCTGTCCGACAAGGGCCAGCTCATCGTCCAGGAGGTCCGGATACCGCGCACCGTCACGGGGCTGCTGGCCGGGGTCGCGCTCGGGCTCGCGGGGGCCGTGATGCAGGGCGTTGCGCGCAACCCGCTCGCCGACCCCGGCATCCTCGGCGTCAACGCCGGTGCCTCCGTGGCCGTCGTCCTCGCCATCAGCGTGCTGGGGCTGTCGGCCCCCGCGCAGTTCGTATGGTTCGGCTTCCTCGGCGCCCTCGTCGCCGCCGTCGTCGTCTACGGGGTCGGTGCGCTCGGCCGCGAGGGCGCAACCCCCGTGAAGCTCGCCCTCGCCGGGGCCGCCATGAGCGCACTGCTCGGCTCGTTCACGTCGGCCATCCTGCTCACCGACAACAAGACCTTCGACCAGTTCCGCTTCTGGCAGGTGGGCGCCCTCACCGCGCGCGGTACGGACGTGCTGTGGCAGGTCGGTCCCTTCATCGTGGTCGGCGCCCTCTTCGCGCTGCTCCTCGGGCCGCACCTGAACGCGCTCTCGCTGGGCGACGACCTCGCACGCGGCCTCGGCCAGCGCGTCGGCCTCGCCCGTATCGCTGCGGCCGTCGCCGTGGTGCTGCTGTGCGGGGGAGCGACGGCTGTCGCCGGGCCCATCGGCTTCGTCGGCCTGGTCGTACCGCACGCCGCGCGCCTGCTCACGGGCCCCGACTACCGCTGGATCCTGCCCTACAGCGCCGTACTCGCGCCCGTACTGCTGCTCCTCGCCGACATCGTGGGCCGCGTCATCGCGCCTCCTGGCGAGGTCCAGGTCGGCGTCGTCACGGCCGCCATCGGGGCCGTGCCCTTCATCATCCTCGTCCGCCGCCGACGGCTGGCCGAGCTGTGACGGCCGGACGCGGGGCGACGGCCGCGCCCGTCAGCGCCGAGGACGCCGTACGCGAGGTCGTGCGCGTCCGCCGTTCCCTGCGCGTGCGCGGTACGGCCGTCACCCTGGGGCTGGCGGCGGCGGTACTCGCCGCGCTGTGCGGTGCGCTGTCCTACGGGGACGTCGTCGTTCCGCTGCCCGACCTCTTCGCCACCCTCGCCGGAGGCGGCAACGGTGGGACGCGGTTCGTCCTGTTCGACCTGCGCATCCCGCGCGCGCTGACCGGGCTGCTGGTGGGCGCCGCGTTCGGGATGTCGGGCGCCGTCTTCCAGACGATGCTGCGCAACCCGCTGGCCAGCCCCGATGTGATCGGCATCAGTTCGGGCGCCAGTGCGGCAGCCGTCGTAGGCACCATGATCTTCGGGCTCTCCGGTTACGCGCTCTCGGCGAGCGCGCTGGGCGGGGCGCTGCTGGGGGCCGCGCTCATCTACGCGCTCGCGTGGCGCAGGGGCGTCACCGGATACCGGCTGGTGCTCGTCGGCATCGGCGTCGGCGCCGTACTCACCAGCTTCATCTCGTATCTGATGACGCGCGCCAAGGTCGCCGAGGCGCAGCAGGCGCTGGTCTGGCTCGTCGGCAGCCTCAACGAACGGACGTGGTCCGAGGTCTTGCCGCTGGTCGTCGCGGTGGCCGTGCTCATGCCCACCACGCTGCTGGTCGCGCGGACGCTGCGCCCGCTGGAGCTGGGCGACGAGACGGCCACCGGGCTCGGCGCGCATGTGCAGTGGGCGCGGCTCGGGCTGATGGGGTGCGCGGTGGCGCTCGCCGGGGTGGCGACGGCCGCCGCTGGGCCCGTCGCCTTTGTCGCCTTCGTCGCCGCGCCCATCGCCCGCCGGCTGATGCCGGCGCGGGGCCCCGCGCTGCTGCCCGCGGCGCTGACGGGCTCGTTGATCGTGCTCGTCGCCGACTTCGTTGCCCAGCACCTGCTGGGGCAGACGCAGTACCCGGTGGGCGTGGTGACGAGCGTGATCGGCGCCCCGTATCTGCTGTGGCTGCTCGCGCGTACGAACCGGGTGGGCCGGGGTGGCTGAGGCGCGGTGGACAGCGGTGCGTGCGCGAGACCGGCGGGCAGCGAAGTGCGGGAAGGACAGGCGGCAATGAGCGAACGGCACACCCTGGAGGCCAGGGACGTACGGCTGGGATACGGCGGGCGTGACATCGTCTCCGGGCTGAGCCTGGAGGTGCCGCAGGGCGCGGTGACCGTCGTCGTGGGGCCCAACGCGTGCGGCAAGTCGACGCTTCTGCGCGCGATGGCCCGGCTGCTGGCCCCGTCCTCGGGCGCCGTGCACCTGGACGGGCGCAGCGTCGCCGAGACGCCGACCAAGGAGGTCGCCGCCGTGCTGGGCATCCTCCCGCAGAGCCCGGTCGCCCCGGAGGGCATCACGGTGAGCGACCTGGTGGGCCGGGGGCGCTATCCGCACCAGGGCTGGTTCCGCCGGTGGACCGCCGAGGACGACGAGGCCGTCGCCGGCGCCCTGCTGGCCACGGACGTGCTGGAGCTGGCGGCGCGGCCCGTCGACGAGCTGTCCGGTGGCCAGCGGCAGCGCGTCTGGATCGCGATGGCACTCGCGCAGGGCACGGACATCCTGCTGCTGGACGAGCCGACGACGTTCCTCGACGTGAGTCACCAACTCGATGTGCTGGACCTGTTGACCGATCTGAACCACGCCGACGGCACCACGATCGTAATGGTGCTGCACGACCTGAACCTCGCCTGCCGTTACGCCGACCATCTCGTGGTGATGCGGGACGGGCGGATCGTCGCTGAGGGCAAGCCGTCGGAGGTGGTGACGGAGGAGCTGATGTCCGAGGTGTTCGGGATGCGCTGCTCGATAGTCGAGGACCCCGCTTCGGGGACGCCGATGGTCGTTCCGATAGGGCGCCACCACGTGCGGACGGAACCGCCTGTTCCGCGTAACTGAGGTGAGGCTAACCTAAGGACCATGAGAGCCTCTGCGTTCCCCGCCGACCCCGCGTCTTCCGCCGACCCTGCCTCCTCTGCTGACCCCGCCTCCTCCGCCGGTCCTGTGGACCCGGGCCGCCACCGCACCCGCGCCCGCACCTGGCCACGCCTGGCCGTCTCGGGCGCCGTTCTCGCGGCCCTGGTCGCCGGGCTCACGGCATGCGGCGGCTCGGAATCCGGGGGGGCGGACTCCGGCGGCGAGGCGGGCGCCGGGTTCCCCGCCAAGGTCGCCACGAAGTTCGGGAACGTCACCATCCCCGAGAAGCCCAAGCGCGTCGTCGCACTCGGCTGGGGCGACGCGGAGACCGCGCTCGCTCTCGGCGTCCAGCCCGTCGGACAGAGCGACTGGCTCGCCTTCGGCGGTGACGGCGTCGGCCCCTGGGCCAAGGGCATGTACAAGAAGAGCCCGCAGAAGATCGGCACCCTGGAACCCGAGTACGAGAAGATCGCCTCGCTCCAGCCCGACCTGATCCTGGACACCAAGTCCAGCGGCGCCAAGACCCGTTACGAGACGCTCAAGAAGATCGCTCCCACCGTGGGCGTGCCCAAGGGCGGGGACCAGTACAAGGTCTCCTGGGAGAAGCAGACCCGGATGGTCGCCCAGGCACTCGGCCGCGAGCAGCAGGGCAAGAAGCTGATCGCCAAGACCGAGGCGGAGTTCGCCGCTGCGGCCAAGAAGCACCCCGAGTTCAAGAACAAGACCATCACCCTCGGCTCCCGCACCGCGGGCGACTACGGCGCCTATGTGCACGGCACCGGCCGTACGGACTTCGTCGAGCGCCTCGGGTTCAAGAACAACCCCAAGGTCGAGGCCAAGGCGGGCAAGGCGTTCTCCGTCCCCGTCTCGCGCGAGAACCTCGGCATCTTCGACGCCGACCTCACCGTCGTCGCGCCCATCGGCGTCAGCGCGAAGAAGGTCGAGAGCGACCCCCTCTTCCAGGCCGTCCCCTCGGTCAAGGACGGCCGCTCCGTCGTCTTCGGCCCCGACGGCGTCAGTTCGGCCTTCGCCACGGACTCCGTGCTGTCGGTCTCCTACGCGCTCAAGAAGGTCGTCCCGGTGTTCGCCGACGCGCTCAAGAAGTAGCGGACGCGCTCAGGAAGCCGCTCAGATAGCCGCTAAGGAAGCCGCTCAAGGAGCACGTCCGCCGGGGACCGGAACACGGGGGCCGGGAGCCGATGAGCCCCTGAGCCGGGCCGGGGAACGGGCAGGCGCCCGGCGCCCGTTCAGCGCGTTCAGCGGAAGGGGATCGTGAGCCAGGGACTGTCGGGCTCCGTCGTGAGCACGCGGTGCGCGGTCAGCATGTCCTGGTACCAGCTGCCGAACTCCTCGTCGTCGAAGTGCAGACAGCGCCCGAGGACGTAGCCGACCGAGAACTCCTCCCAGGAGCGGTAGTCCTCGGCGGCTGCGCGCCCCGCGCGTACCACCGCGTTCTCCGCCTCCTCCAGGGTGCAGTAGCGGGCGCCCAGCCCCCAGCGGGCCATCTTCGAAGCGCGCCCGTAGTCCCAGGAGGCGACGGAGGTCACGAACCCGCCCTCGGGCAGCAGCCCGTCGGCACGGAAGCGTGACTCGTAACGGGTGATGCGCCCGACCAGCCGCTTGAGCCCCTCCACGTGCGCGTCCGTCTCCTCCTCCGTCGGCCCCTCGGTCCTGGTGACGCCCTCCGGGGTGAGGGTGATGGTGGCGGTGCGCTCGCGCATCACGTGTTCCACGGCGCGACGCCACTGGCCCACGTCCACATGCCCGCCGAAGTCGCGGGCGAGCGCGCGGCGCACGCGGAGTGCGAACTCCCATACGGGGCTGCTCATCTCGGCGCGCAGCAGGTCCTCCTGGTACTCCAGCCAGGTCTCGCGCGAGGTGAGCCCCCATGCCTGCCGCAGCCGCTGCCGCTCGTCCGGATAGCCCTGGCCGTGCCAGCCCATCGCGTTCCAGAACGAGCCGTTGTGCACGCACAGCAGCGCGCCGCACGCGAGCCCGTGTGCCACACGCCCCGTGCGCGGACCGCCGATCCACAGGGTGCGCAGGGTATGCGGGCTGCTGCCGCCCGGGCCGCGGTCGTGGTGCTGCTCCCAGTGCCCGCGGTAGCCGGGCCCCGCGTAGAAGTACGCCTCGCACGGTGTGCCCGGGTTGACCGCCAGCCACGGCGGGTCGGCCGGCGCCCACGCGCGGGCGAACCAGCCCAGGCTGTGCCGGAAGAACACCGGGTCGGGCGCAGGTGCGGGCAGCAGACCCGCGGTGAAGACGGCGACGCAGTACGCCTGGATCTCCGGCCGCCAGGTGGGAGTGAACGTCACCGTGCCCGGGTTGGCGTCCAGATAGCCGCGCGGCGCCGCGTGGTACAGCTCGGTCGCCGCCAGTACATCGAGGTAGGCGCTCCAGTCCAGGCGCGACTTGGCCTCCAGCAGCGCCTGTTCGACCGCGCTCGGTGGCGTCCACGCCGCAGCCCCCGGTCCGCCCGGCCGACCCGGTCCGCCCGCCCCGGCTGTCCCCGCGCCGTCGGCCCCGTTCCGCATTCCTCGTACCCCTTCGCGCCAGCTCGGCGTCTCCGTCAGCGCGCCGATCCCCTGCCGTCCGCGCGCTCTTGCTCTCTGCCCGACCGCACCGGGCGGCCCCCGGCTCAGCTCAGCGCGGAGATCAGGGGGGCGACCACATACGCGAGCGCCAGAACGGTGATGACGGCCGCCGTGATCAGCCGCCCCGTCGTCAGCCGCCGCCGCGCAGGAGCGGAGGGCGGGGGAGCCCAACCGGCGCCCGGATGCGCTCCGTAAGGGTTCGGTGGAGGTACGGGCAGCCGTCTGCCGCCCCTGCGTCCCCCGCGCTGCCACGTCCCCACGATGTGTCGTTCCCCTCCGCTGCACCGGCCCCGGGCCAGGAAATCGTATGTTCCCGCGCACCCCGCACGGCAGGGGGGTGCACGGCGGGGAACAGGCCCCGGAGTGCGCGAAGTTGCGCGTTTCAGAGGGTTTTCGCGCAGGAGTGAACTCTTGACAGGGGGTGCGGCGGTGGGTTTACTCCGATGCACGTCGCAGTCGTATACGCGGCGTCAGAGGTACGCCCAGCCGGTGTGCGGCGCTGCGCCGCGAGCCCGGACTGAGTCGCCAGGGTCCTCGCCGGGCCCGAGGCGGGGACGTGCCCTCCAGCTCATGGAGTCGGCGATGGCATCCGACAGTCGGTACCAGTACGGACATCCCTACGAGAACCCCGGCGCCGCGCATGCGGTGGACCGGCCGGGCCTCCCCGCGGCGTAGCACGTGCGGAACCGCCCGCCGTGAGACCGGCGGGCCGGGCGAACACCCCCGCCAGGCCCCCGCGTCGGCGGGCAGGGCCCACGCCGGGCACCCTCCCCGGCACGCACCCCGGTCCGCACCCCCGGCCCGACCCCGGACCCCACCCCGCCCGTGGTCCGCGTCCCGGCGTCCAGCCCGCGCCCCGCATCCCGCCGGCTTCCGCCCGCCGGCTTCCTTCACTGCCCGTTCCCCCGCGCTCCCGCCCCGGTCAGCTCCCGCCCTCCCCCGCGGGCGCTGACCGTGCGGCGGGCCCTCTTCCCTACATCCCCACGGAGGTACAGATGGCCGTACCCCAACGTGCCCATGTTCCGCGGCGCTCGCGCCGCCGGGTGCTGCGCGCCGGTGGCGCGCTGGCGCTGGCGACGGCCGCCGGGGCCGCCGTACCCGGCTGCGGCGTGGCGAAGGACGACGGCGTCGGAGCCGACGGGCGGGTCACCATCGAGATGTGGCACGGCCAGGCCGACATCGCGCGGGCCGCGTTGCAGCGGCTCGTGGCCGACTTCCAGCGCACCCACCCGCGCATCCGCGTCGACCTGGCGGGCGGGGTGCTCGCCGACGCGATGCTCCAGAAGCTGACGGCGGCGCTCGCTTCCGGTACGTACCCGGACATCGCCTACGTCTTCGGCTCGGACCTGGCCAACGTCGCGCGCAGCCCGCAGGTCGTCGATCTGGGCGGCGTGGTCGGTTCGGCGCGTACGCCGTGGAAGAACTACTGGGCACCCGCCCGCGAGGCCGTCACCGTCAACGGCCGTATCCGCGCGGCGCCCGCGCTGCTGGACTCGCTGGCCGTGGTCTGCAACAAGAAGGTCTTCGCCGACGCCGGCGTGCCCCTGCCGCGTGCCGGATGGCGGTGGCACGACTTCATCGACACGGCGAAGAAGCTGACGGACAAGCGCGCCGGGCGGTTCGGAACGTGCTGGCCGGGGACCGGGGACGAGGACGCCGTGTGGCGCCTGTGGCCGATGATCTGGGACCTGGGCGGCGAGGTCGTCGGTGCGGACGGGCGCGGCATCGGCTTCACGCGGCAGGGCGTACGGGCCCTGGAGGTCGTGGAGGCGCTGGCCAAGGACAAGAGCGTCTACATCGACCCGAAGCCGGGCAGCGAGCAGATGTACCAGGTGTTCCTGTCGGGGCGCATGGGCATGGCGGTCACCGGGCCGTGGCAGCTCCCCGACATCAGGCAGGCCAAGGTCGATTACCACGTGGCGCCCATGCCGACCTTCAGCGGGCGGCCCATGACGATCTCGGGGCCCGACACCTGGACCGTCTTCGACAACGGCGCCGCGCGCGTCGAGGCGGCCCGTACGTTCGTCGACTGGCTCGCGCGCCCGTCGCAGGACGTGCGCTGGGACGTGGAGGCGGGCAGCCTGCCGCTGAGCAGACAGGCGCAGGCGCTGCCCCGCTGGCAGCGGCGGGCACAGGAGGCCGAGGGCCTCGACGTCTTCACCAAGGCGCTGGAGAGCGCCAAGGTGCGCCCGGTGCATCCCGCCTATCCGCAGGTCTCGCAGGCACTGGGCCGGGCCCTCACCTCCGTACTGCTCGGCAGGAGCAGCCCGCAGGCCGCGTTGCGCGCCTGTGCCTACGAGGCCAATGCCGCCCTGCTGATCCCCCGTTGATCCCCGCTGAGGAGCACTGATGCCACAACTCCCCGCTCCGTTCACGGTGGCGGAGCCGCCCGGCGGCCGTCGCGGCAAGGACCCCGATCAGCGTGGGGCCACAGAGGCCGCGGCGGACGCGGCGGACACGATGGCCCGTCGGGACGCCGGGCGGCGTGCGCTGCGCGCCGGCCGCCGCCGCGAGTCGGTCACGGCGTGGGCCTTCATCTCACCCGCCGTGCTGATCATCCTCGGGCTGAGCGTGCTGCCCGTGATCTGGTCGCTGCTGCTGTCGTTCCAGGCCAACGACCTGGTCACGCCCAGCCGTTGGGTCGGTCTCGACAACTACCGCGCGCTGGAGGCCGACCCGCACTTCGGCCAGGCCGTACGCAACACGCTGCTCTACACGGTGCTGTACGTACCGCTCAGCCTCGTCGGCGGCCTGGTGCTGGCCCTCGCGCTGAACCGGCGCATCCGGCTCGTCGGCCTCTACCGCACGCTGATCTTCGTCCCGTTCGTGGTGTCGGCGACGGCGCAGGGCGTGCTGTTCTCCTTCATCCTCGACCCCGAGTTCGGCGCGGCCAACTCGCTGCTGAGCAGGCTGGGCCTGTCCACCCAGGGCTTCCTCACCGATCCGGGGCAGGCACTGCTGGTGCTGGTCGGCATCACGCTGTGGAGCGGCACCGGGTTCTGCGTCGTCGTCTACCTCGCCGCGCTCCAGGACGTACCGCAGTCGCTGATCGAGGCGGCCCGGCTGGACGGTGCCGGGCGCAGACATCTGCTGCGGCACGTCACCCTGCCGACGCTGGCACCGATCAGCGTGTTCCTGGTGCTGTGGCAGACGATCCAGTCGCTCCAGGTCTTCGACCTCGTCTACGTCACGACCAAGGGCGGGCCGCTGGGCTCCACCACCGTGATCGTCTACTTCATCTGGGAGCAGGCGTTCAAGAGCTTCACCGCCGGCTACGGAGCAGCCGCCGCCTATGTGCTGGCCGTCGCGCTGTGCCTGGTCGGCGTCGTGATGCGGGTGGTGAGGGGCCGCGCCGAACGGCGCGAAGGGGCACGCGCCGAGCAGCCGGGCACGCCGTCCGGCGCCGCGCCGCGTACGGAAGGAGCCGCACGATGACCCTCACCTCCAGCACCCCACGGGCCGGGGCGCCGCGCGAAACCACCTCGGTGGCCGCGTCCTTGGCCCCCCGCCGGCGCCGCACGCTGCCGTTCAGCGGCTGGCATCTGCTGCTCGCGCCACTGGCACTGCTGTTCGCGCTGCCGCTGGTGTGGCTGCTGCTGAGTTCGGTGATGAGCAACGCGGAGATCAACCGCTTCCCTCCGGCGCTGTGGCCCTCGGGCATCGACCTGGGCGGGTACAAGTACGTGCTGGGCAACGCGATGTTCCCGCGCTGGTTCCTCAACTCGCTGATCGTCTCGGCCGTCGCCGTCACCTCCAACCTGCTCTTCGGCGCGCTGGGCGGATACGCGTTCGCGCGGATGCGGTTCGGCGGCTCGCGGGCGCTGCTCGTGCTGATGCTGGCGACGATGGCGATCCCGTTCCAGCTCACGATGATCCCCACGTTCCTGATGATGAAGCGGCTGGGGCTCATCGACACCCTCGGTGCGCTGATCGTGCCCTCTCTGGTCACGCCGTTCGCGGTGTTCCTGCTGCGGCAGTTCTTCCTCTCGCTGCCCAGGGAGCTGGAGGAGGCGGCCTGGCTCGACGGCTGCTCGCGGCTGCGGGTGCTCTTCACGATCGTGCTGCCGCTGTCCAGGCCCGCGCTGAGCACCGTCGCCGTGCTCACGTTCCTGACCACGTGGAACGACCTCACCTGGCCGCTGATCGCCCTCAACCACGACACCCAGTACACGCTTCAGCTCGGCCTCACCACCTTCCAGGGCCAGCACCACACCCGCTGGTCGGCCGTCATGGCCGGAAACGTGATCACGGTGCTGCCGGTGCTGCTGGCCTTCCTCGGCGCGCAGAAGTCGTTCATCCGCTCCCTCACCTCCACCGGCCTGAAGGGCTGATCCGAAGCCCACGTGCCCGTACGCCTCCTCGCACCTCCTGACTCCGGTACGCCCCGACTCTGTACGCCCCGACACCCGCCCCCTCTCAGGGAAGGACCCATGTCCCACAGCCTCGACCTGCTCGTCATCGGCGATGCCAACCCCGATGTCGTCGTCGGCCCGCTGGACGCGCCGCTCGCCTTCGGGCAGCGCGAACAGCTCGTCGGCTCCGGCGCGCTGACTCTCGGCGGCTCCGCCGCGATCATGGCCTGCGGCGCCGCCCGGCTCGGCCTGCGGGTCGCGCTCGCCGGGCGCGTCGGTGACGACGACGCCGGGCGCTACGTGCGCGAGGCCCTGGCCGAACGGGGCGTCGACACCTCAGCCGTGCACGTCGACCCCGGCCTGCCGACGCCGCTCACCGTCGTCGTGACCGGCGGACCCGGGACCGGCGGCGACCGCGCGATCCTCACCAGCCCCGGCACCCTGGCCGCCACCACGGCCGACGACGTGCCGCCCCGGCTGCTGGCAGCGGCCCGGCACGTGCACGCCGCCTCGTACTTCCTCATGCCACGGCTCGCCGGCGCGCTGCCCGCGCTGCTGCGCACCGCGCGGGGGCACGGCGCCACCACGTCGCTGGACACCAACGACGACCCGGAAGGCCGCTGGGACCCCGAGGGCCTGGCGGCCGTACTCGCCGTCACCGACCACCTGTTGCCCAACGCCGCCGAGGCCGTCGCGCTCGCGGGCCCCGGCAGCGGATCGCCGGCCGAGGCGGCGGCGCTGCTGGCGGCGCGCGGCCCCGTCACCGTCGTCAAGAACGGGGCCGAAGGAGCCCTCGCACACGACGGGCACACCCTGCTGACGACCAGGCCCCGTGCCGCCGGGGGCGTCACGCCGCGCGACACGGTCGGCGCGGGCGACAGCTTCGACGCCGGGTTCGTCGCGGCGACCCTGGCCGGGCTCGGCCTGCCCGAGGCCCTCGAACTGGCCGCGGCGTGCGGCACGTTGTCCACCCGCGCGCACGGCGGCACACCGGCCCAGCCCACCTGGGAGGAAGCCCGACAGCACATGGCCTCCCCTGTCACCACCGACCGAAAGAACGCCTCATGACCACGAGTACCGTCAGCCACACCCCCAAGGTCGCCTTCGTCGGCGCGGGCAGCGTCGTCTTCACCCAGGGCCTGCTCGCCGACCTCTTCGCCTTCCCCGAACTGCGCCAGGCCCACATATCCCTGCACGACATCGACCCGGAACGCCTGAAGACGGCCGAGGGCGCGGCCCGGCACATCGCCGGCGTCCGGGACGCGAGCCCCCGCATCACCGCGCACGCCGACCGCCGTACGGCGCTGGAGGGCGCCGACTTCGTCATCAACATCGTCCAGGTCGGCATGCGCGAGGCGACCCGCACCGACTTCGAGGTGCCCGCGTCCTTCGGGCTGCGGCAGACCATCGGTGACACCCTCGGCATCGGCGGCATCTTCCGCGCACTGCGCACCTTCCCGCTGCTCAAGGAGCTGGGCGAGGACATCGCCGAGGTCTGCCCGAAGGCGTGGCTGCTCAACTACACCAACCCCATGGCCATGAACGTCCAGTACCTCGCCCAGGCGACGGGACTGACCCGGGTGGTCGGCCTGTGCCACTCGGTCCACTGGACGATGGACGGCCTGGCAGAACTGGTCGGGGTGCCGTACGAGGAGGTCACATACCGCGCTGCCGGCGTCAACCACCAGGCGTGGGTACTGGAGTTCACGCACGGCGGCACCGACCTCTACCCCCGGCTGGACGCGCTCATCGAGAAGGACGAACAGCTGCGCCGCAGGACCCGCGTGGACATGTACCGGAGGCTCGGCTTCTACCCGACGGAGACGAGCGAGCACTCCTCGGAGTACGTGCCGTGGTACCTGCACCACGACAGCGAGATCGAGCGGCTCCGCCTGCCCGTCGGCGCCTACCTCGACATCGTGGACGAGAACGTCGCCGAGTACGAGAGCACCCGTGACGCGCTCGCGGACGGGCGTCCCCTCCAGGTCGAGGGCACCATGGAGTACGCGCCGCAGATCATCCACAGCGTCGTCACCGGCACCCCGCGCACCGTCTACGGCAACGTCCCCAACCACGGCCTCATCGACAACCTGCCCGCCGACGGCACCGTCGAAGTCCCCTGCCTCGTGGACGCCTCCGGCGTACGGCCCACCCGCGCCGGCGCCCTGCCGCCGCAGCTCGCCGCACTCAACCGCACATACCTGAGCACCACCGACCTCGTGGTCCGGGCAGCACTGGAGGACGCCCCGATCCGCATCCGCCAGGCCGCCATGACCGACCCCGCCACCGCGGCTGCGCTCCCCGTGGAACGCATCTGGGAGCTGTGCGACGCCATGGTCACGGCACACGGAGACCGCCTCCAGCCGGAACTGCGCACCCTGCTGGGCAGCTGACAGCTGACACGGGGCCCGCGCGCCTGCGCCGGGCCTCCCGTACGGCGGGCTCTCCGTATGGGAGGGCTCCGCGTACGGGCGGCGCGGGCCGGTCCATGTAGGCGACGTGGACCGGTCTGCGTGCGGCGGCGCGGGCCCGGGGGTCGCGGGGTGCGGTGCATGGGGGCGGCGGTGGCGGTGACGCGGAGCTGGGCCAGAGTTCAGGCGCGGTTCAGGTCCGTGCCCTTCGGGGCTCTGTAGCAGCGGGAGTCGACGTCCACGCTGATCAGCTCCGTTCGACCTGGCTTGCCGGAGTTGAGCCACTGGAGGGTGAGGGTGTGGTGTGAGTCGGGCTGGACGGCGATGATCTCCGGGGAGCCCGCCTTCGTGTCCATGGGGCCGTCCTTGGTGATCTTCCAGCCCTTCTCGGGGAGGAGTTTACGGAGGTTGTCCATCCCCTTGGAGAAGGTGCCCTTCTTCAACTCGTAGACGCTCCATGGATGGTTGACCACGTAGTACGTCTCAAAGTCAGGGTCAACCTTTTGGCACGCATGAGCAGCCGCACTGGGCTCGGTCACCTTGCCGTGCACGCCCATCCAGTCCAGTACACGGCTGGAGATGCCGTTGACCTCCCCTTCCGTCTTGGGCACCGCTCGCACTTCAGGCTCGTAGCCGAGCATGTCCTTTGCGCTGTCCTGCTGTTGGCTCATGCTCGCTGAGCCTGGGTGCGATCCCGTCTCACTCATCGTTATCCACACTGTGGCCAGGACGGCGATGCTCGCGATGGGCACGGCCCACAGTGCCGCTCGCCGTGCGGGGCTTTTCGATGTCCGTGTCACTGGTTCTCCATGATGCGCGGCAGCACATCGACATTGTCATAGTGGCCGACCACCACATTCGCCATGCTGTTCAGGCCCTTGGACGGTTCGCCGCCTGATTCGTCCCAGTAGCTGCCGTGGCCCGAAAGGGCCGACGCGTGGTCGCCGGGGTCCAGGCGGTTAGCACCGAAGGGCGGGTCATTGGGGATCTTGCCGTCTTCACCGAGCCCCATCATCCGTCCGCCTTCGCGAACGGCGACATCGTCCACGGAGGGTGCGGCGACAGACCACACATGGTCGGCCCCGATCCCCAGGTCTCTTGCGTGCTTGACCTGCATTCCCGGACTGCCTTCGACGATGATGTCATCGGTCGGCAGGCCACCATGCTCCTTGGTTGCCTGGCCGACGACGGTGCTGCCGTAGGAGTGGCCCGAAACGGTGGTGTGACTGGCGTCAGCTCCGCCCTGGGACACTTCGGTACCTTCCATGAACTTCTGCAAGGTGGGCGCCCCATCCTCGGCCCACTGGCCGGTGTTGCCGGTGTTGGGAACGTACTGGGGAATGTCGTCGGGTGCGTCGTAGTCGAACCACGTGATGGTGGACACCGACGCGTTGGGCTCCGCTTTGTGGCTGGCTGCCCAGAGTCCGTCCATGCTGTCGAGGGTTCCGCCGATGCCTTTCAGGTTCGTGCTGGTGCCGGGGACGTGTACGACCGTGTGTTTGGCCTCGTCGGGATTTCCGTTGGCAAGGATGACTTTGCCGTCTCCCTCACCCTTCGAGTCGAAGCCCAGCAAGTACGCCTGAGGGAGCCCCTTCTTGCCGGTCTTGTCGAAACGCGCCTGGACCGCGTCCATCCCCTTGCGTCTGCCTTCAAGAGCCTTCACGCGGTCGCCGTACTTCTCGTTCCACTCCCGCCACTCGCCGCTCGTGGTCCAGATGGCGCCGACGCGGGTGAACTTCTCAGGCTCTTTGGCTTTGATGCCGGCCAGTTCGGTCTGGGTGGTGCCGTGGGCCTCGGCCAGCTTCATGCGGTTCGCTTCGTCGCGTACCTCGGCCGGCAGGCCGTCCATGGCACCGACGGCGCTGGGGTGCAGGGCGATGTAGCTGTCCTTGTCGTCCCGGCTGAGGCCGTCCCACCAGGCTTTGCTGTCTTTGGGGTTTCCGTCTTCCGGCATGGCCGGCAGGTCGGCGCCGACCTTGTCCGCTGCCTTCCGGGACGCCGTGGTGTCCCTCTTGGTGTCGGCCCAGTCGGCATCTGAGACGTTCAGGTCGTCGTCTGCCTTGAGCCCGCGCAGGACGGGCGCGTAGGTCTCGTCCGCCGTGGTGGCGGTCTTGACGGCGGCGGCGATGTCGTCGGCTATCGCCTGAGCCTTCGTCGCGTTCGGGTTGCCCGAGAACGCCTGGGCCTGGCGCTTCAGAGCGTCCGCGTTGTTGCTCGCGTCCCGGCCGGGGTCGATGGCCTTGCCGGAGGATCTGGCCACGGTGCCGGTGACGGTGCCGCCTTCGGGGACCTTGCCGCCGTCGCCCTTCTCACCCGCAGGCGGATAACTGACCGACCCGTCCGGGTTGACCTCGAAGCCCTCGGTATCGGCGCTCTGGAGAGCCTTCTTGAGCATCCTCTTCGCCTCTTCCAAGGCTTCTTTGAGGAGCTGGACATTGGCGCGTACCAGTCCGCACCGCACCTGGGTGTAGTGGAAATTCTCCGAGAGCTTGCCCACCTGGCCCGTGGCGGCTTTGACGGCGTCACCGTCGAGGCTTTCGCGCATCTTGGGGGCGACCCCGTCGTTGAGCTTGTCCTTCGCGTGACTCCCCATGCTGGACGCGGCACGGTAGCCGTCGATGACCTTGTCCAGGTCGGCGGGCTTGAGGGCTGCGAGGGTTTCGTACCTCACCGCGCGCCCTCCCCGGTACCTTTCGGGCCAAGGCCCTTGGTGTCCTGGTACTTGTCGTTGAGCCGGTCGAAATCGGCCTTGCGTTCCTCGTCGTTCTTGTGGTGCTCGCTGCCTGCCTTGCTCAACCGGTCGGCGAGTGTGGCGCAGCGTCCGTTGACTTTGCTGAGGTAGTCGTCCCACGAGGTGTGCAGGTCGCCGAAGACGCGGCCACACTCGAAATCGTCCGCGCCCAGGGCCTTGCCTGGTTCGTGCATCTCGGAGCGCGACTTGCCGATGGCGCCTTTGAGGGACCTCACGCTGTGCGAAGCGCTGTTCCAGCTCTTCTGGTCGGACTTGACGCCACCGCCGCCCCATGGGGCGTCTTCGCCTTCTCCCGCCGAGGCCAGATGGAGACCGGTCCGGTCCTGTGGGGGACCGGGCGCCCCGATGACGTCGTAGATGCCGGAGCGATTGTGTTCCATGGCGGTCCCCCTGCTATTTGCCGCGCTCCCGCGTCCCTGGGCGCCCGCGTACTCATGAGTGGACCCCGGCATGTTCAAGCCGAGGTCGCCGGGCGAACTGTAGTCGCTCTTCCCCTCCTCGCGGGGGCGCGAAAGGGACATGGATGCAAGAGGCATGGATACGGGATCAGCGAGGGGACGGGGCCAGGTGCGTGCCTCTGTCGCCGCAGGCCGCTCGGCTTCCCCCCGCTGAACGTTGCTTACGGGGACGCTGAACCGGCCCCACGGCGTGCGCGCGTACGTCGCCGAGCGCGCCTCGGCACATGAAGCCGGGGGACGACCACCTGGTCCGACCGCCAACGAGCCCGCCCGACGGGGCCGCCTCACCAACCCGCCCGACGAGCCCGCCGTCCCCCGAGTGGACGGCGGTACGCGTGGTGTCAAGAGAGGCAAGAGAGCTGTGCGGGGCGGGAATTGCTGTCGTGGTGGTCTGGGTCAGGGGGCTCGCGGCGCCTAGCCTGTGTGCTGATGAAGCAGCCTCCCAGGCCGTCCAGGAGTACGCGGCGTACCGCGGGGTTCGGGCTGCTGGCAGCGCTGGTGCTGCTGGCGGTGCTGTTGTCGGCCCCGGGCAACGGCAAGGCGAGCGGGTGCGGTGGCGTACGGGTCACCGGGTGGAAGCCGGACGATGCGATGACCTCGGAGCTGGCCCGCTACGGCAACGACAACGCGCGCCTGGACGACTGGACGGGCGGCGACGGCACCCGCTCGGTGCGGCTGCCGGACGGGCGGACGCTGTGGATGTCGGCCGACACGTTCCTGGACGAGGTCTACGGCGGCAAGAGCCGTAAGCCCAACCCCGTATGGGTGCGCAACTCGGGCCTGGTGATGTCCGGGGACGGGAAGTTCTCGCGCACGCTGCTCGGCGGCAGCGAGACCCGGCCCGCGGCGCTCTTCCCCGGTACGGCGGCGGGTGACGGGCGCGAGGTGTGGCGCTGGCCCGTGCAGGCGGTGGTCGAGCCCCGTACGCCGGGCGCGGCCGAGAAGGTCGTACGGGTGCTGCTGTGGCAGCGCGAGGCGGGCACGGCGCCGTGGATCTTCGGGGTACCGCGCGCGAGCGAGGTCGCCACGCTCTCGCTGCCCGACCTGGAGCTGGAGGACATCAAGACCGTCTACGAGCCGCGGCACACGGACGTCGAACGGCGTCCGCTGTACGGCACGTCCGCGATCAGCGAGGACGGCTGGACCTATGTGTTCGGGGCCGACGAGGGCAGCGTGAGCGGCAAGGCGTCGCGGGCCCACGTCGCGCGGGCGCCCGAGGGAAAGCTGAACGATCCGGATGCCTGGGAGTACTGGGGCGGCCCCGCGAACAAGAGCGGCAGGGCCAGTGCGGGCGCCAAGGGCACGGACTGGCAGGGCGACCCGGCGCAGTCCGTACCGATACTCGTCGGCGAAACCGAACAGCGCGGCGCCACCGGCACCTACACCGTCGTACGCAGAGGCGACACCTGGCTGCTGCTGACGATGGACGCGGGCGCCTCGGACGGTGGCGGCATAACGGACGTGGTGTCGTACTGGTCGTGCGAGCCGACGGGCCCCTGGCACGGCCCCACCGATGCCGCCAAGCCGCCGTTGCCGCCGGGCGGCGAACAGGCGGGCGCCGTGCCGTACAACCCGCAGGCCCACGCGGAGTTCGGCGGCGGCGGAGGCGGAGGCGAGCTGCTGCTGAGTTACGACGTGAACGTCATGAACTCACCCGCGGTGATCCACCAGGACGTCGCGTACTACCGGCCCCGCTTCCTGCGGCTCGTCACGGGGCCCGTGACGGGCTCCGGCTGAGTCGCCGTGCCGCCGTGCCTCTCGCGGGTTGGGGCGTCCGCCGTGTGCCGGCCGCGGTGTGGTCGGCGTCCGCCGTCGCCCATGCCGCCGGACTCCGTCCGGTGCGGTTGCGCGGCGTTGCGGCATTGCCGCGTTGCCGCGTCGCGGCGGGAAGTCGCGCGGCGGCCGTTGGTGCGGCCGGTCGGTGGAGCCGGTCGGTGGGGCCGGTCAGGGACGCTCCGGGGGAGCGTCCCCTCCACCGGACCTCTCGGCAGCTGACCTGCGTGCCGCCTCCGTCGGGCGGGTGACCGGGTCCGGGTCCTGGTCGATGTCGGCCACGCCGTCGGCGTCCTCGTCGCGGGTCTCCTCCTCACACAGCGCGCGGTATTTCGCGTCGCGGGCCTTCAGCAGTACGCACGCGAGGACGGCGGCGACCAGGGAGCCGATCAGCACGGCGGCCTTGGTGTGCTCGGTGACGGTGGCGTCGGTGAAGGCCAGTTCCGTGACGAGCAGGGAGACGGTGAAGCCGATGCCCGCCAGCATCGCGACCCCGGCGATGTCGGGCCAGGACAGGTCGGAGCTGAGCCGGGCGCGGGTGAAGCGTGCCGCCAGGTACGTACCGCCGAAGACGCCCACGAACTTGCCGACGAACAGCCCCAGCATGACGCCCAGGGCCTCCGGTTGCCTGAATGTCTCGGCCAGCGCCGAGCCCGAGACCGCCACCCCCGCCGCGAACAGCGCGAAGACCGGTACGGCGAAGCCGGCCGAGAGGGGCCGTACGCGGTGCTCGACGCGCTCGGCCGGCGAGGAACTGTCCGGGTCGTCGGGGTTGTCCGGCGCGACGCGCAGGATCAGGCCCATGGCGACGCCCGCGACGGTGGCGTGCACCCCGCTGTTGTAGGTGAGGCCCCAGATCACCAGCGCGAGCGGCACGTACACGTACCAGGCGCGCACGCGCAGGTTGACGTGCAGGATCCGGAAGAGGACGAGTCCGGCGACGGCGCCGCCGAAGGCCACCCAGTTGAGGGTGGAGGTGTAGAAGACGGCGATGACGAGGATCGCGCCGAGGTCGTCGACGATGGCGAGGGTGAGGAGGAAGGCGCGGATGCCGGACGGCAGGTTGGTGCCGATCACGGCGAGCACACCGAGCGCGAAGGCGATGTCGGTGGCCATCGGCACGGCCCAGCCGTCCATCTGGCCGCCGCCCGCGCTGTTGACCGCGACATAGAACAGCGCGGGCACGGCCATGCCGCACACGGCGGCGACCATGGGCAGTGCGGCTGCGGCCGGTTTGCGCAGCTCCCCGACCGTCAGTTCGCGCTTCAGCTCGATACCGGCGACGAAGAAGAAGATCGTCAGGATGCCGTCGGAGGCCCAGTGCTCGACGGACAGGTCCAGGCCGAGCTGCGGGATACCGAAGTGGAAGGAGCGCACCGCCTCGTAGACGCCGCTGAGCGGGGTGTTCGCCCACAGGAGCGCCACGACGGCGGCGACCAGCAGCACCATGCCGCCGACGGTCTCGGTTCTGAGCGCGTCGGTCAGCAGCCGCCGCTCCCGGGGGGAAGGGCGGGAAAAGAGGGGGCTGCCTTGCGGCGTCATGGGAAGTCTCCGCTGTTGGGTACGGTCGTGAATGCGGGGGTTCCCGCACCGCCGACCAGACTTCCCGGCACACCTGTGACGCCCATGTCGTGATCTTGACGCCTCTCTGACACCGTACTCGCAGAAACCCTCGCGCGCGCAAGAGGGGGACGGCTCACCTACGCTGACCCCCCTGCTGCCCGGCCATGGAGCCGGCGGGGGGACAACGGGGATCAGGGAGAGACCGCTACGTGAAACGCGAGCCCATACCCAGTGCCTTTCTGGGTGACTACCCGGTACTGCTCTCGGAGGTCTCGGACACCGGCAGGCTGCCGCGCCGCGCTGAGCTGGACGCGTTCCGCGAACTGGGTGAGCGCGCCGCCGAGCGCGGACACGGTCTCCAGGACCTCGTCGGCCTCTACCTCGCCGAGACCCGGCGGCTGTGGGGCGCCCTGCCCGGTGTGCTGAACGCCGCACGCGCCGGCGGACCCACCGGGCACGTCCGCACAGGTGACGCGGTGCTCGGCGCCGTCGAGGCGGCCGTCGCCGCGCTGGGCGAGGGGCACGAGCGCGCGCAGCGGCTGGCCGTACGGCAGGAGGAGGGGGAGCGCCGCGAGTTCATCGACGACCTCCTCTACGGGCGCAGCGACGTGGGCCGCCTCGCCGAACGTGCCCAGCGGTTCGGCCTGCACCTGGCCGACCGGCACGCGGTGGCGGTCGCGGCGACGGTGGAGGCGTACGACGACGTGCACCCTGCCGTACGGCGTATCGAGCGCGAGCTGCTGGGCAGGTTCGGCAAGCACGACGTGCTGCTCTCCACCAAGGAGGGGCGGCTGGTGTGCATCGCGGCGAGCGGCGACAGCGCGGTGCTGGAGGCGTTCGCGCGGCTGGCCGAGGACCCAGGGCCCGGCTGCCCAGCGGCGCACCGGATCGCCTTCGGGCGGGAGCACGCGGGTGCGGGCGGGGTGGTGCGCAGTTACGAGGAGGCCGTCGAGGCGCTCACGTTCGCCGACCGGATCGGCCTGCGCGAGGTGCGGCTGAGCGCCGAGAAGATGCTGGTCTTCCCCGTACTGCTGCGGGACGGTGAGGCGATCTCCGAACTGGTGCGCACCGTGCTGGGCCCGCTGGCGCGGGCCAGGGGCGGGGCAGTGCCGCTGCTGAAGACGATCGAGGAGTGCGCCGCCGCCGGCTATGTCAACGCTGAGGCGGCACGCAGACTCGGCGTGAGCGTACGCACCCTCTCCTACCGACTGGAACGGATCAAGGCACTGACCGGCTACGACCCGGGCAACGCGCTCCAGCGCTTCTCGCTGGAGACCGCGGAACTCGGGGCCCGGCTGCTGGGGTGGCCGGAGAACGGGCTGTAGCGCGGGGAGCGTTCGCCGGCAGGCGACGAGCGTTGTGCCGGTACGGCGACGAGGCGTGTGTCGGTACGGCGATGACGCGTGCCCGGCGACGAGGCGTGTGTCGGTATGGCGATGACGCGTGCCCGGCGAGGAGGCGTGTGTCGGTGCGGCGGAACGTGCGTCGTCGCACACGGATGTTGCACGCGCGTGGCACAGATGTGGCAGGGAGCGGGAACCGGCCGCGGTTGCACCCCGAGCAGGACGTAAACGCGGCGTAAGGATTGCCGGGTTCTGGCAGTGTGTCCCGCCCTCTCCGGATGTCAAGGTGAGTGCACACCGCACGGGCGTGACGGTGTCCGGCGACGGAGGAGTGCCCGGCCTACGGGCCCGTTCCACCGCCGGCCGCGTGAACGCGTGTCGTCTTCGCAGGTGACACAGGTCGTACGCGGCGGGAGCCGATGCCTTCAACGGGGGTGAAGGCATCGGCTTCGCCTCACAACACGGCCGGCCGGCACCGGGCACGGCGCGGTACACGTTGCCGGGATCGGACGGTACGCGCCCTGGTGCCGGTTGCCGGAATCCGATGGTGCACACGGGCCGCTATGAGACACGCGGCCGTTCCCGTACGCACACCTCCCGTACCGGTCGGCCTCTCTTCTCCTCAAGTGGCCTGCGGCGAAAGCGAGTTGCTGGGTCACCGGCGAACCGCACGCAGTGCGGCGGGGGTTGGCGGCCCGCCGGGAAAGTGGGTCCCGGCTGCGCCCGGCGGTCATCTTCGTGCCGCACCGCATTCCCCGGGACGCGCGGCGCGAGGCGTTCGCTGGGATCCACCGCGTACCGTGCCCAGGAGGGCGGCTGCTGCTGGCCGACGCGTGCCCGACAGGCGCGCTCGCGAAGGGCGTCGAGGCCGGTCCGGCCGGGGCTTCACCGGGTTGTCCGGCAAGGACCTGCCGCCCCGGACCCGTTGCGCGCGGTCAAGGCGGCCTGAAACAGCGCCCGTTGCCTCATCGTCACGCTTTCGCAACCCCCTGACGGGGTCCGCGAGGAGACCCCGCGCGTCACAGTCCCGAACGTACGGGGGCGACAGGGTCGCCGGCCGTGCAACGGGCGACAGCCGTAAGGGGAGAGCGATGAGGCGGGGATGGAGCCGGTGGGCCGTGGGCGCCGTCGCGGTGGGACTGCTGGCCGGATGCTCGGGCGGCGCGGAGAAGAACACCAGCCTGGCGGACGACGGCGGAGGGCCGGCAGCCAGGGCGCCCGGCGCGGGGGGCGGTGCTCCCGGCTATGTGAAGGGCGGGGAGGAGGGCGGCGGAGCCGACCGCGAACCGTCGGCGCCCGCCGACTTCCGCTCCACCTTCGCGCTGGACGTGGACACGGCGTCCTACAGCTACGCCAAACGCACCGTGCGCGGCGGCGCCCTGCCCGAACCCGGCACGGTGCGCACGGAGGAGTTCGTCAACAGCTTCCCGCAGGGCTACAAGCGGCCCACGGGCGACGGCTTCTCCGTCACGGCCGACGGCGCGCGCACCGGCGACGGCTGGTCGCTGATGCGCGTCGGGCTGGCCACGGGGCAGGAGAACATGGACGCGCCCCGCAAGCCCGCCGCGCTCACCTTCGTGCTGGACGTGTCCGGTTCGATGGCGGAGCCCGGGCGGCTGGACCTGGTCAAGGACGCGCTCAGGATGGCGGCGAGGGAACTGGGCCCCAAGGACTCGGTCTCGCTGGTCACCTTCAGCGGCGAGGCCGAGACGGTGCTGCCCATGACGCGGCTGGACGACGGCGGCAGGCAGCGGTTGCGCGGCGCCGTCGCGGAACTTGAGCCGCAGGACAGCACCAACCTCGGCGCCGGTGTGCGGGAGGGCTACGCGCAGGCGGCGGGACACCGGCGCGCGGGAGCGACCAACCGTGTCGTGCTGCTGTCCGACGCGCTCGCCAACACGGGGGACACCGACGCGAACGAGATCCTGCGCGGCGTCGAGTCGCACCGCAAGGAGCACGGCATCACGCTCTTCGGGGTCGGCGTCGGCAGCGACTACGGCGACGCGCTCATGGAGCGGCTCGCCAACAGGGGCGACGGGCACACCGCGTACATCTCCGGCAAGAAGGAGGCACGCGAGGTCTTCGTCGAACGCCTGCCGCGCAACATCGGACTGCGCGCACGCGACGCCAAGGCCCAGGTCGCCTTCGACCCGGAAACGGTGGAGCGGTTCCGGCTGCTCGGTTACGAGAACAGGGCCGTGGCCAACGAGGACTTCCGTGACGACCGCGTGGACGGCGGGGAGATCGGCCCCGGTCACACGGTCACCGCGCTGTACGCCGTACGGCTCAAGGAGGCCGCGCGGGACACGGACGGCCGCGCTGCCACAGCGACCGTGCGCTGGCTGGACCCCGGCAACAGGAAGCCCCGCGAGAAGGCCCGCACCGTGGACGCCGCCGAACTCACAGGCGGAGAAATATGGTCAAAGCCGGGCGGGAGCAGCGAAGGCGGCGGAAAGGGCGAAGAGATCTCGCCCCGGCTGCGACTGGCGGCCGTCGCCGCGTACTTCGCCGACTACCTGCGCGCCCGCGAACCCGGCGGCCCCGCCGAGCACACGGAAACCCAGGAGTCCCCGCACGCGCCGGAACCCCCCGAGGGGGACGTGGCGGGCGCCTCGCCCCTCCCCGGTGCGCCTCCGCCGGGCGCACTGCGCGCGCACGCCGCACGCGTGGCGGACGAGACGGGCGACCGCTCGGCAGCCGAACTGTCCCGCGTCATCGGCAAGGCGATGAGGCTGAAGTGAAGTGGACACGCAGCCGTGAGCCTTGGCGGGCCCGGACTCGCGCCACGTGAAAAGCCATGGCCCGCGCTCTCGGGGGAAGAAGCGCGGGCCATGGCGGTCCCTACGGGACGGAAGTCAGGCGGTCTCAGCCGACCTGGAGCTTCTGGCCCGGGAAGATGAGGTTGGCGTCGCCGCCGACCGTGGACTTGTTGTCCTGGTACACCTGCCGCCAGCTGGTGCCGTGCGCCTCCGCGATCTTCGAGAGGGTGTCGCCCGACTTGACGGTGTAGTTGCCGTGGCCGGTCTGCGGGGCCTGCTGCGGCTGCGCGGGCTTGGGGGCCTGCTGCTGCGGCTGCGCCTGCTTGGGCTGCGGCTGCTGCTTGGGCTGCGCCTGCTGCTGCGGCTGGCTCCGCTGCTCGGGCTGCGCCTGCTGCTGGGTGTTCTCGCCACCCGGGTTCACGTTGGCAGCGGGGCCGCCGGAGGTCAGGTTGCCGGCGCCGGCGCAGGACCAGGCCCCCGGGCCCTGGATGGCGAGCAGCTTCTCGGCAGCGGCGATCTGCTGCTCCTTGGTGGCCTGGTCGGCGCGCGGTGCGTACTTCGTACCACCGGCTGCGGCCCAGCTGGAGTTGTTGAACTGGAGGCCGCCGTAGTAGCCGTTGCCGGTGTTCGCCGACCAGTTGCCCGTCGACTCACACTGGGCGACCTTCTCCCAGGTGTCGACAGAGGCGGCCTGGGCGCCACCGGCGGACATGAGCGGAATGGCGACCGCTGCACCCGCGACACCGGTCACGGTGGCGATGCGAACGGCCTTGGAGGGACGGCGGTGACGGCCCTTGCCGGAGAACAGCATGGTCTTTCATTCCTTACGGTCGCGGCTGTCCGCCACAGGAGTTCGAGGCGAACGGGTCGAGCGGAGCGACAGTAAGCACATCTGTCTGGATGCTCCAAGAACATCCGGCAAAGATCATTAAAGCCGCTTGACACCTGAGAGCGGCATCTGTGCTGGTGATGTGCTTGTGGGGAAAGTGTGCGAGAGGGGCTGCGAGGGAGCCGTCAGAGACAAGCGTCACAGGTCAGAGGGGTTTGTCTGTGATGTGTGCCCCTGATCCACTCCTCTTCGACCCCGATGGATGCACCAATTCGGCCTATAGCCGTTCAAATGGCTTCTAGTGGGAGGGGTGTTCAGGCTCGCCCCGCCACTGTCCTGGCTCCTCGACCTGGATCGTGGCGTGCGTGATGCCGTACTCCTCGTCCAGCAGCGCGAGTACGGATTCCAGTACGTCCGTCGGGCGTGCCCCCTCGCCGGTGACGACATGGCCCGTGGCCGCCTCCATGCCGGAGGTGACCGTCCAGATGTGCACGTCGTGCACCCCTGCGACCCCCGGCAACCCGGCCATCCGCGCCTCAACGCTCGCCACGTCCAGGCCCGGTGGCGCCGCCTCCATCAGGATGCGCACCGCCTGTCCCATCACGCGCCCCGCACGCGGAAGGATGAACAGCCCGATCGCCACGCCCAGCACGGGGTCCACATAGCGCCAGCCGGTCAGCAGAATGATCCCGGCGCCGGCGAGGACCGCCAGGGAGCCGAGCAGATCACCCATCACCTCCAGGGAGGCTGCCTTGAGGTTGAGGCTGTCCTGGGCGCCGGAGGAGAGCAGCCGGAAGCTCACGAGATTGACGACCAGTCCGCCTCCGGCCACCAGCAGCAGCGGCAGCCCCGGCACCTCGGGCGGCGCGCCCCAGCGCCGTACGGCCTCCACGAGCACATAGACCGCGACCCCGAACAGCAGCAGCCCGTTGCCGAGGGCCGCCAGTACCTCCAGGCGGTAGGTGCCGTACGTGCGGCGGCGCGGTCCCGGCCTGTTGGCGAGGGTGATCGCGGCGAGCGCCATGCCGAGACCCAGTACGTCCGTTCCCATGTGGGCCGCGTCCGAGAGCAGCGCGAGGGAGTCGAACGCGATGCCCCCGACGATCTCGGCGGCCATGTAGAGCAACGTCAACGTGAAGGCGAGGGCCAGGGGGCGGCGGTACCTGGCCCCGGCCGAAGGCTCCCCGCCGGAACGGGAGCCGGGGCCGGAGGCGGGGCCGTGGCCGTGGTCGTGTCCCATGAAGCGAACCTAACAAAGCGGCCAAAAGGGGTGAATTACTCATTGTGTGCGGGACGGTGGCGCATCGCCGTGGAAGCCCTCTCCTCCTGCTTCCCCGTACGCACAGGCAGGCGCAGGGAGGACGTGACGTATGACGATCGCGGTGCTGGGCGCGACCGGAGGACAGGGCGGCGCCGTGGCCGGGGCCCTGCTGGACCAGGGCCTCCCCGTACGCGGCGTGGTGCGCGATCCCGGCGGCTCCCGTGCCCGCGCGCTCGCCGCGCGGGGAGCCGAGATCGTCATGGCCGACCTGGCCAATCCCGACACGCTGGCCTACGCCTTCCAAGGCACCACCGCTGCCTTCGCGCTGACCACGCCCTTCGAGGCGGGCCTGCGTGCCGAGGAGGAGCAGGGCATGGCGATCATCGAGGCCGCGCTCCGCGTGGAGCTGCCGCACCTGGTGATGGCCTCCGTCGCCAGCGCCGACCGGCGCACCGGCATCCCGCACTTCGAGACCAAGGCGCACACCGAAGAGGTGCTCGCCGCCTCGGGGCTGCCCGCGACCGTGGTGGCCCCCACGTACTTCTTCCACAACGTCTTCGGCGAGCTGCACGAGATCGCCTCCGGTGTGCTCGTACTGCCCCTCGACCCGGGCACCCCGCTGCAACAGGTGTCACGCCGCGACCTCGGCCGCGTCGTCGCCGCCGTCATCGCGGAACCTGAGCGCTGGATCGGCCGCAGGATCGAGGTCGCGGCGGACGCGCCCACCCCGGCGCAGATGGCCGAGGCGATCGGGCACGCCGCCGGCTGGGCCGTCGAGTACCGCCAGACGCCGCTCAGTTCGCTCCGCGTGGCCAGCCCCGACATGGGCGCGATGTTCGCGTTCCTGGCCGAGACCGGCTTCCGCGTTGACCTGGAGGCGCTGCGCGCGGAGTTCCCCCGCGTGCCGTGGACGCCGTTCGCCGAGTGGGCGTCGGCGCAGCGCTGGTCCAGGCCGCTGCAGTAGCCCGGCGGGCCGGCCCGTGTCCCGGCCTGCGATCCGCTTCCGCGAGCCGGGCCCGCGGCCCGGGCCTGTGATCCGGGCCCGGGCCCTTCCGGCTACGCCCCTTGGGCTACGACCAGATGTCGTCGACCCACTCGGGGTGGTCGATGAACGGGTTCCTGTTGTGCTGGAACTTGTCGAATATGACCTGGTTGCGGTTCTTCTCGAAGTCGCTCGGCGGGTCCTGCTCGTTCCACTTCTTCATCACGGACAGCCGGCCCATGGCGGGGGCCGAACCGTTGTCCACCTTGTTGTTCGGCTCCAGGTCCGGGAAGGAGTCGTCACCTTCGTAGCGCACCGCCATGTAGAGCACCATGCGCGCCACGTCGCCCTTCACCTCGTCGCGGGGCTCCCATGAGTCGTCGTCGGTGAAGTTGCCCGGCGCTTCGCCGACTTCCTCGCCACCCTCGTCGAAGTCCTTGCTGCCGCGCGTGCTGTTGACCGACACGTCGGTCGGACGCAGGTGGTGCACGTCGGTTCCGGGGCCCGTGCCCGTGCCGAAGTCCCCGTGGGACTTGGCCCATACGTGCTCGCGGTTCCACTGGTCGGCGTCGCCGCCGTTGTCGTCCTTGCTCTGTGAACGGCCGCTGTAGAGCAGGACCACGTTGGCGGAGTTGGCCGGGTCCTGGTCCGTGACCTTGAGCGCGTCCCACACCTGGTCGTAGGAGAGCTGGTCGCCCTCCTTGATGATCCCGTGGAGCGCCGTCTTGAGTTCGGGGCCCGTCTTCCCGATCGCGTCCTTGTAGTACTCGTCGTCGTTGGGGGCTGCCTGTGCCTGTGCCTGTGCCGGCGCCTGGGGGCTCGTGGGGGGAGCGGTCGGTGTCGCGTCGGCCGGAGCCTGGACGGTCAGCGCGGCAAGCAGTGCCGCGCTTCCCGCCAGCGCCAACGGTCGCCATGTGACGCGCGTAGCACGGCGGTTACGAGGAGCGTGGGGTGCACGCATGGGGGTCCTCTCCACTGTGCGGGCGCCCCTCCCGGGCCGAACTCGCCCGCGTGGCGCCCGCGATGGGCATGTGGGCGGGGAGCCTGCCCAGAAAATCGAACGCGCGCAAGAGGGCCCGTTGTTGCGGGCTCGGTCCGCGGGTGGGCGTTCCGGGCGGGGTGGGGCTCGGTCCGCGGGTGCGGGTCTGTCTGCGGGTGGGGGGCTCGGTCCGCGGG
>NZ_JANCPR020000014.1 GCF_028657195.3 Streptomyces iconiensis
GCCCTGGAGTGGGGGGGGGTGTGGGCGGGGGTGTGGTTGGGCGTTGCTGCGATGGGGTGAGGGGGGCGTACTGGTGCCGGTCAACGGTGTCAGTGGTGGCGGAGGATCCGGAGGGACTTCGTTGGGGGGAGTTCGGTGAACGTGCCGGAGGCCAGGGCGCGTTGGTGGATGTGGTGGGGGGCCTGGCCTCCGTCGGCGGGGTCGGGGAAGACGTCGTGGATGAGGAGGAGGCCGCCGGGCGCGAGGTGCGGGGTCCAGCCCTCGTAGTCCGCCGCCGCGTGCTCCTCCGTGTGGCCGCCGTCGATGAAGACGAGGGACAACGGGGTGTTCCAGAGCGCGGCGACCTGGGGCGAGCGGCCGACCAGGGCGACGACGTACTCCTCCAGTCCGGCCGCGTGGAGCGTACGGCGGAAGGTGGGCAGCGTGTCCATGCGGCCCGTTCCGGGGTCGACGAGGGACGCGTCGTGGTACTCCCAGCCGGGCTGCTGCTCCTCGCTGCCGCGGTGGTGGTCGAGGGTGAGCGCGGTCACCCCGGCACGGCGTGCGGCGTCGGCGAGCAGGATCGTGGACCGGCCGCAGTACGTGCCGACCTCCAGCAGCGGCAGCCCCAGCGTGGCGGCCTCGGTGGCCGCCGCGTACAGCGCGAGGCCCTCCTCCAGGGGCATGAACCCCTTCGCCGCCTCGAAGGCGGCGCGTATCTCGGGCCGGGGGTCCTGGCTGCTCATCGGGTTCCTCTGTCCTCACACGGGTACGGGGCTCCGCCATGCTGCCCTACTCTCCGAACACGCGTACCCGGCAGGTACCCTCCTCGGACCTCCGTGAAGGTGACGGAGCAGGCAAGGGGAGAGGCCGGAATGACCGCAGTACCGGAGGGTGTGGGGGCGAACGAGCCGTCCTGTGGTGAGAGCCGCGCGCCCAGGCCGAGGCGGCGCCGCACGGTGTGCCTCGTACTGCTGGTCCTGGCGGTTCTCGGGGGCGCGCTCCTGGGGGCCAGGGTGACGGAAAACTGGCCCTTCGAACCGCGGCGTTACTGCTGGGGCGCGTGGCAGGAGGGCAGCGGTCCCGATGCGCTCGGAGACGACTACCGGCGAGTGAGCAAACGGGAGTCGGCGCCGCCGGAACGCGGCCGGCAGGCCACATGCGTCCTGGCGCTGGTCGACCCCGGGAGCGACAGTACGGACGCGGCCGACATGCCGGCGGACGGCGGGAAGACGCCGCCGCTGGAGTACAAGCGGGTGGTTGCCCATGTCGGGCCACCGCCTCGGGCGGCGGGGGAGCGGCGCAGCGCGTGGCTGGCCGCATTCCTGCACGGGAGCGCGGCGCCGCTGCCGGAGGGGCTTCCCGGCGTGGTGGGCAGGGACCGGGGCATGTTCGTGCTGCCACGGGAGTGCGACAGCGGCGGCCTGCCGACCGTTGCCACGGTGCGCCCCGCCGGCGAGGACGACGAACTCGGCAGCGAGCCGGAGGTCGCCGGACTGCTGATGTCCCTGGTGCGCACGGCCCGCGAGAAGGCGGGCTGTGCGCAGGGCAAGCCGTCGCGGATCACGGCTCCCGTGCGTGCTTCAGGCCCGGAAGGGCAGAGCGGCATGGGGCGGGAAGAAGGGGACGCGGGGTTGTGCCGCATCCCGGGGATGCGGTTCGCCGCCGTCCCGGAGGGCCGGTACGGCGCCCATGTGGGCGCGGTGGACGGCCGGTTGCAGACGTGCTCGGTCGAGGGCCGTACCGACAAGCACGGTGACCTGGTGTCCTCGGGGCAGTTCGTGATGACGTCCCGGCCGCGGCTGGCGGCACTCTTCGCCGGCATGCGGGGCCGGGACGGGCTGGTCGAGGGCGAGTGCGGTGGCAGGCGCACCGTCTTCTTCCTGCAACTCGACGACCGCCTGGAGAAGAAGGCGACTCCGGACAGCCGACGCGTGTTCGCACGCACCGTCGACTCCGTCGCCGAACGCCTCGACTGCCAGAACGTGAGACCGCGCGCATGAGCGCGCGGGAGTCGGACGACGGACCGAGGAAGGGAGCAGCCGGGATGCCGGAGGAGTCCGAGGCCACCGGACCGAATGCCACCGGACGGAATGCCACCGGACGGGATGCCACCGGGGCAGAGGTCACCGGGGCAGAAGCCCCCGGCGTGGAGCCCCCCGGTGTGGGGGCCGCCGGGCCCGGGGCGCCAGGTCGGTTGCGCCGGATGGTCCGGGGCAGGCGGGGCACGGCGGTCGTCGGCGTGCTGGTGGGCGCGCTGCTCGGTACGGGCCTCATGGCCTGGCGTTCCGGCGAACTGCCGTTCGTGCAGAGGGACGTGTGCTGGAGCTCCCTCTCACCCGATGTCGCGGGCGCGCTGTTCACGAACACGGACGTCCGCAGCACCGAGCTGCCGCTGCGCCGGGCGACGGAGGACCCGATGCACACCGAGTGCAGCATCCAGGCGTTCGGGGCCGACGAGTTGGAGTCCGAGGTCACGGCCTCGGTGCGGACGCTGGGCGAGCTGAAGGGCGCGCAGGCGTGGAACTGGACGAGGGAGTACCTCTCCTCCCGTATGACGCCGCTCGGTGGCGGGACACCAGGGATGGCATCCTCCACCCGCGCCTGGGCCGCGCTCCCCGCGAGCTGCCAGGAGCGGTCGTACGAGCCGGGCGAGAAGCCGCCGTTGCGGGTGGTCAGCCTCGCCTCGGACAAGGCCGATCCCGACTTCCAGAACGACGTCGACGCGCGGCGCGGCCTCGACGCGATGTCCCGCGCGGTCGTGCGGCTGGCCGACGGGGTCATGGAGCGGTACGGCTGCGAGGGCCGGTACGCCGACCCGCCGAAGCTTCCCAGGCCCCCGGAGGGCCAGGCGGCGAAGGACCTGGACGCCGACCGGCTGTGCGGCCTCCCGGGCGTACGGCTGCCGGAGTGGGCCCGCGACGACGACACGACGGCGGTCCGCACCACGCCGGGCACGAGTTCCGCCGGGCCGACACCGGGCGGCATCCGCTCGTGCGACGTCGGGCGGCCCATCGGCCTGCAAAGGCTCCGGCTCACCACCGTGGCCGACCCCGAACTGGCCCGCGTCGTCTCCTCGGCGCTCGGAGACCACGCCGAACCCCTCGGCGGTGACGGCGAGGGCGCTCACGCCGGTGGCCTGAGCGTCTACTCGGCGAAGTGCCAGACCGGGCAGGTCACGTTCGTGGCGTACGAGAAGGACGCCGAGGAGGGTACCGGCGGGAAGACGGGAGCGGCGGCACGGGACCACCGCTCGCTGGGCCTCGCCGTACTGCCCTCGTACGTCAAGTCCGAGGCGAAGCGCATCGGTTGCGGTGAGGTCGACGTGAAGGTGCCACGCCTTCCTTCGTAGCGGGCGGCCTGTGGCGCGCTGTCCGGCCTCATGTACTGCGTCTTCCTGCGTATTCCCGCGTCTTCCCCGCGTTCCGGGCCGTGTGCTCCCTTGCTGTCCGAACGCCCGTACGCGGCAGGTAACCTCCTTGGCTCCTGCTCATGACGCCGGGCGGGGACAGGGGGAGAGGGAGTGTAGTGGCGGAGAGTGTGGGGCCGGACGGGGAGCCCGAGAAGGACATCGCGCGGACGACACGGCACCGCACGGCGCTCGTTCTGCTGTTGGCCCTCGTCGTGCTGGGTGCCGCGACGCTGGTGACGAAGGTGTCGAGCGGCGCCTGGTCGTCCACGAAGCGCAGCTTCTGCTGGGGCGCCTGGCAGGAGGGCAGCGATCCCGAAGTGCTCGGCGACGCGATCACCGACGGCGACACCTTCGCGCGCTCCGGCAAGGAGTCGGCGCCCCCGGCGCACGGTGAACGGGCCACGTGTTCGGTACGGCTCACCACCACGGTGGAGCGCGACGGCTCCGACGACGAGCCCGGTGGTTCCGACCCCGGTGGCTCCGACGGCGGTTTGGACGACGGCTCCGACGTTGGCTCAGGTGACGGCTCTGACGACGGCTCCGATGAGGGCTTGGACGAGGGTGACTCCCGGAGTGACGGAGAGTCCTCGGGAAGCACCGAGGAGACCGCGGAATACAAGAGGGTGAACGCCGAGTTCGGGCCTGTGCCGCGTGGGGCAGCCCAACGGCGGGCCTGGCTCATGGAGTTCCTCGACGCGCGGGCTGCGCCGCTGCCCGAGGGCCTGCCAGGCGTGGTGGGGAAGGACCGGGGGATGCTCGTGCTGCCACGGGAGTGCGACAGCGGGGGTCTGCCGAGCGTCGTCACCGTACGAGGGGCAGGGGACATGCCGTCCATCGGAGGTGAACAGGACGTTGCCGACCTGCTGCTGTCCCTGGCGAACACGGCACGGGCGAAGGCGGGCTGCGACGCGGGGAAACCGTCCCGGGTCACGGTCCCCCTGCGGGGTTCGGAGCGTGACGACACGTTCTACATGGGCGATTCGACCTGCCGCGTTCCCGGCCTGCGCCTCGCCGCAGGCCGGGAGGACCACTACAACGTGACCGTGGGCGCGGTCGAGAAGGACCTTCAGACGTGCTCGATCGAAGACCAGGAAAGCGTACGGGCCCCCGTGCCTGCCGGGCAGTTCGTGATGACCTCGCGGCCTCGGTTCACCGCGCTCTTCACCGGCTTGTCGGGTGAGGCGGCGCCCGGCAAGGGGTGGCGTGGCAAGGGGCGGATCGATGGCGGGAACGGCCTGGTCACCGCCGAGTGCCGGGGCCGGCCCACCGTCTTCTTCCTGCAACTCGACGACCGCCTGGAGAAGAAGGCGACTCCGGACAGCCGACGCGTGTTCGCCCGCGCCGTCAACTCCGTTGCGGAGCGCGTCGATTGCCCGGCGGTGGCACCCAGCACATGAGCGATACGTCCAGCGACAGCTCCGGTGAAACGCCCAGCGTTCCGCCCAGTGACGGGCCCGGCCGCACATCCAGCAGCACATCAAGCGAGACATCCAGCGAGACATCCAGGGGGAGTGGCGACATGCCGCAGGGAACGGGAGCTGACGGAGAGCCCCAGGGCCCTGACGTGTCCACCGGGCCGAAGGAGCCGGCCGCCCCCGAGGAGCCGGAGGCGGGGGACGGGGAGGCCGCCGTGCCGGAGCCCGCGCCTCCTGGCCGCTGGCGTCGGATGGTCCGGGGGAAGCCGGCCGTCGCCGTGGTCGGCGTGCTGGTCGGTGCGCTGCTCGGTACGGGCGTCATGGTGTGGCGCTCGGGCGAACTGTCGTCCACGGCGAAGGACATGTGCTGGGGCAGCCTCTCGCCCGATGTGGTGAGCGGACTGGTCTCGGACGGCGAGATCCGCGACCAGGAGCTGCCCTTGCGCGCTCTTTCGGGCAGCGCGCACAACGGCAGCCCCCAGTGCAGGATTCAGCGGTTCAAGAACGACAACCTTGAGTGGGAAGTCACCGCGAACGTAAGGAAGTTGTCCACGACCGACGGCTGGGACGCGCGCCAGTGGTCCAGGGAGTTCCTCTCCTCGCGTATGGCACCGCTGCGAGGCGAGATCACCGGAATGGTGTCCTCGTCCCGCGCCTGGGCGGTGCTGCCCGCGAGCTGTCAAGGAATGCCACGCGAGGGTGACCCGCCCACGGTGGTCACCCTCTCCTCCGGCCCCGCCGAGCCGCGCGGGGAGGAGCGGGCCGAGGCCCGGCGGTACCGCGACGCGTTGGCCCGCGCTCTCGTTCACCTCGCCAACGGTGTGCTGGACAAGTACGGGTGCGAGGGACGGTACCCGGAGCCCGACAAGATGCCCGCTTCCTCGCTGCCGGAAGTCAAGGATGAGGCGGGCCCCGAAGAGCTGTGCGGAGTGAAGGGCGTACGGGCGACACGGCGGGGCTTCGGCGCCGACCGGCACGCGTTGTCCACGCGGGTCACGCCCGGTGCGGAGGCGGAGGAGTCCGGTGCGCAGGCGAACGGCCCCGGTGCGAAGGCGGGTGCCCCCGCGTCCGCCGGAGTGCGTTCGTGCGACGTGGGGCGGAAGGATGACGAGCTGGGCGAGCTACGGCTGATGACCGTGGAGGACCAGGGCCTCGCGTGGGTCTTCTCCGAGATGCTCAGGCACCCGGCCGTGCGCCTCAAGGGGACGGGTTCGGGCGGCTTCTCCGGAGACCTCACCGTGTATACGGCCACCTGCCAGACGGGCCAGGTCGCCTTCGTGGCGCAGGAGGAGGGCTTCGGCGACGAGTCGGCGGCGCTCGCCGTACTGCCCTCGTACGTCAAGTCCGAGGCGAAGCGCATCGGTTGCGGTGAGGTCGACGTGAAGGTGCCACGCCTTCCTTCGTAGTGGAACGTGTTCTACTCTGCCCCGCATGGGGATCGGGATCACGCAGGAACAGCGGGAGTTGGCCGAGTCCGTACGAGGATGGGCGGCGCGTGCCGTGCCGCCCGACGAGTTGCGCAAACACCTGGAGGCGTCCTCCGGGGACGGCGGTCCCGGCGAGGGGCGGCCCGCGTACTGGGCCGGGCTGGCCGAGCTGGGTCTGTGCGGGCTGCACATGCCCGAGGCGGCCGGCGGGGGCGGCGGTTCGCTGCCCGACCTCGCCGTCGTGCTGGAGGAGACGGGCAGGGCGGCGCTCCCCGGCCCCTACCTGCCGCACACCCTCGCCGCCGCGCTGCTGCACGCGGGTACGGGCGACCCCGGACTGACGCGTGCGCTCGCCACCGGTGAACGCGTGGGCGCCGTCGCGCTGGACGCGGGGACCCTCACCGCTGTCGAGGTCGAGGGCGGCGGACACGTACTGGACGGCGCGGCTCCGCCCGTACTCGGCGGCGCGCAGGCCGATCTGCTCGTGCTCGCGGCCGAGACGGCGACGGGCACCGTGTGGCTGGCCGTCGACGCCGCGACCCTCGCTGTGCGCGCGCACGAGAGCGCGGACCCGTTGCGGCCGACGGCCGAGGTCACCGCCGACGGTGTGACCGTGCCCGGCGGACGGCTGCTGGACATCGAGGCGCTCCTCGTCCGCGACCTCGCGCGCGTCCTGTACTCCGCCGAGGCGTGCGGCGTGGCCGCGTGGGCGCTGGAGACCGCGACCGAACACGCCAAGACGCGCGAGCAGTTCGGGCGCCCCATCGGCCAGTTCCAGGCGATCAAGCACCTGTGCGCCGACATGCTCGTACGCCTCGAACAGGCCCGCGCCCTCACCTGGGACGCGGCCCGCGCGGCGGAGGAAGGCGCGGGAACGCCGGCCGCGGATGCGGGGGCGGCGGAGGAAGGCGCGGGGGCGCCGGACACCCCGGGCGAGGGCGTCGGCACGGCGCGGGGGCTCACCGCGGCGCTCGCGGCGTCGGTGGCGCTGGAGGCCGCGTACACCTGTGCCAAGGACTGTGTGCAGATCCTCGGCGGCATCGGCTTCACCTGGGAGCACGACGCGCACCTGTATCTGCGCCGCGCCCTGGTCGCACGCCAGCTCCTCGGTACCGGGGCCGCACACCGCCTGCGCGCGGCGCGGCTCGCCGCCGGAGGGGCCCGCCGTGAGCTGCGCATGGAGCTGCCGGCCGAGGCGGAGCCGTACCGTACGGCGGCACGCGAGGTGATCGCGGGCGTACGCGGCTTGGACCCCGGTGCCGTACGCCGTGCCCTCGCACCGACCGGGTACGCGGCGCCGCACCTGCCGGAGCCGTACGGGCTGGGCGCAGGGCCCGTGCAACAGCTCGCCGTCCAGCAGGAGTTGAAGGACGCCGGGGTGACGGTGAGCGACCTGGGCATCGCCACCTGGGTCGTACCCTCACTCATCGCCTACGGTACCGAGGCGCAGCGCGACCGCCATCTCGGGCCGACCCTGCGCGGTGAGGTCATGTGGTGCCAGCTCTTCTCGGAGCCCGAGGCGGGCTCCGACCTGGCCTCCCTCCGTACCCGGGCCGAACGTACCGACGACGGCGGCTGGCGCGTCAACGGGCAGAAGGTGTGGACCTCGGCGGCGCAGTGGTCGGACTGGGGCATCCTCCTCGCCCGTACCGACCCCGGAGCGCCCAAGCACCAGGGGCTCACCTTCTTCCTGGTCGACATGAAGAACACCCCCGGCGTCGAGGTGCGCCCCCTCAAGGAGATCACCGGCGACTCCCTGTTCAACGAGGTCTACTTCGACGACGTCCTGCTCCCTGCCGACGCCGTCGTGGGCGAGGTGAACGACGGCTGGAAGGTCGCCAGGCACACCCTCGGCAACGAGCGTGTCCACATGGCCGACCAGGTCACCTTCAGTACGGGGCTCCAGGCGCTCATCGAACGCCTCGACGCGGTGGACGGCACGGTCCAGGAACGGATCGGCGCGCTCGCGGCCGAGGCGCACGCCCTCGCCTGCATCGGGCTGCGTACCACCCTCCAGCGTGTCGAGGGCCTGGACCCGGGCGCCGGCGCCAGCGTGCGCAAGCTCGTACAGACCCCGCACCAGCAGAAGTTGGCCGAACTCGCGCTCGAACTCCTCGGTACGCGCGGAGCGTTGCGCGAGGGGCCAGGAGAGCGTGCCGTGCACGGCTTCCTCATGTCCCGCTGCCTGACCATCGCGGGCGGCACCACGCAGGTCCAGCTCAACGTCGTCGCGGAACGCCTCCTCGGCCTGCCCCGCGACCCGGAACCCCGCCCCCTCATCTGAAGCGCCCCCTCATCTGAAGCGGCCCCCCATCCGACGCGTCCCTCCATCCGACGCGTCCCCTCATCCGAAGTGGCCAACTCGTCCGAGGCGGCCCCTCATCCGACGGACCCCACCCCCTCACGGGAGAGACCATGGACGGCAACGCATCCGGCCCCGGCAAGGCGTACATCGTCGGTGTCGGGATGACGAAGTTCGAGAAGCCCGAGTCCCGCGACTGGCAGTACTGGGACATGGCCAGGGAAGCGGGCGGCAACGCGCTCGCCGACGCCGGAATCCCCTACGACCTCGTCGAACAGGCGCCCGTCGGCTACTGCTACCAGGCGTCGACGGCGGCCCAGCGTGCCGTCTACGAACTCGGCCTCACCGGCATCCCCGTCTACAACGTCAACAACAACTGCGCCACCGCCTCCACCGCCCTCATGATGGCCCGTCAGTTCGTCGCGTCGGGGCTCAACGACTGCGTGCTCGCGCTCGGTTTCGAGAAGATGAAGAAAGGGGCGCTGGGCGCGGGTTCGGACGGCGGTGACTTCAAGACCTCGCCGGTGGCCCGCCACTACGGGATCATGGCGGAACGGCACGGCTTCGAGATGACGCCGCCCACGGCGCAGATCTTCGGCAACGCGGCGCGCGAACACATGGAGCGTTACGACACCACGCCGGTACAGCTCGCCACCGTCGGCGAGAAGAACCACCGGCACTCGGCGAACAACCCCTACGCGCAGTTCCAGGACGTCTACACCCGCGAGGAGATCCTCGCGGCCAAGACCATCCACGACCCGCTCACCAAGCTCCAGTGCTCCCCGACCTCCGACGGTTCGGCCGCCGCCGTCATCGCCTCCGAACGCTTCGTCCGCGAACACGGCCTCCAGGACAAGGCTGTCGAGATCGCCGGCCAGGCCATGACCACCGACACCGCGGCGTCCTTCGACTCCGGCTCGTGCATCGACGTCGTAGGACAGCCGATGTCCCGCGCAGCCGCCACCCAGGTCTACGAGCAGTCCGGGCTCGGCATCGAGGACGTCGACGTCATCGAACTGCACGACTGCTTCTCCATCAACGAACTCCTCACCTACGAGGCCCTCGGCATGTGCGCGGAGGGCGCCTCGGGCAAGCTCGTGGAGTCCGGCGCCACCACCTACGGCGGCGACTGGGTCGTCAACCCCTCCGGCGGCCTCATCTCCAAGGGCCACCCCCTCGGCGCGACGGGCCTGGCCCAGTGCGCCGAACTCACCTGGCAGCTCCGGGGTGACGCGGGCCCGCGCCAGGTCGAGGGCGCCCGCGTCGCTCTCGCCCACAACATCGGGCTGGGCGGCGCGGCGGTGGTGACGATGCTGCGGCGCTGAACGGGGGGCTCCCGCCCACGCGCCTCGGGGTAGACGCATGGGCGGGGAGGCCGACCCCACGGGGCGGAGTTCAAGGGGCCGTACGGTGCGCGGCACCGGGCGGGACCGGCCCGCCGGGCCTTTCCTGGTGCGGGTGCCGCCGGATCTCGACGTTACAGTCGCTCACCCGCGACATGTCGTCCCGACCCCGCGCGTTCTCGCGCTGCTCGACCAGCGCCCCGCACACGTCGCACCCGGGGTGGCCCACCGGTTCGCGGGTGAACAACGACGGGGTTTCCAACGGCGATTGCCCATACGTCTTCACGGCCCACTCCTCCTCCTGAGTCCGGATGAGGACCACGCTAGGAACGTCGGTTCACGAACTCGCAGGCCGTTGCGCGCGATTGCGCGCGAACCACACGAGGGAGGCACGCGTCTTGGCGAGCAGCGCGCGGCAGTCACTCCAAGGAGTTGATCGCCTCGGTGATGAGGGCCCGAGCCGCCGCCCCGTATACCGCCATCTCGGACAGGGCCCGGAACGCCCGTGCGTAGGCCGCAACCTCGCTCGGTTGAGTCACTGTCACCTTGGCGGTCAGCAGCTCCACGTGTACCCGCGCATCGTCGAACATCGTGAAGGTCTCCTGGCCCCACATGCTGCGTCGTGCTGTGCGGGGGATGACGCCGACGGAGACAGAAGCCAGTTGCATCACGGCCAGGAGGTGGCCCAGTTGGGCATACATGGCCGCAGTGTCGCCGTACTGGTAGTACAGGACGTCCTCTTCGAGCAGCAGGCCGAAGGTGTGCCGACCTTCGTAAACGATTTGTGATCGGGCCACGCGCGCAGTCGCCGCCCTGTCGGCATCGTCCGGTACGTGCCGGAACTGTGCGATCGTGGACAGGAGCGCTCGCGCGTAGTCCTCCGTCTGGAGCACGCCAGGCACCACGCGCGAGGAGTACACGCGGAAGTGCCTGGTGCGCTCGTACAGCGGTACGTAAGACTCCTGGAGCCGACGCAGGCCCGTGCGCTGGAGCCTGCGCCACTGGACATACATGGACTCCGCTGTGCGACTTTCAGCAATGAGGTCGTCCGACTGCTCTCCGGCGCCGCAGGCGCCACACCAGGCCCGCAGGTCGTCGTCCGACGGCGTCGATTTCGCGTGCTCGATGCGGGAGACCTTGGCGGGATGCCAGCCGCACGCAGCCGCGACGTCCCGGCCGGCCAGGCCCGCGTCCAGACGCAATTCCCGCAGGCGGGCGGCGAGTGCTTCGCGGGCCGCTTGCGCGCTGGACGAGGGGGAATCCGGCATGCTCGTTCTTGCGCTCAGACCTCGTAGTTCTCGTGGGGCACCGCACGGCCCCATGCCTCCTCGAACGCCGTCGTGCACAGTTTGACGACGTGCGGTTCGGTGCGGACCTCCGGCCCGGCGGACGCCCCCTCGCCGGTGAAGTGGTTGAAGCGCACCACCCGGTCGTCAAAGACCCAGAAGCAGTTCCCGGGGAACGGGATGTCAGAGGCCAGCCGACGGGGCAGCCAGCGGATGTGCTCTCCGGCCTCGATGTTCAGGGCAGTACCCGCGTGTGAGAAGCGCATGTACTCGGACAGAGGCTCGGACACGACACGTACGCGGCGCATGCCGACTCCGCGCCCGGTGGCTTCGCGGACCTGGTCCAGCCACGCCTTACGCCGCCCGTGCCGGTCGTAGCGACTCCTGTCGTCGCCTTGCTGCCACGCCGCGAACTCCGCCGCCTCCGACGCGATCCCGTACGCGTCGCGCAACTCCAGGTGTACGGCCGACCGTTGGCAGTCGGCCATCATCTCAGCGAAGCTCGGAACGTGCTTCTGCGGCATCGCATGCCTTCCTCACAAGCGGCACCATGCGCGCCGGGAACCTGATCACTGCCTCCGACTCAGGGATGTGCCCGACCCGTAGGCAGTCCGCCTCTGTCGCGCCGTCGGCCTTCCACCCTTGGAACACCAAGTCGGCGTTTTTGTCGTCGACCCACACCGTGGGGCACTCATCACCGTCGGTGTCCGGGTCCTTGCCGAAGAAGACTAGGGACATGTTCCTTCCTTCCGTCCAGCCAGTTGCGAGTCATTGCGTCGACCGTCGCCCCCTGGGGGGTCGGCGTCAACAGAGCGCTGGCGATGAGGCCCTGCCCCGCACTGGGGGATGGCGTTCCCCAGTCCCGGGATCGCCTGCGGTCATCCTCCTTGATTGCCGTCCCTGACGCGTCGTTCCGGCGCCGTGCCGTACGGCGCAGCCGAGAGCGCACAGGTGCACCACACCGTCTTTCCCTCGCGAGGAGCCGCGTCCTTCCCCTCGCGGGGAGCCGCGTCGACTCGCGTGCCCCACTCGCCGGCCAGCACGTCCACGAGCAGTATCCCGCGCCCCGACTCGGCGTCCTCGGACGGCTGTTGGAGCGCGGGGAGGTGCGTGCCGCACACGTCCGACACCTCGATGAGCAGCGCGGCGGTCGCGGTCACCCGCAACCTGAACTGCCCCTCCGGGGAGTGACAGTGCTCGACCGCGTTGGCGACCAGCTCCCCGATGAGCAGCGCGGGTACGTCGGTGCTGTACCCCCACTCCCTCAGCCGCGAAGCGGCGAGCCGCCGGGCCAGGCTTGCGCCTTGGGGGGATGCGGGGAAATGCATCGTGAACTCGTGGTCAGGCGAGGGGGGTTGAGAGCTGGAGGTCGCTTCTGCGTTCCCCATGGCATCACCAATCGCTCTGCGAGTGCGTGATCGCACTGCGTGACAACGCCCAGCATGCCGATGAGTTGTGCAGATCTGCAAGTTCCCTGCGCAGTTCTGCATCACATCGCTATCGTTCGCTCCTGCGGGGTGTGCATAGCCACGATCGAGCCCCGACAGGCGGCGCAATCGGCAAGCTAGGTTTCACGAGAAAGAGGTGGCATCAATGGGAGCGCCAACGGTTCGTCGACGGCGACTTGGGGCCGAGCTTCGAAGGCTGCGCGAACAGCAGAGACTCACCACAGACCACGTGGCGAAGCAGTTTGGGTGGCACAACGCCAAGGTGTCCAGGATCGAGACCGGTCGTTCAGCGGCGCGGCCCGGCGACGTGCAGTCTCTGCTCGACCTGTACGGGATGCACGATGAGCCAAAGCGGCGTGCGCTGGTCGCGCTCGCGCGCAACGGGAATCGGCGCGGCTGGTGGCAGACGTACTCAGACGTGCTGACCTCCGCGTACACGGATTTCATCAGCCTGGAGTCCGATGCCACAGTGATGCGGACCTATGAATGCGGTCTGGTCCCAGGCTTGTTCCAGACAGCCGCGTACGCACGCGACATCATCGCCGGGATCAACATGACGGAGACCTCGGCGGAGGTCGACAGGCTTGCGGAAGTGCGGCAAGCACGCCAAGCGGTGCTGACCCGCCCGAAGCCTCTGGAGGTCTGGGCCGTCGTGGATGAAGGAGCCCTGCGGACAAGGACCACCGGCGGCGCACGTGTGATGTCCGATCAACTGCGACGGATGCTGGATCTTTCCGCTCTGCCCAACGTCACGATCCAGGTGATGCCGCAGGCGGCCGGTCCGCATCCCGGACGCAGCGGCGCTTTCGCGATCTTGGGGTTTCCGGAACGGCATGACATGGACGTTGTGCTGGTCGAGAACCTGACCAACGCTCTGTACATGGAGGAGCAGCACGAGGTAGACCGGTATGCGGCGGCATTTCAGCGCATTGTCGCCGACGCCCTGTCTCTCGATGCGTCCCTCCATCTGATCCGCCAACTGAAGGATGAACTCCAGTGAGCACGCACATCCCTGCTGCCTCCTTGTCGGCCGCGACATGGACCCGGTCGAGCTTCAGCGGCGGCAACAACAACTGCGTGGAGGTCGCGCAACTCCCCGGTGGGGGCACCGCCGTGCGGGACTCCAAAGCGCTGGGTGGGCCCGCACTTGTGGTGGCGGGGCCCGCGTGGCGGGCGTTCCTCGGTGGGGCGCGGGCGGGGGACCTGGGCGCGTAGGCCGGTTCGCTCTCCTCGCCGGGTATAAGGACCGCGAGGAGGTAGCCGATGGCTCTGTGGAGCATGGGGGACGAAGCACCGGGGAGAGCCGTCCGACAAGCCGTACGAGCCGCCGGAGCCCACGCCGGACGGCAGCGGTCCTCAGCAGCCCGACAACGGGGACGACGGATGACGCGGGATTGGCGTACGCGTCATGCCGCTCTGCTGGATCGGCTGACAGCACAAGGGCACGTGGCGAACCTCGGCTTCGCGCTTTACGCCTACGCGCACCTGCCTGGCGTGCGCCTGGCGGGGAAACGCCGGGGTGGCTCCTACCACGCGTGGGTGGACGACGGGCGGGGTTCTGCCGCTCAGGCCGACGGCAGTGGCCACGTATGGGAGTACGGCCCGCGCGCACTCTGGGAAGAGCTGGAGAAGCTCTGGGGCCTGTACCGCGAGGCCGGCGCCCCAGAAGCGTCTGCATTCGGCCTGAGCGTCACGGCGCGGGGTCAACGGGTCTGGCTCCGTGATCCCGGCGTTCCTGTCGGCACAGCGGGGGCACCGCACCCGCACCGGGTTCCCGGCACGTAAGCCGGCCGTCACGGCCGGTCCGCCTAGCGGTGCGCGGAGGAGTCGCGCGGCTGTGCTGAGGAGTCGCGCCGCTGCGCCGAGGGGTCGCGGTCCGGCGTCGGGGTGTGCTCGCGGGCGCGGGCCGCGGCGGCGGGGTCGGGGCGGAAGAACCACGCCATCTTCGGTTCCATGAGGCCACGGAAGACCCGGCGCACGGGCGCGGTGCACAGCAGGGTCATCATGACCGCCGCGAGGATCGTGACGGTGACGCGGCCGAGGGGATGGCCGACCCAGCTCATGTCGTACCACTCGTTCACCCGGGCGAGCCGGATCGGGTAGACGTGCAGCAGGTACGCGTAGAGCGTGCCGGCTCCGAGCGCGGTGAACCACAGACGGCGCCGGGGCACCCAGGCGAGGAAACAGGCTGTCAGTACCAGCGAGCAGCCGAACAGCGCGAGGTTCACCACCGCGCCCTTCCACGCCGGAACTCCCATCTGCTGCACAGAAGCGGCGTGCCCGAACCACGCGGAGGACATTCTGGGCACCGCCCAGTACGCGAGCAGCGCGGCGCAGGCGGCGACCGGCAGGGCGACGCGGCGGGAGGGCCGGCTCTGGAGGAACCGGAAGTGTTCGGGGCGCAGTTGGAGCCCCAGCACGAAGAACGGCAGGAACTGCACCACCCGCATCAGCCCCAGGTCGCCACCGATGCTCGGCGTGACGCTGGCGGCGATGGCGATGACCAGCGAGACGGAGACCGGCCACCGCAGGTTCTTCCACATCGGCGTCGTCAGCCGCCAGAGGAACAGGGCGACGAGGAACCACAGGGCGAACCCTGGTTTCTGGTAGTAGAACTCGCGGTCCGGGTTGTCGACGGCCCGCATGAAGAGCGTATAGGCCGTCTGGAAGATCACGTACGGCACGAGTACGCCCGTGACCAGGCGGGAGATCTGGCGCGGCCTGCCGTCGAAGCTCCGGGAGAGATAGCCGGAGATGACGATGAACGCGGGCATGTGGAAGGCGTAGACCAGCATGTAGAGCGCGCCCGTCGTACGCGAGTTGCCCGCGAACGGCGCCCAGGCGTGCCCGATCGCGACGAGCACGATCGTCAGGTACTTCGCGTTGTCCAGGAACGGATCGCGATCGTTCTTTCCGCTCGGCTTCTTCTCCGCCTCCGCACGGGTGTCGTGCACCGTCTCGACGGGTGTTTCACGAAGCGGGGGGAGCGGCGCGCGCTCATAACCAGGACTCAGCATCCCCGGCACCGTAACCGCCTTTCCCGGATACGAACACAGATTCCAGCCACAAACCCGGGTACGCGGCCTGGGCCGGGCCCCTCCCACCGGCCCTCCTGCCGGGCCCGGCCCGGTGGGAGGACCGTCACCGGGCGCCGCCCGTGTCACGGGGAACACGGGTGGCGCCCGGCGGGTTCAGCTCAGGAGCAGGACTTGTAGAACTGGCTCCAGCCGTCCTTGGGCATGGCCGGCGGCTCGGACCAGGTCCCGAACTCGCCGTACTTCAGGTACGCGTCGTAGTCGTAGCCCTCCAGGCCGCCGCCCGGCTTCGACAGGCGCGGGTCCCGGTCCATCTGTCCGTCACCGGAGTTGTTGAGTACCGCGAGGTCGGGGTACTCGTCGCCGTTGTACTGGGCGATCGAGAGTTCCCGTACCTCGCCGCGGTCGCCGATGTCGGAGTGCACGCCGTCGGGGGAGGTGAGGTCCTTACGGCTGACCGGGCCGGGACGGTACTCCGAGAGGCGCGCCGACGAGGGGTCGTCACCGTCGGCCTGCTTGACGATGTTGACGACGATGTCCAGGGTGCCGTCGTTCTGGAAGTCGGCGACCGCCGCGGACGCGTCCTCACCCTTCTTCGCGCCGATGAGGTCCCTGACGGCGTTCTTCTTGCCGAACGTACCGTCGGCCGTGCCCCACTGGACCGTCATCTTGGTGCCGGTGTGCCCGGGATTGCTGATCTTGTCCGGGTTGCCGTCGCCGTCGAGGTCACCGATCAGCGTCGTCGCGTCGGCCAGGCACGGAGCCGACGCCGTGGAGGCGGAGGACTTCCCCGTGCTGCCCGAGGACGACGAGTCGGCTGCGCCTGCGTAACCGGCGACGGTCAGTGTCAGTGCGGCAGCCGCGAGCGGTGCGGCGATCAGACGCGAACGTGTACGAAGCATCTACGAACTCCCTTTCGTTGTCGCTGGGAGGTGAGATGCCGTTGTGGCCAAGGGAGTTCACGGCCGGAGCACCGTGTTACGGGGCCGTGACATACGGGCCGGAGGCCAGGAGCGGTGGGAGGCCAGGGGCCCGCAGACCAAGGGCCCGCAGACCAGAGGCACGCAGGCCAGGGGGCCCAGAGCCCGGTGGCGGGAAAATCGACGGGTCCTGTGGTGCGCCGGTGCGAACATGGGCGGTATGGCACAGACTTCCGCCGACACCGGCATATCGAGCGATGACACAGCTTCGCCCCCTCCGCGCCTGTGGGCGGTAGTCCTCGCGGCGTGTGCCGGGCAGTTCCTCGTCGTGCTCGATGTGTCCGTGGTGAACGTCGCGCTGCCGTCGATGCGCGCCGATCTCGCGCTGAGCGGTTCGGGGCTCCAGTGGGTGGTGAACGCGTACACGCTGACGTTCGCCGGGCTGATGCTGCTGGGCGGCCGGGCAGCGGACCTGTTCGGGCGCAAGCGCGTGTTCCTGCTGGGGCTCGCGCTGTTCACGGCGGCGAGCCTCGTGGGCGGTCTCGCGCAGGAGCCGTGGCAGCTGCTGGCGGCGCGGGCGCTGCAAGGGGTCGGCGCCGCGATACTCGCGCCCGCGACGCTGACGATCCTGACGACGTCGGTCCCGGAGGGCGCGGCGCGTACGAGGGCGGTCGCGACATGGTCGGCGGTCGGCGCGGGCGGCGGCGCGGCCGGTGGCCTTGTGGGCGGCGTGCTGACGGACACGCTGTCGTGGCGCTGGGTGCTGCTCATCAACGTTCCCGTGGGGGCCCTGGTGCTGGTCGCCGCCGCGATGTGGCTGGTCGAGAGCCGTTCGGCGAAGGCGCGCAGGCTGGACACCCCGGGCGCGCTCCTGGTGACGACCGGGCTGGTCGCGGTGGCGTACGGGATCGGGCAGACGGAGGCAGCGGGCTGGACGGCACCGGGCGCGCTGGGCCCGCTGGCCGCCGGGCTCGTGCTGCTGGGGCTGTTCGTCGCGGTGGAGGCACGTGCGAGCGAACCGCTGGTGCCGCTGCGGCTCTTCCGCAGCCGCGCGGTCTCGGCCGCGAACGTCGCCATCTTCATCAACGGGCTGGCGATGTTCTCCATGTGGTACTTCCTGTCGCTCTACACCCAGAACGTGCTCGACTACACGCCGCTCCAGGCGGGCATCGCGCTCGTACCGCAGTCGCTCAGCATCGTCGTCGGTTCCAAGATCGCCCCGTATCTGATGGCGCGGATCGGCGACAGACACATCGCGGTGGCGGGCTCGGCCCTCGCCGCGATCGGCTATGTGTGGCAGGGCTCGGGAATGCACGGTGAGGGCGGCTATGTGACGACGATCCTGGGCCCCGGCATCCTGATGGCGCTCGGCGCCGGGCTGGCAGCGACGCCGCTCGCGACGATCGCGACGGCGACGAAGGACCCCAGCGAAGCGGGGCTGCTGTCGGGCCTGTTCGGCACCGGGCGCACGATGGGCGGCGCCCTGGGCCTCGCCGTGCTCTCCACCGTCGCCGCTGCCCGCATCGGCGGCGAGGAGACGCCGGAGTCGCTGGCCTCCGGCTACGGGCTGGCGTTCTCCACCGGCGCCGTGATCCTCGCGGCCTGCGTGGTCTTCATGTTCTTCGTCCTGCCGCGCACATCCCGCCAGGGCCCCACCTGACCCGGGGCCGTCGGTCGCCGGTCGCCTGACAAGGCGTACGGGCCCTCGCGTACGACCCGCCTCGTGCAACCTCTCACGTACGTCCGGCCGCCGTTACAGCCAGCCGTTCCGGCGGGCTGCGCCGACGGCCTCCATGCGGTTACGGGTGCCGGTCTTGCCGATGGCGGCCGACAAGTAGTTGCGCACGGTGGCGGGGGAGAGGTGGAGCCTGCCGGCGATGTCCGCGACGGTCGAGCCGTCGGCGGCGGCCGACAGCACGTCGCGTTCGCGCGCCGTCAGCGGGTTGGGCCCCGCGCTGAGCGCGGCAGCCGCCAGTGCCGGGTCGATGACGCGCTCGCCCGCGAGCACGCGCCGTACGGCGGCTGCCAGTTCCTCCACGGGGCCGTCCTTGACGAGGAAACCGGAGGCGCCCGCCTCCATGGCGCGGCGCAGATAGCCGGGGCGGCCGAAGGTGGTGAGGATGAGAACGGCGCACGAGGGGAGCCGTTCGCGCAGTTCGGCCGCGGCGTCCAGGCCGCTGCGGCCCGGCAGTTCGATGTCCAGGAGCGCGATGTCGGGGCCCGTTTCCAGCGCGGAGGGGACGATCGCGTCGCCGGTCGCGACCTGCGCGACGACCTCCATGTCCTCCTCCAGGCCGAGCAGGAGGGCCAGCGCCCCGCGCATCATGCCCTGGTCCTCCGCCAACAGGAGCTTGATCACCGCTCGGCCCTCTCCTGGTCGGCCCTCTCCTGGTCGGTCCGCATCGAGTCCCCCGTGTCCACGGGGAGTTCGGCCACGACACGGAACCCGCGCCGCCCGTCGGGCCCGTGGTCCAGCGCGCCACCCGCCGCACTCAACCGCTCGGCCAGCCCCTTGAGTCCTGTCCCGGCCCGGGCCCGCCCACGCATGCTCTCAGGCCCACTCCCGTCAGGCCCGCTCCCGTCCGGCCGGGTGTCCAGCCCAGCGTCCGGCCGGGTATCCGGCCCGGCGACCGACCCCGTGTCCGACCCCGTGTCCGACCCCACGGCAGGGGCCGTACCGGGCCCGTGGCCGTCATCCGTGACGGTCAGCCGTACGCGGTCCTCGGCGCCCCGCACCTCGATGTCGCAGCGTGCGGCGCCGCTGTGCCGGACCGTGTTCGTGACGCTCTCGCGGACGACCCAGCCGAGCAGCGCCTCTGCCTGCGGGGGCAGCGGCGGCCCCGACTGCCGTACGACCGGCAGGATTCCGGCGGCCTCCAGCACGGAGCACGCGCGGTCGAGTTCGGTACTCAGGCTTCCCTCGCGGTATCCGGTGACGGCCTCGCGGATCTCGGTGAGCGCCTGGCGGCCGACGGCCTCGATGTCGGCGGCCTGCGCGAGCGCCGCCTCCCGCTGGTCACGCTCGGCGAGCCGCCGCACGGCTTCGGCCTTGACGACGATGACCGACAGGGTGTGCCCGAGAAGGTCGTGCAGGTCACGGGAGAAGCGCAGCCGCTCCCGCTCCACCGCCGTGCGGGCCAGCTCCTGGCGGGTGGCGTCCAGCTTGCGCACGGTGTCGAAGAGGCTGAGCACCGTTGCGGTGACCATGCCGGAGATGAACGTTCCATAGGCGAGGCTCCACGGGTCCAGGCCGTCCCCGCGCATGCCCGTGACCAGGCCGGCCGACACGCTGAGGACGACCAGCCAGGCGACGAGCGCCTTGCCCTTGAGCTTGCGCACCGTGCCGGAGGCGAGCGAGAGCAGCGGGAAGAACATCGTCCAGGCGTCGCCGTAGCCGATGGCGACGGCGTAGGTCACGGCGGTGAGCGCGGCCAGCTCGTACAGAGGGACGCGGGAGTCCCGGCGGCGGGGGTCGAAGGAGGCGAAGACGACACCGATGTAGAGGGAGTTGAAGGCGAGGAGGGCCGCGCCGCCGATCCACGGATTGCCGGTCCTGCCCTGGATGAGGTGGGAGATGGCGCCGATGCCCATGAGCAGCCAGGGCAGAAAGGTGAATCTGCCGGGTCCCCTGTCCCGCACCTCCCACACCTGCGGCTCGTCGTCGCTGCCGTGCCCGCACACGGCGCTCTCCTCGGCTTCCCGTGCCGTCCTTGCCGCCCGCGTCGTCGTCCTCGTCGCCATCCTGGCCGCTCCTCCCTCGTCAGCGCGACGGTACGTGTGCACCGCCGGCGTGGCCCGCCATTGCCTTCCGACACTACGGAGAGGGGCTGTGACCTCGGCAGATGTGAATGTGGTCGGTCGGCGTTGACAAATGTCACGGGTGCGCCGTCCGACGCCCCGCCTGACGCGCCGTCAGGGGTTCCCATGTGCGGGGGTCTGCGTTATACAGGTACCCGATCGGTTAGAACGTGTTCTCATTCCGGGGTCGGTCCTTCCGCTCGCGGGATGCCTGGCCGGTCGAGAGCGGCCCCGGTCCGACCGACGGTGCGGACGGCCGGACCGGGGTCTTCGCAGGCCCGAGGAACCGAGGACCCAAGGAGCACTGCCCCGATGCCCATCGACCCCGAAAAGGCCCTCGCGGCCGAGCCCCGCAGCGCCGAGATCGCCTGGGACCACAAGGACGTCCAGCTCTACCACCTGGGGCTCGGCGCCGGAGTCCCGCCGACCGACCCGGCCGAACTGCGCTACGTACTGGAGAGCAAGCTGCACGTCCTGCCCAGCTTCGCCACCGTCGCGGGCGGCGGCATGGGTGTCGTCGGCGGGCTCTCGGCACCCGGCATCGACATCGACCTCGCGGCCGTACTGCACGGCACGCAGTCCGTCACCAGCCACCGCGCGCTCCCCGTCAAGGGCAGCGCCACCTCCACCTCGCGGGTCGCCGACATCTACGACAAGGGCAAGGCCGCTGTCCTCGTCCTGCGCACCGATGTCGCCGACGGCGACGGGCCCCTGTGGACCAGCGAGGCCCAGATCTTCGTACGCGGGGAAGGGGGTTTCGGCGGCAAGCGCGGCCCCTCGGGGCGCCTCGAACTCCCGGACCGCGCACCCGACTTCACCATCGAGCGGCGCATCCGCCCGGAACAGGCGCTGCTCTACCGCCTGTCCGGCGACTGGAACCCGCTGCACGCCGACCCCGAATTCGCCGCGCTGGCAGGGTTCGACCGGCCCATCCTGCACGGCCTGTGCTCGTACGGGATGGGGCTGAAGGCCGTCGTCGACGAGGTGCTCGGCGGCGAGGTCACCGGGGTCACCTCCTACTCGGCGCGGTTCGCCGGAGTCGTGTACCCCGGGGAGACGCTGCGGGTGCGGGCGTGGCGGGTGGCGGACGGGCGGCTCCAGTTCGCCGCGTACGCCGTCGAACGGGACGAGGCGCCGGTGCTCGGTGACTGCGTCCTCAGCCATACGTAGCCCCAGCCCTCAGCCCCAGCCGTACCGCCGCAGTCGTACACAGCCGAACCGCCGCAGCCACAGCCGCACATAGCAGTGGCCGCAGCCGGGACTCCCCGCACAGCGACCCCCGTACACAGCGAACTCCCCTGCACAGCGGAACTCTTGGAAGGAGCCGCAATGCGCGCAGCCGTGTTGCACGAGACCGGGCAGGACAAGCTTGAGGTGCTCGACGATGTGGAGGCCGTCGGGTTCGGCCCCGGGAAGGTGCGGGTGCGGATACGGGCCACCGGGCTGTGCCACTCGGACCTGTCCGCGATGAGCGGCGTGCTGCCGCAGCCCGCGCCGTTCGTACCGGGCCACGAGGGCGCGGGCGAGGTCCTGGAGGTGGGGGAGGGCGTCACCCACGTCAAGGCCGGCGACCGGGTGCTGGTGTGCTGGCTGCCGGCCTGCAACAACTGTCCCGCGTGCCGCAGGGGCCAGAACCATCTGTGCCTCACCGGGTTCATGAACGCGGGCACCCCCAACTTCAAGCGCGCCACCGGTGAGGTCTTCGGCTTCGCCGGTACCGGTACGTTCGCGGAGGAGGCGGTGCTCGACGCGCCGTGCGCCGTGCCCATCCCCGACGATGTGCCGTTCGAGATCGCCGCGCTGATCGGCTGCGGTGTCACCACGGGACTCGGCGCGGCCTTCAACACCGCGAAGGTGGAGGCAGGTTCCTCGGTCGCCGTCATCGGCTGCGGCGGCGTCGGGATCAGCGCGATCCAGGGCGCCCGCGCGTGCGGCGCCGCGCAGATCGTCGCCGTCGACCCGGTGGCTTCCCGCCGCGAGGCGGCCCTGAACTTCGGCGCGACCGAGGGCGTGGCCCCGGACGAACTGGCCGACGCCAAGCGCCGGTTGACCGGCGACGAGGGCTTCGACTACGTCTTCGAGGTCGTGGGCAAGTCGGCGACCACGCGCACCGCCTACGAGACGACGCGGCGCGGCGGCACCCTGTGCGTGGTCGGCGCCGGTGCGATGGACGACCAGGTGCAGTTCAACATGTTCGAGCTGTTCTTCGACGAGAAGCGCATCCTCCCCTCCCTCTACGGCGGCGGGGACGTGCTCCGCTCGTACGACCGCGCTGTGGAGCTGTGGCGTGCGGGCCGCATCGACCTCGAAGCGCTCATCACCCACCGGGTGCCGCTCGCCGACATCAACGAGGCGATCGGCCAGATGCGCTCGGGCGAGGCGCTCCGCACCAGCGTCTCGCTCTGAGCCACCGCCCCCGGGCCAGGTGGTCACCCTTCATGGGCTGGTGACCACCGCCCGGGGCCGGTGCCACCACTCATGGGTTAGGGAGAGAGGACCCGTATGTCACTTCAGGGGAAGACCGCCGTCGTCACCGGTGCGGGGCGCGGTCTCGGTCGCGCCGAGGCGCTGGAACTGGCCAGGCTGGGCGCGAATGTCGTCATCAACGACTTCGGGCAGAGTGGACGGGATGGCAGTGGTCAGGCTTCCGCTGCGCCGGCCGAGCAGGTCGCAGCCGAGATCCGCGCGGCCGGCGGCCAGGCCGTCGCGCACCAGGGCGATGTGGCCGACTTCACGCAGGCCGGCGAGCTGGTGGAGCTCGCGCTCGACACGTACGGCTCGCTGGAGATCGTGGTCAACAACGCGGGCATCCTGCGCGACCGCATGGTGTTCTCCATGACCGAGGACGAGTGGGACTCTGTCATCCGCGTCCACCTCAAGGGCCACTTCAACACCACCCACTTCGCCGCGGCGCACTGGCGGGAGAGGTCGAAGGCGGCGGGCGGCCCGGTCTACGGGCGGATCATCAACACCTCGTCCGAGGCGTTCGTCGCCGGTTCGCCGGGGCAGCCCAACTACGCGGCGGCCAAGGGCGGGATCGTCGGGCTCACGACCTCGACGGCCGGTGCGCTCGCGAAGTACGGGGTGACGGCGAACGTCATCTGTCCCCGCGCGCGTACCCGGATGACCGAGGACGTCTTCCAGGGCTTCGAGGTTCCGGTGGAGGGTCTTGACCCGCTGGCACCCGAGCATGTCTCACCGCTGGTCGGCTATCTCGCCTCCCCTGCCGCAGCGAAGGTCAACGGGCAGCTGCTGGTCGTGCACGGCGGGATGGTCGCGCTGCTGGAACGCCCCAAGGTGGCGGCGAAGTTCGACACGTCCAAGGAGGTCTTCACCTTCCAGGAACTGGACGAGCAGCTGACCCCGTACTTCGCCGAGCTTTCCCCGCACGAGACGTTCGCAGCGGGGGAGGTGCTCGGCCTCAAGAAGGACTGAGGCCGAGCGGCCCCGGAACGGTTGTGTCGTCGGGCGCTGGTCAGGCGGCGGACGAAGTGGACTGGCCGGGCTGGGCCGACGGGTCACAGGACTGGGACTGCGCGGGGCGGCGGTGGCGGCCCTGCGCGGGAAGGTTCCGCTGTTCCTCGGAACCGGCGGCCTGGCCCCTGTGCTTTCCCCCGTGCGTCCCCTCGCCGGCCGTCTGCTCGTGGCTGGGCGTCTCGGTCTGGGTGTCGGACATCGCGAACGTAACTCCGTGAATCTGTTGCTTCCGTCGTACCCGGCGGAGTTTAACGACGCGCGCGATCATCGCTCACACGGTTTCGCCCCTCGGATCACGACATCCCGGTCGTCAGCGGGGCCTGCTGCAACGGCACGGGTTTCGAGGCCGGTTCCCCCAAGGCCCCGAACGCCCCTGTGCCGCCTGCGGAGACGGCTCCGAAGCCACCGGAACCGAGCAGTCCGGAGTGCCGTACTCCGTGATCGTGATGTTGCAGACCCGTGACGTCCTCCGGTGGCGCGGCACGGTGTCCCGGGCCCGGATCAGGGGGCGCCTGCGGCGCGATCCGCGGCGCGGGCGGCTGCGGCGACGGCGGCCCAGGTGATCCCGGTGACCCCGGCGGCGGGGCCTCGGGTGCGGGCGCCGGCCCCGGCACGCCGCCGCTGCCCGGCTCTCCCGGGGGCTCGGACCCAGGCGCACCGCCGGACCCGGGCACGGACCCGGACCCGGGCACGGACCCGGGCGTGGGCCCGGTCCCTGGCGCGGGTCCCGCTCCGACTCCGGGCGCGGTCCCGGGCGCGGTCCCCGCTCCCGCCCCGGTTCCGGCCCCGGTTCCGGCCCCGGTTCCGGTCCTGCCCTCGCCCGTGTGCTCGGACGCCGCCGCCTCCCGTGCGTTCGGGACAGGTGCCACCGTGCTCTCCGGTGTGTGCCGCGTGGTCGGCGCGGTGGGATCGGGGAGCGGAGTGCGCAGCCGGGCGAGGCCGCAGGGCACATGGGTCGTGGAGTAGGGGACGTGCAGTTCGCCGTCGGCCGTCCACAGCCCGTTGCCCGTCAGCCACCCGGGCGGGCCCGCGATGTGCCGCAACTCCTTGAGCCCTGGCCGCCATACGGCCAGCCACGTCCCGGTCGCCGCGTCCACGCGCAGCGCCACCCCGCACCGCTCGGGCAGCAGCGCCTGTCCCGGCTGAACGGCGAACGGCGTCAGCCGTGTGTTCGCCGGATGCAGCGCCTCGGGGAAGCGCACCGGCCGGTGGCTGCCCAGCACACCCCAGGCCAACCGGTCCTCACCGGGGGCGTCGGAGCGTACGAGCAGCAGCCCGCTGTACGGGTCGGCGAGCAGCAGCCGGTCGTTGCTGTCCTCGGTGATCTGGAGCAGCGGGGAGACCTCGCCGCCCCTGCCGAGGTCGACGGCCACGGTCTTGGTGGGCGCGCGCTCGCCCTCCGTACGGTCGACGGCCAGCAGTTGTCCCTCGCGGTCCAGCCAGGCCCCGCCCGTGCAGAGGCCCCGCACGCGTGCCACGGGCTCCGGGGTTCGGGAGGCGCCGCCCGCCACGAGCCAGACGGTGGTGGAACGTTCGTCCTCCTCGGGAGTCAGCGCGTAGGCGCGGGTGCCGCACGGCGCCGGCGGCAGCAGGGAGAGCCGGTCGGCCTCCACGGTTCCCAGGCGCCGCTCTCCCGTGTCGGGCCCCGAGGGGTACAGCAGCGCGAACGCGTACCGTGCGCCGGCCCGGCGCGTGATGAGCACCCGCCCGTCCGAGAGCGGCAGCACCGAACTGTCCGCCTCCTCGGGCTGCTCCACGGGCAGCGGTACCGCGTAGGGCTCCGGGCCACCCAGCGTCCAGCGCTCCGGGTACCAGAGTTCGGAGCCCGGACTCGCGCTGAGCCGGGCGGCGTAGGAGCCGTCCGCCGCGACCGTGAAGCTCTCGGCCATGACTCTCGGGTCACTCGCAGCCATGTTGCGATCACCTCCAGTGACGAAGCTAGGTGCCGGGCTCGGGCTCGAACAGCGCGAGCTGAAGCGCTTCACACGTAAGGGTGACGAGGTACGGGGTTCGCCTGAGAGGGCAGGCCCGGCTGTGCTGGCGGTACGGAAAGCCCTGCCGCGACGTCACGAAGAGTCGCGTACCGCCGTCACGAAGAGTCACCGGGAAGGCGGCGGAACGGCCTCGCCCGGGGCGCCGCGCGGTGGTGGAGGACACAGGGGCGCGGGTTGATGTCGCTGCCCGTTTCGGCTTGAGTAAGGTCCGCCTAAGTGATGCCGGGTGCGCCCGGCTTGCCCGAAGAAGCACGGAGTGCCACATGTCCATACGTCCGAGCGGCGGCAAGCGCGCCACCGCCGCCGTCGCCCTTTCCCTCGCCGCCGCGCTGGCGCTCACCGCCTGCGGTTCCTCAGGGGACGGCGACAGCGGCGCCTCGGGCGGCAAGGGCACGTCCAAGGAGAAGGTGGCGCAGGGCGGCGACGAGTTCGCGAGCGCGGCCAAGAAGACCGCCTCCTTCGGTACCCGGGCCAAGGCGGGCCAGTTCCCGCGCACCATCAAGCACGCCATGGGCAAGACCGAGATCAAGAAGCAGCCCGAGCGGGTCGTCGTGCTGGACGTCGGCGAGTTCGACAACGCCGTCTCGCTCGGCTTCAAGCCGGTCGGCCTCGCGCCCACCGAGGGCGGCAACGCCATCCCGAGCTACCTCAAGAAGGAAGCGGGCAGCCCCAAGAACGTCGGCACCATCAACAACCTCAACCTTGAGGCCATCGCCGCGCTGAAGCCCGACCTCATCCTCGGCAGCCAGCTGCGCGCCGCCGACAAGTACAAGCAGCTCTCCGCCATCGCGCCCACCGTCTTCTCCATCCGCCCCGGCTTCACCTGGAAGGAGAACTACCTTCTGAACGCCGCGGCCCTCGACCGCACCAAGCAGGCACAGGCCAAGCTCGGCGCGTACGAGAAGAAGGCGAAGAAGCTCGGTGACGACCTCGGCGAGAAGAAGCCGACGGTCTCGATGGTCCGCTACATGCCGGGCATGATCCGCCTCTACGCGAGGGCCTCGTTCATCGGCACCGTCCTGCACGACGTCGGCCTTCCGCGCCCCAAGAACCAGCAGGTCAACGACCTTGCCACGGAGATCAGCCCGGAGCGTATGGACGAGGCCGACGCCGACTGGATCTTCACGGCCGCCTACGGCGACCCCAAGAAGACCGACCGTGCCAAGGCGCAGGACAGCCCCCTGTGGAAGAAGCTCGGCGCGGTCAGGAAGGGACAGGCGGAGGACGTGGCCGACGAGACCTGGTACCTCGGCCTCGGCGTCACAGCGGCCGACAAGGTCCTCGCCGACCTGCGCGGTCACCTCACGTAACGCGCGCGTCACGCGCCGGGTCACGTGCGAAGCGGCGTGCGCTTCCGGCCGGTGCGGGAGCCGGTGCCGGGGGCCGTCCGATCCGTACCGACCGGGCGAGCCCCCACTCCGGCACCGACAGGTAGCCTTGCGCACGTGCCAGCACAGCCCTCACTCCCGGATGTCATCGCAGCGCTCGACGCTCTGTGGCCGCGCGAACGCGCGGAGCAGTGGGACGCCGTCGGAGCGGTGTGCGGCGACGTCGCGAACCCCGAAGCGCGGGTCACGCGCGTCCTGTTCGCCGTCGACCCCGTACAGGAGATCGCCGACGAGGCCGTCAGGCTCGGTGCCGAACTGCTCGTCACCCACCACCCGTTGTATCTGCGCGGCACCACCACGGTCGCGGCCGACACCTTCAAGGGCCGGGTCGTGCACACCCTGGTCAAGAACGGTGTCGCGCTGCTCGCCGCGCACACCAACGCGGACACGGCCGACCCCGGCGTCTCCGACGCCCTCGCCGGCGCGCTCGGTGTGCGCGTCGTCGGCCCGCTCGTCCCTGACACCACCGACCCCGCCGGGCGCCGCGGCCTCGGCCGGATCTGCGAGCTGGACCGGCCGCTGCCGCTGGCCGAGTTCGCCGAGCTGGCAGCCGCGCGGCTGCCCGTCACGGCGCAGGGCATCCGCGCCGCGGGGGACCGTGACCGGCTGATCCGTACCGTCGCCGTGTGCGGCGGCTCGGGCGACGGCCTCTTCGACGCCGTACGCGCCGCCGGCGTCGACGCCTACCTCACCGCCGACCTGCGCCACCACCCCGCATCGGAGGCCCGGGAGCACTCCCCGCTCGCGCTCGTCGACGCCGCGCACTTCGCCACCGAGTGGCCCTGGTGCGAGCAGGCGGCAGCGCAGCTCGACGCCCTCGCCGACCGCAAGGGCTGGGACCTGCGCACCTATGTCTCGCGCACCGTCACCGACCCGTGGACGGCGCACGCAGCAAGCGTCGCCTCCCCGACTTCCCCCGCGTCCTCGACGTCACCCGTACACGACCACACACCGGGAGCCCCCAACTGAACGCCGCGCCCGCCGACCAGATCCGCCTGCTCGACGTCCAGGCCCTCGACACGCGCCTGACGCAGCTCGCGTACAAGCGCAACAATCTGCCGGAGCACGAGGAGATCCAGCGGCTCGACGCCGACCTCGCCCAGCTGCGCGACCTGCTCGTCGCCGCGCAGACCGAGGAGAGCGACACCGCCCGCGAACAGACCAAGGCGGAACAGGACGTCGACCAGGTGCGCCAGCGCGCCACCCGTGACCAGAAGCGACTGGACTCGGGAGCCGTCACCAACCCCAAGGACCTGGAGAGCCTCCAGAGCGAGATCGTCTCGCTGGCCAAGCGCCAGGGTGACCTGGAGGACGTCGTCCTGGAGGTCATGGAGCGCCGCGAGTCGGTGCAGGAGCGTGCCGCCGAACTCACCGAGCGCGTCGAGTCGGTGGGCGCCAGGGTCCAGGACGCCATGGGCCGCAGGGACGCCGCCGTCGCCGAGATCGACGCCGAGATCACCAGGGCGGGTGCGGAGCGGGACACCATCGCAGCCGTCGTACCCGACGACCTGCTCAAGCTCTACGACAAGATCCGCGCGCGCGAGGGCGGCGTCGGTGCGGCGAAGCTCTATCAGCGCCGCTGCGAGGGCTGCCGCCTGGAGCTGAACATCACCGAGGTCAACGACGTACGCGCCGCCGCACCCGACGAGGTGCTGCGCTGCGAGAACTGCCGCCGCATCCTCGTGCGTACCCCGGAGTCCGGCCTGTGACGGGTGCGCAGGCCCGCCGTACCTTCGTCGTCGAGGCCGACGGCGGCTCCCGGGGCAACCCGGGTCCCGCCGGGTACGGCGCCGTCGTCAAGGACGCGGAGTCGGGTGAAACCCTGCGCGAGACGGCCGAGTTCATCGGCCGCGCCACCAACAACGTCGCCGAGTACCGGGGCCTGGTCGCCGGGCTGCGCGCCGCACGGGAACTCGACCCGGAAGCGGCCGTCGTCGTCCGGATGGACTCCAAGCTCGTCGTCGAGCAGATGTCGGGGCGCTGGAAGATCAAGCACCCCGACATGCGCCCGCTGGCGGCCGAGGCCGGCGGCATATATCCGCGCGAGGCCGTCACCTACGAGTGGATTCCGCGCGAGAAGAACAAGCACGCCGACCGCCTCGCCAACGAGGCGATGGACGCGGGCAAGCGCGGCGAGCAGTGGGAGGCGGGCGCCTCGACGGCCGAACTGGACGCGGCTCCCGCCGGCACGGTGGACCTCGCGCCCGTGCCCCCCGCACCCGAGGCGCCCGCGCCAGGCCCCTCGGCCGCGCCTGCCACCGTCGGCTGGGCCGACATGGGCACCCCGACCACCTTCGTCCTGCTCCGGCACGGCGAGACGGTGATGACCCCCGAGAAGCGCTTCTCCGGCAGCGGCGGCACCGACCCCGAACTCTCGGCCGCCGGCCGCAAGCAGGCCGAGGCCGCTGCCCAGGCGCTCGCCGCGCAGGGCACGGTCCAGGCGATCGTCACCTCGCCGCTGCGCCGCTGCCGGCAGACGGCGGAGACCGTCGCCGCCCGTCTCGGCCTCCCCGTCCGCACGGACGAGGGGCTGCGCGAGACCGACTTCGGCGACTGGGAGGGGCTGACCTTCGCCGAGGTGCGCGAGCGCCACCCCGACGATCTCCAGGCATGGCTGGGCTCACCGGCGGCCCAGCCGACGGGCGGCGGTGAGTCGTTCGAGGCCGTGGCCCGCCGCGTCGCGCTCTCCCGCGACAAGCTGCTGGCCCGTTACGCGAACCGTACGGTCCTGCTGGTCACCCACGTGACGCCCGTGAAGACACTCGTACGTCTCGCCCTCGGCGCCCCTCCTGAGTCGCTGTTCCGCATGGAACTGTCGGCGGCTTCCCTGTCGTCGGTGGCCTACTACGGCGACGGCAACGCGTCGCTGCGGCTCCTCAACGACACGGGCCACCTGCGTTAGGCGCGGTACTCGCCGCCGCCTGCCGCTCCCCGCCGCCTGCCTCCCTCTCGCGAGGCGGCGGCGGTGGCGGGCCGTCCGGGTCCGTCTAGCCGGCGGAGATCCCGGAGGCGTGGGCCGCCAGACGGCGCACGCGGTCCCAGTCCTTCTGCGCGAGCGCGTCCTGCGGCAGCATCCACGTGCCGCCCACGCAGGCGACGTTGGGCAGCGCGAGATAGGCGGGAGCGTTGGCCTCGGACACGCCGCCCGTCGGACAGAAGCGGGCCTGGGGGAGCGGCGAGGCGAGGGACTTGAGGTACGCGGTGCCGCCCGCCGCCTCGGCGGGGAAGAACTTCATCTCCGTCACGCCGCGCTCCAGCAGCGCCACGACCTCCGACGTGGTGGAGACCCCCGGCAGGATCGGCAGCCCCGACTCCCGCATGGCGCCCAGGAGTTGATCCGTCCACCCCGGGCTGACCAGGAAGCGTGCCCCCGCCTCGACCGCCGTACGGACACCGTCGGCGTTGATCACCGTGCCCGCGCCCACGACCGCCTCGGGTACGGCGTCCGCGATGGCCCGTATCGCACCGGGGGCCGCCGGGGTGCGCAGGGTGACCTCGATGGCGGGCAGCCCGCCGGCGACCAGGGCCCGCGCGAGCGGCACGGCGTCCTGGGGATCGTCGAGCACGACGACCGGGATGACGGGGGCCAGATCGAGCACCGAACGGGCGGGGGTCGAGCCGGCGGAAGCGGAGCCGGAGGGGGCGGCGGGCACGGAGGGGGTCATGCCGTTCATCCTGCCCCCGCGCGACACTGTGCGCAATGCGCGTTGCGCACAGTGCAACCGCGTGCCCGGCTCGCCCGTACGGCCGCGACGCGCACCGCCGGTACGGCCGCGACGCGCACCGCCCGTACGGCCCGCGACGCGCACCGCCCGTGCCGGCTACAGCTCGGTGACGATCACATCGAGTCCGGTCGGGCCCTGCTGCTTGCCGCTGCTCGGGCCCGCGGCGCTCTCCACGGTGTAGCCCAGCTCCCGCAGGGTCTCCGCCAGCGCGGCGGGTGTCTTCGGTGCGGCGCCCTCGGTCAGCAGGGTGCGGACGATGCGGCCCTTCGTCGCCTTGTTGAAGTGGCTGACCACGGAACGCTTTTCGACCCCGCCGACCGTCTTCGACTGCAGCACCCGCACCGTCGCCGTCCGCCGGGCCTGCTCTCCCCGCGGCTTCCACATGTTCGCGTAGGCGGAGGAGCGCAGGTCCAGCACCAGCCCGCCGCCGGCGGCCTCGGGCAGCACCGCTTCCAGCGGGCGGCGCCAGTAGGCGCCCAGCGGCCCGGCACCCGGCAGCTTCACGCCGCCCGAGAGGCGGTAGGAGGGGATACGGTCCCGCACACCGACCGCGCCCCACAGCGCGGAGAACACCAGGAGCGAGCGCCCCGCCCTGCGCTTGGCCGCTGCGTCCAGCGTCGCCAGGCCCAGCGCGTCGTACAGGACGCCCGTGTAGATCTCACCAGCGGGCAGTGCGGGCGCCGTACGCAGCGCCGCGTTCTTGGCGATCTCGCCTCGCAGCCCCTCGCTCAGCCCGAGTACCGCGCGCGCCTTCTCGGTGTCGTCTGTGTCGTCCAGGGAACCGCCGCACAGCTCCACCAGCTCGTCCAGCACCGTCGCGCGCGCCTCTGTCAGCCCGGGCAGCGAGAGCGACTCCAGGTCCAGCGGGCGGCCCTTTCCGCCCTCGGCCTTCCCCTCGGACGGCGGCAACAGCACGAGCACGGCGCTTCTCCTCGGTACGTACGACGACGGTGCGACCGCCAGGGTACGGGGAGCGTGTGCGGCGCCCTCAGATCGCCTGGGGGTGGGTGAAGACCCGCTCGGGGTCGTAGACGGACTTGACCTTCGCCAGCCGCTCCGCGTTGGCGCCGTAGTAGGCGTGACGCCAGCCGGGCAGGGCCGGATCGGCGTAGTTCTGGTACGCGAAGCCGCTGGCCCACGGGCGCATCGCGGTGTGCGTGGCGTCCAGCCAGGCACGGTGCGCCGCGACCGTCGTGGCACGCGCCGAGTCCGGCCATTGGATGAGGTACTGCGCCAGGAAACGCGCGTCCCGGTGCACGAAAGCGGTCGCGTCGGGCCGCACGCGGTTGACGGCCCCGCCCAGCGCGTCCAGCGCCACGGTCCCGCTGCCGCCCCCGCCCAGCAGCGCCAGCCGCTCGATACGGGCGAGCAGCGCGCCGATGCCGCCGTCGGGGAGGCTACGGGTGTAGAAGTCCGAGCGCGCCGCGTACGACTGGCGCGCGACCTTGCCCCGCTTCGTACGTCCAGGCAGCGTGCCGCGCTGGTGCGCCTGCGCCAGGGTCCAGCCCGAGACACCTGCCATGACCTTCATCGCGTCCATGAAGCCGTGCGGAGTCACGGAGACGGAGGAGGCGGGCACACCCACGCGGTCAGCGAGCCGGTCCAGATGGTTCTCCACCTCGGAGCGCGCACCGAGCGAGAGGCCGCCCATGCGCACCGTGCCCGGCCGCCCGCCGACGGGCGCCGACAGATGCAGGTTGGCCCATATCTCCTCGGGGGCCATGGGCGCCCAGCGCTGCCACTCCCGCACCACGGCAGCCGCGCCGGCCCACGGCCAGGAGAGGAAGAAGGTCACGCAGGGCGGCGCCACATGCGTACGGAAGTCGAGCGAGGTGACCACGCCGAAGTTCCCGTTCCCCGCACCGCGCAGCGCCCAGAGCAGATCGGCGTCGCTGTCCTCGGTCGCCTCACGCAGCTCACCGTCGGCCGTGACGACACGGGCGCCCGTCACGCTGTCCGAGGTCAGCCCGTACGCGCGGGCCACCACGCCGATACCGCCGCCCAGCGCGAGGCCGGAGACCCCGACCGTGGGACACGTACCTCCCGGTATCGTCCGCTTGTGCGCCGCCAACTCCTCGTACACATCGATGAGTTTGGCTCCGGCCCCCACCTTCGCCGTACGCCCCGAAGCGGACACCCGCGCCATCTTCTGCACGTCGATCACGAGCCTGCCCGTGCCGCTGGACCAGCCCGCGTACGAGTGGCCGCCGCTGCGCACCGCGACCTCCACCCCGTGCCGCCGCGCGAACGCGAGGCATTCGCTCACGTCACCGGGACCGGCGCAGTAGGCGACAGCGGCGGGCCGCACCGTGTCGTAGCGGGGGTTGAACAGCTTGCGCGCCGCCGTGAAGTGACGGTCACCGGGCCGCAGCAGCGTCCCGTCCATCCCCGCACCGAGCGCATCCCACGCAGGGCCCCCGCCCCTGCGCCCACCCTTGTCACCGCCACCGCCACCGCCACCGCCACCGCCACCGCCACCGCCACCGCCGTCGCCGTGCGCGCGGAACGCCGTCATCGCCGCGCCCCCGCCCGCCAGCGCGAGCCCCGCTCCCGCCGCCACCCGCAACAACCCCCGCCGCGTCTTCGCCATCCCCGATGCCCCTCCGCTCTCGCTGCCCGTGCCGACAGAGGCCGGCGTCCCCTTCCGCCGTACGGACGGTGATCCTTCCCGCCGTACGGGGACGGGTGTGCGAACACACCGGTTCCGCGCACGACTCCGGCCGTGTGACGAGTGTGTGCCACGTTCAGGTGAACGACGATCCGTCCCCCGGCACCGATCCTCTTGGCGGCCGACAGTTGTGCCGACCAAGGAAAGGGTGCGACATGACAGCCATGGCACACGCGTCGCTTTCGCAGGAAGAACTCCTGCTGGAGGGCTTCTTGGCCCTGGGTACGCCCGAGGGCTACCGGGCCGAGTTCATCAAGGGCGACATCGTCGTGACGCCGCCACCGGATGGGGACCACGAGGCCTACAGCAGCATGCTGCTGCGGCAGGTTGTTCGTAAGTCGGCCACGGACATGGACTTCTCCGGGAACAAGGGGCTCAGACTGCCCCGAGGAGGACTGTGCACAAAGAACTTCGCGATCCCCGACGGCACATGGGCTTCCGCCGACCGTGGCTTGTTCTGGGGTGCCGAGCCCTGGATGCCCTGTGACGGTGTGGCGATGGTCGCCGAGGTGACCTCGACCAAGGCCGAGCGGGACCGTACGGCGAAGCGGCACTGCTACGCGCTGGGCGGTATCCCCCTCTACCTCCTGGTGGACCGGGAGAAGTCCTCTCTGACGCTGTTCAGCGAACCGGAACAGGACGACTACCGGCAGGTCACCACCGTGCCCTTCGGCAAGGAGATCGAGTTGCCGGCGCCGTTCTCGATGACGCTGGACACCACAGAGTTCGCCCGAATCCGGTGCGTCCGTCACGCCGGCGGTGAGGGAGCCGGTGCTGGTTCGGCGAAGGTGGCCGTGCCGGTGACGCGGAAGCCGTGGCGGGCGTAGAGGCGGGCCACCCTGTCGTCGGTGGCCATGAGGAAGACGGTCGTCAGCCCGCGTCTGTGGGCCTCGGCGACCAGCGTTCCGGTGACCGCGGCGCCCAGGCCGCGGCGCCGGGCGCCAGGGAGGGTGCCGATGGCGACCAGTTCCGTCGTGGGGCCCAGGGGCAGCAACTGGCCCGCGCACAGAGCCTGTCCGCCCTCGTCGAGCGCGGCGGCGACCACCGTGTGACCTGCACGTATCCGGTCGGCGGCGCGGATGACGGCCTGCGGAGGCGCGTGCAGGCGCACGGCGTCCGCGAGCGTCGGGAGGCCCTCTCGCGCCCGGGTGCCCGGTTCGGCGAAGGCGAGGTGCGGTACGGCGAGGGCGCTGGGGAGCGCGGGGTCGCCGGGGGCGAGTACGCGGGCACATGGCGGGCCCGCCGCAGGGACGGGTGCGCGTCCCGGGTCGAGGAGCATCAACGGCCGTTCCCGCACCGCGAGCCCGGCGTCCTCGGCCGCACCGCGCAGCGCGGGCGCGTTCTCGCCGATCCACTCGAAGCTCTCGGGCAGCCCCAGTTCGCGCTGCCGCTCGCGTACGCGGCGCACGTCGCCCGCGCCCGCACCCGTACCGGCCCAGCCGGGGGTGGGCCGTGCGTAGTACGGGAACGGTGAGCCCGCTTCGGCGACGAACAGCGTCAGCGGCCCGAAGTCCTCCGCGCGCCCCGAAACCCGGGGCACGGCGTCCAGATACGCCTCGATACGGGCCAGTGGAGGGGCGGGGGTGGTCACCACCCGCACCCAACCAGCCCCCGTGCCGCACCGCCAGCGAATTCCCCGCACCAAGGCTCCCGGCTCGGGCGGCACTTGGTGTTCCCGCTGCGTACGGGCGCCTGCTGGAGCCCGCCGCCTGCCCGGCCCCGCGGGACGTGACCTGCCGTACCGCGCAACGCCGCCCCCGTCCGGTTACAGTCGGCGGCATGACTGATGTGACGGGAGCAACGGCGCGCGGTGACGTGCCGGCGCCGGACGAGGCCGAGGGTGAGAAGGCGACACTGCTGGCGTTTCTCGACTACGTGCGGGACGCGTTGGCGGCGAAGGCGGTCGGGGTCACCGACGAGGTGGGGCGTACCCCTGGTGTCCCTTCGGGCACCAGCCTGTTGGGACTGGTCAAGCATCTGACGGCCGTCGAACGCATGTGGTTCGTGTGGGGTTACGCGGGGCGGGGCGAGGAGAAGCCCGACTCCCGTCCCGGCCCCGTCGCCGAGAACGAGACCACCGCCGATGTGGTCGCCGCCTACAGGGAGGCGATCCGCGAGTCCAACGAGATCGTCCTCGCCTGCGACGATCTCACTCGCCCCGGCGCGCGCTCGCCCCGGCCGAAGGCGCCGCCCTCGATGCGCTGGGTGCTCGTCCACATGATCGAGGAGACGGCGCGGCACGCGGGCCACGCCGACATCCTCCGCGAACAGACGGACGGCGCGATCGGCCGCTAGAACCCTGACCGCACGAGCCGTGCCTGCCGGGCCCCGGAGGGCCCGCTCACGCGCCGCCGCCCGGTGCACGGCTCATGCGCCGTACTCCGCGAACGTCGGGCGGCCGGTGGGCACGTAGGTCTGGACCGTGATGCTCTCGGGCGTGACGGAGGACTCGGTGAGGCGGAGCCCGGTGGGGAGGGTGCCGTCGGCGAACAGGCGCTTCCCTTTGCCCAGCAGGACCGGGAAGACGAACAAGTTGTACTCGTCGATCAGGTCGTGGGCCATGAGGGACTGGGCGAGCAGGCGGCTGCCGTGCACCTGGATCTCCCGGCCTGGCTGCTCCTTGAGCTTGCGCACCGCGTCGATGACATCGCCGCCCAGAAGGGTGGAGCGCTGCCACTCCAGATGGTCCAGCGTGCGGGAAGCGACGTACTTGGGCAGGGTGTTGAGCCGCTTGGCGACGTGCGGGTCCTCCTCGTCGCTGACCTGCGGCCAGTGGCCGGCGAACAGCCCGTACGTCGTACGGCCCAGCAGGAAGGCGTCGGCACGGTCGAAGATGCCCTGCACGTGGCGCATCATGTCGTCACCGACGTAGGGCGTGACCCAGCCGCCGAGGTCGAAGCCGTCGCTCGTGTCCTCGTCGGGGCCGCCGGGCCCCTGCATCACGCCGTCGACCGTCAGGAAGGTCGTCAGGGTCACCTTCGCCATGTCACTCGTCTCCTCGTCACCGGCCCGGCCTCGTGCCGAACGTACGCACACAAGAGACCAGGCCGGGCGGGGAAACTCATCGACTGTCAGGCGACCGGCGTGCCCTCCTCGGCGGGCAGCGTGTCCATGAACGAGCTGACGGAGAAGACCGCGCGCCCCGCGCCGGCGGGACCGTATCCGGGGGGCGAGGACAGCCCGTGCCGCTCCATCGCCGAGCGGTAGGCGTCCAGCAGGCGGATGTGGTACTCCAGCGGCGCACCCTGCGGGTTGCTCCTGCCCAGCGGCGTCGTCGGCTCGGGGCACCAGGTGGTGAAGCGGGGCATGATGCCGTTGCCCATGAAGAAGTCGAGGCCCTCGGTGGTGGAGGCGATGGCCTCGTCCACGGAGTGGAAGCCGAAGGGCGCCGCCATCTCGACACCGGCGACGAAGTTCGGGATCACGTTGCGGGGCCCGAAGACCTCGGCCGAGTCGAGGATGCGGCGGTGCCACTCCTCACGGCCGACGTACCGCTCCTTGCCGGGGCAGTACTTCTCGAACAGCTGCTTGTCCCACACCTCGAAGTTGGGGTGGTAGATGCGGATGCCGTAGTCGTGGAAGCGCTGCACGTCCTCCCTGGGCAGCGCCTGCGCGACGACCTTGCCCGTCCAGCGGCCGGGGAAGCGCTCCTCGATGGCCTTCGCGTACTGCCCGTAGAAGTCCGCCTCGTCCTTGCCCTGCACCTGCGAGGTGATCGAACCGCCGGTGAGGGTGTAGGCGCTGGAGGCGCCGAGGGTGTCGTGGTCGGAGATGATCTGGAGCGCCTCCAGCACCTCCTCGACCGGCTTGACACCCGTGTACGGGCGGCCCGCGGCCTTGTGCTGGCGCCAGTTGTGGTTGATGTCGCAGTACTGGCACTCCTCCTTGGCGCCGAAGTACTGGCACACCCGGAAGACCGTCAGATAGATCAGGTAGCCCCACTGGATCGTCGGCGCGACCTCCATCACCGACTTGCCGTTGGAGAGCTTGTGCCGGTAGTAGTCCGGCATCGGCGGCAGCCCGACGTCCGCGATCCGGCGCCCGTCCAGGTACAGCCCGAGCGAGCCGTCCTCACCGGCCTTCACGCGGTACGGCGAGTCCGGGTTCACGCGCACGGAGACCACGGTGCGCCGCAGGTCGTAGGCGCCGCCCGTCAGCACGATCTCCTCGGGCGGCCGGTTCAGGGCAGCGGCACCCAGCTCGGGGAGCGTGCGGTGGTCGAAGGAGAAGATGAAGTACGACTTCGGCTTGACCTCACCGGAGCCGTCCTCGCTGCCGCTGAGCGCCGACTCGTCGAACGCCATCCCGCCCCTGAGCAGGTCCTCCTTGATCACGGCCTCGCGTGGAACATGCGGAAAGCGCTCCATCAGGTCCTCGACCAGCTCGGTCCGGTTCTCCTGCGCCGAAGATTTCGAAGGCATCGACGGGATGGGCAGCATTGGCGGCATGGGTGACAAGCTCCTCACTTCACGGCCCTTGGGGCTCACCCGACGGTACTCCGGCGCTCACCGGTGCCGCACACCCGGCTCCTCGCCGCCGTGCGGCGGACCGCCGCCGGCCGCTGTGCCCGGCGGCCCGGCAGCCGCAACTCGCCGTGTGAGCGGGGCTGATGAGGGCGCTGCCGGTCCGTGAGCCGGCCGGTGCGGGTGCCTCTGGGGGCCTGGCCGCTCCGCTGAGGGGGAGGGCGGGCGCCGCTCAGCTCCACACGTCGGGGCCGCCGCCGCGCCACTCGATGAGGTTGGGATCGTCCAGCTGGATGTCCGAGGGGTCCAGACCGGCGCGGCGCAGAAACTCGATCACATCGTTCGGCCCGTGCGCGAACCCGAGGCTCTCGGTGTGCGCGGTCACTTTCCGTCCACCGGTCTCGGACGGCGGGTGCACGACGATCGGAGGAGTCATACCTCCAGACTGCTCCCCGCCCCCGGCCCCCGCATCCCCGGGCCCCCGTCCGTCCCGCGGAAACCTCGCGTACCAGGACACCGCGTGACGCGACATACGTCCCCGTGCTGTGCGGCGTCCCGGCCCCCGCGCGTACTCAGCGGATGATCGAGAGGATGCGGGACATCGCGGCGACGAGCCGCTCGTCGCCCTCGGCCTTCGTCTCGGGGCGGCCGAGGGCTTCCTCCGGCGTGATCCCGCGCGTGCACAGCAGCCAGGCGGTCTCCGGATCGAGGCGCACGACGGCGGCGGGATCGGGGCCGCCGGGGGCCTCCTGGTCCGCCGTGGTGAGGACCCAGCCGCGTTCCATGGCGGTCGCCGTCCACGCGCCGCCCGCCGCACCGCGTACGACCACACGCGCACGCGTGCCCGGCTCGGCTGAGACGGTGCGCAGCGTGAAAGGGAGCGCGCGCAGGAACGTGTCCAGTACGGGCCCCAGCAGGCGCGGGTCCGCGTCGGTCGGCTGACCTGTGGCGTGCCGGATCTGCTGCCTGTGCGTCCAGTACTCGCTGAGGTCACGCGCGCAGTCCAGCCAGCGCGGCGCCGGATCGGCGCCCGCCCAGGACACCCCGAGTCCCGGCTCGTCGGGCGTGCCGCTCTGCCACAGCTCGGCGACGCCCCTGCCCGTCACCTCCAGCGTCTCGACCAGCGCGCTCGGGCTGATACGGCGTGCGGCGTCCACCCACTCCTGGTTGGCCCGGTGGATGAACGCCTCCAGGGACTCGCCGGGACGGGGCGCGGGCCCCGCGCTGTCGCCGTCCCTGTCGCGGGCCAGGCGCCCGTAGTCGTCACCGAGCACATGGGCGGCGACATCCCGCACGCTCCAGCCCGGAACCGCCTCGCGCTCCCAGTCGCCGGGCCCGAGCGCACGCAGCACATCGAGCAGCGCGGCCCGCTCGGGTGCGAACAGCGCGCGTGCGTCGACCGGTGCGCTGAGCCAGGTGAAGTCCGTCATCCGGTCACGGTAGCCGCGCCGTCGGTGTCCGCACACGCGAAAAGTGCGGCCAACGCGTGCTGTTGGCCGCACTCTTCAGGCGTGCTGTCGCGACTGCTGCCCGGCAGTCAGCCGCGCAGCGGCACCCCGTCGATCAAGCCCGGGTGCTGCGGCGCTCCCGCGCCCTGGCTGCCCTGCTGGGCAGGGTCGCCCGGCAGGTCCGGCTGACCGGGGTGCCCTGGCTGACCAGGGTGCCCCTGCTGCGCCGGGTGCCCCAAGTCCCCGTGGTGCTCGTGGGGGTGGATCTGGTTGGACTCCCGGCCTCCGGGACCGGGGGGACACGCGACAGCCGTTCCTGCCGTACCCACGGCGATGGCTCCTGCCAGCAGGGCTGCTGCGATGGTCTTGCGGTACATGCGGGTCCTCTTCTCGCAATGAGCGTGCGGGCCCTGGTCTGGGGGCCCGCCCGATGCCGTACCCATCACGACGGGGCGCCGCCCTCCTCCTTACGAGTGGCGACGCGACGTAGTGCTCACCGCCCCACCCGTCGCACCGGGCTCAACACCCGCCACTGCGGGGCCCGATGTCCGCTGTTCCAGGGCCCGCCGCTTGCTGTCCCAGGGCGCGACGCCCGCTGTTCCCAGGCCCAACGCCCGCTGTTCCAGGGGCTCAGCAGGAGTGCGGGCGGGCTGACCGGGCGGCGAAGCCGAGGTCGTGCCGCGACTCGTACGGCGTCAGCTCGAACTTCTGGGTGCCGCTGAACGCCCGTCCCTCGTACAGGCACCACGTCTCGTTGGTCAGGTTCCGCACGCTGCGGACCGGAGGCGTGAGTGCCTTCGTCTCCGTGCGGACGACCCGCTGTTCGCCGCTGCCCCCGGGCCCCGTCCAGGCGCAGAGCGCGTTGACGTGGGCACAGGGGAGCGGCGCAACAGCCGGCGTGCCGCCTGCCGGCAGCAGCGCCGTCACGCTGAACCCCGCGAGCACGGTCCCCGCGTACGCCGTCGACTTCCGCACGAATCGCCTCACGCACCCGGTCCTTCCGCCGCACAGGGGCCAACTGCCCCATTTGTGGCTGTCCTTCGCGAACCGCCGTAAAACCGTGAGGTGCAGCGCTTCACCCCCACGAGAGGCCCGACGGGTGGGGACCCTGGGCGCGCGTCACGACACGGGCGGTCAAGCCCTCATCGCGTGCTCGGTGAAGTGCCCGCACGGGTGGAAGCCCAGGCGGCGGTAGACCGGTTCGCCGTCGGCCGAGGCCTGGAGCACGGCGACATGGTGGCCCTCGGCGCGTGCGGCGCGCAGCGCGGCGAGGGTGATCGCGCCGCCGTGGCCTCTCCGGCGGTGCGCTGCCAGGGTGCAGATGTTGTAGATACCCGCCACTCCCGCGTGGAAGAACACCTCGGCCGAGCAGACCGCCTGCCCCGCCGCATAGCCCACCAGATACCGCGCGGGGCTGTCCTGGGCGAGCGCCCAGGGCCCGGCCGTGCGCAGGAAGGTGCGGACGGTGGCGGCGGGCGGGTCCCAGTTCGCGGCCAGGACAGCCGCGTGGTCGGCGAGTTGGGCGGGCCCCGTGGCCGTGCGGATGTCCAGTACGGGGCCGGTTGCCGGCCCGGCGGCGGGGCCGGTCACGGGCCGCGGTCCGGCCTCGGCGTCCGGCTGTCCTGACCGTTCGCCCGGCGTCCTTCCGTGCGCGGTCACGTCGTCCAGTCCCGCCCACATGGCGGTCTCGCGCTCCGAGGCGGGCAGTCCTGCGGCGGTCAGGCGCGCGGAGAGGTCGGACGGCGTGGAAGCGGGCCCGACCCACCAGGAGAACGCACGCCCCGTATGCGCCACCTCACGCACGGTCTCCGCGATGCGCGATTCCGCGCCGTCGGGGCCGAACCTCGCCCTCGCGACGATGTTGAACGTGTCGTCGTCCAGCCCGCTGTCCGCGACCAGCAGATCGTCCGTCTCCGTGACCCGGGCGCGCGCCCGGGTGCCGTCGGGCCCGTGCCGCTGGAGGTGGCGGTGGAGGTGGCAGGCGTGTTCCGCGAGGTTCGCCTCCATGGCCGCCAGGAGCCTGCCCCCGTCCGGGGGGTGCGCCGTGGAGCCGGTGAGCGGTGCGGACGGGCGGGTTTCGCGCATGGCGCGATTTCACCATGTGCCCGCGGGGCAGCGCCGCCCGGTTTTTCCCGTGCGGCGCCGGTGTCCAGCCGTACGGCTCCGGGGCGACGCGCAACTGCCCCTGTTCAGCGTCCTGCTGAGGCGCTCGGGGGTGGCCGTTTCCGTGTGTGGGTCACATGAACTCCACGACCGGACACCGGTGTTCGGCTTGTCCGAAACTGTGTTTGCCGCTCTCTGTTGTCACTCGTAAGCTGAGGGTGAAGGTTCGCCCCGGTCCCCGGTGGGCCGCGCCACCGCCGCACACGCCGAGCGGAAGGCGCATCCAGCTCCATGATCCGTACCCCCGGAACCGTTCTTCTTCGCAGCGAACGACGGTTCCGGCGCCCCTTCCACGCCACGCCTCGGGGTGGGAAGGGATGGAGTGATCTGGTCCGCGAAGGGGGGAGCCTTGCTGCGGTCCAGGTCACGACCGGTCGTTGCCGCTTGGGACGGCGACGCCGGGCACACCCCCGAGACGTGCCGCGTGCGTGTCCCCGTGCACGGGAACCGCGGCCGTCTCGGGGGTCACGCGTGTCCCGGACCAGGTGTGCCGGGGGCATGGGCGTAACGCGGCTCATGTGTCGGCCGGGAGGCGGGCTCCCGCGGGCCTGAGCCTGATCGGCACACCGGGACACCGGGACACCGCCAGGCGTTACGCGGGGTCGTCCCCTGACGGCTCCCAGGCGTACGCGCCGCCGCCCCGCCAGTCGATCAGGGGGCCGTCGAGGTCGATCTCGTCCGGGTCGAAACCGGCGTCGCGCAGGAGCGCGAGCACGTCCTGCACGTTGTGGGCGCGGCCGAGGATCGTCCCGTCCGCGCGTACGCGGCGTCCGCCGTCCGCGTCGGGCGGGTACACGATGATCGGGACCATGGTTCCACCGTGCGCGCGGAGCGGCCCGGGCGCATCCCGATCATGGGAAGCGCCGTCCCCCGGGCAGGCGGGAAGCGGGGGCACGTAGGGTCGGACGCATGGACGAACGGGCGGGGAGTGACGGCCGGCGATGACGGTGCTTATTGCCGGATGCGGCGATGTGGGGACGCTGGCGGGGCTGCGGTTCAGCGCGGCGGGGCACCGCGTGATCGGGGTGCGGCGCTCGCCGGAGCGGCTGCCGGCCGCGATCGAGCCGCTCGCGGCCGACCTGACGCGCGAGCTTCCCGCTGTGCCGTCCGACGTCGACATCGTCGTCTTCGCGACCAGCGCGGACGGCCGCTCCGTACAGGCGTACCGGGATGCCTACGTCACCAGCCTGCACACGGTGCTGGACGCGGTGGAACGCTCAGGCGCGTCGCCGAGCCGTGTACTGCTGGTGTCCTCCACCGCCGTGATCGGGGCCTCCGACGGACGCTGGGTGGACGAGACCAGCCCGAGCGACGGCGGCACCCCGACGGCCGAGGTGCTGGTCGAGGCGGAGGGCGTGTTCAGGCGCCGCGCGCCGCACGGCACGATCCTGCGGCTGGCCGGAATCTACGGTCCCGGCCGTGGGCACCTGGTGCGGCAGGTGCGCGAGGGAACCGCCACGGCGCCGGCTGAGCCGCTGTACGTCAACCGCATACACCGCGAGGACGCGGCGGCGGCCCTCGTGCACCTCACCACGGCCGTGGCCCGTCCCGACCCCGTCTACCTGGGCGCGGACGGCCACCCCGTCGACCGCGCCGAGCTGCTGGACTTCGTCGCCGGTGAACTGGGCGTGCCGCGCCCACCCGTCGCCGACGGCCCGAACCCGCGCGGGAACGGCAAGCGGTGTGCGAACCGGTTGCTGCGCGAGAGCGGCTTCACGTTCGCCTACCCGACCTACCGTGACGGCTACCGGGAACTGCTCGCCCAGTAGGCAGGCGGGTTGCCACGGGCCCGGGTGTGGGTGCGCCCGTGAGGGTGTGGGCTGGGCCCCGGGTGTGGGTGGCCCGGCTCGGGCTCAGGTCGCCGCGGCTCCGGCCGGGCCCGCTCCGGTCCTTGCCTCCTTGGCTGCGGCCCGTGCGATGTTCCGGGCCATGCCGCCGAAGACGAGCGCGTGGAACGGCGCGACGCTCCACCAGTAGGCGTGGCCGAGGAGTCCGTGCGGGTGGAACAGGGCCCGTTGCCGGTAGAGGGTGCGGCCCTCGTCGTCCCGTTCCGCGTACATCTCCAGCCAGGCCAGGCCGGGCAGCCTCATCTCGGCGCGCAGCCGCAGCAGCCTGCCGGGTTCGATCTCCTCGACGCGCCAGAAGTCGAGGGAGTCACCCGCGCGCAGCCGTTCGGCGTCGCGGCGGCCCCTGCGCAGCCCGACGCCGCCGAGCAGCCGGTCGAGCCAGCCGCGTGCGGCCCAGGCCAGCGGGAACGAGTACCAGCCGTTGTCCCCGCCGATCCCCTCGACGACGCGCCACAGCACCTGCGGCGGCGCGTCCACCACGGTCTGCCGGCGGTCCGTGTACAGGCTGCCGCCGGCCCAGTCGGGGTCGGTGGGCAACGGGTCGCTCGGTGCGCCGGGCAGCGCCGCTGAGGACCAGCGGGTGGTGACCTGCGCTTCGTGGATTTTGCGCAGCGCGAGTTCGAGCGCTGTGGCGAAGCCGACGGGCTGCTCCGGCGTGTCGGGCACGTACTCCGCGATGTCGTGTTCGGCGCAGACGACCTCGTGGCGCAGGGACTCGGCGAGGGGGCGGGCGATGGACCGCGGTACTGGGGTGACGAGCCCGATCCAGTAACTGGACAGGCTCGGCGACAGCATGGGCACGGGCAGGATGAACCTGTGGGGCAGAGCGGCGACCTCGGCGTACTGCCGCATCATGTCCCGGTACGTCATGACGTCGGGGCCTCCGATGTCGAACGCCCGGTTGACGCCGCCCGGGACACGGGCGCTGCCGACGAGGTAGCGCAGCACGTCACGGATCGCGATCGGCTGGATCCTGCTGTGCACCCAGCTCGGCGTCACCATGACGGGCAGCCGCTCGGTGAGGTACCGCAGCATCTCGAAGGAGGCGGAACCGGAGCCGATGATGACCGCTGCCCGCAGGACGACGGTCTCGACCCCCGAGCCGAGGAGGATGCGGCCCACCTCGGCGCGGGAGCGCAGATGCGGGGACAGCTCCGCTTCCGGCACCTCCTCCGGGGTGAGCCCCCCGAGGTACACGAGCCGCCGGACGCCGGCCGCGCGTGCGGCCTCGCCGAAGACACGGGCGGCCCGGCGGTCGGTCTCCTCGAACCCCGCGCCCGTTCCCAGCGCGTGCACCAGGTAGTACGCGACATCGATGTCCCGCATGGCGCCGTCCAGCGACTCCGCGTCGGTCACATCGCCCCGTACGACCTCGATACGGTCGGCCCAGGGGTGGTCGCGCAGCTTGTGCGGCGACCGCGCCACGCACCTCACCGTGTGCCCCGCGGCGAGCAGTTCGGGCACCAGCCGCCCCCCGATGTACCCGGTCGCACCGGTCACCAGCACCCGCAGCCCCCGCTCGGGCCCCGGCCCCGACGCCGGGCCCGCTCCGGCCGCGGACCGCTGTCCGGCCCCCGGGCTCGCACCGGCTTCCGGACCGTCCGCGTTCGCCGGGTCATCTGCGTTCATGGGGGTCTCCGTGCCTCGCCGACGCCAGGGGTGTTCCGCCGATTCTTCCGCCAGGCACGCGCGTACGGCGGCAGGACCCGGCGCCCGGTGGGCCGGACGTGTGGGCCGACGGTCAGGGCCGGACGTGTGGGAGGGACGTGCGGGCCGGACGTATGCGCGGGACGTATGCGCGGGACGTATGCGCGTGCCCCGCGCTCGGGAGCGCGAACGACGTCCAGGCACCGGCCCCGGCATCGGTTCAGGCACCTCCGTGTGCGCCCGTACGTACGGCTACGCCCGCGCCGGCTCCGCAGGCCGCCACCGGGCGAACGCCTCCCGCACGTCACGGGGCGCGTGGGCCAGGGCCGCGCGGTCGGGTTCGGCAGCGGTGACGTGCGGGAGGTGGACGAGTGCGTCGTAGGCGTCCAGCGGGCTCTGGCCGGAGTAGGCGGCGCCGAACCGCTGCCGGGAGACGGCACGCAGCGCTGTGGCGTCGGCCGGGGAGAGGCGGCGCAGGTCCGTCGCGAAGGGGCCGTCGTGCGTCGCTGCCATGACGGCGTCCAGGCTGTCGGGGCGCGTGTCGGCTGCCAGTTCCGTGAAGAGGCGGCCCTCGTAGAAGTCGGGTCCGGTGTTGAGGGTCTCGCCGGTCGCCGTGGTCGTACCGATGACCACGTACTCCTCGCCCAGCCGGTCGGCCAGGTGCATGCCCATCGTCGTCGCCGGAGAGGTGCCGGTCAGGGTGGCGGGCCAGCGCTGGACGTGGAGGTTGTGGGCGCCGAGGACGATCCGGTCCCCGCCGCGCAGCACCCACTCGACCGTGTCGGCGAGTGCAGCCGAGCGGCTGAGCATCATCGCGTGCGCTTCGCCCCGCGAGAGCGCCCTGAGCATCGCGTCGAGGGTGACCGTGAGGTGGAGCGTGCGCAGGGCACGTGCGTGTGCCCCGGCTGTCGAGTGCCGCAGATGGTCGAGGCGCCGGCCGGTCATCCGCGCCGTGAGGTCGGCGAGCCCCGCGGTCAGCGCGTCCTTGCGTTCGGGTGCGAGGTCCACGTAGGCGCCGATGGCGGCGGGCGCGGAGAACGCCGAGGTTCCGGCGAAGGCGGCGGCCGTCTCCCGGAGGCGCGGGTCGGCGCCGAACCCGGGGTCTGCGTCCGCGAGATACGCGAGCACGGCGTCGAGGCCGGGCAGCAGGGACGCCATCGAGCCGGGCATGTCGATCCCGTGGAAGCCAACGGGCCGCGCGGCCGTCCTGTTGTGCCGGCGCATCCACTCCAACTGGGCGCCCAGCGGCTGCCACAGCCCCATCAGCGAGGTCGTGCCCTGGGCCATGACGTGGCCGAGCCGTTCCTCGCCGCCCCTGACCCAGGCGTCGGCCAACTGCCCCTCGGCGTAACCGGATTCCATCGCGTAGGCGCTGAACCCGTGCCGCTCGACCAGGTGCCGCAGTACGCGGTGGCGCAACTGGTAGAACTCGGCGTTGTAGTGCGCGCTCTCGCCGATCGCCACCACCCGCGCGCCGCCCACCGCGCGGTCCAGCCATTCCAGGTCGTCCGTCGCGGCCTCGGGACTCAGCGTGCGCAACGGCAGCACCGCCTTCCCGCTCAGCCCGGCAGCGCCCGTCGCATCCGTGGTCACGCCTCGCCCTCCCTCACGCTCTCCCCTGCCGGGGAACGGTGTCGACGGGCCGGGCGGCCGACCAGCCGCCCCGACCGCACCCACCTGACGGGTGCGATCCTCATCCCGGCCGGGACCTCACCGCAACAACGCGGCGCCTCTCTCCCACCCCGCGGACGAGGGCCCGGCGACCCAGCCGTACGGGAGCGCCTGTACGGGAAGCGGCCGTACGGGAAGCGGTCGTACGGGAGGCGGCCTGCCGTACGCGCTCCCGCGCTGCGCGGCGCGTACGGCATCACCGGGCCGGTGCCCGTCAGCGCCTCACACCCTGTCAGCGCCTCACACCCCGGCGGGGGACTGCGCCGTGGCCGAGGGCTGCGCCGTGCCCGACGACTGTGCCTCGGCCGCCGCGCGGTACAGGCGGCGCAGGCGCACCACGCCCAGGTCGTGCTGGTACAGGTTCTCCCGCTGGTCGGCGTCGGCGGGCATGGCCTCCAGCATCGCCCTGTCCTGCTCCAGCACCTCCCAGTGGCGCTTCTCGATCAGCGTCCGGTACAGAAAGCGCCAGGACGCGCGCTGCCAGTCCTGGACGCGGCGGTAGCGCCAGAAGAAGACGCCGGTGCGGCTCTCGTCCACGGGGCAGGCCATGCCCACGATGCCGAAGGGGCCGCCGGGGCCTGCCGACGGCGGGTACGGGATGGACAGATCGACCCAGTCCACGCCGGTACGGCACAGCTCCACCCAGTCGAAGTTGACGCCCCGCTGGTCGGTCTTCTCGAAGAAGTAGCCGCGCCCGGTCTCGCGGATGCGGAACTTCGCCGTGGTGTCCCCGTCGAACATCGTGTGCGAGTCGTGGTGGAGGAACGCGCCGTGCATCGGGTCGAGCAGGTTCTCCATGGCGTACCGCCACGGCACGTTCCACTCGGCGTAGCACAGGAAAGCGTCCACCTCGGGGTCCGTGAGCGGTTCGGGCAGCGTCAGTTCGCAGGGCTCGGGGTGTTCCTCGTCGCCGAAGTAGGCCAGGACGGCGCCCTGGACCTCCCGTACGGGGAGGGAGGTGACCAGCCGTTTCCCCTCCAGGTTGCAGCCGGGCAGCGCGGGCACCGAGGAGACCGTGCCGTCGGTCTCGACCTCGACACCGTGGTACCAGCAGGCGATGCGGTCCCCGAGGTGTTTGCCGAGCGACAGCGGCGCTCCCCGGTGCGGACACCGGTCGGCCAGCATGGACAGGGCGCCGTCGGCGCGGCGGAAGAGCAGCCACTGCTCGCCGAGCGCCGTCACCTTGCGCATGGCACCCGGTGCGACGAAGTGCGAGGGAACGACGGCGTGCCACTGGTTGCGCAGTCCCGTGGCGTAGATGTGGTCGGCCGTGGCGGTGGACGACAGCGTCATGGTCAGGCTCCCAGTCGGTTCATCTCGGCGCGGAAGGACTCCTCGGTCCACGGGTTGCCGTCGGCGGCGTGGACGGTGCGGGCGTTGAGCCCCCGTACGACGTCGGCCAGTTCGTGGCCCTCGCTGGTGAAGACCTCTTCGAGCGCGGCGGCGAGCTTGTACTCGTACGGGGTGGGTTCGTGCGTACGGGACTGGTGGACGGCCAGGTACGGCCAGGTGTCGGTCACGGGGTCTCCTGATACGTGGGTGAGGGGGCGGGTTGGGTCACAGCTCGTGGGCGCGGGCCGTGGTCACAGGTCGTGGTCGCAGGTCGTGGGCACAGGTAGCGGTCGCAGCTCGTGGCCCCGGGCCGTGGTCACAGGTCCAGTACGAGACGGCCGGAGGCACACCGCGAGACGCAGATCATCATCGAGGTCCCCGCCGCGTGCTCCGTCTCGCTGAGCAGGAAGTCGCGGTGGTCGGGCACGCCCTCCAGCACCCGCGTCTCGCAGGATCCGCAGATGCCCTCGCGGCACGAGTGGGGCACGTCCAGCCCTGCCTTCTCCGCAGCCGCGAGGATCGAGGTGCCGGCGCCGACGCCGAGCTTCACCCCGGACGCGCGGCACTCGACCTCGAACTCCCCGTCGACACCGGCGCTTTCCACGCTCGGCGCCGCGAACCGTTCCAGGCGCAGCCGCCCGCCGGGGCAGCGCTCCTCGACGGCCTTGAGCAGCGGTTCGGGGCCGCAGGCGTACACGAGCGTCCCGTCGGGCACGTGCGCCAGCTCCGTGTCCAGGTCGACATGGCCCAGCTCGTCCTGCGGCACGAGCGTCAACGCGCCGCCGAGTGCGGCCAGTTCGCCGGTGAACGCCATCGAGGCGCGGCACCTGCCGCCGTAGACCATCCGCCAGTCGGCGCCCCTGTGCGCCGCCTCCCTGGCCATGGCGAGCAGCGGGGTGATGCCGACGCCTCCGGCGATGAACAGGTAGGCCGGGGCGTCCTCCAGCGCGAAGTGGTTGCGCGGTTCGCCGACGGTGACGTGCCCGCCGGGCCGCAGCCGGGTGTGCACGTACCGCGAACCGCCGCGCGAGGCGGCCTCGTTGAGCACGGCGATGCGGTAGAGGTCGGGTGTGCGCGGGTCCCCGCACAGGCTGTACTGGCGGGTCAGGCCGCCGACCTCGACATCGACGTGAGCGCCTGGCGTCCAGGCGGGCAGCGGTTTGCCCTCGGGGTGGGCCAGTTCGACGGACAGGACGTCCTCCGCCTCCCACGTCATACGGCGGACGAGCAGCCGCATGGTGCTCTCGCTCATGGCTGTTGCCTCCTTCCGGCAGCAGGGACGGGGCTACTGGCCCGGGATGCGTACGGGCGGGGTGAACGGGTTCTTCATGGGGCCGAGCGCCGCCAGGTCGACCTCGACCAGCGACGGCCCTTCCGAGGCGACGGCCCGGCTCAGCACGGGCGCCGCCTCCTCCTCGGAGCCGATGCGCAGATACGGCAGCCCGCACGCGTGCGCGAGGAGCGCGAAGTCGGGGGTCACCAGGTCGACGCCGCTGCGGCGTTCGCTGTAGCGGTCCTGCATGTTGCGCAGCACGCCGTAGCCGCCGTCGTTGAAGACGACGAGGGTCAGCCGGGGCCGCTCCTGTGCCAGGGTCAGCAGCTCGCCGAGGTGCACGGCGAGCCCGCCGTCCCCGGCGAGCACCACGGTCGGGTCCTCCGGCCGCGCCAGTGCGGCGCCGATGCCCATGCCGAGCCCCTGGCCGATGCCGCCGCCGCGCGGGAAGACGTTGTCGCGCGGGTCGTACATCTCCAGCAGCCGGTTGCCCCAACTGCTGGAGGGGATGGTGACATCCCGTGCGACGACAGCGGCGCGTGGCAGTGCGGCGCGGAGCGCGTCGCAGACCGCCGCCTGCGGGCCGATGCTGTCGCGCAGTGCGGCGCGCACCTCGGCGCGTACCGCGGTGACACGGTCGCTCCAGCCCGGCTCCGCGTGCCTGGCGTGCGGCAGCAGGGCTTCCAGCACGGGCGCCGCCTCGCCGTGCAGGGCGTGGGCAGCCGGGTACGCACGGCCGAGCGCGGCGGCGTCCACGTCGATCTGGATGTGCGCTGCGGGCAGCTCAAGCCCGTAGTCGGCGGTCTCGTTGGAGCGGAAGTGGGTGCCGACGGTGAGCAGGAGGTCGGCCTCGGTGAGCAGGGCGCGTGCCGGCGGGCTGGTGGCGAAGTTGCCGATCACCTGGTCGTGGTCCTCCGGCACGCTGCCGCGCCCCGAGTTCGAGGTGAGCAGCCCGGCGCCCGTCGCCTCCAGCAGCCTCGCCAGCTCGTCCCGCGCACCCGTGGCGCCGCCGCCCGCCCACACCAGCGGACGGCGTGCCGAGGCCAACAGGCGTCCTGCGGCGACCAGTTCGCCCGCCGTGGGGGAGGGGGCCGGCGGCGCGTGCCGTTCCTCGGGCTCGTCGGTCTGCGCCGCGTACTGCAGGTCGACCGGCCACTCCACGCTCGCGGGACCGCCGGGCGCTGCGAGCGCGGCGCGGGCCGCCGCGCGGAGGACCCGCCCGGCGCGCTCCGCGTCCGGCACGGTCTCGGCGTGTACCGACACGGCGCGCAGCATGCCGAGCTGGTCCTTGGTCTCGTGGATGAAGCCACGCCCGCTGCCCAGGAACGCGCTCTCCACCTGCCCGGTGACGTGCAGAACCGAACTGCCCGCGCTGAGCGACTCGATCAGCGAACCGGCCGCGTTGCCAGCGCCGGTCCCCGTCGAGGTCAGCGCGCAACCCAGGCCGCCGCGGGCCCGCCCGTAGGCGTCGGCCGCGCTCACGGCCGACGCCTCGTGCCGCACGGGAACGAAGCGCAGCTCGCGGTCCACGGCCTCGACGAGCGGCAGGTTGTGCACACTGACGATGCCGAACACCGTGTCGATGCCGTACTCGCGCAGGACGGTGACGAGGAGATCGCCTCCGGTCGTATCACGCATGGTGGGTGGTCTCCTCAGAGGATGGAGCGGCCGACTCCGCCGCAGACGTCGATGCTGGTTCCTGTGATGTACGAGGCGCGGGGCGAGAGCAGCGTGAGGACCGCGTAGGCGACCTCTTCGGCCCGCCCGAGGCGTCCCAGCGCGATGCCGCGCGAGGCGGCGAGTTCGGTCTGCCACTCCTCGTAGGGCATCCCGGAGTCCGCCGCCTGGTGGCGGCGGGTCCACTGGCCGGTGTCGATGAGGCCGAGGGAGACCGAGTTGACCCGGATGCCGTCGGCGGCCAGTTCCGCCGACAGGGACTTGGTGAGGTTGAGCACGCCCGCGCGCGCCGCGCTCGTCGTGATCAGCCGGGTCTCCGGCTGCTTGGCGAGTACCGCGTTGATGTTGACGAGGCTCGCGGCGCCGGAAGCGGCGAGGTGGGCGCGGGCCGCATGGAGCGGGTTGAGCACCCCGGCGAACTTCAGCTCCAGCTCGTCACGCCAGTCCTCGGCCGTGCACTCGTGCAGGCGTTTCATACGGGAGCTGCCCGCGTTGTTGACGAGTCCGTCGATGCCGCCGAACTCTTCCGCCGCGCGGCCCACGAAGCCGTGCACCGCCTCGGCGTCCCGTACGTCGCAGACCGAGGTCAGCAGCCGGTCCCTGCCGGCTCCCAGCCGCTCGGCCGCCGTGGCCAGCCGGTCGGCGTCACGGCCGCAGGTCGCGACGCGGGCGCCCTCGTCGAGCAGTGCGCCGACCGTGGCGAGGCCGACGCCCGAGCTGCCACCGGTGACCACGAAGGTGCGGTTGGCGAGACCCAGGTCCATAACTCGGTTCTCCTGTACGTCAGTTCATGGTGAAGCCGCCGTTGACGGCGATCACCTGGCCGGTCAGATAGCGGGACTCCTCGCCCAGCAGGAAGGAGAGGACCCCCGTGAGGTCGTCGGGCCGCTGCGGGCGGGAGATCGCACGCCGGGCGCGGTACAGCTCGTGCCGTTCGGCCGGCACGGTCTCGGTCGCCTCGCACTCGGTGAGCCCGGGCGCCACCGCGTTCACGGTGATCCCCTGGTCGCCCAGCTCGCGGGCCATCGCCCGGGTCAGCGCGATGACGGCGCCCTTGGAGGCGACGTAGTGGGCGAGCCGGGGCGAGCCGTACAGCGCGGCGTCCGAGGCGACGTTGACGATCCGGCCCTGACCGGCGAACAGGGGATACAGCGCCTTCGAAACCAGCCAGGGACCGCGCGCGTTGACCGCCATCAGCCGGTCCCACTCCGCGATGCCGAGGTCCCAGAACTCCTTGCCGCCCACGCCGTTGGCGAGCGCCGCGTTGTTGACGAGCCCGTACAGCCGCCCGGACTCGCGCACGGCGGCTGCCAGCCCTTCGACCGAGGCGGGGTCGGAGACGTCGCAGCGTACGAAGCGCGCGTCCAGGCCCTCGGCGCGCAGTTCGGCGGCGGCGTGCTCGCCCCGCTCGCGCTCCAGCTCGGCGACGACGACCCGGAAGCCGTCGGCGCCCGCGCGGCGGGCCGCGACCAGCCCCAGGCCACGGCCCGCACCGGTGACGACGACGGTGCGCGCGCCGTCCGACGGGCTGTCAGTCACGCGTGACCCCGTGCATGGGTGAGTACTCGGGGTAGGACGGCACCTGCGGCTTCTGCGTGCCGATCACGACACAGAACAGGGCGTCGGTCTCGCCCTCGTTCTTGAGCGAGCGGGTCACACCGGCCGGGACGACGATCATGTCCCGGTAGCCGAGCGTGCGGTACTCGGCCTCGTCGGGGCCACGGTGTATGCCCACCCTGACCTCGCCCTCCAGGACGAAGAACGCCTCCTCCACATCGTGATGGGTGTGGGCAGGGCCCTCGGCGCCGGGCGGCAGCAGCATGTTGGAGAAGGTGAAGCCGCCCGAGGGCAGGATGCGGCTGTCCCCCTCGTGGTTGCCCGTGGCGCCGGAGCCGACGTACCGGATCTGGCCCCGGCGGTACTGCGGTCCCGCCTTCTCCTGGAAGGAGAGCGTGTCGAAGTCGGCGACGCGGGAGTCCTTGCTGGCGATCAGGGAGTCGGTGTAGGCGGCCAGGTCGCCGTTGTTGTCGTAAGCGGTCGTGGTCAGAGGCATGCGGAACAGCTCCTACTCGGGAATGGCAGCGGTGATACGGAGATGCGAGAGCACCCAGGCGTTGACGTGCCCCGGCTGCTCCTGATGGGCCAGGTGACCGGCGTCCTTGACGATCACGTAGGCACTCTTGTGGACGGCGCCGGCGAGGGTCTGGCTCGCCTCGACGCCGGTGACGGTGTCCTGGTCGCCGCAGAGCACCAGCGTCGGCGCTGTGACGGCGGCGAGTTCGGCGCGCAGATCGGTGCGGGCCATGGACTCGGCGGCGTACCGGTAGCCCGGCAGCCGTACCGAGGCCGCCATGGTCTCCACGACGCGCCGTACCAGGTCGTCCGGTGCGCCAGGTGAGACCAGCCGGGGCCCGCGCTGCTCGGCGAACGCGCGCGGTCCCTGCTCGGCCAGCTCCTCGGCGCGGGCGCGCATGGCCGCGGCCTTCGCCTCATCGGTGCCCGAACCCGGGCTGGAGTCGGCGACGATGAGCGAGGCGACCAGTTCCGGATGGCGGGTGGCGAGCCGCAGCGCGATCACCCCGCCCCAGGAGACGCCGAAGATGTGCGCCGCCGTGCCGCGTGCGCGGACGAGCGCGGCGGCTGCGTCGGCGAAGTCGTCCAGGGTGAGCGGGTGTTGGGGGTCGGCGGACCGCGCGTAACCGGGCGCGTCCCAGGCCACGACCCTGACATGGGCGGAGAGTTCGGCCAGCTGCGGGGCGAACGCCGCCGACGAGGAACCGATGCCGTGCAGGCACAGCAGCAGCGGCCCCTGGTCCCCGGCCTCGGTCACATGGACACCCGTGCCCTCGCCGGCCGTCTGCCGGGAACTCACGGGCTGTGGTGCCTCCACAGAAGGTGTTTCCCGCGCAGAAGGTGTCCCGTTCACAGGCTGTGTTCCCTTCACAAGCTGTGTTTCCTTCACAAGATGTGCCCCGTCCGCCCGGCGAGCGCCGCGACTCCGCGCAGCACCGCGTACGGCACGACCTGGCTGGTCGCGGGGTTGCCCGGGTCGGGCAGGTGTGCGGCGTCGAAGCGGTACGTGCCGTAGGGGCCCGACGCCTCGACCACGTGCCGGGTGTGGCGTGCCGCGGGGTCGGCCACGACCCTGACCCGGACGGCGTCCGGGTCGCCGACCGCCAGGGCCAGGGAGGCGGCCACGTTCGTGGAGCGCGGGAACTTCGCCGGAACGTCGCGCGCGGTGCCCGACATCACCTCGACGGGACCTGTCGCCGTCCGCATCCGGGCCAGCAACTCCTCGCCCATCCACGGCTGTTCGAGCGTCGCGGGCAGCTTGGTCGTGGTCAGCAGCACCTGGTCCAGCGGGCCGAGCGACCGCGCCGCCTGGAGCAGGTCGAGGCCGCCCAGCGCACCGCCGGTGAAGTACACGCGTCCCGGGCCGGCGGCCAGGAGCCGCTTGGCCAGCTCGTCGTCCGTCAGCGCGCCGGTGGAGGCGATCAGCAGATCGGTGCCGGAGGCCAGCACGCGCTCGCCCCACTCCCGTACAGCGCCCTGACCCGCCGCCTCCACGATCAGATCGCAGTGCTCCAGCGCCTCTTCGAAGGAGAGCTGCCGCGCCGGCGCCGCTTCCCCCAGCGGACGGTTGTCCACGACGCACACCAGCTCGGCCCCGCCGACCTCTCCCCCGGCGAGCGCGGTGCCGACGACCCGGCCGATGGCGCCCCACCCGACGATGCCCACACGCCGCACGCGGGGCACGGGGCCGGATGCGTTCACGCCGCTCGCGGCACGGGCAGCGCTCATGTCGCTCACGCCGCTCGCGGCATTCACATCGCCGGCGGGATGCACATCGCTCACGGCACTCATGCGGTCCCCTCCTTCGCGTCGAGGGGGGCGAGCGGGCCCGGGTCGGGCGTACCGGCCATGTGGCAGCGGATCTCCTTCGACGGCGGCCCGGCCGTCCCCCACAGGTCGGACAGCTCGGGAACCCGCCGCCAGACCCGGGCTATCCAGGCGTCCTCCACGATCTGTGCGACCTCGGACGTGTACTCGCAGACCAGTCCCGAGGGGTCGGTGAAGTAGGAGAAGGTGTTGTTGCCCGGCCCGTGCCGGCCCGGGCCCCACCCGGGGGTCACGCCGTGGTGGCGCAGCCGCCCGAGGCCCCGCATGAAGTGGTCGACCGACGTCATCTCGTAGGCCACGTGGTTGAGGGAGGTCCACTCGGCGCGGTTGAAGGCGATGCAGTGGTGGTCGGCGTTGCAGCGCAGGAACGCCATCTGGTGCTCGGACCAGTCGGAGACGCGCAGCCCGAGCACCTCGCGGTAGAAGGCGACGGCGGCGTCGATGTCCGTGGTGTTGAGCACGGCATGGGTGACGCCGACAGGTACGGAGCCGTCCCGGCCGCGCGGGGCCACCGCCTCGACATGGGCGCTGATCTCGATGAGCCGCTGTTCCGGGTCGGTGAAGCGGAGCCCGTATCCGCCGCCGGCCTGCTCCAGCGGCCCCGGCCCGGCGACGGGCACGATGCCGCGGGCCTGGAGGCGCCGTGCGGCCTCGTCGACCTCGGCGGGGGTCGCGACGGCGAACGCGAGCCGGCCGAGGCCGACGCGGTCGCGCCGCGTCAGCTGGAGCACGTGGTGCTCGTCCCCGGTGGCGCGCAGCCAGCGCGCTCCGTCGTCGGACTCGACGGTCTCCAGCCCCCAGACCTCCTCGTAGAAGTCGGCGGCCTCGGTGAAGGCGGGGGTGTGCAGTTCGACGTAGCGCAGGGAGCGGAGCCGGGCGATCGGCCCGTGGGGCGGAGGATGCATGAGCTACTCCAGGAGCGTGCGGGGGCGTGCAGACGGACGGGGGCTGGGTCAGGGCGAAGGGTGTGCGTGCGGTGTCTCAACCGGCCCAGGCGAGTGGTGCGTCGGAGGTGCCCCAGTAGAGGGACTTCTGCCGCTGGTAGGCGCGGATCGCCTCCCGGCCCTTCTCCGTGCCGAGGCCGCTGTCCTTCCAACCGCTGAACGGTGTGGAGGCGCTGAACTGCTTGTACGTGTTGATCCAGACGGTTCCGGCGTCGACGCGGCGCGCGATACGCCAGGCGGCCCGCGCGTCACGGGTCCAGATGCCGCAGGCCAGCCCGTAGACCGAGGCGTTGGCCTGCCGGACGAGGTCGTCCTCGTCGTCGTAGGGGAGTGCGACGAGTACCGGGCCGAAGATCTCCTCCTGGCAGGTGCGGGCGGTGTTCGGCAGCCCTTCGAGCACGGTCGGCAGGTAGTAGGCGCCGTCCTGGTACCGCTCGCCCCCGGGTGCGCCGCCGCCGCACAGGACGCGGGCGCCCTCCGAGCGCGCGAGGTCGACGTAGGCGGCGACCGCGTCGCGGTGGCGAGCGTGCACCAGCGGGCCGACCTGCGTCGCGGGGTCGGTGCCAGGGCCGACGCGCAGCCCGCGCACCCGCTCCACGAGCCGTTCCATGAAGCTGTCGTAGATCTCCCGGGCGACGAACAGCCGTGAACCGGCCACGCAGGACTGGCCGCTGGACGAGAAGACCCCGAACTGCACACCGGCCAGCGCCTGTTCGATGTCGGCGTCGGCGCGCACGACAGTCGGTGACTTGCCGCCCAGTTCCAGGGAGGCGGGGATCAGCTTCTCCGCCGCCACCCTGGCGATGGATCTGCCGGTCTCGGTGCCGCCGGTGAAGGCGATACGGCCGACGAGGGGGTGCCGCACCACCGCCTCGCCGACCACCCGTCCGCTGCCGGGCAGCACGGAGAGCAGCGCTGTCGGCAGCCCGAACTCCGTGAGGGCCTGGGTGAGGAGACGGCCGAGTGCGAGGGACACCAGGGGTGTCCACGCCGCCGGTTTGAGCAGCACCGCGTTGCCTGCTGCGAGCGCGGGGGCGATCTTCTGCGCGTCGCTGACGATGGGGGAGTTCCAGGGGTTGATCGCGCCGACGACCCCGATCGGTTCGTGCACGCTCATGGTGGTGTACGGGCCACGCGAAGGGGTGAGTGTGTCCTCGGCCGTCTCCAGCACGGCAGCGAGGTAGCGGAACGTGCCGGCCGCACTGAGCGCGAGGGCCCGGGTCTCGGCGCGGGTCTTGCCGGTGTCGGCGGTCTGGAGCGCGGACAGCTCGTCGGCCGACCGCTCGGTCAACTCGCCCATCCGGTACAGCAGTCGGGCCCGCTCATGGGGGAGCAGCGCACACCAGCCGGGGTCGGCCGCCGCCCGCGCCCCGGCCTCTGCCGCCTCGCCGACCTCGTCGGCCGATGCGGTGTGCAGGGTGGCGAGAACGTGCCCGGTGGCCGGGTCGACCGAGTCGAGCGGCTCGCCCGCACCGCGCCGCCACTGGCCCGCGATCAGGATGTCGGTGGGAAGGTGCGGCACGGCTGGACCTCCGGGCGAGGTGGGGGACGGGGAGTTCACGGGCGGTACGTTCCGCGCGCTCCGTACGCCGCACGGCAGGGCTGTGCACGCGTCGGTGGCGGTGGACATGTCCGTGTGCGTGCCGGTGCGGGCGGTGGCCCTCACGGTGCGTGCGGGCGGTGGCCCGACCGGCGCCGCGACTTCTGTGGCGTCGAAGTCCTAGAAAGCTAAGCGCTTAAGTTTTATTGCGCAAGACCCCGTGCGAGGAGGGTGAGGGCGGACTCCGGCCACGGTGGCGGCCGTTGACGCGTGAAGCGGGGCAATACGTGGACAGTCAATACCGCTAAGCCCTTAACCATTGACCGCTTAGATGCTGGCTCCTACTGTCTCCGCAACCTCTCTGTCCGCGGAAGGACTCCTCCATGACAACCGTGGCCGGCAAGCCAGCCCTTGGCTCCATCGCCGCACGGCTCGAACGGCTCCCGCACTCGCGCTGGCACGTCAAGGTCCGATTCCTGATCGGCGCCGTCACCTTCTTCGAAGCGTTCGACCAGTTGCTGGCCGCCTCGGCCCTGCCCGTCCTGATGAAGGAATGGCACCTGACCACGGGGCAGGCGACGCTCGCCGTGTCCTCGGGCTCCGTCGGCATGCTGCTCGGCGCGCTGGCGGCCGGCTGGATGGGGGACAGGATCGGGCGGGTGCGTACCGTCGCGCTCGGTGTCGCCGTCACGGGCCTCGCCAGCCTGGCCGTCGCCCTCGCGGGCGGGCTGGAGAGCTTCTCGCTCTTCCGGTTCGTCCAGGGCCTCGGTATCGGCGGCGTCGTACCCGTCGCCGCCACCTACATCAACGAGATCGCCCGCTCCGACAAGCGGGGCAGGTTCGTCCTGCTCTACGAGATGATCTTCCCCGCGGGGCTGGCCGCTGCCAGCCTGGTCGCCGTCTGGGTGGTGCCCAACCTCGGCTGGCGTGCGATGTTCGTCATCGGCGCCCTTCCCGTGGTGATCGCCGTCCTGCTGCCGCGTCATGTGGCCGAGTCACCACGCTGGTTGCTCTCCCGTGGCAGGACCGAGGATGCCGAGCGGGAGATCGCGCGCATCGAGGTGGAGGTCGCCCGCCATACGGCCGCGCCGCTGCCTGCCGCGACGGCCGACATCCCCGACGAGACGGGTCAGGGCAGGCTGCGCGACCTGTTCAGGGGGCGCTATCTGCGCCGTACGGCGGTGCTCTCCGGCCTGTGGTTCGTCGCCTACTACCTCAACCACGGCATCTCCACCTGGCTGCCTTCGCTCTACACCGACCGGTTCGGCCTGGACCTGACCACCGCGCTCGTCTACACCCTGCTCAGCAACATCACCGGCGTGTTCGGCACCTTCGTGGCCGCCATGGTGATCGACCGCATCGGCCGCCGCCCCGCGCTCGTGGCCGCGCTGAGCGGAGCCACGCTCTTCCTGGGGGTGCTCGCGCTGGCCGGCGCCGTCTCCGGGGGCCAGGTCGCCCTCTTCGCCTCGTGCACGACCATGTGCCTGTACGCGGTCAATGCGGGGCTCTATCTGTACTCGCCCGAGCTGTACCCCACTTCCAACCGGGCCAAGGGCGCCGCTTTCGGCGGCCTGTGGAACCGCGTCGGCGTCATCGTCGGCCCGATCGTCGTCGGCGCCATCACCGCCTCGGGCGGCGGCCTCGAACTCGTCTTCGCGCAGCTCGCCGTGGTGGCGGGGATCGGCGCTGTCATCGCGCTGTGCGCCGTCGAGACCAAGGGCAAGACGCTGGAGCAGCTCAACTCCTGACGGCCTTTCCCGACGCCGCCCCGTCGGCCACGCCGGGAGGAGGAACGGGAGGGGGTGCCCCGTGCCCGTGCCCTTCGCGGCTCCGGGACACCGTCCCCTCCGCCGCCCGCTCACGGGGAGAGGACCCGGCCCGCTCACGAGGAGAGGACCCCACCCGTCCACGGGGAGAGGACCCCGTTCGCGGCGTACATGCCCCTCATCCCCTCAGGGGTAAGATTCTCAGGCACGTGAGAAACCGGGTCGGAGCCTGGCGAGGGGACGAGGATGGCTGGATCAAGGCGTGTGGCACCGGACGCCGTTGCGAAGGTGATCGAGGACTGGGCACGCGAGAGGCCCGAGCTGGACACGAGCCCGCTGGAGGTTCTCGCCCGGCTCCACCGTTCCTTCCTGCGCTACAGCGCCAGGCTGACCGCCTCGATAGAGAGCCACGGGCTGTCCGTCGCGGGCTTCGACGTGCTCACGGCGCTGCGGCGGTCGGGCGAGCCGTACCGGCTGACGGCGGGGCAGCTCGCCGACTCCGGGCTCGTCTCGTCCGCGGGCGTGACGCTGCGGATCGACCGCCTGGAGAAGGACGGCCTGATCACCCGGGAACGCGAACCCGGCGACCGCAGGGTCGTCTACTCGTGCCTCACCGAGAAGGGGCGCGAGACGGTGGACACCGTCTTCGCCGAGCACCTGGACAACGAACACCACATGCTCCAGGGCCTTTCACCGTCCGAGCGCCGTCAACTGGCCAGGCTGCTGCGCAAGTTGGAGACCTCCATCCTCGACTCCAACGAACAGCGCGCCGACTGAGAGCGCGCACCGCGCGCCGGCTGAGAGCGGGCCCCGCGCGCCGAGTTGGGCGCGGCGCGGCCCCTGTCAGGGCAGGGGCTTCGCGCCACAGCGACTCCATAAGGACAACGCGTACAGCGGGTACGGCGTTTCCCGCCACTGCGGTCCGTGGCATGGTGACTCCGGGGCGTGAGTCGTAAGCTGCCGTGCCATGAGGATCCGACTCAGCACGCTTCAGGTGCGGTTGGCCGCCGCTGTGACGCTCTCCGCCCTGCTGCTGACCGGCTGCGGAAGCGACTCCGGCAGCACGTCGGACGCGGGGGACGGGCCGGAGAAGAAGACCCTCACCGTCGCCGCGCTGCCGCTCGCCGACGCGGCCGGCCTGCAGATCGCCCTCGACAGGAAGCTCTTCGAGAAGGAAGGGCTCAGCGTCCGCGTCCAGCCCGTGCAGCAGAGCGTCCAGGCGCTGCCCGCGCTGGCCAAGGGGCAGGTGGACGTCATCGCGGGTGCCAATTACGTCAGCTTCCTCCAGGCCAGGGAGAAGGGCACCCTCAAGACGCTCTTCCTCGCCGAGGCCGCGCGCAACGCGCCGCACATGATGGACGTCCTGGTGCCCCCTGACTCGGACATCCGCAGCGCCAAGGACCTCAAGGGCAAGCGCGTCGCGGTCAACATCCTCAACAACATCCAGTCGCTCACCCTCAACGGCATCCTGCGCGAGAAGGGCGCGGGGCGCCCGGAGTACCGGCAGGTGCCGTTCCCGCAGATGGGCACCGTGCTCAAGCGCGGCCAGGTGGACGCCGTGCACGTGGCGGAGCCGTTCCGTACGGCGCTCAAGCGCGAGCTGAAGGCCCGTACCGTCGTGGACGGTGCCGCTCGGCCCGCCGATGCCATCCCGCTCAGCGGGTACGCGACCACCGAGGGGTTCGCCGAGAAGAACCCCCGTACGGCCGCCGCTTTCGCCCGCGCGATCAACAAGGCGCAGGCCGTCGCTGCGAAGGACCGCGGCGCCGTCGAGAAGGCGCTGCCCTCCTACACCAAGATCAAGCCGGCGGAGGCGTCGGCGATCGGGCTGCCGGCCTTCCCCGACCGGCCAGGGGCAGGCCAACTCGACCGGCTCATCGCCCTGATGAAGGACCAGGACCTGCTGAAGAAGGACCTGGCCGCCTCCGACGTGCTGTACGAGCCGGGTAAGTGAAGCGCGGCGAGGCGCTGTTGGGCTGCGCCGGGGCGGCCGGCGCCTTCGCCGTCTGCGAAACGCTGAGCCGTACCGGGCTGGTGCCCAGCGCCGACCTGCCGCCCGCCTCCGAGGTGCTGGCCCGCGCCGTCGAACTGGGCGGCCAGGCCGCCTTCCTGGACGGCGTCGCCGCCACCCTCCAGGCGTGGGCCGGCGGGCTCGGGCTGGCCTGCGCGCTGGCCGTACCGCTGGGGCTGCTGCTCGGCAGCGTTCCCGCGGCGAACACGGCGGCGCGGGTACTGATCGAGTTCCTGCGCCCGGTCCCGTCCGTCGCGCTGATCCCGCTGGTGTCGCTGCTGCTGGGCTCGGGCACCGCGACGACCGTCACGCTGGTCACCTACGCGGCGGTGTGGCCGATCCTGTTCAACACGGTCTACGGGATGGGGGAGACCGACCCGGTCGCCAAGGACACGCTGCGCGCCTTCGGTTTCGGGCGGTTCGCCGTGGTGCTGCGGGTCGCGCTGCCGTCGGCGGCGCCGTTCATCGCGGCCGGTATCCGCATCTCGGCCGCCACCGCGCTGATCCTGGCGGTGGCCACCGAGATACTGGCCGGTTTCGGTGAGGGGCTCGGCATCTTCGTCGCCCAGGCGGGCACCGCCACCGACGGCACCCGCGACGTACTGGCCGGAGTGGTGTGGGCCGGGCTGCTCGGGCTCGTCATCAACTCCCTGCTCGTGGGCGCCGAACGCCGCCTCTTCCCCTGGACCCCCGACCACCGGGCACGCCGCGCATGACCGGCGGACACCCGGCCACCGGGAGCACGGAGCGTGCAGCCGGAGCGGGTGCCGGAGCGGGTGCCGGAGCTGAAGCCGGGGCCGGAGCTGAAGCCGGAGCCGGTGTCGGTGTCGGTGCCGGAGCCGGTGTCGGAGCTGGTGCTGGAGCTGGAGCCGGGGTTGGAGCGGGGGTTGGGGCCGCACCGGGGCCCGGCTCCCGGCGCACGCGTACGCGCTCCCTGCCGCGTACGCTCCTGCTGCACCTCGGCGTCCCCGTCGCGGCCGTCGCCGCGTGGCAGGTGGCGGCCGAGGCGCACGGCAGCGTGTTCTTCCCGCCGCCTGCGCGGATCGTGGCGCACGCGTACGACCTGTGGTTCTCGGGCCCGGCCCGGCGGCTGTTCCTGACCGACGACGCGGTCGCCAATCTGCTGCCCAGCATCGGCCGGGTGCTCGCCGGTTTCGCGCTGGCCGCGCTCGCGGGAATCGTGCTGGGGCTGCTGCTCGGCCGCTCCCGTACGGCGTACGCGCTGTGCGACCCGGTGCTCCAGTTCGCCAGGGCCGTGCCGCCGCCCGCGCTGGTTCCGGTGTCCGTCGTCTTCTTCGACCTCGGTACGTCGATGCAGCTCGCCGCGATCGTCTTCAGCGCGGTATGGCCCGTACTGATCAACACGGCGGACGGGGTGCGCGGCGTCGAACCGTTGCGGCTGGACGTCGCTGCGGTGCTGCGGATGCCGCTCGCCGCGCGGATCCGGCTGCTGTACCTGCCCTCGGCACTGCCCCGGATCTTCGCGGGGCTGCGGCTGAGCCTGGCGCTCTCGCTGATCCTGATGGTCTTCTCCGAACTGCTGCCCGGCACGGCCGACGGCATCGGCTTCCAGCTCGTCGACGCCCAGACCCGCTCCGACCTGCTCACCGTCTGGGCCGTCCTGCTGTTCCTCGGCGTACTCGGCCATCTGCTCAACACCCTGCTGCTCGCCCTCGAACGACTCGTACACACAGCGCCGTGACCCCGGAAGTCCCGTACACCACCGCCCCGTTCGCCCCCGGCCCGCACGACCGAACCCGCACGCACCCGAGAACCCCGCACGCACCCGAGAACCCTGTACGCACCGAACCCGTACGCATCAGAGAACCCCGTACGCACCTGAGGAGGTGGCCCTCATGGCCGTGCCCCCGACCGTTCGCGAGGCCGTCGTCGCGCTGTGCCGGGACACCGGCATGACGACGGTCTTCGGCAACCCGGGCTCCACCGAACTGCGGATGTTCCGCGACTGGCCGGACGACTTCCGTTACGTGCTGGGCCTCCAGGAGTCCACAGCCGTCGCCATGGCGGCCGGGCACGCGCTGGGTACGGGCCGCGCAGCGCTGGTCAGCCTGCACTCGGCCGGCGGGGTCGGGCACGCGCTCGGCGCGGTCTTCAACGCCTACCGCGACCGGGTGCCCGTGGTCGTCGTCGCGGGCCAGCAGACCCGCGCGCTGCTCCCGCTGCGGCCCTTCCTCGGCGCGGACGAGCCGACCCGCTTCCCCGAGCCGTACGTGAAGTTCGCGCGCCAGCCCGAGCGCGCGGCGGACGTGCCGGCCGCGCTCGCCGAGGCGCACCGGGTGGCCATGTCGCACCCGCGCGGGCCGGTCTTCCTGTCCGTACCGGAGGACGACTGGGACCGGCCGGCCGCTTACGTGCCCCCTCGTACGGTGTACAGCGCGCACACCGCCGACCCCGGTGTCCTCGCCCGGCTCGCCCACCGGCTCGACACCGCTGCCCGTCCCGCGCTGGTCGTCGGCCCCGGCGTGGACGACGAGCACGCCACCCGCGAGGTCACCGAACTCGCCGAAAGGACCCGCGCCGCCGTGTGGATCAGCCCGCTGTCAGGGCGCTCAGGATTCGACGAACGGCACCCGCTCTTCCAGGGCTTCCTGCCACCCGTACCCGACCGGCTCGCGGCCCAACTCGCCCCGTACGACCTCGTGGTGGCGCTCGGCGCACCGCTGTTCACCTACCACGTGGACACCGGCGGACCGCCGCTGGCGGCAGGCACCGAGCTGTGGCACCTGGACTGCGACCCGGCGCAGGCCGCCTGGCTGCCGGTCGGCACCAGCGTCGTCACCACCCTGCGGCCCGCCGTCGGCGCGCTGGCCGGACTCGTCCGCGCGGCCGACCGCGCCGCACCAGCGCCGCGCCCCGCACCAACGCGGGCACCGGCCCCGGCCCCGGTCACGGTCACGGGCACGGCCCCGTCCCCGTCCCCGGCCCCGGCCCCGGTCGGCGGGCGGATCACCGTCGAGGCGCTGTTCGACCTGCTCGCGGACCGGCTGCCGCGCGACACCGTTCTGGTGGAGGAGACCCCCAGCCACCGCGAGATCCTGCACGATCGGCTGTCCGTCAGCGGCCCGGGCCGCTTCCTGACCACCGGCAGCGGCGCACTGGGCTGGGGCCTGCCGTTGGCCGTCGGCCGCGCGCTCGCCGACCGGCGGCGGGTGGTGTGCGTGCTCGGGGACGGCTCGGCGCTCTACTCGGTGCAGGCCCTGTGGACCGCCGTACGGCACCGGGCCCCCGTCACCTACCTGCTGCTGGACAACGGCGGCTACAGCGCCGTCCGTGGCCTGGCACGCAGGCTCGCCATCCGGGACGTACCCGGTACCGACATCGGCGGCATCGACTTCGCGCTGCTCGCCGCGTCGTTCGGCTGCCCCGGCGAACTGGTCGAGGACCCGGCAGCACTGCCCGCCGCGCTCGACCGTGCCCTCGCACCCGGCGACGACGAGGGCCCGCTCCTGCTGCACGTACGAGTACCGGCCGACGACTCCCCGCCGTACGGCACCGGGACGCCGGACGGCGCCGGGGCGTCGCGGGGCACGGGGCTGTCGCGGGGCACGGGGGCGCCGTCCGGTTCTGCCGTGTCGGACAGTGCCGAGGTGCCGTTCGGCGTGGAGGTGCCCGGCCGCACGGGGGCGCCGTCCGGCGTGGAGGTGCCCGGCCGCACGGGGGCGCCGTCCGGCGTGGAGGTGCCCGGCCGCACGGGGGCGCCGTCCGGGACTGCGGTGCCGGACCGCACCGGGGCGCCGTACGGCGCGGACGCGCCCGGCCGCACTGAGGCTGGGTGACCGCGCACATGCTGCACATCGACCACCTCGGCCACCGCTACGGCGTCGGCCCTCCGGTGCTGGCGGACATCCAACTGACCGTCCCTGACGGCCAGTTGGTCACCCTCGTGGGCCCTTCCGGGTGCGGCAAGTCCACCCTGCTGCGCTGCGTCGCGGGTCTGACCCGGCCCGCGGAGGGCCGCGTCACCCTGGACGGCGAACCCGTTGACCGGGTCCCCGACCGGCTCGGCGTCGTCTTCCAGGACTACAGCCGCTCCCTCTTCCCCTGGCTGACCGTCCGCGACAACGTCTCCCTCCCGCTGCGCCGCCAGGGCCTCGGCCGCGCCCGCAGGCACGAGGAGGCGGCGCTGATGCTCGAACAGGTCGGCCTGGCCGGCACCGGAAAGCAGCACCCCTGGCAGCTCTCGGGCGGCATGCAGCAACGCGTCGCGCTGGCCCGCGCATTGGCGGCCCGGCCGGCGCTGCTGCTGATGGACGAGCCGTTCGGCGCGCTCGACGCGCAGACCCGCGAGGACCTGGAGGACCTGTTGCTGCGGCTGCACAGGGAAGGCGGCCTGACCGTCCTGTTCGTCACCCACGACATCGACGAGAGCGTCTACGTCGGCGACCGCGTCGTGGTCCTCGCCCCGGGCCCCGGCCACGTCCGCGCCGACCTCCCCGTCGAACTGCCCCCCGTACGCGACCAGATCGCCACCCGCGCCCTGCCCGAGTTCACCGAACTGCGCGCGGAGGTCGGCCGCGCGGTACGCCCCGCCGGTACGGCCACGCCCTGAACGGCGCGCAGCGCACCCCTTCGGCACGTCAACGGCCGCTTTTCCAGGGGGAGCAGGGGCCGTGTACGTCGCCTCGGGTGCCCCGGCAGGCGTACCGTTCTGAGTGTCCAGGTCAGAACGGGAGCAGGTATGCCTGAAAGCACTGACATCGGCTCCAGGCTCCGGGAGCTGCGCAAGCGTCGCGGTATGTCACAGCGCGAACTGGCAAAGGCCGCAGGGGTGTCACTCTCGACCGTGAGACGGCTGGAGCAGGGCGACCCCGGGGGCACCAGGATGGAGACCGCGCGGGCGCTGGCCTCCGCGCTCCGGGTGGCGACCACGTCCCTGCTGCACCGCGACCCGCCGGACGCAGACGCGCCCGACCCGACTCCCTGGCGAGGTCTGCGTCTTGCGGTGGCGGCCCCGCCGGCGTGCGGGACGGACGGCGAGGCGCCCACGCTCGGCGGGGTGTCCGGAGGGCTCGTAGAGGTACGGCGGCTGCACACAGCCAAGCGGATGGCGGACGAGACCGCCATGCTGGCGCCGCTCATCCGGGACGCCGACGCGCTCGGCTCCACTCCCCAGGTACGCAGCGTACGTGCCCAACTCCTGCACATGGCAGGCGCGTTGCTGACGCAGGCCCGCCAGTTCGAGAGCGCGGAGACAGCGCTGCGCCGGGCACTGGAGGAGGCGCCCGACCGCCTGCGTGCGGCCTCCGTCGTCACCACCTGGTCGTGGCTCCTGATGCGCCAGGGGCGGCTGGGAGAAGCGCGGGAGATGGCCCAGCGTTGGGCCGACGACACCGAACCGAGGCTGTCCCGCGCCCCCGTGGAGAGCGTGGCGGCCTGGGGCTGGCTCCTTCTGCACGGGGCATCGGCGAGTCTGCGGGACGCCCGCGACGGCGAGGCTGACGACATGATGCGCCTCGCCCGGGCGGCGGCCACCGTCACGGGGACGATCACGCCGAGCAGTACGCGGCCTGACCCGTGGGGGCCGGTGGTCGTGGCGTACAAGGTCGCCGAGCGCGGCGTGATCCTCGACCGCCCCGACGAGGTGCTGTCGGCCGGGCGACGCCTCGCGGGAACCGGGGCGGGCCAGGAGACGGACTATCTCCGGCACCGGCTCGACGTGGCGCGTGCGTACGTGATGGTCCGGAGTTACCACGAGGCGGTGGAGGTGCTGTCGGAGATCCGCGGGGCACAGCCGGAATGGCTGGCTCAGCAACGGTATGCGCGGGACATCATGACCGACGTGATCGGCAAGCGGCGGAAACTGACGGTCGAGATGCGGTCCCTTGCCGACGCGGTGGGTGTGCCGCTGTAGAGCGAATGGGTACTTCAGGGCTGATCCCGGCGAAAGCACCATGGCGACCAAGCCCCCGACCGCTCTACGTTCGGTTACCAGTTGATCACCGAGGGGTCGCCGGAGGCGTCACGCGTCCGGTACCCCGCGAGCGCCGATCGAGGGCACCGGCATGCAGACGACTCTGGCAACGCTCAGCACCGGCAGCGTGGCTACGGCACGCGGTACGCGGCGCACAGGCGAGGTGCTGTCCCTCTTCGAAGGGCACACCGCCCGCTCGCACCGGCAGGCGCGGTTACGCAGCGCCGAGGGCATGGAGTGGACGGCGCCGCTGCCGGATCTGGAGGCGGCCACGGAAGCGGAAGCGGACACGTACCGTGCGGCGCGCGCCGAGTTCATCGCGGCCCGTAACGCGAGGGCCGTGTCGTGACGGTCGGCGTGATGACGATCCGCGTCTCGCGGGACGGCGGGCGTACGTGGACGAAGACGGTCACCGTCGCGCCCGACGCCACCGGGCCGCCCGCGTCACCGGGCTACCCACCGTGCCACTGCCCCCGCTGCCGCACCGCACCCGCCAACGCCCGAGAGGCGTGACCGCCCGTGGGGCGTGACCGGCAGCGTGGCCCGGTGCGGCGGGTCGGCCGGCGCACCGGGCCACTTGACGGGGCCGGACCCGTTACCAGTTCCAGCGACGGGACGGCTTGTTCCGGAGAATGCGCCGGGCAACTGTGAGCATGGCTGTTCACCTCCTTCCGATTACGGGGCCGGGGACGTGGTGACGCGGTGGAGGACGAAGGGGCCGGGGACGGCGGCATCGGTCACCGTGGGGTGCGTGACACCGCCGGAGACGCTGAGGTGTGCTCCGCCGCCGACGCGGTCGAGCGCTTCGCCGGTCATGCGGTGGGCGACCGCCGCCGCTGTGCATGTGAACGGGCCTGCGCTGAAGGGCAGATACGGTCCGCACGCGTGTGGCTGTGACCACCGCTCGGGGCGGAAGGACCTGGGGTCGGTCCACCGTTGTTCGTCGTGATGCAGCAGATAGGGGCTCACCGACAGGGTGGTGCCGGCCCGCAGGGTAACGCCGCCGATCTCCATGCGGCGGGGCACATCGCGTCCGACCATCCAGACCATCGGGCGGCACCGCGCCGCCTCGCGTACGGCCCACTCGGTCGGCCAGGACCATGGTGGGCCAGATGTGCCGTGGAGGCGGGGCAGCAGCAGTGACCAGGCCAGCGCGTAACCGACGTTGCGCACGATGGACTGGTGGAGCAGCAGGTACAGCTCGGCGACCGTCCGGTCGCCGGACTCGGCGGGACAGGCGTGGAGCACGGTGTCGAGCAGGTCCGGCGGCTCCGGGGGACGGCCCTGCCGCCGGCGTTCCCTGACGTGCGCGAGCGTTGCCTCCGCCAGCTTGAGGCGCATCATCTCCGCCCGCGCCCGCCGGCGCATGTGCGGCGAGCGCACCAGCAACCCGTTGTGCACCGCCTGATGCATCATCCGCCGCAGCGGCGGGTCGGCTTCCGGCCGCAGCAGGAAGTCAGCCGTGCTCAGAAAGACGAGGTCGGGGCCGGTGACGGGCCAGGGGCTGGCCGCGGGCAATTGGGCGACCGCCCGCACCATGTTGTCGCGGTAGTCGCCCGCGTAGGCGTCCAGCGCGTGACGTACCGCGCGCCCGAGAATCACCTGCGCGGCGCGGGACGGCAGGAGGTCCCGGAAGAACGCTGACCTCCCCGAGTTGAAGTCCGGCTCGCTCAACACGCTGAGCGCCAGGTCGGCATCGCTCACACACCAGCCGCCCCAGGGAAGCCGGAACATCCCCTCGGGGGCGCGGCGGGCGAGATCCTCGATGAATCCGAGTGGATCATGCCGGAACTTCCGCATACGGCTCGGGTTCATCAGCCCTCCACGCCATGCGCCTTGGCCACATGAGTCGCCCAACCCTACGGCGGCTCCTGCCAGTTGGAGTCAAGCGGTCACGTGGCCGGACTCTCCCGCGGCGAAACGGCACATGCCACTGGACCACTCGAACGAGAAGGTGAGCCCCGAACGGGCGACGACGCGAGACACGGAGGCGGCGTCACCATGCCGCGCACGTCCTCTCCCCGTTCAGAGGAAAGAAGTAGAGCCTTGGTATTTATCTGCTTCCATCTTGGCTTTTCTCGAACAGGTCCCAAGCGTTAGCTTGGCTTCATGGGTGCGAGTGACGACGATCTGGACACCGCCGAGCAGCTCAGGTGGGGCATCTCACGACTGGCTTCCCGGCTTCGCGCGGAACAGCCGGGAAGCGCTCAGCCGCTGACCCGGCTGTCCGCCTCGCTGCTGTCCCATCTCAAGCACAGCGGGCCTTTGGCGGTCAGCGAGCTGGCCGCGATCGAGGGGGTGCAGGCTCAGTCGCTGACCCGGGTGTTGCGGGACCTTGAGCGGCAGGACAGCGTGCGGCGGAGCCGGAGCAGCACCGACAGGCGCCGCCAGGACATCGTGCTGACGGCGGCGGGCGAGCAGGCGTTGCGTGACCATGTGCGGGACGGCAACGCGTGGTTGGCGGCGGCGCTCGCACAGCGGCTGTCTCCTGCCGAGCGTGGGCTGTTGCGGCTGGCCGGTCCCCTCATGCAGCAACTGGCGGATGTGGAAGCCGAGTCGCCGGCAGGCCAGGAGCAGGCGGACGGAGGGGCGGCGCGGCGCGGAACAGCGGGGCCCTTGTGAGCCCGCGCCGGGTGCGGCAGGCGCGACCGGCGCCACAGGTGCCGCGGCACGTCGGAGCGGAGCGGACCGTGGCGTCCCATGGGCTGCTCCTGGCGGTCCTGGCCGGACTGGGCGCTGCCAGTCCGCTGGCGACGGACATGTATGTGCCCGGACTGCCGGACATGGCACGTTCGTTGGGCACCACGAGTGCGGGAACGCAGTTGTCCCTCACCGCGTTCCTGCTGGGCGTCATCGTCGGACAGCTCGTCCTGGGACCCATGAGCGACATGGTCGGCCGGAGGCCCGTACTCCTGGCGGGCACGTCCGCGTTCGCGCTGTTCGGTCTGGGATGTGCCCTCGCGCCGACGATCGAGGCGATGACGGCGCTGCGCTTCGGGCAGGGCCTCGCGGGGGCGGCGGGCATCGTGGTCGGGCGGGCCGTGCTCGTCGACCTGTTCCACGGCGCCGAGCTGTCCCGGGTGTATGCGGTCCTGTCGGGCATCGGGGCCCTCGGGCCGGTGCTGGCGCCCGTGCTGGGCGGGGGACTGCTGGCCGTGGCCCCGTGGAGGTTCGTCTTCGTGGCGCTGGCGCTCGCGGGCGCCGTGCTCACCGTGGGAATCGCACGCGGTGTGCCGGAGTCGCTCGCGCGAGAGCGGCGTACGGGAGGCGGGGTCGCCGGGGCGCTGCGGGCCACCGGCAGGGTGGCGGCACGACCCGGTGTGCTCGTACCGGTGCTGACGATGGGCTGCACCGGCGCGGCGACCTTCGCCTACATCGCTGGGGCGACGTTCGTCCTGCACGACCTGCTGCACCTGTCACCCGCGATGAGCAGCGTCGTGTATGGGGTGAACGCGCTCGGCAACCTGGGCGGTTCACTGCTCTACGGGCGACTGGCCCGCCGGCGGCGTCCTGAGACGCTGATGGTCGCCGGCGCGGCGACCGGGCTCGCGGGCCAACTGGTCCTGCTGGCCCTTGTCTCGACGGCCGGCAGCGGTCTGTGGACCACGTGGGGGTGCCTGCTGGTGTCGGTCGCGTCCTTCGGGTTCCTCTTCCCTTCCCTGACCACGGTGGGCCAGAGCCGTGGGCGGGACGCCCCAGGAGCTACGTCCGCGCTGTTGGGCGCGGCCCAATTCGCCTTCGGCGCCGCCGCCTCCCCGCTCGTCGGCCTGTTCGGCACCCGCAGCGCCGCCCCCATGGCGCTCGTGATGGGCGCCTTCCTGGCACTGGCGACCGTAGGAGCGGCCATCTGCCGACGGCAAAGCGGGACCCAACCGGCCGTCGGTCAGTGAGCGTTCGCTGGTCAGTGACCGTTCGCCGCCCAGAGAGGGGTCGTCGGCCAGTGACCGTTCGCCCGGCTGCGACCGGCTGCCGACCAGTGTCCGTTCGCCGCCCAGAGAGGGGCTGTCGACCAGTGTCCGTTCGCCGGTCGGAGACGGGCCGCCGACCGGTGACCGTTCCCCGCCCAGGGACGGGCCGTCGGCCAGTGACCGGCGGCGAGGTCGCCGCTGAGCTTCCTGTGCGGGTAGGCCCCGTCGGCCTCCTGCGCAGGGCCCCTGGCGTGAAACCCTCCGGCCGCAGCCCAGCACGGACTGTCTTCCGCGGTGTTGCGTGGATACAGTCGGCGGGGACCGGACTTGGGGAGCGGTGGAGTGATCGAGGTCGTCACAGCGAGTGCGATCACAGCGTTTGTGACTGCTGTGCTCAACGGCGCTGCCGGAGAGATGGGGAAGCAGTTACTGCTGTCGACCGGGGCGCAGATCGGGCGGACCCTGGGTCGGCCGGCGCCGCTGCCGACCACCGAGCCGGGGTTGCTGATGCTGGGCCGGGAGATCAACTCCCGGCTTGAGCCTGGCCGTCGGGACACCCGTGAGTGGGCCCTGCTCCTGGAGAGCACGCCCTCCGCGAGCACGCTGTCCCCCGGAGCGGGGGTGCCACCGCCGCCCCGCGATTTCACGGACCGGCTCACCGTCGTCAGGCAGCTGAAGCGTGAGGCGACGCGTCCCGCGAAGGGGCGATCGCGGGCGGCGTTGCTGTGGGGTCCGCCGGGAATCGGTTGCGGTGTGACGGCCCTGTACTTCGCGGCCGAGCACTCCGCCCTCCACCCGGACGGGCAGTTCTACGTCGATCTGCGTGACGTGGCCGGAGACCAGGCGGTGGAGCCCGTTGTCGTCCTCCAGCGGGTGCTGCGCGAGATGAACGTGGGGCCGGACGACATGCCCGCCACCGAGTCGGGGTGCCAGGATCTCTACCGTCGTCTGACGAACGGCCGCCGGGCCCTTGTGGTGATCGACCACGCGACGTCCGCCGCGCAGGTGCGTCCCCTCATCCCCAATACGCCGGAGCTGTTCTTGCTGGTCGTCGCCTCGGGCCCGCCCTTCGCGCTGGACGCGCAGCGTATCGAGGTGCCCCCGCTGACGGACCGCGACGCGAAGGAACTGCTCAAGAGGGCGGCAGGAGCGGAGAGCGTGGCGCTGGCCAAGGCGCGACTGCCGGGGATCCTGGAGCGCTGCGCGGGAAACGGCTACGCGCTGCGCGCGGCGGCGGCACGGCTGCTCGCCGTGCGGACGCCGCTTGCCGGGCCGCTGGACCGGCCCCGGTCCCCGGACCCCGTGCGCAGCACGGTACGTGCGGTCTGCGCCGGGTTGCCACCGGCGACGGTGCGGCTGTGCCGACTGGTCGCGCTGGGCAACTGGCCCGCTGTGAACGCCGATCTCGCCGGGTGGGCGGCGGACATCTCCCCGGACGACGCCGCGCCGATGCTCGCCGAGGCAGCGGACGCACAGCTGATCCAGCCGCTGGGCGACGGCCGTTACCGGTTCCGCCCCGAGGTGTGCCGCTACTTCGCTGACACGGCGGGCCCCGAGCTGGGTGTTCCCGCGTGTTCGGCAGCGGTTGCCCGGATGCTGACCGGTCTGCTGCGGCAGGCCGAGCACGCCGCGCACGCGGCGCTGCCGCAGAGCTGGCGGGTCGCCGAAGCGCCGGAGCAGGGCGAACCGTACGCGGGGGAGGCCGAGGGACTGGCCGCGCTGGTGGCCGAGCGGGCGAACCTGCTGCGGGCCGTCCCGGTCGCCGAGGAGTACCAGCATGTCGAAACCTGTCTGCGGCTGGCACGCGCGCTGTGGCCCCTCGTACTGAAGGCCGGTCACTGGGCCGAGGCGCTGTCAGCGCTCCGGACCGCTGCCCGCTGTGCGGACGAGTGGCAGCCGGAGTCCCGCACGTCTGCCGCGCTGCACTTCCAACTCGCGCACTGTCTGGGTCAGTTGCGCCGCTGGGAGGAGGCAGAGGGGGAGGCGCTGACCGCCGTCGCGCACGAGCGGCACGCCGGGCACCTCCTCGGTGAGGCATCCAGCATCGAATATCTGGGCCTGCTGCACCTCTACCAGTTGGACGGAGAGGCGGCCGTAGAGCGGTTCGCGGAGGCCAGGCGCTGCTACCTGCGCATTGTGAGCGCCCAGGGGGAGGAGGACCGCCACCTGCGGCGGGCCCTCGCCCTCCTGGAACGCCACAGGGGACGCGCCCTGTGGGTAATGGGGGCGCTCACGGAGTCACGCGCCCAACTGGAGTCGGCCCGCGCGCACTTCGAGCGGGAGGGCGAGCGCTACAACCTGGCCCGTACGCTCACCGATCTCGCCGAGACGGCGCACGCCGCCGGGGACAACGCCGAGGCGCTGGCCCACATCGCGGAGGCCGAGCGGCTGCTTCCCGCCGACGCCGCGCCGCACCTGCGGTATCTCACGAACCTGCGGTGCCGCTGCGAGGCGGACCGGTAGCGGACTCCACCCGCACCGGGTGGGTCCGGCCCGCGGCGCGCAGCAGGAGCGTCGTTCCGCCCGGCGGCAGGGAACGGCCGCCGGCCAGCCAGGCGTGCAGCGCCGAGGCATAGGCGGCAGGGTCGGCGTCGGCGTCGGCCACGCCGGAGAGCTGGAGCAGACCGTGCTCCCTTGCGTGAACGGTGCAGGTGTCAGGCCCGGTGACATAGGCGGCGAGCGCGCACTGCGGATACCGGTTCAGCACCTCGGCCGCCCACGCGGCCGGACCGCCCAGCCGGGGATCGTTCCGCTCTCCCTCCCGTACGATCACGTCGGCCACGGCGAGATCGCCGGGATCGCGGGTGTCCTCGTGCGCCGCCAGATGTGTCTCGCCGCTCGCCCCGTACGGGTGCTCGGCGGAGCGCTCGACACGGACGCGCCGCCCCCGCACCCACGTCCGCACGTGCAACGGCGCGGTGCGCCGGGGTGGCTCGTACGGTGGCAGCGCAAGGGGCTCCAGAAGGGCGGGAGTCGGGGGCTCGGAGAGACCCAGCAGCGCGTAGAAACTCCGGCGCAGCAGCGCCGCCGACTCACCCGGGGCAGAGCTGGTGAACTCCGCGGGGCCGGTGAGCGGGCGGTGCGCGGCCAGCGCTCGCTCCAGTTGCTCCCGCAGGGCGGCATGCGGATCGAGCCGCGGCGCTGTCCGTACGAAGTCCGCGAGCGGGGCCTCGGGGTCCAGCCGCTCCTGACCGGCCGCCGCGAGCAGCACCGGGATGCCCAGGGCGGCCGAATAGTAGGAGACCGCGCCGAAGTCGCCCACAACGATGTCGGCGGCCAGGAGCGCTTGCCGCCAGGCGTGCAGCGGATCGACAAGAGTCAGCCCGTTGCGCCGGGCTCTGTCCAGCCACGCGCGCACCTGGCCAGGACCGTGGCCGTACCAGATGTTGGGGTGCAGTACGGCCGCCACCCGGTAGTCGTCCGCAGGTAGCTCGGCGGCCAGCCGGGGCAACAGGCTGGGCAGCAGATCAGCGCCGCCGCCGTTGCCGAAGAACCCCTCGGGGTTCCACGTGGAGTTCAGCACGACGAGCCGCTGCCCGCGCCGCACCCCCAAAGCGCGCCGGTACCGCTGCCGGTAGGGGCTTCCCGCCAGCATGCGGTCGTAACAGGGGTCGCCCGCGAGGACGGCGGAACCCGCCGTCTCCGGACACGCACGCCGCAACCGCGAAAGCTGTTCGGGATGGGACAGCACGAGCGCGTCCACGAACGGCACACCGTCCACCAGCAGCCAGTCGGGCGCCAACCCGAACGTCGGCTCCCGGCTCCCGGCTCCCGGCTCCCGGCTCCCGGCTCCCGGCTCCCGGCTCCCGGCTCCCGGCTCCCGGCTCCCGGCTCCCGGCTCCCGGCTGGCCAGCCTTTTAGTGTATCCGACCCCATGGGACAAGACGGCCAACTCCCCCTTTATCAGGTGGAGTTGGCCCCCGAAGCTCGCGGAGATCGCCAGGTCGACGGGGGTGGAGACGGCCTGTTCCCAAGGGAGTACGGGAAGGCCCAACTCGCCGAACAGTTCATGGATCCCGCTCTGGAACGCGGAGGATTCCGTCGAGGTGACCAGCAACTGCACACGGAAGTCGTCGTGGAAGAGCGGCAGAACATCCAGCAGCCGCCCGGCCGAGGTGACGTTGTGGACCACGAGCAGTACCCGGCGCGGTGCCTCCCGGCTCACCCACCGCTCGGCATCCGGCCCCACGGGCACGCGTACGGCCGGGGGATCCGCTGATCCCACTCGTCCTCCCGCAGGCCGCGATGTGTGCAAGGTCCCTCTTGGTCACCCTAACGACGGTCCCGGGCCGCGCCGCAGGGGGTCCGCGGCGCAGCCCGGGGTGGTGGCCGCGCGCCGGGGCCGTGACGTCGTTGCCGAGCCGGTCGAGTGCCGTGCGGGAACGCTGACCTTTCCCGCCGGTACGCCCTCAGGCCGCGGCCCAAGTGCTGCACGGGTACTTGGACGGTGAGTTACGTATCGACCCCTCGCTCCCTTACATCCCGGCCAAGACCGTGTACCAGGAGATCGAGCGGGTGGTGAGCCGGCTCGTGGATCTCGACCGTGGGCCTGTGCAGCACATCCTCACCAGCCTCGTCCCCGGCCATGTCGACGTCCGGCTCCCGTTCTTCCCCAACCCCTCGTACGAGGGGCACACCCGTGCGGGCTCGGCGGTCCGGCTGCCTCAGGAGGTGCCGCCCGAGATCGCCCGGCCCGTCGCCCAGGGTCATCTCTCCCTCCCCGTACGCCAGTTGGCGGCGTGACTGGCACGCCGGTCCGACCTCGACGAGGGGCCGCTGCGGATCTTCGTACGGCTGTTCTTCAGCGAGGTGGCGACCTATCTGCGAGCGGTGGACGGCAAGGAGCGCGTCGCGGCGCGCGAGGAAGTGGCGACCCGTCTCGTACGGCAGCGGCCCCGTGTGGTGGTCGTGGCTCACTCGCTCGGATCGGTCGTCGCCTACGAGGCCCTGCACAGCACCCCGGACGTGGGCGTCGAGCTTTTCCTGACCCTGGGATCGCCGTTGGCACTGCCGGGAGTGGTGTTCGGCGAGCCCCAGAACCCCAGGGAAGGGAAGTGCAGGTGGGGGCGGACGAGTCGGCCTGTACGCCGGGTTCTGTCTACCGGTCTTGGACCGGAGAGACGGCCATCCATCTAGGACCGGCGTTGCCACCGGCCTCGTGCGGTCTACCCGCGGACTCGGGCGGGCAGCCCTCGGTCGTCCGCGCAGAGCCGTGAACCCACGGCTCCTTTTGACCTTGCTCCGGATGGGGTTTACCTAGCCGCCCAGGTCACCCTGGGCGCTGGTGGTCTCTTACACCACCGTTTCACCCTTACCGGGTGCCGTACGGAGACGGCCCCGGCGGTCTGTTTTCTGTGGCACTGTCCCGCGGGTCACCCCGGGTGGGCGTTACCCACCATCCTGCCCTGTGGAGCCCGGACGTTCCTCGGCGGAGAGTGCGAGGCACCCCCCGACGCGACCGCCCGGCCGGCTCGTCCGCCGTACCCGCCATCCTACGCGCACGCGCCTGTGGACTCTTACGGCCGCCGGGCCCACCCTGTGCGGCGTGGACTCGCCTCTGGTGACCGTGATGCTGCCTGCCGTACTCGCCGTGATCATGCTGGGGCTCGGGCTCAGTCTTACGGTGGGTGACTTCCGGCGGGTGCGGGAGTACCCGAAGACGGTGCTGGTGGCGCTCGGTTGTCAGCTCGTACTGCTGCCCGCCGTGTGCTTCGGGCTCGTGGTGTGGCTCGGCCTTTCGCCGGCGCTCGCGGTGGGGATGCTGCTGCTCGCGGCCTCGCCCGGGGGCACCATGGCGAACCTGTACAGCCATCTGTTCGGCGGCGACGTGGCCCTGAACATCACGCTGACCGCGATCAACTCCGTGCTGGCCGTCTTCACGCTGCCGCTCGTGGTGAACCTGGCCACCGCCTACTTCAGCGTGGCCGACGGGCGTGACGTGGGGCTGCGGTTCGAGAAGTCGGTCCAGGTCTTCGCCGTCGTACTGGTGCCCGTCGCCGTGGGCATGTGGGTACGGGCCCGGCGCCCGCGGATCGCGGACAGGGCCGACAGGCCGGTGAAGGTGATGTCGCTGGTCGTCCTCGCGCTGATCATCGTGGGCGCCGTCGTCGCCGAGGCGGGCAGCGTCGGGGGCTACCTGCTGGACGTGGGCCTGGCCGTGCTCGCGTTCAGCTGTGTCTCGCTCGCGGTGGGGTACGGCGCGGCACGGCTGGCGAGCGCTGGACACGGGCAGGCGGTGGCCGTGTGCATGGAGATCGGCATGCACAACACCTCGCTGTCCCTCACCATCGCGCTCAGCCCCTCGCTCCTCGACAGCACGAGGATGGCCGTGCCGAGCGCCGTCTACGGGATCGTCATGTACTTCACGGCCGGCGCCGCCGGGCTGCTGCTCAGGCGCGCAGCCGCCGCGCGGGTCACGGGCGGTGCCACAGGTCGTCAGGGGTCAGCTCCGCCGGCGAGCGGTGCCCCGACAGGCCCAGAGTGAGGTCCAGGTCGGCGAGCAGCCCGCGCAGGACATGCCGTACGCCGTCCTCGCCGCCGTGTGCCAGCCCGTACGCGAACGGGCGTCCCACGAGGACCGCGCGGGCGCCCAGCGCGAGTGCCTTGAGGACGTCGGAGCCGGTACGGATGCCGGAGTCGAAGAGGATCTCCATGCCGGAGCCCGTACGTTCGACGGCGCGCGCGATGCCGGGCAGCGCGTCGAGGGAGGCGACGGCGCCGTCCACCTGGCGGCCTCCGTGGTTGGAGACCACGATCCCGTCGATGCCGGCCTCGGCAGCGCGCCGTGCGTCGTCGGGGTGCTGGATGCCCTTGAGCACGATCGGCCCGTCCCAGTGCCGGCGCAGGAACGGAAGCCTGGACCACGACTTGTCCGTGCCGGTGAACATCGGCACCCAGCGCAGCACGGCCGCGTCCAGGTCCTCCTCCGGCGGCTTCGCCAGGCCCGCGCGGAAGGCGGGGTCCGAGAACGGGATGGCCGTACCGACGCCCCGGATGAACGGCAGGTACGACTGGTCCAGATCGCGCGGGCGCCAGGCCAGGGTCCAGGTGTCGAGGGTGACGACGAGGGTGGTGAAGCCCGCACGGCGTGCCCGGTCGAGGAGGCTGGCGCACACGTCGTCGTCGTTGGGCCAGTACAGCTGGAACCAGCGCGGGCTGCCGGGTCCGCTCGCCTCGGCGACCTGTTCCGTGGTGTACGAGGACGCGGTGGACAGCGTCATCGTCAGCCCCAGCGAGGCCGCGGCCCGCGCGGTGGCCAGCTCCCCTTCGCGGTGCACGATCGACTGGACGCCGACGGGCGCCAGCACGACGGGCGCCGGCATCGGGGTGCCCAGCACGGTGGTGCGCAGATCGCGGTCCGTCGCGTCGGTGAGCATGCGCGGCACGAGCCGGTGGCGGTCGAACGCCTCACGGTTGGCACGGTGCGTGGCCCCGGAACCCGCCGATCCGGCGACATACCCGAAGGCCCCGGCGTCCAGGTGGTCGCGCGCCGAGGCGCCGAGGGCCGTGGCATCGGTGGTGAAGGGCGGAACGCGTCCCTCCAGACCGTGCAGGTAGATCTCGTTCTGATAGTTCGCGAAGTTCACAGGCGGCGCCGCCGCGGGGCCGGCGCCTGGTCCTGGCCCGGCACCGGGGACGCCCCCGCTCCCCGGTGTGCCCGTGGGCGCGTGCGCGCTCTCCGGTGTCGCGGGCGCGTGCGCGCTGCCGGACGTGTGCGGGAGTGCGTCCGCCGCCGGGTGCGGCTGCTGCGGCTCGGTCACGGTGTGCTCCTCTACGATCGCTGCGCGCCGAGTCTGCTCCGCCCCGCCGCCGGGGACCACAGCGGGTCCGGGAACCACCACGTGATCTCCGCCTCAGCCGGCGGCCCGGCGGCCGAAGCTCACTCGTGCCCGAAGCTCACTCGCACGGGTTGTCGAGTGCGGAAGCCGCGCGACCGGCCCTTGCGACGGCCGAGGCGAGTGGTCCGATGCTTCCGGAGTGCTGATTTCAGTGGAAGTCATCTCGTCGGGGCTCGGCGAGCGGCTCGTGCTGCCGGAGCCCGTGGGTGTGGTGCTGGAGACCGGGGAGCTGAAGGACTGCATGAGCTGAGCCCGCGCGCCGTCCGGCGTTCCGGCGGGGTCAGCCGCGGCCGATGTAGGGCATGTTGGTGGCCATGACCGTGGCGAACTGCACGTTGGCCTCCAGGGGCAGTTCGCACATGTGGAGGACCGTGCGGGCCACGTCGGAGGCGTGCATGGTGGGTTCGGGGACGCGGGTGCCGTTGGGCTGGAGGATGCCCTCGCTCATGCGGGCGGTCATGTCGGTCGCGGCGTTGCCGATGTCGATCTGGCCGCAGGCGATCTGGTGGCGGCGGCCGTCCAGGGACAGGGACTTGGTGAGGCCGGTGATCGCGTGCTTGGTGGCGGTGTAGGCCGTGGTGTCGGGGCGCGGTGAGTGTGCCGCGATGCTGCCGTTGTTGATGATCCTGCCGCCCTGGGGGCGTTGGTCCTTCATGAGCCGGAAGGCGGCCTGGGCGCAGAGGAAGGCGCCGTTGAGGTTGACGTCGACGACGCCGCGCCACTGCTCGTAGGTGAGGTCTTCGACGGGCAGCGCGGGACCGAAGGCGCCCGCGTTGTTGAAGAGCATGTCGAGCCGCCCGAAGCGCTCGTGCACGGCGTCGAAGAGCGCGGTCACCGCCTCGGGGTCCGTGACGTCGGTGGGTACGCACAGCACGGAAACTCCGTTGCCCGCCAGCCCTGCCGTGGCCTCAAGGGGTCCTGAACGGCGGCCGGCGAGCGCGACGGACCATCCGGCGTCGGCGAGCGTGAGCGCGACGGAACGGCCGATTCCGGAGCCGGCGCCGGTGACGACGGCGACCCGGGGCGAGGGCGGCTCGTGCGCTTCGGCGTGCGGTGTGTGCGCTGCCTTGGTGTCCTGCGTCATGCGCGCAGGGTACGCGCGCGGTGTCCGCGCACCTTTCCAACACCCCCGTTCGGGGCCACTCTCGACGCCATGAGAATCGACAAGGAACCGTTCAGACTGGGCGTCGCCTCCGGTGAGCCGCTGCCCGACTCCGTCGTGCTGTGGACCCGGCTCGCGCCCGAACCGTACGCACCCGCCAGCGGGTTACCCGCCGAGCCCGTCCCCGTCCTGTGGGAGGCGGCGCTGGACGCCGGGTTCACCGAACCCGTGGGCTCGGGGCAGGTCAGCGCGCTCCCCGAGGAACACCACTCCGTGCACGTGGAGGCGGGCGGGCTGGCCCCCGCGACCACGTACTACTACCGCTTCCGCACCACGGGGGAGACCGGCGAGTGGACCAGCCCGACGGGCCGCACCCGTACGGCGCCTGCGGCCGACAGCGACCCGGCGACGACGACGGTGCGCTTCGGCGTCGTCGCCTGCCAGGCGTACCACCACGGGTACTTCACGCCGCTCAGGCATCTGGCGGCCGAGGAGAACGTGGCGGCTGTGCTGTGCCTGGGCGACTGGCTGTACGAGTACCCGGTCAGCGCGCAGGGCGGCGAGCGCAAGGACCCTGACCTCAAGCTCCCTGCGCTCTTCAACAAGGAGGCGGTCACGCTGGAGGACTACCGGCTGCGGTACTCCCTCTACCGCACCGATCCCGACATGCGCGCCGCGCACGAGGCACACCCGTGGATCGTCTCCTGGGACGACCACGAGGTGGAGAACAACTACGCCGCCGACATCCCCTCGGACGGCTCCTCACGGGAGAAGTTCAAGGTGCGCAGGGCCGCCGCCTACCAGGCGTACTACGAGAACATGCCGCTGCGCCCAGCGCAGCGGCCCACGGGCCCCGACCTGCCGCTCTACCGGCGCCTCGCCTTCGGACGGCTGGTGCAGCTCGATGTGCTCGACGGGCGCCAGTACCGCGACGACCAGTCCAACGGCGACGGCTGGAAGGTGCCGACGGCCGAGACCAACGACAAGGCGCGCACGCTGCTGGGCGCCGAGCAGGAGAGCTGGCTCACCAAGGGCTGGGAGGCGTCGCAGGCCGTGTGGAACGTACTGGCGCAGGGCGTCGTGCTCAGCCGCAGGCACAACCGCACCTCGGGCCCGTATCCGCTGTCCATGGACGCCTGGGACGGCTATCCGGCGGCCCGCGACCGGCTCCTGAAGGCGGCGAGTGCCACGCGGACCAGCGCGACGGGGGCGGTCTCGAACCTCGTCGTGCTCACGGGCGACGTGCACGTGAACTACGGATTCGACATCAAGGAGGACTTCGACAGTCCCGATTCGGCCAACCTCGGTGTGGAACTGGTCACCACCTCGGTCTCCAGCGACGGCAACGGTGCGGACAAGCCAGGTAACTGGGATGTCTTCATGAAGGCCAACCCGCATCTGAAGTTCTACAACGGCCGCCGCGGCTACCTCCTGGTCACCCTCGACCAGGAGCGCGTGCGCGCCGACTTCCGTACGGTCACGGGCGTCACCACGCCGGAAGCGCCCGTCGGCACGGCCGCATCCTTCTTCTCGCTCAACGGTGACCCCGGCCTCAAGCCCGTCTGACGGACGGCGGGAACGGCACGGCGGGGCCGGCAGAGCACGGGGCAGATGCCGCGGCGAAGGGCCAGGACAGGTGCCGCGGCCGAGCGCCGGCCGGCAGGAGGGAGGGTCGCGGGACGGTCGATCAAGTCGGCCAGGGGAACAAATGTATGGGCCGGGGTTGGAATCCCTGGGAGAATGTTCGAGCCACTGACAAACTCCTGGAGAGGTGCATGACCAAGCCCGGCCCCCGTAACCCGGCCGCCCCATCCGGTCCCCACGCAGAATCCGCAGAGCCCTCCACCCGGGCATCCGCCCCATCCGAATCCGCCACACCGGAAACCGCCACCCCCGGGCTCCCGGCGGCGAGCCCGCAGTTGACGCGCCGCCGTGCCGGACTGCTGCTGACGCTCATACTCGGCGGCCTCACGGCGCTTCCACCGCTCTCCCTCGACATGTACCTCCCCGCCCTCCCCGAGGTCGGCGAGGCACTGCACATCCCGGCGGCCACGGCGCAGCTGACCCTCACCGCGTGCCTCCTCGGGCTCGCCGTCGGGCAGCTCATCGCCGGGCCCATGAGCGACAGGTTCGGACGCAGGGCACCCCTGCTGATCGGAATGACCCTCTACGTGGTCGCCGGAGTCGCCTGCGCCCTCGCGCCCACAGCGGGGACGCTCACCGTCTTCCGGCTCATCCAGGGCCTGGCGGGCGCCGCCGGTGTCGTCATCGCGCGCGCCGTCGTCCGCGACATGTACGACGGGCTCGCCATGGCCCGGTTCTTCTCCACCCTCATGCTGATATCGGGCGTGGCACCGATCCTCGCCCCCGTACTGGGCGGCCAGGTCCTGCGCTTCACCGACTGGCGCGGCGTCTTCGTCATCCTCGCCGCCATCGGCCTGGTACTCGTCCTCGTCGTACTGCGCAAGCTCCCCGAGACCCTGCCACCGGCCGAGCGGCACAAGGGCGGTCTCCCCGAGGCGCTGCGCACCATGCGCGGGCTCCTCGCCGACCGCGTCTTCACCGGCTACCTCCTCGCGAGCAGCCTCGCCTTCGCCGCGCTCTTCTCCTACGTCTCGGCCTCGCCGTTCGTCATCCAGGAGATCTACGGAGCCTCGCCGCAGACCTTCAGCCTGCTGTTCATGATCAACTCGATCGGCATCGTCGCCTTCGGCCAGCTCAACGGGAAGGTACTGGTCGGCCGCGTCTCCCTGGACCGCGTCCTGGCCTTCGGCCTGGGCATGGTCACCGTGGCGGCCGTCGCGCTGGTGCTGATGACCACCGGCGCCTTCGGGCACATCGGCCTCGCTCCGCTCGCCGTCGGGCTGTGCGCGCTGATGTCGGGAATGGGCCTGATCATGCCCAACGCCAACTCCCAGGCCCTGATGCGCACTCCGCACGCCGCCGGTTCGGCCTCAGCGCTGCTGGGCACCTCGCAGTTCCTCATCGGTGCCGTCGCCTCACCGCTCGTCGGCATCGCGGGTGAGAAGACGGCCGTGCCGATGGCCGTCACCCAGCTCAGCGCGGTGCTGCTCGCCATGCTCGCCTTCATGGGACTCTGCCGTCCATGGCGCGTACGCGACTGAGGCGCCCGGCCCCCTCCGACGGCCCGGACAAGCGGCGCCGTTTCCAGGAGAAGGCCGGGCTCGACGCCGGCCGGCTGGCCGCGCTGGCGGAGGAGACCGACGCACTGCCCGGTACCGGGTGGTGCGCGGGGGCCGTCGTCCTGGCAGGACGCGGCCCCTTCGTGGCGGTCGAGCACCCGACGGGATGGGCACTGCGCTACGGCGCCTACGACCCCGAAACCGGGCGCGGCACCGAACTGCCGCGCGAGCAGTGGCTGCCCGTACGCGCCGACACCGTCTTTGACCTGGCCTCGCTCACCAAGCTGTTCACGGCCATCGCCACCGTCCAGCAGGCCGAGCGCGGCACGCTCGATCTGGACGCGCCCGCGGTCGTCTACGCCGATCCGCGCTCCGGACTCGTCGTGGACCACGGCATCACCGTGCGCCATCTGCTCACCCACACCTCGGGCCTGCGCCCCGAACTGCCCTTCTACGAGCACAACACCGCCGAGCACACGACCCTGCTGTGGTCGGAGAAACCCCTGACCGAGCCCGGCACCACCCACCTGTACTCCGACCTCAACCCGCTGCTCCTGGAACGGGTGCTGCGGCGCGTCACGGGGCGGCCCTTCGACGCGCTCGTACGCGAGGGCATCACCAGGCCACTGGGCATGGAGCGCACCCGCTTCAACCCGCCCCGCAACTGGCGCCCCCGTATCGCGGCGACGGAGGACCAGCGCAAGCCCTGGGCCAAGCTCAACCGGGGCCTCGTGCACGGTCGCGTCCACGACGAGAACGCCTACGCGATGGCGGGCATCGCCGGCCACGCCGGGCTCTTCTCCACCGCGTACGACCTGGCTGTGCTGTGCCGCACGCTGCTCTCGGGCGGCGCCTACGGCCCGGCCCGGATCCTGGCACCCTCGTCGGTGGCGATGCTGCTGGAGCCGCCAGGGCTGGGCTTCCAGGTAGGGGCCGAGTGGTTCATGGGAGACCTGGCGACTTCCGGAGGCCGGGCCGCAGGCCACACCGGCTTCACGGGAACGAGCCTCGTGCTCGACCCCGTCACCGACACCTTCCTCGTGCTCCTGGCCAACACGGTCCACCCCGTAAGACGCCCGCCCGACAACCACCCCCGCGCCGCAGCCGCGACCCGACTGGCCCAAGCCGTCCTATAAAACGCCGCCCCACCCCACCTGCTGCACACGGGATGCCCCCACCCAAACCGAGAGCTGTGCCGGGGATGCCCCGTGCTGTGTGTCGCAGTCCGCGGCTACTTCGTGGCTTGTCGCGCAGTTCCCCGCGCCCCTGAAGGGGCCCCCTCAACTCCAGGGCTGGCCCCCACGCGGGCGGGGGAGTCCAGAGGGGGCGGAGCCCCTTTTGGCGGGGGGCCGTCGGGGGGCGGAGCCCCCAGACGCCCGGCCGGCGAGGCCAACGGGGGCAAGGGGGCGAAGCCCCCATTAGGAACGGAAACCGGGGTCCTGTCCGCAACCCCGGTACCGCCCCTTCCTACACTGACCCAGTGATCGACCAAGAACTGCGCGGCGCACTAGCCGCTCTCGCCGAAGAGCTGCCCGCGCGGCAGGCGACCGCCGCCGTGGAGCGGCTGATCGCCAACTACCGGGGAACCACCCCCACCACGACCCCCGTACTCAGGGACCGCGCGGACGTGGTGGCGTACGCCGCCTACCGCATGCCCGCGACCTTCGCCGCAGCGACGGCGGCCCTGGACGCGCTGGCGGAACGCACCCCCGGCTGGACACCAGCCAGCCACCTGGACGTAGGCGGCGGCACCGGCGCCGCCGTATGGGCCGCCGAGGCCGTATGGCCGACGCCCCGCACCACCCACGTGCTCGACTGGGCCGAGCCGGCCCTCGCCCTCGGCCGCGAACTGGCCGCACGCGCCGAAGCCGAGACCCTCCGCAAGGCCCACTGGCAACGCGGCTCCCTGCGCGCCGCCGGCCGCACAGCGGACGCGGCGCAGGGTGCGGCAGAGGGACATGGCGCACAGGGAGGGCAGGCCGCAGCGGCAGCGCGCGCACTGCCCGGAGCCGACCTCGTGACCCTCTCCTACGTACTCGGCGAACTGACCCCCGAGGACCGCCGCACAACCGTGGAAGCGGCAGTGAGCGCGGCCCGACAGGCCGTCGTCCTAGTGGAGCCCGGCACCCCCGACGGCTACCTGCGGATCATCGAGGCACGCGATGCGCTGATCGCCGCCGGGCTGCGCGTCCTCGCGCCCTGTCCGCACAGCGCAGCCTGCCCCATCGTGCCCGGCGAGGACTGGTGCCACTTCGCCACCCGAGTCAGCCGCTCCTCCCTCCACCGCAGGGTGAAGGGAGGCGAACTCGCCTACGAGGACGAGAAGTTCAGCTACGTCGCAGCGGTACGGGGAGACCCGGGCGAGCCGGCGCACTCCCGGGTGATCCGCAAACCCCTCCTCCGCAAGGGCCAGGTGATCCTCGACCTGTGCGAGGAATCGGGCTCCCTGGCCCGCCGCACGATCACCAAACGCGACGCCCCCCGCTACCGAGCGGCCCGCAACACCCCCTGGGGCGCCCCATGGCCGCCCCCGGCCGACTGACAACGGCAGGCACAGGACCGGCCGCAGGCACGGGACCGGGGCGCCGCAGGCACAGGCCGGGCACCGGCACAGGACCGGCCGCAGGCACAGGCCGGGCGCCAGCACAGGACCAGGCGCCGGCCCCTACGAACGCAGCTCCGCCGTAACACACTTGACGCTACCGCCACCCTTCAACAACTCGGTGAGGTCAACCGGAACCGGCTCGTACCCGCGGGCACGCAACGCCGCGAAGAGACCGGCGGCGGCCTGAGGCAGCAGCACATGGTGGCCGTCGCTGACCGCGTTGAGCCCGAGCGCGAGCGCATCCGGCTCCCCGGCGACCAGCGCGTCGGGGAACAGGCGCGCGAGAACGGCCTGGCTGCCGGCGGAGAAGGCGGGCGGGTAGTACATGACGTCGCCGTTGCCCTCACCGCCTTCCGGATCGAGCACACACAGCGCCGTGTCCAGGTGGTAGTAGCGCGGGTCGACGAGATCGAGGCCGATGACGGGGCGCCCGAAGAACTCCTGTGCCTCGCCGTGCGAGAGAGGGCTGCTGCGGAAGCCGCGCCCGGCGAGGAGCCAGTCGGCCGTGACGGCGAAGTCGCCCTCCCCCTCGTTGATGTGCTCGGGCTCGGTCACATCGGCGAAGCCGTTCGCGCGGTACCACTCGCGGTGCGCGGCGGCCTCGTCGGCGCGTTCGGGATGCGCGAACCGCGCGCCCAGCACCCGCCCTTGGACGACGGTGGCACCGTTGGCCGCGTAGACCATGTCGGGCAGGCCGGGCACGGGGTCGAGGATGTCGACGGTGTGCCCGAGGGAGCGGTAACGGTCGCGCAGCGTCTCCCACTGCGCCAGCGCGAGGGGAAGATCCACCGGCTTACCGGGGTCCATCCAGGGGTTGATGGAGTACGTGACACGGAAGTGAGCCGGTGGGCACATCAGGTAGTGACGGGGTGCGTACAACGAAGGCTCCTCACGGGGTCGGTGCGCATGAGTGCGCCCATGGTCCTCCGTGAGGAGCTCTTCCGGCTGGATTGCGGTGACCTCCCCTGAGGGAGGACGGGCTCACTCCCGTGACTCCCGCAGTTTGCGCAGCAGTTCGCGCTTCTGGGCCATCGGGTCCGCCGTACCGCCGGGCCCGTATCCGCCGGCGTTCCGGTTGCCGCGCATCTTCTTGCGCGACAGCTGTGAGCGCGTGCCCCCGACTCCCAGCATGTTGTCCGCTCGTCCCTTGCTCATGGGCTTCCCTTCGATCGCCGGTACCTCACCGATGCATCGTCGATGCGTCGCCGAGACACCGCCGACACGTCACCGGTAAGGAAGAGCGAGACGCTGCGTCTCGCTCACGGAACGAGCATGGGCGAGACGAACCGTCTTGTCAAGACGGTTCGTCTCGTCTCAGGCGCTGCTAGATTCGGAACATGTCCACTCCACAGGCGGCCAGGACCGCGAAGGCCGCGCCCACCAAGACCCCGGACGCCTCCCGGCGCAGCCAGCGCTCCCGGCAGGCCATCCTCGACGCCAGCATGGAACTGGTCGGTGAGGTCGGCTACAACAGGCTGACCATCGAGGCCATCGCCTCCCGCGCGGGCGTCGGCAAGCAGACGATCTACCGCTGGTGGTCCTCCAAGGCCGCCGTGCTGCTCGACGCCTTCCTCTCGGTGGTCCACGACAACGGGTACGACAACGGCATCCCCGACACCGGCGACCTGGAGGCCGACCTCAAGGCCGTCCTGCGCGCCACCGCCGACGAGTTCACCGACGCCGGGTTCGAGGCCCCCTACCGTGCCCTCGCCGTGGCCGGAGCCGCCGACGCCGAGCTGGCCCAGGAGTTCGTCGAGCGGCTCCAGGAGCCCGGCCTTGAGGTCTACATCCGCCGGCTGCGCCTGGCCCAGGAGGCGGGTCAGATCGCGGAGGACCTCGACCTGCACCTCGCCGTCGAACTGCTCCTCAGCCCCTTCCAGCAGCGCTGGCTCACCCGCTCGGGGCCCCTGACCTACGAGTTCACCGACCGGCTGGTCGAAATGGCCCTCCGCGCCTTCCGCTGAAGGGCGCGCTCTCCGGTCGCATGCTTTCCGCCGCCCGCCGCCCGCCGCCCGCCGCCCGTCGCCCGTCGCCCGTCGCAACGGCCTAGCGTGCGAGCGGTGCGCGGGACGAGGAGCGGGCGGCGAGCCGGCTGGGGACGTCCGTGACGATGCCTGCGCAGCCCAGCCGCAGCATGCGGTCGCGGTCGGACGGGGTGTTGACCGTGTGGGACCACACGTGCCGGATGCCCGAGGCCACGGCCCTGCGCGCGTGGCGCGGGTGGGCGCGGTGGTCGACGCTGAGCACGTCCACGTTCCGCTTCCAGCGCTCGGGACGGTCGAGCCGCATCTGCCTCGCCGAGCGCCATACGGCCGTACGCAGCCCCATCTTGTGTGAGGTGACGGCCAGCCGCAGCCGGTTCGTCTGCACGTACACCGAGCGCGTCAGCTTCCGCTCGCGCAGCGTCCTGGCCAGGTGGGGGAGCCCGGCGGGGTCTTTCAGCTCCAGTACGAGTCCCGCCCGTCCGCCGAAGCGGTCCAGGATCTCCGGGACCGTCGGCGGGCGCTCGCGGCGCCAGTTGCCGGGCAGGCCGGCCGGCGGGACGAGCCGTACCTTCTCCCAGCCCTTGCGGTCCAGCGCCTTGACCGGGCCCTTGCGGTTCGTCGTGCGGTCGAGGGTCGCGTCGTGCATCGCGACGAGCGTCCCGTCGCGCAGCACGCGGACGTCGATGTCGAGAAGGGACGCGTGCCCCCGTCTGTGGGTGGCGGTGAGGCCCTGCATGCTGTTCTCGGGCACCTCAAGGGCGCCGCCGCGATGTGCGATGTAGACGACGCGCGAGGGCCTGTCGGTGTGCGAAGCGGAAGCCGGAACCGGCGAGGCGTTCGCGGCTGCCGGAACCGGCGAGGCGTTCGCGGGGGCCGTGCCGAGCGCCAGGGACACCAGAGAGACGAGGACCGTCTTTGTGACCATGCCCACCAAGCTAGATGCCTATATGAGGATTTGCCGGGCGGAGAGTCCGGCTGGGTGGCACGGTTGAGTGACGTGGTGGACCCCCGCGTACCGAACGGGGCGTGAAAGGGCGCAGGATAGAGGAGAGACATCCGTGTTCCGTGGATTCCGGCCTCAGCGTGCCTTATCGCTGCGTACCCTCGGAATGCACGGTTCCCGTGTAGCGGAGTGAGGCGGTAGATGGAGAGCGAGAGCAGGATCGCCCAGTGGTTGCGCCGTAAGGCAGCACGCTCAGGCCCGGCCAAGGGGACCGGCACCCGCCGCTGGGGCGGCGCGCGCGGCGCGAACCCGGCAGCGGTGGCCGAGGCGGCACGCGACCGCGAGGCTCTCCTGCTCACGGCCGCGGCTGCGGGATTCCCGCTCGCGCCCGCCGCGCACCCTTCCGGATACGGCTGTTCCTGCGTACGCATCGGCTGTCCCACGCCGGGCAGGCACCCCGTCTCCTTCGCCTGGCAGACCCAGGCCACCACCGACCAGGCCCAGATCGAGCGGTGGCTGCGCGCCGAGCCGCAGGCGAACTTCATCACCGCCACGGGCCGCAGCCATGACGTCCTCGATGTGCCCGTCGCTGCGGGACACGCGGCGCTGGAGCGGCTTGAGGCGGAGGAGCGGCAGACGAGTCCCGATCCGGCGGAGCCCGTTCTCGGCCCCGTCGCGCTCTCCGGACGCGACCGGATGCTCTTCTTCACCGCGACGCGGGGCACACCCGAGGACGAGGACGAGTGGTGGCCCTGCGAGCTGGACTGCCACCCCGAGACGCTGGACGAGCACCCGGGGCTGCGCTGGCACTGCCGGGGCAGCTATGTGCTGATGCCTCCCGCCGAGCTGCCGGACGGCGAGGAGGTCAGATGGCTCAGGTCCCCAGAGCCGGGCGCCACGCTGCCCGAGCCGCTGGTGCTGCTGGAGACGCTCTCGGAGTACGCCGTCAGCGTCGACAGCGCGGAGGAGCCGGCGCCCTGGCCCGTACGGTGAGCGCGCGGCTCGTACGGTGAGCGCGGCGGCAGCCCGCACGTAAGGCAGTCACGCGTAACGGCGAGCCACAGCAACGCCGCAACACCGCGCGCGCCGACTGGAGTTCACGCCCGACGGGAGTTCACGCCCGAGGGGAGTTCACGCACCGACGGGAGTTCGCGCGTCGGTCAGAGCGCGTGCGCTCTACTCTCCGCGTGCCGCCGTCAGGCCCTCGATGCGGTTGAGGAAGGTGGTCTCGCCGCCTTCCCTCTCCGCGGGCACGCTGACGACCTGGGACGAGACGCGTTTGAACGTGACCGACTGCTTCGGCTTCCCCGTCATCAGCGCCTTGACCAGCGGGTTCTTGATCTTGGGCGTGTAGCCGCGCGGCAGCGTCTGCTTGTGGTGGTGGTGCGAGGCGAAGAAGACGAGGCCGCCGCCGTCCTTGGTGCGCAGCCCGAACGGTACGAACTGCGGTGGCTGCGCGGCCTGGTCGACGAACTCGTTGCGCACGCTCGTCTGCTTCTGCTGCTTCTCGCGCCGCTCCAGCAGCGCGCTCGTGTGCGGCCCTCCGGCGAACTCGTCGCCCGTGCCCTCCTGGAGGTAGCGCGTGTAGGTCCGGCTGAGCTTGCCCGGTGAGATGGCCAGCTTCGCGTCGCCGCCCGTCGGAACGGGCTTGACGTAACCGTCCTTGTCGCGCGCGAACTGCGGTATCTCGTCGGGCTGGAGCACCGAGAGATACGACGCCTTCCACGGGCCGTGCGCCCTGTCGCGCTGGAAGACGAAGAACCAGCGGCCCGAGCCCTTGCGGTTGCTCTTCGAGTCGGTGGCGAAGAACTTGGGCCAGCCCGCCTGCTTGGGGATCAGATAGCGGGTGTCCGTCAGTTCGAGGCGGTTGTAGTCCGGGTTGCCCTTCGGGTCGACCTTCTTGCGGGAGGTGAGCCCCGCCTGGTCTATGGCACCGAGCGCGCCGGACTCGATCTGGGCGTTCAGCCTGGCGTCGTAGGCGGTGTTGGCTCGGTTGTTCCTGGCCGTGAAGCTCTTGAGGACCTTCGCCGCCTCGTCCTTGCCGACAGCGGGGATCACGGCCTTCTCGCCGTGCACCGTCATGCAGCCCGTCAGCGTCACGAGGAGTGCCGCCGCCGTGACCACGGCTGCGGGCCGCGCCAGCGGAGCCCTCAACGCCTGCAACCCCTTCACCTGTTCCATCCTCCCCGGTGCTGTCGCGCGAAGGCACCTTACCGCGCGGGGTCTGGCGCGGTGCGCGGTGGCTGACAGAGTATGCGCGGCAGGTGGGGCAGTTGGGCCGAGGGCCCGGTGAAGACCTTTGGGGGTCGCATGAGCACGGAGACGGGCTTCGGCACGGCGCTGCGTCAGTTACGCACGGCGCAGAAGACGGCGAAGGGTGTCTCGCTCTACTCGCGGTACGTCAACCGCCCGGCAGGACGGGTGTGCGCCGCGGCTGCGTACCGCGTCGGGCTCAGCCCGAACCAGGTCACGCTGCTGAGCGCGGTGTGCAGCTTCGCCGGGATCGCCGCTATCGCGCTCGTACACCCCTCCTGGGGGCTCGGCGTATGTGTCTACCTCGCGCTCGCCTTCGGCTTCGCGCTCGACTCGGCCGACGGACAGCTCGCGCGGCTGCGCGGCGGGGGCAGCCCGGCGGGTGAGTGGCTCGACCATGTCGTCGACTGCGCCAAGATCGTGGCGCTGCACTCAGCCGTGCTGATCTCCTTCCACCGCTTCGCCGACCTTCCGGGAGACGGCTGGCTGCTGCTGCCGCTCGGCTTCCAGGCGGTGGCCGTACTGATCTTCTTCGGCGGTCTGCTCACCGACAAGCTGCGCGCGCCCCGTACCGCGGGGACCGCGCCACCGGCACCCTCGACGGCTCGGTCCCTGGCGCTGCTGCCCGTCGACTACGGCGTCTTCTGCGCCGTCTTCCTGCTGTTCGGCGGCGCGGGCCTCTTCCGCGCCGCCTACGCGCTGCTGTTCGGGTGCTACGCGCTCTTCCTCGTCGCCTTCCTCGCTAAATGGTTCCGGGAGCTTTCCTCGGAGCCGTCCCCCGGCTGACCGGCGCGGCGGCGGGTTCGGCGAGCGCGTCGAGGACACGGCGGAGCTGAGTACTGGACGTATGCATGGTGTAGGGGAAGTAGACGATCTCCACACCGACCGTACGGAAGTCCGCCTCCAGCCGGTCGCCCTTCGGCGTACCGCGCCAGTCGTCCCCCTTGAACAGCACGTCGAACCTGACCTGCTGCCACGTCTCCAGCTTGTCGGGAACGGTCTCCACGAACGCCGCGTCCACGAAGCGGACACTGCGCACGATCTGCAGTCGCTCCACGAGCGGGATCACGGGCGCACGCCCCTTGGCGCGTTCGGCCATCTCGTCCGAGACCACGCCCGCCACCAGGTAGTCGCACTTGGAACGGGCGTGCCGTAAGAGGTTCAGGTGCCCTACGTGGAACAGGTCGTAGGCGCCGGGCGCGTAGCCGACGGTATGGGTCATGCGTGTCCCCCCAGGACGGAAACCGGTGGTTGCGCGGCGCCACTCAAGGCCGCCGACGGGTGCGCGGGGCCCTCCCCGGCCCCGCGTCGGCTGAATGCAACCACAACGGCGCCGAAACGGGGACATGTTGGGGAAGCGATGTACGGCAGGCGCTAGGCTGCGCGAGGGGAACGAGGGGGGACGTATGGGGAAACACAGTGCTGCGCCCGCACGGCGTCTGGTGCTCGTATCGACGAATTACGCACCGGAGCAGGCGGGCATCGGCCCGTACGCCACACAACTCGCCGAGCACTGGGCGGCACGCGGAGACCTGGACGTCCATGTGCTCGCCGGTATGCCGCACTATCCCGCATGGCGCACCGACCCCGCCTACGGGGGCAGATGGCGGGCGACCGAGGACCGCGCCGGCGTACGGGTGCACCGCCGCAGGCACACCGTGCCCGCCCGGCAGTCGGCCCTCAACAGGGCGCTGTACGAGGCGTCCATCCTCGCCCACGGCATTCTCGCGCCGCCCCGCACCGGCGGTGCTCCGGCCGCCGTCGTGGCCCAACTGCCCAGCCTGGCGGGCGGAGTTCTGGGCGCGCGCCTCGCGCGTCGAGCGGGCGTGCCCTTCGTGCCCGTCGTCCAGGACCTCATGGGCGCAGCTGCGGCGCAGAGCGGCATCAGGGGCGGGGGCAGGGCGGCGGCGCTCGCCGCATCCGTCGAACGGCGCGTCCTGGGCGCCGCCACCCTCGTCGGTGTCATCCACGAGAGCTTCGTGGACAGCGTCACCGCCATGGGCGTGCCCCGCTCCTGCGTACGCACCGTGCCCAACTGGTCCCACATCGCCGGGTCCGCCAGGCCACGGGCCGCGACCCGGTCCCGCCTGGGCTGGGCGGAGGGCGAGACCGTCGTGCTGCACTCCGGCAACATGGGCCTCAAGCAGGGCCTCGACGTGCTCCTCGAAACGGCCAGGATCGCACCGGAGTTACGGATCGTCCTCATGGGCGACGGCAACCAGCGCCGACGGCTCGCCGCGCTCGCCGAGCAGCTGCCCAACGCCGAGCTGCTGCCGCCGGCCGCCGAGGACGACTTCCCCGACGTGCTGGCAGCGGCCGACATCCTGGCCGTCACCCAGCGCGCCTCCGTCCTCGACATGAGCGTCCCCTCCAAGCTCACCTCGTACTTCACGGCGGGCCGTCCCGTCGCCGCCTCCGTCGCCGGAGGGGGCGGCACGGCAGGCGAGTTACGCGCGGCCGGGGCCGGCGTCCTCGTACCGCCCGAGGACCCCGGCGCCCTGGCCGAGGCGCTGCGGTCGCTGGCCGCCGACCCCGACAGGGCAGCGGCGCTCGGCGCCGCGGGACGCGCGTACGCCGAGGAACGCCTCGGCCGGGACGCCGCGCTGGCCCGTCTCACGGCGCTCCTCGACGAGGCCCTGGCCACGGCCGCACCGCACGCACTCACCGCACCACGCATGCCGGACAACAGGGCCGCCGCATGAGTGCCCGCCACGGTGCTCCCGCCGAACAGCCGGCCGTCGCCCCCGTCTACGACGAACCCGACCTGCTCCGCGACCAGTTCAGGCAACTTCTGCGCTACCGCCTGCTGATCCTTCTCGGCCTCGTGCTCGGCCTGCTCGGCGGCGGCTGGCTGGCCGTACGCGGTGGCGACTCCTACACCGCCGCCACCGAGACCACCGTGCAGCTCCTCACCACCGACTCGCCGGGCGAGGAGAAGGCGCGCGGCGAGATCAGCATGGGCTCCGAGCGGCGCACCGCGCTCAGCAGCGTCGTCGCCTCCCGCGCGGCGAAGGAACTGAAGTCCCGCACCGACCCCGCCAAGCTCGCCGCCGACCTCCAGGTCACCAACCCGCCCGAGACGCAGATGCTGCGCTTCGCCTACACGGCCGCCGGCCCACGGGCCGCGGCCGACGGCGCCAACGCGTTCGCGCGTGCCTACCTCGACAGCCGCCAGGGGGAGGCGCTCGAACGCATCGAGCGCATGGTCGCCGCCTACGAGAAGCAGCGCAAACCCCTGGTCAAGGAGCGCGACCGGCTCGCCGACGAGATCGCGGGGGCCGGTGACAAGGGCGCACTCGACGGCACCGTCTCCGCGCACGCCTCGCTGGTCAGCAGCATCGCCGAGATCAACAGCAGGATCAGCAACCTCCAGGCGCAGGACACCACGCCGGGACGCGTCGTCACCCGGGCCACCCCGCCCGCCACGCCCTCGGGCCCCGGGCTCGGCCTCATGCTCGGCCTCGGCGCCGCCGTCGGCATCGGCCTCGGGCTGCTCGCCGCCTGGGTCCGCCTCGTGTTCGACCCCGCTGTGCGCACCCCGGGCGACGTCGTACGCGCCCTGCACGCGCCCGTACTCGGCGCGCTGCCCCGCACCCGGCGAGGGGGCCAGGGCTCGCTCCTGGCGGAGGGGCGGCTCGCTGAGGAGTACCGTTCCGTCGCGTTCCGTCTCGCCTACGACGGCACGTTCGCGCACCGCCGCCGCGTCCTGGTCGTCTCCCCGCGCGGCAGCATCGAGACGGCGCTCGCCTGCTCCGTCAACCTCTCGGCATCCTTCGCCGAGATGGGCAAGGACGTCCTCCTCATCGAGGCCGATCTGCGGACGCCCTCGCTCACCGACCAGCTGCGCCAGGCCGACGGCGTCCAGCCCGGCTGGGCCCGCGCACCGGGTCACGGCACGATCGGCTGGCCCGCCGGACACCGTGTGCCCATCGACGCGGGGGAGTCCGGCGTCTTCGACCTGGTGCCCGGCCGCCGCGTCAGCAAGGTGCCGCGCGCGCTCACCTCGTCGGCCGTCACCCAACTCATCGCGCACGCCGAGGCCAAGGACTCCGTCCTCGTCGTCCTCGCCCCCGCCGTGCTCTCCTACGCCGACGCCATCGCACTCATCGACCGCGTCGACTGCGTGCTCATCGTCTGCGACCCGCGCGATGTGCGGCGCGACGACCTCGCCCGGGTACGGGAGCTGGTGGCGGGTGCGGGCGGCGCCGTGCTCGGTGCGCTCCTGCACTCCCAGGGCAGCGGCACCCACGACACCAAGCGCGCCCCGACACCTCCGTCCCCGCCCTCGCACCGCAACTCCCGCCCCGCACCGGGCCCTGCGCGGGACCACAGCGAGACGGTCGGGTTACGGGTCATCGACCGATGAGCGCCCTCTCTCCCGCGCCCCTCTCTCCCGCGCCCCTCTCTTCCGCGCCCCGCCCCCGCGCCCGGCCGCCGGCCGGGAAGCACCCCCACTTCCCGGAACCGGGGGACAGGCGCCAGGGGGGCGCCCCGCAGGCGCGCGGGACGGTGACGAGTGCGGCGGCTCCGCCGCGTGGGCGCGACAAGCCGCACGGCACCCGCACCCGCCCCCGAAGACACACCCGAAGACACACCCCGGGCGGCACCGCCGGCGGGGAGCGCTCAGCGTGGCGCGCTCGTGGAGGTCGGCGCCGGTGACCAGGGCACCCCGCCACCGCAGAACCCGACCGGCCAGGTCGCAAGGGCTGCGCCCCCGTACGGCCATCGTCTGTTCCATAGCCGACCAAGGCGTGGCAGCGCTGACGAACATCGCGGTCCTCGTCGTCGCCGCACGGCAGTCGACGGCGGCCGGCTTCGCGGTCTTCTCGCTGGTCTACATGGTGTTCACGGTGCTGCTGGGACTCAGCGTGGCGTATGTGGGCCAGGCGCTGGTGCTGGAGAAGGGCGAGCCCCGCGCCGTGGCGGGCGCGTGCAGGTCGGCCGTATGGTTCACGGCCACCGCTTCGGCCGCGCTGGGGGTTCCGGCCGCCGCGGTCCTGTGGGTGCTGGGCGGCGACACGACGGCGGGGCTGGCCGCGCTGGGCCTGGTGCTGCCCGTCGTGCTGACGCAGGACACGGCGCGGTACGCGTTCTCGACGCTGCGCCTGCCCCAGCACGCCCTGGCCGCCGACATGGTGCGGCTCGCCGCCGTCGTGCCCGCGCTCGCGGCGCAGCCGCACGACGCGAGCGCGGCGCGGCTGATCGGGGTGTGGGGCCTGTCGGCGCTGCCCGCGCTGGGGCTGGCGCTGGGGCTGCTGTGGCGCCGGGTGCGCGGCACGGACCGGGACCTGCGCCGCTATCTGCGCAGGGGCCATCTGGGCCGCAGGTTCGCCGTGGAGTTCGGGGTGGGCAACGCGGGCACACAGCTGGCCGTCATCGGCCTCGGTCTGCTCGCCAACCCGCTGGCCGTGGGCGCGCTGCGCGGGGCCACGACGCTCTACGGACCGATGAACGTGCTGTTCAACGCGGCGACCGGGTTCGGCCCTCCGCTCCTCAACCGCGGCAGCCCGCGCAGCGCTTCGCGCGCGGCCTTCGCGGCGGGCTCCGTACTGGCCGTGCTGGCCGCGGCGTGGACGGTGGCGCTGATGCTGCTGCCCGCCACATACGGCGAGAAGCTGCTGGGCGACACCTGGGCCGCCGCCTCGCAGCTGCTGCCGGCGACGGGCAGCCAGTACGCGGCGATGGCGCTGGGCACGTGCGGGCTGCTGACGCTGCGGGTGCTGCGGCCCCGTACGACGCTCCCGATCCAGCTGGTGTTCTCGCTGCTTTCGGTGGGCTTCATGCTGGGCGGCTACGTTCTCGGCGGCGTACTCGGCGCCGCCTGGGGCCTGGCACTGGGCTCGGCGGCCAAGGGCGCGGCCAGCTGGCTGCGGGTGCTGCGCGTGCTCCGTACTCCGGACCGCGAGGGCGGCCCGCGGCACGGGGCCGTCAGCGCAGCTGGTTCCGGCGGTCCTGGCGGAACGTCGTGACCAGCAGGACGCACATCACGGCGATGCCCACCCTCCCCATGCCCTGCAGCAGCGAGCCGCGCAGCAGGATGAAGCTGTAGCCCGCGATGAGCGGCACGACGACGGCCGGGACATTGCCCGGCCCGCTGTCGTCGGCTGTGCGCCGCACATAGCGGCGGTCGGCGCGCGCGGCGGCGTAGCCCACCCCGGCGAAGCCGAGTGCCATCCCCAACGGGCCGAAGTCCAGCCAGAATTCGGCCCACAGCGGCGAGGACAGGTTCGGGTACGGCATGCCCATCCACTCACCGACCCGCGTGCCCGGGTCGTGCGGCTTGTCCGTCCACACCGAGCGGGGGACGAAGAAGAAGACGGTGCCCGCGAGCTGCCTGCCGTAGCTGTGGCCCTCGCCCGTGCCGACGAACGTGATCGTGTTGGCGACCATGCCCGTCTGGTCGTAGTCCTTCATCGTCAGCGGCTCCAGCAGCGACCCCGACGGCTGAGGCCGGTCGGTGCCCTCCTCGTAGCGGAACCTGTCGGCGAACGGGAACACCACCAGCGCGATGGCCACGCCCAGCGCCAGCGCGGCCCTGTACATCACGGGGCTGCGCGGGAACGCGGTGAACAGCAGCGAGAACAGGACGGTCAGGAACCAGTAACGCGGGTTCGAGATCGGGTTGTTGACGATCGCGTTCAGGCCCACCATCGCCACCCACAGCGTCAGCACGAGCGGACTGCGGCGTGCCGTGCGCGAGGTGACCAGCCAGCGGGTGAGGAAGAGCAGCGCGAGCAGCGCGGGTACCGTACCGAACCCGCGCAGGAAAGCGGAGCCGGCCTCCGATGCCGCCTCGGCGCCCGCAGCGCCCTGCACCGACTCGGTGATCTCCTGCCGGTTGCTGAAGAAGACGGCGGGGCCGCCGAGTTGGGTCACCAGCAGTCCGCTGCCCGCCACGGCGAGCAGGACCAGCAGGTACAGGCGCGTCCTGTGCACCGTCGCGGGGGGCCGTTGGTTGCCGCCCATCCTGGTACGCAGCGACGGTCTGTGCCGCGCCAGCACGGCGCCCAGGTCGAAGGCGACGATGCCGGCCAGCACCAGCGCAGCCGCCAGCACCGTGTCCGACCTCGGGCCCACCACCGGTGTGGGGGTGCGCTCCAGTACGGCCTGGGCCAGCGGCGCCACCCCCATCGCGATGTAGATGAACAGCCAGAACGAGCCCTGGACCAGGCGGCGTCGGGGACTGAGCACCATGGCGGCCAGGCGGGTGCCCGAGTAGCAGCAGATGACGATCTGGAGCCAGTAGGCGGCGTCGTGCGTGCCGGGCCCCGGCTGGACGGCAACGGCGCCTGGGAGCACCGCGACCAGCGCGAGCACCAGCGGCACCGTGAGGGCGCGCGACAGCACGGCGCGCGGCGCCGTACGGCGTATCCACGCCTGTGTGGTGGTCATGCGGCTGCCCGCCCGTACCCGGTGTACCCGGTGGGCCCCGTGCGACCGGCGGGGGCATATTTCATGGTTTGCGCTACTCTCTCCCTCACGCGCCCGTGCCGGGCGCCGTTGTGAGGGGGGCTCACGGTGAAGGTTCTGCACGTCGTCACGCTGCACACACCGACGCACGACTTCGGGGGGCCGACGCGGGTCGCGCTCAACCTGTGCAGGGGGTTGCGCGCGCGAGGCGACAAGGCCGTGCTCGTCGCGCTGGGCGACGGCTTCGAGGGGGAGCTGCCGCGCGAGGTCGACGGTGTGCCCGTGCGCCTGTTCCAGGCCCGCCATGTGCTGCCGAGGTTCGAGGTGAGCGGCATCACCTCGCCCGCGATGCTGGCGGGCGCACGCCGCATGATGCGCTCGGCCGACGTCGTGCACGTCCATCTGATGCGCGACCTGGTGACCCTGCCGATGGCGCTGATCGCGGCACGGATGGGCCGGCCGCTCGTGCTCCAGACGCACGGGATGATCGACCCGACGGAGAAGCGGGTCGCCAGGGCCGTGGACGTGCTGGGGCTGCGCTGGGTGCTGGGCAAGGCGGACGCGGTGCTCCATCTGACCGCGAAGGAGCGGGAGTTGACGGCAGCCGTGGCGGAACCCGGCCGGATGGCCCCCGCGCACCGGCTGGTCAACGGGGTCGAGCCGCAGTCCATGCGGGCCGCAGCCGCACCCGGCAGGCCGCCGACGGTGCTGTACTGCGCGCGCGTCCAGGAGGGCAAGCGCCCGCGCGACTTCATCGCGGCGATGCCGACCGTGCTGGCCAAGCACCCGGAGGCACGGTTCGTGCTGGCAGGACCCGACACGGGCGCGCTGGCCGACGACATGCTGGCGCTGGCCCGTTCGCTGGGCGTGGGGCACGCGGTGGAGTACGTCGGAGCGCTGGACCACGCGGGTGTGCTGGAGCGGCTGCGCACCAGCGATGTGTACGTACTGCCCTCGGTCAAGGACGCGTTCTCCGTCTCGGTGCTGGAGTCGATGTCGGTCGGCCTGCCCGTGGTGGTGACCCGCACGAGCGGACTGGCCCCCGACGTGGCGGCGGCGGGCGCAGGGCGCCTGGTGGACAGCGACCCCGGCGCCGACAACGGCGAGCGGGTCGGACAGGCGGTGCTGGAGCTGCTGGAGCCCGCGGCCAACGCCGCGGCGTCCGAGGCGGCGTGGCGGCTCGTCCAGGACAGCTTCAGCATCGAAGCGGTCGTGGACACGCTGCGCGGGGTGTACGAACAGGCTACGCGCGTGGTCAGCGCTCGTCCCTCCCCAAGTGGTCCCGACGCTGCGGGCCCTGCCGGGCCTGCCGGGCCTGTCGCTCCAGGTCCCTCGACTCCCGCGTCTTGAGCCCGATCTGCCAGCGGTAGAAGCTCATCGCGAGCGCGTAGTCGAAGCCGGCCCTGCCGTCGAGGAAGCCCCGCTTGTAGACGTAGGCGTAGCCGAAGGACACCAGCGGCTTGAAGGGCGCCTTGTGGAAGAGGCGCCCCTGCCGGGTCTTGGCCATCCGGATCTGCTCCCGGACGGCAGGGTGCCGCTCCAGCCACGCCTCCCAGTCCGAGTAGCGGTTGTGCCGCTCGAACCAGGTGCGTACGGGGTCCAGGTCCCGGTGCTCGATGGGCGAGGAGAGGGCCACCACCGGCTCGGCGAGCGGCTGGTAGTGGCCCTCCTGCTCGCCCATGCCGGGCGCGGCCAGGTCGTCCGGCTCGGGGAACCGGCAGCGCGTACGGTCCAGCAGCACCCGCTTGACGATGGTGTAGCCGTGCCGCAGCCGGCGTCCGGCGAACCAGTAGCCCAGCGGGATGTCGAAGGCAGCAGGCCGTAACGTCCTGCCCTCGGTGGCCCCCGCGAACAACCGCCGCATCTCGGCGAGGAGTTCGTCGCTGGGCGTCTCGTCCCCGTCGAGGAAGAACAGCCAGTCCATGTCCGGGTACACGTGCTCCAGACACCACTGCTTCTTCTTCGGGTACGTGCCGTCCCAGGTGTAGGGCATCACCTCGGCGCCCTCCGCCTTGGCGAGCGCGCGGGTGTCGTCCGTACTGTCCGAGTCGACCACCACCACCTTCTCGAAGTGGCCGATGACGGACCGTACGGTCGTCGCGATGTTCTCGGCCTCGTTCTTGGTCGGTATCGCGACCACCACGGGCAGCTTCTTCACGCTCACTCTCCTTTTCCCGCCTTCTTGAGCAGCGGTGCGTACGTCGGGCACAGATGCCTGACAGCGGGTACGGCGTTGTCGATCTCGCCCGCTCCGAGCGCGCTGATCGCGTCCTTCTCGCTCGCGTCGGCCGTTGACCTGATCCGCGCGCACGCGGCCTCGCCCGCCTCCAGCACGGCTGCGGGCTCCAGCCCTTCGGGGACCCGGCCGACCAGGTACCTGCGCTGCTTCTTGGTGAACGAGCCTGTCGCGGGCGTCAGTCGGGCCTCGGGCACCTTCGGTTTCGCCCTGGACTTCTGGTCTCCGCCGCCCTTCGGCGCGGGGGTACTGACGCCCGCTTCCTTGTCCCGGCGCTGTTCCTGACGCCGTTCCTGACTCTGCTCCCGGGGCTCGGGCCGGGAGGTCCGGTTGTCGCCGGCCCCGCATCCGCCGCCCCCGCATCCGGCCGTGAGGGCCGTGACGGCCGTCAGAACGACGGCCGCCACGGTGGTTCCGGCCTTACGCGCGTTCATGGCTTCCTGAAGGTCAGCGTGAGCTTGGGGCCCGTGCCCCCGGTCTCCCGCGCCCACAGCCACAGGCTGTCCGTGCCCGCACTCGTCAGCGCCACATCGAAGGTGCCGCCGAGCGAGCCGTTCACACCGCTGGTGCTGAGCGGGATCGCGTAGTCCGTCTGGGCCTCCGGTGCCCCGGCAAGGGTGCCGAGCGGTGTGGAGCCGAGCGACGGGCGGTCGGCGAACGTCACCGCCGACTCCGACCAGTCGCCCGTCACGGGAACGGCGCTGATGGTGTCGGCCGTGTTCGCGTTGGGGTCGCTGCTCGTACGGACGGTCAGCCGCGCGTTCTTCAGCACCATCCCGCTGGGTGCGGGGGGCAGGCTGAAGCGCAGGTAGCTCTCGTAGGCGGCCGAGCCGCGCACCGCGAGCTGCTGATGCGTTCCGTAGGTGGAGCCTGTCGAGGCCCCGTTGACGTACGCGTCAGCCGTGGCCTCACGTTCCACGGTGGTCTCCGTAGGCGTTCCGGGTGTGGTGACCGCCGCCGCTTCCGAACGGGAGCTGGTGTTCGCGCCGCCCGCGTCACTGGCCGTGATGCGGTACGAGTACACCGTCCCCGGGCGCGTGTCCGTGTCGGTGAACGTGATCGTCGGCCTGCGCCAGAAGACCGAGTCGACCGTGGTGGTGTGCACCGGGTGCGTCTCGCCGTTGCGGTACACGCGGTAGGTCAGCTCGCTGTCGTCCAGGTCGGTGCTCGCGGGCCAGCTCACCTGCACACCGTTCGTCACGTTCGCCGCTGTCACCTGGTCGGGGACGGTCGGCGCGCGTGTGTCGGGCCCGTTGGCGAACCGCACCAGGCCCTGCTGCGGCTTGTTCCCGCTGCTCTGGATGCGGGAGAACGAGCCGCCCACCCACATGTAGTCGGTGCCGTCACGCGGTGCGACGACCATCGCGCGCGGCCCCACCTGCTCGACGCCCGCAGGCCCGTCGTCCGTGTCGGGGAACCAACCGAGCAGCGGCGTGGGCGAGGTGACGGACTGTGCCAGCAGGTGCTGGCGCTCGTACAGCTCGCCGAACTGCCCCATGCTGCGGCAGTTGTGCGCGTGCGAGCTGCTGTAGAGCACGTCCTTGTACACCGTCACGTCCTGCGTGGCCCCCAGGCAGGTGTCACGCCAGCGCTGCCCGAAGTCCGACAGGTTGAGCGCGAGCCGGCCGTCGAAGACACCGCCGCCCGTGCCCTCGTGCGCGGTGTAGATCCCCGTACTGTCGACGTGGATGCCGCGGATCACGGAGTTGCGGTGGATGAACCCCGAGGGGTACGCGCGCTTGATCGCGCCGTCCGACGCGTTGACCACGGCCAGCGCGTGCGAATTGCTGCCCCGTACGTAGTCGAAGTCCCCGCCGAGTACCACGCTCTGCCCGTCGGGGGTGACCTCGACGGCGCGGCCGACGTCGTCGGCGTCCGCCTGCCAGGGCTTGAGCGCGCCGCCCGTGGTGACCGCGGCGAACTTGCCCCGGCTCTCGCCCTCCACGCTGGTGAAGTCACCGCCCATGTAGACGGTGTCGCCGGTCACGGCGAGCGCGTGCACCGGGGCGGAGACGGACAGGCTGAACCCCGTCTTCACCGTGCACGAGGCGATGTCGATCGCGGCGACCCTGCTGACCGGGGTGCCGTTGACGGCGGCGAAGTTGCCGCCCGCGTAGAGGGTGTCCCCGTCGGGGGAGACCGCCAGCGCGCGGACCGTCGCCGTACCGCTGCCGACCGTGAAGTCCAGGCCGCAGTCGGTGGGTTCACCGGTCGCCGCGTTGAAGGCGGCGAAGTTCACCGCCCGCTGTTCACCGGTGCCCGGCGAGGCGCCCGGCGGCCGGATCGAGGACCAGGTGCCGCCCGCGAAGACGACACCCTTGGACTGGGCCACCGCCCATACGACCCCGTTGGTCTGCCACGTCGGCAGGTCGTCCGCCGTGATTCCGACGGGCGCCGTCAGCGCGTGCGCCTGCGGGGCGCTCTGCGTCAGCGCTGCCCCGCCCCATGCCACGACGCCCAAGGCGAGCGCCGTCACCACCACACCCACCCGGCGCACTCCGCGCCGGGACCTGCTTCTTTCCATTGCTTCCCCCACTTCGCTGTTGTGTGACCCCGCGTTCTCGGCCGCGGCCCGGAGGCGTGCGTCGCGTGGGTGCCCGTGTCCGTGCCGGTGTCCGTGTCCGTGCGTCGCGGGCCGCGGGTGCTTCGTGGCTGGTCGCGCCGTTCCCCGCGCCCCTTCGGGGCGCCTAGCGGCGGTCGACACGGACGGTGGCGCCCGCCAACTCCGCCTCCAGCGAGGCGACATCAGCGCCGACCATGATCCGGGCCAGCTCGGCCCACTGGACGCGCGGCTTCCAGCCCAGTACGGACTCCGCCTTTCCCGCGTCCCCGATGAGCGCGTCCACCTCGCTGGGCCGCTCGTACTTGGGGTCGAACCGCACATGCTCGGTCCAGTCGAGATCGGCGGCGGAGAACGCCTCGCCCAGGAAGTCCCGCACGGTGGCGGCGACCCCGGTGGCGACGACATAGTCGTCAGGGGTGTCGTGCTGGAGCATCCGCCACATGGCCTCGACGTACTCGGGCGCGTAGCCCCAGTCGCGTACGGCGTCGATGTTGCCGAGGTACAGATGCTCCTGGAGGCCCGCCCTGATCCGGGCGACGGCCCGGGTGATCTTGCGGGTCACGAAGGTCTCGCCGCGGCGGGGCGACTCATGGTTGAAGAGGACGCCGTTGACCGCGAACAGGCCGTACGCCTCGCGGTAGTTGACCGTGGACCAGTACCCGTACACCTTCGCGCAGCCGTAGGGGCTGCGCGGATGGAAGCCGGTCGCCTCGTTCTGCGGAGGCGGCGCCGAGCCGAACATCTCCGAGGAGGACGCCTGGTAGATGCGGGTGTCGACACCGCTGGCCCGTATCGCCTCCAGCAGCCGCATCGTGCCCATGCCGGTGACGTCCCCGGTGTAGAGCGGCGCGTCGAACGACACCCGCACATGCGACTGGGCGCCCAGGTTGTAGACCTCGTCGGGCCGCAGGTCACGCAGCAGATTGACGAGTGCCACACCGTCGGCGAGGTCCGCGTGGTGGAGGACTAAGGAACGGCCCTCGTCGTGCGGGTCCTCGTAGAGGTGGTCGATGCGCGCCGTGTTGAAGGACGAGGAGCGGCGCAGCAGGCCGTGCACCGTATAGCCCTTCTCCAGCAGCAGTTCGGTCAGATACGAGCCGTCCTGGCCGGTGATGCCGGTGATCAGTGCGCTCTTGCCCATGGGCTGTCCTCGCTCGTGAAAGGGCCGTGCTGCTCGATGAGTTGGCGCCGTGCTACTCGGTGAGTGAAACATGCGGCCGGTTGGGTTCGTTGTGTTCTTATGTCGGCAATCTGCACATCAGTGCGATCGCGCTGGCAGAATCCGGAGACATGACGCCTCCCCCGGACACCTCGCCGCTTCTGCCGCCCCACGCCCGCGTGTTCGTCGCGGGCCACCGCGGCCTCGTCGGCTCCGCCGTCACCCGCAGGCTGACGGCCGAGGGATACGAGGTGCTGACGCGCGACCGTGCCGCGCTCGACCTGCGGGACGCGGCGGCCACCGAGCACCTGCTGCGCCAGGAGCGCCCCGACGCGGTCGTGCTCGCCGCTGCCAAGGTGGGCGGGATCATGGCCAACAAGACCTTCCCCGTGCCCTTCCTGGAGGACAACCTCCGCATCCAGCTCAGCGTCATCGCCGGCGCGCACGCAGCAGGCGTGCCCCGCCTGCTCTTCCTGGGCTCCTCGTGCATCTACCCCAAGCACGCGCCCCAGCCCATCGGCGAGGACGCGCTGCTGACCGGGCCACTGGAGCCCACGAACGAGCCGTACGCGCTCGCGAAGATCGCCGGAATCGCGCAGGTGCGCGCCTACCGCGAGCAGCACGGCGCCTCGTACATCTCGGCCATGCCCACGAACCTCTACGGCCCTGGCGACAACTTCGACCTGGAGACCTCGCACGTACTCCCGGCCCTCGTCCGCCGCTTCCACGAGGCGAAGCGGGACGGCGCCGAACGGGTCGTGCTGTGGGGCTCCGGAACGCCGCGGCGCGAGTTCCTGCACGTCGACGACCTGGCGCGGGCCTGTCTGCTGCTCCTGCGCGAGTACGACGACGCCTCGCCGGTCAATGTCGGCTGCGGCGAGGACCTGACGATCGCCGCGCTCGCCGAGACGGTACGCGAGGTGGTCGGCTTCTCCGGCGACATCGTCTGGGACACCTCCCGCCCCGACGGCACGCCCCGCAAGCTCCTCGATGTGAGCCGCCTGACGAAGCTCGGCTTCAGCCCCGTCATCGGGCTCGCCGAGGGCATCCGCTCCACGTACGAGTGGTGGCTGCGCCGGCAGTAGGGGGCCTTGCCGGCCCGGGCACCTGCGGTTCCCCGACCGGCCGGCCGGGCCGGCGCACACGGTGCGCGTCATCAGTAGGCCCCGCGCCCGTCCACGACGGCCCGCATCGTACGGGCGAGCAGGTCGAGGTCGCCGGTCAGCGACCAGTTGTCGGCGTAGCGCAGGTCCAGTGCGAGGGTCTCGTCCCACGACAGGTCCGAACGCCCGCTCACCTGCCAGGGCCCCGTGAGCCCCGGCTTCACCAGGAGGCGCCGTAACGCGGGCCTCTCGTAGGCCGCGACCTCGGCGGGCAACGGCGGACGCGGCCCCACCAGCGACATCTCGCCGCGCAGTACGTTCACGAGCTGCGGCAGCTCGTCCAGCGACGTACGCCGCAGCACCCTGCCGACCCGCGTCACACGCGGATCGGCGCGCATCTTGAACAGCGGCCCGTCCACCTCGTTCACCGCATCCAGCCCGGCGCGCAGCAGATCGGCCCCTGGCGCCATGGAGCGGAACTTCCACATGGTGAAGGGCACGCCGCGGTGGCCGACGCGGGTCTGCCGGTAGAGCGCCGGGCCTGCCGAATCCAGCCGCACCACGAGCGCGATCAGGCCCAACAGCGGGGCGAGGGCCACCAGTCCGAGCGCGGCACCCAGCCGGTCCAGCGCCGACTTGACCACCATCTGCGGCCCGCGCCGCACGGGCGGCTCGACATGCAGCAGGTGCAGCCCGGCGGCCGTCGCAGGCCGCACCCTGCGCAGCGCCACATCGGCGAGCCCCGAGGCGATGACCAGCGGCAGCCCCGCGTCCTGCACCGCCCACGACAGGGCGCGCAGCCGCTCGCCGCACAGCAGCGAGCCCGGCACGACGAGCACCGTGCCCGCGCTGTGGCTGCGGGCCGCGGCCAGCACGGCCTGCCCGTCGCCGTCCCCGCCGCTGGGCGCTGCCTCCAGCTGGCCCGCCTCGGGAACGCCGCTGTGCGAAGGGACCTCGCCGACATGCACGGCACCGATCACGACATACGGATGGTCCGTACGGCTCGCCAACTGCGCGACCACCCGGTCGACCGGGCCCGCCTCGCCGACGACCAGTGCCCGGTGCACGGCGTGTGCCTGGCGGCGCTGAGCCACTAGGTGACGGTGAGTCAGGGAGCGGCACAGCGCGGTCAGTACGGGCGCCGGGGTCACCGCGAGCAGCGCGACGGCGGGCGGCGAGCTCTCACCCGTCACCACGCGCAGCATGGCGAGCAGTCCGACGAGGGTCAGCCAGTCGTGCAGGGTCGGGAGCAGCCCCCGGGTCTCACCGAGCCGGCGCAGCCCGTAGCGCTGATGGACGGTGAGCACGCATAACCACGCCACGCAGACGGTGAGCGTCGCCAGCGGCGTATGCGGCTGCCGCGCGTCCTGGAACAGGAAGGCCACGGGTACACCGGCACCCAGCATGTCCGTCACCAGCGCGACGGGGCGATACCACCGTGACTTGTCCGTACGGCTCCGCCGAGGCACCGCGTGCCGCCTCCTGTTTCCCGCCTCCACTTTCCCGGCCGGCGCCGCACAGACGCCCCCCACCTCGACTTTTGCGGGTCTACCCCGGTCGGACACGAACACAGAGCCGCGCCGCATGAACCCCCCCAGGTACGCGGAATCCCCCCACAGCGCACCCAAAACCGCCCCCACGGGACTGCGCTGACATTCACCGAACCTTAAGACATGCGGGCCAACATTGTTGTGTTCCGTTCACTTTCCCGGCCGAAGTGCGGTGAGTGTGGTGAGGGTTGTATCTCAGCGCGCGTATATTGCGGGCGATTCGAAACGGAAGATCGCCCGCCCCTTGCGCGGCGCCTACCCCGTGTTCAGGCCGCGGAGCTGCATCTTCAGTGTTGATTCCGGATCAGAAATGGTCGCTCTCCTGGGCGCGACTGTGTGAACCCGGACTCTCTTCAAGATCCTTGAACCCGCAGGGGGTTGGCCGGAAAGCGGCGAACACGAAGGCCGTATCGAGCTGCGGGTTTCCGGGACACCGCCTATCGGACGGTGGCGATTCCGGCGAGGATGAGGTCGATTCCGGCGAGGAATTGTTCGCGGTCGTCGTGCTCGCGCAGCTGCGTCGTCATCCGGCGCAGGAACGGGTACTCCTCCGGGTCGAGTCGCGCCCACCGCGCCGCTGCCGTCGCGAGGAAGGCGGACCGATCGGTCTCCTGGGCCTGGCGGGCGTTCGCGGCGTTCTGTCCTGCCACGCCGAGTACGTAGTTCGTGAGCGCGGTCGCGGAGTCGAACTGTGCCTGTTCGGGGACGCCGAGCGCCTGGAGCCGGCCGCCGATGCTCTCGAAGAACTGCAGCATCGCGGACTGCGACGGGTCACGCGTGAGCTGGGTGCCCACCCAGGGGTGTGCGTCGATCGCGTCGAACACACCGAGTGCGACGGCCCGGATCGCCTCCCGCGGCTCCGTATCCCCGACCACCTCGGTCATGACGCGCGCCATCACGTCGTCGGTGGCCGCGGTGAGCAGCTCGTTCTTGTTGGCGACGTGCCAGTAGATCGCTCCGGCCCCGGTGGCCAGGCGTGTGGTGAGCGCGCGGAACGTCAGCGCGCTCTCGCCCTCGGTGTCGAGGATCCCGATCGCCGCCTCGACGATGCGCTCCTTCGAGAGCGCGTCCGTACGCCGCTCGGCCCGCTGCCTCTTGGTCCCCATGCGCACCATCCTGACATAGCGGAACCACGTTCCAAGAAGCGTCGGAGAGGGCGCAGGGGCGAGAGGGCGAAGGACCGGCGAGGGACGAAGGGTCCGCGAGGGACGAAGGGCCCGCGAGGGCGAAGGCGCGGCGAGAGCGAAGGCGCGGCGAGAGCCAGGGGCCGCCGAGGGGGGAAGGGCCAAGGACAGGGGGCGAACCGGAAGGCGGGGGGCGGCCGGGTCAGCCTTGGGGCGGGCGTACCGGGAGGACGAGGTGGGCGCCTGTGGCGGGGTGGGCGAGTACCTCCACCGGGTGGTGGTAGACGCGGGTGAGGGTCTCGGGGGTGAGGACCTCGGAGGGCGGGCCGTACGAGGTGAGGCGACCGGTGTCCAGGAGCGCGATCCGGTGGGCGTAGGCGGCGGCGAGGCCCAGGTCGTGCAGGACGATCGCCACGGCATCGCCCGCTGCGGCCCGTTCCCGGCACAGGCGCAGGACGAGTTCCTGGTGGCGCAGATCGAGCGCGGCCGTGGGCTCGTCGAGAAGCAGTACGGGCGCGCGTTGGGCCAGTACACGCGCCAGCGCGACCCGGGCGCGTTCGCCGCCGGAGAGCGCGGAGAAGCGGCGGGCGGCGAAGCCGGCGACCTCGGTGGCGGCCATCGCCTCGGCGACGGCGTCCTCGTCGTCCTCCTCACGCGGGGTGCGGGCCCAGGGCGCACGGCCCATCCGTACGACCTCCTCCACGGTGAACGGGAAGGCCAGCCCGGCGGCCTGCGGCAGGACGGCGCGGCGTGCGGCGAGTTCGCGCGGGCTCCAGTCGGTCGCGGGGCGCCCAGCGAGGTGGACGGCGCCGGAGGTCAGCGGTGTGTCGGCGGCCAGCGCGCCGAGGAGGGTGGATTTGCCGGCGCCGTTGGGCCCGACGAGCGCGAGGACTTCACCGGGCAGGAGGGCCAGGTCGACGCCGTCGAGCACCGTACGCGCCCCGAGCCGCACACTCGCCCCGCGCGCCTCGGCGGCCGGCGTACCCGCGGGCAACGGGTGCGCGGGCGGGTCGTCGCGCCGCCCACCCAGAAGCGGCCCGCGCAGCAAGGGCCGCAGAAGGGGCCCGCGCAGACGGGGGAGAAGCCGTGACATGAGAGGGGGGATGTCCCTTCCGTTGAGTGCGTCGGGTGAGGTCGTCGGGTGAGGGAGGGTGCCGCGGTCGCGGACGGGTGCCGCGTTACGGCGGGGTGCCGCGAGTGAGGACAGGGTGCGCCGCGATCCGGCCGAGGAGAGGTCCTACGCCCAGCCGCCCTGGCGGCGCCGTGTCCTGCGCAGCAGCCAGAAGAAGAAGGGGCTGCCGAGCAGCGCGGTGAGGACCCCGAGCGGGAGTTCGGCGGGCTGGGCCACCGTACGGGCGCACAGGTCGGCGGCGACGAGGACGACGGCGCCGCCGAGTGCGCTGCCCGGTACGAGGAAGCGGTGGCCTGGCCCCGCGGCCATGCGCAGCAGGTGCGGTACGAGCAGGCCGACGAAGGTGATGATGCCGGCGACCGCGACGGCGGCTGCCGTGAGCAGCGCGACGACCAGTACGAGCGCGAGGCGCAGCCGTTCGACATCGACGCCGAGGTGCCGCGCAGGCCGTTCGCCGAGTGCGAGCAGGTCCAGTTTGCGTGCGGAGAACGGTGCGAAGGCCAGGCCCAGCAGTGCGCAGGGCAGCACGGCCAGCACCTTGGGCCAGGTGGCCTGGGCCAGCGAACCGAGCTGCCAGAAGGTGATCTGGGTGACCTGGGCGTTGTCGGCGAAGAAGAGGAACAGCCCGATGAGCGCGCCCGCGAACGCGTTCACGGCGATGCCGGTGAGGATGAGCGTCACGACCTCCGTACGCCCGCCGGAGCGCGAGAGCGCGTAGACGAGCACGACGGTGGCGAGCCCGGCGGCGAACGCGCAGGCGGTGACCGTCCAGTTGCCGAAGAAGCTCAGCCCGAACGCGATGGAGGCGACGGCACCCACGGCCGCGCCCGAGGAGATGCCGATGACACCGGGTTCGGCGAGCGGGTTGCCGAACACCCCCTGCATCAGCGCGCCCGCACAGCCGAGCGAGGCACCGACGAGGAGGGCGAGGACGACGCGCGGCAGCCGTACGTTCCACAGCACGCTCTCCGCGACCCGGTCCAGCGCCGAGCCCCCCAGCCCCGCACGGTGCGCGACGGACCCCAGCACATCGGTGACCGGGATCTCGTAGGCCCCGATCCCGGCCGAGACCAACGCGAGCAGCACCAGCGCGGCGACGAGCCCGGCGGTGAGCAGCGCGGCGGCACCGCGCCGGACACGGGGCACGGAACGGCCGGGGCTCCCGCCCGGCGCGGGACCCGCGTTGCCGCCGTCGGCGGCGCGCGGCGGACCGGTCCTGGCACCGTCGTCGGGCGCGGAGGCAGACGCCTTGACGGGGGTCTTGACGGGGGCCTTGGCGGCGGCCTTGATGGGGGCCGTCATGAGGCGGGGCCCTTGTGGAGCTGCCGGGCGAGGTCCTTGAGCACCTGGTCCGTGCGGGGGCCGTAGTTGAGGAGGATGCCGTCGTCGATCGAGGCGATGCGGCGGTCCTGGCCGGCCGGGGTCTCGGCGACGCCGGGGATCTTGAGGAGTCCGTCGACGCCGTCGACGGACTCCAGGCCCTTGGACATGACGAGGATGACGTCGGGCGCCGCCTTGGCGAGGGACTCGCTGGTGATGGCGGTGAAGTCCTTCTTGAGCCCGGATTCCTTGCCCGCGTCGATGCCGCCCGCCGCCTCGATGAGGGAGGAGGCGCCGGAACGTGCCCCGCCCAGGAGGTAGACGGAGGCGGAGCCGCGCAGATAGAGGAAGGCGACGCGTGGCCGCTCGCGGCCGGAGGGCAACTCTTCGCGCACGGCGCCGATTCTGTCGTCCGTCCGTTTCCGCAGCCGGTCGCCCGCTTCCCGTACACCAAGTGCCGTGGCGACGGCGGTGATTCGGGTGTCGACATCGGACAGCTTCCGTGCGGGGTCCAGGACGACGAGCGGGACGCCCGCCTCGCGTATCTGGTCGATGGCCTCCGCCGGCCCCGTGGTGGTCTCGGCGAGGACGACGTCCGGCTTGAGGGAGAGGACGCTCTCGGCCGAGACATCGTGCGCGCGCGTGACGACGGGCAGCTTCTCGGCCTGCGTGAACGTGGTGGTGATGTCGCGGGCCACGACGCGCTTCCCGAGGCCGAGGCTGTAGACGATCTCCGAGAGCGAACCGGTGAGCGGCACGATTCTCCTGGCGTCGCTGACCGTGACCTTGTGCCCGTCGGCCGAGGTGAAGTGCGCGGGCAGTCGCGGCCGGGGCGCAGCGCCGGCCAGGGGCTCGGCGCGGTCGGCGGTCGCGGCCGAACGCGCCCCGGGCTGCCCGCCCGCAGGGGTTCCCGTACTGGCGTCCTCTCCTGAGCCGCCGCAGCCGGTGAGGGCGAGCGCCAGCGCGAGTGCGGCGGCGAACGCCCCGAGAACGCGGGGTCGTTGATGCACGTCTGCGCCTTTCACGTGGAATGCCGGAACCGGGGGGTTCCGCATGAGTCGCGATTAGCTTAGGTTAGCCTTACCTAAATCGCTAGCCCGTGCCGGCCCCGTTCGTCCCTGCCGTCCCCGGCCGCACGCACCAGTCCCGCCCTCCTCCCCGTCGTCCCCGTTGTCCCCGTCCTCCCCGTCGTCATTGGAGAAGCACCGATGCCGCACCCCAGACGTCTGCCACGCGCACTCGCGGTGGCACTCCTGGCCGCGCTGCCCGTGGCAGCCCTGCCGGCCACCACCGCGCAAGGTGCCATCCCGGAGAGCGCCACAATGCGGGACGCCACGGCGCGGGATGCCGCTGCGGTACGGAATGCCACGGCGGTACGGGACGCCGCGGCCGTACGAGGCCCAGCCGTACGGAGCCGGAACGCCACGGCTGCCCGGGCGGTCTCGGCTGCCCGCGCGGTCACCGCCACCCGCGCGGTCACGGCCGGAACCGGTGAACGGGCCGTGGCCGGGGGCCGCTTGGACTGGGGCATCAAGGCGTCGTTCCAGAGCTATGTCACGGGTCCCATAGCCAAGGGCCGCTGGGCGCTCAACGGCGGCGCGGCAACGGCGGGTCAGAGCCAGTTCAGGTTCCACTCCGCCAGCGGCACCTACGCACCGGGCAGCGGCACCTTCGAGGCGTCCTTCTCCGGTGGCGTCCGCTTCACCGGGCACAAGAAGCCGGACGGTACGAAAGAACTCGACCTCACCGTCAGCCGTCCCACCGTCCGTATCGCGGGTGCGTCCGGCACCCTGTTCGCCGACATCCGCAGCAAGGCCAAGGGCAGCGGCCGTACGACCAGCCGCGCACAGGTACCGCTCGCCTCGCTCCGCCTGTCCGGTGTGAACATGCGGGGCGGCAAGGGGCCCATCGCCCTCACCGACGTTCCGGCCACGCTCACCGCCGAGGGCGCCAAGTCGTTCGCCGGGTACTACACGGCGGGCACGCCCCTCGACCCCGTCAGCCTCTCCGCCGACCTGAAGGCGCAGCCGCAGACGAAGCCGGGCGAGAAGCCGGGGGAGAAGGCGGGCGAGAAGAAGGGCGCGGGCCGTATCGAGGACGCCGCCGTGGACTGGGGCGTGCGCCGCACCTTCCGCGAGTACGTCACCGGCTCCCTCGCGAAGGGCACATGGAAGCTGACGGACGGCGCCCAGGACGGCGGAGCGCTCTTCCGCTTCGGCCAGGGCAAGGGCGAGTACGACACGGAAGACGGCGTGCTCAAGGCCGAGTTGGCCGGTGCGGTCCGCTTCACCGGCAAGCACCTGGACCTCGCGCTGTCGGACGTGTCGGTACGCGTCAAGAACGGCGAGGGCACCCTGTACGCCCAGGTGAAGCGGGACGGCAAGGCCACCGGCACCCAGCCCCTTGTGACCTTCAGCGCGAAGAAGGCCGCGCTGAAGCCGGACGCCAAGGGCCTGGTCACCCTCACCGAGGCACCGGCGAAGCTCACGTCCGACGGCGCACGCGCCTTCGGCGGCATGTACGCCAAGGGCACCGCCATGGACCCCGTTTCGCTGGCCGTCGCTCTCGACGACAAGGCGAAGCTGCCCGCGCTGCCCGACCTCGGCAGCGGAGCCTCCGCTTCAGCGGAGCAGAAGCAGCGGGCCGACCTGTCGGACAGGGCAGGGGAAGCCGCCTCCGCCGCGTCCTCCATGGCCTCCACGGGACCGCTGATCGCGGCCGGAGCGGGAGTCGCCGTACTCGCCGCCGCAGGCATCGGCTTCGCCGTCCTCCGCAGAAAACGGGGCGCCACCCCGCCCGGCTGAGACCGAACCGAGCGACGCCCCCTTCCCCCCCTTCCCTCGCCCACCTCAGGAGAGAAACGGACCATGAACGTCAACGCGCGCTCCCCGCACCCCCGTTCACGAGGCGGCGGCCTCGCGCTGGCCGCCGCCACCGCGACCGTGCTCGGCGTCACGGCCCTCGCGCTGCCCGCGTACGCCGCGACCCCGGCCGACGGCGCGGGCGCCCGATCCGGGGCAACCGCCAATGCGGCGCCCGCCGTCCCGCTGACGGACGGCACCCTGGACTGGGGCATCAAGAAGTCCTTCCGCGACTACCTCACCGGGCCGATAGCGGGCGGCAAGATCACGGTCGCGGACGGCGCGAGGACGAACGCGGACGGCTCCTTCCGCTTCACGGACGGCAAGGGCACGTACGACATGGGCAAGCACGCCGTCTCCACCGCCTTCCAGGGCAGCGTCCATCTCTACGGTCACCATGGCGCGCTCGACATCAAGCTGTCCGGCCTCAAGCTCGTGACCGAGGGCAAGAGCGGTTCCCTCTCGGCCGACGTGGTGAGCGGCACGGGCGAGGGCAAGCCCAAGGAGGCCAAGAAGGACGTCGAGCTCGCCACCCTCGACCTCTCGAACGTCAAGCCGGGCAGCGGCGCAGGCGGCACGATGACCTTCGCCGACATCCCCGCCACCCTCACGTCCGACGGTTCCACCGCCTTCGCCGGCTACTACAAGGAGGGCGAAAAGCTCGACGCCGCTTCCCTCGGGGTGCGAACGGGCGGTGGCGGTACGGGCGGCGGTACGGGCGGCGCCGGTGGCGCCGGTGGCGCCAACGGCGGCTCCACGAGCGCGGGTTCGGGCGGGGGTTCGACGGGCGGCACCAACGGCTCGACCGGTACCGCAGGCTCCACAGGGACGGGCGGCTCGGGTGACACCACTGGCGGCGGCAGCGCGGGGCCGGGCTCGGGCTCGGGGCCCGGGTCGGGATCGGGCACGGACAAGCACGCGCACGCGCCCGGCGCCATCGTCGACGGCAACCTCGACTGGGGCGTCAAGGCATCCTTCCGCGAGTACGTCACCGGGCCCATCGCCCACGGCAAGGTCGCCCTCTCCGGCGGCGCCACCTCCACCAGCGGCGGCTACCGCTTCCCGAAGGCGGGCGGCGACGCCAAGTCCGGCTCCCTGAACGCCTCGTTCCAGGGCGGCGTCCGCTTCCTCGGCCACAAGGACGGCGGCTCCTACACCCTCGACCTCACCCTCTCCCATCTCCGGATGAAGGCGGACGGCACCAAGGGCACCCTCGTCTCCGATGTGCGCACCAAGGACAGGAAGAGCGGCAAGGTCTCCACGTACAAGGGCCTCGCCGTCGCCTCCCTCAAGCTGGACGCGGGAGCGCTGGACCCGGTCAAGGACGTGGTCACCATCAAGAAGGCCCCGGCCACGCTCACCAAGACGGGGGCCAAGGCATTCGGCGGCTTCTACCAGGCGGGCGACAAGCTCGACCCCGTCACCGCTGCCGTCTCCCTCGACGAGAACGCCGCGCTCCCGGGCGCGGGTTCGGGCTCAGACAACGGTTCGGGCTCCGCCGGGAGCGACACCGGCACCAACCCCGCCTCAGCAGGCGGCGCCGGCACCGTCGGCGGCCCGGGCGCAACCGGAGCACTGGCCTCCACCGGCAGCAACGTCCCCTCCACCACCCTCCTAGGCGGCGCCGCGCTCCTGGCCGCCCTGGGCGGCACCGCCGTATACACCGCCCGCCGCCGCACCCACCCCACCCCGAACGAGAGCTGACACCCGCCCTCCCCCCGAACGAGAGCTGACGGTCCAGCTCTCCCGCGCCCCCCGCACCGGCTCGCCCGCACCAGGCCCTCGGACGAACCGCCGCCGCCCCTCCCCGGAGGAACGGCACGCGGGGGGCGTGCTTTTGTACGGCACCGCACCGCCATGTCGCGGCGCCGCCCCCGAAAACGACCCCGAAAACGGGCGCGGACACCTACTCAGGCGGCCGGCTGTAGCGCTCGATCGTTCCCCTGGACGTCGAGGCGTCCTGGAAGACCAGCTCCCACGGGCCGCTGTTCACGTCGAAGTCCTTGCCGAAGCCGATCCACTTGCCGGACATGCGGCGACCGGTCGGCTCCACGAGTAGTTGCAAGGCGCCGTGGTACCGGGCCCCGGCGTAGTAGCCGTCCGTCGCGGTCTGCTCCATCCACGTGCCGGTGACGATGTTGCTGTCCGCTGTGAGGTCCAGCGAGAGCGGCGAGCCGGGGTTGGAGGACCCGTTGGGCAGGGACCGGGCCGTGAGCCGTGGTCCGTGCTGAACGAGAACGACGAAGTGCTGTCCGGCGAACGAGGAGGAGCGGCCGGACGAGTAGTACTCGTACTTGCTGAGCCAGACCCCGCTGTAGTCCTCCGCCACGGCGGCAGGGACCGTCCGCTGACCGGCCGCCGCGGGGGTGACACCTTCCGGCCCCGGCTCAAGGTCGTGCCCGCCCCGGCCGTCGTCGCGCACTCGCGCCATGGGCACCGCCAGAGCGAACCCAAGGGCCTCCACGGGGCGGCCGGTGAGACGTTCCAGTGCTCGCGCGTAGACGGGACGGGGCGTCCGGCTGATCCCTGCCTCCCAGCGCTGTACGAGCCGCTTGCTCGCATCGTTGGGCTCGCCCAGCTCGACCCCGGACCGGCGGATCGCCTGGGCCATCTCGTCCTGACTGAGCCGCATTCCCAGACGGACGGCCCGCAGGCTGTCGTTCGGTTCGTAAGCCTGTGCCGTTGCACTCGTCATACCGACCACGGTAGCCCTCTGACCTCGCCTATGACACCGGATTGACGCCCTATAGGGTGACGTCTCTCCGACGCCTCGTCCGTCGTCGCGTTGTCGGGCATCACGGAGGAGCATCCTGCTCGTGAAGCCCTACGCCACCCGCAGTACCCGCCCATCGGGCCCCGACGGGAACGACGACCTCGGCTCCACCGGCCCCGAGGTGTCCTTGCCTCACAGGAACCTCCGACGGCTGCCGTGGACCAACGAGCGGGGAAATCCGTGCTACCTGTCCACTGACGAGGACGGCTTCGTCAGCGCGTTGGCCGACAACCTGGAGGAGGCCCAAGTGCACAACTGCCGGGGCGCCTTGGCCGACGCCCAGTCGATTCTCAACAACCCGACGGCTGGGCCCCTGGCGCTACGGGTCGCCCTCAAGGGCGCCCTCGATGCCTTGGGGACAGCGCTCGACATCGCACAGCGCCGAGGCGAACGTCTCGGGGTGGCGGCCGGCCCGGAAGGCGAGGACTGAGCGCACGTCGCCAACTCCACATCGGTGGCGGGCGGTTACGCCTGCTGACGCGAGTAGAGCGAGCAACACGGGCAGTGCGGGGAGCAGCCCTCACCCGAGGGGCGCTCCCCGCAGGGGTGAGCACTCCCCACGTGGTGCTCAGCCCTTGACACAGACGACCTGCCGCAGCTTGGCCACGATCTCGACGAGGTCGCGCTGTGCGTCGATGACCTGCTCGATCGGCTTGTAGGCGCCGGGTATCTCGTCCACGACGCCGGAGTCCTTACGGCACTCCACGCCCCGCGTCTGGTCGGCCAGGTCCTGCTCGGTGAACCGCTTCTTCGCCGCGTTACGGCTCATGCGGCGCCCGGCGCCGTGCGAGGCGGAGTTGAACGAGGCGGCGTTGCCGAGGCCCTTCACGATGTATGAACCTGTGCCCATCGAGCCCGGGATGATCCCGTACTCCCCGCCGCCCGCGCGGATCGCTCCCTTACGGGTGACGAGCAGATCGACGCCGTCGTACGTCTCCTCGGCCACATAGTTGTGGTGGCACGAGATCGTCTGCTCGAAGACGGGCTTCGCCTTCTTGAACTCCTTGCGTACGACGTCCTGGAGAAGGCCCATCATCAGCGCGCGGTTGTACTTCGCGTACTCCTGCGCCCAGAACAGGTCGTGCCGGTAGGCGGCCATCTGCGGTGTGTCGGCGACGAACACGGCGAGGTCGCGATCGACCGAGCCCTGGTTGTGCGGCAGCTTCTGGGCCTGGCCGATGTGGAAGTCAGCCAGTTCCTTGCCGATGTTCCGGGAACCGGAGTGCAGCATCAGCCAGACCGAGCCCTCCTCATCGATGCAAACTTCACAGAAGTGATTGCCTCCGCCAAGCGTTCCCATCTGCTTGGTGGCACGCTCCTGCCGGAACTTCACCGACTCCGCCACCCCGTCGAACCGGCTCCAGAAGTCGTCCCAGCCGGAGGTCGGCAGTCCGTGCACCCTGTCGGGGCCCACCGGCTCTTCGTGCATACCGCGTCCCACCGGTATGGCCCGCTCGATCTTCGAGCGGAGCCGTGAGAGGTCACCGGGCAGATCGTTCGCCGTCAGCGACGTCTTCGTCGCCGACATCCCGCACCCGATGTCCACCCCGACGGCGGCCGGGCACACGGCCCCCCGCATCGCGATCACGGACCCGACCGTTGCGCCCTTGCCGTAGTGCACGTCAGGCATCACGGCGAGGCCCTCGATCCACGGCAGTGTCGCCACGTTCTGAAGCTGCCGCAGCGCGGCATCCTCGACGCTCGACGGATCGGCCCACATCCGGATGGGCACCCGTGCACCAGGTATTTCGACATGCGACATGACGGCTCGACTCCCCCTGAGCAAATAAGCAAATGACCGCCTAGCCCGGCGCTTGTGCCAGTACGTTCTCGGGAAGGCGTGGAACCCATTGTGCCCAGCGACGCACCTGCGACCGCAAAGAGTTTTCCGCCATGCCGTACGCCACCGGGGTACTTACGGTCGCTTACCGGCCATCGGGCCGTGAAGCGCTTGCGGTGAACATCCGTGCCCGGACAGTCTGTTGGGGCACCGCACCACCTGGGAGAACACATGGCACGCGCCGAAGACCGCAGCAGCAGGACCCAACAGGGAGCAGCGGTCGCGCCGCCGCTCTCGTACACGTGGAAACTGACCGCGCGTCCGCGCGAACTGGCGCATTTCCGGAGGCTGGTGAAGCGGGCCATGGACGAGTGGCAGCAACAACCGCAGGTACGGGACGTGGTGCTGCAGGGGGTGACGGAACTGCTGAGCAACGTCGCCCGCCACGCGGGCAGCCCACGGTGCGAGCTGACGGTGCGACGGGTGGGGAGCGAGGCCGTGGAGGTGTCGGTCCGCGACGTCTCGGACATGCTGCCCGTCGTCTCCCTCCCCGACTGGTGGGCCGAGGAGGGCCGCGGGCTGTGGATGCTGAGGGAGGTCGCCAACGGGCTCGGCTGGGAACGCCTTGAGGGAGGCGGAAAACGAGTCTGGTTCCGCGCCTGAGCCCCTCCCGGGGCCCGGCCCACCGCCCATCCCGTTGCCCCCGACGGCGTACGGCCCCCTCTCCCCGTCCCAACGACCGGCGGCCCAACCCCTTTGCCCCCGCACCCTTCCGCTCTTCCGCCGCGACGGCGAGCGGCTCAACCCCCTTCCCGCCGCGACGGCGAGCACCCCGGTACCGCAGTCCGGCGGTGCCGAACTGCCGCCAGTTGGCGGGCCGTTGCCGTCCAGGAAGCTGCTCCGGCGCGTACGTATTCCGCCGGACCCTGTCCGAGCTGGTTGCGCGCCGCTGCGGCGAGAAGGGGGCGCGGCGCGAAGAGGGGACGGAAGAGGGGACTCCGGCGCTAACAGGGGGTTGCCGCGCGAAAGGGGCGAGGGTTACGCCGGGAGGCGGAACCGCGCGCCGAGGTCCGCGAACACGCGAGTGTTCAGCGCGAAAGCGCGCTTGCACTCGTCGATGATGCGCTGCTTTTCGAGATCGTCGACCGGTACCGCGTCCAGCAGGGCGCGGTACTCCCGCTTGAAGGCGGCCGGGTTCGCGATGGCGTCGAAGACGTAGAAGCGGACGCCGTCGCCCTTGCGCGCGAAGCCCCACGTCTTCTCCGCCGTGCCCCGGATGATCTGGCCGCCGGACAGGTCGCCGAGGTAGCGGGTGTAGTGGTGCGCGACGTAGCCGGCCGGCCAGTCGCGGGCGACCTCGGCGATACGGTCCGCGTAGGCGGCCGTCGCGGGAAGCGGGGTGAGCCCGTCGCGCCAGGACGTGCCGCCGTGGAGGTGGGTGAGGTCGCGTTCGAGTGCGGGGAGGCGGAAGAGGTCGCCGCGTACGAAGGGCCCGGCGACGGGGTCGTCGGCCAGCGAGCCGGCCGACTCCTCCAGGGCGCGGTACACGAACCAGAGCTGCTCGGTGTAGCGGGTGTACGCCTCAAGACCGAGCCTGCCGCCGAGAAGTTCGCTCATGAAGGCCGACCCCTCGGCCTCGGTGTGCTGCTCTTGCGAGGCGGTGCGAATGAGGGCGGAGAAGTCCGAAGCAGACGTCAAGGCAGGCTCCCGAGGGTGCATAGCGGGCACAAGTGGACCGACAGGGCGTGCGGCCCGTAGCGCTGTACCGTTGATCCTGGTACTTAGGCTTACCTAAGTCAAGATGTTGCCGACGCCCTGTCGGGAAACCCGTACCCGCTTCTCCGTCAGGGAAGCGTGAGGACCTCGGCCCCCGTGCCCGTCACCACCAGCGTGTGCTCGAACTGCGCCGTCCGCTTCCTGTCCTTGGTGACGACCGTCCAGCCGTCCTCCCACATCTCCCACTCGTACGTGCCCAGCGTCAGCATCGGCTCGATGGTGAAGGTCATCCCGGGACGCATCACCGTCGTCGCACGCGGGTCGTCGTAGTGCGGGATGATCAGCCCCGAGTGGAACGATGTGTTGATGCCGTGGCCCGTGAAGTCCCGTACGACGCCGTAGCCGAAGCGCTTGGCGTACGACTCGATGACCCGGCCGATGATGTTGATCTGGCGGCCGGGCTTGACCGCCTTGATGGCGCGGTTCAGCGACTCGCGCGTCCGCTCCACGAGCAGCCGGGACTCCTCGTCCACGTCGCCGCACAGGAACGTCGCGTTGGTGTCGCCGTGCACGCCGTCGATGAAGGCGGTCACATCGAGGTTCACGATGTCCCCGTCGCGCAGCACGGTGGAGTCGGGGATGCCGTGACAGATGACCTCGTTGACCGAGGTGCACAGGGACTTGGGGAAGCTGCGGTAACCCAGCGTGGACGGGTAGGCATCGTGCTCGACCATGTAGGTGTGCGCCACCTCGTCCAGCGTGTCCGTGGTGACACCCGGCGCGATGTGTTTCGCCGCCTCCGCCAGTGCGCGCGCCGCGATACGGCTCGCGACCCGCATCCGCTCCACCGTCTCGGCTTCCTGCACCTCGGGCCCGTCGTACGGGGTGGGTGCGGGCTTGCCGACGTATTCGGGGCGGGGGATCGAGGTGGGCACGGAACGGGGTGGGGAAACCGTGCCGGGTACGAGAAGTGACTGGCCAGACATGTTCGCGAGTCTAGGCCGTCGCTTCGCCGGGTGCTGCGGCGAGAGCGTGGGTGGGGGACCATGGCCCCATGGCTCTGTTCAAGCGGAAGACGGTCGGCAAGCCCGGCGAGTGGTTCTTCAACGTCGAGGAGGGCAAGGTCGAGGAGGGCCCCCAGTCGCCCGGCAAGAACCGGATGGGCCCCTACGCCACCCGCGAGGAGGCCGAGCACGCCCTGCAGACCGCGCGGGAGCGCACCTCCGAGTGGGAGAACGACCCACGCTGGCACGACAGCGGCACCCCCCGAGCGGGCGGCCAGGAAGAGCCGCCGGGCCGGAGCTGAACCCCCGGCCGGAGCTGAACTCCCCCCGGCCGGAGCTGACTCCAGGTCGGAGCTGACCCCCCCCCGGCCGGAGCTGAACGCCCTGAGACCAGAACCGGCCTCCCAGCTCTGAGAAGCCGTATCTCAGCCGACCGCGATCGTTGAGTTTTCGCTGGTCAGGCGTGGTGCTTCCCGGGGGAGGGAGAGATCCTGCGGCTTGCTTCCGCCTGATCGTCCGGGGGGCGATGACGTCGGTGTCGGGGTTTCCGGAAGCGCGGGAGGCTTCCGCTCGTGAGCGGGTGGAGGTTACGCGGGAGGAGGCGGTCCGTGCGGCCCAGTCCCGAGGGCCGGCGAGATCGAGTCGGACCGGTCGCATCCAGCATCCGGCAGGGCAGTAGCCCTCCGGGCGCCCGCCCTTCTTGTCCAGCCAGGCCGGGACGGGCGGCACCGGCGGCATCGCCGCCTCAGGTCGCCTGGGACCCGACCCGGGCCCGGGCAGAGCGATCTGCCTACAGTCGGCTGGAGGCCCCCCGGGGCGAGTCGGCGCGGGCGGCGGTGCTCAGCCGAAGATCGGGCTTTCGGTCGAGTAGAGGAAGCGGGTCCGGGAGCGGTCGAGGAAGTTCTCCTCGTCCGCCGCGATGGTGGTGGTGTAGGTGTCGGAGGTGAACCAGCGAGTGGCGTCGGCGATGCTGTCGACCCACACCTCGGCGACACCGTCGTAGTCAGCGGTGCTGATGCCAGGGATCTCGTCGTCGGTGGGCAGCAGTTGGACGTAGCGCCGGACCGGGACCTCTCCGGCGGGCAGGGTCGAGAGCAGGGGGGTGTGCTTTTGCGTCCAGTAGTCCACGAACTCGTCGTGGGAGAGGTCCGGCCGCCGGGTCAGGAAGATGCTGAGCTTGATCACAGGGACTCCTTGAGGCCGAGATTAACTTGCCTGGGCAACTCACAAGGTAGACGGTATTGACTTGCCTAGGCAATAGATATTTCTTGCCCAGGCAAGTAATATGGATCACATGGATGAACCGTCACCGTGGCTCGACACCGAGCAGCAGGAACTCTGGCAGGACCTTCTCACCGTCGTGATCGCGCTTCCCGCGGCGCTGGACCGCCAGTTGCAGCGCGACGCCGGCATCTCGAACTTCGAGTACAGCGTGCTCGCCCGGCTGTCGATGGCGCATCAATCCACCATGCGCTTCAGCGAGTTGGCCCGGGACTGCGACAGCACCCTCCCGCGGCTGTCGAAGCTGATGGACCGCTTTGAGGCGCGAGAGTGGACCGCTCGCCGAATCGACCCGCGCGACGGTCGCTACACCCTGGCGACGCTGACCGACAGCGGTCGGCAGAAGGTGGTCGACAGCGCGCCGGGACACGTCGCACAGGTGCGCCGACTCGTGTTTGAGCCGCTCACCGCTGTGCAGCGCCGTCACCTCGGCGCAGCGCTCTCCAGCGTCGCCGAAACCGTGCGGCGGGAGGCAGGTGATTCCACCGGGCGACCGCGCTGACCAGCCGTATCCCCACCGGTCATGCACGGAATGTACGGGCCGAACAGGGTTCCTGGCCGGGTGGTCTTCCGGTGATGCGCGCTTGAGCGCCGCCCGCCAGCGCTGAGCCCGGCCTCCCGAGCTGGGCCCCGGGCGCTGAGCCCAGGGTCACAGCGCCTCGGGCCCGGGCCCGGCAGCAAGAGACCCCCGGGGCCCGCAGACCAGGAGAGACGGGAGCCGTCAGACCAGGGAGAGATGGGAGCCGTCAGGCCCAGGTGGGGACGGGAGCCGTCAGGCAAAAGTGGGGGCGAGGGCCGTCAGGCCAGGAAAGATACGGGGCCGTCAGCTACGAGGTCCCTCGCCCCCGGCCCCACCGGTACCCACACGCGAGAGCCGCACGGCTCTCGCGTGCTCGCTCGTCCGCGCGTCGTACGACATCAACTTCGGCAGGGTCACGGCCAGCAGCCCCACGGCCGCCACGCACGCCAGGCCGCCTGACCACACCGAGGCACGTACGGACGTGAGGGACGCCACCCCGCCCGAGCGCACCTGCCCCAGTTGGGGCCCGGCGGAGAACGACAGCAACTCGATCCCGGCGAGTCTGCCGCGCAGCTCGTCGGGGATCGTCTGGTTCCACATGGTTGTGCGGAAGATGCCGCTCACCATGTCGAAGGCGCCCGAGAGCGTCAGGCACAGCAGGACGAGCCACACGTTGCCCGCGAAGCCGGCGGCCGTCATCGAGACGCCCCAGCCCAGCGCGGCCAGCACCACGGCTCTGCCGTGCCGGTGCACCCGTGCTGACCAGCCGCTCGTCGCGCTCACGAGCATCGAACCGAACGGCAGCGCCGCGTACATCAGCCCCAGCGACCATTCCGCTTCCAACTGGTCGGCCATGAAGGGGAACAGGGCGATCGGGAACGCGAACAGCATCGCGGCCACATCGACCGCGTACGTTCCCAGCAGTTCCTTGCGCCCCCACGCGTACCGCGCTCCCTCCAGGATGCCGCTCCACGAGGGCTTCTGCGCGTCGTGCGCCGCGGGCGAGGGTGCCAGCCCGCGGCTCAGCAGCACCGAGAACGCGAACGTGGCCACGTCGATCGCGTACGCCGTCTCCAGCCCCGCGTACGCGATCAGCAGGCCCGCCAGCGCGGGCCCCGCCACACCGCCCACCTGCCACCGCAGCGCGTTCAGCGCAGCCGCCGCGCTCAACTGGTCGTGCGCCACGATGCGGGGCACGATCGCGTCGAGCGCCGGGCGCTGGATGCCGGTCAGCGCGCTGGTGACCGCGGCGGCGCCGTACAGCGGCCACACCAGCGGGTGCGGCAGCAGCGTGTTGAGCAGCAGCCCCGCGGCTACGGCGCCGAGCGCGGCCTCGCTCCACAGGATCAGCCTGCGACGGTCCACGGCGTCGGCGAGCGCACCGCCGTACAGCCCGAAGACGATCAGCGGTACCAGCTCCACGGCGCCGAGCGCGCCGACCGCCGCGGCCGACCCGGTCAGCTCCTTGAGCTGAAGGGGGAGGGCCACAAAGGTCAGGAAGCTGCCGAAGACCGTGATCAGACCCGCGGTCCACAGCAGCCGGAAGTCGCGCGAGGCACGCCAGGGAGACAGATCCGGAAGCACGACGGCTCATGCTCCTCAGCCCCCCATGGCACGGCAACTGCTTTTACCCGGGCGGCTCCTCCTGCTCCACCACCAGCGGATCGAAGCGAACGAGCGCCGTGAAACCGGCCCAGACCACGCTCAACGCCCCCGCGCCGACGCGGACATACGGCGCGGGACCCGCCCCGCCCGCATCCCCCTCCCCGTCTCCGGCCCCGTCTCCGGCCCCGTCCCCGTCCCCGTCCCCGTCCCCGAGGGTGGCGAGGGCGGCGACGAGCGGGGGTTCGCCGACGAGTGCGGGCACCGAGGCCCACCGTACGAACGCGGTGCCGTGCGGTGCGCGGAGCGGCCCGGTGGAGGCCAGCCCCCACAACGGGCTGAGCGCGGTGGGGAGTTCGGTCGCCCAGCCGGTGACCCGCAGCCGCGTGCCGGGCGGAGCCCCCACAACCCGGTGCACCCGCACCTCCCACCGGCCGCGCACCAGCGTGACGCTCTCGACGCGCAGCGAGGGCACCTCGGGTGAGCCCGGCGGGAAGACGGGCCGGTGCCAGGAGGCGGCCCACCCGAACCGGCCGTCCGGCGAGGACCAGCACCCGAGGGGATGGACACGCCGCCGCACGCTCCACGTACGGGGCCGGGTGGGGAGCGCGAGCGCGACATGGTTGTCGGGCACGTTGTCCGCGGCGCACGGCCCGCTGACCGTGGAGTACGCGAACCGCGCGTACAGCGGATCCTCGTCCGCGTACGCCTCACCCTCGCGGGGCCGCACATGGTCGCTGCCGTGGTTGTGCAGCCGTACGACCCCGTCGGACCCTGTGGTCTGCACGAGGAACCCGGGTGCGGCGACGGCCAGCGCCCTGTCCTGCCCCTCGCTGGGCGCCTCTTCCTCCCGCGCGGTCCACAGCGGATCACCGGCGGGAACGAGCAGCGCCGCGAAGCCCTTGGACGCCCAGTAGGGCGAGGCCGGGCCCGAGTAGTTCTGCAGCGAGGCGTCATGGGGCCCGTGCCAGCCGAGGGTGAGCAGTCCGTCGGCGTCGAGCGCGCCCCGGTCGAGGAAGTAGCGCAGCGCGCCGCTCAGCAGCCGCCGGGAGACACCCGGCCCGAGTGGCGTGTGCCCGGTGAGCGCGCCGAGCGCGACGGCGGCACCGGCGGCGAAACGGTAGGTCAGCGAGCGCCCGAAGTGGACGGGCGCACCATCGCCCCCGAACAGCAGCGCGAAGCTCTCCAGGTGTGCGCGCAGCCGCGGACCGTAACGCTCCAACAACCGGGCATCCCCCGCGAGATGGGCATGGAGTACGGGATACAGGTGCAGCGCCCAGCCGTTGTAGTGGTCGAAGGCGCGTCCGTCCCCGTCCGCGTACCACCCGTCGCCCCGCCACCACCCGTCCAGCAGCGCGAGCCCCCGCCCGATGGCGGCGTCCGTCTCCGCGTCACCCCTGCCCACCGACTCCAGGAACCCGGCGACGGTCAGCGGGAACAGGTACCAGTTGTTCGGCGCCGGAGTGTGCCGCAGCGCACCGCGCAACCACTCCTCGGCCCGGTCCCGCACGTCACCACCGAGCCGGTCCCACAGCCACGGCCGGGTGAGTCGCAGCCCGAGCGCGACCGAGGCGGCCTCCACCATGGGCTGCCCCGCGCCCGGATGGTCGAGGATCAGCGGCCAGGACTCGGCGTCCGCACGCCCAGGCGTACGCGTACCGGCCGCAAGGCCCTCCGCATACCGCTCCAGCAACCAGGGGGTGCCCTCACCCACCTCGCCCCCGGCCCCAGCAGTACGGAAGGCGGCGGCGAGAAAAGTACGCGCGTACCCCTCCAATCCGTCCGAACGCACCCCGGAAACCGAGGCCCTCCCCGGCAGATCCAGCAGCGCCCCACCCGGACTGGCCCAGCGCCAGGCGGCACGCAGCATCCCGTCGGCGGCGGCCTCCCAATGGGCACGCGTGAACCCGGTACGAGGACTCAACTCCCAGTCAAAATCGGGCAGTAGCACCCCCGCCACCCCGCCGCCCGGCCCCGTCACGCCAGGAACTCCTTCCTGTCCCGGCGCACCCCGTGAGCGAACCCCTCACCCGCCACCCAACGGCGCACCTCGGCAATGGCGAAGTCGGCGAGCCGGTCCAACTCGTTGCCCTGCGACCCCGCGATATGCGGGGTGAGCAGCGCGTTGGGGCAGTCCCACAGCGGATGGTCCGCCGCCAGCACCTCCGGTTCGGTCACATCCAGCACCGCGCGGAGCCGCCCGGCGCGTACCTCGTCGGTCAGCGCCTCCTGATCCACGACGGCACCCCGCGCCGTGTTGATCACCGTGGCGTCGTCCCGCAGCGCGGCCAGCAGCTCGCGGCTCACCAGCCCCCGCGTCGCCTCCAGCAGCGGCGCGTGCACGCTCACCACGTCGGACACCGCGAACACCTCGCCCAACTCCGCCTTACGCGCACCCAGCGCAGCCGCCTCACCCTCATCGACGTACGGGTCGTACAGCAGCACGTCCAGATCATGGGGCCGCAGCAGCTCGATCACACGGCGCCCGATCAACGAGGCGCTGAGCACCCCCACCGTGCGCCGGTAGTTCCCCATCAACGGGTCGGGCCACAGCCAGTCCCCACGGGCGCGCGCGCTCTTGTACTCCCGTGCGGCCTCCAGCACCCGTTTCCCCGCCAGCAGGACCATCGCCACCGTGTACTCGGCCACGGGCACGGCATTCGCCACCGCCGCCGAGGACACCTCCACCCCGCGCGCCCAACACGCGTCGGTGACATGCCCCTTGATGCTCCCCGCCGTATGCACCACACCCCGCAACCGCGGAGCCCACCCCAACACCTCCGCATCCAGCACCGGACACCCCCACCCCGTGACCAACACCTCAACCTCAGCCAGCACCCCCCGCGCCTCCACCGTGCCGAAGTCATCCAGCACCAGAGGAGCCAACTCCGTCACCGAGGCCAACTCCCGCCAGACAGGCGCCTTCAGCACAACTGACGCCACGCGCCTATCCATAGCCACACCCGCACGCACGCGCATACGTTCACCTCTCACTTCACAAGAGCCTGGCCCCGATACGGCCGGGGGAGTCCAGAGGGGGCGGAGCCCCTTTTGGCGGGGGGATTGCCGGGGGGCGGAGCCCCCCGACGCCCGGCCGGCGAGGCCAACGGGGGCAAGGGGGCGAAGCCCCATATAAAAAAACAGAAACCTGGGGCAAAACCACAGGAACCACAACAGGGTACAGGGGCGAAGCCCCAAAATAACTACTTAACGCTCCCCGCAGTAAGCCCAGCCTTCCAATACCGCTGCAAAACCACAAACGCAGCAACAAGCGGCAACACAGCCAGCAACGCCCCCACCACAACCACAGGATAGTAATCCGGCGTCACAACAGCCGAACTGTTCCACACATACAGCCCCAAACTCACAGGAAAGAGCGATTGATCAGAAAGCATCACCATCGGCAGAAAGAAATTGTTCCAGATGGCAGTCAACTGAAACAGAAACACAGTGACAACCCCAGGCCCCAACATCCGCAACGCCACACGGAAATAAGACGCGAGTTCCCCCGCCCCATCAACCCGAGCAGCCTCAAGAACTTCATTCGGCACATACCCCTGACTGAAAATCCGCCCAAGATACACCCCGAAGGGGTTGAAAAGTACGGGAATGAACACCGACCAAAAGGTGTTCACCACACCAACCTTCGACGCCATGAGATACAACGGCAGCGCCAGCACAGTAGGCGGTACCATCACCCCCGCCAGCACAAGCCCGAACAGCTTCTCCTTGTGCCGGAACCTGTACTTGTCGAAGGCATAACCACACGCGACGCTGACCATCGCACCGATGAGCGCGCCGAGTACGGCGTACAACAGGCTGTTGACGTACCAACGCCCGTAAATACCGCCCTCCATGGAGAACAGCGCCGACAGATTGTCGCCCAGCGAAAAATCACCCAGCGACAACAGGTCGCTGCGAAACAGCGCGCCACGGTCCTTCGTGGCAGCCAGCAGCAGCCACAGCACAGGCAGCAGCGTGTACAGCGCGGAGAGCCCGACGATCGCGTTGACGGCGCCACGCCCCAGCATCCGGGGGCGAAGCGAAGGCGGGGTAACACTCACCGTGCGGCCTCCTCAGGCGCGCGTGCAGCGCGATTGGTCCAACGGCTGAGGCCGTAGGAAAGGGCAATGGTGACGACGAGGAGAACCACAGAGGCGGCGGCTGCCAAGCCGTAGTTGTTACGCGTGAACGCCGCATCGTAGATGTACATGTTCGGCGTGAAGCGGCTGCCGACAACGGGCGTCGACTGACTGAGCAGCATCGGTTCCGTGAACAATTGCAGCGACCAGATCAGCGTGAACATCATGACCATCACCGCAGAGCTGCGCACCAGCGGCACCTTCACCTGGAGCGCGGTGCGTACGGGCCCCGCACCGTCCACGACGGCGGCCTCGATCACCTCACGCGGAACGGCCTGGAGCGCGGCGTAGAAGATGATGACGTTGTAGCCGAGGTTGCTCCACACGGCGATGTTGACGATGGACGGCAGCACCAGATGGACCCCGAGGAAGTCGACGGTGAGGTCGGCCTTGGCGAGCAGATCGAGGACGGGGCTGAGCCCGGGCGTGTAGAGGTACAGCCAGATGATCGCGGCGATGATCCCGGGCACGGCGTGCGGCAGGAACAGCGCGAGCTGCGCTGTACGCCGCAGCCGTACGGCGCCGGAGTCGAGCAGCAGGCCGAGCGCGAGCGCGGCCACCACCATGAGCGGGATATAGACGAGGCAGTAGAGCGCGGCGGTGCCGAGCCCGGCGAGAAAGGTGGGATCGGACAGCACGGCCTCATAGCTGCGGAGCCCGGCGAAGACGGTCCGCTCGGGCCCGAACCCGAGCCCCGGCTGATCGTCGCTGAAGAAACTGAGCCAGACGGCGCCCCCCACAGGCACGAGAAAAACGACGACCAGCAACACGAGGAACGGCGCCATCAGCGCGGCACAGGCCCCCCTTTCCCGTCGCCGAGCGATACGCCGCGCACGCGCTCGGCCGGAGCCGGGCCGAGCACCGGACGAGGCGGAGGCCAAGGAAGCGGAGGCCAAGGACGAAGCGGAGGCCGAAGAAGAATCGGAGGCCAAGGACGAAGCGGAGGCCGAAGAAGAAACGGAGGCCGAAGAAGAAACAGAAGCCCAGGAAACAGAAGCCCAGGAAAACACCCTCACCGACGACCCCCCTCCCGCAACCGCGCGTCAAGCCCGAGCGACTTCAAGTCCGGCATGGTCGACCGCTGAGCCTCCTCAACCGCACCGAGAACGGTGCCGTCCCCGCCCCCGGCCCGGGCGAGCCCGTCCTGAAGGGTCTTGAGCGTGGCGGTCATCCGCGGCCCCCACGTCCAGTCGCGCGAGATGTGCCCGGCCTCGCGCCGGAAGAGGCGATAGATGTCCTGACCGGCGAAGAAGTCGGTGTCCATGGCCTTACGCACGACCGGCAGCAGCCCCTTCGCCGCCGGGTACTGGCTGCTGATACCGCTGGAGAGCCGGGCCCGCCAGGACGCCGGGCTGGAGACCTGCCACTCGATGAACTCCATGGCTTCCTTGGGATGTTCGCTGTCCTTGGTGACGGCGAACGTGGACCCACCGTGAGTGCCGACGCGGGGCTTGCCGCGCTTGAGATCGCGTTCCCACTGGGGGAGCGGCGCGACACCCCACTTGCCCTTCTGGGCGGGCTGCGCCGCCATCGTGCCGCCCGCGTCCCAGGCGCCGGTGAGCTTGCCGAACACCTCGCCGCGGCCCACCTGGGCCGTTCCGGCCTGGGTGTCGACGGAGTTGAGGAAGACGAGCTTCCTGTCGATGAGCCGCTGCCAGTACGAGGTGACCTTGCGGGTGGGCTTGTCGGTCATGGAGACGGTCCAGGTGCTGTCCGAGGTGTCGAACCAGCGGGCGCCCGCCTGCCAGGCGAACCCCGCGAGATGGTGCCCGCCGTCGGTGGGAAAGGTGGCGATGCGCGATCCGGGCTCCGCCCGCTTCACCTGGGCGGCGGCCTTCTCGAACTCCTCCCAGGTGCGGGGCACCTTGATGCCGTGCTTCTTGAACAGGTCGCGCCGGTAGAGGTAGACCATCGGCTCCACGTCCTGCGGAACGCTGAAGGTGCGCTTCTCGAACGTGGTCAACGCGAGCGCCTGCGGCAGCAGTTTGCTCCGCAGCCTGTCGCTCATCAGGGGTGTCAGATCGCGTGCGACGCCGTCTATGGCGAAGCCGGGCACCTGCGGGTACTCGATGGTGGCGACGTCGGGCGCATTGCCGGCGCGGGCGGCGTTGCTGAGCTTGGCGTAGCCGCCCAGCTGGCCGGAGGGAACCTGTTCGAAGTCGACACGGATACGGTCCTGGCTCTTGTTGAACGCGTCCACGACCTCCTGGCTGCCGCGCAGCGACGACCAGAACGTGAGGTGAACGGGGCCGTCGCCAAGGGAGTTCCTGGCGTCGGCTCCCTCTCCACCTGAGCCTGTGCAGGCCGTGGTGACGAGCAGGGCTGCGGTGGCGAGTGCGGTGAGTGCGATGCGGATACGACGGGCGTGCACAGGGTGCCTCCTTGGGGCGGAGGGGGGAACACCGGCATCCTGATCGCCCCCGAGGAAGGGGTCAATGGGTCGATCAGAAGAAACTAAAACGGTCAAACGATCGGCAGGCGACCGAAGTTCGCCGACCGGCACAGGGGAGAAGGCACAACGGGACGGGCGCGGAACAAGCGCGGCGCTAGCCGAGCAAGCACGGCGGCCCAGCCGCAGCCGCCCCCTCACACCTCGACGGCCGACCCCCGTATCTTCAGCTCGGGCAGCAGCCCGACATGGCGTACCGCCTCCGGCGCGACCCCGCGCGGATGCTCCAGCCGGTGCAGCAACAGTTCGGCCGCGACGCGCCCCAACTCCTCCTTCGGCGGCGAGACCGCCGTCAGCGGCGGGCTGCCCAGTGCCGCGACCATGTCGTCGTACGCGACGACCGAGCACTCCTCCGGCACCCGTACGCCCGCGTCCCGCAACTGCTGCACCAGCATCAGCGCGTCCACGTCAGCGTGCAGCACGGCCGCCGTCGCACGGTGTTCGCTGAGCACCGCGGCCAGCTCGACCGGCGGCGCCGCGCCCTCGCCCTCGGGCGGCGGTTCGGGGGTGGCGTGCTGCGAGCTGAGCACCGTGGTCCATGCCTCGACCTCGGGCCGCGCCCGCGCGATCTCGGCGAAGGCAGCACGCAGCGTGCGCGCCGTCGGGCTGTCGTCGCGGGCCGCGAGCACGATACGGCGGTGGCCGAGCCCGATCAGGTGCTCCAGCGCCAGATGCGCCCCGTACCAGTGGTCGCTGCGTACCGAGTCCATCGCGTGCAGCGCGGAGCCCGGTGCCGCAGCACGCTCCAACAGCACGGCGGGAACGGGGAGTTCGGCCATCCAGCGCTCGTCCAGCGCGGGTGCGTCCGCCGTACGCCAGCGCGGCGCGATCAGCAGTCCGCGCGCACCCTGCTCCAGCGCCTGGCGGGCCATGGTCTGCTCGGCGCCCGGTACGTGCTGCGCGATGTGCATCGCCATCCGTACCCCCGCGCCCTCCAGCGCGGTCCTGGCGCCGCGTACCGCCTCGAACAGGTAGGAGTGGTGCTCGGGAACGATCAGCCCGACGGGTGCCCCGCCGTGCGGAAGCGGCTGCGCCGGCGCGAGCGAACGGGCCACGCCGTGCCCCCGCCGCACCTTTCCCTGCCGGGCCAGCTCCTCGACGTCCCGCCGCAGCGTGACGACGGAGACCCCCAACTCGTCGGCCAGGTCCGCGACCCGTACCTCACCGCGCAGCCGTACGGCCTCGACCACACGCTCCCGCCGCGTCACGGAGTGCTCCCGCATCCGGCCCCCTGTTCGTTTGACCGTTTTCCCCCGCAGCATAGCGATCACCGGACAGCGGGGCACCGTCCCACCTGGGGAGCTGGGGAGCTGGGGAGCTGGGGAGCAGGACAGCGGGGCAGCCCGTCTCACCGCCGGCGGACGCCAGGGCTACGAGGTGGTCGGCCGGCCAGGGGCCGCGCTCACCAGGGCGCGGGCGCGGGGGCCGTGAGGTGGTCGGCGAGGCGGGTGAGGTGGTCGCGCAGCCGGCGGGGCGCCCGGGAGCGTGCCGCGACGGACTCTCCCGCAGCCGCGCTCACCAGGTGCTGGACGGTCTCCAGGCCGATACCGTCCGGGCCCTCGGAGGTCAGGGACTCGTGGGCCAGTGCGGAGAGTTCGCACTCCGCTTCGGGCGAGGCGAGCGCGAAGACCGTGGCACCGGCGCGGCGCGCGCCGTCCACCCGTTCCAGCAGGGCTTCCCCCGCGCCCCGCCCCTCGCTCACGACGAGCAGCGTCTCGGCGCGGCCTGCGGACTCGACGCGGCCCAGACCGACGGAGAGGTGCGCGGGGGCCGAACGGGGCACGGTGTGCCGTACGAGGGTGGGCGCCAGCTCGGGCAGCCCCGACCACGCCGCCTCGTCGTCGAGGTGCGCCGCCAGGTGCCAGGGCTCGTAGGTCGCGGTGCCGACCAGCAGCAGCCCGCCGCCCCGCGCGCCGACCGTGCTCCGCAGCGCACCCCCGAACCGCCGGGTGTCACGGAGCCATTCGCTTCCCGCCAAGATCTCGCGCAGTGCCGCGACCTGTACCGCATCCATACCGCCGGATTGTCGCCCCGGCGTCAGGACCGCGCTGCGGCGACGGCACCAACGTCCCCCGAAAGGGGTTCATGTCCCGTTCCTTGACGGCCTCTTCCGGTCTGCCTACGGTGCGCGACAGGACAAGGGACGTTCTACCTTTGGTGGTCAAGGGACGTTCTCCCTTTGGCAGTTGGAGCCGCTCCATGCCGTACGAGAACTCCGCTCCGAACCAGGACTCCGCTCGGAACCAGAGCTCAGCGCCGTACGAGACCTCCGTGCCGTTCCGGGCCGGCAGCGAGGGGTACGCCAGCTTCCGCATCCCCGCGTGTGTGCGGGCACCCGACGGTGCCGTACTCGCGTTCGCCGAGGGCAGGGTCGACTCGTCGGCCGACAGCGGCGACATCGACATCGTCGCGAAGCGGTCCGAGGACGGCGGCCTCACCTGGGGGCGCCTCCAGGTCGTCGCCGAGCACGGCGACGGCACGGCGGGCAATCCCGCGCCCGTGGTGCTCGCCGAAGGCCGGCTGCTGCTGGTGTTCGTGCGCAACGCCGCGGCGGCGACCGAGGACCGTATCCGCCGCGGTCTGGTCACGCAGGCCGACGGGCGCCGCGTATGGGTGAGGCACAGCGACGACGGCGGTGCGACCTGGAGCGAGCCCCGCGAGATCACCGAAGCGGTCAAGCGGCCCGAATGGCGCTGGTACGCCACAACACCGGGGCACGCGATCCAGCTGGACGCGGGCCCGGGCGCCGGCCGCGTCGTCGTACCCGCCAACCACTCGATCCCGCCGAGCGAGCCGGGCGACAACGGTACCGAGGGCCGCTACAACGGCGGCCACGACCTGCTCAGCGACGACGGCGGAGCCACCTGGCGCCTCGGCTACCTCGACGACGACCCGGACGGCCGGGTGAACGTCAACGAGACAACGGCGGCCCAACTCCCCGATGGCCGCGTCTACTTCAACACCCGTAACGACACCGAGCCCCCGGCGCCCGCCGCGCACCGCGCCGACGCCGTGTCCGAGGACGGCGGCGAGACGCTGACGGCGCCCTTCGAGCCGAAACCCGAACTGACGGCTCCCGTCGTGCAGGGCAGTGTCCTGCAACTCCGCGACCCCGACGTGCTGTTGTTCTCGGCCCCCGCCGACCCCGAGCTGCGCCGCCGTATGACCGTACGCGCGAGCGACGACGGCGGCGTCACCTGGCGCACGGCGCACACCGTGGACGAGCGGCCCGCCGCCTACTCCGACCTGGTGCGCGTGGACCGGACCACGCTCGGACTGCTCTACGAGACGGGCGAAACCAGCGCGTACAGCACGGTCACCTTCCGGCGCGTTCCCGTGGAGGAGCTGACATGAGCACTGGGGCGGGACCGGGAACGAGAGCGGAGGCGGGGGCGGGAAGGGGTGTGGGCCGCAGGGCCGTACTCGGCGCAGCCGCTGCCGCAGGGGCCACGCTCGCCGCCGGGTGCGGGGGCGGCGACGACGGCGGGGGTGAAGGACCGCGCGTGCGCAAGAAGGGCGAGAAGATCACGCTCACCTTCTGGGCATGGGTGCCGGGCATCGAGAAGCCCGTGGCGATGTGGAACGAGCGGCACCCCGAGGTACGTGTCAAGGTCGAGAAGGTCTCGCCCGTCGACGGCGCGCAGTACGCCAAGATGCACGCGGCCGTGAAGGCGGGCAACCCGCCCGATCTGGGCCAGATCGAGTACATGACCGTACCCAGCTTCCTCCTCGGCAACGGCCTCGCCGACCTCACCGAGCACGGCGCGGCCGAGGTCAAGGACCGTTTCACCGGCTGGCAGTGGGCCCAGTCCGTCTTCGGGAAGTCCGTCTTCGCCATCCCGCAGGCATCGGGGCCCATGGGCCTCTTCTACCGCGAGGACCTGTTCGGCAGATGGGGCCTGGAGCCGCCCGCCACCTGGGAGGAGTACGAGGAGACGGCGCGGCGCGTCCGCGCAGAGGGCGCGTACATCGAGACGTTCGCACCGACCAACGGGTACCGCTTCGCCGGCTACGCCTGGCAGGCCGGCGCGCGGTGGTTCCGTGCCGAGGGCGACGAGTGGACCGTCACCGTGGACGACGCGCCCACCCGCAAGGTCGTCGACCTGTGGGAACGGCTGGTCAGGGAGAAGCTCGTCCGCACCGACCCCGACCGGCAGAACGCCTGGTACAAGAACCTCCAGACCGGCCGCATCGCCGCCTGGCTCGGCGCCGGCTGGGGTGATGCGCTGATCGTCGGCAACGCGCCCAAGACCAAGGGCGCCTGGCGTGTGGCGCCGCTCCCGCAGTGGCGCGAGGGCGACAACGCGCACGCCAACTGGGGCGGTTCGACCACCGCCGTCTTCGCCAAGTGCCGCTACCCGAAGGACGCGACGGACTTCGCCGTCTGGCTCAACTCCGACCCCCGTGCCCTCCAGGCCCTCATCGAGGGCGGCGCCGGATGGCCCGCCGCCACCCGCGGCTGGAAGCCGGCCGACACCGAGAAGAACCGTGCCTTCTTCGGGGGCCAGCACTACAGCGACGTCTTCGCGCGCGCCGACAGGGCCGTGGACACCCGGTGGCAGTGGGGCCCGCTGATGGACACCTTCCAGCAGCGCTTCGGCGACGCCTTCACCGACGCGGTCACCGACCGGAACATGTCCTTCCGTAAGGCGCTGGCGCAGGTGCAGCGGGAGACGGTCACGGACCTGAAGGACAAGGGGCTGAAGGTGAAGGCGGGTTGAGGTGGCACCCCCCAACGCGCGCGGCCCCCGCCGCACCGGCCGTACGGGCCACACAGGTCACGCCGATTACACCGGCCGCACGGGCCTTACGCGCCGCACGGGCCTTACGCACCGCACGGGCCTTACGCACCGCACCGGCCTCACGCACCGCACGGGCCGCGCGCGGCACACGCGGTCGGCTGCCGGGTTCCTGCTGCCGTTCGGCGCGCTCTTCCTCCTCACCTTCGTCGCGCCGATCGCCTACGCCCTCTACGAGAGCCTGCTCAAGCCCACCCGCAGCGGCCCGCTCGGACTCGGCGGAACGGGCACGGCCTTCGCCGGCCTCGACAACTACGCGCATGCCCTGGACGACGGCCTCTTCCTGACCGGCTTCGGGCGGGTGCTGCTCTTCGCCGTCGTACAGATCCCGCTGATGCTGCTGCTCGCCACCGCGCTGGCGCTGCTCCTGGACTCCGCTTCGGCGCGGTGGGTCGGCTTCTTCCGTACCGCGTACTTCCTGCCCTACGGCGTTCCCGGAGTGATCGCCTCCATCCTGTGGGGCTTCCTCTACGTCCCCGGGATCAGCCCGCTGGTGGAACTGGCGCGGGGCGTCGGCGCCGACGTCGACTTCCTCTCCCAGTCCACCGTCCTGTGGTCCATCGCCAACATCGTCACCTGGCAGTTCACCGGCTACAACATGCTCGTGCTGATCGCGCAGCTCAAGTCCGTACCCGGCGAGCTGTACGAGGCGGCCCGTATCGACGGCGCGAGCGCGTGGCAGACCGCACGGCACATCAAGCTCGCGCTCATCCGGCCCGCGCTCGTCCTCACCACGGTCTTCAGCATCATCGGCACCATTCAGCTGTTCGCCGAACCGATGGTCCTCAAGCCGCTGGCCCCCGCCATCGACTCCGGCTACACCCCCAACCTGCACGCCTACCACCAGGCGTTCAAGAGCAACAACCAGCACGCGGCAGCCGCCGAGGCCGTACTCATCGCACTCGTCGCGTGCGTGCTCTCGTTCGGCTTCCTGCGGCTCGTCGGCAGCCAACGGGAGCGCGACCGGTGACCCCGCCGCGCCCGCCGACGCGGGCAGGGGCGACCCCCCTGCGCCTCCGCGTCCTCGTCCTCTCCCTCCTCACCGTCGCCGCGCTCTACTTCCTGCTGCCCGTCTACTGGCTTGCCGTCTCCGCCACCAAGTCCAGCGGTGACCTCTTCGGCACCTTCGGCCTCTGGTTCGCCGACCCCCGCCCCCTCGAACGCCTCGGCGACCTGCTCCGCTTCGACAACCACGTCTTCCTGCGCTGGTCGCTCAACAGCCTCCTCTACGCGGGCGGAGGCGCGCTCGCCGCGACCCTGCTGTCGGCGGCGGCCGGATACGCGCTCGCCAAGTTCCCCTTTCCCGGGCGCGAGACGGTCTTCAACGTCGTACTCGCCGGGGTGCTGCTCCCGCACACCGTGCTCGCCCTGCCGCTCTACCTGCTCTTCAGCGAGATCGGCCTGGTCAACACCTACTGGGCGGTGCTGCTGCCCAGCGTGGTCAGCCCCTTCGGCGTCTACCTGTGCCGGATCTACGCCACGGCGGCCGTGCCCGACTCCCTGCTGGAGGCCGCCCGTATCGACGGTGCCGGCGAGGCCCGGATCTTCCGCACGCTGGGGCTGCGCATGATGGCGCCCGCGCTGGTCACCGTCTTCCTCTTCCAGTTCGTACACATCTGGAACAGTTTCTTCCTGCCCCTGGTGATGCTGTCCGACTCGGACCTCTACCCCATCCAACTCGGCCTGACGACCTGGCAGGGCTACGCCGACCGCCAGCCCGAGCTGTACCAGTACACGGTCGGCGGCGCCTTCCTCTCCGTCCTGCCCCTGATGCTCCTGATCGGCGCACTCCAGCGGTACTGGCGCGCGGGCCTCACCGAGGGCAGCGTCAAGAACTGACCCGAGGCCGGAGAACCGTAAGCGGGCCCGGATAGCCTTCACCGGTGCGCACAGTCCAACGGATCACGACCCGCAATGCCCGCTTCCAGCAGTGGCAGGCCCTTCTCACCAACCGCAGCAAGCGCCGCCGCGCCGGCGAGTTCCTGGTGCAGGGCGTACGTCCGATCACGCTCGCCGTCGAACACGGCTGGCCCGTACGCGCCCTCCTCCACCCCTACGGCAGCCGCCTGTCGGACTGGGCCCGCGACCTGCTCGCCTCCGACCACATCGGCGGCGAACGTGTCGCCCTCGCGCCCGAACTCCTCGCCGAACTGAGCGAACGCGACGAGCCCGGCGCCGAGCTGATCGCCGTCGTCGCCATGCCCGAGGACGGCCTGTCCCGCATCCCCGTGGGCGACACGTTCCTCGGTGTCCTCTTCGACCGCCCCACGAGCCCCGGCAACATCGGCTCGCTCCTGCGCTCGGCCGACGCCTTCGGCGCCGACGGCCTGATCGTCACGGGCCACGCCGCGGACCTCTACGACCCCAAGTCGGTCCGCGCCAGCACCGGTTCCCTCTTCGCGCTCCCCGCCGTACGCGTTCCCTCACCCAACGAGGTACTCGACTGGCTGCCCCCGCACGTCACGGTCCTCGCCACCGACGAGGACGGCGAGACCCCCCTCTACGACGCCGACCTCACCGGCCCCGTCCTCCTCCTCATCGGCAACGAAACCACCGGCCTCAGCACCACCTGGCGCACCCACTCCCACCACACCCTCCGCATCCCCATCCAGGGCGCGGCCACCTCCCTCAACGCCGCCAACGCCGCCACCGCCCTCCTCTACGAGACGGCCCGCCAACGCCGGTGACCCCCGGCCTCTGCCCTCTCACCTGTTCCAGCGCCACTGAGGCGGTTGACCCCCGCCGAAGCTCCGGCGTTAAGGTGCCTGCCTGATAACAGAGCGCACGTGCTCCCGCGCACAGTGTGGTGACAGCGCGCCCGTGGCTGAAGTCGCAGACGGGTAGGGGGAGATGGCAGTGCCGTACGAAGGACAGCGGGCCCAAGCTGGCGAGCACGCACACATGCGGCTGAACGAGGCACCCGGCTCCAGCGGCGGAAAGAGCGCCGCCGACCTCGTGGTGAGCCCGCCGGACAAGCGAGCCGTGGCCCGCTACGGGACAACGTCAGGGGCAAGCTCAACGGATGGCGCGAAGTTCGAGTTGTACGCCTACGGCCTCTCCGCCGCGCCCTGGCGCAAGTCCTCCGCCGGCGGCCCGGGGGAACGTGATCGTCTTCACGGGGCTCGGCGCTGCGGGGTGTTTCGGGGGGTGGCAGGATTCTGCGTATGACGACTCCTGAGCCCTCAGCCTCCGCTTCCGCCGCCGACAAGCCCACGCCCAGGAAGGACCCCTGGGAGCTGCCCGATGTCTCCGGGCTGACCGTTGGCGTGCTGGGTGGTACGGGTGATCAGGGGCGCGGGCTCGCGTATCGGCTGGCGCGTGCGGGGCAGGCGGTGATCATCGGGTCGCGGGCCGCCGAGCGGGCGCAGCAGGCGGCGGACGAGATCGGCAACGGTGTTCAGGGCGCCGAGAACGCGGAGTGCGCGCGGCGCGCGGATGTCGTGATCGTGGCCGTGCCGTGGGAGGGGCACGCGAAGACCGTCGAGTCGCTGCGTGAGGAACTGCGCGGCAAGCTCGTCGTGGACTGCGTCAACCCGCTGGGCTTCGACAAGAAGGGCGCCTACGCGCTGAAGCCGGCGGAGGGCAGCGCGGCGGAGCAGGCGGCTGCGCTGCTGCCGGACTCGCGGGTGACCGCGGCCTTCCACCACCTGTCGGCCGTCCTGCTCTCCGACCCGGAGGTCGAGGAGATCGAGACGGACGTGATGGTGCTGGGCGAGGTCCGTGCCGACTGCGAGATCGTCCAGGCGCTCGCCGGCCGTATCCCCGGGATGCGGGGCGTCTTCGCGGGGCGGCTGCGCAACGCGCACCAGGTCGAGTCGCTGGTCGCCAACCTCATCTCCGTCAACCGCCGTTACAAGGCGCACGCGGGTGTCCGCCTCACGGACATCTGATTCACGGACATCTGAGGGGCGCGGACAAGCACATGCGGGACGGAAAGTACACAGGTCTGGCCGTGGCCGTGGTGCTGGCGGGCGTGCTCGCCAGTTGCTCGGGTTCGGGCGACCGTTCCGGCGGCGGATCCGGCGGTTCCGGTGACGACAGGGGCGGTGCCGCGCTGAGCGTCGGCAAGGTCAAGGAGATGGCCGCCGATCCGGGTGACACCTGCCCGGTCTCCTACGACATGGCCGCAGCCACCAAGGCCGCCGGCATCAAGGAACGCGTCAAGAAGGGCAAGGTCGAGGGCGAGTCCCCCGACAAGAGCGACCCGCAGGCACCCCTCAACTCGTTCCGGGGCGCGCTGGTGAACTGCGCTTACCGGATCGGCGAGGAGAGGGTGCACGTCTTCACCGTCGGCACCGGCAAGGGAACGGCCGTCAACGTGCTGCTCCCGCAGATCCAGCACGACGCCGGCATGGACATGGAGGCGCTGAAGGCGTACGCGGCCAAGGCGAACGAGGCGCCGCGCGGCAAGCCGCTGCTCACGCCCAGCGGGAACGTGGCCTCCGTCCGCCTCCCCGTGGCGGGCAAGGGTGACGTCGCACTGATCTTCGGTATCGGTGATGGTGGAACCGAGAAGTCCGAGGTCACAAAGGCGCAGGTCACCGACGTGGCCAGGGAACTGGCAGTGCAGGCGGGCAGCTGATCGCCTCCGATGTGCGATACCCGGCGAATCCACCCATCATGGTGTAGGCGGCGCCCGGCCGAAGGGGAGGGGCGCCCGCCGGGAGGCACGTATGGGAACGGAGCGCTCTTCGGGGGCGGAGGGAGCCGCCTCGGGGTCCCCGGACACGGAGGGGGCCGCCACAGGGGCGGAGGACAGCGAAGGTTACGTACCCGATCCGCGGCGCTGGAAGGCGCTCTCGGTCTGCCTCGTCGTCGGCTTCATGGCCCTGCTCGACGTGTCCATCGTGAACGTCGCGCTCCCCTCCATCGAGAAGGGGCTCGGCGCCTCCGAATCGGCCCTCTCCTGGGTGCTGTCCGGCTACGCGCTCACCTTCGGCCTCGCCCTCGTACCGTCAGGACGGCTCGGTGACGCGTACGGGCGGCGTACGGCCTTCCTCGGCGGTCTTGTCCTCTTCACCGTCGCCTCCATGGCCTGCGGCGTGGCGCAGGGCGCCAGTTGGCTGGTCACCGCGCGGCTCGTACAGGGGCTCGCCGGCGGGATGCTGAACCCCCAGATCTCCGGCATGATCCAGCAACTCTTCAGGGGACACGAGCGGGGCAAGGCGTTCGGGCTGCTCGGCTCCACCATCGGTATCTCCACCGCGGTCGGCCCGCTGCTGGGCGGACTGCTCATCCAGGCGTTCGGCGCCGACGAGGGCTGGCGCTGGGTGTTCTTCGTCAACCTCCCCATCGGCGTCGTCGCCTTCTTCCTCGCGCTGCGCCTCGTGCCCTCCACCTGCGCCGAACGGGACACCGCGCACCGCAAGTCCCTCGACCCCGTCGGGGTACTGCTGCTCGGCCTCGGGGTGGTCGCGGTCATGCTGCCGCTGGTGGAGGAACGGCAGTGGCACGGTCAGGGCAAATGGCTCCTGGTACTCGTGGGCGCCGCGCTGATCGGCCTCTTCCTGTGGTGGGAGCGCAAGTATCTGCGGCGCGGCCTGGCACCCCTGGTCGACCTGCGGCTCTTCCGGGCCCGTTCGTACTCGCTGGGCGTGCTGCTGGGGCTGTTCTACTTCGCCGGGTTCACGACGATCTTCTTCGTCTTCACGCTCTTCCTCCAGAACGGCATGCACTACACGGCACTCCAGGCGGGCCTCGCCATGACGCCCTTCGCCGTGGGGTCCGCGATCTCGGCCGCCGTCGGAGGCCGCTTCATCACCCGTGTCGGGCGCCCGCTCATCGCCTTCGGACTGCTGCTCGTCCTGATCGGGCTCGCGGGGGCCGGCGTCGCCGTCGACCTCGTACGCAGCCACTCCATCGGCTGGGCCCTCGTCGCGCCCTTCCTGCTCGCCGGACTCGGCTCAGGACTGGTGATCTCCCCCAACCAGACCCTCGCGCTCCACTCCGTACCCGTTGCCCAGGGCGGCGCGGCGGGCGGCGTGCTCCAGACCGGCCAGCGGATCGGCTCAGCCGCGGGGATCGCCGCCGTCGGAGCGATCTTCTTCGCCTGGCTCGCGAGCAGCCGCGACTGGGCCACGGCCCTCGATCATGGGCTGCTCGGTGCGCTGGGTTTCGTTGCCGCCGCGTTCGTCGTTGCCGTCGCCGACGTGTGGTACGGGCGCCGGTACGGGCGCCGTGCCTCGCGCGCTGACCGCGCGTGAGGGTGCCCTGTGCGGGCGGCCCCGCGGTTGTGGGCGCCCCGTGGTGCGTGGGCGTCCCGTGTGTGCGGGCGCCCTGTGCGGGGCGCCCTGTGTGGGCGCCCCTGGGTGGCGTGAACCTTGCGTGAGTGCGTGCCCGGTGGGTGGCATCAACCCCTATGAGGGGGTGCGGGACAATGGTGCTCCGCACCTTCCGTCCGACTGGAGCCCCGAGCCATGCCAGCCCGCATCCCCAAGGGCCTCGCCCTCTACGCCACCTTGATCTGCGTTCTGGCCCTTGTCGCGGCCGTCGTCTCCTTCGCCAACGGCCGATGGATCGGCATCATCTGGGTCCTCCTCGCCGGCCTCACCTCCAACATGGCCTGGTACTACCACCGGCGCGGCCGGCGCTCCACCGCGGGGTGAGCTTGCCGTCGTACGTGGGGGTTCGGCCGTCTCGGATGCTGCCGGACCCTCTTTGCCGTGGTTGCTCGCCGTCGCGGCGGAACATCCGCGGGGGCTGGCGCCCCCGCACCCCCTCTCGCTGACGCGAGAGAGCGCCGGTGAGGGCTGGCGCCGCCAGATCCCGTCTCGCTGTCGGGGCAGAACCCGTGCGGGGCCGGCAGCACGGCGACCGGGCGGGGGCTGCAGGGGGCGCCAGCCCTCTGGTTCGCTCCTGCCGCGACGGCGAGCAACCACAGCGGCGAGGGTCCCGGCAGCATGGCGGACGGCCGTATATACGCGTACGGGGGCACACAGCCCGCTTACGGGACGAAGACGTTCTGCGGTTCGCCCTGCCAGAAGCGGAAGTATTCGAGGCCGAAGTACGTCTCCAGGTCGGAGACGCCCAGGGCGCGGAGTACCGCGTCGATGCCGTCCCAGAAGACGCTGTTGACCTCGGGGATCCACAGGCAGCCGAAGACGATGAGGAGGCCGAAGGGTGCGAAGGGCTCGGCCTGGCGGCGGGTCTTCTGGGAGAGCCAGGGTTCGATGACGCCGAAGCCGTCGAGCCCGGGAACGGGCAGGAAGTTGAGGATCGCGGCGGTCACCTGGAGCAGCGCGAGGAACGCGAGGGCGCAGCGGAAGGCGACCGGCACGTTCCCCATCGCGCCGAGCCAGAACGGCGCGGTGAGCAGTACGGCGAAGAGCGCGTTGGTCAACGGCCCCGCGGCGGAGATCAGGCTGTGCTTCCAACGGCCGCTGATCCGCCCGCGCTCGATGTAGACAGCACCGCCCGGCAGTCCGATCCCGCCCATGATCACGAAGATGACGGGCAGCACGATGCTGAGCAGCGCGTGGGTGTACTTCAGCGGGTTGAGCGTGAGGTAGCCCTTGGCTCCGACGGAGATGTCACCGGCCCGTAGGGCCGAGCGCGCGTGCGCGTACTCGTGGAGGCAGAGCGAGACGATCCAGGTGGAGACGACGAAGAAGAAGACGGCGACGCCCGTCACCTCCGCCAGGCCCGACCAGACGGCCCAGCCGGAAACCCCCATGATCGCGACGAGCCCGATGAAGACCGGACTGATGCGGTGATGCTCCGGATGGGTGGATGCGCTGGTCATGGAGCCAGACCGTACCGGGCGCAGCACCACGCCGCGAACTCCGAGTGGCGTACTGGGCTCTTGGGGCGGGAGGGCCCCAAGAGGACCGTGTCCGCTGCTTTTCGCCAGGTCTCTCAGCTCTTGGTGCCGAGTGACCGCTCCATGCCCGTTCGCGCCCCTCCCGCCCGGTAACGGCGCGGCGCCCGTCCCCCCGTACGGGGTGCAGCCGCCCCTGGATCCCGGTGGGGTCGCCTCTTGGATCCCGTACGGGGTGCAGCCGCCCCCTGCATCCCGGTCAGGCCGCCCCCGGGGCCCGTACGGAGTGAGGCCGTACGGCATCCAAGGGGCCCGCCGGACCCCCGGGTCCAGGCCGCACGCTCACCCCTCGTACTCAGGGGTCCCCCGACCCGCGGGGCCCGGCGCCCCCGGCGTGTCCCGTACCGCGTCCGTGTCCCGTACCGCGTCCGCATCTCGTACCGGGACCGCGTCCCGTACCGCCGCGCGCGAGCGCACCCGGCTGCGGGTCAGCCAGAGGGTGAAGGCTGCGCCGGACAGGCACAGTGCCGCGGCGGTGAGGGCGAGGGTGTTGTGGGCCGAGGCGAACACGGCGTGCAGGGTGTGGTCGAGGGCGTCGCGCCGACTGGCGGGGGCGGCGGCGAGCAGGGTGTCGGCGCCGCCGCCCGACAGGGTCTGCGCCGCCTCGTGCGGGGCGGTGACCGTACCGTTCAGGCAGCGGCTCATGGTGGTGACGGCGAGTGTGCCGAAGGCCGCGACGCCGAAGGCGTAGCCGAGCTGTTCGAAGGTGCTGTAGGCGCCGCCGGCCATCCCGGCGCGCTCGGGCGGCACCGAGCCGAGGGCGAGCGCCGCGGCCACCTGGAAGATCAGGCCCATGCCGACCCCGCTCAGCGCGAGTCCGCCGACCAGTGCGGGCCAGCCGGAGTCCGGGCCGAGGAACCCTTCGAGGCCCATCCCGAGTCCGGCCAGCGTCAGGCCGAGGGTGGCGCCGAGGCGGGGTGAGGGCCTGGGCATCCACCGTCCGCTCACCACCGCGACCAGCGCGGCGGCCAGCGCGTGCGGCAGTACGACCAGTCCGGTGCCGACGGGGGAGAGGCCCTGGACGGACTGGAGCCAGAGCGAGGTGTAGGGCAGGACCCCGTACACGGCGGCCTCGCCCAGCGCGATGGTGAGCATCGCCGCGCTGAACGCGGGGCGCCGGAACAGGGACAGGTCCAGCAGCGGATGCGCGGTCCGCCGCTGCACGACGACGAAGACCGCCAGCGCGACCAGCGCCAGGGCCAGCGGAACCAGCGTCGGCGCCGCTGCCCAGCCATGGCTGTGCGAGGCGGTGAGCGTGTAGACGAGCCCGCCGGCGCCGAGCGCGAACAGTGCCACGCCGGGCACGTCAAGACGCCGGGCCGTTTGCCGTACGGGCGCGGAACGGGGGATGAAGCGGAACGTCATCGCCAACGCGAGGGCGGTGAAAGGCACGTTGACGTAGAAGATCCACCGCCAGTCCAGTGCCTGCGTGAGCAGTCCGCCCAGAACCGGGCCCAGGGAAGCGGCGCTTGAGGCGACCGCGGCCCACACGCCGAAGGCCAGGCCGAGGCGCCGGCCCGAGTAGAGGGTGCTGATGAGCGACAGGGTGGTCGTGAACATCGCTGCCGCGCCCACGCCTTGCACCAGCCGGGCGGCGATCAGCCACCCCATGCCGGGCGCCAGCGCGCACGCGACCGAGGCCAGCGCGAACACGATCAGCCCCGCCACGTAGACCCGGCGCCGCCCGTGCAGGTCGGCGAGCATTCCGGCGCCCAGCAGAGCGGCGGCGACCGCGAGCGCGTAACCGTCGGCGACCCACTGCAACTGGGACAGCGACGAGCCCAGGGACTCGGACATGGACGGCAGCGCGACCACCACGATCGTGACGTCGACGAGCAGCATGAAGGTGCCCAGACAGATGGCGGCAAGTGGTCCCCAGATACGCATGCGGGGCTCTCCAGAGGTGAGGCGGACAGGTCCCGCACACCTTCAGCGGGCCGTCGGCGCCGCCCCAAGCCATACCCTGACCCATGGCAGATTCCGGCGCGGGAACGAGGTGCAGCGGTGGATTCCGACTCCCTGGACGTTGTCGATCAGCGGCTGCTGGAGGCTCTCCAGCTCGACGGCCGCGCTCCCTTCAGCCGGATCGCCCGCAGGCTGGAGGTCTCCGAGCGCACCGTCGCGCGTCGCTACCAGCGCCTGTGCGGCCGGGGCCTGCGCATCGTCGGCCAGCCGGTCGCCGCCCGCCTGGGCCTGGTCCGCTGGCTGCTGCGGCTGCGCTGCACGCCCGACGCCGCGGGTGCGATCGCCGAGGCCCTGGCCCGTCGCGCCGACACGAGTTGGGTCACCCTCGCCTCCGGCGGCACCGAACTGTGCTGCGCTGTCAACACCCGTAGCGCCGACGAACGCAACGCGCTGCTGCTGCGGAAACTCCCCCGTACCCCGCATGTGCTCTCGGTCAGCGCCCACTGCATGCTGCGGATGTTCGCGGGGGAGGCCAGCACATGGCACGCCACCCGTTTCGGGCCCGTACCGCCCGTCCCCGCGGCGGATTCCGGCACCCCTGCCACGGCGCCGCTCACGCTGGACGCCACCGACCGCACCCTGTTCACCGAACTGGCCCGCGACGGCCGCGCCACCCTGCCGGAACTGAGTGCGGCCACCCGCCGCTCACCCTCCAGCGTCCAGCGCCATCTGGACCGCCTGCGCACCGAGGGCGCCCTCGGCATCTCCGTCGACTTCGACCCCCAGCTCCTCGGCTACCACATGCCCACCCAGCTCTGGCTCAACGTGGCTCCCGCCCACCTGCGCACCGTCGGCGAAACCCTCGCCACCCACCCCGCGATCGCCTTCGCCGCCGCCGTCACCGGCACCTCCAACCTCGTCGCGAGCGGGATCTTCCGCACCCCCGCAGACCTGTACGACTACATCGACCAGCACATCGGCCCCCTCCCCGGCATCCAGACCATCGAGACGGCCCCCACCCTCCAAGAGGTCAAACGCCTCGCCCCCGCCCTCCCTTGACGGCGCGGGCGCGGTCACCGTCCGCACCACCCAGCCAGCGTGCGCACGAACTCCCGCACCACCGCGCCCGTGAGGGGGCGCGGGCACTCCCACGGGCCCGAAGAGCGGGAGTTCAGGAACGTCCACGTTCCATCGGGCCTGACGGCGAAGTCCAAGGACGCGTACGACAACCCCAGCGCCGCCGTGAAGGACCGCACCGCTGCGGCCACATGCGCGGGTGTCTCGACAGGGGTGGCATCCAGGTCGTCGGCCCCGGACCGCCGGTCGAGCCGAGGGGGAAGCCCGCATGTGTCGATACGCGCCGCGTGGCAGGCCCCGCCGACGCAGACGAGGTGCGCCTCGTAGTCCTTGACCACCTGTTCCTGGAAGAGGTGCGCGGTCAGCTCCACCCCTTTCAGATCGTCGAGGTCCACGACGCGCGTGCGCACCGTTTCCGTACCGCCGGTGTGCTGCAGGTGGCGTGAACCGAGTGGCTTGGTGAGCAGCGGCCCACGGATGCTGCCTGCGAAGCGGGCGACTTCTTCCGCGGAGTTGGTGATCAGTGTCCGAGGGGTGTCGAGCCCGGCGGAGCGCGCCGCCAGCATCTGCTGAGGCATGAACTCCGCGGCCGAGGCCCGGCCCGGGTGGTTCATCCAGCGCGTGTGAAGACCGCTGAGTACCCCGCCGAATCCGATACGTGCGGCCTCGCATGCCCAGGCTGCATCCGGCTCGGACAGTTCAGGAAACGTGAAGAGCCCCGGGCGGTTCCAGTACACCGCCGCGATCTCCGACAGCTCGACGCCGCCCTCCCGTGTGGTCAACGTCCCTGTCCAGGCACCTTCCCCGTGCGTGGCCCGCAGTTCCACCTCGCTCGGGAAGTCCGCCGTGTCCAGGCGGACGGCATGTACCCCGGCCTCGGTCAGTCCCTCCACCAAGAGGGCCGTTTCCCTGTCGGCGGGCCCGTCCACGACGAGTACGGTGCTCATTCGACGGCTCCGGCAAGAGCGGTCGGCCGAAAGTCCGTACCGGCGAGTGCGTACGGTCGCCTGCTGCCTGGCTTTCCGGATGCGCGAGCCGGCGCCCTGAGCGGTAGCGGGACGGCCGGCTCCAGGACGGCAGCACGCCGGCCGGCGAACCCGGCGTAAGGGGCGGGCCGTTGGCGTCCGGGCCCCGAGCCCGCACCCGGGACCCGCATCCAGCACCTGACCTCCTTGCCGCAGTCGGTGATGACCGACTGCCAGTGCTCGGTGAGGGCACTGACGAGCTGCATGCCCCGCCCGTCCTCCGCCGCGTCGGACGCGATCACGACCCGGGGCAGCGTCATCACCGTGTCGCTGACGCCGATGAACAGCCCACTGTTCGTGACCAGCACCCGCACTTCACAGCGCCCTTCCGCATGCTTGTGCACATTGCTCAGCAACTCACCGACAACCAGCACCGCCGCGTCCGCGACGGACTCGCAGCCCCACGAACTCAACTGCGCCTGGACCGTTCTACGGGCCTTGCGGATCTCCAGGGGAACGGCGTCGAGGCTGAGCCTCAGCTCCTGTGCTTGCGTGATGCGCATTGTGGCGCCTCCGGTCTCGGGCGACGAACGAGCGTGTGGGCCCCGCGAGTTGGCGGCCCCGCCGGCACGCCTCATATTCCGGTTTCACAATGTTGTCCGCAATGAATGCCCCTCAAAAGGGTTACAAGAACGCATTCTTTGGATACGGCAAAGCGCCGCAGTCATAACCTGCCGGGCGAGGAGGGGATGACATGACCGACGCGCAACCGAATCTCCACCGACGCAGGCTCGGCCTGGAACTGAGGGCTCTCCGCAACGGGAAGGGGCTGAGCCTTGCCGACGCTGCCGACCTGCTGTCTCTGCCCGGGGCTCCGACGCTCAGCAGGATCGAGAACGGCAAGCAACGGGTACCGCCGATCAGCCTGCCCGGCTTCTTCGAGGCATACGGCCTGGAGAACCAGGCCCGTAAGGACAAGCTCAAAGGGCTCGCCTCCATGGCGGCCTCCGGGAAGCGGTCCAATTTGCTGGACGAGTACCGGAAGACGGTGACGGATCCGTTCGCCGAGTACCTGCACCTTGAGGAACTGGCGCACAAGAGCGAGATCTACACTGCGGTGGTGCCCGGGCTACTCCAGACCGAGGCGTACGCGAGGACGCTCGTGGAACGCGGTCGCAAGTGGCAGTCCAAGCGGGAGATCAACAACTACGTCGAACTCCGCATGGCCCGGCAGCGGGCACTCATCCGAGACCAGCCGCTTCACCTGTGGTGTGTTCTGGATGAAGCGGCTCTGGCACGCCAAGTTGGCGGTACGGACGTTATGAAGGAACAGCTGGAGCGCCTTCTGAACACCACCGAGGAGCACCCGCACGTGGTCATTCAGGTGCTGCCCTTCCAGCACGGTGCACACGCCGGCATGGACGGTCCGTTCAGTCTCCTGCACTTCCCCGCCGGGGCTCCGGTCGTCGTGGTCGAGCCGATGACAACGGCCTTGTACCTGGAGGAAGATAGCGACATCGGACGTTACGAGACGGCCTTCAGCCACCTCCGGGGCGAGGCACTGGACGTGGAAGCCTCCCAGCGTCACATCCACAACCTGATCAAGGAAAGTTCCAGATGAACAAGAAGGTGGACCTCTCCGACGCGACCTGGGTCAAGAGTGACCTGAGTAATGGGACGGGCGACAACTGCCTGGAGGTCGCATTCGTGGACGGGGTCGTCGCGTTGCGGGACTCGGTGGATGTTGGTGACCCGGAGGCCAGGGTGCTTGTGGTTTCGGAGGCCGACTACAGGGCGTTCACGGGCGGTATCGCCCAGGGGCAGCAGAGCCTGTTGCTGCCCTGAGTTCAGCCAGAAGCCGACGGCATACGAGCCCCCGCTGCCTCGCGCGGCGGGGGCTCGTCGCTGTCCTGAGCACCTGCCGTGCCCGGTGCCGGGTGGGCCGGGAGGGGCGTGCGGCGGTGGCCCGCCAGGGAGATGACGGTGACGCCGCCGATCAGCAGGGCTGCGGCGGCCCCGTCCAAGGCGGTGAAGCCCTCGCCGAGGAGCAGCGCTGCGGAGGTCATGCCGAAGACGGGGACGAGGAGGGAGAAGGGGGCGACGGAGGAGGCGTCGTAGTGGCGTAGCAGGAAGCCCCAGGCGCCGAAGCCGAAGAGGGTGGTGACCCAGGCGACGTAGCAGAGCGTGGCGAGGCCGCCCAGGTCCAGGGAGCGCAGGGCCGCGAGGTCGGCCTCGGGGCCCTCGAACAGGAGGGAGAGCGCGATCAGGGGGAGGGGCGGGACCAGGCTGACCCACACCATCCAGGAGAGCGCGTCGGGCGGGGAAGCCTTGCGGGTCAGTACGTTCGACAGGCCCCAGAACGCGGCGGCGACGACCACGAGCGCGAACGCGCCGAGCGGGCCGGCCGTGCCCTGGCCAACGGCCGCGACGACGATTCCGGTGAGCGCGAGCGCCATGCCGAACAGCCGTGTGCGGCCGAGGCGTTCGCGCAGCAGTACGGCGGCGAGCACGGCGGTGAAGACGGCCTGGACCTGGAGTACGAGCGAGGACAGCCCGGCCGGCATCCCCTGCTGCATCCCGATGAACAGCAGCCCGAACTTGGCGACCCCCAGCGTCAGTCCCACCGCAACGATCCAGCGGAACGCGACGCGCGGGCGCCGTACGAAGAAGACGGCGGGGAGGGCGGCAACCAGGAAGCGCAGCGCGGAGAAGAGCAGGGGCGGGAAGTGGCGCAGGCCGATCTCGATGACGACGAAGTTGACGCCCCAGACGGCGGCGACCAGCACGGCGAGGCAGAAGTGGAGGGGGCGTATACGCATGCCCCGATCCTCATCGGCGCCCACTCTTCAGCACCAGCACGGCTTTCTGCATAGTTGTGTTCAGCACTGCTGAACAATCACCGATCGGTGGCGAGTCAGCGAGTCAGCGAGTCAGCGAGGAGTCGGGGGGCGGGTCATGCTCGATCTGGCGCGGATGCGCGCACTGCACGCGGTCGGCGTGCACGGTTCGGTGGGCGGTGCCGCACAGGCGCTGGGCTACACCCCGTCCGCGATCTCCCAGCAGATCTCCAAGCTGGAGCGCGAGACGGGTACGACGCTGCTGGAGCGCCAGGGCAGAGGCATAGCGCTCACCGACGCGGCCCGGTTGCTGGTCCGCGCTGCGGGGGAGATGCTCAGCCTCGCCGAGCAGGCCGAGGTCGCGCTGGAGGAGCGCAGGGGCCGCCCGGCCGGGCGGCTGAACCTCGCCGCCTTCCCCAGTGCGGCGCGCGGCCTGATGCCCGGGGTGCTCGCGCGCCTCACCGCCGAACACCCGGACCTGGACCTGCGGATGTCCGAGGTGGACCCGCACCTGTCGATCGGGCTGGTGGCCAGGGGCGAGGTGGACCTCGCGCTCGCGCACGACTGGGACATCGCGCCGATGCCGGCGCCCGAAGGGGTACGCCGCCTCGCCGTCGGCGACGACGTGTGCGACGTACTGCTGCCCGCAGGGCACCCGCTCACCGCGCGCTCGGCGCTCGTACGCGAGGACCTGGCGGGGGCGCGGTGGATCTGCCAGCCGCCGGGTTCCGTGTGCCATGACTGGCTGCACACCACCTTGCGCGCCGTGGGGCAGGAGCCGGACGTGGCCTACTACGTCGCGGAGTACCACACCCAGGTCGCGCTGGCGGCCAAAGGGCTCGGGATCGTGCTGCTGCCGCGCCTGGGCAGGGGCACGCTGCCCGACGGCGTGACGCTGCGCCCGCTCGAACCCGCGCCCACACGGCGGCTCTTCGCCGTATGGCGCCAGGGGGTCTCGCGGCGCCCCGCGATCACGGTGGCGCTGCGTGCGCTGCGGGAAGCTCCGTGCCCGCCGATGTCAGAGCCTGCTGGCAGTATGTGAAGGTGCGCTACTTCTATCGCGTTCTGGGGACGACGCAGGTGCTCCGCGAGGACGGCACGACGGTGCCGGTCGGCGGGGCGCGGCTGCGTGCCCTGCTGACCGCGCTCGCGCTGGCGGGCGGTCGCGCGGTGCGCACGGGCGAGCTGGCCGCAGGGGTGTGGGCCGACGGCGAGCCCCCTCCCGCCGATGAGACGGCGGCGATCCAGGCGCTCGTCGGGCGGTTGCGCAGGTCGCTGGGGCGTGAGGCGGTCGCCTCGGTCGAGGGCGGCGGGTACAGGCTCGCTGCCGACAGGGACGACATCGACCTCTTCCGCTTCGAACGCCTCGCGGCCGAGGGCGCCGCCGCGCTCGGCGAGGGGGAAGCGGGCAAGGCGGCGGCCCTGCTGGACGACGCGCTCGCGCTGTGGCGCGGTACGGCGCTGGCCGACCTGCCCGACGGGGGAGGGGCCGTGGCGCTGCGCGCCGAGGACCGCCAGCTCGCCGCGCGCAGAGACCGCGCCGAGGCGTCCCTCGCGCTGGGACAGGCGGAAGCGGTGCTGCCCGTCGTCCGCCAGCTGGCCACCGACCACCCACTGGACGAGCCGCTGCAGGCGCTGCGTCTGCGCGCGTTGCGCGAGGCGGGCCGGACGGCGGAGGCGCTGGCCGCCTACGACGCCGTACGGGTCAGACTCGCCGACCGCCTCGGCGTGGACCCGGGCCCCGAACTACGCGCCCTGCACGCCGAGTTGCTCACCGAACCGGGGCCGGGAGCGGGAGGAGTGTCGGCAGCGGGACCGGGGTCGGGCCCCGGGCGGCCGGGGGTGGCGCCCGGAGCGGGTTACGGAGCCGGGCGGGGCGGGTCCGACCGTGCGTCCGGTACGCCCCGCGCCTACGATCCCCGCCGCGCGCCCGGTACGCCCCGCACGGATCAGGCGCGTACGGATCAGGCACGTACGGGGCGCGGGGCAGGAGCGCCGGGCTCGCCCTCGCCACTGGGCTCCTCGGTCACTGGGCCGGGCCCTGCCCTTGGCCCCGGCCCTGCGCCCGCACGGAGACCTGCGGCGTACCCCGAGCTGGAATCTGGCCCCGAGCCGGAGTCTGGCCCCGAGCCGGGGTCCGGCCCCGGACCGAGCCCTGCTCCAGGCTCCGAGCCCGGCACCGCGCAAGGTCTCGGCGCGGCGCAAGGCCCCGAGAACGGGCAAGGCCCCGGCGCGGCGCAAGGCCCCGAGAACGGACAGGGCCCCGGCATCACGCAAGGCCCGGGCATGGCACAAGGCCCGGGCACGGCGCAGCCGGGCAATCTCCGATCCGGTCTCACCTCGTTCGTCGGACGGGCGGGGGAGATCGAGGAGATCGGGCGCGAGCTGGGCACGGCCCGGCTGGTCACCCTCACCGGCTCAGGGGGCGCGGGCAAGACGCGCCTCTCGCTGGAGGCGGCGGCGAGCGCCCGTGCCGCGCGGCACGCGGAGTGGGCGGACGGCGTGTGGGTGGCCGAACTCGCCCCCGTACGCGATCCGCAGGACACGGCGGAGGCCGTACTCACCGCGCTCGGCGGGCGCGAGACGGCCATCCGCACGTCGACGGCCGAGGGGCTGCGTGCCGCCGCCGACCCCAACGCCCTTGACCCGCTTGCCCAGTTGGCCGAGCGGTGTGCGAACCGTCGCATGCTGCTGGTGCTGGACAACTGCGAGCACGTGATCGACGCGGCGGCCAAGCTCGTGGAGACCCTGCTGGTGGAGTGCCCCGGTGTCACCGTGCTGGCCACCAGCCGCGAACCCCTGGGTGTGCCCGGCGAGTCGGTGCGGCCCGTCGAGCCGCTGCCCGACCCGGTGGCGCTCCAACTGCTGGCCGACCGGGGTGCCTCGGCACGGCCGGGGTTCCGTATCGACGAGGCTCCCGAGGCGTGTGCGGAGATCTGCCGGCGACTCGACGGGCTGCCGCTCGCGATCGAGTTGGCGGCGGCACGGCTGCGTTCGCTCACGCCGCGCCAGCTCGCGTGCCGCCTCGACGACCGTTTCCGGCTGCTGACCAGCGGAAGCCGTACGGTACTGCCCCGCCAGCAGACCCTGCGCGCCGTCGTGGACTGGTCGTGGGAGCTGCTGAACGGTGCGGAGCGCGCCGTGCTGCGGCGGCTGGCCGTCTTCTCCGGCGGCTGCGAGCTGGAGCAGATCGAGGAGGTGTGCGGCGACATCCCGGAGGCGGGGGAGGGGGAGACGCCCGCGCTTCTGGGTTCACTTGTCGACAAGTCGCTGGTGATCGCGGTGCCCTCGGAGGGCGCGCTCGGCATGCGGTACCGCCTGCTGGAGACCGTGGCCGAGTACGCGTCGGAGAAGCTGGACAGCGTTGACGGCGGGTCAGGCGGGTCAGGCGGACCGGGTGGTCCAAGCGGTTCGGGCGGACCGGGTGGGTCTGGCGGTCCCGGTGAGCGGGCCGCGGCGGAGCGCCGGCATCTGGTGGCGTACCGCGAACTGGCCCGTACGGCCGACCCGTTGCTGCGCGGCCCCGAGCAGGGCGTATGGCTGGACCGTCTGGAGCGCGAGCACGACAACATCCGTACGGCGCTGCGCCGGGCCGCCGCCGCGTCCGACGAACAGGAGGTGCTGTGCCTGACGCTGTCGATGGGCTGGTTCTGGCACCTGCGTGACCACCGTTCCGACGCGCGCACCTGGTCGAGGGTGGCGTCCGACCTCGGCCCCGACCCGTTCGTGCGGCCCGTCACGCCCGCGCCGCCGCTGTACGAGCGGATCACGGACGCGCCGCCGCCGATGCGGGACGAGGTCCTGTGGGAGGCGCGCCGCGGGGTGCGGATGATGGCCCTGGTCGATGTCGCGGAGGGCTTTCCCGAGCTGGAGACCCCGGAGCGGCAGGCGCAGCTGTACGCGATCTCCGAGACCTACACCCCGGGCTCCCCGCAGACCTGCCGGCTGCCGGGCTGCATGTGGATCTTCGCCTGGATCATGAGCGGCCGGCACGAAGCGCTCAAGGAACTGACCGACGCGACGGTGCGCGGCTGCCGCGAGCTGGGCTACGAATGGGAGCTGGCCTTCGCGCTCCAACTGCGTGCCAAGCTGACGAGCGACCGGCCCGGCACCTGGGAGCAGTCGGGTGAGGACGCGCTGGAGAGCCTGGAGATCTTCCGGCGCGTGGGTGACGCCTGGGGCGAGGCCGAGGCGCTGTCGGGGCGGGCCGAATCCCTCAGCGCCCGGGGCGACTTCGCGGGCGCCGCCGAGGACTTCCGCGCGGCCATCGCCCGTGCCGAGCAGCTCGGTGCGCACAGCCAGGTGCCGCTGCTGAAGTCTCGGCTCGGGGCCGTACTGGTGGAGCTGGACGATCCCGAGCTGAGAGCGGAGGGCGACAGGCTGCTACGGGAGTCGACGGAGGCGGCCGAGCACATAAACGGTGAGGGGCCCAACTTCGCGGCCATACAGCTGAGCATCCACCTCACGCGGCGTGGGGACACGGCACGGGCGCGCGAGATTCTGGAGCCTGTGGCGCGGCAGTTCGCGGAGCAGGCTCCGGACGTGTTCGGCGGAATGATGCAGGGCATCCTCGCGTGGATCTACTGCGTCGACGGCGACCCGCAACGGGCCCTGGAACTGCTGCGCGTGTCGATAGACAAGTCGCGCGGCGCGATCGCGGAGACCATCGCCCCGCAGATGACGCTCTCTCAGCTCGTCACGGCGGCGAACGCGTACGCACGGCTGGGCCGTCCGGAGCTGGGCGCCCGGCTGCTGGGCACGTACGACGCGCTCACCGAACTGCCGGAGGGGCACTACCCGCACCCCGTCGAGCGCGAGGCACGCGAGGCGGCCGAAAAGGCCGTACGGGCAGCGCTGCCCGAAGCGGCCTACACCACGGCCCACACCCACGGCACCACCCTCACCCTCCCCGAGGCCGTCACCCTGGTACACGAAAACTAACGCCCCCGCCCCGCCACAGGCCCTCCCGGGCCCACCTTCTCCCCGCCCCGCCCCGCCGGGCACGCACTCTCCCCTCGCGCCGTGCACGCACTCTCCCGCCGTGCCGGGCACGCAGCCTCCCGCCGCGACGGCGAGCACCTCAACGCGCAGGGTCCGGCGGAATCACAGCCCACCGGACCCGGCACGTTCGCGCCCCGAGACCGTCAGGTCTGGCACGTACAGGGTCCGGTGGGATACACCCCACCGGACCCCGCACGTTCGCGCCCCCAAGACCGTCAGGTCTTCTTGCGGAACTTCGAGATCGCCACCGGCGCGGTCAGCAGGGTCAGGCCGACCGACCAGATCACCGTCCACATCACGGGGTTGGCGACGGCGCCCTCACCCAGCATCAGGCCACGGGCCGAGTCCGCCACATGTGTCAGCGGGTTGACGTCCGTGAACGCCTTCAGCCAGCCCGGCATGGTGCCGGTCGGCACGAAGATGGACGAGCCGAACTGGAGCGGCATCAGCACCAGGAAGGAGACGCCCTGGACCGCCTGCGCCGTGCTCATCGTCAGACCGAGCAGGATGAAGATCCACAGCAGCGAGGCACCGAAGAGCGCGGTGAGCCCGACGGCGCCCAGCATGCCGAGCCAGTGCCCGTGGATGTCGAAACCGACGGCGAAGCCGACGATCAGCAGGACGGTGACGGCGACCAGCATGCGGCCGACCTCGACCACGGACTTGGCTATCAGCACCGAGGAGCGTGCGATGGGCATGGACCTGAAGCGGTCCATGACGCCCTTGCGGAAGTCCTCGTTGATGCCCGTACCGACGGCCATGGCGATGGACATGCCCATCATGCCCATCATGCCGGGGATCAGGTACTGGATGTACTGGTCCCGGCTGCTGCCCCCGGAGCCGCCTCCGATGGCGCCGCCGAAGACGAACACGAACAGCAGCGTGAAGATGATGGGCATCAGCAATGCGTCCATCATCGACTCGGGGTCCTGCTTGATCTGAAGGGCGTTGCGGCGTACGAGAGCGCTGATGTGCCGCAGGTTGGCCCGCAGCCCTATGCGGCCCTCGTCCGCACCCGGCTTCACGGGCGCCGAACCGGCGCCAGGGCCCGGCGAAGTGCCGGAGGACTGGGGCGCCTTGACGGTGGCGGTGCTCACGCCGCTACCTCCTCAAGCTCGTTCTTCTCGTCCTCGTGGGTGGCCTTCTCGCCGGTCAGGGCGAGGAACACCTCGTCGAGGCTGGGCAGATGGGTGGCTATGTCGGCGATGGCGAAGCCGCGCTCGCCGAGGAGCCCGACGACGGCCGTGAGTTGCTCGTCGCTGACGATCGGCACGGTCACCACGCCCGCTTCCTCGCTGGCCGTCGCGCCGGAGACCCCGTCGAGCCCGGCCTGCGCCAGGGCGCCGACCATCCTCGACAGCTCGCCCGGGTCCACCGGGCGTACCTCAAGAGTGCGTCCGCCGACCTTCGCCTTCAGCTCGGGCACCTTGCCCTCGGCGATGATCCGGCCGCGGTCGATGACCGTCAGCTCGCTGGCCAGCCGCTCGGCCTCCTCCATGTACTGGGTCGTGAGCAGGACGGTGTTGCCGTCCGCCACGATGTTCTGCACCTCGTCCCACACCTCGTTACGGGTACGGGGGTCGAGGCCCGTCGTCGGCTCGTCCAGGTACAGCACCTTCGGGCGGCCGATCATGGAGGCCGCCAGGTCGAGCCTGCGGCGCATGCCGCCGCTGTACTTGCTCGCGGGGCGCTTGGCCGCCTCGGTAAGGGAGAACCGCTCCAGCAGCTCGTCGGCCCGCTTGCGTGCGGCCGTACGGGACAGATCGAGCAGGCGCCCGATCATGTAGAGGTTCTCCCGGCCCGAAAGCTTCTCGTCCACCGAGGCGTACTGCCCGGTGAGTCCTATCGTGCGGCGCAGTTGCCGCGGCTGGCGCACCACGTCGTATCCGGCGACGGTGGCCGTCCCCGCGTCGGGCTGCAGCAAGGTGGAGAGCACCCGTACGAGAGTCGTTTTGCCCGCGCCGTTAGGCCCCAGCACTCCCATGACGGTGCCCTCACGCACATCCAGGTCGATGCCGTCGACGGCCTTCGTCTCCCCGAAGTGCTTCACCAGGCCGCGGACCTCGACCGCATTCGTCGTCTTCTCTCGCGTCATGTTTCCAAGGTGCCAGTCCCCACCGACAAACGACCGACAGCTCACCTACACGCCCCGCCCACGCGGCCCACCCCCGACCCACCCCTCTGCGAGCGGGCGCCACCCCTCTGCCCCCTTCTGCGGGCGGGCGTTCCGCAAGGCGGAACGGGCGGGCACAGCGGGGCCACCGGCGGACAGCCCGCGACGATGCCGCAGACCGTCCACGGCCGGTGCGCAGCTCCCCGCCCCCCGTCAGGGGGCGGGGAACGACAAGGGGACGGGAAACGGCGGGAAACAGGCAGAGGAGAGGGGACCTACTCGAAGGTGTGCTCGCCCTGCGGGAAGGCGCCGGACACGACCTCCTCCGCGAAAGCGGAAGCCGCCCCGCCGAGCGCACCCCGCAGCTCGGCGTACCGCTTCACGAAGCGGGGCAGCTTCCCCGGTGTGAGGCCCGCCATATCGGTCCACACCAGAACCTGAGCGTCGCACTCGGCCCCGGCGCCGATCCCCACCGTCGGCACCTGCAACGACCGCGTGACCTCGGCGGCGACGCCGGCCGGCACCATCTCCAGCACCACGGCGAAGGCACCGGCGTCCTGTACGGCCTTGGCGTCGCGCAGCACCTGCTGCGCCGCCTCCTCGCCGCGCCCCTGTACGCGGTAGCCCATGGCGTGCACGGACTGGGGCGTCAGCCCGATGTGCGCCATCACGGGAATCCCCGACCGTACGAGCAGTCCGATCTGCTCGGACGACCGCTCGCCGCCCTCCAGCTTCACGGCACCGGCGCCGGCCTCCTTGACCAGCCGGGTCGCGCTGCGCAGGGCCTGGACGGGCCCCTCCTGGTACGAGCCGAACGGCAGGTCGGCGACGACGAGGGCGCGGCTGCTGCCCCGTACGACGGCGGCGGTGAGCATGGCGATCTCGTCCATGGTGACGGGCACGGTGGTCTCGTAGCCGAGGTGACAGTTGCCCATCGAGTCGCCGACGAGCAGCACGGGGATGCCGGACTCGTCGAAGACGGAGGCGGTCATGGCGTCGTACGCGGTGAGCATGGGCCATTTCTCGCCACGCTCTTTGGCGAGTGCCAGATCGCGTACGGTCACACGGCGGTTGCGGCTGCCGCCGTAGAGGGAGCGGGGATTCTGGTCGTCCTGTTTCGGGGCATGCTGCGTCGTCTGCGGCATCGCTCTTACTCCTGTGTTGTCGTCTCGAAGCGCCCTTACGGCGTCTCCGGATCCACGGGCCATGCTGGCACGGCTCCCACGGGAGGGGAAGGTGGCCGAAGCTTTACGATACGGAACGGTCCCGTATCGGAATAGGTCTAGCCTCCCCTCCATGAACCCTCCGCGAATATCCGACCCCGACCCCGACCCCGTTCCTGGCGGCGACGGCGGCCCCGACGGCGACGGTGATGGCGGCCCTGACGGCCGGCCCGGCCCCGTCCACAGAAGGCGATGGGCGATCCTGGCCGTCCTGATGCTCAGCCTGCTGATCGTCGTTCTGGACAACAGCATCCTCAATGTCGCGATGAAGACCATCGCGCAACCCGCACCGGCCGGACTCGGCGCAGGTCAGGCCGAGTTGGAGTGGGCGGTCAACTCCTACACGCTCGTCTTCGCAGGACTCCTGTTCACCGCGGGGCTGCTGGGTGACCGCTTCGGCCGCAAGAAGGTGCTGCTGGCGGGGCTGGTCGTCTTCGGCGTGGGCTCGGTGCTCGCCGCCGTGTCCACCGGCCCCGGCCAACTCATCGCCTTCCGCGCCGTGATGGGCCTCGGCGGCGCCCTTGTGATGCCCGCCACGCTCGCCATCGTGATGAACGTCTTCCCGCGCGAGGAACAGCCGAAGGCCATAGGCATCTGGGCGGGCGGCGTCGGGCTGGCCATCGCCATAGGGCCCATCACCGGCGGCCTGCTCCTCCAGCACTTCTGGTGGGGCTCGGTCTTCCTCGTCAACGTTCCCATCGTGCTCGTCGCGCTCCTCGCCATGACCCTCCTCGTGCCCGACTCGCGCGACCCGGACAAGGGGCGGTTCGACCCGCTGGGCGTACTGCTCTCGGTCGCCGGGCTCGTGCTGCTGGTCTACGGGGTCATCAAAGGGGGCCAGCTCGCCGACTTCGCCGATCCCCAGGTACTCGCCACGGTGGGCGGCGGGCTCCTCGTCCTCGCCCTGTTCGTACTGCACGAGCGGCGCACCAGCCATCCGGCCCTGGACATGCGCTACTTCAGGAAGCCCGAGTTCTCCGCGGCCGTCGCCGCCGTCGCGCTCGTCTTCTTCGCGCTCACGGGCGTCACGTTCTTCGCCGTCTTCTACATCCAGAGCGTGCGCGGCTACACCCCGCTCCAGGCAGGGCTGTTGATGCTGCCGCTCGCGGTGGCGCAGATGATCTTCGCGCCGCGTGCCCGGCTGGTCGTGGAGCGTTTCGGCGCCAAGGCCGTCTGCACCGCGGGGCTCCTCACCGTCGCCGCCGGCTTCCTCGGCTTCGCCCTCCTCGACGAGACGACGCCGATCTGGGTCCTGGAGACCGTCTTCTTCGTACTCGGCGCCGCCATCGCGCACATCATGCCCCCGGCCACCGTCTCGATCATGCAGTCGTTGCCCACCGAGAAGGCGGGCTCGGGCTCGGCGGTCAACAACACCTTCCGGCAGGTCGGCGGGGCGCTGGGGGTCGCGGTACTCGGCTCCCTGCTCTCCGCGCGCTACCGCGAGGGCGTCAAGGGCGAGTTGGAGACCGTACCCGGCCTGCCCGAAGGGGCACGCCATACGGCGGGCGAGTCCATCGAGGGCACCCTCGCACTCGTCGACCGGCTCGGCGCCGCAGGGCACGCGCTCGTGGCACCCGCCAGGGCGGCGTTCATCGACGCCATGCACGTCACGGTGGTCTGCGCAGCCGTGGTCGCGCTGCTCGGCGCCGCCGTCGTCGCGCTCTGGCTCCCGGGCAGAACGCGCCCCGAGACGGCGAAGGGCTCCGAGACGGCGAAGGACTCCGAGACGGTCAAGGACTCCGGGCCGGAGAGCCCCGAGCCGCCGGACGCGGGCGCCCGGCACGTAGAGTCCCCGCGATGACTCCGGAACCCGCACGGCGTGGACGCCCCCGTAGTGAGGCCGTCGAGCGTGCCATCATCGAGGCCGTCCTCCGCCTGCTGGAGGAGGGCGTCCCGGCCCATGCCGTCTCCGTCGAACGGGTCGCGCGTACGGCGGGCGTGGGCAAGGCCGCCGTCTATCGTCGCTGGCCGGGCAAGGACGCGCTGCTCCTGGACGTCCTGCGGACGCTGGAGGAGCCGCCGTACGAAGGCCCGGAGGACGGGCCCGTGCGCGAGATTCTCATCGGCATCCTGGAGTGGCAGCGCCGCATCGGCATCGCCAAGCGCACCTCGACGCTTCTGCGCACCATGGCGGGGCACGTGAGCAGCCATCCGGAACTGTGGAAGACGTACCACGAAACGGTGATCGCCCGCCGCCGCGAACTGCTGCACGACGTGGTGCGGCGCGGTGTCGAGCGCGGTGAACTCCGCGACGACATCCCGGTACCCGTGCTCGCCGACCTCTTCGCGGGACCGATGCTGAGCCGCGTCGCACTGCGCGCCTGGGACGAACTGCCCGAGGACCTGCCCGTATGCATCGTGGACGCGGTACTGGAAGGTGTACGCGGCACCTGACGCACCGCTCCCGTGCCCGCCCGTGGTGCGACCGCTCCGGGGTGATGTGCGCGTTCTGTCACAGGGGCGAACGATCCGCCGGGTGCCGGAACCCGGCGACCCCGCGCATACGTCCCACATCCCGTACGGGTTCGCACTCGTACGATCCAGGCGAGCCGGTCGGACGGCGGTCAACCCCGTCGAAACCGGCAGGTGGGGCTCCACGGTTCAACAAGATGAGAACCGGTATCGCCTATCGTTCATCGGGCATCAAACCAGGCAAGTGAGGACGGCGGATGGCGCGCGCGCACACGGCGGAGGCCACGCACGGGGTGGACGGTGGCGACGGCCGGCGGTACAGGTCGGGACACTCCGGCAGCCGCGCACGCCGGGCCTTCGGGCGCTGGGGCGGCGAGGGCATGTGGCGGCGCGGCTGGCTGCTGACCACCCTGGCGATCGTCCTGACCCTCGCCTTCTACCTGCACTCGGAGATCCCCAACTCCATCGGCAACCTCGGCTCGCTCTGGGAGACCTTCCTGCCCTGGGGCGGGGTGCTGATCGTCCCGCTGCTGGTGCTGGCGGTGCTCCGCCGCTCGGCGACGGCCCTCATCGCGCTGCTGCTGCCCACCCTGGTCTGGGTGAATCTCTTCGGCGGGCTCATCAGCGACAAGACGGGTACGGGCGGCGACCTCACCGTCGTCACCCACAACGTCAACGCGGGGAACACCGACCCCGAGGGCACGGCGCGGGCGCTCGTCGACTCGGGAGCCGACATCATCGCGCTGGAAGAGGTCACGGGCCGGTCCGGGCCCGCGTACAAGCGGGGCCTCGACCGCTCGCACCCGTACCACAAGCTCACCGGCACCGTCGGGCTGTGGAGCAAGTACCCGATGAAGGACATCAGGCCCGTCGACATCAAGATGGGCTGGCCGCGCGCCATGCGGGCCACCGTCGAGACACCCAAGGGCGAGGTCGCCGTCTACGCCGCGCATCTGCCGTCCGTACGCGTCCAGTTCAGGGCGGGCTTCACGGCGGGCCAGCGCGACGGCAGCGCCAACGCGCTCGGTGAGGCCATCGCGGACGAGAAGGCCGACAAGGTCGTCCTCCTCGGCGACCTCAACGGCACCATGAACGACCGCGCGCTCGCCCCCATCACCTCCCAGATGCGCTCGGCCCAGGGTGCGGCGGGCAACGGGTTCGGCTTCACCTGGCCCGCCTCGTCCCCGATGGCCCGTATCGACCAGATCATGGTCAAGGGTGCCGACCCCGTCTCCGCCTGGACTCTCCCCTCCACCGGCAGCGACCACCTGCCGGTCGGGGCAAAGCTGAACCTGACCGACTGAGGAGTTCCCGGACTTCCGGGTCGGGCCTGGGCCGGGGCTCCCGAGCTGGGGTCCCTGAGCCGGGCCGCTGGGCCCGTCGGGGCCGGGCACCTGGCTCCGGGCCCGGAGGCCCCGGCCTGGTTCAGCGGGTGGCGAGGTGTACGGGTGTAACGGGACATACCGGCACAGTCGGGCATGCCCGCATGAGGGCTGCGCCCCGGTGCCGTAAGTCCGTGCTTTGCGCCGGGAACATCCTGCTGGGAGGCTTTGTTCTCCGGACGAACATAGGGCAATGACGCCCTGTCCCTTTTCCCGCTCCGCCGTACCGCCGCCCTGACCTGCCCTGACCCCGCGCCTCCGGTGCCCCGTGCCCGTGCCGTGCGCCCGCGCACCGTACGACGTGCGCGGGGCCGTGTGCGCCACGGCGGTGCACGGGTGGGTCGTCCCTCAGCGGCGGTCGGCGCGCGGCCGTGCGGCAACCGCTCCGTGCGGCAACCGCTCCGTGCGGCGACCCGCTCCCGTGCGGCCACCCGCTCTGTAAGCCCGAAAGGTTCACCTCGCATGCCACTGGCTCTGCTCGCTCTCGCCGTGGGCGCCTTCGGTATCGGCACCACCGAGTTCGTGATGATGGGCCTGCTGCCGAACGTCGCCGACGATCTGGGCACGTCAGTGCCGACCGCCGGTTACCTCGTCTCGGCCTATGCCCTCGGTGTCGTCATCGGCGCACCCCTGCTCACCGCCGTCGGCGCCCGCGTGCCCCGTAAGCGGATGCTGCTGCTCCTGATGGGGCTCTTCACCGTCGGCAACCTCGCCTCCGCGCTCGCGCCCGGCTTCGGCACGCTCCTCGCGGGGCGCGTGCTCGCCGGCCTGCCGCACGGCGCGTTCTTCGGCGTCGGCGCCGTGGTCGCGGCCCGCCTCGTGCGGGAGGGCCGCGCGGCGCGCGCCGTGGCGACCATGTTCCTCGGGCTGACCGTCGCGAACATCGTCGGAGTCCCCGGCGGCACGGCGCTGGGCCAGCACCTCGGCTGGCGTGCCACGTTCGTGGTCGTCACCGCGATCGGTCTGGCGGCGATGCTCGCGCTCGCCGCGCTCGTCCCCAAGCTGCCCCTGGAACACCAGGGCGGCGTACGCCATGAGATCCGCGCGCTCGGCAACCGGCAGGTCGTGCTCGGGCTGCTCACCGCCGTCTTCGGCTTCGGCGGTGTCTTCGCCGTCTACAGCTATCTCACCAAGATCATGACGGAGGTCACCGGCTTCGCCGACTCCTCCGTGACCTGGGTGCTCGCGCTCTTCGGCATCGGCATGACCCTGGGTACGTTCGCCGCCGGCCCGCTCACCGACCGCGCCCCACGCCGCACGCTCTACGCGGCGCTCGGCTCCCTCGCCGTGCTGCTGGTCCTCTTCCACTTCGCGGCGCCCGTGCCCTGGGCCGCGCTCGTGCTGGTCGGACTCATCGGCGCCGTCGGCTTCCTGATCACCACACCCGTGCAGATGCTGGTGATGCGGGCCGCCTCCGACGCACCGACGCTGGCCTCGGCCTCCAACCACTCCGCGTTCAACATGGCCAACGCGGGCGGGGCCTGGCTCGGCGGCATCGTCATCGCGGCGGGCTGGGGCTGGACCTCACCGACTTTCGTCGGCGCCGTACTCGCCCTGGCCGGCCTGGGCATCGCCCTGGTCGCGGGCTCCCTCGCCCGCCGGGACTCCCGGGTGGTGGCACGCGGCGAAGCCGTCCCCGACGCCGCCGAAGCGTTGACGCACCGGTAGGCCCTACCGGGCCCACCCCACGAGAGCGCCCCGCAGATGGTTCCGACCATCTGCGGGGCGCTCTCTGCGACGGGGCTGTCAGCTCTGCGCGCCACCCTGCTTGACGGCGGTGACGAACATGTGGAAACCCTCGCGGCTGAAGACCAGCGCGGGCCCGTTGGGGTTCTTGGAGTCGCGCACGGCGCATTGCGCGTCGAGGGACGCGATCTCCACGCAGTCGCTCTGCGCGGCGCTGTAACTGGACTTCGTCCATTGGGCGTTGAGAGCGGTGGAGTTTGAGATACGGGTGCTCATGGAGTCCGTTCCTTCAACTGGGCGATGCGGGCAAGGGAGCCCTCGAACGACAGGGCCGCAGCCCGTAGCCGTTCGAATGCCTGCCCATACACTTCCACGTGTTCACGGTCTTCGACGTAGAGAGTTTGATGCCTTCGGTGGCGGCGGCCCGTCATCGCAGTCCTGCGGATCGTCTCCTTCGCGGACGAACCGGCCGCCGTCACCGAACGATTCGCGGTACGCAAGCGCCCCTGTCGCGGCAGCTCTCGCCGGGGCAGGGGGGCTCTTCTGTAATCTGCTCAGATACCGAATTCGCCTTCTTTTATGCTCCGGACGAAGAGCGACCATGTGTCCGGTGAGAAGGCAAGGGCGGGGCCGTGCGGGGATTTGCTGTCACGCACGGGGACCATTCCGGGAACCTTCGCTGATTCGACGCACTGATTTCCGCTGCTGGAGTAAGAAGACTTGAACCAGCTGAATCCGGTTGCGGACGAGTCAGGGATATACGTGTTCACGGTGTCTCTTCCATTTCTTCGACGGCTCGGCGGATACGGGCCAGGGATTCATCGGCTGAGAGCGCCTCCGAGTTGAGGCGACGGTACAGGGTCGTATAGAACGCCACCTGTTCCGGCTCCTCGTAGTAGATGGTGCTCAGCAGGTTGTCCGCGTACACGACATCCGTCTCCGCGGGCTCCGGGAAGGCGAGGATGCCGAACGGGCCGTGGAGGGCAGCGTTGAGCGGTGATTCGGCGGGCAGTACCTGAACCTGCACGTTGGTCTGCTGCGCCAGTGGGATCAGGTTCTCCCACTGCTCCCTCATGATCTCCGCACCGCCGACCCGGTGGTTGAGGGTCGACTCGGTGAGGATGACCCAGAGCCGCAGCGGCGCACTCCTGGCGAAGACCTGCCGACGCTGGCCCCGGACTTTGACCTGGGCCTGCACCTCGTCGTCGGTCTGGTCCGGGGCTTGCATCCTCACGACCGCTTCCGCGTAGGCAGGGGTCTGGAGCAGTCCGGGAACAAGGGCGGTTTCCACGACGTAGATGTCCGAAGCGTCCCACTCCAGAGCGATGTAGTCAGCGTAAGCGGGCCTGAGCGCGCCCTCATACTGCGACCACCACCCTCGTTCCCGGCCATGCCGAGCGAGTTCGCTCAGGCGCGCCCGGAGTCCTTGGTCATCAATGCCGTATGCGTCGAGCAACACTCGGAGGTCCAGCGAACGGATACCGGAGTGCGCCGCCTCGATGCGGGACATCTTGGACTCCGCGCACTCCAGGGCCTCAGCAGCCTGAGCGAGCGTCATGTCCGCTCCCCTCCGGAGGTCACGGAGCATGCGGCCCAGCCTCCGCTGTCGGACCGTTGGGTTCCTGTTAACGGCCACGGGGCCTCCCCTCCCAGCTCAAATCGGCTCTCACAGTGTGCCCCTTCCCGACTGTTGGCAACAACCAACGTGTGGCGAACGAATAGTGGGGACTTGCACCTTGGGGTGCTCTTGGGGCATGGTGAGTGCTCTTGCTGGCCCGTCAGCATGGTGAACTCCTTTGCGGTTCGCCTGGGTTGACGCGCCGTAGGTGCACAGCGGCGAGAAGAGGCACCCCCATGTCTGAACGTACGGACCGTGTCCGGTACCCCACACACAAGGCGCAGGCCAGGGAAGTGCGCCGCCGAGCCGAGCGCGTCCTCGGTGACTGGCAGATCCACGAGGAAGTGGCGTCGGACGTTGTCACGGTGGTCGGCGAGCTGTTCGCGAACGCGGTGACGCACGGGCGCGTACCAGGGCGTGAAGTTGAGGTAACCCTTCGCCGCCTTGTCAGCGTCGTCCGCGTGGAGGTTCGCGATACCGACCCGGCCCAGCCGAAGCTCCATCATCCGCAGGGACTCACCGGAAGCCTTGACGGCCAGGAACTCAGCGAAAGCGGGCGGGGCCTGGCCATAGTCAACATTCTGTGCACGTGGTGGGGCTGTTCCGCCGAGGTCGTCGGGAAGACCGTCTGGGCCGAAGTCTCCCTTGAGGCCGTCGGTGATCGCGTGCCGATCACCGACGACCTACGACCGGAGCCACAAGGTGAAGTGACGACTGGCGGCTGCACCGTCCGACCGCCAACGAGGCAGGAATTGCTTGAAGACCAGGACAGGTTCACGTACCGAAGCGATGGAACGTGAGTCGCGTCCACGTTGCCCTGAAGGTCGTCCCCGTGGGCACGTCGGAGCGTAGTGCATGTGCGGGAACAGCAGAGCCACGACCTGCTGATCTTGCGTACCTGTGGCGAGCACATCGCTGTGGCCACTTTGCGCGAGCTGGACGAGGGAGCAGAGCCGCATCACACGCTCGCGCGTCCCGTCGCGCGCTGTACCAAGCCCGGCTCATCCGCGAGGCGTTGGACATCGCCCCTGTTTCCTGACCCTGGACAGGCTGAGAGACCGGGGCGGGATGAAGTCCCCGCCGCTAGCAGGCGGCGGGGGTCACCTCACCGTCCGCGCATCACGTGCTTTGGGTCGGGTGGGTGGGGTAACTGCCCTCTTGTGTAGGGCTGTGCGAAAGAGACCGTTTCCACGATGGTCATGGACACGAGCTGATGGGGAGGAGGCAGCAGGGCATGGAGCATCAGGTCGGTGAGACGGGCGGGGAGGACATCGAGCCCCCCGCAGTGATCGTTCTTGGTGACGCAGCCACGCTGACACGCGGCAGCGATCAGTCCGGCAGCGAGAGCAAGCGCACACCGTACGACTGATTGAGCACGGTGGCCCTCGTGAGGGGGCCACCGTCGCGCTTTCGACGTGGAGCGAGAGGACGACTGATGCGCTGGTTCGGCGGCTGCGCCCCTGGCGGTCGGCAGGTCACGCCGGTAGGTGCGCGGCTGCTCTGGAGCGGTCCCGCGTTGTGGGTGATGGGCGCGTGGTCGGCTGACCTGGTGCGCACCGCGAAGGGGCGCAACGCCCGGCTGGCGGTGCTCGGTCCGTGCTCGGCGGCCGATGAGGAACTCGCTCGTGCCCTGGACACTCGGGACTTCGCGAGGGCTGTCGGCGACTGGGCCGGCTCGTACATCGCCGTGCGCCTCACCGGGCATCGTGCCGTGGAAGTGGTCACGGACGCTGCTGGAGCCTGCCCGCTCTACACAGTGACCACCCCGGACGGAGTTGTGTGGGCATCCAGCTCCCGGGCTCTGTCCGCCCTGGTCGGCGGGCGCGTGGACGACGACTGGCTTGCCTCGTACCTCTGGGATGCGAAGGCACCGGTGCCCGGCCGCAGTGCCTGGGCCGACGTCACGCCGATACCGGCCGGACACCGGCTGACCCTGGACGCGGATGCCGTCCGGTCATCCGTCTGGTGGTCGCCGGTCACGCGCCGGCAGGACGAAGCCCTCCCCGCCATCCGCCACGCCTTGACCGAAGGCGTACGGGTACGCGTCCGGGACATGCCGTCTTCGACGGATCTCGGGGGCATGGACTCCACCACTCTCGCCGTGATCGCCGCACGATGCCGTCCGCTCACCGCAGTGACAGCACATCCCTCCGGCATCACGGAAGGGGGCGATCTCCGGTACGCGCGAGCCCTGGATGTACCGGGCCTCACGCGAATCGAGTTCCCGCTGGAAGAGCACCACCTCCCGTTCAGCGTGGCTGACACACCACTACCCGCGGTTGACGAACCGCCACCCTCGAATGCGGTCTGGGCCATGCTCTCTGCCCAACTGCGCATCACCGCCGCCATGGGAGCCGTCCGGCACCTCACCGGAGATGGAGGCGACGACCTTTTCCTTCCCTCGCCTCGGCACCTCGTGGACCTGGCCCGCAGCAGACGCTGGCTGCGCCTGACCGCAGACGCCTTGGCGTGGGCACGGCTGCGCAGGCAGGACCCCCGCTCGCTGATCACGGCGGCCCTGCGTGGTGACATGCAAGCGGTGGCGCGGCCATGGCTCACGCGGCCCGCCTGGCTGTCGTCCGCCGTGCCCCCACCGATGTGGCGCCGGGAAGATGCCGACGCGGCGTTGATCACTTCGGTTCGCCATGCGGCACGGACCGCTCACGCCGACACCCAACTCGCCGATGCACTCGGCGTCGAACTGCACAACCCATACCTCGACGGAGCCGTACTCGACGCGGTGGTGTCCGTACCCGCTCACCTCCGATTCTCCGTGCACCGGTACAAGCCCCTCCTCGTGGACTCATGCGGCGACCTGCTGCCCGTGCCGCACCGCAGCCGCACCACGAAGGGCGTGTTCACCGCCGACTTCCACCGTGGCATGAGGGCCAACCTCCGCCGTGTACTGGAACTCGCCAACGGGCGCGTCGTAGCACGCGGGCTCGTCGATCCCGCGCCGCTGCGTGCCACCGTGCACGCCGCTGCTCTGGGCGCCGAGACCGTTTGGGCAACCTTGCTTCCCGCCCTGGCTGCGGAAGCATGGCTTGACTCCATCGAACGCGAGCCGGCCATCCGTTGGTGGAGCCCGACTCCGGCAGATACACGATGAGCAACGCTTCCCGGAGGGTCGTCGCGCTGACCCCACACGCCTGCGTGATCATCGATTACGACACCGGCAGAACCGAGTTGCGTCCCCTCTCTGGCCAGCCGTCCAGGGGAACTGTCGTACACGTCGAGCCCGCAGTCCGCACATGGGGAACCACCGATGCTCCCGCCATCCTCCCCGGCTGGGCTCCGGTGCCGCTGCGGTGGCGCCTGGCGGCCCTTCCCGCCGTACTCCTCACCACCGTCGTGCGCACGTGCGGACTACGCCGTAGGCGGTTTCGCCGTCTTGTGCGGCTCGCCTGCTGCGGCCGGTACTTCGCTCCCGCGACGGCCCGTCAAGCCCACTACGCTGTACGCGCCATCCGTTGGGCGTCGCGAGCGATTCCGGCCCGCTGGGCGTGCCTCGAACAATCAGCCGCCGCTGCGGTGCTGCTTTCCCTCGCCGGACGGCGGGGCGAGTGGAGACACGGTGTGGCCACTGACCCCGTACGGCTGCACGCCTGGCTCGTTGACCGGTACGGGAGACCTGTCGAGGAGCCTCCCGACACCTCGCTCTACACCCCGGCCCACACACCAGACGGACCCGGTCCCGCTCTTCGGGATCGAAGGGAGAGACACCGCCGTGAGTGACCCGCACATCCTGCTGAACGGCGACCGGCTCGCGTTGGGGATGCCGCGTCAGGACATGCTCCCGGAGTACCACCAGTGGGAGAGCGATGTGCATACGCTCCTCGGCTACGGTGCCCCGTTCCCGGAGGCGTGGGAGTCGCGCGTATCCGGCTGGGAGCGTCAGCGCGGCAATCAGGGACTCCAGCAGTTCGAAGTCGTACGGAGGGCCGACAAGGAAGCCATCGGCCTGACCACGCTGCACGTGAACGGAGTCCTCCGCACGGCAGAGTTCGTGATCGTCCTCGCACCGAGCGAGCGCGGCAAGGGCTACGCGGCCGAGGCGACCCGGCTCACAGTCGACTGGGCGTTCCACGTCGGAGCGCTGCGCATGGTGTGGCTGAAGGTGCTTGAGCCCAACCGGGTCGGAGCAGCCACCTATGAGAAGGCCGGGTTCAGGCAGGCCGGGCGGCTGCGCCAATCCGGTTACTGGCTCGGGCGGCCGGTTGACGAGATCCTCATGGATGCGCTGCCCGGAGACTTCCCCGGACCGTCCGCCGTGACCGGTGCCGAGGGCTGAGGCGCGCCCCAGGGTCTCCTCGCACACGTAGGACGCCGGGCGCCATGGGCGGGTAGCCGGAGCTGGCCGGATGAGCTGTCGGAGGGTAGGCGCGAGGCCGGAGGGCTATCCCGGCTCGGGCCCAAGCTCAGCGTTCGCGCCACACGCTGGTGATGGGCAGGCGGCGGTCCTTGCCGAAGCCCTTCGGGGAGATCTTGGTGCCCGGCGGATACTGGCCGCGCTTGTACTCGGCGCGGTCGGTCATCCGCAGCACCCTGTGCACGGTCTCCGCCTCGAAGCCCGCCGCCACGATCTCGGGTGCGCCCTGGTCGCCGTCGACGTAGCGCTCCAGGATGCGGTCCAGCACGTCGTAGTCGGGGAGCGAATCGGTGTCGACCTGGCCGGGGCGCAGCTCGGCGCTGGGCGGCTTGCTGATCGAGTTCTCCGGGATCGGCGGGGTGTGGCCGCGTTCGGCGGCGGCGCGGTTGCGCCACCTGGCGAGGCGGAACACGTTGCTCTTGTAGACGTCCTTGATGGGCCCGTACGCGCCGACGGAGTCGCCGTAGAGCGTGGAGTAGCCGACCGCCAGCTCCGACTTGTTGCCCGGGGCCAGCACGATGTGGCCCTCCTGGTTGGACACCGACATCAACAGCGTGCCGCGCAGCCGGGACTGGAGGTTCTCCTCGGCGACGCCGGTCAGCTCCAGCGCTCCCATGTACGCGGCGAACATCGGCTCGATGGCGACCGTACGGAAGTTGAGCCCGGTGCGCTCGGCCAGTTCGGCGGCGTCCTCGCGCGAGTGCTCCGAGGAGTAGCGGGACGGCATGGAGATGCCGTACACGTTCTCGGCGCCGACCGCGTCGCACGCGAGGGCGGCCGTGAGTGCCGAGTCGATGCCGCCGGACAGGCCGATCAGCACCGAACGGAAACCGTTCTTCGCCGCGTAGGCGCGCAGACCCACGACGAGCGCGGTGTAGATCTCCTCGTCGTCCTCCAGGCGCGGCGCCTCGCTGCCGGTGACCTCCGGCTCGTAGGCGGGCAGCGGCTCGGCGGACAGTACGCGGTGCTCGACGCGCAGTCCGTCGTCCACGACACCGGACGGCGCCTCGGCCGGCGCTGTCGGCAGGTCGAGGTCGAGTACGACGCTGCCCTGCTCGAACTGCGGTGCGCGCGCGATGACTTCGCCGTCGCGGTCGACGACGATCGAGTCGCCGTCGAAGACCAGCTCGTCCTGGCCGCCGATCATCGCGAGGTACGCGGTCGTGCAGCCCGCCTCCTGGGCCCGCTTGCGTACGAGTTCCAGGCGCGTGTCGTCCTTGTCCCGCTCGTACGGCGACGCGTTGATCGACAGCAGCAGCCCGGCACCCGCACTGCGTGCCGCAGGCACCCTGCCGCCGTCCTGCCACAGGTCCTCGCAGATGGCGAGCGCGACATCGACACCGCGCACGCGGACGACGGGCATGGTGTCGCCCGGCACGAAGTAGCGGAACTCGTCGAAGACGCCGTAGTTGGGGAGATGGTGCTTGGCGAACGTCAGCGCGACCTCGCCGCCGTAGAGCACGGCACCCGCGTTCTGCGGCGCCCCCACCGGCTGCCCGTAGCGGGCCTGTGCCTGCCCGCACCGGTCGAGATACCCGACCACGACGGGCACCTCACCGAACCCCTCCCGCGCCAGCCGCCCGGCCAGCTCACGCAGCGCGGCCCTGCTCGCCTCGACGAAGGATTTGCGCAGTGCCAGGTCCTCGACCGGATAGCCGGTCAGCGTCATCTCGGGGAAGGCGACGAGGTGAGCGCCTTGCTCCACGGAGTGCCGCGTCCACTGGAGGACGGACTCCGCGTTGCCTTCCAGGTCACCGACGGTCGAGTCGATCTGATTCAGTGCGAGACGTAGTTGAGCCACGCCCCCGAGTGTAATCGTCGGCCTGACGTTATGGGCGGGAGAGGCATTCGGCCCCCTGCCAGGGCCGTTCGGACCTACCGGGACAGCGGCGAGGCGGCGAACCTGTGGTCGTGGGCCACCACCGGGCCGGCCGGGGGCCAGGGCCCAACGAGAGCGCCCCGGCCGGCCTGGGGACGAGGCTCCTTCCGTGGGGGGAGGAGCCTCGTCGTGGCGGGTGCCCCGCCAGGGGTCAGCGGCGGTAGCCGAGGACCGTCATCATGCCGGATTCGCCGTGGTAGACGTTGTGGCAGTGGACCATCCACAGGCCCGGGTTGTCGGCGTCGAAGTCCACATCGAGCGTCCTGCCCGGCAGAACGATGGCCGTGTCCTTACGCGGGCCTCCGCCCGGGAGGGCAAAGGTGTGGCCGTGCAGATGCATCGGGTGCCACATGGTGGTGGCGTTCATGAAGCGGAGCCGGACACGCTCGCCCGCCGAGACGGGATAACGCTGCTCGGGGTCGTACTTCTTGCCGTTGATGCCCCAGTTGTACGTGTCCATGCCGCCGGTCAGCTTGAGCGTGACCGTACGGTCGGGCCTGCCGCGCTTGAGCAGGACCGAGGAGTCGGCCTTCAGCTTGTCCGCCGTCAGCAGCTTGCCGTCCAGCTCGCTGGGGCGTGCCTTCGCCGACGGTGCGGAGCCGCCGCCCGTACGGAGCAGGGCGCGTGCCGTCTCCTTCTTGCCCTCGGCGAGCGCGGTCAGCGGGAAGACGCCGTCCTTGACGGTGACCAGCACGTCGTAACGCTCGCCCATGCCCAGCAGCAGCGCGTCCGTCTCCGCGTGCTCCACCGGGAAACCGTCCGTGTGCGTCACGGTCATACGGTGCCCGCCCAGCGCCACGCGGAAGGCGGTGTCGCCGCCCGCGTTGATCAGGCGGATACGCACCCGGTCACCCGGCTTGGCCTCGAAGCGATCGGGATCCTGCGGCGTACGGCCGTTGACCAGGTAGTACGGGTACTTCACATCCCCCGCGTCGCCGCCCAGCAGCTTGCTGGTGGCGCCCATCATCATGCGCGAAGGCCCCTTGCCGGCCTTCTTCTTGCCCTCCTTCTCGCCGTCTCCCTTCTCCGTAGGCTCCTTGCGCCCACCCATGTTCGACATGCCGTGGCCCGAGTGGTCCATGCCACCGCCGTCGCTGCCACCACCCCCGTGATCCATGCCGCCCATGCCCTTGCTCAGCTCGGCCATGACGGCGTCCGGCGTCGAGCCGTCCACGCCGTCGACCCAGTCGTCGAGGACGACGACCCATTCCTTGTCGTACTCCAAGGGCTCCTTCGGGTCCTCCACGATCAGCGGCGCGTACAGCCCCCGGTCCTGCTGGACACCCGAGTGCGGGTGGAACCAGTACGTGCCCGGATGCGGGACGGCGAAGCGGTAGGTGAAGTCGGCGCCCGGCTTGATGTCCCGCTGTGTGAGCGCCGGAACGCCGTCCATGTCGTTGCGCAGGGCGAGCCCGTGCCAGTGCAGCGATGTCGCCTGCGGAAGGTTGTTGGCGAGCGTGAGCGCCAGCGTGTTGCCCGCCGCCACCCGTACTTCCTTGCCGGGCAACCGCCCGTCGTACGCCCACGAAGGGACGCTCGTACCGTCCGCGAGGTCCAGCCGCGTACGGGTCGCCGTGAGCTTCACCTTCTCGGTACGGCCCCCGGCCCGCTCGGCCTCCGCCGCCCGCACCTCCTTGCCGTCCGGCTCTACGTAGCCACCGGGGCCCTTGCCCCCGTGGTTCATGCCGCTGTGGTCCGCGCTGCCGCCATCGGAACACGCGGCGAGCACGGTGCCACCGGCAAGCGCGGCACCCGCGCCGAGCACGGCCCGGCGAGAGGGAATGGAACGCATATGTCTCTACCTCACAAAGATGTACCGACCTGTCTCTGACCCGACCCAAGGCGGAACACCCCTCCCACGACCCCCCGCTGCCCCAACCCCTCTCCCCACCGCGACACCACCACGCCACGCCACGCCACGCCAGCGTGAGGGCCACGCCCTCGTCCGGCCGCGACGGTGCTACGTCGCGTTCGGTGTGAGGAGGCGCTCCTCGTCTCGCCGTGACGGTGTTACGTCGCGTTCGGCGTGAGGGGGTCGCGCCCTCGTCTCGCTGCGACGGCGCTACGACGGGGCGAGGGGATCGCCCCTCGTCTCGCCGCGACGGCGGCGCGCTACGACGGCGTGAGGGGGGCGCCCCACTTCCCGCCGCGATGGCGAGTTGGAGTGAGGGCCGACCACCCCCCTTCCCGCCGCAACGGTGACACGCCACGACGGCGTGGGTCCGGCGGAATGGCGAGGAAGGGCAAGCCGCACGCCGAGTTGGCGTGAGGGGCCACCCCTCTTCCCGCCGCGACGGCGGAACGCCACGACGGTGCGGGTCCGGCGGAATGACAAAGGGGGAAGGAACAACGTTCGCAGGCCGCAAAAGCGACACGTTCCGCCGGGAATCTAAATCCGAAGGACAGACAGCCGCGCGAGGCGATCCGAGGTGCTGGGTGGGGCGAGGGGCCGGAGCGCGCGCAGTGTGCGGGTGCGGCGCGGCGCGAGTAGGTCGCGGAACCGCGTACGCAGGACAAGCACCACAGCGGCGCCGAGCAGCGCGACCGCAGACCACACGCCAAGTACGGCCAGACAGACGGACATCGGGTCCGTATCCATGCCGTGCCCACTGTGCGGCGACGAGGCGTCACCGGCAGGCATGGCGTGCGCGACAGTCACGTGAGCCACGGCGTCGGGCGCAGCCCGCAGCGGTGCGGCCATGTGAGCCACCGTGTCGGGCGCAGCCCTCACGTGCTGGGCGGCGGCCGGTGACGGCTCGCTCGGTGCGGGCTCCGAGGCGGGATGGCCCAGGGTGTGCATCGTCACGATGCCCAACAGCAGCGTGGCGAGCAGCAGCACGCGCCCGCACCAAACGGTGCCGCGCCTGCGCTCTGCCATGGGTCCCGCCTCAGTCGTCACATGCCGTACGGCACACGTACCGTGCCGCACGCACTCACCCTAACCGCATGCCCGCCCCGGGTATCCGGGGCACCCCACCACCGGCCCCTCACCCCGGGCGGGGGCACCCGGGCGGCACCCGGAACGCCCCCACCCGAGGTGCCCCACCCCGGGCGGCACCCGGGCCGAGCGACAGACCAGGCGCCGAACGGCGCCTTCGGCGCCTACGGCACCCGCGGCGGGAACGGAATCTCCGCGAGCACGGGCAGCAGATGCTCCTCCTCGTAGTCGAGGTGCGCGGTCAGCTGCTCGGTCAGGCGGTCGAGCCGGGCGAGGAAGACCCCGGGCTCGGCGCCGCCGAGCCCGGCGAGCAGGGCGAGGAGTTCGTCCTTGAGGCGCGCGACGACGACGTGCTCCTCGCGGAGCCGGTCGAGGGTGGGCCGCAGATGGGCGTGGTGCTGTCCGATGGGCGGGAAGACGTGTCCGTCCTCGCTGGTGTGGTGGAAGGTCAGGGTGTCGCAGAACGCCAGGCAGTGCTGCCGTATCTGGAGCCCGAGGCCGGGCGGCGGTACTTCGCCCGGCGCTGCCGCGGTACGCGCCGCGAGGTGCGCGGCGGTCTCTTCGCGTACGTACCGCAGTTGGGCGCGCAGCCAGGTGTGGATCTCAAGGAGCTTGTCAGCGAGGTTGGTGATCTCGCGGGGTGCGCCGGTGTCGCCGAGGGTGTGCTCCGGCGGTTGCAGCGACACGACCGGCAGGGCCCTGGTGGTGCGGGCCTGATGGTCGGCGTAACCGGGTGCGACGCGTGCCACGTGGGCGAAGAGGTCGTCGCGCCGGGCGCCTTCGGCCGGTACCGCTATCGCCTCGAACGTCTCGGTGCCGAGTTCGACGCTCACGGTCGGGCGGGCCAGGAGGTTGTGGTACCAGGCGGGATGCGCGGGCGCACCGAGGTTGGAGGCGACGACGAGCAGGAGACCGTCGTGGCGCACATAGCCCAGGGGCGTGGTGTGCGCGGCGCCGGTGCGGGCTCCGGTGGTGGTCAGCAGGAGGAGGTCGCCGCCCGCGAAGGGGCCGCCGACCTCGCCTCCGTTCGCGCGGAACTCGTCGACGACGGCTTGGGTACGGGACCGAGGCAGGTTGTCGGCTCGGGACATCAGGAAACTGGCTCCAAAGTGAGGATGTGGCGCGCGCACAGCGCAGCGAACGCGCAGGTCAGGTACGGGAGTTGAGGCGCGTCGAGGCACGCGTACGCCACGTGCCGCCCGTCAGCCGTACGCTGCCTCCGCCGTTCGGACGGATGCGGGAACCGCGCGGGGCACGGGGCACAGAGGTGCCCGTGTGCTCGGTCGCGGGATGAGGAGAGGTGACGAGGGGCGACGCGGGAACGCGTCGACGCGCTGAACGTCAGGCGCGGAGTGCGGAGTAAGTACTCATGCTGTGGCCCCTCGGTGCACGGTGTTCGCCCGGCTGCCGGCCTGCCCACTGCTCTTTGGCCGACGCCACGTGACACGTGGAAGCCATTACAGGCGGGCGGCGTTCGCGTGTCAACGCGTGGGGTGGATGTGCGGTTCCTGAGTTTTTGACCCGCACCTGGCGAGGTTCGGTCATTGACGTGAACTCGCCACCGCGCACAGGATGCGCAGCATGTTGGAGGCACTGGATCTCGACCCCGTCCAGCAGCGGATCTACGAGGCGCTCGTGGACGGCGCCGTTACCGTCTCCGAGTTGCGCACAGCGCTGGGGCTGACCGCCTCACGGGTGCGGGAGGCGCTGGCCGCGCTCGAAGAGCTGAGCCTCGTCGGACGGTTCGCGGCCGACAGGGGCGGGGCCGAGCGCTACCTTCCGGTGGCCCCGGAGGTCGCCTTCGAATCGCTCCTGCTCGCACGCGAGGAGGAGATCCACAGGACGCGCCGGCACATCCAGCTCCTGGCGGCGAGGTTCCGTACGAACGCTGCGGGACGTGACCCCCTCGACCTCGTCGAGATCGTCACGGGCCGCGCCGCCGTGATCCGCCAGGTCGACCAGCTGCAGCGCAGCGCACGCCACCAGATACGGGGCATCGACCGGCCCCCGTACGCGAACAGCGATCCGGACCGGCTCGACCCGAAGACCGGGATGATGCCGGTGCAGGCCCAGATGATGCGGCGGGGCATCGGCTACCGCGTCATCTACGACACCGACGGCCTCGTCACCTCGCGCCGCTTCGACACGGACATCCGCGCCAGCGCCGAACTGGGCGAGGACGCACGGGTGATGGCGGACACGCCGACCAAGATGCTGATCGCGGACGACCGTATCGCGCTGATCCCGCTGCGCGCGGCGCCGAACGAACTGATCAGCAGCGTGGTGGTGCATCCCTCGGGGCTGCTGGAGGTGCTGTGCGACTTCTTCGAGGTCCTGTGGGGGCGGGCGCTGCCCATCTCGGAGTATCTGTCGGGCCGGCACCCCGGTTCCTCCGACGGGCCCAGCCCCGAGGAGGCCAGGCTGCTGGCGCTGCTGACGACGGGCATGACGGACCAGGTGATGGCGCGTCAGCTCGGCATCAGCTACCGCACGTTCCAGCGCCGGCTGCACGGCCTGATGGAGCGGCTGGGCGCCACCACCCGTTTCCAGCTGGGGGTGCGCGCCGCGAGTCTGGGATGGGTTCCCCAGGCGCAGGCGCAGGCGCAAGCCCAGGCGCAGGCGCAGGCCCAAGCAGAGGCACAGGACCAGGCACAGGACCCGGCGCAGGAGCAGGCCCCGGCGGAGGTGCGGAAGCAGGCCCAGGGCGCACGCGGTGGGGGTGCGGAAATCGTCTAGCCAACTGACGCCCGAACCACGGCGAATGGCAGCGGATAAGGCGAATGCCCGAATGCGTGCTTCATAAAGGAACTCTTGTCCTGGCCGTGTCCATGCGCTTAGCGTTCCGAACGCGCACCCCACAGCGCACCCCCCACACGAGGAGGAACCCTCGCAATGGCAGTGACGCGCAAAAAGGTTGCCATCGGCATCTCTGCGGCAGTGGCGGCGGCGGCGATCGGATCGGTCTCCGCGCTTCCCGCGACAGCGGCGCCCACCGAAGGCAAGGTCGTCGGAGCCAGCTCGGCGAAGGCCGTCAAGGGCAGCTACATCGTCACGATGAAGAAGTCGGCAGTCAGCACCAAGTCGGCGTCGGCCAAGGGCAAGTCCGTCATATCCGAGCACGGCGGCAAGGTGAAGAGAACCTTCACCACGGCGCTCAACGGATACTCGGCGAAGATGTCGGCGCAGGAGGCCAGGGAACTGGCCGCCGACCCCGCGGTCGACAAGGTCTTCGCGAACCAGAAGCACAGCATCAACGCCGAGCAGGCCAATCCGCCCTCATGGGGCCTGGATCGCCTCGACACCCCTGAATTGAAGCTGGACGACAAGTACGTCTACCCGGACAGCGCGGGCGAAGGCGTCACGGCGTACGTCATCGACACCGGTGTCCGTACCACGCACAAGGACTTCGGCGACCGCGCCAGCAGCGGCTTCGACGCCGTCGACGGTGACGACGACGCCTCGGACGGCAACGGCCACGGCACGCACGTCGCCAGCACCGTCGCGGGTGAGGCGCACGGCGTCGCCAAGAAGGCCAACGTCGTCGCCGTTCGCGTTCTGGACGACCAGGGCTCGGGCACCACCGAGGGCGTCGTCGCCGGTATCGACTGGGTGACCAAGAACGCCAAGGCACCGTCGGTCGCCAACATGTCCCTCGGCGGCGGAGCCGACGAGGCGCTGGACACGGCCGTCCAGAACTCCATCAAGGCGGGCGTCACCTTCGCGGTGGCCGCGGGTAATGAGTCCTCGGACGCGGGAAACAGCTCGCCCGCACGCGTACCTGAGGCCATCACCGTCGGTGCGACCGACAACAAGGACGCGCAGGCCGACTTCTCCAACTACGGCGAGATCCTTGACCTCTACGCCCCCGGTGTCGACATCACCGGCGCGTGGAACACGGGTGACGACGCCACGGACACCATCTCCGGTACGTCCATGGCCTCGCCGCACGTGGCCGGCGCCGCCGCGGTCTACCTCGCAGGACACAAGGACGCCGCTCCGGCCGACGTCAGCAAGGCGCTGACCGACGGCGCTTCCAAGGACGTCGTCGGCAGCCCGGGTCAGGGTTCGCCCAACCTGCTGCTGAACGTCGTCGAGTAACCGATCCACCCCGAGGCCGTCCCCCACCGGCCTCCCAACAGGACCCGTCGCGGCCCGGTGCCCCACACACGGGCCCGCGGCTCTGCGTGCGGGCGCAGGGCCGGAACCCCCGCTCCCGTACCGGAGTCCCGGCCTCCGTACCGGGATCTCAGCTCCTGTATCGAACTCCCGGCTCCCGTACCGGAATCCCGCTCCCGTAACGGGACCCGCTCGTACGGCCCCTGCGCTCGCACTCGCGTACTAGAGTCGCCTCTCATGAAAGATCGTCCCCTCCACCGGCGTGCGGTGCTGCGCGTGGCGGCCGTCGCCGGAGCCGCCGCCGTGACCGGTTGCGCTTCCCGACCGGCGGACAGCGACGGGGGTGCGGGAGCTACGGGGAAGAGTCCAGCGCTCGGCGGCTCCGCGTACGGCCCCGGTGACGACACCGGTCCCGCCGACGCCACCGACGCCGCGCGCTCGCCGCGGAAGGCGTGGCGCTACGTGCACTTCGGCGACCGCCACGGCGCCACCTACGTCACCCTCGCGGCATCGGCCCCCGACGACGTATGGGTCCTCGGCACCAGCGGCGCCCCCGGCGAGGAGAAGCAGACCGAGCCCTTCCTGGAGCGTTACGACGGCCGTGCGTGGCGCACCCACCCTCTCCCGCGCGAACTCCCCTCCGGCGCCCACGACTTCACCCTCGCCGCCACGGGGCCCGACAACGTCTGGCTGGCGGTGGGAACCAGCGAGGTGGTCTCCGGACGCATCACCACCAGGGCCCCGCAGGTCTACCGCTGGGACGGCGCCAAGTGGCGGACCCTGCCGGCGCTGCCCCGCCTCGCCGACAGCTCCGTCTGGCCGGGCCGCGGCGACCGGCTCGCCACCGCGGGACCCGATCACGCCTGGCTCTGTCTCCAGGGCAGCGTCCTGTACTGGAACGGCTCCACCTGGCGCGACACGAAGCCCGCCTTCGTCGCGCAATCGGTCACCGCGGCTCCCGCGAAAGGCTCTGGCGGCGCTCCCCTCGCGTGGGTCGTCGGCATGAGCGACAGCGAGCCCGAAGGCGGGGGCGGGCACTACCCCCAACCGGCCACGGCCCGTTGGGGTGACGGCGGGTGGCAGACCGTGAAGTCCCCGGCCTTCCGCTTTCCTGATCCCGTGCCGCCGGAGGCGAGCGCCTCCCTCGAAGCCGTGGCCCTCGCCGAGGACCAGCGGAGCGTCTGGGCGCTGGGCAACCACAGCTACAACCACGGTGAGGTGGAGGAGGAGCCCGAGGACGGGCCGATCGTCCTGGAGTGGGACGGCGGAAAGTGGAACGAACGCCGTCTCCCGAAGCTGTCCCGCGCCCTCGACGCCAGGGCCACGGCGGCTGACGGCGCCGGCGGCCTGCTGCTCGACTCCGACACGCGTCTCACCCGGGGCGGCGAAGTCCACAAGCTCGCGCAGCCGCCCGATGTCGCGGGCCCCGACGGCAGCACGCCCACGCCGCGCAGCGGCCGTCGTTCCGGCCAGAACATGCGCTGCTACGCCGCCTGTTCCGTGCCGGGAACCCGCACCGTACTGGCCGTCGGTGCCGTCGAGTTCAACTCGGACACCGCCGAGCGGCCCAGACGCCCCATGATCGCCAGGTACGACGCCGGTCAGTAATGATCGGCGGTCTCGCCCGGTGGGACCTGGCAGCAGGCGGAGAGCACCCGGCCCCAGGGATGCCACGGGGCCCCGAGAGGACCGCTGCCCGGATCGTGGGTCGTTTCGACGTTCCCGGCGGGCGCCGCCACGTTCATGTCCGTGTGTCGTCCGCCCACGTCCCCGGCGTCCCTCAGTCAGGGCTGCGGCGTGCCCGACTTTCAGCTCTCGTCGGCCAGTTCAGCCCGGAACCGGCGTGCCCGAAATCGACATGTGCGAGACCCGGGGCGAGTTAAGGGATACATGAGACGGCATAAACCAGAAGAAAACGACATCTGAGCGTCGACGATTCGGGATGGGGCCGGTCAGTCGGCGCCGGTTGCCGTTGAGCGTTCCCGGTTGCGCACATCCGCCACGAAGAGCGGCACGCGGCGCAGTTCGTCGCCATACCGGTAGATCATGATGGGCGGCTCGTCGCCCCCGTCCAGCGCGATCCGGTAAATGAAGGGCGCGGGCCCTGTCACCTGTACGACCTCGCCCGTCTTCCCCGTCTTCCTGTCCTGCGCGAACTCACCCTCGGCCCACATCTCACACACCCCGCTCCTCTGGGGCGTGCTCGTGGCGCAGATGAGCGCCGTAGAGCGCCTCCAGATCGGCTCGCGGTTGCGGGTAACCCATCGCCCGGTCGATCTGCGTACAGAACCAGGCGCAGTCCCCGCACTCCTGCGCCTGGTCGTCGGCCTGCCCGTGTTGCCCCATGCTTCCTGCCTCGTACCGTTGGCGTTGTGACTCTGTGTGGCCAACTCAACACGCAGGGGCTTAAGATGGCACGTAATCAACGCGGTTCTTAATGGCTGCGGCTCCAGCGTGTGTGCCCGCAGCGTTCACTGTGGGCAGGTCGGCATGAGTAAGTCACAGAAGCGTGCATCGGCTATTAACGTCCCGCCGGGACTCGGCGCGGACGTGCATCGGGTGCGCACGGCACGCAAGATCTCGCAGACGGCGTTCGCCACCGCCACCGGATACACGCAGAGCTATGTGAGCCAGGTGGAGACGGGGCGCATCCTGCCCTCGATGAAGTTCATGGAGGCGTGCGATCGCGTCTTCGGAACCGGGGACTTGTTCGTCCGGCAGCTCCGGCGTGTGGTCGATGGCGAATATCCGGCCTGGTTCGCTCCGCACATGGATGCGGAGCGAGAGGCACGGACCATCCGTGACTTCTCCACGACCTTCATCGTGGGAATGCTGCAAACCGAGCCGTATGCCAGGGCGGTGCTGCGACAGGGGAGGACGTCCGTCTCCCAGCGAGATCTGGATGCCAAGACGACAAGTCGCCTGCGCAGACGGGAGACCCTGGAGAAGCCGGACGCACCCCGAGTGTCAGTAGTCCTGCACGAGGCGTGCCTGCGGGTGCAGGTCGGCTCCCCCCGCGTCATGGCCGGTCAGCTCGACTACATCGTGCAAGAGATGCGGCGGCGTCCGAGGCTGACGGTGCAGGTGCTCCCCTACAGCGAAGCGGAGGTCGCGATCAGCACCCCTTTCGCGATTCTGGAGCTTCCGAACAACGCGCCACGTGTGTATGTGGAAGGCCCACAGACTGGGCGGATGTACGACACGGAGGCTGCCGCCGCTGATGCTGTAGAGGTCTTTGACCGCTTGCGTGCGTGCGCGCTGAGCCCAGATACTTCCGTCGCATACATCAAAAGCGTGAAGGAAGACCATGAGCGAAGCGAAGTGGGCCAAGTCCAGCTACAGCGACGGACAGGGAGGCAACTGCGTCGAGTGGGCGCCGGGTCTCGTGCGCGACTGTGGCGTCGTTCCGGTGCGTGACAGCAAGGATGTCAGCCGTACGGGGCTGACGTTCTCAACCGCCGCGTGGGCAGCCTTCGTTGAGGACATGAAGCGCTAAGCGCTAGCGCCGGGAGTGCGGGAAGCAGCCGTGGCCCGCATCGGGCCGCGGCTGCCTGGCTCAGAGGCCGTCAGGCATGGGATCGGACGAGGCGGAACCGCTGGTTCTCGCCCCCGTTCCAGCGGTACTGGATGATCTGCGCACGGTCGGCGCGGCTGGCGCCCGGGACGTCGAGGTACGTGTTCGCGAACGTCTTGATGGCCACGCGGCCGTTTCCGGCCGCGGCCGTCGTTCCGCAGCAGAACATGCGCTGCAACGCAGCGCGCCTCGTACCGGGCACCCGCACCGTATTGGCCGTCGGCGCTGTCGGCGCCGACGAGCCCGGCTCGGACACCGCAGGGGAACCCGGACGCCCCATGGTCGCCCGGTACGACGCGGCAAGCACCTCTGACGGTCCTCTCCTGTTCGGGGGCGGTGCCGGACACTGGCTGGCGCCGCCGGTGCGGGGCCCACCGCGCCGATCATCAGGCCACGTGACCGCTCGTACCACACCATCGAGCGGTTCGCCTGGTACCAGGTGCTTCCGGCTGACCCGCCCTGCTTAGGTGCTTATGTCAGGGTGAGGCGTCGTTGTGGGGTGTGGTGCGGATGTCATTGTCCGAAGTGGAACTGCCGCTCATCTGGTGTCCGTTGGAGTCCGCGCGGCACCGTCGGGCCGCGCAGGTCGAGGCGCGGGCCGAGGAGTGGATCGAGAACAGCACCATGTGTGCCACGCCGAGTGAGCGTGACTGGGTCGTGGCCACGCACAGCGCCGACTTCTTCGCCCGGTTCGCGCCCGTGGCCGACGACGACCGGCTGCTGGCGACCTCGCTGTGGGTCTACTGGGGCTTCGCGTTCGATGACGCGCGCTGTGACAACGGGCCGCTCAGTACGCGACCCGCCGCCTTCAACGCGCTGGCGGGCGCCGTGCAGCGGGGCCTGGAGGCGCCCTCGGCCCGGCACGAGGAGGAGCGGTTCATCCCGGCGCTGCAGGGCATCGCGGCCATGTTCCGCTCCTTCGGCCAGCCGGCACTCGTGCGGCGCTTCGGTGCCGCACACCGGGCGTGGCTGTCGGGCGTGGCCTGGCAGATCGGCAACGCAGCCGCTGGGCGCATGCCGGAGCTGGACGAGTTCCTGGCGATGCGGCTGCTGTCCGCAGGAGGCGAACCGACGTTCGCGATGCTGGAGTTGGCGACCGGCATGGAGGTGCCGGCCGCCGAGCTTGAGCATCCCGCCGTCCGCGCGCTGACGGAGATGGCCATCATGGTGGCCGCGCTCGACAACGACAGCCACTCGCTGCTCAAGGAGATGAAGCGCGGCCACACCGACCAGAACATCTACAGCGTCCTGATGCGCCACGAGGACCTGACGGTGCGGGAGGCCGTGCGCGCGGCGACAGCACTGCGCGACCGCGTGCTGCTGCGCTACCTCGACGTTCATGAGCGGGTACGCCGGCGCGCCGGTGAAGAGCTGCGCTGCTACCTGGACGGACTGTCCTTCGGTATCCGTGGCAACGCCGAATGGGGCCTGCGTGTCCCGCGCTATCTGTCGCTGGGGCGCGTCCCCGACGAGGCCATGGGGGACGCCGCGCTGGAGTGGGCCGAGCGGCCGGCCGTCACCACACGCGCTCCGTTGCCCGCACCGAGCGTGGCCTGGTGGTGGGACCGCGACCTGATCGGCGCCTGAGCGCCGCTCCTGGCGCACAGCGACCGCGACGACCGAGCCCGGCCCCCTGGGGGCCGGGCTCTTCGCCGTTCCGCGCCCACTCAAGCACCCTGCTTTTCTGCTGAATCAAGCGGACTGCGAGCCCTTCCTCTTTAGTGGTAATTGTCGATGCGGCGCTATTCAAGTTCCTTGCGGCTGGCAATACTTGATGCGTCGGCATGCTTGAACGCACACATTTCAGAGGAGATATGATGTCCTTTTTCCGCCGCGCTGCCGTATCGTCCGTCATTGCCGTCACATTGGCCACATTCGGCGGTACGGGAGTCGCGATGGCGGCCCCCGAGGTGCAGAAGGCCCCCAGCTCGGCGGCCGACGCACCGGGTGACTGGGGGACGGCGCAGGATCCGCGGGACACCGTTTCGATGGGGCCCTTCCAGGTCCCGCGGCGCGGACAGTTCTCCGGTGGATTCAACTGGAACATGTAACGGGCGGCAACTGACTGCGGGGTGTACGTAATCCTTTGCTGGATCACGTACACCCCGCAACTGCGTGGCCCGTATTCGTCCGCCGCTCTCCGGGGCGGCTTTGCGGATTTCCGTTGCAGCTTTCCGTAATGTTTTCAGAGCTTCTTTCCTGCCTCATTTTCCATACCGGCCCCCGCATTCCCGTGCCGTATTCCTGAGCCGCCGCCTTCCTGCTCCTGCCCGCAGGCCCGCATCGCTTTCCCGTACCGGGAGGGGAAGGGGAAAAGGGAGGGGAGAGCGGGCCGCGGGGCCGTTCAGCGTTTCAGCGTCGCGGCGCTCGCCACCAATACGGCGATGACGCACAGCAGCACCACGATGGCGTCCCGGACGAAGATGCCGGTGATCCCGCCGTGCCGGGCGACCTCTCCGGCCGCCTGGACCGCGTACGTCATCGGCATCACCTGGGAGAGGCCGTCGAGCGCCCCGTGCATCTCCGAGCGGGGCAGGAACAGGCCGCACAGCAGGAACTGCGGCAGCACCCCGGCAGGCAGGAACTGCACCGCCTGGAACTCGTTGCGCGCGAAAGCGCTGACCAACAGGCCCAGCGCGAGACCGAGAAGCGCGCCGAGCATGGCGATGGCCATCAGCAGATAGGCGGGCCCCTTCGTGTCGAGCCCCAGCGGCCATACGACGAGCAGGGTGGAGGCGAGGGCCTGGAGGAGGGCGAGGAACCCGAACGCCAGGCTGTAGCCGAGGATGATGTCCAGGCGCTGCACGGGCAGCGTCAACAGCCGTTCCGCCGTACCGCTGGTGCGCTCGCGCAGCATGGAGACCGAGGCCACCAGGTACATCACGATCAGCGGGAAGACTCCGAACACCTGGGGCCCGACCCGCTCGAAGGTGCTGTTGGTGTGGTCGAACATGAGCTTCAGCAGCACCATCAGCATGCACGGGATGCCCAGCATCAGCACGATGCTGCCCCGGTCCCTGGAGAGCTGGCGCAGCACGCGCCTCGCGGTGGACAGGGTCACGCTCAGGGTGAAGGGCAACTGCCTGCGGGAGGACTTCACGAACAGGGCTCCTCGGGGAAGAAGGACAGCGACAGCGGTTCCGGCAGTGCCTCTCCCAGCAGCGGGGACGAGCCGGCCTCTCCCAGCGCCGCCCCCCGTCCGCGCCGCGCGGGACCGCATGCGGACTCCTTGCGGGGCACCAGCCGCGCGAACGCCTCCTCGACGCTGCCGCTCCCGGTGTGCGCGAGCAGTTCGGCACGGTTGCAGGAGGCCAGCAGTTGCCCCTCGCGCATCAGCAGCAGCCGGTCGCAGCGGTCCGCCTCGTCCATGACGTGACTGGAGACCATCAGGGTGGTTCCTCCCTCGGCGAGCCTGCGGAACACGCTCCACAGCTCGCGGCGTACCAACGGGTCGAGTCCCACCGTCGGTTCGTCCATGACCAGCAGATCGGGCGTGCCCAGCAGCGCCACAGCGAGGGAGACGCGTGAGTACTGGCCCCCCGACAGCCGCTTGACCGGGCGGTCGGCGTACTCGGCCAGATCCACTTCCTTGATCACTCGTACGACAGCGTTCTCCCGCCGCCACCCGCGCAGTCCCAGCGCGGCCGAGAAGTACTGGAGGTTCTCCAGCACCGTCAGGTCCGCGTAGACGGAGGGCGCCTGGGTCACATAGCCGACCCGGGTACGCAGGGCCTTGGCCCCTGCCGAGTGGCACAGGACCTGCACATGCCCTGTGGTCCCGCCCTGGATGCCCATGACGCAGCGCAGCAGGGTCGTCTTGCCGCAGCCGCTGGGCCCCAGCAGGCCCACGATGGTGCCGCGCGGTACGCCGAAGCTGATGTCGGACAGCAGCTGGGTCCGGCCCCGGGTCACCCCCAGGCCGTAGGCGCTGACGGCCAGTGGCTCACCGGCCGTTGCCCGCCGTTCGGATGGTCTCGCGCTCTCCGGCGACATGCCCTCCCCTGGTGTGCGGCTCTCTCCCGACGCGCCACCGCTCGTCCTGCCCTCACGGGGCGCGCCCTTCCGCAACGCGCCTTCCCGGTACGGTTTCAGTGGTCCCTCCGGATCAACGACCTGGCCAGGTCGTGCAGTTGGCGGTACACATGGCCCACGGGTTCGGCCCCGGAGAGCGCGCGCATGGCGTGATCCACCTGCCGCGCCGCCTCCTGTTCCGCAGCCGCCCTGCCGCCGGCCTCTTCGATCAGCCGCGTCGCCCGGTGCACGTCCTGGGCGCTGAACGGATCGCTCTGCCCGTACAGCGCGTTGAGGTCCCGGCCCGCCTGGTTGTCGGCGGCCAGCGCCGCCACGACAGGCAGGGACTTCTTACGGGCCGCGACATCGGCGCCCACCGGTTTGCCGCTGCGTTCGGGCAGGCCCCAGATGCCCAGGACGTCGTCGGCGCACTGGAAGGCGATCCCCAGATGCCGGCCGAAGTCCCTCAGCTTGTTCACCCGCCGTTCCGGCAGCCCCGGCAGCAGCCCGCCCAGGGCGCACGCGCAACCGGTCAGCGCGCCGGTCTTGCCGGCGGCCATCTCCAGGTACTCGGCCACCGAGATACGTTCGGCCTTCTCGAACGCGACATCCTGGCTCTGCCCCAGCAACAGCCGCTCCAGCGCCGCCGCCAGCTCCCGCACCGCGCGACCGCCCGCAGGCCCCGGCGCCTTGGCCAGGTGGCCCATGGCGCGCGCGAGCAGTGCGTCACCGACGAGCACGGCCGTCGGTGTCCCGAACTCCTTCCACACGGCGGGCCGGTGGCGCCGCAGCGGGTCCGCGTCGATGACGTCGTCGTGTACGAGGGAGAAGTCGTGCACGAGCTCAACGGCGACGGCCCCCGCGAGCACGGAGGCGGGCTCGGCGCCCACCGCCGCCGCCGACAGGAAAGCCAACGCGGGCCGCAGCGCCTTGCCTCCGCCGTCCTGGCCGGTCGGCGCGGCCGTGCCGGGGACCGCGGTCTTCCATCCCCTGTGAAAGGCGACGACCTCCCGCTCGGCCACCGGCAGCTCTTCCAGGGCCGCTCTCAGAGCCGGAGTGACCAGATTCCTCGACCATGTGAAGACGTCCGCCCCGGAGAATGCCGGAGCTGTCCCCGCCGCCGACGATGACCCGTGAGACCTGTGCACGCGCACCAGCTAACCGACCGCCACGAGCGACACGCCAGGGCTGCCACGAGTGGCCACCGGAACGGGTAATGGCAGGTCAGGCCATATGAAGAGCGGACAGCTGACGCGTGCGACCGTCCGTGGTTCCCTGTACGGATGGGCTGCGGGGGTGCCTCGGCGTACCCAACCGCCGTACGGGAGGCGGCCGTTGAGGGCGTGAGGCGGTAGGGGCGCGGGCAGACTGACGGCCGTGGCCCAGTGCCCCCGCACCGGGCCACGGCCGTCAGGTCGAGGCGCTCAGACGCTCAAGCTCTCACACGAGGCGGAACCTCTGGTTCGCGCCGCCGTTCCAGCGGTACTGGATGATCTGCGCACGGTCGGCCTGGCTGGCGCCCTGCACGTCGAAGTACTTGTTCGCGAAGGTCTTGATGGCCACGCGGCCGTTTCCGGCGTTGACGAACTGGAATTTCTGGTTGGCGCCGTTGTGGCAGCGGTACTGGATGAGGCGTGCGCGGTCGGCGTGGCTGGCGCCTTCCACGTCCAGGCATTTGCCGGCGAAGGTCCTGATCTCCCAGGTGTTGCCGCCCAGGCTCCGCAGCCGGAACTTCTGGTTGGCGCCGTTGTGGCAGCGGTACTGGATGAGGCGTGCGCGGTCGGCGTGGCTGGCGCCTTCCACGTCCAGGCACTTGCCGGCGAAGGTCCTGATCTGCACGACCCTGTCGACTGCCGCGGTGGGTGCCTTGGCCGTCGCGGCTCCGGCGGCCTGCGCCCCTGTGGACATACCGCCTGCCACGGCGGCTGCGGTGACAGCGGCGACGGAGAGACAACGCAGAGCTGTTGAACGAACGCGCATGTGGACCACCCCTCTTGTACGGGAGCACCTCGGTGAGTGCTGCCTGCGAGAGAGACTGGACCATCGGTGTTCACCGGAAAAGCTATTATGACCGTATTCACCGGTAAGTGTGGCTCATGCGCCGTAAACCTATGATTCGTCAGTCATTGGGGCGCAGGGCGGCCAACTGCTGCTCGAACGGCACGACTTCGTCCTCCTGCGCCCCGGCCGGGAAGCGGCCGGGGGTGAGCAGGCCGGCGAACTCGCCGCCCGCGCGGGCGATGCGGCGGGGGAGGGACGGGGTCACTCCGTCGTCCGGCGCCGCCCAGTCGTCGGTCGCCGCGTACACAGCCGTGGGAACGGTCACCGCGCGCAGATACGCGAACAGGGGCCGCATGGCGTGCTCCAGCACCAGCGAGTGGCGGGGGCTGCCTCCGGTGGCGCCGAGCAGCACGGGCTTGGCGCGCAGCGCGTCCTCGTCCGTCATCCCGACGACGTCGAAGAACGACTTGAACAGGCCGCTGTAGGAGGCGGAGAAGACCGGGGTGACGGCGATCAGACCGTCGGCCTCCCTCACCGTTTCCAGCGCGCTGCGCAGGGCGCCGCCGGGGAAGCCGGTGACGAAGGTGTGGGCGATCTCCGAGGCCAGCTCGCGCAGTTCGAGTACCTCGGTCTCGACCTGGAACTCGGCCCCGTGGCCGTTGCTGTCGCTGTCGCCGCTGCCCTGTCCGGCCGGCGCGAGGCGCGTTGCCTCGGCCAGCCGGTCGGCCAGGAGGCGGGTGGAGGAGGGCTCGCCGATGCCGGCGGAGACAACGGCGAGCTTCACTGTGCTTCCGGAGGTCCCGGAGGTCCCGGAGGTCATACGGTGGCCTCTCCCTTCTCGTCGGCCCGTGCGGCAGCGGCCTGAGCAGCGGCGACCCGGGCCGCGTGCGTGGGCGCTTCGGCCGTGCCGGCGGGGCGCCCGGCGGCCATCTCCTTGCGGAGCACGGGGACGACCTCCTCGCCCAGCATGTCGATCTGCTCAAGGACGGTCTTGAGCGGCAGCCCCGCGTGGTCCATCAGGAACAGCTGGCGCTGGTAGTCGCCGAAGGACTCGCGGAAGGTCAGGGTCTTCTCGATGACCTCCTGGGGGCTGCCGACGGTCAGCGGCGTCTCGGACGTGAACTCCTCCAGCGTGGGCCCGTGTCCGTACACGGGCGCGTTGTCGAAGTACGGACGGAACTCACGGACAGCGTCCTGGGAGTTCCTCCGCATGAACACCTGGCCGCCGAGCCCGACGAGCGCCTGCTCACGGGTGCCGTGGCCGTAGTGCTCGAAGCGGTCGCGGTAGAGGTTGATCAGCTTCTTGAAGTGGCCCTTGGGCCAGAAGATGTTGTTGGCGAAGAAGCCGTCCCCGTAGTAGGCGGCCTGTTCGGCGATCTCCGGGCTGCGGATGGAGCCGTGCCACACGAACGGCGGGACGCCGTCGAGCGGGCGCGGGGTCGAGGTGAAGCCCTGCAGGGGTGTGCGGAAGCGGCCCTGCCAGTCGACCACGTCCTCGGTCCACAGCCTGCGCAGCAGCGCGTAGTTCTCGATGGCCAGCGGGATGCCCTGCCGGATGTCCTGGCCGAACCAGGGGTAGACGGGGCCCGTGTTCCCGCGCCCCATCATCACGTCGACGCGGCCGTCGGCGACGTGCTGGAGCATCGCGAAGTCCTCGGCGATCTTCACAGGATCGTTGGTGGTGATGAGGGTGGTGGCGGTCGAGAGGATCAGGTTCTCGGTGCGCGCGGCGATGTGGCCGAGCATGGTCGTCGGCGACGACGGTACGAACGGCGGGTTGTGGTGCTCGCCGGTGGCGAAGACGTCGAGCCCGACCTCCTCGGCCTTGCGGGCAATGGTGAGGATCGCCTTGATCCGCTCGTGCTCGGTCGGCGTACGCCCCGTCGTGGGATCGGGTGTCACGTCGCCGACGCTGAAGAGCCCGAACTGCAGGGGGGTGGTGGCCGTGGCCGTCATGGTGCTCGCCGTCCCGTCCGCTCGTGGGAGTAGTTGACTGTTGAACTACATCCCTCAATGCTCCCAGGCCGTCCCGCATTCCCGGGACCCGGGGTACGGCCCTGACCAGCGAGAACGTACGGCCACACGGCCGCGGCGGGTCAGCTCGCCGCCCCTCCGGCCAGCATACGAGCGGGGTTGTCCCGCGTCAGATTGGCGATCAGCGCACGGTCCAGCCCCCGCGCTGCCAGCAGCTCGGCGAAGACGGTGGGCACGAACGTGAAGCCGTTGCCGCCGTGCCGGGTCCACATCTGCTTCAGGAACAGGTCGTGGCTGAGCAGGAGCTGCCCCGCGTGCCCGCGCAGGGCGAGCCGGGCGACCGCGTCCGCCGTGTCCACGGCGGCAGGGGCCGCGCCCTCCTGCGGGAAGGTGACGTCCATGCCGATCATGTCGAACTCCAGCCACACCCCGCGTGCCGCGACCGCGTCCTGGTAGCCGGTGTCGTGCCCCGAGGGGTCCATGTGCGCCAGTACGACCCGGTCGGGCGCGACCCCGACCTCGTCCAGTACCAGGTCCAGCACCTCGTGCGCCCTGCGCTGCCAGCCGGGCAGGTGGAACATCAGCGGGATGTGCGGCCGGTCGAGCTGGGCCAGCGCCGCCGCCCGCACCGAGGCGCGCTCGGCCGCGGTGAAAGCGGGGGAGACCCCGATCTCGCCGATGATGCCCGGCCGCACGGCGTGCGGCCCCGTGCCGTGGTCCAGCTCGGCGACGACGGCCGCTGCCTGGGCCTCGACCTCGGCGGCCGAGATCCGGTCGCCCTCGAATCGTTCCAGGTAGGCCCCGCACCCCATGACCACATGCACGCCCCCGCGCCGCGCGGCCTGCCGCAGCAGCTCCGGGTCGCGGCCGATCGCCGCGCTGGAGGTGACATCGACGAGGGTGCCGCCGCCGCAGGAGCGGAAGGCCGCGATCTCCCCCAGGACGTCGTCCAGCGGCTTGGCGGCGACGTTGTCCCGGTTGCAGTACGGGTCGTGCCGCAGCGCCCACGCGACCGAGGCGCTGACCGGCTGGTCCGGGAGCGCCTCGGTGAACCCGTAGGCGGGCGGGTCCTGCACTCCGGACAGGTCGTTGAACAGGTGCTCGTGCGGCAGGACGAGCCCCAGCCGGTCGGCGGGCACCGGGCCCAGCACGGTCTGCACGCTCGGAGCGGCCCGGCCGCCGGCCGGAGCGGCGGCGGGTTCAGCGGGCTCGGGGGGTGTGGTAGGTCCGGTGGGCCCGGACGGGGCGGTGCTCATGACTGGCCTGCGACTTTCGTGCTGCGGGCGGGGATCATCGCGATACCGGCGGCGACGAGCGCCAGCACCGTACCGCCGATGGTCGCCAGGTGGACGTCCTCTCCCAGCGAGGGGCTGACGGCGCCGAGTATCAGGGAGCCCAGCAGCTGACCCGCGACGGACGAGAGCCCGAGCAGCAGCAGCCCGAGGCCGCGTACGAGCAGCGCCATGAAGGCGATCGAGAGCAGCCCCAGAGCGCCGCCCGTGTACATCCACCAGGCGTCGGGCAGCGCGAAGTGCCCTGAGCCGGTGGCGAGCCTGACGAGGTAGCCGACGAGCAGGACCGTGAAGCCGACGAGGAAGTTGAAGCCGATCGAGACCAGCATGGAGCCGCTGCTCCGTGCGACGGCCGCGTTGCCCGCCGGCTGCCAGCCGGCCAGCAGCCCCGCGGCGAACGGCAGCACGGCCAGGGCGACGGCGCCCGGCACGTGCAGTGCGGGAGAGATGGCGAGGGTGGTGGCGGCGACGGCCAGTACGGCGCCCAGCAGCCGGGGCGGCGAGACGGGCTGCTTGACCTCGGAGGTGACGCCGAAGCGGTCGCAGACGACACCGGATATGACCATGCCGCAGATCAGGGCGATCTGGAAGACGGCGACCCCGAGCGCGCCGACGGCGATCCCCTCGGAGAGGACGACGGCGCCGCCGCACAGGCCCGCCAGATAGTTCCACCAGCCGACCTCGCCGCCGCGGATCAGCCGGGGCAGCGCCAGGGCCTGACGGCGGGTGGTGCGCCGGGCGAAGACGATGAGGAACATCAGGATCAGGCCGCTGCCGAAGGAGATGACGGCGGCGGCGTTCCCGTCGCCGATCTCCTTTCCGAGGGCGCCGTTGACGGTGGACTGGAGCGGGCTGAGCGTGCCCGCCAGTACGGTCGCGACGACGAGCAGTGCCGTCGCCGTGCCGCGCGCCGAGCGCCGCTGGGACTCGGGCTGCCCGGCGTCCACGGCGGGTGAGGGTGCCGGGGGAGTCAGATGGGTCATCGTGTCGCCGCCCTTTCGCGCTGCGTTCTGGAGGGGGACCCGGGCACATCGGCGCCGGCGGGCAGAGAGCCCGGCCCGCCGTGCCGTGCGGTGGTGACCGAGGCCACGGCGCCCGCCCGGCGGGCGGACTCGACGGGGGAGGCGCCGCCGCGCGCCGGTACGCGGGTCGCCCGGCCTGCGCGGCGTGGCACGACGGCGCTGCCGCCGGCTCCGAGGGTGACGACGAGGTCCCCTTCCAGGGACAGCGTACGAGCCGGTGCCGCGACGTCGTCCACGGTGGCGGGGGCCCGTGAGGCACCCGCCGGGGCCGTGCCGGCCCGGGCCGCTCCCACAGCGCGACGGCCGGCGGCACCGGCCATGGAGACCCGGCGTCCGGGCCGCGCGGCGGCGACCGCCGGGTAGCCGCCGCGACCGCGCTTGCCGCCGATGGAACGGGCCGGCCCGGACGCCGCTGTCGTCTCTCCGTTACGGGGCAGCCGTGCGGCGCTCGGCCGCAGGTCCGTGCTGAGGCTGCCCACCACCGTGATCCCTGATGTCGGCATCGGGAGTCACTCCGCGCTTGCCGCGAGCCAGGAGATGGCCTGGTGGAACAGGCGCTGGTAGCCCTTCCACTCGATGAACTCGGTGGGGGCCCAGTGCGGGGAGATGTCGGAGGCGAAGGCCAGGGTGCGCCCCGCGCCCTCTTCCCGTACGGCCAGCAGCGGACGGGACTCGACCGTGGCGAGCACCTGGGCTTCCGGCTTCGCCGTGAGCTTCTGGTAGCCGAGCAGGATCGGCCAGGTGGCGTCCAGCCCGGCGGTCACCGGGTGGGCCTGGTCGGTCAGTTCGCCGGAGACGCCTTCGGGGCACTCCACGCGGTCGTCGTACGGGAGGATCGAGACGGGCAGCACGGCCTCGACGGCGGTGTCGTGGTAGTTGGCCTTGGCCTGGAAGCCCTGGAAGCTCAGGTAGCCGCCCGCCATCGCGAGGCCGCCGCCCTGGCGCACCCACTCGGCGAGCAGCTTCAGCCGGTTGGGGAAGGGACGCCCCTGCGCGAAGACCTGCGGGGGGAGCAGCAGCGAGTTGGCGCCGATGTCGGAGAGGATCACGACGTCGTAGGCGCCGAGCTTCTCCAGCGTCTCGGGGAAGTCGGTCGCCACCGCGTGCGAGGGCAGGTGGGTCACCTGGTGTCCCTCGGCCTCCAGCGCCTCGATGAGCGGGGTCGCGCCCACTTCGAGCTGTGCGTGCGGGAAGGCGTCGTAGCCCTTGAAATCGGTCGAGGCATTGATCCAGGACTCGCCTGCGAGGAGGACGCGGGCCATTCTTGTCTCCTAGTGTTGCGCAAATATTGCTCGGTATTGCCTTGTGTTGCGCAACGCTAAGTCCGCTGTTGTGCGCAGTCAATGGGTACGGCCGATGGGTGCCAACAGACGCTGCCCACGTGGGAGGCGAGTGCGGTCGAGGGGGAGGGAACGGGGAAGGTCGGTACACTCGGCAGCCGTATGCGCACACCGGCAAAGAGGAGAAGACCGTGACGCTGGCCCGTGTTGCGCAACACGCGCACGTCTCGGTCTCGACGGTGTCCCGGTATCTGCGCGGGCAGCTGAAGGTGAACCCGGAGACCGCCGAGCGCATCGACGCCGCGGTCCGCGAGCTGGGGTACGAGGCGCCGCCCTCCGCCGCGCCGCCGCCGGCGCCGGAGAACAGCCCCGTCGTCGCGCTGATCGTTCCCGACCTCGTCAACCCGTTCTTCGCCGAACTGGCCGAGGAGATCGCCGCGACGGCCGCCGCGAGCGGAGTGGCGCTCGTCGTCGGCGTCACCGGGCAGCAGGCCCGCCGCGAGTCCAGCCTGAGCGAACTGGTCGCGCGTACCGAGGCGGTGGACGGCATGATCTACGTCGGCATCCACCGCCGCAATCCCCGTCTCGTCAAGGCCATCAGCGGCGGGCTTCCCGTCGTCGTCCTGGACGAGGAGATCGCCGACACCTCGCGGGCCGACGCCATCTCCGTCGACAACTACGGCGGCGCCTACCAGGCCACCGCCTACCTCGCCCAGCTCGGGCACCGCCGTATCGCGCATGTCGCGGGCCCGCCCGAGCTGTCCACCAGCCGCGACCGGCTGCGCGGCTACCGCGAGGCGATGGAGCACGCAGGGCTGCCCGTGGACGAGGCACTCGTCCTGCACGGGCCCTACACCGAGCAGTTCGGCGCCAGTACCTTCCCGTACCTGACCGGCGCGGCCGAACCGCCCACCGCCGTCTTCGCCGGCAGCGACATCGTCGCCGTCGGCATGCTCTCGGCCGCCGGGCTGCACGGACTGCGCATCCCCGAGGACCTGTCCGTCGTCGGCTGCGACGGCATCCGCGTCGGCGAGTGGCTGCGGCCCAAGCTCACCACTCTCCAGCAGCCCGTCGCCGACCTGGCCCGCTCGGCGCTCGACCTCGTACAGGCCCGGATCGAGGACCCCGGCGGCGAGCGCGTCACCCGGGTCTTCCCGCTGCACCTCGTCATCCGCGGCTCGGCCACGGCCCCCGCCACCTGACCCCGGGCGCCGGGCCGGGCGGCCCGGCCGAGCCGATCCGCAGGCCGTGGATGCGGCCCGGGTCGCCGGTGTCTGGTGCAATGGTCGTGGGCCACCGCCGGCACCCGCGTAATCTGCGCGAAACGGGGAGGCGGGACGCTCATGGGTGTCACGTAAGCGGCCTGTGATCACGAGGTCCGGAGAGGCCGGCCGGACCAGCGAGGATGGGTGGATTAGCGATGGATAAACAGCAGGAGTTCGTGCTCCGGACGCTGGAGGAGCGCGACATCCGGTTCGTCCGGCTCTGGTTCACCGACGTTCTCGGGTTCCTCAAGTCCGTCGCCGTGGCGCCCGCCGAGCTTGAGCAGGCGTTCGACGAGGGCATGGGCTTCGACGGCTCCGCCATCGAGGGCTTCGCGCGGGTCTACGAGTCGGACATGATCGCCAAACCGGACCCCAGCACCTTCCAGATACTGCCGTGGCGGGCCGAGGCCCCGGGTACGGCCCGGATGTTCTGCGACATCCTCATGCCGGACGGTTCGCCGTCCTACGCCGACCCCCGCTACGTGCTCAAGCGGGCCCTCGCCCGCGCCTCCGACCTCGGCTTCACCTTCTACATCCACCCCGAGATAGAGTTCTTCCTGCTCAAGGACAAGCCCGTCGACGGCACCCGCCCGGTGCCCGCCGACTCCTCCGGGTACTTCGACCACACCCCGCAGAACGTCGGCATGGACTTCCGCCGCCAGGCCATCACGATGCTGGAGTCCATGGGGATCTCCGTCGAGTTCTCCCATCACGAAGGAGCCCCCGGCCAGCAGGAGATCGACCTGCGGTACGCGGACGCGCTGTCGACGGCCGACAACATCATGACGTTCCGCCTGGTCATGAAGCAGGTCGCGCTCGAACAGGGCGTCCAGGCCACCTTCATGCCCAAGCCGTTCTCGGAGTATCCCGGCTCCGGCATGCACACCCACCTCTCCCTCTTCGAGGGCGACCGCAACGCGTTCTACGAGTCGGGCTCCGAGTACCAGCTCTCCAAGGTCGGCCGCTCCTTCATCGCCGGCCTGCTCAAGCACGCCGGCGAGATCTCCGCCGTCACCAACCAGTGGGTCAACTCCTACAAGCGCATCTGGGGCGGTGCCAACCGCACGGCGGGAGAGGGCGGCGAGTCGCCCTCGTACATCTGCTGGGGCCACAACAACCGCTCGGCGCTCGTGCGCGTGCCCATGTACAAGCCGGGCAAGACCGGCTCGACGCGGATCGAGATGCGCTCCCTCGACGCCGGAGCCAACCCCTACCTCGCCTACGCCGTCCTGCTCGCCGCCGGGCTCAAGGGCATCGAGGAGAGCTACGAGCTGCCGCCCGGCGCCGACGACGACGTATGGGCGCTCTCCGACGCCGAGCGGCGCGCGATGGGCATCGAGCCGCTGCCGCAGAACCTCGGCGAGGCCATCAGCCTCATGGAGCGCAGCGAACTCGTCGCCCAGACGCTGGGCGAGCATGTCTTCGACTTCTTCCTGCGCAACAAGAAGCAGGAGTGGGAGGAGTACCGCTCCGAGGTGACCGCGTTCGAGCTGCGCAAGTCGTTGCCCGTGCTGTAATGCCACGCCCGACGTGTCCGCGGGCACGCCCCTCCCGTTGCGCCGTGGGGCACGGCCCGCCGTTGGGCGACGCACGCCCGCCGCCGGGTACGCCCGTCGTGCCCGGGCAGGCGCGGCCGGTGGGGCTGGTGGGCGTGGTGCGGTCGGTGTGTGGAGACGAGAGGAGCCTTCAGGTGGTCAGCGGACGGCCGGACAGTGCGTTCAGGAGGCTGCTGCGGTACGGGTTCGCGGACCCGGCGGCAGCGGCACGGCTGCTGGACGAACCCGAACTGGCGACGCTGCGCACCGACACCCTCTTCCTCGACGCGCTCGGCGCCACGGCCGACCCCGACCTCGCGCTGATCGGACTCGTCCGGCTCGTCGAGGCGCTGGACACCGAGGCGCAGACCCTTCTGGACACCGTGCGCACCGCCAAGCCCCTGCGCGACCGGCTGCTCGGAGTGCTCGGCGCCTCCGCCGCGCTCGCCGACCACCTGGCCACGCACCCGCACGACTGGAAGGCCCTGGTCACCTACGAGTCCACGGACCTGCACCCCGGTGTCGAGGAGTTCGAGGAAGCGCTCAGCGACGTCGTCAGCCCCGACACCTTGCGCGTCGCCTACCGCCGCGCGATCCTGTCGATCGCGGCCCGCGACGTGTGCGGGACCAGCGATGTCGCCGAGACCGCCGCCGAACTCGCCGACCTGGCCACCGCCACCCTGCGCGCCGCGCTCCGGCTCGCCGAGGCCGAGGCACCCGAGGACGCCGCGCTGTGCAGGCTCGCCGTCATCGCCATGGGCAAGTGCGGCGGCCACGAGCTGAACTACGTCTCCGACGTGGATGTCGTCTACGTCGCCGAGCCTGCGGGCGGCGGACCGGCTGACAGGGAGGCGAGGGAGGCGAGGGGAGCGGACGGGACGAACGCGACGAACGGAGCGAAGGGCGCCGGCGGGGGCGACGCCGAGGGCGAGGCGCTCAGGGCCGCTACCCGGCTGGCGGCGCACATGATGCGCATCTGCTCCGACAGCACACCCGAGGGCACCATCTGGCCCGTCGACGCCAACCTCCGCCCCGAGGGCCGCAACGGACCCCTCGTACGGACCCTCAGCAGCCATGTCGCCTACTACCAACGGTGGGCCAAGACCTGGGAGTTCCAGGCCCTCCTCAAGGCCAGGCCGGTCGCAGGGGACCTCGCGCTCGGTGCGGAGTACGTCGAGGCCGTCGCGCCGATGGTGTGGCAGGCGGCCGACCGCGAGAACTTCGTCACCGACACCCAGCAGATGCGCCGCCGCGTCGTCGCCAGCATCCCCGCCGCGCAGCTCGACCGCGAGCTGAAGCTCGGCCCCGGCGGGCTGCGCGACGTCGAGTTCGCCGTACAGCTGCTCCAACTCGTGCACGGCCGCGGCGACCCCACACTCCGCAGCTCCACCACGCTCGACGCACTCGACGCGCTCGCCGCCGGCGGCTACGTCGGACGCCAGGACGCCGCCTCGCTCGACTCCGCGTACCGCTTCCTGCGCACCATGGAGCACCGCATCCAGCTCTACCAGATGCGCCGCACCCACCTCATGCCCTCCTCCGACGCGGACCAGCGGCGCCTGGGCCGCTCCCTCGGCTACCGCAGCGAGCCCGTCGCCGAGCTGCACAAGGCGTGGCGGCGGCACGCCGCCGCCGTACGGCGCCTGCACGAGAAGCTCTTCTACCGGCCGCTCCTCGACGCCGTGGCACAGCTGGACGTGGGCGAGGCGCGGCTGTCCCCGAAGGCCGCGGTCCAGCGCCTCGAAGCGCTCGGCTACGCCGACCCCGGCGCTGCCCTGCGCCACCTGGAGGCCCTCGCCTCCGGCGTCAGCCGCAAGGCGGCCATCCAGCGCACCCTGCTGCCCGTACTGCTCGGCTGGTTCGCCGACTCGGCCGACCCCGACGCCGGGCTCCTCGGCTTCCGCAAGGTCTCCGACGCGCTCGGCAAGACCCCCTGGTACCTGCGGCTCCTGCGCGACGAGGGCGCGGCGGCCGAGAACCTCGCCCGCGTGCTGTCCGCCGGCCGCTACGCCCCCGACCTGCTGCTGCGTGCCCCCGAGGCCGTGGCGATCCTCGGTGACGAGCACGGACTGCGGCCCCGCAGCAGGACCGCGCTCGTGCAGGAGACGCTGTCAGCGGTCGGCCGCGCCGGAGACGCCGAACAGGCCGTCGTCGCGGCGCGCGGTGTGCGCCGCCGCGAGCTGTTCCGTACCGCGGCGGCCGACCTCATCGGTGCCTACGGGACCGAGGGCGCCGCGCCCCAGGACCCGGCCGCCTCCCTCGACCGCGTCGGTGACGCGCTCACCGACCTCAACTCCGCCACCCTCTCCGGCGCGCTGCGCGCCGCCGTGGGCGCCCAGTGGGGCGACGAGCTTCCCGCCAGGTTCACCGTCATCGGGCTCGGCCGCTTCGGCGGGCACGAGATGGGATACGGCTCCGACGCCGATGTCCTCTTCGTCCACGAACCGCGGGACGGGATCGACGAGCAGGAGGCGGGCAAGGCCGCCTTCGCCGTCGCCACCGAGATGCGGCGGCTGCTGCAGCTGCCCACCGCCGATCCGCCGCTGGTCATCGACGCCGACCTGCGTCCGGAGGGCAAGTCGGGGGCGCTCGTGCGCTCGCTCAGCTCGTACGCCGCGTACTACCGGCGCTGGTCGCTGGTGTGGGAGAGCCAGGCGCTGCTGCGTGCGCAGTACGTCGCGGGGGACGAGGACCTGGGGGCGCGGTTCCTCGCGCTCGTCGATCCGCTGCGGTATCCGGTGGGCGGGCCCGACGACGACGCCGTCCGGGAGATCCGGCGCCTCAAGGCGCGGATGGAGAGCGAGCGGCTGCCGCGGGGCGCCGACCCCACGACCCATATGAAGCTCGGGCGTGGGGGGCTTACGGATGTCGAGTGGACCGTGCAGCTTTTGCAGTTGCGGCATGGGGCGGAGGTCGCCGGGCTGCGGACCACGCGGACGCGGGCCGCGTTGGCCGCTGCGCTCGCGGCGGGCCTGCTGGGGCAGGAGGACGCGCGTGTCCTCGACGAGGCGTGGGTGCTGGCTTCGCGGCTGCGTAACGCGGTGACGTTGGTGCGGGGGGTGCGGGGGCGGCCCGCGGACACGTTTCCTTCGGAGTCGCGGGAGCTGGCGGGGGTGGGGCGGTATCTGGGGTATGGGCCGGGGCATGTGGGGGAGATGCTGGACGACTCCCGTCGGGTGACTCGGCGGGCTCGGTTGGTTGTTGAGCGGTTGTTCTATGGCGCTGCGTAGGCGTGCGGGCTTCGCCCCCTGCGCCTGTTTGTTCTTGGG
>NZ_JANCPR020000015.1 GCF_028657195.3 Streptomyces iconiensis
CCCCTCTAGGACTCCCCCCGCCCGTATCGGGTGGGGCGCTTGTGGAGTGGGGCCGGGATGATGGGGTTATGCGTTTTGAGGTGTGGGCGCCTGGGGTGCGGCGGGTTGGGTTGTGGCATGAGGGTGGGGTGTATGGCATGGACCGCTCGCCCACCCATGAGGGGTGGTGGCAGGCGGAGGTGCGTACGTGGGACGGGGCGCGTTACGGGTTCTCGCTCGACGGTGGGGGCGTGTTGCCTGATCCGCGGTCGCGGCGTCAGCCGGACGGGCCCGAGGGGCTCAGTGCGGTGGTTGACCATGACGGTGATGGGTGGCGGCACGCGTGGAGGGGGCGGCCGTTGCCGGGGGCTGTTCTCTACGAGGTGCACATCGGGACGTTCACTCGTGAGGGGACGTTCGACGGGGCGCGGGAGCGGTTGGCGCATGTGGCGGGGCTGGGGGTCACGCATGTCGAGTTGATGCCGGTGTGCCCGTTCCCCGGTACTCATGGCTGGGGGTACGACGGGGTGGCGCCGTGGGCCGTGCACGAGCCGTACGGGGGACCCGTCGGGTTGAAGCGGTTCGTGGACGCGGCGCATGGGCAGGGGCTCGGGGTCGTTCTGGATGTGGTGCACAACCATCTGGGGCCTTCCGGGAACCATCTGCCCGCGTTCGGGCCCTACTTCACGGAGCGGCATCGGACGCCGTGGGGTGCGGCCGTCAATCTGGACGGGCCAGGTTCTGACGAGGTGCGGGGGTATCTCATCGGCAGTGCCCTGGCGTTCCTGCGGGACTACCAGCTCGACGGGCTGCGCCTGGACGCCGTGCACGCGCTCGCCGACACACGCGCGGAGCACTTCCTCGCCGAGTTGTCGGAGGCTGTGGACACGATGGCGGCGCGTACGGGCAGGCCGCTCTTCCTGATCGCCGAGTCGGACCTCAACGATCCCCGTACGACGGCGCCGCGCACGGTCAACGGGCACGGTGTGCACGCCCAGTGGAACGACGACTTCCACCATGCGCTGCATGTGGCGGTGACCGGGGAGTCGGATGGCTATTACGCCGACTTCGCACGCTCGGAGGATGGGCCGCTCGGTGCGTTGGCCAAGACGCTGACCGGTGCGTTCTTCCACGACGGCGGGTATTCGAGTTTCCGTGGGCGGCGGCACGGGCGTGCGGTGCGGCCCGAGACGGCCACTCCGGCGCACCGTTTTCTCGCGTACGCGCAGACGCACGACCAGGTCGGCAACCGCGCGCTGGGCGAACGGCTGTCCGCGCTGGCCCCGACCGGGCTGCTCGCGTGTGCGGCGGCGCTCGTTCTGCTGTCGCCGGGTACGCCGCTGCTGTTCATGGGCGAGGAGTGGGGCGCGGGCACACCCTGGCAGTACTTCACCGATCACCAGGACGCGGAGCTGGCAGAGGCCGTACGGCAGGGCAGGCGGCGGGAGTTCGCGGCGCACGGGTGGCCGGCCGAGCGGGTTCCCGATCCGCAGGACCCGGCCACGCGCGAGCGTTCCTGTCTCGACTGGAACGAGCCTGAACGTGCCCCGCACGCCGAACTCCTGGAGTGGTACCGCGCTTTGGCTTCGCTGCGGCACTCGCATCCGCTTCTCGCGCACACGCCGCTCGGTGACGCGCGGGTCACCCGTTCTCCGGCGGACTCGGAGGACCGCTGGCTGCTGCTGCGCAACGGGCCGCTCCACGTCGCGGTGAACCTCGCGGGCGACCGTACGGCACAGATCCCGCTGCCCACCTCGCACGCGGTACTCCTCACGGCGTGGGACCCGGGCACGCGGCTGGACGAGGGTGTGCTGTCGCTGCCGCCCGAGTCGGCGGCCGTACTGCACTGAGTGCCCGGCAGGCTCACTCAGCGGCGGGCGGTGCGACCGGGGCCGGGGAAGAACTGCCGCTGACGGGCCGCGTCCCCTGGCCGTCCGGGAGCACCCGCCCCCGCACCGGGTGCGCACCGGCGGGTGGCGGTGTGCCGTGCCCCGTCGAGGACGGCAGGAAGGCCGCGATCACCAGCCCGAGCAGGGCCGCTCCCGCTGCGATCAGGAAGGCGGTACGGAACCCGTCCAGGTTGGGCACCTCGGTGTTCCCGAGCGGGCTGGACATCCTGGCGAGCACGACGCCGACGACGGCGCTGGAGGTCGAGGTGCCGATCGAACGCATCAGCGTGTTCAGCCCGTTGGCCGCGCCGGACTCGGAGGGGTCGACGGCCCCGAGTATCAGTGCGGGCATCGCGGAGTAGGCGATGCCGATCCCCACGCCGACGAGGACGGCCAGCACCACGGTCTGCCAGACGGCGCCCACCAGCTGGGTGCCCAGGAGGTAGCCGGCGGCGAGGATCACGAGCCCGGTCATCAGCGACACCTTCGGCCCGCGTGCGGCGGACAGCCGGGCCGACAGGGAGGAGACCAGCATCATCGCGACCCCCATGGGCGCCACGCACAGCCCCGCGACGACCATGGACTGCCCCAGCCCGTACCCCGTCGAGGTGGGGAGCTGGAGCAGCTGCGGGAGCACGAGCGTGGCGGCGTAGAAGGCGAGCCCGACCATGATCGAGGCGAGGTTGGTGAGCAGCACCTGACGGCGTGCAGTGGTACGCAGGTCGACCAGCGGGTCCTTGATACGCAGTTCCAGCGTGCCCCACAGCACGAAGATCACCGCGGCGGCGGCGAACAGCCCGAGCACGGCCGGGCTGCCCCAGCCCCAGTCCCCGCCCTTGGAAACCGGCAGCAGCAGCGCCACCAGGCCGGCCGAGAGCCCGAACGTGCCCAGCACATCGAAGCGCCCCGGGGTACGCAGCGGGGACTCGGGCACGAGCAGGCGCACCAGCACCATGGCCAGCACCCCGATACCGGCCGAGCCGAAGAAGAGGACGTGCCAGTCGGTGTACTGCGCCACGTAGGCGGCCAGCGGCATGCCGAGCGCGCCGCCCACGCCGAGCGACGAACTCATGAACGCCATCGCGGAGCCCAGCCGCTCGGGCGGCAGTTCGTCCCGCATGATGCTGATGCCCAGCGGGATCGCCCCCATCGCAAACCCCTGCACCGCGCGCCCCACCACCATCGGCACCAGCTCCGAGGTGAACGCGCAGACCAGCGATCCGAGCACCATCAGCCCGAGGCTGAGCAGCACGAGCCTGCGCTTGCCGTACAGGTCACCGAGCCTGCCCATGATCGGGGTGGCGACGGCGCCGGAGAGGAGGGTGGAGGTGATCACCCAGGAGGCGTTGGACGTCGTGGTGTCCAGCAGCGTGGGCAGTTGCGCGATGATCGGCACGATCAGCGTCTGCATCACGGCGACGGAGATCCCCCCGAACGCCAGCACCGGCACGATCCACCGCGCCCCACGCCCGCCGCCTGTCCGAACCTGTCCGTCCACGGACTCCCCCACGCTCGCTCCCGCCCCAGGTGAGACCCGCCGTCCGGGCCATCCGCATGCAGCGTACAAACGAACGTCCGGCGGGCGTTCGCTATTTCGCCATGGGAGACGACCCGACCGGAGCCCCCCTCGACCGGGCCTCGCCCGTCCCGTGGTTCCCGCCCGTTCCCCGCTCATTGACCACCTGTCAATCCCAGGTCAAAGATCGCAACCCCGTCAACGCCGCCAACCCTCGGCCGACCGCCTGTGATTGGCCTGATCCGTGCGGGGGCGGGCAAGCTGATGCGCGGTGGGAATCCGGAGCATGTGCAGCGGCCCGGCAGGCTGCGTACAGCTGCCGGGCCGCTACGACCACGCCTACGGAAAGGGCCGTGTGCGAGGGGGAGTTCGCTGCTGTCCTGAACTCAGCCCTTCGGAGCCAGCTTCAGCGAGATCGAGTTGATGCAGTACCGCTGGTCCGTGGGCGTCGCGTAGCCCTCGCCCTCGAAGACGTGGCCCAGGTGTGAGCCGCAGCGTGCGCAGCGGACCTCGGTGCGGACCATGCCCATCGAGCGGTCGGTGATGAGTTCGACCGCGTCGGAGTCGGCGGGGTCGTAGAAGCTGGGCCATCCGCAGTGGGAGGCGAACTTCGTGTCCGAGCGGAACAGCTCGGCGCCGCAGGCGCGGCACTCGTAGACGCCGGTCGTCTCGGTGTCGGTGTACTCGCCCTTGAAGGCGGGCTCGGTGCCCGCCTCCCGCAGGACGCGGTACTCCTCGGGCGACAGTTCCTGCCGCCACTGCTCTTCCGGCTTGTCGATCTCGTAAGCCATGTCCGCTCCTCCGCGCTTCTCGGGCCGTCCGTCGTCCCCGCGACACGGGGTTGTCCTCGCGACACGGGGGCCGTCCCCGTGGGCGGGGCCCCGCGACACGGGGTTCATCCCGCCAGTGCGGCGAGGATCTTCGGGCCCAGCTCTGTTACGTCCCCCGCTCCCATGGTGAGAACGAGATCACCGGGCCGTGCCATTCCCGCGATCGCCGCCACGGCCTCGTCCGGCGTGGCGACGGGGTGCACGGACGCGTCGGCCACGCGTGCGGCGTCGGTGATGAGTGTGCTGGTCACGCCCGGGATCGGGTCCTCGCGCGCGGGGTAGATCGGCAGCACGACCGAGCCGTCGGCGAGCGCCAGGGCCTCCCCCATCTCCTTGCCCAGCTCCTGGGTACGGCTGAAGAGGTGCGGCTGGAAGAGCACCAGCACCCGGCCCTCGCCTGCGCCGCCCCTGATGGCCTCCAGGTCGGCGGTCATCTCGGTCGGGTGGTGCGCGTAGGAGTCGATGACCTGTACGTCGCGGGCCTGCCCCTTGAGCTGGAGGCGCCGCTTGACCCCTGTGTACGTGCCCAGGGCCACCGCCAGTTCCCGCGCGGGCACGCCCAGCGCGGCACCGGCCGTGAGCGCGGCCACGGCGTTGAGCGCGTAGTGCCGGCCGGGGACCGAGACGCCGAAGGTCAGTTCCTCGCCGTCCAACTCGACGGTCACCTCGCTGGTGAGCCCGCGCTGCGCGATCTTGAGTACGCGCACGTCGGCGCCGTCAGCCTCGCCGTACGTACGGACGGTGGGTGTCGTGGGCCCTGTGTCCGCCGTGCCCGCTGCCCCCGCGCGGACCCTGCGCGCCAGTTCGCACGCGCCGTCCTGGTCGGCGGAGATGACCAGGGTGCCGCCCTCGGTGATACGGCCCGCGAAGATCTCGAAGGACTCGTAGATCTCTTCCATGGACGCGTAGTTGGCGTGGTGGTCCAGCTCGACGTTGAGGACGACGGCGACCTCGGGCGCGTACTTGTGGAAGCTGCGGTCGCTTTCATCCGCCTCCGCCACGAAGATCTCGCCCGCGCCCTGATGGGCGTTGGAGCCCGGCCCGTCCAGGTCGCCGCCGATCGCGTACGAGGGGTCGAGGCCCATCGAGGCGAGGCTGACCGCGAGCATCGAGGTCGTGGTGGTCTTGCCGTGCGTACCGGCGACGGCGAGCGGCCTGAGCCCGTCCATCAGCGCGGCCAGCGCGTCCGAACGGTGCACGACGGGCAGACCACGTGAGGTGGCCTCCGCGACCTCGGGGTTGTCTTCCCTGATGGCGCTGGAGACCACGACGGCGGTGGCGTCGGGCGCGAGGTGCGCGGCGTCGTGGCCGAGGTGCACGGTGACGCCGAGGTCGCGCAGCGCGGTCGCGGTGGCCGACTCCCTCGCGTCACTCCCCGCGACCCGGGCACCACGCCGGGCGAGGATCTTGGCGAGGCCCGACATGCCGGCGCCGCCGATCCCGATGAAGTGCGGTCGTTCCAGTACGGAGGGAGGGGCGGCAGCGGTCATACGGGCATCTCCAGAGGGGCGCTGACGGAATCGCTCCAACCCTAATCCGTGTGCGCCCGGCGACTCCCCGGGGGACAACCCCGAACCCCCGGCCAAACCCACGGACCATTCCTGGCCGAACCCCCGCGCCCCCGGCCCGCCGGCTAGTCGGTGTGCGCGAACAGCTTCAGCACCGGGACGCCGACCTTGTGCCGGGCGCGGGAGGCCCAGTCGCGGTGGAAGAACTCCTCGACCAGGTGCGGCGCCGTCAGCACGATGACCTCGTCGGCGTGGGTCTGCTCGGCGATCGAGGTGAGCAGATCGAGCGGGTGTTCCTCAATGATCTGGCCGACAGCCTCGGACCCGGCTTCTCTGAGACGTTTCAACGAGGCTTCCAGTGCCCGCTCCGCCAGGGACAGCGCCTCTTCCCCCTCCGGCTCCTCGGCCTCGCGCACGGCATCGTCGAGTTCGCCGAGCGCCACGTCGTCCAGTGCACGCAGCAGCCGGTCCTGGTCGCCGCGCGGCTGCATGAGGACGATGAAGGAGACGCTCTCCTCGCCATGGAGCGTCGTCACCAGCTCGACGTCGGCGGACACCAGCGGCTTCTCGATCATCAAGACGGTCGTGATCACGACGGGTGCCCCTTCTTCCTTTTCCGCGGGGCTCGGGGGCCCCGAAAGAAACCATCCTGCCCCGTGTTCGCAAGGGGCCTGCGCTTGTCAGTCTGCCCAGTCACGAATAAGCGGAACGTGTCATTCCGCTGATTGTCGAATGCGACGGTATCGCGTGAAGAGGAAGCCCTCCTCCTCCAGCACTCCCTCAAGAACGAAGCCCTCGGGCTCCGCGAGCAACGGGCCCTTCATGATCCGCGGCGCCTCACCGATGGTGATCCGGGGCGCCACGGACAGACACAGCTCGTCGAGTACCCCGGCCTCCGCGAAAGCACCCAGCAATGTCGGCCCGCCCTCCGTCAGCTGCCGCCGCAGCCCGCGCTCAGCCAGCACGCCCGGCACTCTGGCCGGATCCACGCCCGCACCCTCGCCCGCGAGCACCACCTCGGCGCCCGCCTCCCTCGCCAGCGCTATGCGCTCGGCCGGTGCGTCCTCGCCCGTGACGACCAGGGTCGGCACCAGCGGTTCGGTGAACAGCGGCAGCGAGAAGTCCAGTTCCATGCTGGCGGTGACCACGGCGATGGCGGGCACGGGCGCCTGACCGCTCGCCGCCCTCCGCTCGGCGAAGACCTCGCGCCGCCTGGCCGGGCGGTATCCCTCCTGGCGTACCGTCTCGGCGCCCACGACGACGACGTCGGCGAGCGCCCGCAGCACACCGAAGATCCGCATGTCCGCCTGGCACGACAGCGGCTGTGACCTGCCGCCGTGGTGGATGGCGCCGTCCAGCGAGGCCACCATGTTGCCCCGCAGCCACGCGCCCTCCGTACGACCGGACACGTCCTCGGTACGACCGGCCACACCCTCCGTATGACCGGCCACGCCCGCCGTCCCGCCCGCGCCGCTCTTCCCGGGTGCGCCGCTTTCCCCGCCTGCGCCGCTCTTCCCGCCCGCGGCGTGCGCGGCGTCCGGATACGCGTATTCGTCGGCGATCTCTTGCAGGTTCCACTGCGGAGAGGGTGACGTGGCGGAGCTGGATAGGAACAGGCGTCGCATACGCCGCAGTGTGGCACGGAGCACGCCCGCGGGCCCGCTCACCTGGGGCCCCCGTTCTTCCGGGCCGACTAGCATGACAAATGTGTCAACCACCGAAGCGCGCATATCCGAGACCGGCACTCCCGGCGAGGGCCACGGGTGCCCGGCCGCGCTCAGCGAGCGCAGGCCGCACGTCCCCGCCGACCAGCTCGTGGCCGAGATGGTGCCGCCCCCGCGCTTCGACGGGGTGCGCTTCTCCACCTACATACCGGACCCGGCGCAGCCGAGCCAGACCGAGGCGGTACGGGTCCTGAGCAGCTTCGCCGAAGGGCTGAGCGGCGGCGCGCACGGCGAAGGCGGCAGAAGGAACGACGGCGGTGCGAAGGGCACGGGGCGTAAGCGCTGGTTCCGGCGCGAGGCCAGGCCCGCCGCGCCCGCGGGGCCTCGCGGTGTCTACCTCGACGGCGGCTACGGCGTCGGCAAGACCCACCTGCTCGCCTCCCTGTGGCACGCGGCGCCCGCCGCGCCCGAACGCAAGGCGTTCGGCACCTTCGTGGAGCTGACCAACCTCGTCGGAGCGCTCGGCTTCCAGCAGACCGTCGCGACGCTCAGCGGCCACCAGCTGCTGTGCATCGACGAGTTCGAACTGGACGACCCCGGTGACACGGTGCTCGTCTCCAGCCTGCTGGCGCGGCTGGTCGAGAACGGGGTCGCGCTGGCCGCCACCTCCAACACCCTGCCGGGCAAGCTGGGCGAAGGGCGGTTCGCCGCGGCCGACTTCCTGCGTGAGATCCAGGGCCTCTCGGCGCACTTCCGTACCCTCCGCATCGACGGGGACGACTACCGCCACCGGGGCCTGCCCGAGGCGCCCCCGCCGTACACCGAGGACGAGGTGACCCGCGCCGCCTACCGCACGCCCGGCGCCTCCCTCGACGCCTTCCCCACGCTGCTCGACCACCTCTCCCAGGTCCACCCGAGCCGGTACGGGGCGCTGGTCGGCGACATCGCGGCCGTCTGCCTGACCGAGGTGGCACCGGTCCCCGACCAGTCGACGGCGCTGCGCCTGGTCGTGCTGGCCGACCGGCTGTACGACCGCGAGGTGCCGGTGCTGGCCTCCGGGGTGCCCTTCGACGAGCTGTTCAGCGAGGAGATGCTGAACGGCGGCTACCGCAAGAAGTACTTCCGCGCGATCTCCCGGCTGACGGCACTGGCCCGCGACGCGAAGGAACTGGGCGCCGCGTAGCGCCGCCGGACTCGCGCCGGGCTCGCGGACGCACCGGGAACGGGCACGGGGCACGGGCACGGGCGAGGGACGTACGGGCGAGGCGGCTCACGGCGGACGTACGGGGCCGGGGGTTCCGGCGGGCGCGCGGCGCAACTGCTCCGCGCGTAGAACGAGTTGACGCACAGGCGATGTGCGCCCGCGCATGCGCGTGGTACACACACGGGGTCATCACCTGTCCGCCAACAGGGGAGAGTGCCCGATGCCCACGACACGACGTCAAGCGCTGGCGAGAACCGGCGCCGTTGGGGCGGCAGTCGCCTTCAGCGGCGCGCTCTCTGAACTGTTCGCGGGGACCGCCGAGGCCCAGGCCACCGGCGGGAAGGCGGGCTACGGCCCGCTCGTCCCCGACCCCGAAGGGCTGCTCGATCTGCCCAAGGGCTTCCACTACAAGGTGCTGTCGCGCGAGGGCGACCCGATGCGCTCCGGAGAGGGCAAGGTCCCCAGCAACCACGACGGCATGGCCGCCTTCCCCGCCTCCCGCTCACACGGGCACGGCAACGGCAAGGGACACGGCAACGGCAGCGGGCACGGCAAGGGCGTCACCTGGCTCGTGCGCAACCACGAGAACCGGATGAGCGGCCGGATAGCCGTACCCACGGTCAAGGGCCTCACCTACGACCCGGAGGCCAAGGGCGGCTGCACCGTCCTGGAGCTGGACCGGCACAACAACGTCCTCGACGAGCGCGTCGGTATCGCCGGCACCTCCACCAACTGCGCGGGCGGGCCCAGCCTCTGGGACACCTGGCTGACCTGCGAGGAGACCGAGTTCAAGGCCGGCGAGGAGGGCCATACCAAGGACCACGGCTACATATTCGAGGTCGGCTTCGACCGCAGACGGCCCACCTCCGTCGAACCGCTCAAGGCGATGGGCCGCTTCCAGCACGAGGCCGTCGCCTTCGATCCCCGTACCGGCGCGGTCTACGAGACCGAGGACGCGTTCGACAAGCCGTTCGGCCTCTTCTACCGCTTCCTGCCCAGGAAGCCCAAGGGCGGCTACGGTTCGCTGCACGCGGGCGGCCGGCTGGAGGCCATGCGGGTGCCCGGCGTACCCGACCTGTCAGCGGTCACCGAGACCGGAAAGAGCTTCGGCGGCATCGAATGGGTCGAGGTCCCCGACCCCGAGGCCAAGGAAACCCCCATACGTTTCCAGGACTTCGGCAAGGGCGGCATCACCCACGCCCAGAAGCTGGAGGGCTGCTACTGGGGCGGCTCCAGCGTCTACTTCGTCTCCAGCTTCGCGCACAGTTCCGAGGGCTCACAGGGTGACCACCTCGGCCAGGTCTGGCGCTACGACCCGCGCCGCAACCGCCTCACCCTCGTCATCGTCTTCGGGCCCGAAACGGACATCCAGCTCCCCGGCTCCGAACCCGACAACATCTGCCTCGCCCCCAGCGGCGGCCTGATGGTGTGCGAGGACGGCGGCGGGGCGCAGCACGTCTTCGGTGTCACCAAGCGCGGCAAGGTCTACGCCATGGCGCGCGGAGCCCAGAACATCGGTACTCCCGACAAGCCCGAATGGGGCGAGTTCGCGGGCGCCGCCTTCTCCCCCGACCACCGCACGATGTACCTCAACTGCTATACGCCCGGCACCACTTTCGCCATCACCGGGCCCTGGGAGCACTGAACCCGGCAGGTACGCGGCAGCCCGGAAGCGGCATGGGCACACGGGCGGTGGGACGGGGCGAGGCGGACACCCCGCCCCGTCCCACCGCGCCCCCACCTCATACGCCTCAGTGGGGAGCGCGGCCAGAGCCCGTGGGTCTCACCTGTCGGCTTCCGGCTCAGGCTGCCGGCCGTACGCGCGGGGTGCTCGCTGACCGTACGCACGTGCCACGGTGGCCGGGCCGTCAGCAGGGCGCGCAGGGTTTCGGCGAACTCGCCGGCTCCCAGCCGCTCCAGCCACGCGCGGCCCTCGCGTTCGGCGGCACGGGTGCGCAGGCCCCGTACGCGGCCGAGGTGGGTGAGGTAGCCGAGTGCGGTCAGCGGCAGCGCCGGGGGAAAACGTTCGGGTACGTAACCGCGTACGGACGGCCGTCCGCTGACGCGGCCCGCGCTGGGCGCCTCGATACCGGCGAGCATCCGCAGCAGGGTGGACTTGCCGCCTCCGTTGGGCCCCTCGATCCGCACGGCGGTCCCCGCGTGCACCTCCAGATCCAGCCCCCGCAGCACCCAGGGGCCCGCTGTGCCGTAGCGGCGCCCCACGCCCTCCAGCCTCATGGTCCAGCTCATGGCCAGACGCTAGCCGCTGGCAGACTGGTCAGGTGACCGATTCCCCTTCCCCCTCCGGCCTCTCCGCCCCGTCCGCACCCTCAGCGGCCTCGCCCGATCCCGCGCAGACGTCCGGCCCCGGACCGGACACACCGCGGGTGCCGGAGGCCGAGCCCTCCGCCGAGGAGGGCAGGTTCGTGCTGCCGCTCGTCGTGCGTATCGAACGCGCGGTGCCGCCGACCCGTACCGACGCGATGGAGACGGCGGCCCGCGCCGTCCTCACCTTCCTCGCCGATCCGCGTACGGACGAGGAGACCGGCGAGTGGCACAAGCGGGTGCGGCTGTGGGAGGAACGCGGCATCCGCAAGGTCGTACGCCGTGCGCGCGGTTCCGAGTGGCGCCGCACCGAGCCCCTGGAGGGGATCACGCTCGCCGCCCGTACGGCCGAGGTCCGGGTCTTCCCGCCCGTACCGCTCGACGGCTGGCCCAGGGAACTCTCCCGCCTCCAGGTCTCCGGCACCGACCTGGAGGACCCGGAACCCCCGCCTCCGCCGGAGGCCGGAGAGCCCGTGCTGTGGCTGAGCCCCGTACTGGAGATGACGGCGGGCAAGGCCATGGCACAGGCAGCGCACGCAGCGCAGCTCGCCTGGTGGGACCTGTCCGAGCCTGCCCGCGTTTCCTGGCGCGACGCCGCCTTCCCGCTCGCCGTCCGCGTGGCACGCGACGCGCGCCACTGGGAGTCGCTCACCACGAGCGGCCTGCCCGTCGTACGGGACGCGGGCTTCACCGAGATCGCCCCCGGCTCCTGCACGGTCGTCGCCGAACACCCGGCCCTGCGCCCGCCGTCCACACCGCGCGACTCCGGGTGAACCGAGCGGGGTGAGGATTCGTCCTCTCCTGTGGAGGCGTCGGCGCGCAGGAGACACGGCGGCGGGAAGAGCAGCGCACGGGGAGCGGGGGAGGGACGCGCATGGAACCCATGGAGCGGCTGGGGGTCGGTATCGGCTGGCGGCCGGAGATCGCGGACGCCATCGGGGACCCGGCGGCCCTGCCCGGCCTGGACTGGGTGGAGGTCGTGGCCGAGAACATCCACCCCGACCGGCTGCCCGAAGCGCTGCTGCGGCTGCGCGAGCGCGGCACCACGGTCGTACCGCACGGTGTCGCGCTCGGTCTCGGCGGCGCCGAACGCCCTGACCCCGCGCGGCTGCGCGCCCTGGCCGAGCGCGCTGAGGCACTGGACGCGCCGCTGGTCAGCGAGCACATCGCGTTCGTACGCGCCGGAGGGCCCGGCACGGGCGTGGCAGGGATGGAGGCGGGCCATCTGCTGCCCGTTCCGCGTACGGGGGACGCGCTGGACGTGCTGTGCGAGAACGTCCGCATCGCGCAGGACGCGCTCCCCGTACCGCTGGCCGTCGAGAACATCGCCGCGCTCGTCAACTGGCCCGACGAGGACATGACCGAGGGCGCCTTCCTCGCCGAGCTGGTGGAACGCACGGGCGTACGGCTGCTCATCGACGTGGCCAACCTGCACACCAACCACGTCAACCGCGGCGAGGACCCCGCAACGGCGCTCGCCGAACTCCCCCTGGAGGCCCTCGCGTACGTCCATGTCGCGGGCGGTGTCGAACGGGACGGCGTCTGGCACGACAGCCACGCACACCCTGTGACCCGGCCCGTCCTGGACGTGCTCGCCGAACTGTGCGCGCGCACGACACCGCCGGGCGTCCTGCTCGAACGCGACGAGGACTTCCCGCACCCCGCCGAACTGGCCGCCGAACTGGACACGATCCGCGCGACCCTGCGCGAGACGGCCCACCATGCCTGACGCCCCGCACCCCGCCGAGCCCGCACGCATACCCGGCGCAGCGAGCGCGCCCGAAGACCCCGGTACGCCGGACACGGCAGGCACGCCCCACCCCGCGCCCACACCTGACGCCCCGCACGCGACCGACGCCGCGCGCGAACGCCTGGCGCGGGCGCAGGCCGGGTTGCTGGCCGCGCTGGTCGCGGGGGCGCCGGTGCCCGCCGGGTTCGACGGGGAGCGTCTCGCCGTGCAGAGCAGGGCCCTGCTCGCCAAACGGGCCGGCGTCGTCGCGAAGGTCGCCCCCGAACTCCCCCGGCTGCTCGGCACCGCGCGCTACCACGAGGAGTTCCTCGCCTACGCCACCGACCGCCCCATGACCGCCGGTTACCGCCATGACGCGCTGGCCTTCGCCGCCCATGTCCTCGACCACGCTGACCTGTCCCCCAGGGTCCGGCACGCCCTCGGTACCTGGCACGCCGACAGGGCGGCGCCCGTTCCTCCCACGCGGTGGCAGCGCCTCCTGCGTTCCCTGCCCCCGCGCACTGTTCGCCGGATCGGGTGACCCGGGACGACACGGGATGACGACGCTTTACATCAACTGATAAGCCGCTGAGCATCCGGAACATCGTGCACGCGTCATGCGGGCAGTGGTCCGAGGAACGGAGACTCAGTGCGCAGAGCGGCAGTTCACTCCACGGTCGGTGCCCTGGCCCTCACTATCAGCGTCGCGGGAACGGCGGCCACGGCTGGACCGGCGGCCACGGCGGCCACGGCTGGACCGGCGGCCACGCCAGGTACGGGGGGAGCTGAGCCCGCCGTCCCCGGCGTCCCCGCCATCTCCGCCGGTCTTCCGGACGGCCCGGTGGAGGCGATGGGAGTGCGGAGCGCGGCGCGCGCCGCCGCTGCCACGGGGATCGGCTGGAAGAAGTGCCCCGAGGCCGAGGAGATGCCCCGCACCGTGGAGTGCGGCACGGTCTCGGTGCCGGTCGACTACGCGGAGCCGGGCGGCAAGCAGATCGCGCTCACCGTGAGCAGATCCCGCGCCACGGGCCCCAAGGCGGAGCGGCTGGGCCCGCTGGTCTACAACCCGGGCGGCCCCGGCGGCAACGGCATGAACTTCGCGCTCCACGGCAAGCTCGCCGGCGTATGGAAGCACCTCAACGCGCGCTACGACTTCGTCGGCTACGCACCGCGCGGTGTCGGCAGGTCGGGGCCGCTCTCGTGCCAGGACCCCAAGCGCTTCCTGCAGGGGCCGAACACCTCGCCGCTGCGCCCGACGAACGCCTACAAGCGGAAGATGAACGCGCGGGCAGCGGCCTACGCCGAGGGCTGCGCGAAGGCGCAGCCCGACAGGCTGCCGCACTACACGACGGTGAACAACGCCAGGGACCTCGATGTGCTGCGTGCGGCCCTCGGCCGGCGGAAGCTGAACTTCTTCGGCGTCTCGTACGGCACCTACATCGGCTCCGTCTACGCGACGCTCTTCCCCGGCCACGTGCGCCGCCTGGTGCTCGACAGCGTCGTCGACCCGTCGCAGGACAGCATCTGGTACCGGTCGAACCTGGGCCAGAACCACGCGTTCGAGACGCGCTGGAGCGACTGGAAGAAGTGGACGGCCAAGCACCACGCCACCTACGGACTGGGCCGTACACCGCGACAGGTGCAGGCGGCCTTCGACCGCGTACGAGCCGCCGCCGACCGCGAGCCGGTGGGCCGGAAGGTGGGGTCGAAGGAGCTGGTGGCCGCGTTCCTGGACACCGGCTACTCGGACTCGTCCTGGCCGAAGCACGCGCACGCGCTCTCCCGGTACCGGAAGGGCGACCCGAAGCCGCTCCTCAAGGAGGCGACGCCTGACCTGGCTTCGGCGAAGAAGGAGGAGAACAGCAACGCCGTCTACAACGCCGTGGAGTGCAACGACGCGCCCTGGCCCCGCGACTGGGCCACCTGGGACCGCGACAACACCGCCTCGGCAGCCGTCGCCCCGTTCAACACCTGGGACAACGCGTGGATGAACCTGCCCTGCGCCTACTGGAAGACCGTCCCCACACGCCCCCTGGAGGTGGGTACCGGGCCGGGCCGCCTCCCTCCGGTGCTGCTGCTCGCGGCGACCCGGGACGCGGCCACCCCGTACCACGGAGCGCTGGAGACCCGGCGCAGGCTGTCCGGCTCCTCCCTGGTGACGGAGAAGGGCGCGGGCACCCACGGCGTGACGGGCGGCAACAAGTGCGCCGACGCACACCTGGAGCGCTACTTGCTGGAGGGCAAGACACCGGGCGACCACGCGGAGTGCGCGGCACGCCCGGAGCCCGAACCCGGTACGAAGAAGAGCGCGCAGACCAAGGCCGCCGACCTGGCCGAACCGGCCCGCTGACCGGGCCGCGCCTACGCCGGCCGGCCACCTCGACATCCACGCACACGCACACGTCCACGTCCACGCACACGCTCATGTCCACGCACACGCACACGTCCACGTCCACACACACGTCCACACCCGCGTTCACGTCCACGCCCGCGAGGGTGCGCGGCCCGGTCCTTCGGACGCGCTTCAGCCGTCAGGCCAGTCCGGCGACCAGTTCGGCGACGGCCTTGCGGCGGCCGGTGTAGAAGGGGACCTCCTCGCGCACGTGCCGCCGCGCCTCGGAACCGCGCAGGTGCCGCATGAGGTCGACGATGCGGTGCAGCTCGTCGGCCTCGAACGCGAGGATCCACTCGTAGTCGCCCAGCGAGAAGGCGGGCACGGTGTTGGCGCGCACGTCGGCGAAACCGCGGGCCATCTTGCCGTGGTCGGCGAGCATCGTGCGGCGCTCGTCGTCGGGCAGCAGGTACCACTCGTAGGAGCGCACGAAGGGGTAGACGCTCACATAGGCGCGCGCTTCCTCGTCGGCGAGGAAGGCGGGGATGTGCGACTTGTTGAACTCGGCGGGGCGGTGCAGCGCCATGTTCGACCAGACGGGCTCCAGCGCGCGGCCCAGCTTGGTGCGGCGGAAGCGGTTGTACGCGTCCTGCAGCGCGTCGGAGTCCTCGGCGTGCCACCAGATCATCAGGTCGGCGTCGGCACGCAGCCCGGAGACGTCGTAGGTACCGCGGACGACGACGTCCTTCGCGGCGAGCTGGCCGAACAGCTCCTCGACCTCGTCCGCGTAACCGGAGCGGTCCTCGGGGAGCACGTCGCGCAGCCGGAAGACCGACCACAGGGTGTAGCGGATGACCTCGTTGAGGTCCTTGGCCTTCTTGCCCGCGTTGGCGGTCTTCTGCGGTGCCTCGGTCGTATCGCTCATGGCGTTATTCTCGCTCGCTCTTCTCCCCCGCCCGCGCGAGGGTCGTTCCTGTGGTTCCGGGCAGGACACGCCCGGCGGCTCGCCGCCCGCTCGCGACGCAGGCCGGGATGCCCACGCCTTCGAACGCGGCGCCCGCGAGGGCCAGCCCCGGCACGGCGCCGACGGCCGCCTCGATGCGCGCGACCCGGTCCAGGTGCCCGACGGGGTACTGCGGCAGGCCGCCGTACCAGCGCGTCACCAGGGAGTCGACGGGGCGCGCTGCCAGCCCGGTCGCGGCGTGCAGGTCGCGCAGGGACAGCTCGACCAGCTCCGCGTCGTCCCGCGCCAGCACGGCCTCCTCGCCGATCCGGCCGAGCGAGGTACGCAGCACGCACAGCGAGGGGTCCTGGGCAGCGACCCAGCCCCATTTGTGGGTGGAGAAGGTGGACGCCTTGATGGAGCGCCCCTCGACGGGCGGCACCAGGAACCCGCTGCCCGCGGGGAGTTCACCGGTCTCGGCCCTGCGGAAGGCGAGGGTGACCAGGGCCATGGAGGCGTACTCGATCCGCTCCAGCTCGCCCGCCGCCGCGGGCACCTCGGCGGTCAGCAGCCGCGCGGCCGACGGTGCGGGCAGGGCCAGGACGACGGCGTCGGCTGTGAGCGTCTCGTGGTCGGTGACGGCGGTCCACGCCGCATCAGGGCCGCGCCGCAGCTTCCGTACGGGGGTGCTGAGCCTGATGTCGGCGCCCGCTGCGGCGCACGCGGCGGCGACCGCCATCGGCAGCCGTCCGATGCCGCCCTCGATCCCCATGAACACCGGGCTCTGCGGGCTGCCGACCGCTTCCTGCGCCGCCGCCGCGCGCTCCTGGAGTGCCCGCACTCCCGCGAGCAGGGAGCGCTCGTCACGGGCCGCCTCGAAGAGCTGCGGCACGGCGGCGCGCATCGAGATCTGGTAGGCGTCGCCCGCGTACACGCCGCCGAGCAGCGGTTCGACGAGCCGGTCGACGACCTCGCGGCCGAGCCGTTCAGCGACGTAGGCGCCGACGGCGACATCGTCACCGACCTCGGTACGGGGCAGCCGCGCGTCCTCCGCGATGCGCGCGAGCCCGTCGGGCGAGAGCACCTCGCCCAGTGTCGCGGGGTCACCCGGCACGCCCATCACATGTCCCTTGGGCATCGGCCGCACCTGGCCCCTGGTCCAGAGCGCACCGCCGGCGACGGCGGGTGGCTGGAGCGCGTCACCGAGTCCGACGGCACGTGCGAGGCCGACCGCCTCCGGGCGCCTGGCCAGCATGGACTCGGCTCCCAGATCGACGGCGGCGGTTCCGGCGACGCTGCCTGCGTGCAGTTTGCCGCCGAGCCGCGTGTCCGCCTCCAGCACGGTCACCCGGGCGCCGTCCGCCAGGAGTTGGTGCGCGGCGGACAGGCCGGAGATGCCGCCTCCGATGACAAGTACGTGCATATGCGCAGTCTCGCAGAGCGGTACGCGCCCCCCTCGCCCGGCCCCGTCACGGCCGCTCCCCCGGCACACGCGGGCCGTCCCGACCACCTCCCGGCTGCCTCCCGGCACGGGCACGCATAGCGTGGGCCACGGCAGTTGGGCCGCGACAGCGCGGTCCGTACGGGCCAGACGGCGGCGGAACGGCCGGAACGACGGCGAAGGGAGCATCCGCGATGGCGGCTGCGGAGCGCATGGTGGTCATCGGGGGCGACGCGACAGGGATGTCGGCCGCCTCTCAGGCACGCAGGCTCAAAAAGCCGGAGGAGCTGGAGATCGTCGCCTTCGAACGCGGCCACTTCGCCTCCTTCTCGGCCTGCGGCATCCCGTACTGGGTGGGCGGCGACGTCACCGGCAGGGACAACCTGATCGCGCGCACACCCGAGGAGCACCGCGCGCGCTCCATCGACCTCCGCATGCACACGGAGGTGACCGAACTGGACGTGCCGGGTCAGCGGGTACGCGTGACCGAGCACGAGGACGGCGGACCGGGCACGCAGCGGTGGGTCGGCTACGACCAGCTCGTGCTGGCCACAGGCGCCCGCCCGGTCCGCCCGCCGCTGCCCGGCATCGAGGCACCAGGCGTCTACGGCGTGCAGACCCTGGACGACGGACAGGCGCTGATCGACGCGCTGGAGAAGAACGAGGACCTCGCGGGCGAAGGGGCTCCAGGGGGAGGCGACGGCGTACGCAGGGCCGTGGTCGTCGGCGCCGGTTACATCGGCGTGGAGATGGCCGAGGCGTTCGTCAACCGCGGCTACCAGGTCACCGTCATCGACCGCGGGCAGCAGCCGATGTCCACGCTCGACCCCGACATGGGCGCGCTGGTGTACGACGCGATGTGCGCCATGGGCATCGAGACCGTACGGAACGCGTCCGTCACCCGGATCCTCACCGACGCGCGGGGCCGGGCCGCCGGGGTGGCGACCGACGACGGGGAGTACCCGGCCGACGTGGTGGTGCTGGGCCTCGGCGTACGGCCCGAGACGGAGCTGGCCGCAGCCGCCGGGCTGCCGCTGGGCGAGTCGGGCGGGCTGCTGACGGACCTGGCGATGCGGGTGCGCGACCACGGGAACATCTGGTCGGGCGGCGACTGCGTCGAGGTGCTCAACCTCGTCTCGGGCCGCCCGCAGCACGTACCGCTGGGCACGCACGCCAACAAGCACGGGCAGATCATCGGCGCGAACATCGGCGGCGACTACGCCACGTTCCCCGGCATCGTCGGTACCGCGGTCAGCAAGGTGTGCGACCTGGAGATCGCCCGTACGGGGCTGCTGGAGCGTCAGGCCGCCGCCGTCGGCCTCCAGTTCGAGACCGTCGTGATCGAGTCCACCAGCCGCGCCGGCTACTACCCCGGCACGAAGCCGATGCACGTCAAGATGATCGCCGAGCGCCGCTCGGGGCGGGTGCTCGGCGTGCAGATCGTCGGCAGGGAGAACGCGGGCAAGCGCGTCGACATCGCCGCCGTTGCCCTGCACGCGGGAATGACGGCGGAGCAGATGACAGGGCTCGACCTGGGCTACGCGCCGCCGTTCTCGCCCGTCTGGGACCCGGTCCTGGTGGCGGCGCGCAAGGCGTCGGCCGCCGTACGCGCCGCACGCCCGAACTGACCGCGCGTACCCGCCGCCACCCCGACCGGCTCGCAGGGCAGCCCTTAGCGGGCCGACTGCTCGTGCACGTACGAGACGAGGTCCGTGAGGGCCTGCGGGTCGGTGTCGGGGAGGACGCCGTGGCCGAGGTTGAAGATGTGGCCCTCCAGCCCGCGTGCCGACTCCAGGATGCGGGCCGCCTGCCGCTCGACGGCCTCGCGGGGCGCGAAGAGCACGGCGGGGTCGAGGTTGCCCTGGACCGCCTTGCCCGGGCCCACGCGCCGCGCGGCCTCGTCCACCGGTACGCGCCAGTCGGCGCCGACGACCTCGGGCCCGGCCTCGCCGAGCAGCCCGAGGAGTTCGCCCGTGCCCACGCCGAAGTGGATACGGGGCACGCCGTAGGAGGCCACGGCGTCGAAGACCTTGGCGGAAGCGGGCAGTACGGAGGCGCGGTAGTCCTCGGGGGCCAGCGCGCCGGCCCACGAGTCGAAGAGCTGCACGGCGCTCGCGCCCGCCTCGATCTGCACCTGCAAGAAGGTGGCCGTGATCCCGGCGAGCCGGTCGAGCAGTTCGGCCCACAGTTCGGGGTCGCCGTACATGAGCGCCTTGGTGTGCTCATGGTTCTTGGAGGGCCCGCCCTCGACGAGGTAGCTGGCCAGCGTGAACGGGGCGCCGGCGAAGCCGATCAGCGGCGTGCTGCCCAGCTCGCGCGTGAGGATGCCGACGGCCTCGGTGACGTAACCGACGTCCTCGGGGTCAAGGGGCCGCAGCCGCTCCAGGTCGGCGCGGGTGCGGATCGGCTTCTCGACGACAGGTCCGACGCCGGGCTTGATGTCGAGGTCGACACCGATGGCCTTGAGCGGAACGACGATGTCGCTGAAGTAGATGGCCGCGTCAACTCCGTGCCTGCGCACGGGTTGCAATGTGATCTCGGCGACGAGATCGGGGCGCATGCACGAGTCCAGCATGGCGATGCCCTCGCGCAACTTCCGGTACTCGGGCAGCGACCGCCCCGCCTGCCGCATGAACCACACCGGCGTATGCGGCACGGTTTCGCGGCGGCACGCACGGAGAAAAGCGGAATCCTGAACGCCGCCAGGGGCGTCCTGTGTCTGCTGGGGCTGGCCCGAGGGGCGGTCTTTTCCACTCACGCCCCGAAGTCTCCCACGGCCGAACGGGGTGTCCCTACCGCCCTGAAGCACGGCCTCCGCCTACTCTTCCGCCCATGACAGCGGCTCGGACATCGATGGCGGGGGGCTCCGGCGGAGTGGAAGGCACGGACGGTACGGACGGCGACGGCGGCGGCAGCGACTCCTCTCTTCCCACGCCCTTCCGGCAGGCCGTCACGGCACTGAGCGAGGCAAGGCCGCGCGGCGAGGTGCGCATCTCACCGCTGCCCGCGCCGCGGCGCCTGGCCCCGTACGCGTTCGCGGTGGAGGCCGCCGTCACCGACCCCGAGGACCCGGCCCAGGAACTGGCCGACGGACGCTTCGTGCTGCTGCACGACCCGGAGGGCCAGGACTCCTGGCAGGGCACTTTCCGCGTGGTGACGCTCGGCAGGGCCGAACTGGAGGCGGAGATCGCGGCAGACCCGCTGCTGCCCGAGGTGACCTGGACCTGGCTGACCGGCGCGCTGGAAGCCCGGGGTGCGGGTTACGCGGAGCCGAGTGGAACGGTCACGCGGTCGAGTTCCGCATTTTTCGGCGGACTCTCCGAGCGCGCGGCCGAAGAGTTGCTGGAGATCCGCGCGAGCTGGACGCCGGAGGGCGCGACACCTGACGCCGCCGCACATCTCGCGGCCTGGTGCGAACTGCTCTGCCAGTGTGCGGGGTTGCCGCCGGAGTCCGGTGACCCCGGCGGTGTCGTCCAGCTTCCGCAGCGGCGGGGTCCGCACTAGCGCCCTCGCGGGGTGCCTTTCGCAAGAGAGTGCCCCCTTGCGTGCTTCGCGGGCCGACTGTCCGCCGTGGCTTGTCGCGCGGTTCCCCGCGCCCCTGACGGGGCTCGGCTCCTCGCGCCCCGGCGGGGCTCCTTGCCACTCCTGCCATGCGGGCGGAAAAGAATGCGGGCGCGCATTCCCGCACGGTCACGGTGACGGAACTTTGTAGACAAAGGAATCTTTCTGCCCCACTGAATACGGCGGGAAACAGGGAACGGGGAAATCCGGGTCATCAATTCGTGATCTTTCTCTAAAGGCGGACGGAAGAGGTGCCGAAGGAGTCTGTGACCCTTCCACACGGAATAACCGACTCGCTCGGATCCGTCCCTCAGCCACTCCCGCAGGAGGCCCGGTGTCTGTTCTCCTTGAGCACCCCACAAGCCTGGTCGCCTACCGCCCGAACAAGCCGACGGCCATGGTGGTCGTGGCCGACCCCCGCGTCCGTTCGACCGTGACCCGCCACCTGTGGGCTCTCGGCGTACGGGACGTGATCGAGGCGTCGTCGATCGCGGAGGCCCGTCCCCGAGTCGGTAACCCACGCGATATCTGCGTGGCCGATGTGCACCTCCCCGACGGTTCGGGGCTCAGCCTGTTGTCGGAGACCAGGGCGGCGGGCTGGCCCAACGGCCTCGCGCTGTCGGCCGCCGACGACATCGGCGCCGTACGCAACGCCCTCGCGGGCGGCGTCAAGGGCTACGTCGTCACCGGAACGCGCACGAACCTCGGCGGCCCCATGCCCACGCGGCACGGAGCGGCACCCATCGGAGCGGCGGCGGCACGCATGCACCGCAGGCCGGGCGGCGGTCCCGGCGGTCCAGGACACCCCGGCGGCTACCGCGAGCTGTCGGGCCGCGAGGTCGAGGTGCTGCGCCTCGTGGCCGAGGGCCAGTCCAACAAGGCGATCGGCGTCTCGATGGGCCTGTCGGCGCTGACCGTCAAGAGCCATCTCGCGCGCATCGCGCGCAAGCTGGGAACGGGCGACCGCGCGGGGATGGTCGCCGTGGCCCTGCGGACCGGCATCATCCACTGACCCTCCCCTCGCGCTCCCGCCGAGCCCTCCACCCCATTCCCGGAAGCGCCCGTCGACGTAACGTTCCGTCGGCGGGCGCTTCGCAGTGCGTGCACACGGATACCCTTGACTGGTGACCGACGCCCAAGAGACCGCATCAGCAAACGCAGCTCAGGCCCCTCTCCAGGACCCCGGTCCGGCGCCGGTCCCTCTCCTGGAGCCGCGTGAGGGCATTCCACCCGTGATCGTCACGGACGATGAGCTGGCCCGGGTCACCTCGGCCTTCGCTGAGGCGACGGGCCCGGTGGCCGTCGATGCCGAGCGCGCCTCCGGTTACCGCTACGGCCAGCGTGCCTATCTGGTGCAGCTGCGGCGGCAGGGCGCGGGCACCGCGCTGGTGGACCCCGTCGCCTGTCCCGATCTCTCGGGGCTCGACGCGGCGATCGCGGACACCGAGTGGGTGCTGCACGCCGCCACGCAGGACCTGCCGTGTCTGCGTGAGATAGGTATGCGGCCCACGCGGCTGTTCGACACGGAGCTGGCCGGGCGGCTGGCCGGCTTCGCGCGGGTGGGGCTGGGCGCGATGGTCGAGAACGTGCTCGGCTACGCGCTGGAGAAGGGGCACTCCGCCGTCGACTGGTCCACCCGGCCGCTCCCCGAGCCCTGGCTGCGGTACGCGGCGCTGGACGTGGAGCTGCTGGTCGACCTGCGGGACGCGCTGGAGGAGGAGCTGGAGCAGCAGGGCAAACTGGAGTGGGCGCGCGAGGAGTTCGCCGCGATCGCCTCGGCGCCGGCCCCGCCGCCGCGCAAGGACCCGTGGCGGCGCACGTCGGGCATGCACAAGGTGCGCAGGCGCCGGCAGATGGCCGTCGTACGGGAGCTGTGGCTGGCGCGGGACGCGGTGGCCCAGCGGCGGGACGTGTCGCCCGGCAAGGTGCTCACCGACGCGGCGATCGTGGAGGCCGCGCTCGCGATGCCTCCGCACGCGCGTGCGCTGTCGGCGCTGCCGGGCTACGGGCAGCGGATGGGCCGTAAGCAGCTGGACCAGTGGCAGGCGGCCGTCGAGCGCGCGAAGGAGCTGCCCGAAGCTGAGCTGCCGCAGCAGAGCCAGGTGCCCAACGGTCCGCCGCCGCCCCGCTCCTGGGCCGAGAAGGACCCGGCCGCCGCCGCGCGGCTGACCGCCGCGCGTGCGGCTGTCACGGAGCGCGCCGAGGAGCTGAACCTGCCGCAGGAGAACCTGCTGAGTCCCGACTCGGTGCGGCGGCTGTGCTGGGAGCCCCCGGGCGGCGGCGACGGCCCCTCGGAGGAGACGGTCGGCGAGGCGCTGCGGGGTCTGGGCGCGCGCGAGTGGCAGATCGGACAGACGGTGGAACTGCTGACCGTGGCGCTGTCAGCGACGGAGTGAGCCGGGCGGTACCGCTCAGCCGTTGAGCGTTTTCCTGGGCGGGAGGCGCGTTCGGTGATGTGACGTGTGCCCTTCCGCCAGGGCGGGCCTTGCCAGGTGGTTACCCACAAGTAGCATGGAGGTCGACCGACCCCCGGCCGCACCTGGAGGAGAGCCAACGTGCCTCGTACCGCTAGGGATGTCGTCTTTGTCGACGGCGTCCGCACACCGTTCGGCAAGGCGGGCCCCAAGGGCATCTATCACGAGACGCGCGCCGACGACCTGGTCGTCAAGTGCATCCGTGAGCTGCTGCGCCGCAACCCGGACCTGCCTCCGGAGCGCATCGACGAGGTCGCGCTCGCCGCGACCACGCAGATCGGCGACCAGGGCCTGACCCTCGGCCGCACCGCCGGGATCCTCGCGGGACTGCCGCAGAGCGTGCCCGGATACTCCATCGACCGGATGTGCGCGGGCGCGATGACGGCCGTGACGACGACCGCGGGCTCGATCGCCTTCGGCGCGTACGACATCGTCGTCGCCGGTGGCGTCGAGCACATGGGGCGGCACCCCATGGGTGAGGGCGTCGACCCCAACCCGCGCTTCGTCTCCGAGAAGCTGGTCGACCAGTCCGCGCTGTTCATGGGCATGACGGCCGAGAACCTGCACGACCGCTACCCGCACCTGACCAAGGAGCGCGCCGACGCGTTCGCCGTCGGCAGCCAGGAGAAGGCGGCCAAGGCGTACGCCAACGGGCAGGTACAGGCCGACCTGGTGCCGGTGTCGATCCGGCGCACCTCGCCCGAGGGCGGGGAGACCGGCTGGGGGCTGGCCACGGCCGACGAGCCGATGCGGCCCGGCACCACGATGGAGAACCTCGCCGGACTGAAGACGCCCTTCCGCGCGCACGGCAGGGTCACGCCCGGCAACGCGGCGGGGCTCAACGACGGCGCGACCGCCTCCCTGATCGCCGCCGAGGACGTGGCACAGGAGATGGGCCTGCCGGTCAAGATGCGGCTGGTCTCCTACGCCTTCGCCGGTGTCGAGCCCGAGGTGATGGGCGTGGGACCGATCCCGGCCACCGAGAAGGCCCTCGCCAAGGCGGGTCTCTCGATCGACGAGATCGGCCTGTTCGAGATCAACGAGGCGTTCGCCGTGCAGGTGCTCTCGCTGCTCGACCACTACGGCATCGCCGACGACGACCCGCGCGTCAACCAGTACGGCGGCGCCATCGCCTACGGGCACCCGCTGGCCTCCTCCGGTGTGCGGCTGATGACCCAGCTCGCCAGGCAGTTCGAGGAGCAGCCGCACGTCCGCTACGGCATCACCACCATGTGCGTCGGCTTCGGCATGGGCGGGACCGTCATCTGGGAGAACCCCCACTGGGAGGGCAACAAGTGAGTAGCAAAACCGAGCTGCTGAAGGGCGCGGCAGAGCTGTTCCCCGACGAGGTCGTCACACAGGCGCATGTGCGCCACCTCGATCTGCCCTACGGCGCGGGGAAGTTCGCCCTCATCACGCTGGACAACGGCCTGGACCACACCAAGCCGACCACCTTCGGGCCGCAGTCGCTGGCCAACCTCGACGTGGCGATCGACCAGGTCGAGAAGGAGGCGGCGGAAGGGCGGATCAAGGGCGTCGGGATCACGGGCAAGCCGTTCATCTTCGCCGTCGGCGCCGACCTCAAGGGCGTCGAGCTGCTGCGCAAGCACGAAGAGGCCGTCGCCATCGGCAAGGGCGGCCACGACGTCTTCAAGCGCCTCGCCTCGCTGGCCGTTCCCACGTTCGCGTACTACAACGGCGCCGCCATGGGCGGCGGTGTCGAGGTCGGGCTGCACTGCACCTACCGCACCGTCTCGGCCGCGCTGCCCGCCTTCTCGCTGCCCGAGGTCTTCCTCGGCCTCGTACCGGGCTGGGGCGGCTGCGCGCTGCTGCCGAACCTCATCGGCGCCGACCGCGCGGTCAGCGTCATCATCGAGAACTCGCTCAACCAGAACCGGCAGCTCAAGGGCAAGCAGGTCTACGAACTCGGCATCGCCGACGCGCTGTTCGAGGGTGCCGACTTCCTGGAGGAGTCGCTGCGCTGGACCGCCTCCGTGCTCAAGGGCGAGATCGAGGTCGTACGGGCCGAGATCGACCGCGGTGAGGCGTGGGACGCGGCCGTCGAGCGCGGCAAGGAGATCGCCGACAGCAAGGTGCACGGCGCGGCGCCCGCGGCCTACCGCGCGCTGGACATCATCGCCGGGGCCAAGAGCGGCGATCTGCGGCAGGGCTTCGACGCCGAGACGCAGGCTCTCGCCGACCTCATCATGGGCGGCGAACTGCGCAGCGGCATCTACGCGTTCAACCTCGTGCAGAAGCGGGCCAAGCGGCCGGCGGGCGCCCCGTCCAAGGACCTGGCGCGGCCGGTCACCAAGGTCGGTGTCGTCGGTGCCGGGCTGATGGCCTCACAGCTCGGCCTGCTGTTCGCACGCCGCCTTGAGGTGCCGGTCGTGCTGACCGACATCGACCAGGAGCGCGTCGACAAGGGCGTGGCCTACTGCCACGAGGAGATCGACAAGCTGCTGCTCAAGGGCCGCGTCAACCAGGACAAGGCCAACCGCCTCAAGGCCCTGGTGACCGGTTCGCTCGACAAGGCAGCCGCCTTCTCCGACGCCGACTTCGTCATCGAGGCGGTCTTCGAGGAAATGGGCGTCAAGCAGAAGGTGTTCGCCGAGGTCGAGGCGGTCGTGCCGGAGCACGCCATCCTCGCCACCAACACCTCCTCGCTGTCCGTCTCGGAGATGGCCTCGCAGCTCAAGCACCCCGAGCGGGTCGTGGGCTTCCACTTCTTCAACCCCGTCGCGATCCTGCCGCTCCTGGAGATCGTGCGCGGTGAGCGGACCGACGACGCCTCGCTGGCCACGGCCTTCGGCGTCGCGAAGAAGCTGAAGAAGACCGCGGTGCTGGTGAAGGACGCCCCGGCGTTCGTCGTCAACCGCGTACTGACCCGGTTCCTCGGCGAGGTGCTGCGCTCCATCGACGAGGGCACCCCCGTGGAGGTCGCCGACCGCGCGCTCGCTCCGCTCGGGCTGCCGATGTCGCCCATCGTGCTGTTGGAGCTGGTCGGCCCCGCCGTCGCACACCATGTCGCGGGCACGCTGCACGCGGCGTTCCCCGACCGGTTCGCCGTCTCGGAGAACCTCGGGCGTGTGGTCGAGGCCGGCAAGCGCAACCTGTATGTGCCGGGTACGCAGCAGCTGGACCCGGAGGTCGCCGCGCTCTTCCAGACCGGGAACGAGGTCCTCAGCGAGGAGCAGGTGCGCGACCGCGCCCTGAACGCCATCGCGGAGGAAGTCCGGCTGATGCTGGACGAGGGCGTCGTCGCCGAGGCCCAGGACATCGACCTGTGCCTGATCACCGGCGCCGGCTGGCCCTTCCACCTGGGCGGCGTCACGCCGTACCTGGACCGTGAGGGCGTCAGCGAGCGGGTTGCCGGGCGGCGCTTCCTGGAGCCGGGAGGCGCCAGCGTGCCGGCTTGAGCCTCGCGTGAACCTCGCGTGGGGTGAGCGTTCGCGGGCTGTTGGGGGTGGCGGGGGACGCGGGCGGCTGCGGGTAGGTCGTGGCTGGTCGTGCTCACGCGGCGGAGCCGCACATGGATACAGTCCCGCGCCCCTGCGGGGCGCCCCCTCGGGGCGCCCCTCCCGGGACGGCCTCCCTCAGGGGAGTTCCATGACCTCCACTCCGAACGGGGCGAGGGTGACCTCGGGCAAGGGCGCACCGTCGGCTACGGGGCGTACCGTGCGGGTCTCCTCGGACTGGCTGATGAGCCAGGCGAAGCGGCGGCCGTCCTCGTGGACGAGGGTGTCGGCGTGCACCAGCGGGTCGGGGACCGTCACCGGCCGCGCGACGCCCGCGAGTTCGGCGAGCGCCGCGTACAGGCGCGGGGTGTCGTCGGGGTTGGCGCGCGGCGTCCCGGCGGCGAGGACCTCCAGCGGGTAGGTGCACAGCACCGTCTCGCCCGCGCCGATCCGGTGCCGCAGCACGGCGGCGCGTCCGTGCGCGTCCGTGGCGACGACGCGGGCCCCGTCGGCCTCGACGGGGAGGAAAGCGAGGCTGTCGTCGGCGCCACGGTAGCCGCCCGTGGGGAAGCGCAGCACGTCGCCGGCGCGCAGGCTGCCGAAGTCCTCCCTGAAGGTGATCTCGACGGTCTCGTCGGTGACCGGCTCTGCGAGCCCGTACGAGAGCTGGAGCCGGACCCCGAACAGCCCGTTCAGGTCCTGGAACCAGGGGCCGCGCGTCGTGCCCTGGTCGCCGGAGAGGTACGAGAGGTAGACGGTGGCGCCGCCGCGCGCCAGCTCTTCGAGGTGGACGCGGGTGGGTGCGAGGAGCAGCCGGGTGGAGGGCAGCAGATAGAGCTTGCCGTCCTCGGGGAGGCCGTCACGCTCCCGGGCGAGGGCGAGCGGGAGGTCGGCGAGGCGGGCCGTGGTGTAGCTCTGGCGCAGCGCCTCGAAGATGACGGGGCGGTCGAGGCCGTAGCCGAAGGGGTAGCCGCGCTCCAGGAACGTGGGGACGACCAGCGCCGCGTCCGTGTCGGCGCGGCGGCAGCGCGCGAAGTCGACACGTTCCAGCACCTCGGCGAAAGCGGCGAGTTCGCGCAGCGGCGGCTTGGGGCCGCCCGCGCTGTCGGTGATGCCGAAGTGCATCTCGAAGCCGTGGTGGTCGTAAGGCGACTGTTCGAGCAGGTGGTCGTAGTCTGTGTTGTTCCACGCGAGCCAGCCCGTGCTGCCCGCCAGCAGGGAGTTGTGCAGGGTCTGGCGGTAGTACGTGGCGGCGTTCTCGTCGGAGACGAAGTCGGTGGAGAGCCCGAACTCCTCCAGGATCACCGGCTTTCCGGCGACGGCCGCCAGCTCGCACTCGAACGCCGCACGGTGGTGCTGGCGTATGCGGTCGTTCTCCATGCGGTAGACGTGCGGGCCGGCGAAGTCGATGATCCCGGCGGTGTCACGCAGCGAGAAGCCGTTCTCCTTGCCGGAGACCTCCAGGCCCCAGGCGCCGTCGCCCAGCGAGACGGGCTGGGTGGCGCCGGCTGCGCGTACGGCGTTGACCATGGCCTCGGCCCAGGAGGTGACGTGCTCGCGGGGCGCGGCCTCTTCGCCCCTGATACGGCCGTAGATGGGCATCTCGTTGCTGATGAGCCAGGCGGTGACGGCCGGGTGGTCCTTGTAGCGTGACGCCATCTCCCTGGCGAACCACGCCTGCCGCGAGACCATCCACACGTCCGCGTACAGGTCGCGCCCTTCGCGCCAGGACGGGTCCCAGTTCTCGCCGGACATGTGGCCCACGATGAAGGTCGGGATGGTCGTCATCCCGGTCTCGCTGTGCGCTTCGAGGAAGTCCGCGTAGTGCGCGCACAGTTCCTCGTCGACCGTGTACGGGGTGGGCATGAAGTCGGGCCAGTAGAAGAACGAGCGCGTGCAGTTGAGGCCGTGCTCACGCAGGACCCGCAGCTCCTCGCGTACGACGCCGGGATCGTACGAGCGCCACATGAGCGGGCCACCGGTCCTGGACCAGAAGTTGGCGCCGAGCCAGGGGAGGGTTGCCGGGTCGTGGCTGAGCTGGGCACTGAATCGCTGCATGGGTAACTCCTGTAGTGCGGTGACAACGTGCGCCCCGAAGGGGTGCGGGACTGAGGTGAGAGCACACGGCTCTCCCGCGGACCAGAGCGGAGCGTCACATCTTGACCGCGCCCGTGATCAGCGCGGACTGCATCCGCCGCTGAAGCACCGTGTAGACGACATACACGGGCAGCAGCGTGAGAACGGTGGCCGCCGTGAGCACGCCGTAGTCGGTTCCGGACGTGGAGACGAGGGTGGGCAGCGCGAGCTGTGTCGTGCGCTGGTCGGGGTCGGGGCCGATGATGATGAGCGAGTAGAGGTACTCGTTCCAGAAGTTGAGGAAGTTGAGCAGTACGACGGCGGCGATGCCGGGCATGCTGATCGGCGCGTAGATGTGCCGCAGCACGGCGAGCGTGCCGGCGCCGTCCATCCGCGCCGCCTCCTCCAGTTCGGGCGGCACCGTCCGCATGAACTGCGTGAGCAGCACGACCGAGAGCGGCATCGCGGTGGCGGGCAGCAGCAGCACCATGAACGTACGGGTGTGGAAGAGGCCGGTCGCGGCGGCGAGCAGGAAGGTCGGGAAGAGCGCGGCGAACGTCGGGACGAGGAAGCCCAGTGAGAACGCGCGCTCCATCATCTTCGCAGCGCGCCCTGTGCTGCGTGCCAGCGCGAAGGAAGCGGGGAGCGCGAGGAACAGCGTGACGGCGAGCCCGCCGACGGTGACCAGCGCCGAGTTGGCGACGGCCTTCCCGAGCCCGCCGAGTTCGAAGGCGCGGGTGAAGTTGCCGGGTGACAGCGAGGTGGGCAGCGCGAGGGGGCTGGAGAAGATCGCGCCGTTGTCCTTGAAGGCCGAGGCGAGGAAGTAGTAGAGCGGAACGAGCAGCAGCGCCGCGTAGCCCCAGGCCAGCACGTGCGCGGGCAGCCACGAGAGGCGTATGCGCTTCATGACGGACGACCTCCGGTCAGTGGTTCTGGCGGAACGCGCGGCGGATGAGGAGCATCCCCACGAGCCCGAGGACGAAGAGGAAGACACCGACGGCCTGGCTGTAGCCGAGGTCGGCCTGGAGGAAGGCGCGTTGGTAGACGAGGAAGGACAGCGTGGAGGACGCGTTGCCGGGGCCGCCCTGGGTGAGCAGCAGCACATGCTGGGCCGAGCCGAAGAGCGTCCACAGGAACTGGAGCATCGTCGCGACGCCGAAGTAGTCGCGGATGATGGGGAAGTGGATGCTCCACATCGTGCGCCAGTGCCCCGCGCCGTCGAGCTGCGCCGCCTCCCCGATCTCCTCGCTGACGCTGCCGAGCCGGGCGGCGATGAGGACGGCGGTGAAGCCGATGCCCGCCCAGATGTCCAGGGCGATGATCGCGTAGAGGGCCGTACCCGAGTCGGCGAGCCAGACCTTCGCGAGGGAGCCGAGCCCGAGGTCGCGCAGGACGCCGTTGACGAGCCCGTCGGGTGACAGAGCTGCGTAGAAGAACATCGCCTTGGCCGGGGTGGAGATGAGCCCGGGGATGAAGAGGAGGTAGCGCAGTACGCGGTGGCCCGGCGGCCGTTGGGCGACGTAGTACGCGAGCATGTACGCGCAGACCATCATCACCGGCAGCGCGATCGCGAGCTGGGTGAGGGTGTTGCGGAACGCCTGCCAGAAGACGGGATCGTCCAGCACGGTGCGGTAGTTGTCGAGGCCGGCGAAGCTGCGGGGCTGGAGCATGCCAGGCCAGTGGAGCGAGGCGATCACGAAGATGGCGAGCACCGGGCCCACCATGAAGACCACGTACCAGACGAGCGCGGGCACGGCGAGCCATGTGCCGCCCTGCGCGCGTCGGCTGCCCCGCCGGCTGCCCCGCCCCCTGTCGGCGCGGGCGCCGCGGGCCGCCGGGGGTGACGGGTCAGCGGGCTGGGATGCGGTGCCGAGCACGGGCGCCGTCGACATGCGTCCTCCAACGGTGGGCTGTGGTGCGGGGGTTCGGGCGACAGGGTTCGCATCCGGGTCCGTGAGGCTGGGGACCCGGCCCGGGCTGACGCCGCGCGGTCGCGGCGTGCCGTTCAGGCGCCCGCGCTGCGGTACGCCTTCTCCAGCGCGGTACGTACCTTCCGCGCGTCGCTGCGGGGTGAGAAGGCGACGCCGGTGGCCTGGATGAGGGGCTGGGTGGCGGCGGCCGGTACGTAGATGTCCGGGGTGACCGCCTCGCTGACGTCGTTGTCGGTGAGCTTCTGCCCCGCAGCGACGAGGGGGTACTCGGTGCTGAACTGGTCGGTGCGCAGCGCCATGTCGCGGCCTCCGTGCACGAACCGGGAGACGGTCTCCTCGCTGTACATGAAGCGGATGAAGCGCTCGACGCGGTCGATCTTCTGCTCGCCGTTGGGGCTGATCCACATGCCCAGCGAGGCGTTGGCGCGCATGATCGTCGGCTTCTCGTGGACGGCGTCGTCGGGGATCGGCCATCCACCGACGGTGATGTGCTCGGCGGCGCTGCGGGGCACCTTGCCCATCGCGGACGAGAGCATCGAGGCGATGGCGGCCTTCTGGGTGCTGATCTGCGTCGTCATCAGGTCGGATGTGAGGCCCTGCGCGCTGTCGGCGAAGACGCCGCCCCTGCGCAGCTCGACGAAGAGTTCGATGCCGCGCCGGGCGCCGCGCGAGCCGCTGAAGTCGCCGGTGCGCATGACCTCCTTGGCCTCGGCAGGGCGCAGATACGTCTGCATGATCTGGAGCAGCAGCTTCTGGCCGCTCCAGTCGTTGCCGCCGATGGTGACGGGCGTGATGCCCTTACGGCGCAGCTTCTTGGCGGCCGACAGCAGCGCGTCGACGGTCGTCGGTATACCGTCCACGCCCGCCCGCTCCAGCAGGGTGGTGTTGAAGGCCACAGGCCAGTTGGTGCGCAGATACGGGAAGCCGCGCAGCCGTCCCTCGCCGTCGGTCCACTCCCGCAGCGGGCCCTGGAGCACCCTGTCGCGCAGTCCCCAGCGCTTCATATGGGCGTTGACGGGGACGGTGGCGCCGACCTCGGTCCAGGCGAGGGACTTGTCGTAGAGGTTGACGAGCACGATGTCGGCCTCTTTGCCCGCCAACTTGGAGGTCTCGTAGACCTGTTGGAGATCGTCGGCGTTGCTGAGCACCTTCACCGGGGTGCCGGGGTGGCGCTCGCGGAAGGTGTCGACGGCGGCGGCGAAGGCCGGTGCACCGGGGGTGCTGCCGCCCAGCTGGGAGTGGAGGACCAGGCCGTCCGGCTCGTATCCGCCGGTGAGCGAGCCGCACCCGGCGAGTGCCGGGGCCATCAGTCCACCGGCGGCCGTGGCCAGGAACCGGCGGCGGTTCAGGGCAGGGCACTGCTGGGAGACCCGACGCACGTCCGACACCTCCTCGTTGAGGGAGAGAGCAACTTCGGGGCCCAGTACAACCAGTTGCTGACAACGTTGTCTACAGTTCGTCGGAGACGAATACCAGCCGTTACCCTCCGGTGACCTCAGCCCCTCCGAGGCAGCCGGACGCGAGGGCCGCGGTGGTGGTCACGGCGGCGGGCGCGGCCGACGCCTGGGGCGCCCGGCCCCGTCGGCCGCGGTGGCCGGCCGCACAGGAGGAGGCGTAAAGCCGCAGGTGGGAGCGGGCAGCCCAACGGGAGGGCCGGGGGCAGGGGCTGCTCGCCCAGGCCCTGCCCCAGCCGTCGGGCCGCGGTGCCGGCCGCGTGCGGGACCGCGCCGTCCGCCTGCCCCGGTGGGCTCAGCCCTCCGCCGACTCCAGCCGCCGCAGCGCCATTTCGGCCAGCACGGCGGCGCCCACCGGCAGCGCACCGTCGTCGAAGACGGCGAGCCCCGAGTGGTTGAACGGGGCCTCCTCCGGCGGCACATCGGGCGGGCACGCGCTCAGTTGGAACTGGACGCCGGGTACGGCCTCCAGGACCCGGGAGAAGTCCTCGGAGACCATCAGCGGATCGCGCGAGAGCCGGAAGGAGCCTGGCCCGTACATGTCCGTGACGACCTCACGGGTGAGCGCGACCGCCTCCTCCGCGTGCACCATCGCGGGGTACTGCTCCTCGGCCCGTACGTCGGCGCGTACGCCGTGTGCCGCTGCGACCCCCTCGCACAGCGCCGTCGCACGCCGCAGGTAGTCGCGGAGCCCCTCGGTGGACGTACAGCGCACCGTGGCGCCGAAGTAGGCGTCCTCGGGGATGATGTTGGGCTTCGTGCCCGCGCTGACGTGGCCGACCGTGAGCACGAGGGGTTCGAAGGCCGGGACGGTCCGGGTGACCAGCGTCTGGAGCGCCGTGATCATCTCGGCCATGGCAGGGACCGGGTCGGCCGCCTGGTGGGGCGTGGAACCGTGTCCTCCCTTGCCCCTGACGGTGACGTGCAGTTCGCCGTTGGCGACCGTCTGGGTGCCGACACGGGTGTGGACGCCGCCGAGCGGATCGACGCCGTTCCCGTTGGAGGACACGTGCAGCGCGTAGGCGCCCACGAGCGGTGCGTCGGCGCCCGCCGCACCGAGGACGCCCTCCGCGATCATGGCGCCCGCGCCGTCGTACCCCTCCTCGCCCGGCTGGAACATGAAGACCACCGAGCCCGCCAGCTCCCCGCGCCGCGCGCACAACAGCTTCGCGGCGCCGACGAGCCCCGCCACGTGCAGGTCGTGGCCGCAGGCGTGCATGACGCCGTCCGTACGGGACACGTACGGGACGTCGGCCTCCTCGCGCAGCGGCAGCGCGTCCATGTCGCCGCGCAGCAGAACGGCGGGTCCCGGGCGGGCGCCGCGCAGCACGGCGGTGACGGAGCCGAGGGAGTCGCCCGTGGTGATCTCCAGCGGAAGTCCGTCGAGGGCGCGGAGCACCTTGGCCTGGGTGAGCGGGAGTTCGAGCCCCAGCTCGGGCTCGGCGTGCAGCGCGTGGCGCAGGGCGCTCAGTTCAGCGGCGAGCGCCTCGGCGTCCTGGCGCAGCCGCGCGTGCCGGGGAAGGGAGGTGGTCAGCTGGGTCATCAGTGCTTCTCCTCAACGGTGTTGCCGCCGCGCGCCACGAACAGTGCCAGCACGGCCGCGAGGACGCCGGCGCCGGCGCAGCAGCCCCATACGACGTGGTAGGCGGAGGCGGCGGGGATGTCGGTGCCCGCGAGCACCATGTTGCCGAGCACCACAGCGAAGACGCCGCCCGCGAGGCCGCCGGCGAGGGTGCGCACGGTGTTGTAGAGCCCGGCGGCGATGCCGGTCTGGTCCTCGGGCGCGTTCTCGGCGACGAGCGAGGGCAGTCCGCCCGAGAGCAGCCCGTTGCCGAACCCGCCCACGGCGATGGCCAGCACGAAGAAGGCGAGGCTGCCGTCGTGGACGACGACGGCGCCGTAACCCAGCGCCAGGATCACGGCGCCGAGCGCGACGGAGCCGCGCAGCCCGAGCCTGCGGGCGATACGCGTGTGCAGTTGGGCGCCCACGACGGCGGTCAGGGTCTGCGGCAGGGTGGCCCAGGCGATGCCGGAGGCCGACAGCGCGAAGCCGTATCCGTGCTCGTCGCTGGTGCCCAGGAACGTGGAGTTGGGCGACTGGGAGCCGAACAGCGCGATGGCGTACATCATCGAGGCGAGCATCACCGGCCACATCCGCAGCGTGCCCATCGCGCGCAGGTCGATGGCGGGTTCGTCGGTGCGCAGCTCCCACCAGGACCACACGGCCAGCACCAGCACGGCGCCCAGCAGCGGCAGCCACACCTCGGTCGCCGTCCAGCCGACGGAGGCGACCCGCGAGAGCGCGAACTGGAGCAGCAGCAGGCCCAGCGCGAGCCCCACGAACCCCGGTGCGTCGATGCGGCGCGCGGCCCGTACGACGGACTCGGGTATCAGCCGCAGCGCCGCGACGAGGCAGACGAGGGTGAGCACGGCGGGCACCAGCAGCGTCACCCGTACGTCCCCGGTCATGCCCTGCACCCAGCCGGAGAGGACGCTGCCGACGGCGAAGCCGGCGAGCATGCAGCCGATCAGCAGGCCGATGGCCCTGCGCGCGCCCTCGCCGCTGATGCGGTCGTGGACGATGGCTATCTCCAGCGGCAGCCAGGCGGACAGCGGGCCCATCAGGAAGCGACCGAGCAGCACCATCGGCATGGACGGCGCGAGCGCGACGAGCACGGCGCCGACGAGTGTCGCCGCGACAGCGACGCGCAGCAGCCTGCGGTGCCCGTACATGTCGCCGAGCTTGGTGAGGACGGGCACGCTGACGGCGGCCGACAGGAGCTGCATGCTGACGACCCAGCCGAGCGCGCCGGGCGAGGTGCCGTGCAGCGCGCCGAGCGCGGGCAGCAGAGGAGGCAGAAAGCCCTGGTGGATGCCGCTGATCAGCTCGACGAATGCCATGAAGCCGACGGCTCCGTAGGCACCGCGCAGCGGCGTGCGGGTCTGGCTCTGTGGTGGTGGCGCGGTCGCTGAACCGGCGGGTGCGGCGGGGACGCTCATGGTGACGGTGTGCTCCTGGGTCCGGTCCTGGCCCCCAGGGGGCGGCCGGACGAACGGGGAATCCGTGAAGTGCGCGGCATACGCGACGTGGGGGCGGGTGGGGACACATGGGACTTACGGGCGTAAAGGCATGCGGGCGTAAGGGCGTATCGGCGTACGACCGCAAGGGCATGCGGGGGTGCGTGACGGAGGGGGCGTTCGGGCGTGCGTGACGACGGAGAGGGCATACGGCCGTAAGGGCATACGGCCGTGCTGAGGTACGGGCAGGGCGCAGGGGCGGGCACCCACCGCGCCGTTGAGGAGGGTGCCCGGGCAAGAATGCGCGGGGCACCGCTGTCTACGCGCGGAACATGTCACGATCCGTCGCGGCGTAGGGTGCCATTGATGGAATCCGTCGGCCTCTCCGAACTCGACCTGCGGCTGCTGCACGCACTCCAGATCCATCCGCGCGCCCCGTGGACGGTCGTCGGGGACGTGCTCGGCGTCAGCGCACCCACCGTGGCCCGCCGCTGGACCCGTATCCACGAGGCCGGGCTCGCCTGGGTGACCGCGTACCACCCGCAGCTGCTGGGCGGCGTGGGCGATCCGGTCAGCGCCTACGTCGCCGCCGAGTGCGCCCCCGGTACGGCCGCCGCCGCTGCCGAGGCGCTGGCGGCGCACCCCGAGACGCTGTCCGTCGAGCTGACGGCGGGCGCGTGCGAGCTGTTCGTGACGGTGGGAGCCGCCGACCGCACCGCGCTGGCCGACTATCTCCTCGGCCCCTTCGGACAGGTGCCGGGGCTCCTGCGGACCCGCACCTCCTGGGTGACGCGGCTGTGGCTGGAGGGCAGCAGATGGCGGCTGCGCACCCTGGACCGCGCCAGCGCCCGCGCGCTGCGTGACGCGGCAGGCGGCGTCCAGCGCACCCGTACGGCCACTCCCCCGGCCCGTGACCCGGTGGACGAACAGCTGATCGCGCTGCTCGCCGAGGACGGCCGCACCCCGTACGCGCGGCTCGCGCAGGAGTGCGGGATCGGTGAGGCGACGGCCAGGCGGCGGCTCGCCGCGCTGCTGCGCTCTGGCCGGCTGGCACTGCGCTGCGACGTGGCGTGGGAGGCGGCGGGCTGGCCGGTGACCGCGACACTGTGGGCACGCGTACCGGCGGACCGGCTGGAGGAGACGGCACGCGCGCTGACGACGCTGCCGGAGGCGCGGCTGGTGGCGACCTGTGTCGGCGAGGCCGATCTCGTCCTCGGCCTGTGGCTCCCCGCGCTCGCCGAGGTGCACCGCGTGGCCGCACACCTCAACAGGCGCTTCCCCGGGCTCGAACCCGTGCGCTGGCTCACCGGACTGCGCGGCATCAAACGGGTCGGCCGGCTCCTGGACGCCGACGGCCGCGCGACGGGCTGGGTACCGCGCGCCGACTGATACGGCGAGCCCGCCGTGCGGTCGGCGCCGTGACGGCCGTCGGGGGCGGGGCAGTCAGCGGGGGCGCCGGCGGGTCAGTGTGCGCGTGCGCGCGGGAACGGGCGGCGAACGCGTGGGACGGGGCGGGCGGCGGGGCCGGTCAGCGGGCGCGGGAGCCCGTGGCGAGGACGTAGAAGTCGGTGCCGTCGATGGTCGCGACCTTCTCGTAGCGGCGCTCGATCTGCGCACGCAGGGTGGGCATGCGCTCGACGCCGTACTTCTTGTCGCGGGAGTCGTCGACGATCAGTTCGGGAGGCCGCCGGCTCAGCTCCCGCACGAAGTACGGCCAGGCGCCGTCCATCCCGTACCGCTCCCCCACCCTCGCCTCGCCGCGCCCGCCGCTGAAGTTGGTGAGGAAGCCCGCCGTCAGATAGCGGGAGGCCGGGGAGCGCCCGGCCAGCCAGTAGCCCTCGGGGTGCATGCCCCACAGCAGTACGGGGTCCCTGGGGTCGGTGTACGCGCGGATGGTGTCGGCGACGCGGTGCGCGTGGTCCAGTTCGCCACGCTGCGCCGCGAGCCCCCAGCCGACGAACCCGGAGGCCAGCAGCGCGGTCAGTGCCACGGCGAGCGTCGCGACGCGCGGGCGCAGCTCGTGCAGCGCGGCGGCGCCGAGCAGGGCGAGGGCAGGAACGAGCTGGAGGAAGTAGTGCCCGAAGAATTGGAAGCCGACCACCGTCGCCGCCAGCGAGGCGGCCAGCCACACCCACAGGTCGGCGGCCTCCCTCAGTCTGCGGTGCGCGGAGAAGACGACGGCGCAGAGCGCCACCAGGAGCGGCAGGAAAGCCAGCGTCAGCAGCCCCAGACCGCCGAGCGCACGCAGCAGCGGCCGGAACCCGGCCCCGTCGGCCGACAGATACGAACCGGAACCCGTCGCGACCCAGTAGACGAACTTCCACGGGCCGAAGAGGAAAGCGCAGAACCCGACAGGAAGCACAGCGCCCGCACCCAGCCGCAGCACCGCCGGCCACCCCGCGCGGGACTGCCACAGCAGGAACAGCGCGGGCAGCAGCACCGCGCCCCCGGTCTGCTTCGCCAGCACGGCACCCGCGACGGCGAGCCCTGCCCCCAGCCAACGCGCCCGCTCGGCGCACCAGATGGCGGCGACCGTCCACGGCAGCATGAACACCTCGAACGTGGCCGCCTGTGTGTCCTCCGGGTTGAGCCCCACCGACAGCAGGACGTAGCCGACGGACGCCGTCCACGCGGCGCGCACACCCCAGCGGCGCAGCGCGATCGAGGCGATCAGCCCGGCACCCACCAGAACGGCCAGCACCGCCAGGACCCGTACCGGCCACAGCGAACCGTCGCCGAACACGGCGAAGGCGCCCTGGTAGAGCCAGGGCACGAGCGGAGGCTTACGGTCCACGACGGTGTCGTAGAGCACGCCCCCGTCCGCGAGTTGACGGGACTGGGTGGCGAGGAAGCCCTCGTCCGGGTTCCAGAGCGTCCGCGCGAAGGAGGGCACACGCGTGAGGACCGCCAGCACGGCGAGCGTGGGCAACAGCCGCAGCCAGAGCCCCGGCGCCCGTCCCCCGCCCCGCTCACACTGCGGGGGGACCCGGACGCCCTTGGTGCCCGGTACATAACACTCGGAGGAGGACTGCGGCATACGCCCCAACCTAGCGGAGCGCCCTCCCCGCCCACGGGGCCCCTGCCGTTGCGCGGCGCCGGGCTGGTTCCAGCCCGTCCGGCGCTTGAGGACGAGCGCGAGCGAGGCAGGAACGGAAGGACCGCGTCCGGCGCCGGGCGCACAACCGGGCCGGGCCGGAGAACGCCTCGTCCAAGCCGTCACATACGACGGGCGCTGCGTCCACGTCCCACACATACGTGTGCCTGTACGCACGCGGACACGCATGCGTACAGGCACAGCGCGGGCGAGGGGCTGCCCCCTCAAGTGCGCCTAGTCGCGGGCCACTTCGGCCCGCTCCGCGTCGTAGCGGCCATCGAGCTTGGCGACGAGCCCGGTGACCTGCCGCGCGATGTCGGGGGCCGTCAGGCCGATCTCCGCCATGATCTCCTTACGGGTCGCATGGTCGAGGAACCGCTCCGGGATACCGAAGTCACGCAGCGGCACATCGACGCCAGCGTCCCGCAGCGCCTGCGCGACGGCGGAACCGACGCCACCGGCACGGCTGTTGTCCTCGACGGTGACGACGACGCGGTGCCGCTCGGCGAGCGGCGGCAGCGACTCGTCGACGGGCTTGACCCAGCGCGGGTCGACGACGGTGGCCGCGATCCCCTGCTTGTCGAGGAGGTCGGCGACCTCAAGGCACATCGGTGCCAGCGCGCCGACGGAGACGAGGAGCACGTCAGGATTGCGCACCTCGGGCGCCGGTTCCCGCAGTACGTCCATGCCGCCGATCCGCGCCACGGCGGGAACCGCGGGTCCTACGGCGCCCTTCGAGTACCGGACCACCGTGGGTGCGTCGTCCACCTCGACCGCCTCGCGCAGCTGGGCGCGTACCTGGTCGGCGTCGCGGGGTGCGGCCAGCCGCAGTCCCGGCACGCACTGGAGGATGGACATGTCCCACATGCCGTTGTGCGAGGCACCGTCGGAGCCGGTGATCCCCGCGCGGTCCAGCACGAAGGTGACGCCGCACTTGTGCAGCGCGACATCCATGAGGAGCTGGTCGAAGGCGCGGTTGAGGAAGGTGGCGTAGACGGCGAAGACGGGGTGCACGCCACCCGTCGCCAGACCGGCGGCCGACACGGCCCCGTGCTGCTCGGCGATGCCCACGTCGTAGACCCTGTCGGGGAACTCCTGCGCGAAGGCGTGCAGTCCGACGGGGCGCATCATCGCGGCCGTGATGGCGACGATGTCGTCGCGCTCGCGCCCGAGCTTGACCATCTCCTCGCCGAAGACCGAAGTCCAGTCGGCGCCCGAGGACTTGACCGGCAGTCCGGTGTCGGGGTGGATGACGGGAACGGCGTGGAACTGGTCGGCCTCGTCCTGCCGTGCCGGCTGGTAGCCCCGGCCCTTCTCGGTGAGGCAGTGCACCAGCACCGGGCCGCCGAAGCGCTTGGCCCGCTGGAGCGCGGACTCGACGGCGGCGATGTCGTGCCCGTCGATGGGGCCCACGTACTTCAGACCCAGGTCCTCGAACATGCCCTGCGGCGCGATGAAGTCCTTGAGGCCCTTCTTGGCGCCGTGCAGCGTCTCGTAGAGGGGCTTGCCGACAACGGGCGTGCGGTTGAGCACGTCCTTGCCGCGCGCGAGGAAGCGCTCGTAGCCGTCCGTCGTCCGCAGGGTCGCCAGGTGGTTGGCGAGGCCGCCGATGGTGGGCGAGTAGGAGCGCTCGTTGTCGTTGACCACGATGACGAGCGGGCGGTCCTTGGCCGCCGCGATGTTGTTCAGCGCCTCCCAGGCCATACCACCGGTGAGCGCGCCGTCACCGATGACGGCGACGACGGCCCGGTCCGCGTGCTCGCCGCCGCGCACCTCGTTGGCCTTGGCCAGGCCGTCGGCCCAGCCCAGAACGGTGGAGGCGTGCGAGTTCTCGATGATGTCGTGGTCGGACTCGGCGCGCGAGGGATAGCCGGAGAGGCCGCCCTTGGCACGCAGCCCGGAGAAGTCGTGGCGGCCGGTGAGCAGCTTGTGCACGTAGGACTGGTGTCCCGTGTCGAAGAGGATCTTGTCCTGGGGGGATTCGAAGACGCGGTGCAGGGCGATGGTCAGTTCGACCACGCCGAGGTTCGGGCCCAGATGGCCGCCGGTCTTGGAGACCGCCTCGACCAGGAAGGTGCGGATCTCTGCTGCGAGCGTCTCAAGCTGCTCCGGGCCGAGCTGGTCCAGATCGCGTGGTCCCCTGATGCGGGTCAGCAACGCCACCCGTACCTCCTTGCTTCGAGCGTGATCGAGCGTGATCGAGCGGTTGTGATCGAGCAGTGCCGATTCCGTCGAGTCTAATGTTCCGCCGGAGCGCTGCCTCATCGACCGGTGCTATCTCAGTCACACGAACGCGTTACCGGTCCCCGCGCCCCGTCACCCACCAGCGCCCCACCCCCGCCGAACGCCCCGCTCACCCATGCGAACCCCGCACCGATGGCTGCGCACGAGCCCGACGCACAGGAGAGAGAGCGCCCCGTAAGGGGCGCGGGGAACTGCGCGACAAGCCACAACCCACCCGCACCCCCGGACGCACGGTCAGGGGCACCCCGGAAGGCACACCACGCGGGGCACGCCCTACGCGCGGCCCACCATCACGCGCGGCCCACCATCACGCGCGGCCCACCATCACGCGCGGCCCGCAGTCTTCTGCGTACGGCGCGAAACAGAGTCGATCACGACTGCGGCGAGAAGCACGGCGCCAGTGATCATGTCGCGCACGGCCGAGCCGGTGCCCAGGAGTGCCATGCCGGAGTTGATGGACTGGATGACCAGCGCGCCCAGCAGCGCCGACCAGGTCTTTCCGCGTCCGCCGAAGAGGCTGGTGCCGCCGATGACGGCTGCGGCGATGCAGTTCATCAGGAGGCTGCCTGCACCGGAGGACTGGTTGGCCGCGTTGATCTGGGAGGCGAAGAACATGCCGCCGACGGCCGCCATGGTTCCGGCGATGGCGTAGACCGTGATGCGGATCATGGGCACGTTGATGCCGGCACGCCCGGCGGCCTCGCTGCTGCCGCCGACGGCGAAGACCTTGCGGCCGTACGTGGTGCGCCGCAGCACGAAGTCCGAGAGGAGCACCACACCGAGGAAGATCACCACGGCGAGCGGCAGGCCCTTGTAGGAGTTGAAGACGGCAGCCGCCGCGAAGGCGGGCACGGCGACCACCACCGTGCGCAGGATGATCTCGCTGAGCGGGCGGCTGGGGACGCCGGCGGCCTTGCGGCGGCGCGCGTCCAGCAGGGAGAAGCCCAGGAAGGCGAGGGAGCAGACGGTGGCGAGGCCCGTCGCGGCGATCTTGTCGCTGAAGTAGTGGTTGGTGAGCTGGGCCACCACGCCGTCGTCGTCGAGGTTGATGGTGCCGGTGGGGCCCAGGATCTGGAGCATCAGGCCGTTCCAGCCCAGCAGGCCGGCCAGGGTGACCACGAAGGCCGGCACGCCGATCTTCGCGAAGAAGAAGCCGTGGAGGGCGCCCGCTGCCGTACCCGTGAGGATGGCCAGAATCAGTGCCAGGACCTCGTTCATGCCCTGGTTGACGTTGAAGACGGCGAGCACGGCCGCTGACATGCCGCTGACCGAGCCGACGGACAGGTCGATCTCGCCGAGTATCAGGACGAAGACGATGCCGACGGCGATGAGCCCGGTGCCGGCGCTCTGGATGAACAGGTCGCTGAGGTTGTTCGCACTCAGGAACGCCGAGTCCTGGAGCTGGAAGACGGCGGCGATGATGAGCAGGCCGACGACGACGGGGACGGAGCCCAGCTCTCCCGTGCGCAGCCTGCGCCCGAGGTCGCCCGCGTAGCCCTTGAAGCCCTCCTGCCGTACCAGCAGGCGGGGGTCCAGGGCCGTACTGGCGCCCTTGGCCGCGCCGTCGGTCTCTTCCGTGGGGGTTCCGGTGGTCACTGGTCCACCTCCGGGGTGCGCGCCTCGCGGCGGGTGACGACGTTGTCGGTGGCGCCTGTGATGGCGGAAACGATCTGTTCCTGACTGGTCTCGCTGACCTGGAACGTGCCGTTGTTGCGGCCGAGCCGCAGGACGGCGACGCGGTCGCAGACCTCTCTGACCTCGGCCATGTTGTGGCTGATGAGCAGCACGCCGAGGCCGCGTTCGCGCAGCCGCTCCACGAGGTCGAGGACCTGTGCCGTCTGTTCGACACCGAGCGCTGCCGTGGGCTCGTCGAGGATGACGACCTTGGGCTCGCCCAGCAGGGAGCGGGCGATGGCGACGGTCTGGCGCTGCCCGCCGGAGAGCGAGGCGACCGGGATACGGACGCTGGGGATACGGATGGAGAGGGTGGCGAGCAGCTCGCGGGCGCGGCGCTCCATCTCGACCTCGTCGAGGATGCCGCGTGCGCGCAGTTCGTTGCCGAGGAAGAGGTTGCCGACGACATCGAGGTTGTCGCAGAGCGCGAGGTCCTGGTAGACGGTCGCGATGCCGAGGTCCTGGGCGTCGTGCGGCCGGTTGATCTCGGCGGGGCTGCCCTCCCATTCGAGGGTGCCCTCGTCGGCGGGGCCGACGCCCGCGATCGCCTTGACGAGGGTGGACTTGCCCGCACCGTTGTCGCCGACGAGCGCGACGACCTCGTGGGGGTGGATCTCCAGCTCGACGTCCGTGAGCGCCTGTACGGCGCCGAACCGCTTGGAGATCCCGCGCAACGCCAGGACAGGCGTAGCGGACACGTGAATCATCTCCTTCACCGCCTGACCGGCGGAACGTGCGTACCGGCGCTCCGCCCCCGGCGGGGTAGGAGGGGGCGGAGCGCCGGACGGCCTGGGTGGCGGGTTACTTGATGCCCGCCTTGTCGCACGCGTCCTTGAACTTGGCGGTGCAGATCTCCTTGGCCGTGAAGAAACCGGCCTTGCCGACGTACTGCTTGACCTCGTCCTGGGTGAGCGGCAGCGGCTTGACGATGATCGTCGGCACGCCCTTCTCGGACTCGCTGTCGGTCTTGGACGTCGCGATGTCGTCGAGCTTCTCGCCCTTGGCCAGTGCGACGGCGAACTTGGCGGCTGCCTCGGTCTCGGGCACGTACGGCTTGTAGACGCTCATGAACTGTTCGCCCGTCAGGATGCGCTGGACGGCGTTGAGTTCGGCGTCCTGGCCGGTGACCGGAGGCATCTCGTCCTTGGCGAACCCGGCGCCCTTGAGCGCGGTGATGACGCCGCCCGCCATGCCGTCGTTGGCGGAGTAGACGCCGACGATCTTCTTCTTGCCGAGGGAGGAGAGAGCGCCCTTCATGTTCTCGTTGGCGTTCTCCGGCTTCCACTCCTTGGTGTCGTACTCCTTGCCGACCTTCACCTTGCCGTCGAGGACGGAGTGCGCGCCCTCCTTGTACATCTTGGCGTTGGGGTCGGTGACCGAGCCGTTCATCATGACGATCTGGCCCTTGTCGGCCTTGTCGCCCAGCTCCTTGAGGAGCGAGGTGGCCTGGATCTTGCCGACCCGGGGGTTGTCGACGGAGGTGTACGCCTTGATGGGGCCTTCGGCGAGGCGGTCGTAGGCGACGACGGGGATGTCACGGTCGTCGGCCTTCTTGACGGAGCTGGAGACCGACTTGGCGTCCACGGCGTCGAGGATCAGCGCGTCGACGTTCTTGGTGATCATCGTGTCGACCTGCTGCTGCTGCAGGTTGGCGTCCTGCTTGGCGTTGGAGTAAAGGATCTTGGTGTCCTCGCCCGCCAACTCCTTGATCTTCTTCTCCATCAGCGGCTTGTCGAAGCGCTCGTAGCGCGCCGTCTGGTTCTCCGGCAGAAGGAGCCCGATGGTGAGCGGCCCCTTCTTGTCCTTCTTGCTGTCCGCGTTGTCGCCGGCCTCGTCGGCACTGCCGCAGGCGGCCGTGGTGAGGGCGAGCGAGAGGGCGACCGTACCGAACACGATGCCGCGCACTGCTGCGTGCATTGGGGCTACCTCCCTGACGGGGCCGCGGCGTTGCGACCGAGGTAGCCGGAAGTCAACTCGTCGGCGCTTCTGCGGTCAATAAGTAAATCCTTAACGAGATGGCAACGATGCCATTCGTTACCCAAGTGAAGGCAGCCAGGTGGGCATTCGGAGATCATTCATGCCCGTACGGGCAGAAACGGGCAGCGCTCAGGCGGCGAAGGACGCGGCGGCGTCCAGCAGGGTGGCCTCGCCCATCTCGTTCAGCACCAGCGCGAGCGCGCCCAGGACCTCGGCGCGGCTGCCCAGTTCGCCGGGCGAGACCCGCAACTGCCGTGCCGCGCTGGGGATGGAGTAGCGCGCGACCGAGTCCCTGACCGGGTCGAGCACGAGGTCGCCCGCCTCGGCCAGGTCGCCACCGAGCACCACACGCGAGGGGTTGAGGAGGTTGCAGAGGCTGGCGACCCCGCTGCCGATGTGGCGGCCGATGTCGGCGATCACCCGGCGGCACCCCGGGTCGCCCTCGCCCGCGAGCCGTACGACCCTGGCCATGGTCAGACCGGTGCCGTGGCTGGAGTGCAGCAGGGGCAGCACATAGCGCGCCGCCGTGAAGGTCTCCAGGCAGCCGCGGTTGCCGCAGCGGCACACGGGACCCGACTCGTCGAGGGTGATGTGGCCGATCTCCCCCGCCGTGCCGCCGGGACCGCGGTAGATCTGGCCGTTGATGACCAGCCCGGCGCCGACGCCGCTGGCGACCTTGATGTACGCGAGGTCGTCGGCGCCCTGGCCCGCGCCCCAGACCCGCTCGCCGAGCGCGCCCAGGTTGGCGTCGTTGTCGACGTAGACGGGCACCCCCGTCCTCGCGGCCATCTCGTCGCGCGGATGGGCGCCGGCCCAGCCCGGCAGTATGGCGGTCGAGCCCAGCACGCCCGTTCCGATGTCGATGGGTCCCGGGACGCCGAGGCCGATGCCGATGATCTTGCCGGGGCTGATCCCGCTCTCGCTCACCAGCCGGCGCACCAGGCGCTCGGCGCGGTCGAAGCCCTCGGCCGACGAGGCGTCGACGTCGATGGGTTCGGCGTCCTCGGCCAGCACCTTGTGCGCGAGGTTGCCGACGGCGACGCGCAGGTGGGAGTGGCCGAAGTCGACGCCGACGACGATCCCGGCGTCGGCGCTGAGCGCGACGGCGCGCGCCCTGCGTCCGCCGGCCGAGGTCGGGGTGACCTCGACGGTCCCGCCTTCCTTCAGCTCTCGCACGATGTTGGAGACGGTCGCGGCGGAGAGCCCCGTGGTCCTGGCGATCTCCGCCTGAGTGAGCGAGCCCGCCATGCGCACGGCACGGATGACTCGTTCAAGGTTCGCCCGGTGCAGCGAAGACTGCGACCCCGGAGTCTCGACCACTGTTCACTCCCCGTTGTGTCTCCAACATATGAACTCTAAGCAGAGCCCGAGCCGTTCCGTCCGTCAAGTCCTTGAGCACGGCTGGGCGCGGTGGGGCTCATCTGTGCCGCCGATTCTACGAAGAGTGAGCGCCGCGCACGCAGGGGTCCCCGACCGCGGCCGGGGACCCCTGGGACCCGCCTCCCGTGCGCCGGTGCGCGGGAGGCGGGTGCACTGCACGGGCTGGTCCGTCACGCGACGGACGGGCCTTCACTTCACTGACGTACCCCGCACTCCGGCGTACCCCTCACTTCACGGACCCGGCCGTCAGACCGGAGACGACGTGCTTCTCGATGACCGCGAAGAGGATGATGACGGGAACGATGGCGACGACCGAGGCGGCGAACAAGTAGTTCCACTGCACGGTGTAGTTGCCGATGAAGTTGTTGATGCCGACCGTCAGCGGCTGCTTGTCGGGCTCCGTGGTGAGCGTCAGGCCCATCACGAACTCGTTCCACGAGGTGATGAAGGTGAAGATCACCGCGGTGACGACGCCCGGCAGCGCCAGCGGGAGCGTCACCTTCACCATCGCCCCGAAGCGGCTGGTGCCGTCGACCATCGCGGCCTCCTCCAGCTCCTTCGGGATCGAGCTGATGTAGGCGGTCAGGATCCACACGGCGAAGGCCAGGTTGAACGCGGAGTTGCAAATGATCAGCGTCCAGACCGAGTTGAGCATGTCCAGCTGGTGGAACTCGCGGTAGAGGCCGACCAGCAGCGCCGTGGGCTGGAACATCTGCGTGACCAGGACGAGCAGCAGGAAGAACTTCCTGCCCCGGTAGCGCACCCGTGCCGTGTAGTAGGCGGCGGGCAGCGAGACCAGCAGCACCACCAGGGTGGCACCGCCCGCGACCATCAGCGTCACCTGGAGATTGTTGCCGAGGTCGGACTCCTTCCACACGTCGACGAAGTTCGCCCAGTCCAGGTTCTGGGGCAGATACGTCCTGTCCCGCAGCTCCTCCTTGGGACGGAGCGCGGTGATGATCATCTCCAGATACGGCGCCAGGAAGATCGCGGCCAGCGCCCAGGCGCTTACCGCGATGACCAGGGTTCGTGGCCGGAAGGTGCGTTTCGGCGCCTTGGGAGGCCCGGCCTTGGGCACCTGCGTGCCGGCGGCGGTCGCAGTGGCCATCAGTCCTCCTCGTTCCACCGGCTGACCTTCAAGAAGATCAGCACCAGCACCACGACCATCGCGAAGTTGACCACCGACATGGCGGCCGACTCACCGATGTCGGTCTCCTTCAGCTTGTACATGAACACCATCGACGTGGACGTGTCGTAGCCGGGACCGCCCTGCGTCATGGCCCAGATGATCGGGAACGAGTTGAAGACGTTGATGAGGTTGATGACCACACCGACGAGGAAAGCGGGCCGCAGCATCGGCAGCGTGATCCCCGTGTACGTCTGCCAGGACCCGGCCCCGTCGATCGTCGCCGCCTCGTAGACGTCGTGCGGGATCGTCTGGAGCCCGGCCAGCAGCGTGTACGTGGTGAAGGGCAGCGACACGAAGATCGCCACGGCCATCATCCACGGCCACGCGGTGCCGGGAGAGCCCAGCCAGTCACGGGACTTGTCGATGATGCCGAGGTCCAGCATCACCGTGTTGAGGACGCCGGCCGTCTGGTTGAGCATCCATTTGAAGCCGATCGCGGTCATCAGCACGGAGGCGGCCCACGGGGCGATGAGCGCCCAGCGGGTGATCCGGCGGCCCGGGAAGCGCTGGTTGAACAGCTGTGCCAGGGCGAGCGAGAGCAGCATCGTGACGCTCACGACGACGACCGTCCACAGCACCGTCCAGAGCAGGACGGAGGCGAAGTCGGTCTCCTCGAAGAGCTTTTTGTACTTGTCCGACCCTGCGTTGCCGCGCACGATCCCGGCGATGCTGATGTTCAGGAAGGACGTGCGGATCAGCTCGATGACCGGCCATACGACGACGGCGAGGATCAGCAGGATGACGGGGGCGATCCAGGGGAGCGGGCCCAGCCGGGCCAGACCGCTGCGGCGGCTCGTCGGCCGCCGGGGGCCGCCCCCGGCGCGTCCCCGGCCTGGGGCCGGGGACGGCGGGGCCTTCAGTGACACAAGGTCTCCTTGAAGTACGGGATCTAGGGAGTGGCCTTGCGGCTACTTGCTCTTGGCTGCTTCCTCAGCCTTCTTCTGCAGGTCGCCGAGCACCTTCTTCGGGTCCTCCGTCGCGGCCTTGCCCCCGGTCTTCTTCATCTCGGCCGAGACGACGTCCCACGCCGGGTCGCCCAGCGGGTAGAACTTCGCGTTCGGCAGCTCCTTGAAGAGCGGCTCCAGGTCCTTGTGCTTCCCGTTGCCCTGCATCTCTTCGAGGGTGTCCTGGGTGACGGGCATCAGGTTGTACATCTCGTCGAACTTGAGCATCTTCTTGGAGTACGTGAAGTCCAGGAACTTCTTCACGCCCTCCTTGTCGGCGCCGCCGTCCTTGAACGCCATCATCCAGTCGGCCACGCCGAGGGTGGACTTGAGCGGTCCGTCCTTGCCGGGGATGGTGGTGACGCCGTAGTCGACCTTGCCGTCCTTGGCCATCTGGATGAGGCTCGGGTGCCCGTTGAGCATGCCGACCTTGCCGGCCGCGAAGTCGGCGAAGGCGGTCTTGCGGTCGGTCGAGGCCGGGTTGGAGTAGGTCAGGCCGGGCTTGACCAGGTTCTTCTTGAGCCACTCGAAGGTCTCGACGTTCTGCTTGCTGTCGAGCGTGTACTTGCCGCCGTCGTCGGTGTAACCGCCGCCGTTGCCCAGCTCCCACATCATCGTCTCGCCCTGGGTCTCCTCGGGGCCGAGCGGCAGGGCGTAGGGAGTGTCGGCCGCCTTCGAGGACTTGATCTTCTTCGCCGCTTCGGCGAGTTCGTCCCAGGTCTTCGGCGGGCTCTTGATCCCCGCCTTCTCGTAGACCTTCTTGTTGTAGAAGAGCACGCGGCTGGAGGAGACCCACGGAATGCCGTACTGGGTGCCGTCGACCTCTCCGGCCTCGGCGAAGGACGGAATGAGGTTCTTCCGCGTCTTGGCGGACAGCACGTCGTCGGCCTTGTAGAGCAGATCGTCCGCGACCTTGTCGGCATAGCCGCCGGTCTGCAGCAGGTCGGGCTGGTTGCCGGCCTGGATCATGTTCTTGACGGACTTGTCGATCTCGTTCCAGTTGATGACCTGGACGTCGACCTTGTAGCCCTTGTTGCTCTTCTCGAAGTCCTTGGCGACGTCCTTCCAGTAGATCTTGGAAGCGTTGGAAGCCTTGTCGCCGTAGTCGGCGGCCACGAGTTTGATCGTTTTGCTGTCGCCGCCCCCGCTGTCACCGCCACAGGCCGTAACTCCCAGTGCCATGGCGAGCGTTGCGGCCCCAACCGCGACTGCTCTTCTGTTCATTTTGCTCAACCCTTCGACATCCGTGTCGACTTGCCCGGTGATCCAGGTGGCGCTCTGGCGCCGAGACTACTCACGGCGCTTTCCGGCACAACAGGTCTAGGCCACTTTCGTAGCCAAGCTGAAATCAGCAGCCGGACAGGGGCAGTTGACCACCCGCGCGAGGCGGCCGTTCCCCCGTGGCCGCCGTACGCGAACCCCTCGCGACGACCGGCCGTACCCCGGGCCGCCGATCTTGCGGAGCCCCGCGGCCGTTCCCCTGAAGCCCCGCGGCCGATCTCCCGGCGCGGGGCGCAAGAGGCAGCGTGGAACGCGTGGGGCGAGGCGCACAAGGCGGCGGACAGGCGACGATCCGGAGCCCGTACTTCCGCTCGCATGCGCCTCCGGTCACACCTCCCCCGCTGGTGTAAAGCATGGGCGATTCCGGGTTTCTGACGAACCGGTATGACACCAATAGAACGATTGTCAAAACCAGCGGAAGATCGAAAAAGGGAGCACTATGGACACTCAATCCCGGGGCCCCATATCGTGAGCGCCATCCCCTGAACGGCCACCGCCAGCTCTCGGACGGAGGAGTCGTGGACGAACCCACCCACCCTCGTAAACCCCCCGGCAGTTCCCCAGGTCATCGGGCGCCCGAACAGGCCGAGGGAGAAGAGGAAAAAGCGAGGGAGCCGGAGTATGTCTTCCGCGTATTAGGCCCCTTGAAATCGCCACTGCGCAACCAGGGAACGCCCAAGTTACGTGCCCTGCTCGGCACATTGCTCCTCAATGCGAACCGCACCGTTTCCGTCGGCAGTCTGGTGGAGACACTATGGGCAGGATCTCCACCCCCCTCGGCGGCTGCCAATATCCAGACATATGTCTCAGGAATACGGAAGTCGCTCGACCTGCACACCGAGAACGGAAGCCGACGGCTGCTCACCCGCACTCCGGGATATGTACTGAGAGTGCGCCCGGGTGAACTCGACCTGCCGCATTTCACCGAACTGTCCGCCATGGGCAGGGCGGCGCTCGCACGTAACGAGGCGACGCGCGCAGCCGCGCTGTTCGAGCGCGCGGCGAAGCTGTGGAGGGGCCGCCCCCTTGAGGACATCGAAAGGCTCTCCACATCCTTCGAGGCCCAGGTCAACGCCCTGGAAGAGCAGCATCTCTCGGTCCTGAACGACTGGACGGCCGCGCGTCTGGAACTCGGCCAGAACGACGAACTGATCCTGGAACTGCGCATGATGGTCCACGACTGGCCGCTCTCGGAACGCACCTGGTACCACCTCATGCTGGCGCTGTGCAGGTCCGGCCGGGTATCGGCGGCGCTGGCCGCGTACCGACAGGCACGGGAGACCATCGTCGGGGAGACCGGAATCGAGCCTTCAGAAACCCTTCGCGCCCTCCATGAGGCGATCCTGACCGGAAGCACCCCGCGCCTCACGGAAATGGGAAAGGTCATCGCATTCCACCACAGCTCAGTCGCCGGATGATCCTACGGAAGGCCGGCTCGCAGGGCGGGGCCAGGACTCGTGAAAGCTTTCACGGGCCGCCGCTGACGCCGTTTCACAGCCTTCCTTGTACGCGGTCTTGTCTGCGGTCTTGTACGCCGTCGTGCGTGCGGTCTCCTCCGTGGTCTCACGCATGGCCTCGTAAGCGGACTCACGGTGTGAAAGGCTCGCGACGCGGAACCCATGTTCCAAGTAGGCGGTACCGCCTGCCTCGTATTCCTTCCAGCATTCCGTGACCCGGCGCACCACATGCGGGAAGAGCAGCGTATGCAGTTCACTCGCCATGACGAAACGGTGCTCCGAGAGTTCCTCGGGAGGAAGCCGGATGTCGTTCGGCGCCTCCTCCCCCAACCGGCCGCCGAACACAAAGACCTGGGAGGCATCCCTGCCTTCACGCGGTGGTATCCAGTCGAGACCTATCAGCCCGCTCAGGGAGACGGGAACTCCGATTTCCTCGCCGATCTCGCGCCGGCAGGCCGCCAGCGGGGACTCACCCGACTCGATCACTCCGCCCGGCAGCAGCCAGCCTGGCCGGTAGGTCGGCCGCACCAGCAGGGCACACCCGTGCCCGTCGAGGAGCAGCGCGCAGGCGGCCCCCCGGGTGCGCGGCAACCCGGCGAGATAGGCACGCGCCGCCTCCTTCTCTTCGTGCTCTTCATGCTCGCCGTGCTCCTCGTGCTCTTCGTGCTTCTCGTGCTTCTCGTGCTTCTCGTGCTCCGCCGTCACCTCCGTCAGCTCCCCGCTGCTCCGAGTGCGCCGCCGTCGGGCGCCGGGAGCCCGCCGAGCAGCACGTCCGGTTCGATCCCCGCGATACCGCCGTGCAGGATCGCCTGGAAGAGCGCCGTGCGCGCGGTGCACTCGATGTTGTGGAGCGAGGCCACGGCAGCGGTGAGGTTGTTCGCGAGGATGAAGACGCCGTGCCTGTAGGCGACGAAGCCCACCCCGTGCGCCTTCAACTCCCCCGCGCGCGGGCCGATCTGTTCGAGCATATGAGGGATCAGGCCCAGCTCGTAGCCCGCGATCGACTCCGGGCGCGAGCGCATGCAGTCGGGCACGCGTACCTCGGCGCGGCCCGTCGCCACGTCCTCGCGTGCAGCGGCCTCGTCGAAGGTGAAGCACGGCACCTCGCCGAGCAGGTCGGAGCGGGTGGTCACGGTCGGCACCCCGAGCCCGAGCGAGGCGAAGGCCAGGCTGTACGGGGCGTGAGCGTGGACGAGCGCGTGGCAGTGCTCGAACTCCCGGTAGGCGGCGAGGTGCAGGGGCGTGTCGACGGGTGCGTGACCGGTGATCCGTTCCACGACACCGCCCTCGGCGTCGTAGACGATGGTGTCCCGCGTGGAGATGTCCCAGTGGTTGAGCGGGCCACCCGCGGTCGTGGACACGATGTCACCGGAGTCGGTACGGACGCTGATCGCGCCTCCGTTCGGGTCCAGCGAGCCCCAGCGGGTCAGTTGGGAGACCGCGCGGACGACGTGCTCGCGCTGGGCGGTGTAACGCATGCTGTGCTCCTCGGCGTTCGGCGGGCGGCGGGCGGCGGGGGCGGAATTCGGTGCTGCGGCACTCAGGCCGGGGAGAGCGCGGGCTCTGTCGTCGGGGGTCCAGGCGGGACGGCGGTCGCAGCCGCACCGCGGCACAGTTCCCGCGCGAGGCTCGTATAGGCGGCGACGTACCGCGCGTGCGAGAACGAACGGGCGTGGATGTGCGCGCGTCTCCCCAGCGCCTCCAGGCGCTCGTGGGGCCAGGCGGCGGCTTCCGCGAGGGCCCGTTGCAGCGCTGCGTCATCGGCGCGGCCGGCGCGGGCTCCGTCGTCCTGGTCTCCGTCGTCCGCGCGGCCTCCGTCGTCCGCGTGATCTGTGCTGCTCACGGGGTCGGTGTGCCGGTAGCGCAGGCCCGTGGCGCCCTGGAGGACGAGTTCGGAACTGCCGCCGCAGTCGGGCACGATCTGCGGGATCATGGCAGCCGCCGCCTCGACCACGCTCCTGCCGAACCCCTCGATGCTTGAGGCGGACACCAGGACATCGGTCTCCTCGACCCAGCGGTCGGGCACATGGCCGTGAAAGACGATCTCGCCGTCAGGGCGCAGGGCGCCCGCGAGCTGCCGCAGCGAGGTGAGGGCACTGCCCTCACCGAAGATGTTGAGCCGCGTACGGCAGGTGACGGCGGTCGGCAGCGATGCGTAAGCGGTGATGATCCGGTCGATGCGCTTCCAGGGCTCGATACGGGAGACGACCGAGAACCGCCGTACGGGACGGGGCACGAACACGGGCGGTCCCGCCGGGATCGGCACCCCGTTGTGGATGGTGCGGGCGCGGATGTGCGGGGGCCCGTGTTCGATCACGCTGCCGGTCGCCGCCCTGCTCACGCCCACCCAGCAGTCGGCCTGCGCGAGCACGTCCCAGTCCAGTTCGTGCGGGGCCCAGGAGGTCAGCCGCCCGCTGTCGGGGGCAGCGGTACGCAGCCGGTGCCCGGCGACGAAGATGCCGCGCAGCACCGGCGCGACGGGGCAGCCCCATCTCCTGGCGCGCGGCACGTCGAGCAGGGCCGTACGGTGCGTGCCGATCAGCACGGTTCCGGCGGGGTCGGCGGCCAGCTCCTCGTCCAGCGCGCCCAGGTAGGAGCCGGCGTCCGTCACACGCCGGACCCGTACACCTGGCGCTGCCGGGACTCCTGCCACTCCCGGCCCTCCCGGCACTCCCGGCAGCGGCGCGGGTGCGGGTGAGGCGCCGTCGTAGTTCCACCACAGCACCACCACGTCGATCCCCATGACCTTCTTGAGGCCGCGTGCCAGTTCCATGGTCGAGCGTTCAGCGCCGCCCTCGGCCGTGGTCAGCCAGGTGAGCACGATGCGGCGGACGGCGCCGTGGTGCCAGGTGCCGGCGCCCGGATACCGTCCGGAAACTGCCGTACGAGGGGGCAGCGCCGTGGCACGCCAAGGGGAAAGGGATACCGGTGGCTCCGGTAAGCGGGAAACGGCTGGCCCGGTCACGCGAAATCCCCCTCAAGTCGGCTTCCTGTACCGGCGGCGAGCGTAGCCGCACCGGCCACAAGCTCTCTACAATTCACCTACGAGCGCGGTCGGTTGAAGAGAGAGCATGCCCTTCCTTTGGATTCTGGATTAGCCTTCCGGCATGCCCAGCATCGAGATCCCTGAGCATCTCAAGCCCGCCGACGGCCGATTCGGGTGCGGCCCTTCGAAGATCCGCACTCAGCAGCTGACCGCACTCACTGACAATCGCGCTGCGAGTTCCCGCACCACGCGGGAAGAACGGAGCGTGCCCGCTTTGACGGGCCGGATACGCGAGGGGCTGCGGGAGCTGTTCGCACTCCCCGCGGGACACGAGGTGGTGCTCGGCGCCGGCGGCACCTCGGCGTTCTGGCAGGTCGCCGCCTACGGCCTGGTCCGGCGCAGGTCCCAGCATCTCGTCTTCGGCCTGTTCTCCTCGATGTTCGCCGACATCACCGGCGCCGCGCCCTGGCTCCGGGCTCCTTCGGTGCGCGAGGCGCCTCCCGGCACCCACGCCTGCCCCGCGCCGGAAGCCGGGATCGACACCTACGCGCTGACGCACTGCGAGACCTCGACCGGGGTCGCGATGCCCGTGGAGCGGGTCGGCGGCGGCGCGGAGAAGGCGCTCACGGTGGTCGACGCCACCAGCGCTGCCGGGGCGCTCGCCGTCGCACCCGACGCCTACGACGTCTACTACTTCGGCCCGCAGAAATGCTTCGGCGCCGAAGGAAGCACATGGGTCGCCCTGTTGTCGCCCGCCGCTCTGGAACGTATGGAAGAGATCGCGGCGAGCGACCGCTACATTCCGGAGTTCTTCAGCCTGCTTACGGCCGTGGAATCGTCACGGCGCGACACGTTCCCCGAAGAGCCGTCGACCACAGGGCTCTTCTTCTTCGCCGAACAACTCGACTGGATTCTGCGGCAGGGCGGACTGGCCTGGTGCACGGCACGCACAGCTGAATCGTCGAGGCGCCTTTACGAATGGGCCGAGAAATCCTCCTACGCCACGCCTTTCGTCAGGGAACCGGCACAGCGTGCGCCCGTCGCGGGCACCATCGACCTCGACGAGGCGGTGGAAGCCCCCGCGGTGATCCGCACATTGCGCGCCAACGGCATCGTGGACCTGGAAGCCAACCGCAAGTGGGGCCCGAACCAGATACGGGTCGGTATGTACCCCGCGGTCGAACCGGACGACGTCGAGGCGCTGACCCACTGCATCGACCACGTGGTCGAGCGCTTGGGCTGACGCGTCGACCGGTTGGACTCTGACACGTCGGGCGGTTGGGCTCCGAGACGTCGGGCTGTCGGGGCACTCGTCGCGGCGCCGCTCCGGCCGGTACCGCGTCACCAGGGCGGGCGGTCAGCGGCGGACGACGTGCCGATCGACGGACTCGTTGCCGCGCCGGTCCAGCGGCCGTGTCACGTCCCTGGACCGGTGAAGCTCCGCGAGGTGCGGCACGGCCACCCGGCGTCTGCGGACGCCTCACCGGTCTTGCTAGGGACAGGACTTCGGGAATAGCTTTCGCGCTGTCGCCGTGGTGACGCGTCCGTCCTCAGCCGACGTGCGCGCCGCAGCCCCCCACAGGCTGGAGTCACCCATGACCGTCTCCTCCCCGCGCGCCTCGGAAACGCCTGTACTGGTCGGAAGGACCGGAGAGTTGCGCTCCCTGGCGGACGCGGTGACGCACCCGCCGTCGGTGGCCCTGGTCGAGGGGGAGGCCGGGATCGGCAAGACCCGGCTGATCCACGAGGCCCTGCGCCGTCCCTCCGTACAGCGCCGTCGCCTCCTTCTGGGAAATTGCCGGCCGCTGCGCGAACCCTTCCCGTACGGGCCGGTCTTCGACCTGTTGCGCCACCTGGCCGGCGGCGTGCCCGCCGTACTCAGCCCCGTCTGCGGTGCGCTGCGCCCGTACCTGCCGGAACTCGCGGACCGGCTGCCGCCGGCCTGCGAGCCGCTGCACGACCCGATGGCCGACCGGCACCGGCTGTTCCGTGCCGTGCGGGCGCTGCTCGACGCGCTGGGCGGGACCGTGATGGCCGTCGAGGATCTGCACTGGGCGGACGACGGCACCCGTGACCTGCTGCGGTTCCTCGTGGACGACCTTCCGGAGGCGCTGTCGGTGGTGCTCAGCTACCGCCGCGAGGAACTGCCGGGCACCGGGCTGCCGTTCGCGCGTGCCTACCGCCACCCGCCAGGGGCCACCGCGGTGATCATCCCGCTCCGGCCCCTGGACGTACCCGCCGTACGCGCCATGTTCGCGGCGCTCGCCGGGGTCGAGGAGCCCTCCCCCGCGCTCGCGGCCGAGCTGCACCGGCGGACCGCCGGCATCCCGTTCGTGGTGGAGGAGGTCGTCCGCGCTCTGCCCAGGGACACATGGCGCGCACAGCGGGCCGAGTGCGAGGCACTGGAGGCGATGCCGGTGCCCACGCTGCTGCGGGAGGCGATCGCCGACCGCATGAGCGTGCTCTCGCCCATGGCGGCGGCGGCCGTGCACGCCGCCTGCGTGCTCCGCGTCCCCTCCCCCGAGGCCCTCATCACCGGCGTCATGCGCGGCACGGCGGGACAGCCGGCCGGGGCGGAGGACTCGGCGGCCGTGCGGGAGGCGCTGCTGGCCGGTGTGCTGCATGAGTGGGGCGACGACCGGTACGGATTGCGGCACGCCCTCGCCCAGCGTGCCGTCTACGCGAGCCTGCCAGGACCCGACCGGCACCGGCTGCACCGGCAGGCGATGTGCTCCCTGGCGGCAGAAGACCCGCAGCCGCTGGTGCAGCTCGCGTACCACGCCCGCCAGGCGGGTGAGCGCACGCGATGGCAGAGGTACGGCGAAGCGGCGGCTTCCGCCGCCCGTGAGGCGGGCGACCTGGCGCTCGCGGTGGGGCTGCTGGAGGAGTTGCTGTCCGAAGGGCGCCTCGGCCGGCTGGAGCGCGCCCGCGTCGCGGTCGAGCTGAGCCGGGACGCGGTGGCCGGGCTCACCCACCGCCGGAGCGCCGAACTGCTGCGCGGCATCGTGCAGGACGGGCGCATACCCGACGGTATACGCGGCGAGATCCGGCTCAATCTGGGCCTGCTGCTCTACAACCAGGCCGGCCGCTACGAGGAGGGCCGGGGCCACACCGAACTGGCCGTCGAGGAACTGCGCGACCGCCCGGCGCTCGCGGCCCGCGGCATGGCGGCCCTGGCCATGCCGGCCTGGGGCGACCACCCTTGCCGCGCCTACGAGCACTGGATCGGGCAGGCCGAGAAGCTGGCGGCCCAGGACCCCGACCCCTCGGTACGCACCGCTGTGCGGGCCAACCACCTGGCGCTGAGGATGAGTTCCGGCGACCCGGCGGTCTGGACGCAGGCGGAAATGCTCATCGAAGGGGCGGGGCCTGACACCGACCGCCGCCAGGTCGCCCGTGCCTGCGGCAACTTCGCCGAGGCAGCCGCCTGCCTCGGCCACTACCGGGCGGCGCACCGGTTCCGCAGGGAGGGGCGGCGACTGGCCGCCGCGTGCGGAGCCGCGTTCTTCGAGGGCATCCTGGAGGGCACCGCGCTGCGCCTGGACTGGTACGAGGGCCGCTGGCAGGGCCTCGCGGCACGGGCCCGGCACGTCCTGGACATGGTGCAGGGCGTCTCGGGCATCGCGGCGGACGCCCACCTCGTTCTGGGGCTGCTCGCCTCCGCGCTCGGCGAGTGGGACGAGGCCGCAGCGGAACTGCGGGCAGCCGGCCTCGCCGACCCGGGAAACGCACCGGCGCCGATACTGGCCACCGCCTCCGGCGCCATGGCGCGGCTGCTCCAGGCCAGGGGCGAGCCGGCCGCGGCCCGGGTCGAGGCCGAGCACGGCATCGCCAGGATCCGCCGCAAGGCCATCTGGCCGTGGGCCGGCGACCTGGCACCGATGGCGGTGGCTGTGCTGGTGCGCGGCGACCACCTGCCGGAAGCTGAGCGGGTCACCGCCGAACTGGCCGAGGGCATCGCGGCGCGTGACGCTCCGCTGGCCTCGGCGGCGCTGGCGGCCTGTCGCGGCATCCTCACGGCCGGCCACGGGCGTTCCGAGGAGGCTGCCGCGCTCTTCGACACGGCCGGCGCCGCGTACGCCGTTCTGCCGCAGCCCTACTCCGCGGCGCGTGCGGACGAGGCGGCTGCGCGCTGCCGCCTCACGGTGGGTGACAGCGGCGCCGCGGCCCAACTCGCCGCGGCGGCCGAGCGGTTCGCCGAGTTGGGCGCCACCCGCGACGCCGCCCGCTGCCGCCGCGTGCTGCGCGGCAACAACGCCCCGCTGCCGTCCCGGCGCGGTCGCCGGGGCTACGGCGACCAGCTCTCGCCCCGGGAGCGCGAGGTCGCCCGGCTGGTCGCGCTCGGGCGCACCAACCGGGAGATCGCCGGCGTGCTGTTCCTCTCGCCGCGTACCGTCGAACACCATGTCGCCAGGGTGCTGCGCAAGCTCAAGGCCGGTGCACGGGCCGAGGTCGCCCGGCTGTGACCGCAGTTCCCGCCCGGCGACGCGCCCGCCCGACGGCGCTCCCGCGCGCGTCCCCAGAACACCGCCGCGCCGCTCGTGAGGGCCAGTTCGTGAAGGCCAGTTCGTGCGGACGAACACGTGCGGACGAACGCGTGCGGACAGCCCCGTGCGAACGAACCCGTGGGCACAAAGGGGGCGGTGGTCGGCCGGTGAAGCCAGGGCGACAGGTCCGCGTCGGGCAACGGGAGCCCGCGCCTCCGGTGCGCGGCCCCTCCGGAATTTTATGCGTACCCCTACCTAACGAATCCCGGATTGTTTTCCCCTCGCACCTCTGCGAACTGTGAGACGGGAGAGCGCCGTTGGCCCGTACCAGCGACGCACCTGCCGGCGAATCCTCGCCGGAACACCCGCACCACAGGAGGAGAAGTATGCGAGGCAAGTTACTCCTGAGATCTGTTCTCGTGGCAGTGGTGACGGTGGCCGCCGGGCTGCTGGGAACCGGAGCCCAAGCCGCGCCCCTCCCCTCGGACGGGCCTGTCGCGGCGACCAGTGTCGAGGCCCAGGGCGAGGGCATCACGGCGGAAGAGCTCGAAGCAGCGGCGGCGAATCCGCGGGCCATGGAGCCTCCTCCGGGCGGCTGGAGCGTCCCCAGCGACCGCGCCTACCACCTCTTGTCCTCCTGCCAGCCGTACGCAGGGCAGATCGCCCAGGGCGCGGCTGCCTGGGCCGGCCTCAACCAGACCACGAACAGCGACACCCCCGTCGAGTGCCGGAACACCTACATCAGCGACTGCGGCGGAGGCGGCAGGATCGTCGGCTGCAACTGGGGCCGGGGCCAGCGCATCGCCCTGTTCATGGGCGGCGTCAGCGACCAAAGGCTGCTGGCGGCCCACGAGTTCGGCCATGACTGGTACGGCCACTCCAGCTATCAGTGCGCCGGCTGGACCAGCCCCTCGCACGTGATGGCGCCGTCACTGTGCGGCTTGCGAGCCGGTATCGACGGCCCCGTGCGCATCGACTGACCACACCATCGGCCGGGCGGACTCCTCTTTCCGCGAGGGCGTACGGCCCGTCTCTCCGCGAGGGCGTACGGCCCGTCTCTCCGCGAGGGCGTACGGCCCGCGCGCCTCACAGCGGCCACTGAAGGGGCCGGTGGTGCATGCCGCCGCCGGCCCCTTCACCAGGGTCAGGGCGCGGTGCGCGGGCGGTCGGCGGGTGGCGGGGGTGTACGGGGCGCCGCCTCCTTCGCCGCGCCGGCCGCGCGTTCGGCGGCCACCGGGATGAGGAAGGCGGCCAGCAGCGGTCCGACCGCGATGAGCGCGAAGCCCGTGGCGTAGCCGCCGACTCCGATGGCGCCGCCGAGCACGGCGGGTGCGACCACGCCCGTACCGTTCTGAAGGGTGTTCTGGACGCCCAGCGCCCTGCCTCTGCGCTCGCCCTTGGCGAACTCGGCGACGGTGGTGGCGATGAGCCCCGAGCCCGTGATCAGCGAGGTCACGGCGAGCAGCACCACGGCGGAGCCGAGGCGCGTTCCCACGGCGGCGCAGACGATCAGTGCCGCCATCACTGCCACGTTGACGACGGCGATGCCCCGCATCAGGCCCAGCCTGCGGCCGATACGGTCCGACCTGTGTCCGACGATCGGCCGTGTCACGACGGTGAGGAGCAGGGCGACGCTCATCGCCTGGCCCGCGCTGGAGGTCGACCAGCCCTGCGCGTCGACGAGATAGCTGACGGTGAACGTCATGAGGGTGATCTGCGGCAGGAACAGCAGCACGCTCACCCCGTACATCCGGCGCAGCGCTGACCGTTGGCGCGTTTCCGCCGACAGCTTCGCGGTCCTGTCGGTCCCGTCCGACCCGTCGGTAGCGGCCGTCTCGGTGGCCTCCTCGTCGCGCGGCGGAGCGCCGCGGACGAACAGCGCGACCAGTAGGGCGACGACCAGACAGCAGCCCCCCATGATCACGAACGCGGCGCGGAAGCCGTGCGTGTCGGCGAAGCCCGGCAGCAGCGCGGCGGCGAGAGCGGCGCTGAGCGGCGTGGACGTCTGCGTGATGCTCATGGCGAGCCCGCGCTGGCGTGCGGGGAACCAGCCCATCACCAGCCGTGCGCTGGGCGCGTACACCGATCCTGCGGTGAGCCCTACGAGGGCGAGGAAGAAGCCCAGCAGTATCAGGTTCCCGGCGAGCGAGGCGCCGACGACGGAGAGCCCGCACAGCAGCAGCCCCCAGGCCATGACGGCCCGCTCCCCGAAGCGGTCGGCCGCGATGCCCCAGCCCAACAGGCCGACGGCGAGGCCGCAGTTGGAGAGCCCGACCAGGAGGCCGCCGGTGCTGAGCGCGAGGTCCCGCTCGGACCGCAGGGCCGGCAGGAGCAGGGAGAGCTGGTAGATGGCGGTCGCCCCGACCGCCCAGGCAGAGAGCCCGAGCGCCATCATCACCCAGCGCGCCGGGCTCTCCCGCGCCGCGTCGCCGGGCCCGTCCCCGTGCTGTACGCCGTCCGGGCCTTCGCCCTGCCGCACGCCGCCGGGCCCGTCCCCGTGCCGCCCTTCGTCCGGGTTTTCGCGCTGCCGCCCGTCGTCCGGTGCTTCACCGCTCATGGTCGTGACGCACCCAGGCGACGAGGGCTTCCAGGCTGTCGAGGTGCCCGTGCCGGCCCGGCGGGTCGGGGCAGTCCCCGTACGGGTCGAGGTGCAGGGGCCGTACGCCGGCGGCGTGTGCGCCGTCGACATCGATACGGGCCGTGTCCCCGACGTAGACGGCCTGTTCGGCCGCGATGCCCAGCCGGTCGAGGGCCAGCGCGAAGATGCCGGGGTCCGGTTTGGCGACGCCGACCAGCGCCGAGTCGATGATGAACGCGACCGGCAGCCCTGGCCCGGGCCCCTTCTGGCACACCTTCGCCTCCCGCAACTGCTCGGCGACCAGGCCGATCGAGTTGGAGACGACCGCGTGGGTCACCGGCAGCGCGCCCATGGCGCCCAGTACGGCGGGGGTCGCCAGCGGTGAGGGTATGGCGAAGTTGTGGCCGTCGAAGACCTCACCCAGTTCGGCCGCAGCCGCCTCGACCCGCGCCCCCGGGACGCCGCATGCCCGTACGTACGTCCGCATGTACCGCATACGGTCGCGCTCCGGAAAGGCATCCGTCGCGGCCGTCGCGAGGAAGTGCGCACGGTGCAGGAGGCCGGCTGCGGGATCGGCGCCGTACCGGTTCAGCACCGGCAGGGAGCGCGCCGGAGCGGGCATGATCAGCACTCCCCCGGCGTCCAGCAGCACGGCCTCGACGGGGCGCACGCGCGCGGCCGGTGACCCGGCGGCCGGTGATCCAGCGGTCCGTCCAGCAGTCATCTGGTCTCCACACGCGTGGGGGCGGCATCGGGTGTGCCGTACCACCCGGGCTTCTCGTGTTCCTCGTAGTACACCGTCTCGCCGTTCCTGAGCCCGGCCGCACAGGTGGTGACCTTGCGGACGGTGAGCCGTTCCATCGGCGGCAGCTGGTCGTCGGGGCCGAAGAAGCCGTAGTCGGCGATCTCTTCGGGACGCATCCGGATTCCCGCGGCCTCCTCGGCCGAGATCCGGCCGCCGAAGACAAATACGTTCGACGGAGCGCGCGGTGGCCACGGCGGGATCCAGATCACCCCGATGAGCCGGTCGAGTACGGGTGTGAGGGCCAGCTCTTCCGCCACCTCGCGCAGACAGGTCTCCCGGGGCGACTCACCCGCGTCGATCACCCCGCCCGGCAGGTCCCACACCGGCTTGTAGCTGGGCTTGGCCAGCAGCACCCGGTCGTGCGCGTCCAGGAGGAGCGCGCCCGCCGAGCCGCGGCTGCGGGCGAGGCTCGCGTAATAGGCCGACTCCGCCGGTGGCGCTCCTGACGACTTTCCTGACGGAGCGTCAGGCATCGGCCGCCAGCTTACGGTTGGCGCTCCACTCCTGGCCCTCGGGCTCGAAGAGAAGGTTCTCGGCGATACCGGCGGCGCCGCCCCGCAGGATGCCCTGGAAGATCGCCGTACGGGCGCTCATCTCGATCCGCGCGAGGTTCTCCACCGCCTCGTGCAACCCGCGCGCGACGGTGAAGGCGCCGTGGCGGTACAGCAGGAAGCCGATGCCGTGCTGCTTGATCTCCTCGGCGCGGGGGACCAGCTTCTCCTCCAGCTGCGGGATCAGCTGCATGTCCTTGGCGGCGATGTCGGGGCGCTGCGAGAGCCCTTCGGGGACCGTGACCTGCGGCGCGTCCTCGGAACCCGCCAGGACCTTGCGCTTGATCGCGGTGTCGTCCGCGATGAGGCACGGCACCTCGCCGAGCGTGTCGAGCTGGTTGACACAGGAGGGGACGCCGATGCCCAGCGAGGCGAACGCCAGGGAGTAGGTGGCGTGCGCGTGCACGATGGCCCCGGCGTCGGGGAACCTGTCGTAGATCTCCATGTGCAGCAGGGCGCTGGTCGGCCCGGGCCTGCTGGTCTGCTCGACGACCTCGCCCGTCGAGGAGATCACCATCATGTCGCGCGCGGTGACCTTCCACCGGCTGAACGCCGAGCCGGTGGCCGTGATGATGATGTCGCCGCTGTCGGCCCGGACGCTCAGGGCGCCGCCCGTGGGGTCGAGCAGCCCCAGCCGCATCATGTCGTTGATGGTGTCGACCAGGAGTTCGCGTTCTGCTGCATAACGCATGGGATCACCTCTGCTGGGATACGGCCGAGTGGTGATCGCCACGTTACGAGGACGGCCTACACGCCCCCCATAAAGCCTCCACAACGGCCGGAGCCCGCACCCCAACCCCCTTCATCCGGGCCCTACTTGAGCGCACCCGCCGTCAGGCCCGCCTGCACCTGCCGCTGGAAGACCGCGTAGACGACCAGTACCGGCAGCATGGCGATCGTCAGGCCAGCGAACAGGGCGCCCCAGTCGCCCCGGTACCCCTGGGAGACGGCGAGGGAGGCGAGGCCCTGCGGGAGCACGTAGTTGTTCTCGTTCTCGTTGTTCAGCAGCAGCGGCAGCAGGTACTGGTTCCACTGGCCCAGGAAGTTGAAGATCCCGATGCTCACCAGCCCCGGCTTGGCCATGGGCATCATGATCTGGAAGAACGTGCGGGTGTGCGAGGCGCCGTCGACCATCGCCGCCTCCTGCACGCCGGAGGGGAGCGTACGGAAGAACGAGGTCAGGAAGAACGTGGTGAACGGCAGCGAGTAGGCGATGTACGCGACCATCAGCCCCGGTCTGGTGTCCAGCAGGCTCAGGTTGTCCATGATCGTGAACAGCGGTACCAGCGCCAGGATCACGGGGAACATCATTCCCCCGGCGAAGAGCAGGAAGACGAACCTGTTGCCGGGGAAGGTGAAGCGGGCGATCACGTAGGCGGCCATCGAGCCGAGCAGCATGGTGCCGGTGAGCGAACCCGCCAGGATCACCAGGGAGTTGAGCGCGTAACGGCCGATCTTCGCCTCGGTCCAGGCCGTGGTGAAGTTCTCCCAGTGCGCCGCGATCGGCAGGCCCATCGGGTCGTTGAGGATCTCGCCCGAGGAGCGGAAGGCCGTCATGGCCACCCAGATCAGCGGCCCCGCCGCCATCACCACCCACAGCACGAGGAACGCGTGGGAGAAGACGTTCAGCGTGACGCCCTCGACGCTCTGACTGCCCTGCTTCCGTGGCCTGCGCTGCCTTCGCCGTCCCGGGTACGCGCCGGCGGGTGTGTCCTCGGCGGGTGCCGGGGTCGGAACTGTGGTCATGATGCTGTGGCTCCCGCTCTCAGTATTCGATCCGGTCGCGGTTCCCGATCCTCATGATGAGCAGCGAGAACACCACGCTGAGGACGAGAAGGACGACACCGATGGACGTGGCATAGCCGAACTGGCCCTCCCTGAAGCGCTCGTAGAGGAAGACGGGGGTCACCTTCAGCGCGTGCTTGGGGACCATGACCAGCACGATCGCGAAGGAGTCCAGCGCCTGGATGCCCATGTAGATCCAGCCGGTGCGCACGGTGTCCCAGATCAGCGGCAGGGTCACCTTGAAGAAGGTCTTGCCGCGGCCGGCGCCGTCCAGCAGCGCCGCCTCGTAGATGTCCTTGGGAATGGCGCCCATCGCGGCGGAGAACAGCACCACGTAGAAGCCGACGAAGCTCCAGCAGAGCACGGTGAGCGTGGCGATCAGCGCGAGGCTGTACTCGCCGCCCAGCCACGCCTGTTCGAAGTCGCCGAGCCCCACGGCTTCGAGCCCGCCGTTGAGCAGGCCGCTGCGGGTGCTGAAGACGCGCTGCCAGACCACCGCGATGATCGCGATGGAGAGCACCTGCGGGAAGAAGTAGACGACCTTGTAGACCGAGGAGCCGGCCACACCGGAGATGGCCTGCCCCTTACGGTGCCGCCCGCCCGAGGTGATCATGAAGGCGAAGAAGATGCCCAGGACGAGGGTGATGAGCGGCGCGACGAACAGCAGCAGGAGGCTGGTCGTCGTGGAGTCCCAGAACCTCTCGTCGTTCCACATCTTCTCGTAGTTGCCGAACCCGATGAAGTTCGCCGTCGCGCCGCCCGACCAGTCCGTGAAGGAGTACCAGATCGCCTGGAAGAAGGGCGAGATGACGAATATGGCGTAGAAGAGCAGCGGGAGGGCCAGGAATCCCAGAATGAAACGGTATTTGTCCAGCGTGCGATACCTGCGGTCATAACGCACCCGCGCCGGAGTGAACCGGGGCGGCATGAAGACCGCCGCGATGAACAACAGCTTGCTGCCCAGGCCGAGTTCACGCCAGGGTACAAAGCTCTTCGTGATGGGCGCAGGGGTACGCGCCTGTTCCTCGGTCTTCACGCCGCTCCGTGCTCCGCTCTCGGTTCCGCCGCGCTCAGGACGCCGCTGCCGACTCCGCCGCTTTCGGCTTCGCTTACGGTTCAGCCGCGCTCAGGACTTCTTGATCTTGTCGATGTCGGGGTCCTTGGCGATCCGGTCGCATGCCTTCTGCATGGTGTCCATCGCCTGCTTCACCGTCATGTCGCCGAGCATGAACTTGCCCATGACGCCGTTGAAGTCCTGCTCGAACAGCTCCGTGTACCACTCCTTGAAGAAGGGGATCACGATGTTGTCACCGGCCGCCTTGATGGCCTTCTGCGAACTGTCGACGCCCGGCGGCAGATCCATTCCGTCGATCGCGCCCTTGACCGCGGGGATCGAGGAGACCTCCTTGAAGAAGTTACGGGCGGCCTCCTTGCTGTACATCATGCGCAGCCATTCCATGCCGCCCCTGAGATTCTGCGCGTCGGCGGGGAGCATGAAGGGTTCGCCGGGCGGCGCGTAGAGCGTGCCGAACGGCATGACGTCGCTCTTGTCGAGCGAGGGCGTGGCGCCCACGGTCATCCGGAAGTCCTTCGGCGTGGTGTCCTTCGCCTCGTTCTCCACCCATGAACCGTCGGGGATGAAGACGGCGCTGCCCTTGGTCCAGGCGGTCTGGGCCTCGATATGGGCCTCCTTGCCGTCGAATCCGCCGAGGACGTACTTCTTCGCCACCAGCTCTTCGAACGCCTCGAAGACGGACTTGATCGCATCGTGTTTCCAGGCGTTGGGCTCCAGATAGTCCATGGCCTCCAGCACCTTGCGCCCGCCGACCTGGGCGAACATCGCGTACATGCTGAAGAGCATGTAGCGGGGGTGGCCACCTGGATAGGTCCAGCCGTGAATTCCCTTGGACTTCGCCTTCTTGCAGACGGCGATCATGTCGTCCCAGGTCTTCGGGTACTCGACCTCCAGCGTCTCGTCGAGCATCTTCTGCGAGTACCAGTTCCCGTACACGGTCATCGCGATGTTGAGCTGATAGCAGCCCTTGGTGCCGAAGGTACCCATTTCCACCGTGCCGGGCACCAGAACGTCGCGTACCTTCACCTTCGGGTCGTCCCACGACGGTGCGTCGAGAAGCGCTTCGTAGTCGGCGGCCTGCTTGTTCTTGACCAGCTTCCCGATATTCATGACGTCTTCGCCCGAGTTGTTGACCATGTCGGGCGGGTCGCCCTTCACCAGACGCGGCTGCACCTGGGTGGCGATCTTCTCCGTTGCTTTCTGGTCGACCTTCGCATCGGGGTAGCGCTTCTTGTACATGTCGGTGACGAACTGCGCGTACTTGTCGTCATATCCGCCGTTGAAGATATAGACCTGAAGCGCCGCGTCCTCCTTCACACCGAGGGGGTTCTTGGCCGACTTCTTGCCCTCTTCGGACTTCTTGTCGTCGCCACCCCCGGTCGCACAGGAGGAGAGCGCGCCCACGGCGGGTACCGCGAGAAGGCCGGCCGCTGTGGCCCGCTTCATCACATCACGACGGTTGACGCTGGTTGATCCCATGCTCAAGTCCTCGCCTTCTCCAGGACTCAGGCGGTGTACCGGTCTCCCGTCAACTCGCCACAGGCGAAGGGCCCGACACCGCGGGTCAGTTGAAGCTGGGGTCGTACAGGTCGTACGGATGGTGCACCAGAGAAACGGAGCCCGCGCGCGGTTACCGTTCGAGGTGGGATAGGTATAGTCCACTCTTCGCCAACTGGGCAAGATCGAGAGCGTTTCCACCCGCCATCTTTCCCGAGTTGAGACCTGTGCGTGTTCCCCGACTTCCCCGGTCTCTTCCGCCCCCTTGACACCAAAGAGCGCAGGTACATTACTTGGCTCTGAAATTCACAACCTGACAACGTTGTCGGCCCCGTTGAGAGGTCCGCGTGCGACAGAGACAGCTGCCCCGACTTCTGACCGGACAGCGGGCGGAGCACCCCACCGCCCCGCGCAGGCGGGGCGTACGGCGCCCTGCCGTCCTGGTGGTACTCGCCCTGCTCGCCACCACGACCGCACAGGCCACGGCCACCGCGGCACCCGACCCGGGCTCCGCGCCACGCGGCACCGGATTCGCCTCCTCCTTCGAGGCCGACGATCCGCCGCCCACCTGGCTCGACACCGTCGAGACCGGCCCCGACGGCAGGCCGCGCGCCGACGGCGTCTCGCCCGAGGGCGCCCCCGGCACCGACGGTCTGACCACGGCTCCGGGCCAGGGCCCGGAGTCCTCGCCGACGGCCAAGCCCAAGGCCGGCTTCACCGGAAAGCGCGCACTGCGCTACGCCGGCACCCACCAGGCGCAGGGCCGCGGATACGCGTACAACAAGGTCTTCGACACGGACGTGACCGTCACCCGCGACACCGTGCTCTCCTACCGGCTCTTCCCCGAGATGACCGGCGAGGACCGCTCCTACTCCGCCACCAATGTCGCCGTCGACCTCGCCTTCACCGACGGTACGTACCTGAGCGACCTGCGCGCCGACGACCAGCACGGCGTGCGCCTCAGCCCGCGCGCCCAGGGCGCCTCCAAGACGCTGCTCGTCAACCAGTGGAACAGCAAGGAGGCCCGGATCGGCCGCGCGGCCGAGGGCAAGACCGTCGACCGCGTCCTGGTCGGCTACGACGCGCCCAAGGGCGGCGGCCCCTTCGCCGGCTGGATCGACGACGTACGCCTCGCACCGGAGGCGCCGGCCAAGCCCAAGGCGCACCCGTCCGACCATGTGGCCACCAACCGGGGCACCAACGCCAGCGGCGACTTCTCGCGCGGCAACAACTTCCCCGCCACCGCCGTGCCCCACGGTTTCAACTTCTGGACCCCGGTGACCAACGCCGGTGCCAAGGACTGGCTGTACGAGTACGCGCGCAAGAACAACGAGGACAACCTCCCCACCCTCCAGGCGTTCAGCGCCAGCCATGAGCCGAGCCCCTGGATGGGCGACCGGCAGACCTTCCAGGTCATGCCGTCCACGGCACAGGGCACCCCCGACGCCTCACGCAAGGCGCGCGCGCTGCCCTTCCGGCACGCCAAGGAGACGGCCAAGCCGCACCACTACGGCGTCACCTTCGAGAACGGGCTGCGCACCGACATCGCACCCACCGACCACGCCGCGATGATGCGCTTCGCCTTCCCGGAGCCGTCGGACGCCAAGGCGTCGAACGGCAAGGCGTCGAACGGCAAGGCGTCGAACGGCAAGGCACAGGGCGGCAAGGCACAGGGCGGCAAGGCACAGGGCGGCGCGAACCTGATCTTCGACAACATCGACGACAACGCCGGCCTCACCCTGGACCGCGAGAAGGGCACCGTCAGCGGGTACTCCGACGTCAAGAGCGGCTCCTCGACCGGCGCTACCCGGATGTTCGTCCACGCCGAGTTCGACGCACCCGTCACCGGCGGGGGCAAGCTGCAGGGCGGCGGAAGCAAGGACGCCACCGGCTACCTGCGCTTCGACCCGGGCGCCGACCGTACGGTCTCGATGCGCATCGCCACGTCCCTCATCAGCGTCGACCAGGCCAAGGACAATCTGCGCCAGGAAATACCGGCCTCCGCGACCTTCGAGAGCGTCAAGGACAGGGCGCAGAAGCAGTGGGACAAGCTGCTGGGCGTCATCGAGGTCGAGGGCGCCACGCCGGACCAGCTCACCACGCTCTACTCCAACCTCTACCGGCTGTACCTCTACCCCAACTCCGGCCATGAGAGGGCCGGTTCACGGACGCGCTACGCCAGCCCCTTCTCGCCGGCCGAGAAGCCCGACACCCCCACCGAGACCGGCTCGAAGATCGTTGACGGCGAGGTCTACGTCAACAACGGCTTCTGGGACACCTATCGCACCACCTGGCCCGCCTACTCCTTCCTCAGCCCCAAGCGGGCGGGGAAGCTGGTCGACGGCTTCGTGCAGCACTACAAGGACGGCGGCTGGACGTCCCGTTGGTCCTCACCCGGCTACGCCGACCTGATGACCGGCACCTCCTCCGACGTGGCCTTCGCCGACGCGTACGCCAAGGGAGTCGACTTCGACACAAAGGCCGCCTACGAGGCCGCGCTCAAGAACGCCACCGTCGCGCCGCCCGACCCCGGGGTCGGCCGCAAGGGCATGAACACCTCGCCCTTCCTCGGCTACACGAGCACGGACACCAAGGAGGGCATGTCCTGGGCCCTTGAGGGCTACCTCAACGACGCCGGCATCGCCCGGATGGGCAAGGACCTCTACAAGAAGACCGGCGAGAAGCGCTACAAGGAGGAGTCCGCGTACTTCCTCCAGCGGGCCCAGAACTACGTCCACCTCTTCGACAAGAAGGTCGGCTTCTTCCAGGGCCGCAACCCCAACGGGAGCTGGCGCCTCTCGCCCGAGTCCTACGACCCGCGCGTGTGGGGCCACGACTACACCGAGACCAACGGCTGGAACTTCGCCTTCACCGCGCCCCAGGACACCCGCGGTCTCGCCAACCTGTACGGCGGCAGGTCCGGCCTCGCCAAGAAGCTGGACACCTACTTCGCCACCCCGGAGACGGGGGAGGAGAAGTACGCGGGCAGCTACGGCCGCGTCATCCACGAGATGACCGAGGCCCGCGACGTGCGCATGGGCATGTACGGCCACAGCAACCAGCCCGCGCACCACATCGCCTACACCTACGACGCGGCGGGCCAGCCGTGGAAGACGCAGGAGAAGGTCCGCGAGGTGCTCTCGCGGCTCTACACCGGCAGCGAGATCGGCCAGGGCTACCCCGGTGACGAGGACAACGGCGAGATGTCCGCCTGGTACGTCTTCAGCGCCCTCGGCTTCTATCCCCTCGTGATGGGCTCGCCCGAATACGCCGTCGGCTCCCCCCTGTTCACCAAGGCGACCGTCCACCTGGAGGGCGGCAAGGACCTCGTGATCAAGGCGCCCAGGAACAGCGCCAAGAACGTCTACGTCCAGGGCCTCAAGGTCAACGGCAAGAAGTGGACCTCGACAGCCCTCCCCCACAAGCTCCTCGCCAAGGGCGGCACCCTGGAGTTCGACATGGGCCCGAAGCCGTCCAAGTGGGGCACGGGCAAGAAGGCCGGCCCCACCTCGATCACCAAGGGCGACAAGGTGCCCTCGCCGCAGCGCGATGTGACGGTACCCGACGCCGGCAACGCCCTGACCGACAACACCTCGGACACCGGCGCCACCGTCACCGACACCCCGGTGAAGGTGGAGAAGGGCCCGCGCGTCACCTCGTACACCCTCACCTCTGACGCCAAGGAAAAGGCTCCGGACGGGTGGGTACTGGAGGGCTCACGGGACGGCAAGAAGTGGAAGGCGGTCGACCGGCGTAAGGGCGAGACGTTCCGCTGGGACAAGCAGACCCGGGTCTTCGACGTGGCGAAACCCGGCCACTACGACCGCTACCGCCTCGTACCACGGCGGGACGGCTCGCGCCTGGCCGAGTGGGAGTTGCTGGGCTAGCCCTTCCGGCACCTCCCGGCGCTTCGACGGCAGCACGCGGGGCACGGCCACACGGCCGTGCCCCGCGTGCTGTTGTGCGGGCCGCCGCGTTCCTGCGCATCATGTCCGGCCCGGTTGAGGCGGGGCCCGGCTCTTCTCTCGCAGGTCAAGCAGGAGGACGGTCCAGCAGGAGGACATCGTGCAGGTCCGCACCGTGCCACGGGCGGGCCTCACCGATTCTGCGGTAGCCCCACGATCGGTAGGCCGCCTGTGCGGCCTCGCTCGACGGGTGGACGTTGAGCAGTGACCGCTCCTCCTGGCCGCCGGTGAGCAGCGCCTCATGGAGCCGCCGCGCCACGCCGTGACGCCGCCACGGGATGCGTACGGCCATCTCCATGAGGCCGAACGTCCGGTGCCCGTCCTCGCTCCGCATCTCCTCGGACACCGGGCCGACCAGCCGCCCCCACCATTCCGTGCCGGCGCCGAGCGGGTAGCCGAACGCCATCCCTACGGGCTCGCCCTCCGCCGTGTGCGCAAGAGCACCCCGGAAGGTGGGTTTACGCGCCTGGGCGCGAAAGCGCCGGAACGCGTCGGCCACGTCGTCGTCCGTCTCGTGGTAAGGCGGCTCGGCGAAGACTTCGGCATACACAGTGCTGAAGTCCTCTTCGGCCTGCGCGGCGCCCTCGCCGTCGAGGGCCTCCACCGTGATCGTGTCCGGTGGGTTCATGCGGTGTCCCCCAGCGTGTCGCGGATGCGTGCGGCGCAGTCCTGGGCCTTCGCCGTGTCGTAGACGGATGCCCGCCTGCGGAAGGCTTCCATACGGCGCATCAGGCGCGGCGAGGAGATGCTGGCCTGGGTGTCGAGGACGACGTGCATCTCGGCACATGCTTCCTCGACCTCTTCGGCCTGCAGGAGTACGCCGGCGAGCTTGGCGCGATACCAGGCACTGTTCCGCGTGTATCCGCTCTCCAGCCCGCCGACCGCCGACCGCCGACCGCCGACCGCCGACCGGAGGAAGGGAAGGGCCCGGCGTGGTTGTTCCGTGCGCAGGTACATGCTCGCGGTGGCGTAGTCGACCTCCCCGGAACCGGCGAACCGGGCCCATGGCGGGATGTCCGTATCGGAGTCCGTGCGGCCTCCGCCGCGAATGCCCGCACCATGGCCGCTTGTGTGTACCCGGCCTGCTCCCGCGACTGCGCCAATACGTAGCCGTGTTCTCCCGGCATGCCTGTCCTCCTCCGTGCACAAGCCGTCGCCCACCGTAGCGGCCCACCGCGTACGCGGCGGAGAACGTCCGCCTGAACGTCCGCCCGCGAGTGTCCGGTCGAGCCCACGCAGGCAGTGCACTGGTTGCCGAAGTCATTCCCTGCCTGAGAGGCATCTTGTGAACGGCACCCAACTGGACACCTCAATGACCTTGCGAGAAGCGGTGGCAAAGGCTCCCCTGATCGACAACGTGCGAGGGGTGCACCTGCTGGAACTGGGAAGCGGCTGGGACGCGCTCCGTGTGCCCGCCGCTCTCGGGGCACCGGCTCTGACACGGCTCAGGCAAGCGGGCGAGCAACTCGGCCCGGTACTGCACGATGCGCCCGGTCAGCGGTTCTACTTCACCGTTCCGCTGGGCAGCGGGCCGCACTGGCACCACGTGCCCGTACGGCTGTTGTCCACCGGCTCATGGCTGGTCGCCCCCGACCCGTCGTGCGCTTCGGAGTGGTTCGGCCGATGGTGCGAGCTGCCCGACGACGGAACGCTGACCGCCCCCGGCCCCCTCCTCTCCGCCCTCACCGCAGGGGCCGGAACGCCGAGCGATCGCGGCGGAGCCACATGTGGTGTCTTGCGCCCTTGACGGGCGACTTCTTCAACTCGTTGTGTTTTCAAGTTGGTTGGTGAAAGTTCGGTGGTGGGAAACGTCGCGCGGTGAGGCGTGAACCGCTTAGCATCGGGGGCTGCGTCACAGGCGGAACATGCATCACTCCTGCACCATGCCGCCGTACTGCCGCATCGTGCTGCCTTGACGGCTGCCACGTCCGCTCCGCCGACTAGCACCAGGTGTTTCCGTGTCGCAGACATTCCTGCCCCGACCGAGCAGGAGGACTCCACGGTGAGGATCACCCCTCGCCTCGTCCTGCTGGCCGCGTTACCGCTCGTCGTCGCAGTGGCCTTCGCCGCACGGGCGCTCGCTCCGGCCACCAGCCAGGCACTTGAGGCCAACCGGTTGACGAGTATGGCCGAACTCGCGAGCACAGCGGGCGACTTGACGCACGCGCTGCAACGCGAGCGGATGGCCGCCGCCTCCGTCGTCGCCTCGCAGGGCGGCAGCATCACGCGGTTCCAGAGCCGCGTCGAGGCCACGGACCGCAGTACGCACAGCTACCGTGACCAGCGCGCCGAGCTGTCGGACGGGCCGGAGGGCACCGCGGTGGCGCTGCGGCGGGTCGACCGCTCGCTGGACGGGCTCTCCTCGCTGCGCGCGCAGGTACGTTCCGGCAGCGGATCGCTGTCCTCGCTCGCGTTCGGGTACCGGATCGCCGTCGCCGACCTGATCGCCTACCGCGACAGCATCGCGCAGGCCGACGGCATCGACTCCGCCGTCGCCGACCGCATCCGGGCCGCGGCGGCGCTCTCCAAGGCGGCGGAACAGCTCGGTCAGCAGCAGGTGACGGTCGCCAGGGCCTTCGCGGGCGGTGGACTCACCCCCGCGTCCCGGCAGTCGTTCGATGCCACCCGCCTCGCCTACGCCGAGGCGACCGCCGACGTGTACGCGCTTGGCCCGCCGGAGTGGCGCTCCTGGCTGGAACGTTCACTCTCGGGACCGAAGGCGCTGCGGGCACAGCGGCTTGAGGACGGGATCGGCCGCGCGGGACTCGGCCACCAGCTCTCCGGCAGCCCGCGCGAGTGGTACGCGGCCTCCTCGGCACGGCTGGACCTGCTGCGCAGCGTGGAGCGCCGTACCGACTCCGCCGTACTGGACACCGTGACCGAGAAGCGCACCAGCCTCCTGTGGTGGGCCGCCGGTGAGCTGCTCGTCGTCGTACTGACACTGGTCGTCGCGGTCTTCGTCACCCTCAGGCTCGGCCGCGCCATGATCGGCCGGCTGCGGCATCTGCGCAACGCCGCGCACGACGTGGCGCAGCGGCGGCTGCCGGAGATCATGAAGGAGCTGTCCCAGCCCCGCGCCCTGGGCCGTGCCACACCCGAGGAGATCGCCGCGCGCTCCGGCAGCCCGCTGGAGACGGTGGGCCGTGACGAGATCGGTGAGGTCGGCCAGGCGTTCAACGCCGTGCACTACGAAGCGGTCCGGCTGGCGGCCCAACAGACGGTTGTGCACGAGCAGTTCGCCGAGAGCCTGGTCGGCGTCGCGCGCCGGGGCGCCGAGCTGACCGGCGTCATGGCAGCGCAACTGGACGCCGTACAGCGCGACGAGCTGGACCCCGAGCGGATGAAGACGCTCTTCGCGCTGGACCACCTCGCCATCCGCATGGACCGCAACACCAACAACCTGCTGGTGCTCGGCGGCCATGGACACGGCAGGGTCCGCAGGTCCGATGCCTCGTGCACCTCTGTGATCTACGCGGCGGCCCAGCAGATCGAACGGTACGGCCGGGTGAGCCTCGGGCACATCGAGCCGACCATCGGCATCGCGGCCCGCGCCGTCGACGACATCGCCCATCTGCTGGCCGAACTGCTCGACAACGCCACCCGCTTCTCTCCGCCCGACACCGAGGTGGGTGTGGCCGCCTGGCATCTGTGGGACCGGACGGTGGTGCAGATCGTCGACGAGGGCGTGGGAGTGGCTCCCGCACGCCGGGCCGAGCTGAACGCCCGGCTCGCTGAGCCGCAGGCCGATGTCGGCGCCGCCGTACGGACCATGGGCCTGCATGTCGTGGCCAGGCTCGCCGCCCGGCACGGTGTGACCGTGGAACTGCGCGCCTCCTCGGGCGCCGGCACGATAGCCGAGGTCTCCCTCCCCCAGTCGGCGCTCGCGAGACCGCCAGCGCCCGACGAGGCGCAGCCGGATCCCTCGCAGGGTGTACGGGGGACGGAGCGGGGCGGCGTGGAGTTCGCGGAGTTGCTGGAGTCCCGCGCGTTCGTCCAGTCCCCGACGCCTGCCGGGTCGGGCGACTTCGCCCAGTCAGCCCGTTCCGGTGCGTCCACCGGCACGTCCACCGGCGCATCAGCGGAAGCCGTCCGGTCCGGCATGTCCGCCGAGTCCGCCCGGTCCGGCATGTTCGTGCAGCCCGGTCATCCCGGTCAGCCCGGTCAGCCCGGTCAGCCCGCCGAGGAATCCGACCACCGGCGCGCCCCGGACACGACAGCGGCACGGGACACACGACCGGGCGAGGACGAAACGGCGGACCGGGGCGGACCCAGGGCAGGGGCCGCGGCAAGGACCGGGGCCCAAGGCCAGGACCGTGGCCAGGCACCCCAGCGACCGGCCGTCCCCGCACCGCACGACCGGCAGCCGACCGGCACGCCGGACACGCGGACCCCGGCCGCAGCGGCGCGGGCTCCCGCACGCGGTGCTGCGGACGCGGCGTCGGCTCAGTCGGTCCAACCAGCTCAATCGCCCCAACCGGCGGACCGCGTGGCCGGAGTCAGCTCGTCCGGGCTGCCGATGCGCCGCCCGCTGCCGCCGCAGGAGCGACCGGCTCCGGTGCGGAGGCCCGGGGCGTCCGGTGGTCCCGGGGGCTCCGGTGGTCCCGGGGCCGCGCGTGCGGAGGCGGGGGCCGCGGGTCCTCCCCGGCGGCGCGACTCGCGCCAGGTGTCCGATGTCCTGGCGGCCTACGCACAGGGAATCAGCCGCAGTACCCGCAACAGGAGCGCGCGGGGCGGGACTTCGCCGTCCCCCGTGCGCCCGTCCGACGACGAAGACGACACGCAACGGAGCACGTCATGACCACCGAATCCCCCCGCGACCTGAGCTGGTTGCTGAGCGACTTCGCCCGGCGTGTCCCGGAGGTGACCCACGCCATCGCCGTCTCCGTCGACGGCCTGGCGGTGGCCTACGCCGGTCTGGAACAGGATGACGCCGACCGCCTCGCGGCCATCGCCTCGGGCATCGTCAACCTGCTCTCCGGAGCTGCGCAGCTGCTGCAGACCGATCCCGTCGAGCACAGCCTGACGGCCATGGACGGCGGCTACCTCTTCTCGATGGCCGTCTCCTCCGGTGCCTCGCTCCTGGTGACCACCACCCGGGAGGCGGACATCGGCGAAGTGAGCTACATGATGTCCGAGCTGATCAACCAGGTCGGCGACGCGCTGTCCCCCACGGTCCTCACGGCGGGCCAACAGCCCACCCCCTGACCGTCGTTGGCTTCCCCCTCCCTCCAGCCCCCACGTGCCCCACTCCCCCTCCGCCCCCGTTCCCTCCCCGTCATCGGACAGGAGCCACCGTGACAGCGAACATACGCAGAGCGCGCCGTGCCACAGGCAGCAGGAGACTGACCGGCACGGCCCTGGGCCTCGCCCTGATGATGACGGCCGCCGCCGGGTGCGGCGGCGGCAGCGGGGGCGGGTCGGGGGACGCCAAGGTGAAGATCGGCCTGCTGGCCTCGCTTTCGGGTACGTACAAGGCCGTGGGTACGGACATGCGGGCGGGGTTCGAGCTGTACCTGGACACGCACGGGGACAAGCTCGGCGGGCGCGAGGTCGACCTGTCGGTCGCCGACGAGGGTGACGGCCCGCCGACCGCCGTACCGGCGGCCACCAAGCTGATCAAGAAGGACCGGGTGGACGTGCTCACCGGCATCGTCGGCGGCGGTTCGTACAACGCGGTGCTGCCCATGACCAAGCAGCGGCAGATCCCGCTGGTGGGGTCCAACGGCAGGCCCGAGGTCAAGGACGTGAGCAACGTCTGGCACACCAGCTATCTGTCGGACGAGCCCGGCGAGGCCATCGCCGAGTACGTCAAGAAGAAGGCCGACGGGCCCGTGTACGCGATCGGCCCCGACTACCAGGGCGGCCACGACGAACTGCGCGGCTTCACCACGGCGTTCAAGAAGGCGGGCGGCGAGCTGGCCAATCCGGACGGCAAGACGCGCTGGACGCCGTTCCCCAAGACCACCAACTTCACGCCGTACTTCTCCGACATCAAGAAGTCGGGGGCCAAGGCCGTGTACTGCTTCTACGCGGGCAAGGCGGCGATCGACTTCGTCAAGCAGTACGCCCAGTCCGATGTGGCCGATCTTCCGCTGTACTCCGCCGGGTTCCTCACCGAGGGCAGCACCCTGGACGCACAGGGCAAGGCGGCCAAGGACATCTACTCGGTGCTCAACTACGCGGCCGACCTGGACAACGGGCCGAATCGCAAGTTCGCAGCCGACTGGACGGCGAAGCACGGCACCCCGCCCACCACCTACGCGATGGCCTCCTACGACGCCGCGGCCGTGCTCGACAAGGCCGTGGCGGCTGCGGGCAAGGACGGCGGTGACGTGACCTCCAAGACCATCAACGAGGCCATCGGCAAGCTCGGCCAGATCGAAAGCCCGCGCGGGGTCTGGGAGTTCGGCGACCGCACCCACGCACCCGTACAGAAGTGGTACCTGCGCCAGGTGCGCCCTGACGGCAAGAAGCTCGCCAACGTCATGGTGCAGGACCTGGCCACGCTCGGCGACTGAGGTGGGTGTCCTCGACGCGCAGCTCGTTCCGGCGGTCGACGGGGTGGCCTACGGGCTGCTGCTGTTCGTCGTCGCCTCAGGACTGAGCCTCGCCTTCGGTACCGCCGGTGTGCTCAACCTGGCACACGGCACGCTCTACGCGATCGGTGCCTACACCGGCGCCGAACTGAGCGACGGCACCTGGGGCGGCCTCGCCCTCGGCCTGGCCGCCGGAACCTCGGCCGCCTGCGCGGCGGGGGCGCTGCTCTCGCTGGCGACGGCCCCGCTGTCGCGGCGCGGGCACCTCGCGCAGGCGCTGCTGACGTTCGGCCTGGCGCTGATGGGCGGCAACCTGCTCGTCGAACTGTTCGGCGCCGACGAGTTGCCCGTACGGATACCGGAGGCGCTGGACGCCTCGGTCTCCCTGCTCGGCCACCGCTACCCCGCCTACCGGCTGGTGTTCATCGCCATGGCGGTGCTGCTCGCCGGAGCCGGCACCTGGGTGCTGACCCGTACCCGCGCCGGCGCCGCCGTCCGCGCCGCAGCCGACGACCCGCAGATGCTCGCCACCACCGGGACCGACCCCAGGGCCGTGCACACCGGAGTGCTCGCGGCGGCGGGAGCGCTGGCGGGCGCGGCGGGAGTGCTCGGGGCACCCATCGTCGGGCCAGGCCCTGGTACGGCCGAGAGCGTCCTGATGCTGTCGCTGGTGGTGGTCGTACTGGGCGGGCTGCGCTCCCTGTGGGGCACGCTGCTCGCGGCGGTCGCCGTCGGCGAAGTGCAGACGCTGGGCGTCTCGTTGGTGCCCGACTGGGCGCCCTACCTGCTGTTCGCCGCCATGGCCGCCGTCCTCACCGTACGGGCCAGACGCTCGGCACTCCCCGAGCCCGGCGGCGGCGCGGGTACGGCGCGGGCAGGTACGGCTGGCGCGGGTACGGCGGGTGCGACTGCGACCGCGATCAAGGCGGCTCGGGCCTTCACGGCTGCCGCAGCGCCCGTACGGCGGTGGCGGCGGCCCGCACGGACAGGAGGGCGGTACGCCGGGAGAGCGCGCGGCGCGGGAGGGGCCACCGGACGGGCGCGCGGCGCGGGGCCGTTCATCGCGCTGTGCTGCCTGCTGGCCGCGGTCCCCTGGGTGTTCGACGCCTACAGCATCACGCTGGCCGGCTACGCGCTCTCCCTCGGCCTGGTCGCCGTCGGCGCCGGGATCATGACCGGTTACGCGGGACTGCCGACGCTCGGCCAGACGGCGCCCTTCGCCGTGGGCGCCTACACCACGGCGCTGCTGGCGCAGGCCGGCTGGACCGTGGGGCCCGTACAACTCGCCGTCTCCTGCGGGGCCGCTGCGCTGTTCTCCGCGGTGACGGGACCGGCGGTGATACGGGCACGCGGCACCACCGTCCTCATGATCACCCTCGCCATCGGTGAGCTGGCCGGTACCGCCATCGGCGAGATGAAGTCCGTTACCGGTGGCACCGACGGCATCGGCGGCTTCCCACCGGCCCAACCCCTATGGGGCGCGGGCGCGTTGGAGGGCGAGAGCGCCGTCTACGGCTACGTAGTGGTGGTCACGGCCGCCGTGCTGGCCGTCACCCTGGTCGTGCTGCGCTCCCCCGCGGGGAAGCTGCTGACCGGCACCCGTACCGCAGAGGAACGGATGCGCGCCTCGGGCCATCCCGTCGGCCGCTACCTCCTGCTGGCCCATATCGGCGCGGGCACGCTCGCCGGCGTGGGAGGCTCCTTGATGATCAACGTTCAGCAGTATGTGTCCCCGGCTGACGTCGGCTTCGAGATCGCCGCACTCGCGCTGCTCGCCGCCGTCATCGGGGGCGCGACCTCCGTGGTCGGTGCCGTGCTCGGTGCCGGACTGATCGTCTTCACCCGCGACTGGCTGTCGGCGAGCTGGCCGGGGCACGGACCGCTGCTGCTCGGCGCCCTGTTCGTGATCGCCGTCTACGCACTCCCGCGCGGCCTCGCCGGAATCCGCTTCCCCACCCGGCGAGACGGCCCACGAGGAACGCCCGCCACCACCCCGGGAAACGGCTCCCCCGACACCCCTCCCAGCGCCGCGCCCTCCGCGCCCTGCTCCGATTCCTCCTCCCCCTCGTCCCCCGGTTCTTCTTCCTCCGATCCCTCCTCCGATTCCTCCTCCGACGAGTCCCCCGCGCGGAAGGCGCCGTCGTGACACCCGAAGCCGGTACGCAGCCGTCGCCTTCCGGCCTGCGCCTCACCTCCCTCACCCGCCGCTACGGCAGCCTGACCGCCGTCGACAACGTGAGCCTTCATCTGCCGCCTGGCGCCCGGCACGCCGTCATAGGCCCCAACGGAGCGGGCAAGTCCACCCTGCTCGGCCTCATCGCCGGAACCCAGCGCCCGCACCACGGCACCATCGCGCTCGACGGGCGCGACCTCACCCGTACGGGCCCCGCGCGCCGGGGGCGGCTCGGTATCGGCCGCAGCTTTCAACAGGCCACCGTCATCCCCGACTTGACGGTGCTCGACAACATCGTGCTGGCAGGGTGGCGGCACCACCCGAAGCGGCGCGCAGCCTGGCGCAGCCCTGCCCGTTACCGGCTGTGCGCCGAAGAGGCAGCGCGCCTCCTGGAGTCCGTCGGCCTCCAGGACCTCGCGGAGACGCCCGCCGGGGCTCTCTCGCACGGCCGGCGCAGCCTGCTCGACGTCACCGCAGCGCTGGCGGCCCGGCCACGCGTACTGCTGCTCGACGAGCCGGCGGCCGGGCTGACGGACCAGGACATCGAACGCCTCCTGCGGCTCCTGGGCGGCAGCCCGGGAGACGGCGGGCCACTCGGAGACGACGTGGCGGTGCTGCTGGTCGAGCACCACACGGGTGTCGTCGCCCAGGCAGCCGACACCGTCACCGTGCTGGTCGAAGGGCGCGCGCTGCTCACGGCCCCCACCGCCGAAGCGCTCGCCCACCCGGCCGTACGCGACGCGTACCTCGGCACAGCGCCGCAACCGGACACTCCTGAACCCGGCACACCGGACCAGGAAACGGACACGACCGGCCCGGGAACGACGGCCCAGGACACGGACACGACGGACGCGGACACAACGGGCCCTGACACAACGGACGCGGACACAACGGGCCCTGACACAACGGACGCGGACACAACGGGCCCTGACACAACGGACGCGGACACGACGGACGCGGACGCCCCGAGGCCCGTCAAGGGCCGCCCACCGCAGGGGAGTTCGTAATGCTGGCACTCAGCGGACTGACCGCCGGCTACCACGGGGGCACGGCCCTGCACGGCCTGGACCTCGACGTACCGGCGGGCACGGTCCACGCGGTCGTCGGTCACAACGGGGCGGGCAAGAGCACCCTCGTGCACGCCGTCGCCGGACTGGTGGTCCCCGCCTCGGGCACGGTGCGCGTGGCCGGTACGGATGTGACGGGGCGTGCGGCGCACCGCATCGCACGTGCGGGGGTCGGCCTCGTCCCGCAGGGCCGACGCGTGTTCGCGGGCCTCACCGTGGCCGAGCACCTGAAGGTCTCCCACCGCCCGCACCGCAGCCCAGGCGCCGGGTCCAGCGCCTGGACCCCCGACCGGGTGCTCGGCCTGCTGCCGGGGCTTGCCGCCCGTACGGCTCACCGGGGCGGCCAACTCTCCGGCGGGGAACAGCAGATGCTCGCCCTCGCCCGCGCGCTGCTGGGCAGCCCTCGCGTGCTGCTGCTCGACGAGCCGACCGAGGGCCTGGCACCGCTCGTCGTCCAGCAGATCCGCGAGCTGATCGCCACCCTCGCGGCGGAGGGCATCGCCGTACTCCTGGTCTCCCCCAGCCCGGCACTCGCAACGGACTGCGCCGACGCCGTCACCGTCCTCACCTCAGGCCGCGTCACCGCACACATGACCGGCAACACGGCCCGCGCACACCCGGAGAAGCTACGCGAGGCCCTGTCCCTGGCCACTCCCTGAAACCGAGGGGGAGCGGCCACTCCCTGAGTCGGGGGCGGCCGGCCACTCGCCGAGTCCGGGGCGAGCGGACTGCCGCAGGAGCGCAAGAGTGGGTCCGTTCCAAGTCGGCCTCAACGCACCGCTGACCGGATTCCGCACCCTGATCCATCCAGAACCAGAGCGCGGACATCACACGCGACTGGCGCCGCAGTGTGCTCCCCGCCCCGGTTGGGCACCCCTGCGGAACGCACCTAACGGCTGACCGCGTGCCCTCCGAACCCACTGGTGCGGTCCGAGCCCCGGTGCTGTTCCTGCCACCATGCCTCCAGGTCGGCCTCCCGCATCGCCGACCAGTCCGGTGTCTCCTCCACCTGGGCCCTGCCCAGCCTGCGGCCGAGACCGACGAGCGTGGCGCCGACAGCGGTACGGTCCGCGTCGTAGGCGTCCAGCACCTCCCGCCAGTCACCGCCGGCCCGCCAGGCGGTCTCCAGCGACCACGCGTCCTGCAGCGCCTTGACGCTCCCGCCCCCGATGTGCGGCCTGGCGACGGTGGCCGCGTCCCCCGCCAACAGCAGCCTGCCGGCGGCGTAGTGGGGGACCTCCAGGTCGTAGATGGGCTGGATGAGGGTGCTCTCCACCGGGGTACGCAGCACGCACTCGGCCCAGTACGGCGGGAAGTTCCGTGCCACGAGGTCCCGCAGATAGCCCGTCAGCTCCGGCGCGAGCGCGCCCGGTGGCAGCGACACAGGCGTACGCAGATCCTGCTGGGGGCCCGGCAATTGCGGCGGCACCGTGTAAAGCACCCAGTTGAGCGGGTCGCCGTGCCCGGCACCGGGAATGCGGTACATCACGCAGTGGCCGCCGGGAAAGACCACGGTGCGGGCATCCATGACGTCCACGGCGCCACCGGCAGCCGCCACGTCCGCCGCGCCCGCGACATCCATGGCATCCATGACATCCGTGACACCCGTGACCGACGCGCTCTCGGCCGCCGTACCGTCGCGCCCCGCGCCCCGTGGCCCCCGCCCCCAGGGCGCGGGAGAACTCCCGCGCCAGCCCAGATAGCCGGAGTACTCCGGCAGCAGGCCGGGGAACATCGTCTCCCGCACCACGGACCGGTAGCCGTCGGCGCCGACCACCGCGTCGAACCGTTCACGCTCACCGCCCGCCAGCTGAACGGTCACCCCGTCCGCGTCCGGCTCCAGGGCGCAGACCGCCGCATCCGGCCGGTACACCACGGACTCGGGCACCCGGCGGCGCAGTTCACGCCAGAGCGAGCCCCAGGCGTACGCGCGGAAAGGAAAGGGCTGGGCCGCGATCGCCCGCCCGAGCGGCGCTTCCCCGTCCCGTACGGTCCACACCCGACGCCTCAACTCGCCCCAGGGCATGGCCGCGTCCACATAACCGGCCGCTTCCAGCTCGCCGTACCGGCTGCTGTGAAGCGTCACACCCGTGCCCCGCTTCTGCAGCGCACCGGCAGCCCGCTCGAACACGGTGACCCGCTCGGCCCCGCCCCGCGCCACCGCCAGAGCCACCGCACACCCCGCGATACTCCCACCCACCACGGCGACACTGCCCCCACCCACCACGTAACTCCCCCTCAGTCCCCCGCGACTTGACCACTCCGAGAACTCACGGTTCCCCGCCGGGCCCCCGCAGTCAACCGGTTCCGGAAGACGCGTGATCAGCCGGCGCCCGTGCGCGCTGCGATGCCGTGCTCGACGGTGTCGAACGCCTGGGCAAGGCGGCGGCGGTGCGTCGTGGCGATCTCGGCCAAGTCGCCTCCGGCGAGGCGGCGTTGGGCTGTGCCCACGGCCACCGTGCGGTATGCGGCGATGAGCAGCGCCGCGACCAGTGCGTGGTCGCCCGAGAAGCGCGCGTCGTTCTCCAGGTCCGTGGCCAGCGCCTGCTCGATCTCGTGCTCGAAGGCGCGGAGCCGGGCGATGAGCGCGGGGGACTCCGCGATGGTGCGGAGGAAAGGCTCGACGCCCTCGCTCAGCCCGGACAGCGCGTGCCCCTGGTCCACGAGTGCGAGGGCGACCCGGCGGATCGCCTCGACGGGGCCGACACCCTCCTCGCGCTCGCGGATCGCGGTCCGCACGGTCTCGACGGCGCCGGGAAGGCGGTCGAGCAGGAGGTCTTCCTTCCGCTCGAAGTGCGAGAACACCGTCACCTTCGAGACACCCGCGGCAGCGGCGACCTCCGCGATCGTGACGTTCTCGAAGCCGCGCTCAAGGAACAGCTCGGTCGCGGTCGCGGCGATGTGCGCCCGCGTCTTCGAGCCACCGCGGTCTCCCCGTTTCGGCATGTGACAACGTTCCCTTCCCGCGTTACATTTACTAGGTAAGCTTACTCAGTAAACCTACCGAGTAAACCCTTGAACGAAGTGTAAGGGGCACGCCATGCAGCGGACTGATGTGATCGTTGTCGGAGCCGGACCCACCGGCCTGTTGCTCGCCGGTGAGCTGGCGCTCCAGGGGGTGCGGGTGACCGTTCTGGAGCGACTGCGGGAGCCGGACCCGACCATCAAGTCCGGCTCGGTCAACGTCGCCAGCGCCGAGATCCTCGACCGTCGCGGCCTGCTGCCCGCCGCCGAGGAGGTGCACAGGCGTCGGGTCGCGGCGGCCGGCGCGCTCGCGACCGGCCGCGCGAACGCCACCGCGACCGGGCTGCTGAAGGGGATCAAGCAGACCTCCCGCCGCTTCCCCGTCATGGGCCACTTCGCCGGAATCATGTTCCGGAACGATCTGGTCGACCAGGAGGACCCCGCCCTGGCCGCGCACACGGCCGTGGCGAACGGTGTCGCCGTACCGCAGTACGAGCTGGAACTGCTGCTCGCCGAGCACTGCACCCGGCTCGGCGCGGAGATCCGCCGCGGCGTCGCCGTACACGGAATACGCGAAACGGGCGCAGACCTCACCGACGGTGCGGGCGTCACCGTCGAGACCGGAGCGGGCGCGTTCACGGCCGGCTGGGTCGTCGCGGCCGACGGCGGACGGAGCGTGATCCGTAAACAGCTCGGCATCGACTTCCCCGGTACCGACCCCGCGATGGTCGGGTATCAGGCGATCGCCGACTTCGACGACCCGAGCGGACTCCACCGCGGCTGGACGTGGACACCGCGCGGCGTCTACGCGTACGGACCGGTCCCGGGACGCATCCTCGTCGCCAGGTTCGGCCGGCAACCGGAGAACCCGGAGAACAGGGACGCTCCCGTCACCCGCGAAGAGCTGCAGGAGATGGTGCGCGACGTCACCGGCGTCCACGTGACCATCGAGGGTGTCCAGGGCCGCGTGACCCGGTGGTCGGACAACGCGCGTCAGGCGGCGGCGTACCGCGCAGGCCGCGTGCTCCTCGCGGGCGACGCCGCGCACGTGCACTCGCCGTTCAGCGCCCAGGGCCTGAACCTCGGCCTCGGTGACGCGGTGAACCTCGGCTGGAAGCTCGCCGCGACCGTCCAGGGCTGGGCACCGGAAGGTCTGCTGGACACCTACGAGAGCGAACGTCACCCGATAGCGGCCTGGGTGCTGGACTGGACGCGGGCACAGGTCGCCCTGCTGCGCGGCGACGAGCGCACCGCGCGGCTGCGGAAGGTCGTCGGCGACGAACTGTTCACCGTGCCGGGCGCGATGAACCGGATGGTCGCGCTGTCCTCGGGCATCCAGCAGCACTACGCCGTCGCTGACGGAGCCGACGATGCCGAAGGGCCGGTGGGCTCGCTCGTCGGGGACGCCTGGCTGACCTCCGGAGGCCGGCTCGCCGACCACGCGCACGACGGCCGTTTCCTCCTCCTCGACCGCTCGCACGACGGCCGTTTCGCCGAAGCGGTACGGCAACTGGGCCACCGGATCGCCTACCTCACCGACCCGGACGGCGACCCGGACGCCGACGCCGGCCGCGCCCCCGCCCCCGGCCCCACCTCCGACACCTCACCGCCGAGCCTGCTCGTACGCCCGGACGGCGTCGTCATCTGGTCCACGGCGCACGGCGAAGAACCGGCCGACGACACCGCCCGTAAGCGGCTGGACAGCGCCATCTCCCGCTGGGCAGGCGCACGTTGAGCACGCTCTGAGGCCGCAGGTCACCGCCCGGGGACACAGGTCATCGCCCCGGGGCGGCAGCGGACAGGCCGATGGGGCCGTATCCCGCGTGTGCGGGATACGGCCCCATCGGGGTGTGCCGGGTGTGCCTGGTGCACGGGGTGGGCGGATGCCCGGACCGGTCGGTGACCAGGGATCAGCCGGTGATCAGGGACCAGGGATCAGTCGGTGATCAGGGAGCGGAGGACGTACTGGAGGATGCCGCCGTTGCGGTAGTAGTCCGCCTCTCCGGGGGTGTCGATGCGGACCTTGGCCTCGAACTCGACGCCACCGTCCGTCGTCACGTGCACCGTCTCCGGGATGCCGCCGTCGTTGAGCGCGGTGACGCCGGAGATGGAGAAGGCTTCCTCACCCGTGAAGCCGAGGGACTCGGCCGAGGTGCCCTCGGGGAACTGGAGCGGGAGTACGCCCATGCCGATGAGGTTCGAGCGGTGGATGCGCTCGTACGACTCGGCGATGACGGCCCGCACACCCAGCAGCGCGGTGCCCTTGGCCGCCCAGTCGCGGGACGAGCCGGAGCCGTACTCCTTGCCCGCGAGGATGACCAGCGGGGTGCCCTGCGCCTGGTAGTTCTGCGAGGCGTCGTAGATGAAGGTGACCGGGCCGCCTTCCTGCGTGAAGTCACGCGTGAAGCCGCCCTCGGTGCCCGGCGCGATCTGGTTGCGCAGGCGGATGTTGGCGAACGTGCCGCGGATCATGACCTCGTGGTTGCCGCGGCGCGAGCCGTAGGAGTTGAAGTCGCGGCGCTCGACACCGTGCGAGGTCAGGTACTTGCCCGCCGGGGTGTCGGCCTTGATCGCACCGGCCGGGGAGATGTGGTCGGTGGTGACCGAGTCGCCCAGCTTGGCCAGTACACGCGCACCGGAGATGTCGGTGACCGGGGCCGGCTCCATGGCCATGCCCTCGAAGTACGGGGGCTTGCGCACGTAGGTGGAGTCGGCGTCCCACTCGAAGGTGTTGCCCGTCGGGATCGGCAGTGCCTGCCACTGGGCGTCACCGGCGAAGACGTCGGCGTAGTCCTTGGTGAACATCTCCTGGCCGATGGCCGAGGCGACGACCTCCTCGATCTCCTGCTCGGAGGGCCACAGGTCCTCCAGGTAGACCGGGTTGCCCTCCTGGTCCGTGCCGAGCGCCTCGGTGGTGATGTCCACCTTCATGGAGCCGGCGATGGCGTAGGCGACGACGAGCGGCGGGGACGCCAGGTAGTTCATCTTGACGTCGGGGTTGATCCGGCCCTCGAAGTTGCGGTTGCCGGACAGTACGGCCGCGACGGCGAGGTCGTGCTCGTTGACGGCCTGCGAGACCTCCTCGGGCAGCGGGCCCGAGTTGCCGATGCAGGTCGTGCAGCCGTAGCCGACGAGGTTGAAGCCGAGCTTGTCGAGGTACGGCGTGAGGCCCGCGCGGTCGTAGTAGTCCATGACGACCTGGGAGCCGGGGGCCAGCGTGGTCTTGACCCAGGGCTTGCGGGTGAGGCCCTTCTCCACCGCCTTCTTGGCGACGAGCGCCGCGCCGACCATGACGTACGGGTTCGAGGTGTTGGTGCAGGAGGTGATCGCCGCGACGGCGACGGCGCCGTGGTCCAGCTCGTACGTCTTGCCGTCGGGGCCCGTGACCTGGACCGGCTTGGTCGGCACGCCGTTGGAGACGGCCGGCGCGTCGGATGCGGGGAAGGACTCCTTGCCCGCCTCGTCCATGTCGGCCTCGGTGACGTAGTTGACGACGTCCTGGCCGAACTTCTGCTTCGCGTCGGCCAGCGCGATGCGGTCCTGCGGACGCTTCGGGCCCGCGATGGACGGAACGACGGTACCGAGGTCCAGCTCCATGTACTCGCTGAACTCGGGCTCGTCGGAGGGGTCGTGCCACATGCCCTGCGCCTTGGCGTACGCCTCGACCAGCGCGAGCTGGGCCTCGGGACGCCCGGTCAGGCGCAGGTAGTTGATGGTCTCCTGGTCGATCGGGAACATCGCGGCCGTGGAGCCGAACTCCGGCGACATGTTGCCGATCGTGGCGCGGTTGGCGAGCGGCACGGCGCCGACGCCGTCGCCGTAGAACTCCACGAACTTGCCGACGACACCGTGCTTGCGCAGCATCTCGGTGATGGTGAGCACGAGGTCGGTCGCCGTGGTGCCGGTGGGCAGCCGGCCGGTGAGCTTGAAGCCGACGACGCGCGGGATGAGCATCGAGACGGGCTGGCCGAGCATCGCGGCCTCGGCCTCGATGCCGCCGACGCCCCAGCCGAGCACGCCGAGACCGTTGACCATGGTGGTGTGCGAGTCGGTGCCGACGAGGGTGTCGGGGTACGCCTGGCCGTTGCGCACCATGACGGTGCGGGCCAGGTGCTCGATGTTCACCTGGTGGACGATGCCGGTGCCGGGCGGGACGACCTTGAACTCGTCGAACGCGGTCTGGCCCCAGCGCAGGAACTGGTAGCGCTCGCGGTTGCGCCCGTACTCCAGCTCGACGTTCTGCGCGAAGGCGTTGGGCGTGCCGAACTTGTCGGCGATGACGGAGTGGTCGATGACCAGCTCGGCCGGCGCCAGCGGGTTGATGCGGTCGGCGTCGCCGCCCAGCTCCTTGACGGCCTCGCGCATGGTGGCGAGGTCCACGACGCAGGGGACACCGGTGAAGTCCTGCATGATCACGCGGGCCGGGGTGAACTGGATCTCCCGGTTCGGCTGGGCGTGGGGATCCCATCCGCCCAGCGCCCGGATGTGGTCGGCCGTGATGTTCGCGCCGTCCTCGGTACGGAGCAGGTTCTCCAGCAGGACCTTCAAGCTGTACGGGAGCCGCGCGGAACCCTCGACTTTGTCCAGCTTGAAGATTTCGTAGGACTCGTCGCCCACCTGCAACGTGCTGCGGGCGTCGAAGCTGTTCGCCGACACGACAGTCTCCTTCAGTGCCTTGAGTGCATCGGCCGCCGGTGCGCTATGGTGAGCAAGACATGAAGTTAGGTAACCCTTACTTACCTCTTCCTGCCCTTACTTGCCCTGCGACAGCGACCGCGACGTATGCCGTCGCCAGTTATCTCGATGTCGAGATAACTCTAGTACACGTCCGCCGGACGGTCATGCGCTGCCCCCTCCTGTCCCGCCCCCGTCTCGTCTCCTGTCCCGTCTCCCGTCCTGTTTCGCTGAAGGTCGGCCGGTCTCACCGAACCGTGGACTGGGCTGGGCTGGGCTGCGCTGGGCGTGCCGCGTTCGTCAGGGCCGTGCGGTGGGGCGCTGGGTCAGCTGGGGCGCTGGGTCAGCCGGGTCATCGCAGCCGGCGCGCGCGCAGCACCACGTCGTTGGCGTGGTGTGCGCCGGCACCGCCTTCGGGTGCCACGCGTGGCCGCTCCTCGTCCACCTCCACCTCCCAGTCGTCGTCGAGCAACTCGGCGACCATCGAGGGCCAGACGTAGTCGGCGGGGTCGAAGTCGCCCTCCTGCGCCTGCTGGGTGTCCATCCCCGCGTGGTGCACGAGCAGCAGCACACCGCCGGGCGCGACGGCCGCGAGCAGCGCCCGCTCGGCCGCGGCGTCGGGGGTGCGCAGCAGCGCCGGGTACTGCGCGGAGACCAGGTCGAAGGAGGCCGGCGGGAGCGCCGCCTCGGTGAGCGCGGCGTGCACCCAGTGAACGGTGAGGCCGGCGTCCCGCGCGTGCCCGGCAGCGCGCTCCAGCGCCACTCCCGAGACCTCAAGCGCGGTCACGTCCCAGCCGCCGCGCGCGAGCCAGACGGCGTCAGCGCCCTCGCCGCAGCCGACGTCGAGCACCCGCCCGGGTGCGAGCCCGGCGACCTCGGCCACGAGCGCGCCGTTGGGCAGGCCGCTCCACAACTGTTGTCTGTCGGCGTAACGGTTGTCCCACTCGGCCCGCACCGCGGGGTCTCCGACGTATCCGTCGGCGGGTGAGGAGGTGTCGGAAGCGGGCGATCCTGCTGTCATGTCGTTGGTCACGGGCCCACCGTCACTCCCCGCGCCTTGGTCACGCCACTCCTGTTGCCGCTCCGGCAAAACGGCGTTCACAGGGGCCCAAGCTGGTCCGGGTCAGAGAACCGATCCCCCAGCCTCAGCCGACCCGGACGCCGGCCTCGGCCCCGGCCCGTCGCAGCAGGGCCAGGACCGAGAACACGTACGTCCTCGGCTGTCGTCACGCTCCTCACGCGACGCAGGCCAGAGGTGATCTCCGTGGACGGCGAGCGCATCCCTCACGGATGGGCGGCGGGCCCGGGGGGCGCGTACGACGCCGGCCGGCTCACCAGGTCTTGCCGGCCTGTTCGCGGTTGGTGCGGTTGATCCGGTTGAAGAAGTTGGTCATCGCGATCTCCAAGGTGATCGCGGACAACTGCTCCTCGCTGAAGTGGCCTGCGGCGGCGTCCCAGATCTCGTCCGTGACACCCGCCGCGCCGTCCTGGAGCCGGGTGGCGGCCTCGGTCAGCGCGAGCGCCGAGCGCTCCTCGTCAGTGAAGAACGGCGTATCGCGCCACGTGCCCACGCTGTGCAGCCGCTCGTCGGTCTCTCCGTGCTTCTTCGCCGCCGCGACACTGCTGAAGACGCAGGGGCTGCAGCCGTTGATCTGGCTGGCGCGCAGGTGGACCAGGGCCAGCAGGCGCGGGTCGACGCCCCCGGCCCCGACCGCCTTCAACAGGTGCTGGATCCCGGTGCTCACACCGGGGTTCGCCGGGCTCTGGCTCTTCATACGTGCTTCCATCGGTACTGCTCCTTCATCGGTTACCTGTGCCCTTCCGGGCCCGTCATCCCCACGACGGAGCGGAGCCGAGGAAGGTAACAACATGTCCGACACCAGCCAGAAGGACCCGGCGGCCGAGGCGTTCGAGGCGCAGCGCGACCGGCTGCGCGCGGTCGCCCACCGCATGCTCGGCTCGTACGCCGACGCCGAGGACGTGGTCCAGGAAGCCTGGCTGCGGCTCTCCCGCCAGGACACGGCGACCATCCACAACCTCGCGGGCTGGCTGACCACGGTGGTCGGCCGGCTCAGCCTCGATGTCCTGCGCTCGCGCAGGACACGCGCCGAGGCGTCCTACGAGGACGGGCTGCCCGAGCTGCTGGTGACGGCCGACGACGGGCCCGCGCCCGAGGACGATGCGGCGCTCGCCGACTCGGTCGGGGTCGCGCTCCTCGTCGTCCTCGAAGCGCTCGGCCCGAGCGAGCGGCTGGCGTTCGTGCTGCACGACCTGTTCGGGGTGCCGTTCGACGAGATCGGCCACATCCTCGGCAAGTCGACGGGCGCCGCCAAGATGCTCGCCAGCCGCGCCCGCGGAAAGGTGCGCGCGACCGAGCGCCCGGCGGTCGCCGGACAGGAGCAGCGCGAGGTGGTCCGTGCCTTTCTGGACGCGGCCCGCCTCGGCGACTTCGAGGGGCTGCTACGCGTGCTCGACCCCGGGGTGCGGCTGACCGTCGACACCCCCGGCGGCGTGGTCGTCACCCTGGGCGCCACCGAAGTGGCCGCCGGCGCGCGGCTGTCCGCCGGTGCGGCGGCGCGGGGGCGCGGGGGCGGGCCGTACTCGTCAACGGCCTGCCAGGGGTGGTGTCCTGGAACGAGGACGGCACGCCGGTCTCCGTCATCGCGTTCACCGTCGTCGACGGCCGGATCACCGCCATCGCCGCCGTCGCCGACCCGGCCAGGCTCGCGTCCGTGGACCTGCCCCTGCCGCATCCGGAGTGAATCCGCCGCGACGGGCCCGGTACGCGCGTGGTCACAGCAGGTCCCGCAGGCGGTGCAGGCTGCGTTCTCCCTCGCGGCGTACGCCCAGCGGGACCAGCGCGGCGTGCCCCGGCACGCGTACACCGCCGGTGAAGGCCACCCGGGTGCCGTCACCTTCCGGCGCCGCGGCGAAGCCGAGCAGCAGGAACCGGCTCTGCAGCCAGCACCAGCCGGGCCGCTGCTCCCCGCGCAACCGGGCGCGCATCCCGTACTTGCTGCGGGCCAGCGCCTCGACGCGCACACCGTCGCGCCGTACGACCCGCAGGCCCCGCATGTCGGGTGCGACGCGGCCGAAGTCGCCCTCCAGGTCGCCCAGTAGAGGCCCTACCCGGTCGTACGGCGCCGCCACGAAGCCCTCGGTGACCCACGCGCCCCGGATACCGGCCGTCAGCGCGCGCAGCCGCCGCACCGGGTCCAGCTCGGCGGTGGGCCACCCGCCTGCCGTCTCTCGTCCGCTCATGAGGTCCACGCCTTCCTGAAGGTGTCGCGCGCCCGGTGCAGCCGGGACTTGACGGTGCCGACGCGGATGTCGAGCAGTTCGGCCGCGGCGCGCTCGTCCAGGCCCTCCACGTCGCGCAGGACGAGCACGGCCCGGTGCTCGGGCGACAGGCGGTCCAGTACGTCGTGGATGTCGGCGGCGAGCTGGGGGTCGCCGCGCGAGGGCAGGGCGCTGAGGTCGGCGGGCACCGTACGGGAGGCACGCCGGGCCAGCCGGACCGCCTCGCGCACCGCGATCGCGCGGACCCAGCCGCGCAGTGCGGCCGGGTCCTTGAGGGAACGCAGCGAACGGAACACCGCCACAAGGGCCTCCTGTGCGGCGTCCTGCCCCTGGTCCAGCGCGATGGGCCCGCAGATCCGGCCTACGTAGGGGGCGAGTTCGTCCAGCAGCTCGGCCATGGCGAGCGTGTCGCCGCGCTGCGCCGCGCGCACTCGGCGGGCCGTTCCCCCGTCTTCCTCATCGGACACGTACGGCATCTTCCCAACGGGCGGTGCCGACAGGACCGTCGTAGCGGGTGTGACGGTCGGGGCGGGTGGCACGCGCGACCTTGAGCGCCGCCATGCACAGCACGGCGCACACGGGGGTGTAGAGAGCGAGGTTGAGCCAGTAGAAGGCGGCACCCGTGTCCTGGGTGAAGAGCCAGTGGACGCCGGCCAGCGTCCGCAGGGCCAGCCCGCATGCCACCGCCAGGGTGCCGAGGCGGAGCAGCCGGTGCGGGCGCAGCGGCTGGGCGACGACGACGGCGCTCGCCGTCAGCAGCAGTGCGGCGAGCGGCAGGACGACGGGCGGGGTGAACGGGGCCTCGGCTCCGAGCACCGCGTACGACAGGCTCTTCTCGTCGGCGGCCGGCCAGGTGGAACCTGTCGCCCAGTACAGGTGGAACAGGGCGTCCACGGTGAGCACCGAGGCGAGGAGTACGGCGGCTCGCAGCGCCGTGCGGTCGGGCATGGGGCCTCCTGCGGTAGGTCGGCGCACGCGCGCCGACACCCACCAGAGGAGGCGTCCACGGCATTCGTTCCCCCGGAGTTCCCCGGATGTGCCGGAACCTTCCGGAGCGCGGCGCCGCGTGCCGACGGGCGTCCCGCATGTGGCGGGTCGGGTGAACGGCACCGCCCCGTACGCCGTACACGGGGCGTTCCCCGCGCGCCGTGCGCATCCCCGGCGGCCCGGGGGGAAGACGCTGGGGGTCGCTGTCTCCGTCCGGTTTGCGAGGGGTCACCGTGTCCAGTGCCGGTCCGCGGATCACCGCGTCGAAGGAAACTCCGGAAGAGCCGCCGCTCAAGCGGGCGATCGGGCCCAAGCTGCTGATGCTCTTCGTGATCGGCGACATCCTGGGCACCGGGATCTACGCGACCACGGGGAAGGTCGCGGGCAAGGTGGGCGGCGCGCTGTGGCTGCCGTTCCTCATCGGGTTCGTGGTCGCGATACTGACGGCGGCCTCGTACGTGGAACTGGTCGGCAAGTACCCGAAGGCCGCGGGTGCCGCGCTCTACACCCAGCGCGCGTTCAAGATCCCCTTCTTCACGTTCATCGTCGCCTTCATGGTGATGTGCTCGGGCCTGTCCTCGGCGAGCGCGGCTGCGCGTGCCTTCAGCGGCGACTATCTGAGCGAGCTGACGCACGGGGCCGTCCCGGCGACGCTCGTGGCGATCCTGTTCGTGCTGGCGCTGGCGGCGCTGAACCTGCGCGGCGTCTCGGAGTCCGTGAAGACCAATGTGGTGCTGACCCTGGTCGAGGTGGCCGGACTCGTGATCATCATCGGCATCGGCGTCTACGCGGTGGTCACCGGCGGCGGGGAACCGTCGCGGCTCGGCCAGCTGGAGACGGGCGGCACCGGCTACGCCCTGGTGTCCGGCGTCCTGGGCGCGACGGCGCTCGGCTTCTTCGCGTTCGTCGGCTTCGAGGACTCGGTGAACATGGCCGAGGAGACCGTCGATCCGCAGCGCACCTTCCCGCGCGGCATCTTCGTCGGGGTCGCGGTGACGGGCACGTTCTACGTCCTGGTCGCGCTGGTCTCCTCGCTGCTGGTCGACACCGGCACGCTGGAGGGGTCGAGCGGCCCGCTGCTGGAGGTCGTGAAGGCGGGCGGTGTCCACTTCCCGCACGAACTGTTCGCCGCCATCGCGCTGTTCGCCGTCACCAACTCGGCGCTGATCAACATCATGATGGCCTCCCGCCTGTGCTACGGGATGGCGAACGAGCGCATCCTGCCCCGCGCCATGGCCAGGGTGCTGCCCCGCCGCCGTACGCCCGTGGTCGGCATCGTCTTCGTGACGCTGCTGGCTGTGGGGCTGGTCTCCACCGGCGAGATCGCCGGGCTCGGCGACACCACGTCGTTCCTGCTGCTGTGCGTCTTCGTCGTGGTCAACGTCGCCGTGCTGGTGCTGCGCCGCGATCCGGTGGAGCACCAGCACTTCCGCGTGCCGACGGCGCTGCCGGTACTCGGCGCCCTCACCGCCCTCATCCTCGCGAGCCCGCTGGCCGACCGCCCGGCCGAGGTCTACGTACGCGCGGGCGTGCTCCTGCTGATCGGCGTCGGGCTGTGGGTCGTCACCGCCGGGAGCAGGGCCGTGCTCAAGGCGCGGGGCGAGGAGTGAGCCCCACCGCGCCCGGCCGGGCAACCACGCAGGGGCGGCGGCCAGACACGTACGGAAGCCACGTACAGACAGCCACGTACAGACGGCGGCGGCCAGCCACGTACAGACGGCGGCGCACGGGCGGCCACGTACGGGTGGCGGCGGGCAGTGCGGCCCGCCGCCGGAGGCTCAGTCCGGGGGCGCTTCCGCATCCGAGGCCGGGCCCGCCGGCTCAGCGCTGATGCGGCCGACGAGGCGCTCGTAGCGCTGGCGTGCCGCCTGCGGGGTGCCGAGGCCGAGGCCGAAGGCGATGTCGGGCCAGGTCATGCCGCGTCCGCGCGCCATCTGGAGGAGTCCTGCCTCCAGCTCGTCCATCTCGCCGCGCGCCCTCGGGACGAGGCTGAGCGCTGCGGTGATGTCGGCCTTGTCCACCGGCGGCTCGCCCCTCTGCGGCTTCGCCGTCCCGCTGAGCAGGAACGCGACGAGCCGCACCGCCTCGTGCGGTCCGATCACCGTCGGATGTGCCTGGCGTCTGCGCTGCGCGTCGTTGGCAGCGTGCCGCTCGGCGATACGGAACAGGGAGGCGTGCACGCGATGCTGCCGTGCCTCGTCGGGGCGCTGGGGCGTGAAGGGGTCGGCGGGCTCGGCCCGCTCGGGAGTGGGTGGCATACGGGAAGCATGCGGCATCGCACAGGAAGGCGTCAACGCTGCGTTGTGAACAATCCGTTTGCCCTCCCTCGGCTGCCGTACAGCCACCCGCGCCCCGCGGGCCCGCACCGCAGGGGAGCCACGCGGGCCCGCACCCCGCGGGCCGAAGCGGGCCCCGCAAGCCGTCGTACGGCATTCGGGGGTTACCCGCCGGTCCCGCGTGGCCCCCGTACCCCCGTCGCGCCTCTATCTCACATCTGAGATAAGCTCCTGTCATGACCGACGACTACCTCGCCCGCATCGGCCAGTTGATCCGCGACGCACGCCAGCACAGGGGCTGGACCCAGTCCCAGCTCGCGGAGGCGCTCGGCACAAGTCAGAGTGCCGTCAACAGGATTGAACGCGGGAACCAGAACATCAGCCTTGAGATGATCGCCCGTATCTCCGAAGCGCTCGACAGTGAAATCGTCTCGCTCGGGTACTCAGGCCCGATGCATCTGCGAGTCGTCGGAGGGCGGCGCCTGTCCGGCAGTATCGACGTCAAGACGAGCAAGAACGCGTGCGTGGGGCTGTTGTGCGCCTCGCTTCTCAACTCCGGGCGTACGGTGCTGCGTCGGGTAGCCCGTATCGAGGAGGTCTACCGGATCCTGGAGGTGCTCTCCTCGATCGGGGTGCGCACCCGCTGGATCAACGGCGGTGCCGACCTGGAGATCGTGCCTCCCGCCGAACTGAACCTGGAGGCCATCGACCAGGAAGCGGCGCGGCGCACGCGCAGCATCATCATGTTCCTGGGCCCCCTGCTGCACCGTATGGACCACTTCCGCATCCCGTACGCGGGCGGCTGCGACCTCGGCACGCGCACCGTCGAGCCGCACATGAGCGCGCTGCGGCACTTCGGACTCGAAGTGACGGCGACCGAGGGCATCTACCACGCGGAGGTCGAGGCCGGCGTCGCGCCCAAGCGGCCGATCGTGCTGACCGAGCGCGGGGACACCGTCACGGAGAACGCGCTGCTGGCCGCCGCGCGGCACGACGGTGTCACGGTGATCCGTAATGCCTCGTCCAACTACATGGTCCAGGACCTGTGCTTCTTCCTGGAGTTGCTCGGCGTGCGGGTGGAGGGCATCGGCTCCACGACGCTGACCGTGCACGGCGTCCCGGTCATCGACACGGACGTGGACTACTCGCCCTCCGAGGACCCGGTCGAGGCCATGAGCCTGGTCGCCGCCGCGATCGTCACCGAGTCCGAGCTGACGGTGTGCCGGGTGCCGGTGGAGTTCATGGAGATCGAGCTGGCCGTACTGGAGGAGATGGGACTCGACTTCGACCGCAGCGCCGAGTACCCGGCGGACAACGGGCGCACCCGGCTGACGGACCTGACAGTGCGGCCCTCCAAGCTGGAGGCGCCGATCGACAAGATCCACCCGATGCCGTTCCCCGGCCTGAACATCGACAACGTCCCCTTCTTCGCGGCCATCGCGGCCGTCGCCCAGGGCAAGACGCTCATCCACGACTGGGTCTACGACAACCGCGCGATCTACCTCACGGACCTCAACAGGCTCGGCGGCAGGCTCCAGTTGCTCGACCCCCACCGCGTACTGGTCGAGGGCCCCACCCGCTGGCGTGCCGCCGAAATGATGTGCCCGCCCGCGCTGCGCCCCGCCGTGGTCGTCCTCCTGGCGATGATGGCGGCCGAGGGCACCTCGGTACTGCGCAACGTGTACGTGATCAACCGCGGCTACGAGGACCTGGCGGAACGCCTGAACGAGGTCGGCGCGCAGATCGAGACGTTCCGGGACATCTGACAGCCTTCAGAATCAATGCCGTTACCCCCCTCCCGAGCTGCGTACATGCGAGCGGGAGGGGGGTCGGCTTCACCTGTGGGACTTCTCAGGGACTGTGTGCCAGGACCCGGAGACCGTCGATCTCAACCGAGGTTCAGGGCAGCTTGGTTGCCTGTCAACTTAACTGCAACTAGTCTGGTGGCAGCTAATTGGTGGCGGCGGCAGGAGCAGGGGATGGCGGGGCTCAGCAGCAGGAGCGCGGTCGCGATCCACGCGCTCACGATGCTGGCGCACCGGCGCGGGGGCTCGTTGACGTCCGCGGAGATCGCGGACAGCCTCGAAAGCAATCCGGTCCTCGTGCGGCGCGTCCTCGGCCGCCTGCGGGACGCCGACCTGGTGCGGTCCACCGAGGGCCGCGGGGGCGGCTGGTCCCTTGCCCGCACCCCACGGGACATCACGCTCCATGACGCTTACGCCGCCGTCGAGGAGGGGCAGATCTTCTCGCGGCACACCCATCCACCCAGCACGTCGTGTGAAGTCGGGCGCTCCATCGGCGACCTGCTCGACGCCGAGTTCCAGCGCGCCGAACGAGCCCTGGAGGAACGGCTCGGCAGGACGACCATCGCCGGCCTGCTGCAGCAGATCCTGGCCTCCGGCAACGGGTCGAGGGATCACTGACCCAGCGGTGACGCACGCGGACCCCGCGCCATGACGCACACCCAAACTGTAACCGCCTACGTGGCAGTTTATTTCGGAAGTGGGCGCCCCGGGCCCTTCCGGTATCAGCGGCCACACGATCCGTCCGGGAGCGCCATGGCCCCGGACACGGCCCGAACACCCGCTCAGGACGCACCAGGAGTGAGAGCGATGCCCCAGGAATCCGAAGCACTCGCGAGCACCGAGGCCCGCGGCCGTTCGGTCTTCGACCTCGTGATCAGCCGCGCACATGTCTTCGACGGCCGCCGGTCGCTCGCCGGCCTGTACGACGTCGCCATCGACGGCGGGGAGATCGCTTCCGTCTCGGCCGAGCCGCTCAGGGGCAGACAGGAGGTGGAGGCGGCCGGAGGATGGGTCGTGCCGGGCCTGATCGACACACATATCCACTTCTACGACGTGCGCGCCGTCTCCGGCCCGCAGTCGATGCGGGTCTTCGAGGAGGACGAGCTTCCCGGAAGGCTCGGGCTGTTTCTCGACCACGGGATCACCACCATCAAGTCGGTGGGCGATCCGACGGACGGAATCCTGAACACGCGGGCCGCGATCGCGGCGGGCGTGCTGCGGGGCCCGCGACTGCTGGCGACCGGTTGCGGTATCACCGGACGCGACGGGCATCCCGCCACCACTGTCTTCAGCGGCAACCCCTGGGCGCGCGAGCGCTTCACAGGAGAAGTCGACAACGTGCAGCAGATGCGCGACCTGGTGCACCACCTCGCCGACCGCAAGGTGGACGCGATCAAACTCCTGTCGGAAGGCGCGTGCGCACACTCCGGCGGGCCGGCATACCTCTGGCGGAATCCCGCCTTTCCGGATGGTGTCGAACTGGAACGGCTTCCCCTCGCTCTTCTACGGGCGGGAATCGAGACCGGACACGAGCGGGGCCTCCGGGTCACCGTCCACACCACCCAGCAAGCCGCGGCACGCGAGGCGATCGAGGCCGGGGCGGACGGCCTGGAGCACGGTGTCACCGTCGAGCCCCTCACCGACCACTCGCTCATCGAGCTGATGGTCGAACACGGCACCACCTACACACCCACGCTCTGGATCGACGATGCCCACCCCGACGCCCGTGGCAATCTCAAGAAGGCCGCCGAGGCCGGTGTGCACGTCGTGCTGGGCAGCGACACCTTCAGCGGCCGGGGCCTCTTCGGAGCCAACACCCTCGAAGAGGCCGAACTCATGGCGGCGGCAGGGATGACGCCCACCCAGGTGCTGACCGCGGCCACCAGCGGCGCCGCGCGGCAGTGCGTCCGACCCGACCTCGGCACGGTGGCCCCCGGCAAGCGCGCCGACCTGCTTGTGCTGAACGCTGACCCCACCGCGGACATCGGCAACCTGCGCGACCTCAGCGTGGTGATCCTCAACGGCCGCCTCGTCACCGACACACGCTAGTGCCGCATCAGGCAGCGTTCGCCCTGTCGTGACGTGCCGTCCGGTGGAGGGCGCGTACACCCCGACCCAACAGTTCCTGGCGCGGCCGGCGCCAGGCCGTCACCCCGGAGCAGCCCACCGACGTCGCGGGAACATCACCAGTAGGCGAGCTGCCCGATGCCTCCGTCGACCCGCAGTACGGTGCCTGCGGTGTAGGCGGATTCGTCCGAGGCGAGGTAGACCGCTGCCTTCGCCAGTTCGGTGGCGGTTCCCAGGCGGTGGAGGGGCACGGTCTCGCGGAGTTCCTCGTAGAGGGCGGCCCGGCGCTCGGGGCCGAGGGGCGCGAACGCGTTGGTGATCGTCGGACCGGGACTCAGAGGGCGGTATGAGACCTGATGTTCGGTTTTTCGTTTCGTGTGGGACAGGCGGGCAGGTCGTGGTGATCTCGGTCGACTACGGTCGAGGCTGGGTGAACAAGCCTGGCTCGGTCTCGGCCAGGATCCCGCGGCCGGCCAGCCGCTTGAGCTTGAGGCGGACGTTGTCGATGTTGTTGGGCGCGACCGCCACGTCCATCGCCTCGCACACCTGCCGCGCACGCAGCGGATGATCGGCCTCGGTGAACACCGCCATGACCCGCTGGTAGGTGATCGTGCCGCCCTGCTGGTCGGACACCGACGTCTTTCCCTCGCGAGCCGTCATCGCCAGCTGTGTGATCGCGGCGGCGAGTTCGCGGGCGGAAAGGTCCTGCGCCTTCTTGATGTTGGGCACGATGAGACCTCGCGGCGTCGCGACGGCGGTTCCGAGGTTCACGTCACGATGGATGCGGATGAACGCGCCGTTCGGTTCATCCCCATGCGGCTTTCGCGGCCGGAGTCCGGCGGATCGCGCGCAGGACTGCCAGCGAGACGACGAGCAGCGGAGACACCTTCACACCCTCGAAGGTGCCCGCGGAGCGAAGGCGAGGAGATGGTCCATCGCCTGTGTCACGTCGACCTCGGTCCACACGCTCGCCTGCGGGGCTTCGCGCACCGAGGCCACCGTCGCCGCAGTCGTCGCCTTCCGCACCCGCGGGCGGGGACGAGTTCGACCTGCGAGTCTTGCTGCGCAAAGCGTGCCGTGGCGGCGCTGCTACCCATGTGCGTGTTCCGGCTTGCGCGCCTCCGCTGCGAGGATCCCGAGCAGACCAGGGAAACGTACGTCGATGTCCGACCGGCGCAGCCGGATGCCCTTCCGGTTCCCGTAGTCAATCTCGCAGATCAGTCCGACCTCCCGGAGCGCACGGAAGTGGTGCGTCTGAGTCTGCTTAGAGATCGGCAGATCGAACGAGTTACATGTGCGCTCGCGATCCTCCTCGTCTGCGGCGAGCTCGACCATCACCGCACGACGGTGCTCATCGGAGAGCGCTCGGAGGACGGTGCCGAGCTCCATCTCCGCAGCCGCCGGCCCCGAAAGTGTTTCCTTCACCATTCGCTTCCACCTCTCAGGTCTGATTTGCATCGTACCTTACGTGCATGCTTCCATCAGGTACGACACGCATCGTACCTAGGAGGAATCTTGTCGCCCACTCACGCCATCCCCGAGCGTCCATCGCCATCGCCGTTGCTGCTGCCCGTCGTGCTGCTGGGCATCTTCGTGATGCCGATCAGCATCACTGGCGCCGCGATCGCGCTTCCCGACATCTCGCGGGACCTCGGCAGCGACCCAACCATGCTGCAGGGCGTCGTCAACGGCTTCAACATCGCCCTGACGATCTCCACGCTGCTATGGGGGCAGATCGGCAACCGGATCGGGCTGCGACGGACGTTCGTCATCGGCCTCGCCACGGTCCTGCTCGGAGCGGTCGGAAGCGCCCTCGCCGGAAACTTGATCCTCCTCGACCTCGCACGGATCATCACCGGCGTCGGCGCGGCTGCCATCGCGACCGGCGGTACCTCGATCATCTCCCACGCCTACGACGGCAAGCGACGCGCACATGCCTTCGCTCTCCTGGGCACGATCGTGGGCATCGGCCTGGCGGCCGGCCCCACGCTCAGCGGCCTGCTTGTCACGGCGCTCGGATGGCGTGGTGTCTTCGGCGTGGTCGCCGGGGTCGCCGCGCTCGTGCTGGCGGCTGCAGCGTTCAGAGTCCTGCCGGCACCGTCCGCCATGTCGAAGGGCGATGCGCCCCGCCGAGGCTTCCTCGATCTGTCGCCGCTGCGCAGCCCTCGCTTCCTTGCAGTCGCGCTGGTCCCCGTCGCCGCGTCGTTCGCCTACGTCTCAGTCCTCACCTACGCACCCATCGCGCTGAGCGCCGTCCACGGTCAGGACTCGGCGACCGCGGGGCTGTTCATGCTCCCGCTGACGCTCCCCGTCCTCGTCGGCCCGCTGCTCGCCGGCGCGCTGATCACCCGCGCCCGCGTCTCGCCGCACACGATCATCAACACCGCCATCGTCCTGCTCATCACCGGCGACGTGCTGTTCCTGCTGTTCGACCCGAGCCTGTCCCCGGTGCTGCTCGTTGTCCCGATGATCCTGCTGGGCTTCGGATGGGGGCTCCCCCTCGGGCTCGTCGACGGCGAAGCACTCGCCTCCGTCCCCGCACACAGCAGCGCCGCCGCAGCCGGCGTACTCAACTTCCTCCGGCTCGGCAGTGAAGCGCTCGCCGTCGCCGTCTTCGGCGCTGCCCTCGCCGCGATCATCGGCGCCCAGCTCGGCAACCCAACTCTCGGCGCCGAGGTCGCAGCCGGGGCCACCGGCCATGCAGCCGTCTACGCCACCGTGTTCCGCACGATGATGATCGCCTGCGCCGTCGTCACCACGGTCATCGGCGCCGCCGTCATCCTCCTGCGCCGAGCCGGCGGCACGCCCAGCCCCAACTCCACCGAGGACGAGCTGCCCACTGCGGCGGAGTCGCCCACCGCTTCCATCCCGGTCCTGTGAAAGGAGCCACGATGACGAAGAATCTGGGGTTCCTCTCCTTCGGCCACTACCAGCCCCGCCACCACCTGTCCGCAGCCGACTCGCTGACGCAGGGGATCGAGATCGCCATCGGCGCGGAAGAACTCGGCTTCGACGGCGCCTGGATGCGCGTGCACCACTATCAGCACCAGTTCGCCAGCCCCTGGTCCTTCCTGGGAGCCATGGCCGCGAGAACTCAGCGACTCGAGCTCGGCACTGCCGTGATCGACATGCGTTACGAGAACCCACTCATCATGGCCGAGCTCTCCGCCGCAGCCGATCTCATCAGCGGCGGACGTCTCCAGCTCGGCATCAGCCGAGGATCACAGGAACCCGCACTGCGCGGATGGGAGAGCTTCGGCTTCCATCCGTCCGCCGACAGCAACGCCGCAGACATGGCACGCGAGCACACCGACCGCTTCCGCGCCGCCATCGCCGGGACCCCGATGGCGATCAGCGACCCCGCCGAGGCCGGCGTGCAGGTGCCGTTGCCGATCCAACCGCAGTCAGAGACCCTTCCGCAGCGCATCTGGTGGGGATCGGCCACGCGACAGAGCGCACAGTGGGCCGGCGAACAGGGTATGCACCTGCTCAGTAGCACCTTGCTCTCTGAGGACACGGGTGTTCCGTTCTCCGAGCTCCAGGCCGAACAGGTCAGGGTCTTCCGCGCCGCCTGGGATCGCGCGGGCCATCGAGGTACGCCCCGCGTCGCCGTCGTGCGCAGCATCCTGCCGATCGTCTCCGACCGTGACCGATCCTTGTTCGGCCCCGCGGCGCTCCAAGCACAAGAAAACGTCGGCGTCCTTGGAGGTGCCCTCTCCCGTTTCGGGAAGAGCTTCATCGGAGAGCCGGAGGCCATCATCAGGGAGATTCAGCAAGATCACGCAGTGAAGGAGGCGGACACCCTGCTTGTCACGATCCCCAACACGCTCGGCGTGCAGGAGAACCTGCGCATCCTCGGCAATATCGCAGAGCACCTCGCGCCAACTATTCACTCCCTGAGAGCGGGTTGACTCAAGGGAGCTGTGCAAGCCAACGGAGGGGGCGGTGACCCGAATCTGTTCCCGGCGGGGAGCTGACCCTCGGCGCGGTGCTGGTACGGCTGGAGGAGCGCGAACACGAGATCACCGCGCAGGTCGAGACGACGCGGGAACAGATCACGCAGCTGACCGCCCAGCTCGACGAACTCGGCCGGGCCGCCGAAGAAGTCCGGATCACCCGCAAGACACTGCTGGCACTGCCCGACCAGCAACCGCCCGCGCCGCCGGCACCGAAACTGCCCCTGCGCAGCAAGGTCATCCGTGCGACGCGGAAGCCCAGTTGGGCGGACAGCCGGGCGCCTGCTCGGCCAGCGAGCGCGAGCCCGACGCGCTCCAGGACGTGGCCGAGGCGCGTGGTGAAGCGTGCGTACGGAACGGTCAACTGCGCGAAAGGTTCGGCGAACGTGCGGCGCGGGCAGGTGCCCGCGCCGCAGATGAAGCGCCGGACCGTCAGACGGAGCACGACTCTCTGCCCAGCGAGTGGCAGATCCTTCAGTCTGCGCTGGTAGGAGCCGTGCACGCGGTTGGAGAACCAGCCGCAGTCCGGACATGCCGCACCGGATGCCCGGCCTCTGGCCGTGACGTCAACCGTGCCGAAGACGGCGGTCACCGATTCGACGTCCACGTCGTCGATGCCGTCGATGCCGTCGATGCCGTCGAACACGAGCGAGTCCCAGAACGTTGTGTCGGCCTGCATGACCAGCACAATCACCGGTCACCGGCGCCTCTTGACGGGCCGGAGGCGGAGCTGACGGAGCGTCATTCCCGGCCGCAAGGCAGGGCGGTGTACGCGGGCTCACTCAGAGATGACCTCTCGCAACGGAACACCGCAGTGACGCTCCGCGACCGCTCCCCAAGATCGGTGCCAGAACCCAGTTTTGGCAGCGCCAAAGCTCCGCCCGGTCCGCTCGCCTGGTGCGATGATCATCCTCGTGTCTTCGCTGCCGCTATGGAGTGAGAGGACGAGAAGACGTGGATGTGTATGAAGCCGTGGACAGTCGCAGGGCGGTGCGGGTGTTCAGTGATGAGCCGATACCCAGAGAGGCACTCGAACGAGTGCTGGCTGCAGCGACGCGGGCTCCGTCGAGCGGAAACCTCCAGCCGTGGCATGTGTATGTCGTGGGCGGCGAGCAGTTGGCCGAGCTGAAGAGACGCGCGACGGCCAGGGCACTGGCGGGCGACCCGGGTGATGAGCGGGAGTATCCGATGTACCCGGCCGGCCTGACCTCGCCGTATCTGGACCGTTTTTCCGCCGCGGCTGCCCAGCGGTACAAAGCGCTGGGCATCGAGCGCGACGACCCCGACAGGCCCATGAAGATCGCCGCCTTGAACTCGGAGGCGTTCGGGGCGCCGGTCGTGCTGTTCTGCTACCTCGACCGGACGATGGGGCCCGGGCAGTGGGCGGACGCGGGGATGTATGTGCAGACGGTCATGCTGTTGCTGAGGGCGGAAGGGTTGCACAGCTGCCCCCAGGTGATGTGGACGATGTATCGCAAGACCGTCAGCCAGATGGTCGGAGCCGATGACGGGCTCGTACTGTTCTGCGGTGTCTCCGTGGGATTCGAGAAGGAAGGCGTGCCACGGCTGCGCACCGGGCGGGCGGACATGGCAGAAACAGTGAGCTTCCTCGGAGTGTGACGCCCTGACCTGTGGTCCTCGCAACAGTCGGGTTGTCAGTCCGTGCCGCTGCGCTCATCGCGGGCCCGGGTCTGGGCGAGGCGGAAGGCGAGCCGGCGAGGATGACCGAGGACTGCTGCGAGAAGAGCGGCAGCAGGTCCCTGACGAGGAAGAACGGGGACTTGAGATTGGTCGCGAGGAGCCTGTCGAACGCCTCCTCGGTCCATGCCTCGATCGGGAGGTGGCCGACGCCTTCCCCCGGGGCGAGCTGCGGGTGAGGACCGAGCCGTCGCTGCCGTACCGCTACGGGGTCGAGCTGCCCGATGGCGACCTGGAGCCGCTGCCCGGCTTCCCCCCACGCCGAGGAACCGGCCGAAGAGTGGGAGACGGCGTGCCGCTGCCTCGGCCTCCGGGGCCCCTTGCACATAGGCGGGTACGCCGACGAGGAGATGGTTCATCTCGACCCGCCGGCGGGTGTACAGGGCTGGAGTGCGGGTCGCCCCGTCGCGCACGCGGGCGGTGCCGCACATGCTCGTCCGCCTCGGCCCGCCCACCCCCGCTTCGGTGGCGGCTCAGGGTGTCGCGGCGCTGAAGGCGAGCACGACGTTGTGGCCGCCGAAGGCGAAGGAGTTGGACAGCGCGTTGCCGAGCGGGGCCTCGCGTGGTTCCGGGCCCACGAGGTCCAGGTCGATGTCCGGATCGACGGTGTCCAGGTTGAGGGTGGGCGGGACGGTGGCGTGCAGGAGTGCCTGCACGCAGGCCACGGCCTCGATCGCACCGGCAGCGCCGAGGCTGTGACCGGTCATGGACTTGGTCGAGGAGACGGGGGTCCGCGTGGCCGCCGTCTCCAGAGCTGTGCGGATCGCGCGCGCCTCGGCGGTGTCGTTGAGCGGCGTGCCTGTGCCGTGCGCGTTGACGTAGGAGACGTCCGACGGCGACCAGCGCGCCGAGCGGAGCGCGGCGCGCATCGCGCGGGCAGCGCCCGCTCCCTCCGGGTGCGGGCTGGCGACATGGTGGGCGTCGGACGAGCGCCCGTAGCCGCTCAGCGTGGCCAGGACCTCGGCGCCACGGGCCCGGGCGTGCTCGGCCGATTCGAGGACCAGGACCGCCGCGCCTTCGGCGAGCACGAACCCGTCGCGGTCCCTGTGGAAGGGACGGCTGGCGCCCTCGGGATCGTCGTTGCGCGTGGAGAGCGCCCTCGCTCTGGCGAAGCCGCTCACCATCAGCGGGGTGACCGGGGCCTCAGCGCCGCCTGCCAGCACCACGTCGGCCTCTCCTGAGACGATCATCTGGTGTGCGGCGATCAGCGCCTCGGCGCCAGAGGCACAGGCCGTCACCACCGAGGTGCTGGGGCCTGTGATGCCGTGTGCGAGGGCGACGTGGGCTGCGGCGCTGTTGGCCATCGCCATGACGACCGACCGCGCTCCGACCTTGCCGGGCCCCGCGGCGCTCAGGCGGTGCGCGCTGGTCTCCCAGCTCTCGGCCCCGCCCGCCGCCGTGCCGATGACCACGCCCACGCGTTCCACGTCCCCGGCGTTCAGGTCCAGTCCGCTGTGCTCCAGGGCCAAGTCCGCCGCGACGAGGGCGAGTTGGGCGCAGCGGTCGGTGGAGACAACCTCGCGCCGGCTCGGGGCGAGCGCTTCCGGCAGGTCCACCTCACCGGCGACGCGTACGGGGAAACCGGACGCGTCGAAGCGGGTGATCGGGCGGACGCCGCTGACCCCCTTGAGCTGGGCCTGCCAGAAGTCGTGCGGGCCGACCGCGAGAGGAGTCACCGGGCCGAGTCCCGTGACGACCGTCCGGCGACCGGTCATGTGGCGTCGCCGCCGCCGTGTGCGGCGAGGTAGTCGATGACGTCGCCGACGGTTGCCATCGAGGGAGCCGTACCGTCATCGACGTCCTGTCCGGTCTCGGTCTCCACGAGGGTGAGCAGTTCCACCATGTCGAGGGAGTCGAGGCCGAGGTCCTCCTTGAACTTCGCGTCGCGGGTGACCTCTTCGGGAAGCAGGCCGAGCCGCTCCTCCAGCAGGGCTGTCACCCGTTCGTGGATTCCGCCGGTGTGCGTGGTTTCTGTGGTCACAGTGATCGCCCTTCGTCGAGTGCCGGTGGCCGGCTCATGGCGTGCCGAGGACATCCGCGTGCAGGGACAGGTCGCGGCAGACGGAGCCGACCGCCGCCACGAACCGGTCGATCTGCGCGGTCGTCAGGGTCAGAGGCGGTTGGATGCGCAGCACCCTGTTGTGGTTCGCGGTGACGAACGTGAGGATCCGGTGGTCCCGGCCGAGTTGCGCGGCGAAGCGCAGGCACAACAGGTCGCCGAGCGAGGACTCCAGCGCGTCGCCGGCCCTTGCGAGCGTCGTCCGTACATCGCCGGGCAGCCAGTCGGCGAGCGTGTGCAGGTCCCCGGGCAGTCGCGTGAGAAGTTCCTCGGCGAGGGCCTGCGCGGCGCCGGAGAAGTCGCTGTCGAACTCCAGGGCGTTCATCAGGCCCACGCCGCGCACCTCGCGGACGAAGCTGTAGGGCTCACACACAGCCCTCAGCTCGGTACGCAGGTAAGCCCCCCTGTCGCGGGCCAGTTCGGGCAGCTTCTCCGCCTGCAGAACGTCCAGCGTGGCGAGGGCAGCGGCGGCGGCGAGGTTGCCGCCGCCGAAGGTGGAGGAGTGGAGCAGCGCGCGGTCGGTGCTGCCGTAGGCCGCGTCCCACAGCCCGGCCCTGACCAGGGTCGCCCCGATCGGGACGAGACCGCCGGAGAGCGACTTGGCCAGGCACACCACGTCGGGGCGCAGTCCTTCGTGCTCGGCCGCGAACATCGCGCCGGTGCGGCCCAGTCCCGTCTGGACCTCGTCGAGGACGAAGACCGCTCCGGCCGCGCGGCACAGGCGCTGCGCCTCCAGCAGGTAGCCGGGCGGGGGCAGGACGACGCCGCCCTCGCCCTGCACCGGTTCGACAATGAAGGCCGCGGCGCCTTCGATGACGGCCGCGAGGGCTTCCGTGTCGCCGTAGGGAACGCCGTTGACGTCGGACAGCAGAGGCGCGAAGGCGGCGCGGTGGGTTTCTCGGCCGGTGACGGAGAGGGCGCCGAGTGTCTTGCCGTGGTAGCTGTTGTCCGCGTGCACCAGCCGCGTCCTGCCGGTGGCGGCGCGGGCGACCTTCAGCGCGGCCTCGACGGCCTCGGTGCCGGAGTTGCTGAAGAAGACCCGTTCGAGTCCGCCGGGGGACAGCGCGCTCAGCCGTTCGGCGAGTTCGGCCGTCTGGACGGGCATCGAAATGTACTGCGCGAAAGTGGGGGCGCCCAGGTCCAGGAAGCCGCGCAGGCTCCTGACCACGTCCGGGTGGTTGTGGCCGAGGTTGAGCGCGCCGTATCCGGCGACGAGGTCCAGATACTCCACGCCGTCGGCTGTGGTGAGCACACAGCCCTCGGCGCGGGTGAAGACCCGGTCCATCCCGTGGGCGGCGAACAGCCGCGCCATCGGGGGGTTGACGTGCTCGGAGAAGCGCCGCCGGGTCAGTGCGGAGAGGTCAGGTGACGCTGCGGAGCGGGAGCGTGGGCGGTGGTGCGCGCCCAGCCTGGCGATGTCGTCGTCCGGCAGCGCGCGTCCGAAGGTGGCGAGCGGCCTGGGCAGGAAGCCGTGGTGTGCCGCGAGGGCGCCGATCCGGCGGATTCCCGTCACATCGAGTTCGCGGCCGAGCGACCAGGACACGGCCCGTCCTTCCAGCGCGAGCACCAGCGTCTCCGCGAGGCAGCCGTTGAGCTGCTGGGTGGGGCCTGGCAGGCTTCCGTCGCCGGTCGTGACGCCCTCCACGGCGCTGACGAGCCCTCCGTCGAGCAGCAGCACATCCCGGTGTCCCGGCGCCCGGGGCGCGTCCCGGGGCAGCGCGACATCGACGACCAGCGAGCCGGGGCACAGCCGTTCGGCGTCGATGACGCCGCCGGACGAGGAGGCGGCCACGTAGAGGCGGGGCACCGGGTAGCGCTCGGACACGTCGTCGAGCAGGGTCACGCGCGTACGGTCGGCCGGGTCCAAGTAGCTGAGCAGGGCCGAGGCGGACCGTCGGCTGGGCCGGGTGACGAGTTCCAGCCGGAACCCCTCGGCCAGCAGCAGCCGGGAGAGGGCCAGGGCGATGGACCCGGGGTAGCCGACCACCACGACCGGGGTGTCTTCGGACGGCATTCCGAGCAGCCGTACGCAGGAGAGCAGCGCCTCGTGAGCGGCGTACGTGGTGAGTGAGTTGCCGCTGGTGACGGGCACGCCGGTGCGCGAGGCCGTCCACCGGCCCCGGTCTCCGACGATCGAGGTGGCGCCGCCCAGGCCGACGAGGTCGGCCCCCGCCTCGTGGAGCGCGGTGACCTCGGCGGCGACCAGTTCCCTCGCGGTGGTGGGGCGTCGGAGGATCTGTTCGGCGGTGTGCGCGAGGGTGCGTACCTCACCCTCGCACCGTGCGCCGGTGAGCGAGGTGACGGAGGCCAGCATCGGGAGCGTGACGGACGAACGGGGGCCGGGTGCGCGCACGGTGCCGCGGTGGTCGTCCAGGAGCCGGCCGAGAAGGTCGAGTCCGCGCACCTGGTTGCGGTGGGCCGGGGTGGTGGCGTGGGCCAGGAAACCGAACTTCACCGGCGCTCTCCTTCGTGCGGGCGGGTGGCCGCTTCGACGCCGGTGTCCCCGTCCGGACGCGTGCCCGGGAGCGGGAAGCCTGTGCGCGCGGGGCCCGGACGGCGGGCCATACCGAAGGTCAGCTCGGGGAGGCGGTCCCGCTGCCAGCCGAGGGAGGAGAGCAGACTGAGTCCGTCTCCCTCGTTGTTGTGGGCCATCGGTACGGAGTAGAAGTCGATGGAGGAGGGGCGGCGCAGCCGGTCTGCCAGTTCGCCCGGCCGCACGTCGGTGAGGTGGCGGTGGCTGACCTTCACGCCTTCGACGGTCCGCTCCCATTCGCCGTCCAGCAGATGCAGGACCTGCGTCTGACGGTCCGCCTCCCCGGCCTGCCGGCCCTCGCGGTAGGTGCGGATCACCGAGTGGCCCCCGTCGATGAGCTGGAAGACGCTCACGTTTCCCGTGAGGCGGTGGGCGTTGACGCTGATCTCCTGCACCAGTGTGGGCAGGATTCCGGGCACCAGTGCGGTGGCTCCGTCGCCCACGAAGGCGAGCACGTTCCCTTTCCGGGTGAGGGCCACGGCGGGCACGGCCTGGAGTGCGTCCCCCATCAGGGCTCGCCCGTACCAGCCGGAGAAGCCGGGTCCGGTACGTGGCAGGTTGCGGATGGCGGAGAGCCCGCCGCGTCCCACGTCGAAGATCCCGGTGTAGGTGTATCCGTGCGTGGTGATGAGGGTGTCGAGGACCTGACCGAGGCGGCTGAAGAAGTAGTTGGGGCTCATCGGTGCCAGGGGCAGCTCGTGCACGACGTCGGAAGCGCTGTCGCGGCTCTCCGCGAGAGCCCTGCGCCTGCGGGCCCTGAGGGGTTCGGGGACACAGAGCCGCCGGGCCGCCTCGCGCAGGAAGTCCCGCCCTTCGCATCGCAGCCGGTGGTCGGTGAACGGCGCCATGTGCGCCTCTTCGCGGGTGACCTGGACGATGTGGAGCGAGCGGTCGAGCGCGCGGCGGGAGAAGGGTGTCGCCGCCTCGGGGATCCGGCTCTTGAGGAAGAACAGGCACTGTTCGCCGCGTGCTCGCAGCCGTCCCTCGCGGTGCAGGAAGTCGTGAACCCGGTCCGAGTAGCCGTAGACGCCGAGCGTGCCGAGGTACTCCGGTACGACCTCGCCGTCCTGATAGCGGGAAACCGAGCCCGGCCGGGTCAGCGAGTCGGCCAGGCCGATGCCGGCACGGGCCGCGATGTCCTGGACCAGGCGGCGTTCCTCGGCGTCGAGCCTGCCGCACTGCCACAGCACGCGGTCGGGTCCGTTGTTGATGAGGTGCATGACGGGCGCGAACGCGTCCTCGCTGACGGCGGCCCGGGTGCGCGAAGCACGCGGTGCAGGGGGCGTTTCGCGGACGGGTTCTGACGGTGTCCGCAGCACCTCGGGCGTGGCCAGCAGTACGACGGGCCCGCGCTCGGCGTCGTACAGGGTGAACGCTTCGCGCAACTGGCGGGCCGCGCGGTCGGGGTCGTCGAGATAGCGGAACGGGATGCCCCGCGCGCGCAGCACCTCCCGGGAGTCCTCAGCGCCGTGCACGGTGCCCTGGAAGGGGAACCACGTGTCCTTGGGTGAGTCGGCGCAGACGAGGAAGCCCCGGGCCCCGGCGTCGCGCAGGTTGGCGAGGGTGCCGCGGAACTCGTCGATCATCCCGCTGGTCACGACGATGAGGAACGGCGCGGCGTCGAGCTGCCAGCGGGCCAGTGCCCCGGCGGCCAGGCTGTGTTCGCTCGGGCCGCGCAGTACGGGGTTGCCCGTGCGCGCGGCCCGTGCCTCCAGGTCGGCTATCAGCCCGGCGACCACGGAGCCGGTGTAGTAGTGCAGGCCCCACGCGGTTCCCGCGCGTTGGTCCAGGAAGTCCGCCAGTTCCCCGGCGAGCAGCGTGGGTGCGCCGGAGACGGTGCCGCGCAGCGCCGATCCGGCGTAACGGAGCTGTACGTAGTCGGTGAAGGCGCAGACGATGTCGGCGGCGAGCACCCAGGGCAGCGCGGGGAGTTGACGCCGGGTGAAGGGGTGCGCCACGAGCGCCGGGCCCAGCGCCGCGTCGTCGTAGACGAAGACCGTGTAGGCGCTCAACTCGCAGTGGACCCGGTCGGCCAGCGCGGCGCGCAACCGGCCGAGGCCCGTCCGGACGCCGTCGGCGGTGGAGGGGATCGCGGCGTGTGAGGCGTCCACCAGGACGAGGGCGAGTACGTCGTCGCCCTCGTGCCCGTCTCTCGTCAGCCGTCGCAGCCCGGACGCGGCGTCCCCGAACGTGTCGGCGCTGACCAGGCAGATCTCAGCGGCAGGTACGGCGCGGTCCAGGAACCTGCGGGCGCGGGCAAGGGCTCGGTCGTAGGTGTCCGGCCAGGCGTCCCGGGGGCCGGGGGGAAGGGTGACGCCGGCCACGAGTTCACGTGCGACCGTGCCGACCGGGTCCGTGGGGCCCGTCGCGCCATCGGTGTCCGCCGCGCCGGCCAGGTCCGACAGTGCGGCGACGACCGCGGAGAGGAACGGTGGCCTGCGCCCCACCGCGACGACGACGAACCTCGGTCGTTTCCGCACGTCGCTGTCACTGCGCACAGTCGCCCCACCCCGCTCGCCATGTGGCCTGCTACGCCTAGCAGTCTGCGGAGCGCGCGCTGAAGAGGATCTGCATAACGTCTGTAGAGACGGCGTCGTCGCGGGCAGGGCGTGTGCGGCGTTGTCCGTGGTCAGACGGGGACAGGAGCCGTTCTCCCGTGCGGAGGCCGGGCCGCCGGGGGCTCACCGCCTCTTGCTATAGCGTCGGTCTAGAGCTGGAATATGATTCCGCTGACGGACGAGGGGGACGCACGTGTCGGCCGATCCTGGCGAGAAACCGCTCCTTCGCGCGGCCCGTGTCCGCACTTCCCTGGTCGTCCTGCTCACGGGCGGCATGGGGCTCTCGATGTTCGTCCTCTACGCGATCGGCGCGCTCGGGCCCTTCCTGATCGAGGACCTGGGGATATCGCGCTCCCAACTGGGCCTGCTGACCTCGGTGACCTTCGCCTCCGCCACCCTGCTGTCCCTCTTGGCGGGGCACACGACCGACCTGTTGGGAGGCCGCCGCGCCTTCGTGCTGCTCCTGCTGCTCGTGGCTGCGGCCTTCGCCCTGCTGACCGCCACCACGACCTACGCGCTGCTGCTCGGTGCGCTCGTGCTCGGCGGAGCCGCCCAGTCGCTCGCCAACCCCGCGACGAACAAGCTCATCGCCGCGAACGTGCCCACCGAGCGGCGGGCGATGGTCGTGGGGATCAAGCAGTCGGGGGTCCCGCTCGCCGCGCTCACCGCCGGTCTGGTCCTGCCGGCACTGGCCGGAGCGACCTCCTGGCGGACCGCGCTCGCCGTGGTGGCCCCGGTGGCCCTCCTGGGCGCGCTGGCGGCCCTGCTCCTCCCCCGGGACCCGGCACGGGCCGCGGAGAGCCGGCTGACGCTCCCGGGCGCACCCGACACGCTCACGCGATGGCTGATGGCCGTCTCCCTGTGCGTCGGCTGCGGGCTCGCCGCGCTCAACACCTACCTGCCGCTCTACGCGCACCAGCGGCTGTCGATGGGTGAACAGACCGCCGGCGCGCTGATCTCCGCGATCGGTGTGTCCGGTATCGCCAGCCGCCTCCTGTGGTCGCGGTTCGGCGACCGGCTGGACATCGGCAGGTCGCTGCTGGCCCTGGCCGTGGCCTCGGTGGTCTTCGGGGCCGTCATTCCCGCCGCCACCGCCGCGCCCTGGCTCATCTGGGTCGGCGCGGTCGGGCTCGGCGGATCGGGCGCCGCGGCGAACGCCGTCTCCATGGTGGCCGTGATCAAGGGCAGTGGCTTCGGCAGGACGGGCCACGCTTCGGCGCTGGTCTCCATGGGCTTCTTCGCCGGATTCGTGGTGGGCCCCACCGCCTTCGGCCTGCTGGTCGACACGACCGGCGGCTTCGGCGCCGGCTGGCTGCTGGTGACGCTCGCCTTCGCCGGGGCGGCGGCCTGCTCCTGGGGCGGGCGCCACGCCCTGCGGAGCGGCGGATGAGAGGCACGGAACCAGTCCGTACCCCTCACCCGTGGCCCCGCCGGCTCCCGTCAGGACATGAAGTCGTAGTACAGGTGGCTGTCCTCGGCCGCGTCCGTCCAGGAGCCGTAGCGGCGCATCCCGTACAGCAGCGGGAGCTGCAACTGGAGCTGGGCGACGTCCACGGCCCTCCCCATGACCACGCAGTGGTCACCCACCGGCTGTACGTCCTCGACGGCGCAGTCCGCGACGGTGTGCGCCGCCTCGTACAGGTGCGGCCCGCCCACCGGCCCCTCGGTGCGCCAGGCGACCTTCTCGAACCTGTCCTTCGCGCCGGAGGCGAACAGCTCGGCGGTCGAACGGGCCTGGCTGTGCAGCAGGTTGACGGAGAAGGAACCGCTCTCCCGCACCGCGTCCAGGGTCGGACTCCCCTGGCGCAGGCAGACCAGCAGCGTGGGAGGGTCGAGGGCGACACTGCACAGCGACGTGCAGGTCATCCCCCAGGGCTCGCCACCGGGCGCGAGGGTGGTGATCACCGCGACTCCGGTGGGGAACCCGGCCATGAGCGGGCGGATGTCGGGCTGTTGGATTTCCGGCACCATGGTGAGGCTCCTTGTGGTCGGTCACATGGACGCGCGTGCGCGGGACACGGATGAGGGCGCTCCGCGGGAAGCGGCCAGGAGTGCGGTCCTGACCTCTGACGTGAGGTCGGCGGCGAACTGCGCGAAGGCGTCGCCCAGGAAGTGGAAGTGGCCGCCGGAGTAGACACGTTCCGCGAACCGCGCTCTGGTCTGCCGGGCCCAGGGCGCCATCGAGGCCCTCGGTGACCAGTCGTCGTCCGTGGCGCAGAACACCGTCAGCGGCGCGGCCAGCGGGGCGCGGTGCGGGTCGGGACGGTAGCCCGCGACGGCGCGCAGGTCGCCGCGGATCAGTCGGAGGAAGCGGTCACGGAAGGCCGGTACGGCGTCGAGCTGGTGCGGCATGCCGCCCATGCTCCGCAGCCGGTCCAGCAGCTCCGTGTCGGAGCCCTGGTGGTCGGGCAGCCGGGTCAGTGTCTCGTGACCTGGCGCCCCGCGCCCTGACACCCCGACCCAGTCGGGGCCGGCCCCCCGGTCCTCCAGCGCCCGCGCGGTCTCGAACGCGACGACGGCCCCGAGGCTGTGCCCGAACAGGGCCAGCGGCGTCCCGTCGGCCCACGGCATGACGTCCACGGTGACGGCCGCCACGATCTCGTCCATGTCCTCAAGACCCGGCTGCGCGTGGCGCTTGCCGCGGCCGGGGAGGTCGAGCAGCAGCACGTCCCAGTCGGCCGGCAGGTGCCGGGTCAACGGGAAGTAGGCGGCGGCCGATCCGCCCGCGTGGTGGAAGGCCACCAGGCGTACGGCGGGGTCGGCGAGGTCGCGTGGACGGACGAAATGGGTCACGCGCTCAGCTCCCCGTCCCCGGCGCCGGAGGCTTCCGCCTGACCGGCGATGTCGTCGGCCAGCCTGCCGAGCAGTTCGTCGAGCGGCAGGTCCAGCGGCAGTTCCTCCGCGGTCAAGGACAGGTGGTAGCTCTCCTCGATCCGGGTGATGAACAGGACCGACAGGAAGGAGTCGCCCCCGGCGTCCAGGAAGGTCGCGTCCGCTTCGGGTTCCCGCGAGGCGTGCAGCACCCCGGTCAGCTCAGCCATGAGGTAGGCGTACACGGCCTCCCGGTCCCGGGGCTCCGGGGCCTGCCGCACCGGAGCCGTCGCGCCGGCCTCCAGGGGGTCACGGACGGAGCCGGGACGCGGCTCCTCGATCCAGAAGCGGGCGCGCTGGAACGGGTACGTCGGCAGGTCGCCGAGCAGCCGGGTGCCCGGCGCGGCCAGGGCGTCGAGCCGGAGGTCGGCGCCGGCCGCGAACAGCGCGGCCAGGGCCTCGACGAGAAGCGTGCGCGAGGTGGCGCCGCCAGGACCTGCGACCAGTGGCGCCGAGCCGGGGCCTTCGGCCGTCTCCCACTCCAGCCGCGCGCATTCACCGCCGCCGCCCGTGTGTGCGGGGCGGACCCGTATCCCGAAGCGGCCGATCATCTGGGCCAGCGCCCCGCCCGGTCCACGCTCCCGCGTCGTCAGGCCGACGGCCGCACGCGGGAAGGCGTCCGTCACGGCGGCGAGGGCCTCAGCCAGGCGTTCCTCGTCACCGTTGAGGCGCAGTACGGCCGTGCGGAGCGTGGACTCCACGGGCGCGGAGCGGGGGCCTCCGCTCAACCAGGCGTCGAGCGCTTCGGCCAGCTCGGCCGCCGTACTGCCGGTGACGGCGATCCGGTGGGCGAGGGCCGCACGGCCGGCCCGCAACGTGTGGCAGACGGCCGGGAGTTGGGCGGCCTCTGTCTTCTTGAGGTGCCCGCTGACGGCCTCGGCCAGTTCGGCCAGGGCCGCCGGGTTCTTGGCGGACAGGGTGAGCAGTTCGGGCAGGCCGCCGGCCGGGGCGCTCCCGGCGGCCGGGGCGGGTTCGTACGCTTCGAGGACCACATGGGCGTTGGTGCCGCTCATGCCGAAGGAGTTGACGCCCGCGATCTTGCGAGGCAGCGGCCAGGGCCGGTTGCGGCGCGGCACGGTGACTCCCATCCGGTCCCAGGGGATGTGCGGGTTCAGCTCGGCGCCGTCGTCGGGCAGCGCGGCGGGTATCTCACCGTGCTGGAGCATGAGGACCGTCTTGATGACGGCCGCGATACCGGACGCCGCCTCCAGGTGACCGAGCCGGGCCTTGACGCTGCCGATCGGCAGCGGGGCGCCGCGTTCCCTCACGGCGTCACCGGCCACCGCGTCGAGGGCGCCGACCTCGATCGGGTCGCCGAGCGCGGTGCCCGTGCCGTGTGCCTCGACGTAGCCCAGCTCGCCGGGCCCGACACGGGCGTCGGCCAGCGCGGCGCGGAACACCTCCTGCTGCGCGGGGCCGTTGGGCGCCGTCAGCCCGGACGCCGCCCCGTCGTGGTTGACGGCCGTGCCCAGGACGGTGGCGAGCACGGGCCGCCCCTCGCTCTCCGCTTCGGCCTGCCGCATCAGGACGAGCACGCCGACGCCTTCGGCCCGCCCGTACCCGTCGGCCGTGGCCAGGAAGGACTGCGACCGGCCGGTCGGTGAGACCGCGCGGGTCTGGCAGAGGGACACCATCAGGCTCGCCGACAGCAGCAGATTGGACCCGCAGACCAGGGCGTAACGGCACTCGCCCGCGCGCAGGGCGCGGGCCGCGAGGTGCAGAGCGCTCAGCGAGGAGGAGCAGGCGGTGTCCACGCTCATGACGGGTCCGCGGAAACCCATCAGGTGGCTGATGCGCCCGGCTCCGAAGCACAGACCGCCGCCGGTCGTGTAGTAGGGGTCGATACGGGTCATGTCGGAGCGGTCCTCCAGGCGCTCCCCGTACTCGGACGCCATCATGCCCAGGTACACGCCGACATCGAGCCGGTCGGAGCGGCGCACCGCGATGCCCGCACGCTCCAGCGCCTCCCAGGAGGTCTCCAGCAGCATCCGCTGCTGCGGGTCGAGCAGCTTGGCCTCGCGCTGCGAGATGCCGAAGAACTCGGCGTCGAAGTGGGCGATGTCGGAGAGAAAGCCGGCGCGGTCGACGTAGGAGCGGCCGGGTTTGCCGGGGACCGGGTCGAAGACCTCGCGCAGTCCGGGACGGTCCTCGGGGATCTGCGAGTCGGCCGTGCCCTCTCCGCGCAGGAAGTCCCAGTAGGCGTCGGGTGTGTCGAGACCGCCGGGCAGCCTCAGACTCATGCCGGTGACGGCGAGCGGCGCGTGGGGGCGCTCCTCCAGCTCCCGGACACGTGCCTGGAGCCGACGGGAGTGCTTGAGCTGTTCTTCCATCAGCTGGCGAATCCGCTCGGGTTCCATGTGTGCTGGCCTCATTTCTCTTTCACCACATCTGCCTGGACGGCCTGGAGGAGTTCGTCGAACGACAGGCCCTCCAGACTCGTATCGGAGCCGGAGCCGGAGCCGGGATCTGACGTCTCGGGCGCCTCCGGTGGGACCCGGCCGGGGGCCTCGTCGCGCGCGGCGGGTTCCGCGGGGAAGAAGCGGTCGGTGAGGTGGGCGACGAGCTGGACGACGGTGGGGTGGTCGAGCGCCACCGTCGCGGGCAGGTCGGCGCCAAGGGCGTGGGACAGCCGCGTCCGCAGATCGATCACCATGATCGAGTCCAGGCCCGTCTCGGTGAACCCGAGGTCGTCGACGATGCCGGCCCTGTCACCCAGCACCTCGCCCGCCATCTCCCGTACGGAGCACAGCAGTTGGTGGCCCAGCTCGTCCCCGCCGAGCCCCGTGAGCCGCGCCGTCAGCCAGCCACGGGCGGGGCCGGAGGCGGCCGGGGCGGACGGACGGCCGGCGAGGGTGCGCAGGAGCGCGGCCCCGGGGAGACCCGCGAGCTGCCCCGCGTACTCCTCGCGTTCCATGGCGACCGCGACCAGCCGGCTTCCGGTGCGGTCGGCGAGGGCGGCGCGCAGGGCTTCCTCCGCCTCCTCGTCGGTGAGCGGGCGCAGGCCCCGCCGTTCCAGGCCCCGTTCCACGGCGGCTGAGGCGGCCATGCCCCCCTTGCCACGGGTGCCGCGGGGGGTCCACGGGCCCCAGTTGACACTGGCGGCGGGGAAGCCGCCGGCCCGCAGGGTCATGACGAGTCCGTCCACATACCCGTTGGCAGCGGCGTAGTTGGCCTGTCCTGCGGCCCCGAGGACGGCGGAAGCGGACGAGAAGACCACGAAGGCTTCCAGGTCGTGGCCCTCCAGCGCGCGTGCGAGGTGGGCAGCTCCGCGCGCCTTGGCGGCGAACACCGCGTCGAAGGAGTCGGGTCCCAGCCGCTCGAACGCCTGGTCGTCGTTGGCACCGGCCAGGTGCAGCACCGTACGGAGCGGAGCGTCCCGTCCCGCGCGTGCGACAGCCTCCCGGCACGCGGCCGGGTCGGTGACATCGCCACGTACGACGCTCACCCGCACGCCGCGTGCGGTCAGTTCGCCGATGACGGACTGTGCGGCGGCATCCGGCGCCGAGCGTCCCATGAGGGTGATCGCGGTGGCCCCGCCCCGGGCGAGGAACGCCGCGCTGCTCAGCCCGAGCGCCCCCAGCCCTCCGGTGATCAGGGCCGCTCCGCCAGGGGACGTTCCGGGTACGCCGTCCGTCGTCGCCGGCCCTTCGGCGCCACCGTCGTACGGGACCAGCCGGGCGGCCCGTATCCCGTCGGCGCCGACGGCGAGCCGGGGCTCCGGGACACCTTCGTCCACCGCGCGGGCCAGCGCCGCCGCGAGGACGGAGCCGTCCCATCCGTCGGCGAGGCCGACCCTCAGCAGCCGCCGGTCCTTCTGCTCGGCCTCCAGCGAGGTGAGCAGGGCCCACAACGCCTCACGGACAGGTGCGTGCGCGGCACGCTCGGGTGACTCGTCGCGCAGGTCGCCGAGCACGGCGTACGGCGTCGCCCGGTCCGCCGTCTGGAGCGCGGCCGTCAGTTCGCGTGCGGCGGCGAGTGCGGGTTCGGGCCCGTCCGGCGACCGCACCTCAGCGAACCGCGCGTCCAGGACGAGGTCGGCGCGCAGCGCCCCGAGAGGTCCCTCCGGCGCGCCGGCGACCTCGTGGCCGTACGCCCCGCAGGCGTCCCGTACCGCGCGCCCGGCGGCGGTGTCCCCGCCCAGCAGGGCGATCCGGCAGCCGGGGGCCCGGCCGCTCGCCGCTGCCGTGGCGGGTTGCGGGGCTGTCCAGACGACGTCGTAGGTGTGGGGCGCCGGTTCCCTCAGCGAACGCTGGAGCAGGGCGCGCGGTGCGCTGCGGAAGCGGAAGTCGTCCACGGCGAGCACCGTGGCACCACCGCCGTCGAACAGATGCAGATCGGCGGAGCGCACCTGGAGCAGCCCGCCGTCCTCGCCACCCTCGCGCACCACGCGGACGTGACCCCACAGTTCCCGGCCGGGAACGGGCCTGTCGGGGAAGGACAGCCTGGCGACGGCGAACGGGATGGCGAGGCTGTCCCCCTCCGTCGCCGCGTCGCCGCCGACGGCGAAGACCACGGCGCTCTGGAGGCACGAGTCCAGCAGGCCGGGGTGGATCTCGTACCCGTCGGGGGACTCGTTCATCTCCCCCGGCTCGGCGAACCGGACGAGCGCCTCGTCGCCCCTGACGTACGCCTCGTCGATCCACCGGAACGACGGGCCCAGGTGGTATCCCAGCGAGCGCAGGTGCGCGTAGAAGTCCGTTCCCGACAGGCGCCTGTCGGCCGCTGCCATGAACGCCGCCGGATCGGGTGGTGTCCCCGTGCGCGGGCCGGGCCGCGGGCCCGTACCGGCGTCGCCGACCCGGGCCGCGAGGTGCTGCTGCCAGCTACCCCGCTCCGTGTCGAGCAGGCTGTGGACACCGACGGTACGCGCTTCTCCCTCGCGCGCCTCCTCGACGATCTGCACCTCGTACCGCTCCCCCTCGCGCAGGACCAGCGCCCGGGGGAAGTGCAGGTCCTCCAGGACGACGGGGGTTCCACTGCTGCCCAGGGCCGAGAGCACGGTGGCCGTCTGGGAGGCGCCGGGCACCGAGACGACACCGTAGAGCCGGTGGTCGGTGAGGTGCGGCGGGTACTCCGCGCTGCGTTCGGTGGCCCAGACCCGCCCGTCCAGCGCGGGCGAGCGGAGCGGGGTGCCCCACGCGGGTCCCTGGACGGCCGCCGGAGTTCCCCCTGCGGCGGCCTGCGGCGCGACGCCGGTCCAGTGCCTGGTCCGCGCGAAGGGATAGCGGGGCGCGTCGGAGCGGGGCGCGTCGGAGCGGGGCGCGTCGGAATGGGGCGCAGGGCGACCACGCGGGGTCACCCGCTCCCAGGCGATGTCCTGGCCCTCCAGATACAGCCGCTGTACGGCGGCGAGCAGCGCGGCGCGGTCGCCCGTACCGCGGCGCAGGGAGGAGACGAGCCGCGGAGCGCCGGACAGCCCCGCGCCGCCGACGAGGTTGACCAGTGTGCGGTCGGGGCCGACCTCCAGGCAGATGTCGACGTCCAGCGCGTCGAGTTGGCGTGCTCCGTCGTGGAAGCGCACGGTCCCGCGGGCGTGGCGCCGCCAGTACGCGGCGTCGTACTCACCGGCGCCGACGACCTGGCCGGTCACGTTGGAGATGACGGGCAGGGCGGGTGCCTGGAACTCCAGCGGGGCGAGGGCGGTGTCGAACTCCGCCAGCGCCGGTTCCAGAAGCCGGGAGTGGAAGGCGTGCGACACGCTGAGCCTGCGGGCACGTACGCCCCGCTCCTTGAGCCGGGCGGCGAAGGCGTCGACGGCCCCGGGCTCGCCCGACACCACGGTGGACTCGGGCCCGTTGACGGCCGCGAGATCCAGCCCGGTGTCTTCCGCCCAGTTCATGACGTCTTCCTCGGCGGCCACGACGGCGAGCATCGCGCCGCGTTCGGTGTCCTGCATGAGCCGGGCCCGGTGCGCGATCAGACGCAGCCCGGTGGGCAGGTCCATCACGCCGGCGGCCATGGCTGCCGATATCTCACCGACGCTGTGCCCCATGACCACGGCGGGCCGTACGCCCCAGGACTCCCACAGGGCGGCCAGCGCCGTCTCCAGGGTGACGAGGGCGGGCTGGGTGACACGGGTCTCATTGATCGCGGTCCGGTCGCCGCCGTAGTACATGAGGTCGGCGAGGGACGCGCCGAGCGAGGGAGCCAGGATGTCGTCGCACTGGTCGAAGACCTCACGGAACACCGGCTCGTTCTCGTACAGTTCGCGCCCCATGCCGTAGAACTGGCTGCCCTGACCGGAGAAGAGGAACGCGACGCACGGCGCGCCAGAGGTGGCCGTGGCCGGCGCGCTCAACTGTGCGGACAGCTCGTCCGCCGTCGTGCCGAGGAGTGCCCGCCGGTGGGGGAAGTGCGCACGGCCCGCCCCGGCCGTGCGGGCGAGGGGGCCCAGGTCCGCTTCGGCGGCGTGCTCAAGCCGGCGGCCCCAGGCAGCGGTCAGCCGCTCCAGGCCCTCGGCGTCGGGCGCTGACAGCGGAACGAGCCGGGTGGCCGGCTTCGCCGGCGCGCTCTCCCCGCTCCCCGCAGCGCCCGCCGTCCTGCCGGAAGCGGCGCCGTGCGGGAGCGCATGGCCGTACGGGGACACGTCACCGTTCGCGAGCGCGTCGCCGTTCGCGAGCGCGTCGCCGTTCGCGAGCGCGTCGCCGTTCGGGGACGCGTCGCCGTTCGGGAGCGCGTCGCCGTTCGGGGATGCGTCGCCGTTCGGGAGCGCGGGGTCTTCGGCGGGGGCGTCGGTCAGGACGAGGTGGGCGTTCGTGCCGGTGAAGCCGAACCCGGAGACACCGGCGACGCGCGGCCGGTCGCCGCGCCGCCACGCCGTGGCGGTGTCCACGACGCGCACATTCATCTCCGACCAGTCCACGTGCGGGTTGGGTTCGCGGAAGTGGAGGTTGGCGGGGATCACGTCGTGCTGGAGCGCGAGGACCGTCTTGAAGAGCGCCGCCATCCCGGCGGCGGACTCGCAGTGGCCGATGTTGCTCTTCACGGAGCCCACGTGGAGGGGCCTGCCCGGTTTCCTGCCGGGGCCCAGCACCCGCCAGGCAGCGCCCAGTTCGATCGGGTCGCCGAGCGAGGTGCCGGTGCCGTGGGCCTCCAGGTAGGAGACCTCCGAGCCCGGTGTCCCCGCCTGGGCCAGCGCCGTCTCCAGCATGCGTTCCTGGGCCCGCCCGCTGGGTGCGGTCAGCCCGGAGGAGGCCCCGTCCTGGTTCACGGCGGTGCCCCGGACGACGGCGAGCACCCTGTCGCCGTCACGCCGGGCGTCGCTGAGGCGTTTGAGGACGACGACGCCGCAGCCCTCGGAGCGCACGAACCCGTTGGCGTCGTCCGAGAACGTGCGGCAGCGGCCGTCGGGCGAGAGCATGTGGGCCTGGCTGACGGCGGCCCAGGAGACGGGGTCGAGCAGGACGTTGACACCGCCGGCCAGCACCGTGTCGCTCTCGCCGGCGCGCAGGGAGGCGACGGCCAGGTGCACGGCCACCAGCGACGAGGAGCACGCGGTGTCCACGGCGACAGCGGGGCCGTGCAGCCCGAGGGTGTAGGCGAGGCGTCCGGCCGCCGCGTTGAGGGCGGTGCCGGTGCTGTAGTAGGCGTCGATCTCGTCCAGCCCGCCCCCGGCCAGCAGCCGCGCGTAGTCGCCGTAACTGATGCCGACGAAGACACCCGTACGGGAGCCGCGCAGCGTCCGCGGGTCGATGCTGCCGTCCTCCAGCGCGTGCCACGCGGATTCGAGCAACAGGCGCTGCTGCGGGTCGAGGTTCTCGGCCTCCCGTGCCGGAACGGAGAAGAAGCCCGCGTCGAAGCGGTCGATGTCGTTGAGGAACCCGCCCTGGTCCGTGGTGAGCGTACGGGTGCCCAGAGCGGTGTCCCAGCGGCCGGCGGGCACGGTGGTGACGCCGTCGCGGCCGTCGCGGAGCAGCTCCCACAGTTCCTCGGCGGAGTCGGCGCCGGGGAAGCGGCCCGCCATCCCGACGAGCGCGATGGGCTCGCCGGTGGCCCGGTCCTCACCGCGGGGCGCCGAACCTGAGCCGGCCGCCCCGGTGTTCGGGGCGCCGCCGCTGCCGGGTGTGCCGCCGCCCGGTGCGGCGCCGGTCGCCGGGGTGCCGGTCGCCGGGGTGCCGCCGGTGGCCGCCGGTGTGGCCGGGTGGCGGTCCTGTCCCTTCGGACGTGCCGGCGGTACGGGGTCGGTGGCGGTCGGCGGTACGGGGTCGGTGACGGCCGGCGCGGCGAGCAGGAACGCGGCCAGCTCACCGACCGTGGGGTGGTCGAACACGTCGGCGACCTGGACGGCCGTGCCGAACGCCTCGGACAGCCGTACGGCCAGGTCCACCGCCATGATCGAGTCGAGGCCGTGGTCGAAGAAACCGACGTCCACACGTATCGCGGAGCCCTCCGCGTGGCCGAGCTGTTCGGCGAGCAGGCCCGCCACGGCGGCCCGCGCCGCCGCCGGCCGCTCTCCCCGCGGCAGCCCCTCCAGGACCGCGCGCGCGGAGGGAACGGGTCCGGTGGCCGTCCCTGCCGTACCGCCCGGGCCCGGAGCGGCGCAGGCGTCGGAGCCTGCGGTGCCGGAGGCCGGCGCGAACAGGCCGCGTGGGCGGAGCCCCGACATCACGTGGCGCAGTCTGCCCAGGTCCAGCGGGCAGACCACCAGACGGCCGTCGTGTCCGGGCGCGTGCTCGGTCAGCGCGGCACGGCCCTCGGCGGCGTCGAGGGCGCCCACGCCCATCCGCGCGGAACGCTCGCGCAGCTCCTGGCCGGCCATCCCCTCGTCACCCAGCGCCCAGGGCCCGTAGGCGATCGCTACAGCGGGCAGCCCGAGCGAGCGGCGGTACGAGGCGAGTGCGTCGAGCGCGCCGTTGGCCGCTGAGTAGGCGGCGCAACCCTCCGTGCCCCAGAGCGCGGAGACCGACGAGACGAGGACGAAGAAGTCCAACGGCCAGGCGCCGCTCGCCAGATGGAGCCACCACGCGCTGTCGGCCTTGCCGCCCAGCGCCTCGGCGAACTCCTCGGCACCGGTACGCGCGACGGGATCGCGCCGGAGGGACCCCGCCGCGTGGAGCACTCCGCGCACGGGCGGCATGTCCGCGAGGGGCTCACAGGCGTGCGCCAGCGCCTCGGCTGTGTCGCATCCGCCGCCCCGGTAGACGACCCGTACGGCGTCGGCGGCGAGGCCGGCCAGGAACTCGGCGGCCTCGGCGGCCAGTTCACGCTCGGGGCGGCGGCCGATGAGCAGCAGATTGCGCGCGCCCCTGCGGACGAGGTCGGCGACGAGCTGCCGCCCGACGGCACCGAGTCCACCGGTCACCAGGTACGTCGCGTCGTCGCGGACGGTGACCCGCGCGGTGTGTCCGGCAGCCTCCGTCAGCCGGGGCACCAGGAGCCGGCCGCCGCGTAGGGCCGCCAGGTCCTCGACGCGGCCGGCTCCGGGTGCGCACTGGTCGCCCACGAAGGCGAGCAGGGCACCGGCGTCCTCGGCTCCGGGGGCGGGCGGCAGGTCGATGATGCCGCCCCAGGCCGGGCCGAGTTCCAGTCCCAGCACGGGGGCGAGACCGTGCAGCGTGCCGTGTCCCGTGGGAACCGTGCGCTCTCCGGGCTCGGCGCGCACCGCGGCGCGGGTGACGGCGAAGGCCCGCCGGTGGCCGCCGCCGTGTTCGGCTGTCGCGCACACGGCGGCGGCCACGGCGGCGCAGAGTGCCGGGCCGTCGGCCATCGGGTTCACCGGCCCGCCGGCGGCTTCTTCTTCGCCTTCCGGGCCACCGGGCCGGTGGCCACTCCTCATGGCCAGTACCAGCGCGGTCGGCGCCGCGTCGGAGCGGCCCTCCCAGAACCGCTGCCAGTCCGTGCCGCCCGTGGGCAGTCGTTCGCTCTGCCAGCCGTCGGCCCTGCCCAGGGGGGCGGGAGTGAGCAGGGTCCCCCGCACCCCCAGGGCCACCGCTTCGCGTACGAGCGTTTCCAGGAGTTCCTGGTCGTCGCCCGCGAAGATCAGGGTGGTGCCGTGCGCGCGCCCCGGCTCCGCTCCGGGGTGGGGCTGCCACACCGTACGGTGCGCGATCCGCCGGTCCGGCGCGGACCCGTGCCCCGGCTCCGGCTCCGGCACGGGCGCGGCCCCGCCCGGGTCCGTACCTGGCTCGGCCCGCGGCGCGGGCAGCGTCTCCGGGACGTACCGCGTGCGCTGCCAGGGGTAGGCGGGCAGGTCGATGACGGCGCGGGGCAGGGGGACGCGTGGCGGGTCGGCGTCGCCCGGCTTCCCCTCGGCGAGGGTCACGTCGGCGTGCGGGGTCCCGGTGGACAGCGCTCGCAGGGCGCCGGCAGCGGCGAGGGGGTCGCCGCAGGTCAGGCGGGCACGGAAGGCGTGCTGGTCGCGGCCGGCTCCGGCGGAGTAGGCGAAGGCGGCGTAGGTGTCGGTGCCGAGCGCCGCCACGCGGTCCGCGTACCGCCCGGCGAGCGCGCGCAGCGCCTCGGGGGTGCGGGCGGAGATCTCGAACCCGTCCACGCCGGTGTCTCCCGCCATGGCCCCGCCGGACGTGCCGGACCCGCCGGACGCGCCGTCGTGGTCGGGCGGCCCGAGTACGGCGTGCGCGTTGGTGCCGCTCATACCGAAGGAGCTGACGGCGGCGTAACGGCCGCTGCCCGGCGCCCAGTCGGTGAGTGTGGAGGGCACGGTGACGCCGGTGCCGGAGAGGTCGATCCGGGGGTTGAGCGTCCGGAAGTGCGCGACCGGGGGCGCCTCGCGCCGCCGCACGCACAGCATCGCCTTGACCAGTCCGGCGATACCGGCCGCCGCCTCCAGGTGCCCGAAGTTGCTCTTGACCGCCCCGACCGCGAGCGGCGCTCCGCCGTTCCTGCGGCCGATCGCCGTGGCCAGTGCCTCCATCTCGATGGGGTCACCGAGCGCGGTGCCCGTACCGTGGGTCTCGACGTAGCCGATGTCCGCGGGCTCCAGGCCGGATTCGGCGAGTGCCTTCTCGATCAGGGACACCTGCGAGACGACGTTGGGGGTGGTGAAGCCGCCCGAGCGGCCGTCCTGGTTGACGGCGGTGCCGTGGATGACGGCGTGTACGCGGTCCCCGTCCCGCCGGGCGTGGTCCAGGCGCTTGAGCAGCACGGCGCCGCAGCCCTCACCCCGGACGAACCCGTTGGCGCGTGCGTCGAACGTCTTGCACAGGCCGTCAGGAGCCAGCGAACGGGTCTCCCGCACCAGCCGCGTCGAGCGGGGAGAGAGGATGAGGTTGGTGCCGGCGGCGAAGGCGAGGTCGCAGTCTCCGCGCCGCAGCGCCTGCGCCGCGAGGTGCACGGCCACGAGCGAGGACGAGCACGCGGTGTCGACGGCCATGGTGGGGCCGCTGAGTCCGAGCGCGTGCGCGACCCGGCCGGCGGCGAAGTTGTGTCCGTTGCCGGTCGTCCAGTACGCGTCAGGATCGCCCGCGAGCCAGTCGCGGTAGTCCTGCCACATGATGCCGAGGTACAGCCCCGTGTGGGCGGCGGAGAGCCGGCCCGCCGGGATACCGGCGTTCTCCGTCGCCTCCCAGGCCACTTCGAGCAGCAGACGCTGCTGCGGGTCGAGATGGCGTGCCTCGCGTGGGCTGATGCCGAAGAACGCGGCGTCGAAACCGAGGGCCTCGTCGAGGAACCCGCCACGGTGCGGGAGGCGTTCCCATTCGGCGGCGAACGGCTCCTTGCGGTGCTCGGGCATCGGGCGGACCAGATCGCGTCCCGCCGCGAGCGCTTCCCAGTACCCGTCGAGGTCCTCGATCCCGCCCGGCAGCCGGAGACCGACGCCGACCACGGCGACGGGCTGGCTGCCCTCCTGCTCCTCGATGCGCTGCCGAAGGGTGCGGATCGTGGCGAGTGCGCGGGTGAGTGGGGTCTGCCTGCTTCCGTCGGGTGTGGCTGTCTCTGCTGTCTCTTCCATGGAGGCGGTGTTCCTCGCGGTCGTACGACGGGACGTCGTGGGGTATGGACAGGGCGCCGGGGTCAGCTGGTCTCCGCCGGGTCGGGCAGCCGTTCGCACAGCGCTCCGGCGAGCGCCTTGGGCGTGCCGTAGGACCACAGGAGGGTCGGCGACAGCTTGAGTCCGAACGCCGCCTCCAGCCGGTTGCGCAGTTCCAGGCCCATCAGGGAGTCCAGACCGAGTTCCTTGAACGGCGTCCCGTCGCGGACCTGTTCGGGGTCGAGGCGCAGCACTCTTCCGGCGAGCGCGCGTACCTCCTCCCCCGCCGCTGCCAACCGGTCGGCGCCCGGCTCCTTCGCCAGCAGCCGCGCCAGGAAGTCGCCGCCCCCGCCGGCCCTCTCCTCCCCGTCGCCGGCCGCGGCGCGCAGCCGCTCCCAGCTGCCGAGCGCTGCGGTGTCGGGGTAGGCGTCGAACCACTGGCGCAGTTGGAGCGGCACGTACCCGGTCACCGGTTCGTCCCGGCCCAGCATCCGTACCAGCGCGGCCCATGCCTCTTCGGGGGCGAAGCCGCCCATGCCACGTTCCTGGAGCCGGACCCCGCGCCGGCCGTCGGCTGCGGCGAGGCCGACGTCGGTGAACGGGCCCCACTGCACACTGAGGGCGCTCAGGCCCCGGCTGCGGCGGGACTGCGCGAAGGCGTCGAGGTAGGCGTTGGCCGCCGCGTACGCAGCCTGTCCCGCGTTGCCGACGAGGGCAGCGGCGGAGGAGAAGAGCACGAAGAAGTCGAGAGGGTCTCCTTCGGTGGCCGCTGCGAGGTGGTTGGCGCCCGCGGCCTTCGGCGCCAGGACCCGTTCCAGCTGTCGCGGCGTCAGGTTGCGGACCGTGGCGTCGTCCAGCAGGCCCGCCGCGTGCACGACCCCGCGCAGCGGCGGGAGGTGGCCGCGCACGTCGTCCAAGGCCGCGCGCAGGGCGTCCCCGTCGGCGACGTCGCACCGCACGGTGCGCACCTCGGTTCCTGCGGCGCGCAGTGCCTCGATCCGCTCGGTCGCCGCCGGTCCCGGACCGGAGCGCCCGAGCAGGACGAGCGCTCCGGCGCCGTTCGCCGCGAGGAACTCGGCCAGGCTCAGGCCCAGCGCGCCGAGTCCGCCGGTCACGAGATAGCCGCCGTCGGCGCGGAACCGGCCGCCGGGCAGGGGCAGCGGTGTCACGGACCGCACGCTGGACGGGTCGACGAGGACCGTGCGGCCCCCGTGGCCGCCGCCGTCGAGGTCCTCACGGAGCGCGTCGGCGGCCTCGGCGAAGGCGCGGGTGCGGACGGGCAGTGCCTCCAGCTTGCCGCCGGCCACCAGTTCCCAGGCGGCTTCGAGCGCGGATGCGAACCGGCGTCCCTGGTCTTCGAGCAGGCCGGGAAGCTGGACCGAGGCGAGGCTGATACCGCGTTCGGCCGCCTCAGCGCCGAGTGCGCGGCCCGCGCTGCCGCCGAAGGTGAGGTACCGGCCGTTCCGCGCCAGCGCGTCCAGCCTCCCGTCGCCTGGCCGTCCTGCGGGCGAAGCCAGTACGAGATCGGCACCGCGGCCTCCGGTGGCCGCGCGTACCGCGTCGGCCCAGCCCGGCGCCGAGATGTCGACGACGTCCCCGGAAGCGGTGCCGGAGGCGGTGCCGTCGCCGGGAGCTTCGCCGTCGCTGCTGGTCGTCGTGATGACCCGGGCGCCGAGCACCCGGCAGACCTGTTCGACGGCGGCCCGCACCGCGGCCCCAGCCGGAAGGTCGACCAGCACCGTCTCACCGGCCTCCAGCCGTCCCAGATCGGACAGTCCGTACCAGGCGGCGGCCATGGGCAACGGCAGCGCGGCGGCCTCCGCCTCGCCCAGTGCGTCCGGCACCAGCGCGGCGTGCTGCGCCCGTACGGTGACGTGGCTGGCGAGGGCTCCTACGGCGCAGGCGGCGACCCGGTCGCCGGGTGCGAGCGCGGTGACGCCGGGGCCGGCGGCCACGACCCGCCCCGCGCAGCCCGAGCCCAGGGGCAGCGCGGTGCCGGCCGCCGGATGTGCCCCCCGCGCCCCGAACACGCGGAACGCGTCCCCGTGGTCCATCGCGACGGCGGCGACCTCGATCTCGATCTCCCCCGGTCCCGGCACCCGCCTGGCAAGGGGCAGGAACTCCACCGGCTCCGGCGCCCCGGGGCGCCGGGCGCCCGCGCGGAAGGGCTGCCGCACGGTGCGGCGGGGCGGTGCCCCGGTGGGCCCGTCGTCCGGTACGCCCCGGGTGAGCCGGGCCGCGAGCCGCCGTCCCGCGCGCAGGGCCGTCTGGTCCTCGCGGCCGTCGCCGAGGAGTTCGGCGGCCCACTCGCGGGGTCCGTCCGCTTCGGCGGGGTCGATGTCGAGGAGACGCGCGGTCAGCTCCGGGTGTTCGCGCCGCAGCACGCGGGTGAACCCCCAGTAGAGGGCGCCTCCCGGGTCGGGCGCCTCGCCGGTCTCCACCGCCTGCGCGCGGCAGGTCACCACGGCGAGGGCCGGTGGTACGGGCATGTCCGTGCAGGCGCGCGCCAGTTCGGCGAGCACGCTGAGCCCGTGGCGCTGTGCCTCCTCCCCGGCATCGGCGCCGGGTGCGACGAAGACGACGGCGCCGGGCTGCGCCGAGGCCACCTGCGCGACCGCCGCCCCTGCTGCCGCGCTCACGGTACTGACGCCGGACGCGCCCGCCGCGGTCAGCGCGGCGGCCAGCCGGCCGGCCACGCCGTCCTCCCCCGGCGCCCCGCACACCAGCCGGCCGCCGGACGGCTCGCGTTCCTCGCGGGGCTCGGTGAGGAGGGTCCAGTCGATACGGTGCAGGCGCGCGGAGTCGTCCGCCGCGCCGGTGTCGGCGCCCGGGAGCGGCGCCAGTTCCAGCCCTTCCATGACCAGCAGCGGCCGGTGCCGGGCGTCGAAGATCTCGATGTCGAAGACGCCTTCGGCCCGCCGTACGGCGTGGGACCACACCTGGGTGACGGGCTCGGCGAGGTCGTCGAGCAGTACGACGCGCTCAACGGCCGTCGGTACGAGGGCCGTTCCGGGCGCGTAGCCGTCGCACAGCGCGAGCGCCACCTGGAGCGCGCCGTCCCACAGGGCGGGGTGCAGGGTGCGCGGGCGGTTTCCGGCGCGCAGCCGGTCGCCCAACTCGGCCTCGGCCAGGGCTCGTTCGCCTTCTGGCGCGGTGTACAGGCGCCGGATCGTCCGGAAGGCGGGGCCGTACCCGAGTCCGCGTCCTGCCCAGGTGCGGTAGAAGGCGTCGGCGTCCGTCGGCCGGACGGCGGCGTGCCAGTCGGGGAAGGCGGGCGCGGGGCGGGGGCCGGCGCGGTGGCCGGCCCGGGCGGTGGCGTTCTCCTCCCAGCCGCTGCCGCCCTCCGGCAGGGACAGCAGCCGGAAAGTGCCGCCTGTGGTGTCGCCGCGCCATTCCACGACGAGCCTGGTCGGCTCCTCGCTCACCGCCACCTCCTTGCGGAAGCGGACCTTCTCCAGGCAGCGGACGGCCGGGCCGGGCAGCTCGCGGGCGGTGCCGACGGCGAGCGCGAGCATTCCGGTGCCCGGCAGCACGGGCGTGCCGTGCACCTGGTGGTCGTCCAGCCAGGGCGGGCTTCCCAGGGCCAGCCGCAGGTCGCCGTGCCGGGTGTCCGCCTCGCCGGGGGCGGGGAGGAGCCGGGTCCCGAAGCCGCGGGAGGCGCCGGCGCCCCGTGGGCGTGCCGCCGTCCAGTAGCGGTCCTTACGGAGCGGGTACCCGGGTATCGGGGGCCCCGCGTGCGCGGGGAGTTCACCGAAGGGCTCAAGTCCGGCGGCGTAGCCCCGGCCGAGCGCCCGCGCGACATCGGCCGTGCTGCCGTGGCCGCGCCGTGTGGTGGTCAGGACGGTCGCCTGCCGGGTGCGGGCGCCGACGATCTGTTCGATGGCGGGGGCGAGTACGGGATGCGGGCTGATCTCGACGACGTGGGTGATGCCCTCGTCGAGCACGGCGCCCATGCTGTCGGCGAACTGGACGGGGTTCTGGAGGTTCTCGACCCAGTAGGCGGCATCCATCTCCGGGCCGCGCAGCCGGCACCGCCGGACGGTCGACATCAGACCGGTCGCGGCATCGCGCGGCCTGACAGGTTCGAGGGCGTCGAGCAGGTCCTCGCGCAGGGGGGCCATCTGCGGGCTGTGCGAGGCGTAGTCGACGTTGACCAGCCGGCAGTAGGTGCCTTCGGCCTCCAGCAGTTCCCTGAGCGTCAGCACCGCCTCTTCCTCGCCGGAGAGGACGCAGGAGGTGGGCCCGTTGTGCACGGCGAGGGACACGCTTTCCTCGAAGCCCTCCAGCGCGGCCAGCGCGGCGTCCCGGTCCAGTTCGACGGAGAGCATCCGCCCCTTCCCCGACGCCCGGCGGGCTATGGCGCTGCGCCGGGCCATGACCAGGGCCGCGTCCTCGTAGCTGAGGGCTCCCGCGAGGGTGGCCGCGGTGATCTCGCCCTGGCTGTGGCCGAGAACGACGTCAGGCTCGACCCCGGAGGCGCGCCAGAGTTCGGCGAGCCCGAGGGACATCGCCCACAGGGTCGGCTGGAGCATGTCGATGCGGCTCATCCACTCCTCGTCGGCCTTGCCGGAGAAGATGTCGAGCAGGTTCCAGTCCGTGTGCGGTTCCAGCGCCCGCGCGCAGCGGGTGACGACGTCGGCGAACAGCGGGCTGTCACGGAAGAGTTCCGTTCCCATACCGCTCCACTGCGAGCCCTGTCCGGGGAAGACGAACGCGGTGCCGCCATACGGCACGGAGCTGCCGGTCAGCACGTCGGGCGAGGTGGGCTCGGCTTCCGGTGCCGCGGCCAGCCCGGCCAGTCCTGCGCGCAGCCGCCCGGAGTCCTCGGCGGCGACGAGGGCCGCACGGAGCGGGAAGTGGTCGCGCCGCCATGCGAGGGCGCCCGCGAGGGCGCGGGTGCCCTCGGCGGATTCCGGGACGTGCGGGGCCAGTTCGGCGGCGCGGTGCCCGAGCGCGGAGGTGTCCTTCGCGGAGAGCGCCAGCACGGCGGGGAGTCCGGTGGCGGGGGCCGGCGCGGGGGCGCCTCCGGTGTCCTGGGCCGGCGGGTCCATGACGACGACGTGTGCGTTGGTGCCGCCCCAGCCGAAGGAGTTGACGCCCATGTAGAGCGGTCCTGCGTCCGGCAGGGGTGTCGGTGACCGCACCACCCGCACGTTGAGGTCGTCGAAGGGGATGGCCGGGTTGAGTTCGGCGGAGTGCAGGCTCGGCGGCAGGACCCGGTGCCTGAGCGCGAGGAGGATCTTGAAGAGGCCCGCCATCCCCGCGCTGGCCTCCAGGTGCCCGATGTTGGTCTTCACCGAGCCGACGAGCAGCGGGTCGTCCGTGCGGCCCTGGCCGAGGACGCGGCCGATGGCGGTCGCCTCGATCGGGTCGCCGCGTCCTGTTCCGGTGCCGTGCGACTCGATGTAGGCAGGGGCGCCCGGCGGTACGGCTCCGCTGTGGTAAGCGCGGCGCAGCAGGTCCTCCTGGCCCTGTGGGCTGGGGGTCACCAGGCTGTCGCCGCCGCCGTCGTTGTTCACCGCGGTGTTGACGATGACCCCGTGCACGCGGTCGCCGTCGGCCAGTGCGCGGGCCAGCGTCTTCACATACAGCGCGGCGACGCCCTCGCCCCGTACGAATCCGTTGGCGGTCGCGGCGAACGCCTTGCACCGGCCGTCCGGTGAAAGTCCGCCGAAGTGGGTGAGGCCGACGGTCACATGCGGATCGAGCATGAGGTTGGTGCCGCCGACGACCGCCGCGTCGATGTCGCCCTGGCGCAGGGCCTGGGCCGCGAGGTGCAGGGCGACGAGCGAGGAGGAGCAGCCGGTCTCCACGGTCATGCTCGGGCCGCGGACCTTGAGGAAGTAGGAGAGCCTGGCGGCGATCACGTCGAGGGCGTTGCCGACCAGGCTGTGCGGGGTCGGCGCGGCTTCACGTTCCCTGCGCAGGAGTTCGTAGTCGTGCCAGGAGGCGCCGACGTACACGCCGGTACGCGTGCCGGCGAGGTGCTCGGCACGCTGGCCCGCGTCCTCGATCGCCCGCCACCCCACCTCCAGCATCAGCCGCTGCTGAGGGTCGACCGCCTCGGCCTCGCGGGGCGAGATGCCGAAGAATCCGGCGTCGAAGCGGTCGACATCGTCCAGGAAACCTCCGACCGCCTGGATTTCTCTCTCCGGGTCGAGCTGCTCCGTACTGTCCCAACGGTCCGCGGGAACGGGAACGATGCCGTCCCCGCCCTCCATCATCAGGGTCCAGAAGCTTTCGACATCCGGCGCGCCTGGGAATTTACCCGCCATTCCGACAACGGCAACGAGGTTCTCCGGGTCGTGGCCCGCGTACGGTTCCATGCGTCCCCTCTTGTATCGCTCATCAACTCCGAAGGAATCCATGCGACTTTATCTCCGCCCCGAAGCGGGGAACACCCCAGACATTTCCGAGGTGTTCCCCATGGACCCCTACGCGGCGACTGGGGTTACCTGAGGTCCTTCAGACGCGTCCTGACCAGCCCTTTACTGGCGTTGATCATGCGCGGGCCGATTTCCGGGGGAGCGTCCCTGCGGGACCAGATGGCATTCATCGCCATCTTGGCAGGACTCATGGCGAAGCAGCGCGTCCCCTCGTTCCCCAGCCGGAACGACGGCGATATGAAGTCGGCTTCCTCAATGTGCCGCAGAATGCGCTTCGCGGCATCACCAGGCGCGAGGTTCCCCTCTTCCACGGATTCGCAGAGGTCGCGCGTGAGAATTCCCATCTCGTTGAATCCGGGACTCACGGGGAGCGGTGATCCGGGGTGCTTGCTCTGCTCCAGATCGAGGAACACCGATTCGCTGCCTGTTTTCTCGTACCGGTAGTAGGCGTCTTCCAGCATGACGTTGCCGAGCATGGTGCCGAGCATCCAGGTGCGGTTGACGGCGTTCCACAGCTCGTAGTCCCGGAAGCCCACGAAGGAGCTGTAGACGAGGTTGTCGTGGAAGTCGAACAGCCCCTGCTGGAGGGCCTCCAGGTACGCGAACCGCTCCAGCGACCAGTTGCCGTCCCTGGAGGCGGCGATCAGCCGCCAGCCGAGTGCGTTGACCAGTTCCAGCGTGTTGGTCAGGCCGCGCGAGTACAGGGCGTCGATGAACCCGGCGGCGTGGGAGGTGAGACAGTACCGCTCCCCCACGACCTGCTTGGCCGAGTACTGGAGGCGTCCGGTGGACACCCAGGGGCGGACGGCCCGCGAGCCCTGGAACTGCCACGCGATCTCGGGGTACCGCTTGAGGAAGTCGTCGAACTCCTGCTCCGGCGACTGCTCTCCCTTCGGGAACTTGCGAGGGTCGAGGGTCAGGCCGACGCTGCACAGCGGATTGAGCGATTCCTCGTGGTTGTCGAACGGGATGACCCAGAGCCAGCCGCCGTCGAAGACGTGGTGCAGCGTGCCGTTGTGCCACGGGTTGGGCTGCTTGTGTTTCCTGCCGTTGGGCGACCTGTCGTAGGGACGCACACCGACCATGTGCGTGAACAGGCTGCGCGAGTGGGTGCGCGCCCTGGTCGGCGTCTCCCGCAGGCCGAACTTCTCCGCGAGCGGCGAGCGGAACCCGCTGCCGTCGATGACGTAGCTCGCACGGAACTCCTTGCCCGCCTCGGTGCGCAGGACGGCGCCCGTGTCCGGGTCGATCTCGATGTCGGCGATCCGGGTGGAGAGCTGGGGTACGGCGCCGTACTTGACCGCGAGGTGGAACAGGTACGCGTCGATGTCCTGCCGGAACAGATGGGTCTCGGTCCTGATGGCCGAGGGGACCACCAGTTGGTTGACCTCGGCGGGGTTCTGGGCCCGGCCCTCCCTGTGATAGACGAAACCGAAGTTCTGCTTCTGCCCGCAGTTGCGGGACACCTCCTTGCGGATGCCCTTGAAGCTGGAGAGCGCCTTCAGTTCGGGTACCTGGTACCGGTCGGCGATCAGCCTGGTCATGCCCGAGGTGTAGGGGATCGTGGACTCGCCCACGGCGAAGCGCGGATGCGTGCCCGCGTCGAGCAGCAGCACCTTCACGCCGTTCCTCGCGAGTACGGCGCCCAGCATGCCCCCGGCCATGCCACTGCCGAGAATCGCCACGTCGTACTGATTGTCCGGGGGTCGTTGCGCGTCCTTGCGCGACACGTCGCTCACCTGTCTCTCCCATGTCCGGTGGTGCCTGCTCAGCTCGTTGCCGCTTCCAGGAAGTTCTTCTTCGGCAGTTCTCTCCGACTCCGGATGCCGAGCTTCCGGAAGGCGTTCGTGAGGTGCTGTTCGACCGTGCTCACGGTCACGGTCAGCGCACCGGCGATCTCCTTGTTGGTCCTGCCGTGCGCGGCCAGCGCCACCACACGGCGCTCCGCGCCGCTCAGCCGGTCCAGCGCCGTCCCGGCCCGCGTCCGTGCGGGGTCCGGTGCGGCGCCCGGGTGTCCGGCGGCGGGAGCGACGGCCTCGCACGCGCGCCTGAGCCCCTCCGCCTCCTCCTGCACGGCCCTGGCCCGAGCCGGCCGCTTCTCCAGCGCGTAGGCATGACCCAGTTCGCCGAGGGCCCCCGCGAGCTGGAACCGGTCGCCGCAGAAGCGAAGGTTCTCCGCTGCCTCCTCCAGCAGCCCGGTCCGTTCTCCGGGACCGCCGGCCGCCGCGCAGGTCCGCAGCGAGATCCCGCGGGCGCGGGAGAGCCCCTCCCCCGCCAACTCCGCCTGTTCCCTTGCCAGTTCGCGCGCCGACCGCACGTCGGACAGGGCCAGGTGCGCGCGCGCCGCGCTGCTGCGCCAGGGCAGCAGGGTCGGCTGGTCGAAACCCCAGTTCGTCATCAGTTCCCCGCATCGTGTGAAGTCGTCGAGTGCGGCGTACGGCCGGCCGGTCGCCATGTGGTAGGCGCCCCTGGCGTGCAGGTAGGGCAGGCCGAAGCGGCTGGAGAACATGCCGTCGGGCACGGGCTGCGCCAGGTATTCGGCAGCTGCCGCGAGATCTCCCGAGTCCGTCGCCGCCTGGATCAGGTTGGCCAGCGGGCCGCCGATGCAGACGCCCCAGCTGTCCGCTGGGACCTGCGCCAAAGCGGCCTCGGCCAGCGTCCTGGCGCGTGCCAGCGCTCCCCTGCGCAACGCGATACCGGCCCGCAAGGACGCGAATTCCGCTGTCCAGAGCGGGACTTGCCGGCAGCGTGCTTCCTCAAGCCAGTGGTCGCACCAGCGCGCGGCGGCCTCCGTACGGTCGGCGAACGACAGCGCCGCCACGGCGCATATGAGCCATTCCTGGTTGTGCTTGTTGAGACGCATGGCACGCATCGCCGCCTCGGCCTCGGCCACGGCGCCCTCGCTGGGTCCGTGCGCGAGGACCTGCGAGAGCGCCAGGGCAGCGCGCGTACGCGGGTCGCCGTGTGCGGGGCCCTTGCGGGTCGGTGCCAGCACCACGGGATAGGTGACGGACAGCAGTTCCCAGGTCGCCCGCACTTCGGCCGCGTGCTCCGGGTCGGCCGGCCCGTCGCCCTCGTCCATCTGCGCGATGGCGCGCACCGCCTCGCCGAACCGGCCGTGCCACAGGAGGTACTTGGCGAGGGTCAGGGTGTGCCGGACCGGAAGGCGGCCGTCGCTCAGGGCGATCGCCAGCTCGCCGAGGTGGGGCGTGCTGATCGACGGGTTGAGCATCCACGCCGTCGAGGTCAGCAGGGCGCGCAGGCCGACCCGTTCGCCGTCGTCGGCGCTGAACCGCAGCGCCGCCTCCAGACAGGAGTGCGCCTCGGCGACCTGGTCGGCGTTCAGATGCCGCTCGGCCGCCTCCTGCAGTACGGGCACCGCCCACGGAAGCGCCCCGCCCTCGGCGGCGCAGTGACGCAGATGCCGGGCCGTGCGGGTGACGGCGACCCCTTCCTCGTAGCACATGAGGGCCGCCTCCCGGTGCATCGCGCTGCGCTCCGCCACGCTGAGCCCCTCCAGCACCGCCTGGGCGGCGAGGGGGTGCCGCAGCCGGGTGCCGTCCAGGAAGCCGGCCGCCCCCAGCGCGCGTGTCCCCCGGACGACGGCGACGTGCTCCTGTCCTGCGAGCCGGGCGAGCAGCTCCGGGGCGTGGATGTCGCCGTCGACCGCGGCCAGTACCCGGGTGAGGCGCAGCAGCTCGGGGCGCCCCCGGTGCAGGCAGCTCAGCAGCATGTCGCCGAAGGTGTCCCCGACCACCGGTGCGGCCTGGCCCGACAGGTGGCTGGAGTCCACGAGCAGGGCCCGGATGAGGAGTGGATTGCCGCCGCTGAGCTGGTGGCACCTCTCGGTGAAGCCCTCGTCGGCGGTGCTGCCCAGGTGGTCTGCGAGAAGTTCGGCGACCCCCTCGGGCGAGAGCGTGCCCAGTGTCAGAGCGAGGTGGTGGGGCTGGCGCAGCAGCTCGGCGTGCAGCTCGGGGTGGGCGGGGCGCCACAGGGGGCACTCGGTGAGCACCAGGACGATGCGCGCCTGCCGCAGCTGCCGGATGAGCCGGCGGAGCCAGTGCAGCGAGAGGGAGTCGGCGAACTGGACGTCGTCCACGCACAGCAGCACCGGGACGTCGCCGGCCGCCCGGACCACTTCGGCCCGCAGCTGGTGCAGGGCGTCCGTGGCCGCCGCGTCGAGCGTCCACGTCCCGTCGCTCCGCTCCTCGGTGACGCGCCCGCACGCACCGCGCACGGTGTCGAGCAGTTCGGCGGCGCCGGGCAGGGCGTCGGCCGAGCACAGCAGCTGCTTGAGCACACTGCCGGGCGAGCGCCGCTCCGGCCAGGAGCCCACGGCGTCCAGTATCCGCCAGCCCTGGTCAGCGGCCTGGTCCTTCAGGGCGGTGAGCAGCTCCGTCTTGCCGCAGCCCATGGCGCCGCCGATGACCGCGGCGCCGCCGCCCTCCCCGTCCGAGCAGGTGTGCAGCAGCCCGTTGAGTCGACGTAGTTCGCGGTCCAGTCCGACCAAACGCATGCTCTCCTCTCCCCCTTACGTCTTCGAAACGGTCGTGGGCCCCGGCCCGACGGGCTCGGGCTCCCGTGCGAGGTCCAGGGGTTTGCGGTGGATGCGGGCGAGCAGCGGACCCGTCATGGCGGTGGTGACCACGGCCATGACGACCATCAGCGAGTACATCTCGGTGTCGAGCAGGCCGATTTGCAGGCCGACGCCGAGGATGACCAGCTCCGTCAGTCCTCTGGTGTTCATCAGGACGCCGAGGCTGACGGCCGGGCGGGCAGGCAGGCCCTGGCTGCGGGCGCCGAGGTAGGTGCCGCCGATCTTCCCGACGACCGCGACCACGAGGATCAACGCGAGTTCGGCGAACCGGCCCGCGTTCATGGACCCGAGGTCCACCCCGAGTCCGGCCACCACGAAGTAGACGGGCAGCAGCAGCGAGGTGACCTGTCCCGTCCGTTCGTGGATCTCCGCGCGCAGCGCGGCGGTCTTCTCGCGGGGCATCACCGTGCCGAACAGGAAGGCGCCGAAGATGAAGTGCATCCCCATCGCCTCGGTGGCCGCCCCGGAGAGCAGCACCCCGGTGAACAGCATGGGCAGGTGCCACGGGCCGAGGGCGACCGCCCGCCCCTTCCGGACGAACACCGCGCGCAGCACCGGCCGGACGACGAACGCCGTTATCAGGACGTAGGGAATGGCGAGGGCCACCCGCCAGTGCTCGTCGCTGCCGTCCATCGTGGCCTGGACCGCCGCGAGGGCGGTCCAGGCCACGACGTCCACCGACGCCGCTGTGGCGAGGGCGATGCCACCGATGGCGCTCTTGCTGAGGCCGCGCTCGCTGAGTATCCGGGCGAGCACGGGAAACGCCGTCACGGAGATCACGAGCCCGATGAACACGACGAATCCCGCCCTGTTCTCGGGTTCGTGCGTGCGCAGCAGGTAGAAGGCCAGCCCGATGCCGAGCAGGAACGGCGCGACGGTGGAACCGACGATCGCCCCTCCGGTGACCCGGCTCCTGCCCCGCAGCGTGGCGCGCTCCAGTTCCAGGCCGATCGCGAACATGAACAGCGCCACGCCGACATCCGCCATGCCCGCGAGCAGCGGGCGGATGTCGGCGGGGAACAGCAGGTCGGGAACGGCCCCGTTGAACAGGCTCGGCCCGAGCAGGACGCCCGCGACGATCTCGCCCACGACCGCGGGCTGGTTGACGCGGGTCGCGAGGTAGCCCAACGTGCGGGCCAGGAAGAGGATCAGTCCGAGGTCGATGAAGAGCAGTTGCACCTGATGACTGGTCATGTCCGGCGTGTCCCGCTCGCCCTCCTCTCGTTGGTGGTCAGTTCTGTGCGGGCACGGACGCGCCCTCCTGGTCGATGAGGTCGTCGATGGTGAGCGTGAGCATCGGGTGATTGCCGCTGAGCCCGGAGATCAGCTGCACGAAGTCGGCGGACGGGGTGCGCTCGCGCTCGGGGTCGACCATCTCCTGGGCGAGCGAGTGGTAGAACTCCTTGTACTTCGTACGGTCGTAGAAGCGCTCGACGAAGGACCTGATCTCGTCGAAGAAGCCCCGGTAGGCGGTCACATAGCGCTTGAGCGCCTGCTCCTCGATCTTCGGGTGCTGGATGATCTGGTCGACGATCTTCGACAGTGTGCTGCCCGCCAGCGTGGCCAGCGCGACGCCGGTGGAGAACAGCGGGTCGACGAAGGCGGCGGAGTCGCCCACGCACACCCAGCCGTTGCCGGTGAAGCTCTGGCTGGTGTACGACCAGTCGCGTGCGGACCGCCAGCCCGCCGCCTGGTTGGCGCCGGCCAGCATCTTCTTGAGCTTGGTCGACTTCTCCGCCTCGGTCCTGAACATCGCCTCCAGCGAGGCGTGTTTGCCAGCCTCTTCCGACCGGGTCACATAGCCGACGCTGATGGTGCCCTTGTCGATGGGGATGGCCCAGAACCAGCCCTCGTCGAGGCCCTCGATGAGGATGTTGGTGTACTCGTCGCCCGGCAGCCGCTCGCAGTTGTCGAAGTACGTCCAGACCGCGACGTTCCGCAGCTCCTCGTGCCAGGTGATGTCGGCGTACTTGCGGCTGAGCAGCCGGGCCTGCCCTGAGGCGTCGACGACGAGCTTGGCCCGCGCCTCGTGGACGCCGTCCGTACCGCGCAGTGTGAAGCGGACTCCCGTGACGCGGCCCTCGGTCTCGATGGGCCCCTTCACCGTGGCTTCCTCGATGATGTAAGCGCCCAGTTCACGGGCTCGGTCGAGGATCAGCGAGTCCATGTCGGCACGGCGGGTGTGGTACGCGTACTCGTGGGTTCCGCCCTCGATGAAGGAGAAGTTCCACGGCACCTGCGCGTTGCCCCAGACCAGCGTGCCGCCGTACTTCCGCTCGAAGCCGCGCTTGTCCATGCGCTCGGTCAGGCCGAGTTCCTGCATGGGACGCATGAAGGCGGGGATGAGCGACTCGCCCACGTGGTAGCGGGGAAAGCGCTCGCGGTCGAGCACGAGGACACGGTGTCCACGCTTCGCGAGAAGACCAGCGGTGGTGGAACCGGCCGGCCCTCCGCCTATGACGATGACATCGAATTCTTCCGGTACTCCAATGAGAGCGGACAATTGCAGATCCTCCCCAATCGTGGACAGCGCACGCCGCCTGGGCGGGACGCGTCTCTGCGTTCCTCGAAGTCTGAAGCCCGGCACATGAAGGTGTTCTGGAGTATTTCTGGATGCCCGTTCGGCGACGTGTCCGGAGCCCGCCGCCCCTTGGGGTACGCGGCTCGGAGGGGTGGACGGGACAGGTGAGGTGAAGAAGCGCAGCCGCACCGCCGGGGTCCGGCACACACAGGCCCCGCGGGCCTGACCGGGATCCCTCAGGTCGCCGTCCGCCTCGTCCGCGCAGGCGGGCGCGGACACACGGCGGCGGCACTTGAGTTGCACGACCCCCGCTCCCGGACCGCCTCCAGGCCGGCAAGGGGCCGGCCGGCGGGGTTCGGCGAACACCGGGTCCGCCGCCAGGAATCGCGGCGGTTTCGGAAATTGACGCCGCTCGGCATCAGGCAGTCGGCGCGAAGTGCGGGGCAGCGCGAGAAACTCCGCCGGAATGACCTCTTCTTGACGTTCCTGATGGCCCCTGACGCATTTCGCGCCGTCTCGAAAAGTGCGGCTCCTGCGGCCTACGGCGTCATCTCCCGTGCTGCTCCGCCGGAATCGTCACGCGCTGTCGTCCGCGTCGGCCCACCAGTCGGGGTTGTCCCGGTACCAGGCGACCGTCTCCGCAAGCCCTTGCTCGAAGGGGACGGCGGGCTCGAACCCCAGCTCCTCGCGGAGCTTGCCGCCGTCCAGGGCGTAGCGCCGGTCGTGGCCCTTGCGGTCGGCGGTGTGGCGCACCCGGTCCGGGTCGGCGCCGCACAGGACGAGGAGCCGTTCGGTGACCTGGAGGTTGGTCAGCGGTGTGCCCCCGCCGATGTTGTACACCTGTCCCGACCGTCCCTCGGTGAGGATGAGCTGAAGCGCACGGCAGTGGTCGTCCACGTGCATCCACTCCCGGACGTTGGCGCCGGAACCGTAGAGCGGCACGGGGCGGCCCTTGAGGAGCCTGGTGGTGAAGAGCGGAATGAGCTTCTCGGCGTGCTGGTAGGGGCCGTAGTTGTTGGAGCAGCGGCTCACCGACACGTCGAGCCCGTGGCTGTGCCAGTAGGAGCGGGCGACCAGGTCGCTGCCGGCCTTGGTCGCCGCGTACGGGGAGCTGGGGTCCAGCGGCCATTCCTCGGTCCACGAGCCGCGCTCTATGGAGCCGTAGACCTCGTCCGTAGACACGTGCAGGACACGGGGCACGCCGGTGCGCAGGCACGCCTCCAGCAGGGTCTGGGTCCCGGCGACATTGGTCCTGACGAACTCGGCCGGCGCGTCGAGCGACCGGTCGACGTGCGACTCGGCGGCGAAGTGGACGACGGCGTCGTGTCCCGGGAGCAGGTCGAGGAGCATCGGCGCGTCGCAGACATCACCGTGTACGAACGTGAGCCGCGGGTGTGCGGCGGGAAGATTGGCCCGGTTGCCCGCGTAGGTGAGCAGATCGAGCACGGTGACCTCGGCGGCCTCGTGGCCCGGGTAGGCACCCTCCAGCAGGGCCCGCACGTAGCGCGAACCGATGAAGCCCGCTCCACCCGTCGCAAGGATTCTCATTCGGTTCGCCTCATCAGGTCGTCAGCATGTGCACGCTCGTGTGATCGCCGACCACCAGGCGGTGGCCGCTTCTGTCCCCTTCGGCGGCTGCCACCAGGGCGGACCGGCCGATGACCGAGCCGTGGATGTTCCCGACAGCGCTGATGGTCGCGGCGTCGAGCACGATGGAGCACTCCAGGCGGGCCCCGCTCAGCACGCAGTCGTCGCCGATCACGGTGTCGGGTCCCACGACGCTGTCTTCGATCACCGTGCCGCGTCCGATGCTCACGGGGCCGGTGATGCGTGAGTTGACCACCCGGCTGTCCGTACCGAGCCGGACCGGGCCGATCAGTTCGCTGGCGTCGTCGGCCTTACCCTCCATCGAAGGGACGAGGGCGCGCAGCAGTTCACGGTTGCACTCCAGCATGTCGTCGACCGTGCCCACGTCCCGCCAGTAGCCGGTGTAGCGGGACGCGCTGACCCTGTGCCCGGCGTCGACCAGCCACTGCACCGCGTCGGTGATCTCCAGTTCCCCCCGCGCGCTCGGCGCGATGTGCGCGACGGCCTCGTGTATCCGCCGGGTGAAGACGTACACACCGATGAGCGCCAGGTCGCTGCGGGGGCGCTGCGGCTTCTCCACGACCCGCGCCACCCGGGCGTGGCCGTCCAGTTCGGCCACGCCGAAGGCCCGTGGGTCGCCGACGGACTGGACGGCGAGCTGCGCGTCGGCGCCGCCGCCGCGGAAGTCCGCCACGACGCCGGCGATGCCCTGCGGCAGCATGTTGTCCCCGAGATACATCACGAAGTCCGCTTCGCGCAGGAACCCCTGAGCGATCCGGACGCAGTCGGCCAGCCCCCGGGGCCGGTCCTGCGGGAGGTAGCTGATCCGCAGCCCGAGCGCGGAGCCGTCGCCGAGCGCCGCGGCGATGTCGTCGGCGTATCCGCCCACCACGACTCCCACCTCGGTGATGCCCTGCGCGCGGATGTCCTCCAGGACGTGCACCAGGACGGGCTTGTTGGCGAGGGGGATGAGCTGTTTGGGCATGGTGTGGCTGAAGGGCCGTAAGCGGGTTCCGGTTCCGCCGGCCAGGACCAGGGCCTTCATCACGAGCCTCCTCCCTGTGCGGACCGGTGGCGCTCTGCCTGCTCCGGGACCGTTTCCACCGGCCGGGCACGGGCGGCCCGTCCGTAGACGAGCCGGCGCATGAGCGCGTCCAGCGGCCCGCGCAGCCCCGCGTGTTCCAGCGCGACGGCCACGGCGACGACGGTGAGCCAGACGCCGACGGCGACGACGGCGGCACCGGTGGCGTGGATCTCGTCGCCGAGGCCGAAAGCGACCCGTGCGAGGAGCAGCGCGAGCAACGCGGACTGGAGGAGGTAGCTGGTCAGTGAGCGGCGTCCGACGGCCGCCAGGGCGCGGGTCACCGGCGAGGTATCCCCGCTCCCCGAGCGCGCGACGAGCAGCCCGAAGGCGGCTGCGTACGCGAGCCCTCCGCCGAAGCCTGTGACGATGTGCAGCGCCGTCACGGCGCCTGTCGCCAGCTCGCCGATCCCCCAGGCACCCGCGCCCACCAGCGCCAGCGGCACACCGCCGAGCACCGAGACGGAGCCGCCGAGCAGCACGGTGCGCCGGAGCAGGGCCCGGTGCGCGGCGGGGTCGTCGAGGTAGCGCCTGCGCGCGGCCACGGCGCCGACGAGGACGGCGGTCAGGATCGGCCAGCCGAGCAGGATGTGCACGGCGGCGAGCGGCGCCTCCGAGAGCCGGTCGACCACCGCCTGACCGTAGTCGTGGGCCCAGAGGGTGCCGCGTGTCCGCTCGCCTCCCGCCTCCAGCTCCATCGCGACGGACAACAGGGGGACCAGGACAGCGGCGACCGCGGCGCTGATCACCACGCCCCGGTGCAGCGCGCGGTCCCCGCGGGTGAGCAGCCAGCCGAAGGCGAGGGCGGCCAGCCCGTACGGCGCGAGGATGTCGGCCGGGAAGATCAGCAAGAAGTGGACGAGGCCGAACAGGATGAGGAACACCCCGCGCCGGCGCAGCAGCCCGGCCGCCAGCGGCCCGGTGGCCCCGGCAGCGCGTTGCCGCATGACCAGCGTGGCCATGCCGTAGCCGAAGAGGGCGGCGAACATCGGGTAGGCCCGGTTGTCGACGAGGTCCAGGCTGAGGAAGGTGACGACGCGGTCGAGCGCGTCGCCCCCTTCCGGATGCGTCACAGGACCGGGGTCGCTGGTGGTGACGTACATGGGTGCGTGGGCCAGGGCGATCAGCAGCAGCATGAAGCCCCGCGCGATGTCGGGCGCCGGCGACCGCTCGGCCGCCGTCATACTCCGGCGTCCGGCCGGCCGTGCCGCGGCCCCGCCGGGGGGCGTGGTCCCGTGCCCGCTCACAGTCCCAGCTCCCGGCAGACCGGGTAGGCGGGGAGGAGGCCGGCGGCCCTGGCCTCGGCGAGCGTCGGCGCGGCGAGGTCCCGTTCGGACATTACCGGGTCGATGCCGTCGGGAAGGGGCAGCCCCAGCTCGGGATCGAGGACGGAGAGGGCGAGTTCGTTCTCCGGAACGTAGGAGCTGGTGAGCATGTAGGACATGACCGTGTCGTCCTCCAGCGCGATGAAGGCGTGCCCGACGCCGACAGGGAAGTACATGGCGCGGAAGCCGACCGGGTCGAGCAGCACGGAGTCCCACCGGCCGTACGTCGGGGAACCCACCCGGATGTCGACGACGATGTCGATGGCCGCGCCGTGCGCGCAGTAGACGTACTTGGCGGTGCCGGGCGGCGTCACGGTGAAGTGCACCCCGCGTACGACGCCACGGGCCGACCTGCTGTGGTTGGTCTGCGCCACCGGGAAGTGACGGCGCCCGACGGCCTTTTCGAAGGCCGCCTCCTGGAACGGTGAGACGAAGAGACCGCGTGCGTCGGGGAAGGTCCGCGGAGTGAACTCCACTGCTCCCTCGACGGCGAGTTCACGTATTTCCATGGCTCCTCCTGAACGGGCCCGCTGTCGGAACGCAGAGGGCGGCCGGTGCTACAGCGCCGCGAGCACCTCGCGCAACGCGTCGATCACCCGGTCCTGCGTCCGCTCGGGCAGCGACGGGTACATGGGCAGCGAGAAGATCTCGTCGGCGAGCGACTCGGTCACCGGGAGCGGCCCGGTCCGGCCGGCGAGGTGGCTGAACCCGGTCATGGTGTGGACGGGCCAGGGATAGCTGATGTTCAGCTCGATGTCGTGGTCGTGGAGCGCCTTGAGTATCCGGTCCCGCATCGGGTGCCGCACCACGTACACGTAGTACACGTGGTCGTTGCCCGGTGCGACGGACGGCAGCACGAGGCCGGTGCCTGCGAGCCCGGCCGCATAGCGCTCGGCGACGGCACGCCGGGCGGCGATGTAGCCGTCGAGCCGGGTCAGTTTGCGCCGCAGGATCTCCGCTTGGACGTCGTCGAGGCGGGCGTTGTGGCCCGGCGTCTCGACGACGAAGTAACGCTCCTCCATGCCGTAGTAACGCAGTCGGCGCATCCGCTGGGCGATGTCCTCGTCGCGGACGAGCATGCCGCCGCCGTCGCCGTAGGCGCCGAGCACCTTCGTCGGGTAGAAGGAGAAGGCCGCCGCGTCGCCGGTGGTGCCGGCCCGTACGCCGTTCCGGGTGGCACCGTGCGCCTGGGCGCAGTCCTCCAGCACGACCAGACCGTGCTCCCGGGCGAGGCTCCGCAGCGGCTCCAGGTCGACGCACTGGCCGTACAGGTGGACGGGCAGCAGACAGCGGGTGCGGTCCGTCAGCGCGGCGGCCACCTGTGTGGTGTCCATGAGATAGGTGTCGGGGTCGATGTCGACGAAGACCGGCGTGGCGCCCACCGCGTCGATGGCGACCACCGTCGGCGCCGCGGTGTTGGCGACGGTGACGACCTCGTCACCCGGGCCGACGCCGAGGGCCTGGAGCGCGAGCTTGACGGCGTTGGTGCCGTTGTCGACGCTCACGCAGTGCGGCATGCCGTGGTAGGCCGCGAACTCCTCCTCGAAGGCCCGCATGCTGCCGCCCAGGATGAGCCGCCCGGAGCTGAAGACCGTGTCGACGGCGTCGAGGATGTCCTCCCGTTCGGCCCCGTACTCCTCCAGGTAGTCCCAGACTCTGGTCGTCATGGTCGCTGTGCTCCTTCCTTCACGCCGAGGAACAGGCCACGGCCGGCTTGAGCGCCTCCGATGTACTCGGTGCTGAACCCGGCGTCGCTCAGGGCCCGTTCGTACAGGGCCCGCGGGAACAGCTGGTGCACGTAGGACTCGACGAAGTGCCGGACGCCGCTCTCGGGTTCGGCGACGACGTAGTGCACCTCCATGCGCGAGGCGTCGCCCTCGCGGTGGGCGTGCGAGACGCGGGCGATCGTGCGGTGGTCGGGCATCAGGACGTCAGCGGCCACATAGCCCTCGGCGAAGGTCTCCGGGAACCACCAGGGTTCGACGACGACGACACCGCCGGGACGCAGGTGCCGTGCGAAGCACTGTGCCGTGGTGGCCAGTTCGGCGGCGCTCTGGTGGGCCACCGACGCGAACATGCAGACCACGGCGTCGAACGTCCGGCCGAGGTCGAACCCGCGCATGTCGCCCTGGTGCAGCGGGGTTCCCGGCATCCTCTTCCGCGCGACGGACAGCATCGCCCCGGACAGTTCGAGGCCCTCGACGTGGGCGAACGCCTCCTTCAGGTAGCGCAGGTGCCCGCCGGTGCCGCAGGCGACATCGAGCAGTGAGGAGGCCCCGGGCAGTCGGCAGCGGATCTGTTCGGTCACCTGCTTGCTCTCCGCCGGGTAGTCCTTGCCGCGCAGTGTGTACACGTGGTCGTAGATCTCGGCGAACTCCGGTCCGTACACGGCTGTTCCCTCACTCTCCTCGGGCGTCGGCCAGGGCGGCGACGGTGCGCTCCAGCGCCGCGCGCAGCGGTACACCGGGCCGCCAGCCCGTGATGGCCCGGTACGGGGAAGCGTCGATGGTCACGCTCCGGAAGTCCGTGGCCGGCGCACCCTCGGGCGGCTGGACGGAGACGACAGGCACGGGCGGCTTCCCCTCCCGGGCGGCCACCAGTTCGGCCACGGTGCGGCACACGTCCCCGAGCGGATCTCCGCGGCCGGCGCCGAGCAGCCAGTGCCGGCCGGCGAGCGCGTCCGGGTGACCGAGCGCCGCGACGAACGCCCCGGCCACGTCCTCGACATGGACGAGGTCCCGGCGGACCGTCCCGTCGTGCCACAGGGTGAGCGATTCACCGGACAGCGCGCGGCGGACCATGAAGGCGACGAACCCGCGGTCGGCCGCCCGCGAGTCCGGCACATGGCCGAAGACGGTCGGCAGCCGCAGGCTCACGCCGCGCACCACGCCCCGCGCGCTGGCCTCCTTCAGCAGCCGTTCGGCGGCGAGCTTGTGCTGGTCGTAAGCGGTCGCGGGGTGGTCGGGCTCACTGCCGTCGATGGGGCGGTCCGGCGGCAGACCGATCTGGGAGGCGGCCCCCGCGTACACCACCAGCGGCGGCGGGCGCCCGGCACGGTCACCGCCCAGCGCCTCGCACAGGTTCTCCATCACGCCGACGTTGACCGCCCGGCTCGCCGGATCGCTCTCGGCCGCGCGCCAGCCACCGCTGTGCATGACGAGGTGGATCACCACGTCGGCACCGGCCACGGCCTCCGCCAGTTCGCCGGGCCTGGTGAGGTCGGCCCGCCGTATCTCGATACCGGCCGCGCCACCTCCCGCCGCTTCCGCGCCGGGCACGTGGCTGGGACGGCGTGCCACCGCCCGTAACCGGATGTCCTGGCGTGCCAGCGCCGCCGTGACGGCCGACCCGACGAAGCCCGAGGCTCCGAGCACGGCGACCGTGCGCCGCTTCCGCTGATCCCGCTGCTGGGACGTCATGCGCCGACTTCTCCTCGCTCGCGCCGGGGTGCCCGGTCAACCGGGTCCCGGAGCGCGTGCAGGCACGCCAGGAGGCTCCGCGCCTGCATGTTGACGTAGTGGCTGTGGCGCAGCAGCCCGGAGAGCTGGGCCGGCGTCAGCCAGCGGTAGTCGGGGTGGTCAGGCCGTGCGTCCGTCTCCACGACGAGGTGACGGCTGCGGGTGTGGAACAGCCGGCCGCCCTCGTCGGAGAGCGTGGTGTCGAACAGCACCCGGTGCGGCTCGGCCGTCAGCACCTCGTCGAGGAACAGGGGGCGCGCGGCCGGCGGCAGCCCGTCGTAGTTGCCCGGCGTGCACTGCACGGTGGGGCCCAGCTCGACCACGTCCACGAAACCCGGCTCCACCCGCTGGTGGACCAGTACGTGCGGCGCCCCGTCGAACCGTGTGAGGAGGAAGGCGACAACCCCGGTCCCGTGGGCGGCGATCATCGGCTGGGCCCATGCGCCGACCTCCCGGCCGCACGCCTCCACCCGTACGCCGATCACGTCGAAGAAGCGCCCGCTCTCATGGACCAGGGCGTCGGGCCCGCGCCGCCAGTGCCGGAGCCCGGTGAGCGGCAGCCGCTCGGTGCGCACCTCGGCCCAGCTGCGTGCCGCGGTGATCCAGCTCAGGGCCGCTTCGCTGGTGACGGGGCCGCACGGCGAGCTCTGCGGCGCGTACGGGCGCGGCTCGTGCACCGGGCCCGGCGGCGGGAAGCAGGCGAGCACGCTGCGCGCGTCCATGCCGACCAGATCGTCGAACCTGAGCAGACCCCGCAGCTCGTCGAGCGACAGCCAGTGGAACCCCTCGGCCGGTTCGACGTCCTCCAGCACCTCGACGATCATGTTGCGGTTGCGCTTGCGCAGAAACCACGACGCCTGTTCTGACTGCCGTACGTCGGCGAGCACGCGGGTTCCGCCGGCGGTCGAGCGTGCGTCGACGTTCCGGAAGAAGTCGAGATACGGGACGTCTTTGCCCCGGTGCACTCCGGTGAAGTTGCTGCGCGTCGCCTGCACGGTCGGGGAAATCTGGAGCCCGTTGATGTTCCCCGGCTCGGCCTTCGCCTGCACGAGGCAGTACGGAACACCGTCGAACCGCTTCACCAGAATTCCAAGAATTCCTGTTTCCGGCTGGTTGATTATGGGTTGGTCCCAGCACGGAACAGCACCACCGGAATGGTGTGTGCGGAGCCCCTCGACCGAGAAGAACCGGCCACTGGTGTGTGTCAGCGCCGCCGCTTCGGGCGCGCAGTCCCAGCCGCTCACGGAGGCCAACGGCACGCGCTCCACACAGGTGTAGATGTTCCTGCGCGCGGACTCGAACCATCGGCGGAAAGCAGCCGGAGCCTGCGGTTCCTCGGTGAGAAATTCCTTCATGAGCAACTCTCGGCTAGATCGGCATCGACCTTGCACTTTCAGCGGTTACTCATTTTCGCCGAACCCGCCGCCTTTTGGCGTCTCCCAGATTGCTCTTACCGTGCTCCGTTTACTCAATTCGAAGAAGGCAGGACCCAGCTACCCGAACGCCTCGCGCGGGGCCACGGATACGCACACGGACAGGGGCACGGAGACACTCACCGGCACGGGCGCGGCGGAGGAAGACAGCCGTCGCACGCGCCGGCGGCTCAGGCCGGCGGACCGATCAGATGGTGGCACTGCCCCTCGTACACCCACTGCTCCCACTCCTGCGGCGTCCAGCCGCGCTCGGTCACCAGCAGGTGGAACAGCTCAGGGCTCAGCAGCGCGTGCGAGATGTCGACGGCCCGCTCGACGTCGAGCCCCTTCGCGAGCGCGTCCTTGGCCTCCAGCGACTCCACGAAGCGACGCTGGACGACGGTGCGCTGACTCTTGTTCGCTTCCCACAGCTCGGCACCGTCCCCACTGGTGGCCGCGGCGTTGCGGAGCACTTCGAGCAGCGGGCCGACCCGCTCGAACACGAGCCGCGTCAGGTGCGCCTGGAGCCGCAACTGCCGCCGCGGGTCCTCCTCCTCCAGCGCCTCGACGACCTGGGGCCTGTCCAGGGTCGGCACGGGGTCCTCGTCGCCCGCGATGTGAACGTCGATCAGTTCCTTGAGGATCTGCTGCTTGCTCCCGAACGAGAAGTAGATCGTCTGCACCGCGACCCCGGCCTCACGGGCGATGGACTCGATGGTCGTCGCTCCGTAACCGTGCTCGACGAACAGCTTCATCGCGGCGTCCAGCATCCTGTCGCGCGTCTGCTGCGCCTTCAGACGACGGCCGGGGGACTTCTGCACCATTCCTGATCACTTCCTCGTCACTGCTTCAGCGTCTGGGGCGCCACCGGATGGCGCGTTGGTGGAACTGGCATGGGGGAGACCGTCCACTCCAGCAGGCCAGGCAAGTATGACTGCCCGGCCCCGCCGCTCGCGGAGGGGCCACACCCTCGCGGGCGGGGACCGGCGCGCGCTCACGGCCGGCTGCCGGCCGCCGCCACTCCCGTGATCTCCAGGGCCCCGTCAGGACGCTGGCGCCCCAGTCGCCCGGAGCGCAGAGCCGTACCGCCGTGCTGCGCGGACGACGTGGCCCACTGGGAACCCGGGATGCTGTCGAAGGGCAGCGCGGCACCCGTAGCGCAGATCTCCCCGGTCAGACCGGGTGACACCGCGCGCCCGTCCGCGTCGAGCACGCGCACCTGGGCACGCGGCACGGGCCGCCCGACAACCACCCCCACGCTCCGCTGCCGGTGCTCGGCCGACAGCTCGTGGGCGGTCCAGGGAACCGCTCCGCCCGACGGCGCGAACTCGGCACGCAGCCGCGTGGTCGGCAGCACCTCGAAGTGCAGGGCGGCGAGTTCCGGTGGGCACGGGCTGCCGATCAGTACGACCATGCGCGGCCTGACGGGGCGCTGCGTCCGCCGTATCGCCTCCAGGACCTGCCGGTACTCCCGGGTGTCGAGGACCGCCACACCCGAGCCGGACGCGACCCGGGCACCGGCGATCCCCTCTCCCCCGGACGGGATGTGCAGCACGCCGCCGGACCGGAACGCCCACCACATCGCGGACAGCGCCGCCCTGCCGAGCGGAAGCGGGGAGGTCCAGACTCCGCAGGTGGCCCGCCCGGCCTGCTCGATCCTGGCGTCGAGTGCCAGGCCCCAGGCCCGGTGGTCCACGAGCTGCCCACCGAACGCGGGCCCGTCCTCGGTGTTGACGAGCAGATACGCCGCGTCCGTCGGTTCGGAACGCGGCAGGGCCCGGTCGACCCGCAGCGCGGCGACCCTGCTCCAGGTCGTCCCGACGTCCATGACCAGACAGGCGGCACGGCCCACCCAGGGCGCCCGGGTCGATCTGCTGCACAGCACGGTCCGCGCGGCGCTGATCAGCGCGATGCGCCGCACCCTCGCCGCGTCGGCGCCGGGCTCGACCGGCACGCAGACCCCTCCCGCCTTCAGCACGGCGAGTTGGGCGAGCACCGAGTGGGCGTGGTTGTCGCAGTGGACGACAACCGGGTCCCCCAGCTGCACCCCGCCCCTGACGAGCGCGGTCGCCAACTGCACGGCGCCCGCCTCCGCCTTGGCGTAGGTGAGGAGGTGGGCTCCGTCGTTCAGGGCCACACCGGCAGGCTTGCGCAGAGCGGCCCTGGTGAACATGCCGTCGAGCGTCGCCTTGCCCCGGACCGCCGGCTGAGGGCCGGCCGGCCCGCCCGTGCGCGGTGCCCCGCCCGCACCGCGGCCTGCGGCTGCGCGCGGTCCTTCACCTCCGGTACGGGAGCCGCCGGCGGGCCGCGCGGCGTCGCGGGCAGGCCGCCACGCTTCGCGCGTGGGCCGCGTGCCGCGCCCGTCCACGCCGACCTGATCAGTGAGTGCCACGGCTTCCCCTGTCCTGGTGGGTAACAGCTGTCCTGGTGTGACAGCGAGCGCGGGCACGGGGCCGCCTCGACCGTCGGCTGACGAACCGGAAGTGCTGCGTCCCGGCCGCGGGCGAGGCCGGTGCGAGGAGTGGGGTCTCTTCCCCGCCCGGAGAAGAGACCCCACTCATGAGGCTGGAGCGGTGCCGGGCACCGGCACCGCCGGTGAGAGGTCGGCCGGGGAACGCCGCGCGGCGAGCAGCGACCTGACGACCGTGTCCGGCCTGACGACCGAAGCGGGCTTGGCCAGCAGGTGCTGGACGTTGAGCATGACGCGGTGCGCGGGCACCGACACGTGACTCGCCTTCATGACCTGACGTACGTACGCGTTCATGAGGTCGGTGCCGAAACCCTTGGCACCCACCGTTTCGGGGTACATGAAGTCGCTGCTCGTCGACATCTGCCACGGTGTCGCGATGACGCGCGCGGCCGACCGGTAGAACCGGCGTGCCATCGCGGAGCCCGCGTCGCCGTGCCGGTCCAGACAGCGCCGCAGCTCCACCGCTTCCAGGGTGGCCACGGTCATGCCCTGCCCGTACAGCGGGTTGAAGCTGCAGATGGCGTCGCCGATCGCCACGAACCCGTCGGGAACGGTCCGGAGGCGTTCGAACCAGCGCCGCCTGGCGGCCGGGTACAGGAACCGCTCCGCGTTCCCGTCGTCGACCGGTTTGGTGCGCGCGAGCAGTTCCGCCACCACCGGGCTGCGCAGGCCCTCGGCGAACGCGGTGAACCCTTCGGGGTCCACCGGCGCGTGCGCCCGGTGCCAGCCGCCCAGCGTGATCATCCAGCGGTTCCCCTCGACGGCGAAGACCGCGGCGGCCCGCTTGTCGTGCGGCGGCACGGCGGACATCAGGTAGAGCAGGGCGTCCTCGTGCAGCTCGCCGCCCTCGCGGTGCATGATGCGGGTGGTGTACCCGACGTCGATCTTGACGGTGGTGGTCTCCGGCGCCGGGCAGTCGAGTTGCTCCAGCCAGCGGTCGGTGCGGCCGGCGCTGCGGCCCGTGGCGTCCACGACCAGCGAGGCACCGAGCCGGCTGCCGTCGTCCAGCTCCACGCCCAACACCCGTCCTGGCACGCCGAACAGCCCGCTGACGGCGGTACGGTCCCGGATCTCGACGTTGGGCAACGCGCTGACGCGGCGCCGGACCGCGTGTTCCAGGAAGGCCCGCGTGAGGCTGATCCCGAGTTGGCCGCTGCTGAAGCGGGTGCGCAGCGCGCCCATCTGATGGAACAGCAGGTCCTGGCCCGGGTCGAAGGGAACGGCGCCGTCGCCGATCAGCTCGTCCGTGAGACCGGGGAAGAGCTGCTCCAGCTTCTGGCGACCGCTGATGAGCAGGGCGTGGGCGTGCGGACTCTGCGGCACGCCTTTCCTGTTGTCCGGATTCCCGGGCAGGGTGTCCCTGTCCAGCACGGTCACTGTTCCGAATCTGCGGGCGAGAGTACGCGCGGCGACCAGTCCCCCGATCGAGCCTCCGATAATGACTGCGTGTCCGCCGACCAGGCTCACGGGCCCTCCCCAGAAAGACAGCAATTCCGATGCGGAAACCGCTGTTGAGTCATTCTTGGGGTGCGGGCCCAAAGGTGTCTTCTCCAGGATTGCTCAACCAGCTGACGTCTTCCTTCAGGCCGCAAAGAGATCCGGCAGCGCGGCACCAATAGCGGCACGTTCGACATCAAATACACGTGTCTGCGACGGTGATTTCAGATCGAGTTCGACGGTGATCACCGAGCCCGGTACGACGCAGAAAGGCCCCGCGCTCGCAACGGCAATGGGCAGCTTCCCGGCGCCCGACCTATGTGATACCGCCTGTACGTACCAGGAACCCTCCGGAACGTATTGCACGTTCCATCGGCCGGTCCCGCTGTCGGCACGGCAACAGCGCGCGGGACGCTCATGACCGAGCGGCGGAACCGCCGCGACGAAGACCGGCTGGTCGTACTGTCCGTCCCCCCTGGTGACCGTTCCCTGAATCGCCCCGTAGGCGAAGGGCGCGTCGTCCACCCGGCCTGCCGAGAAATCGATCGCGGTCTGTCCGAGCTGCGCCAGCCTGCGGAACCGGCCCGGCGACACGCCGACGCTCTTCGTGAAGCGAGTGGTGAAGCTCCCCAGGCTGGAATACCCGACCTGCACCGAGATATCGGCTACCCGGTCCGAGGTGTACAGGAGCTTGCGCTTGGCGACCTCCTGCCGCACGGCGGCCAGGAACCGCGCGGGTGGCAGACCGGTTTCCTGCCGGAAGATCCGCGCCATGTGGAACGAACTCAGCCGGGCCGAGTCCGCGAGCGCACAGAGCGTGAGTTCCTCGTGGTACCGGGTCCGCATGACTTCGACGACGCACTCGATCTCAGAACGCATCAGAACTCCCCGTGAGTGAACGACGCGCCACGAGCCCGCTTTCGGCCCGCCCCGGTCGGCGCCGACCGGGGCGGGCACGGCCAGGCGATGGCCCCCGTGGCCAACCCCCGCCGAACTGAGCAGCCGGGACACTTGACTCGTCAATAGAGTCTACCTCTAGAGTGACACATAAGATAGCGACCCCAGAGAGGGACTTACATGACATACGTCCGGATCACCCGCTTCACGACGGACCCCGCCAACGACCAGGCGATGATCGAGAAGCGGGCCGTTCTCGTCGCCGCAGTCCGGGCGTCGTACCCGGGCCTCATCGAGGCGCGCCTCGGCCGCCTCGAAGACGGTTCATGGGTCGACCACTGGTACTGGAATTCCGCGGCGGAGATGGAGAAGGCGCTGGCCGCGGCACCCACGATCCCGGAGGCCGGCCCCGCGTTCGCGCTCACGGCCAACTCCACGGCGGAGTCGGCCGAGATCGTCGCCGTGGTCTGACCCAGGACACCTCTCCCGTCGGCCTCTGCCCCCAGCCGGACTTCTCCGAGCCGCGCGCGGGCAGGGGCCTTTCGCTGTCCCCCGGCCGTCCACGCGCACCGTCAGCAGCTGACTCCGAAGCTCCCTCACGACTCCCTCCGGCGCCCGAAGCGGGCACGAAACGGGCACGGCCCGAGCAGCTTCGGGCACGCCGGAAGATCCTTCGGAAAGAAGATGCCGGAACCGCAAGCATGAAGAAGACGGGCCCTTCCCCCGTCTGAAATTCTCTGACTGCACGTTCACCACCACCCAGTCCGAGTCGCGCTCGACGAAGAGCACCGAGAGGGTTCCTCTCACTTGGACACTCTGGCGGAAGGGATTCGCGCCCAGCGTCTCCTGCCCCGCATTCCTCACTGTTTCAGCGGGCGGCCCGATCAGGTTCCGTAACCGTACCGAAGCACCTGACAGTGCCTGCGTCCCATCATAAAGCGAACCGTGAAGTCTACGCGCGACACGTCGTGCTGCGCGGTGTCCTCCGGATCGGATCATTGCACTAGGGAGCGCAATGGAACACGCAATTCAGTGCGCCGTGAAAACGATACGCGAGAAATACTCCGAGCCCCTCACCCTGGACGAGCTTTCGAGCTGTGCCATGGTGAGCAAATTCCACTTCCTGCGCACGTTCCGGCGCATCACAGGCGTGACGCCAGGCCGCTTCCTGAGCGCGGTGAGGATTCACGAGGCGAAGATCCTGCTGCTGACGACGTCGCTCAATGTGAGCGATATCGGAGCGCAGGTCGGCTACGGCAGCACCGGCAGTTTCACACGGCGCTTCAGCGCGTCCGTCGGCTGCTCACCGACGCAGTACCGGAACAGCTCCCCGGGCGGCGAGCCGCCCGCCGCCGCTCCCCGGATGTCGCTCGTCGCGGGCGACGCGGGGACGCGCACCGAGGGGACGGTCTCCGGCCGGGTGGAAGGCCCCGACGTCACCGGCTCCGGCATCTACATCGGCGTGTTCGAAAGCCCCATCCTGGAGGGCCCCCCGGCGGCCCACACCGCCCTCGCACGGCCGGGCGGATTCCACATCGGACGGGTTCCGCCTGGTGACTGGTACATACACGCGATGGCACAGAGCGCCCGGCCCGGCGACATGACGGCGCCGGCCCGCCCCCTGCTCTCCGGCTCGGCCGGCCCTGTCGCCGTCGGACCGGGGGCGGACCTCGGGGTCCGGGTCACCCTGCGTCCCCTCAACTGGGCGAACCCTCCCATCCTGTTCTCACCCGTGGAGTGGTCCGCCCACGCGTCCTGAGCCGGCGTCAGAAGCTGTGGGGCCCGAAGCGGCCCCAGGCGACGAACAGGGCCAGCGCCAGCAGCACGACGTTGACCACGACGTTCGAGGGCTCGTTGCGGCGGATGTGGACGACTCCGGCGCCGACCATCGTGACGGCGAGCCCCGTCGCGGCCAGCGGGACCAGGACCGGGGCGATGTCGAACACCGCGGGGAGGATCAGTCCGACGGCGGCGAGGACCTCCACCGCGCCGATCGCCTTCAGCACTCCGGGGGAGAAGTCCTCGGCCCAGGTCATACTGCCTGCCGCCAGGGTCTCCTTGGACTGCGCCACCTTCATCAGGCCCAGCCCGGCGAAGGGAAGGGCGAGAACTCCCGCGACGATCCACAGGGTTACGTTCATGGCAGTGACTTCCTCTGCTTTCCAGGTGTCGAACGGGGTTCAGGAGCGGCGGCGTTGGCGGGCGCTGCGGGCACGTGGCCGGTCGCGGGGCCTTGGGTCGCCAAGCCGCGGGGAGGGGTCTCGATCACCCCCTCCCGGAGCCGGAGCGGAGCCGGAGTGCCCGGCCGACGACGCGTCGGCCGGGCACTCCGGTTGCGGTTGCCTGTCATCCACGGCGGGTTGTCACACCTCGCCGTCGATGTGCTTGCGGACGAAGGCGAAGGCGCTGTCGCCGACCTTGCGCCCCATGTCCCAGGACTCCTCGACCGCCGCCATGAAGTGCACCCCGCCCCAGAACCTGCTGAGACCGCAGTCGCGCCGCCAGTCGGTCCAGTTGTCCCAGCTGAGCACCGTGTCCTCGTGGGGCGTGACGCCCGGCTCCACCACGGACGAGCCCTTGGCACGCGTGACACGGATCCTGATGGCGTCCGTGCCGAGGAAGCTGCTCACCGCCCGCGCCTCCGCTGCGCAGAGCGCGGTGGAACCCGAGGGGTACTCCGGGTGGTCGGGGGTCCCCAGATAGCTCTGCCAGTGGCTGGCCGGCAGCCTGACGGTCCCCTTGCCCGGTCCGCCCCACGCCCGCACCGGCCGGTCGCCGTACAGATGGCGGATCGCGGTGAACGGGCGGACGGTGTCGTAGACGTTCTTGCCGTACCAGGCCGCGATGCTGGCATCGAAGGTGGCGGTGTCCGCGACGGTGTGCAGATGGACCCAGCCGTCCAGATCGGCGCCCTCCGCCGCGGAGCCGACGGCGGAGCCGAGGCTCACGAACTTGTTGTCGAACATCTCGCACTTCGTCTTCTGCTCGTCCGTCAGACGTGCCGAGGCGGCGAGGACCTCGTCGGCCTGTGCCTTGTACGCCCTGCGGTTGTGGTGGTCACTCGCCCTGGGCTCCGGGACGCGGAAAGCGCCCGGGTCGGAGTACGAGTAGGGCCTCACGTGCTGGAGCTGGGGGGTCACGAACTGCTGGACGTGGAAGATCCCGCCGCCCTTGGTCGCGATGCGCGGCTGCCAGCGCGACGGATTGCGCAGCTTGTAGGCGGTGTTCACCGGCTGGTACCCGGTGTAGTCCTCGAACGGCTGCCGGTTGTGCTCGCGTCCGCCGTGGTCGCCGAGTTGGTTCATCCCGTCGTGCATACGGTTCTTGAGCACGTTCTTGGCGGCGAGGTTCCCGATCCCGACGGGCGTACGGGTGTCCTCCCGCTCGTCGTCGGGGTTCATGCCCACCGACTCCATGGACGTACGCCACACGTCCTCGTACATGGGCAGGAGCGTGCTGTACATGCGGTAACTGGCGTACAGCAGCGCGATGTTCTTGTTCCTGTTGGTCTTCGCCTCGCTCGCGGGCCGCCGCCCGAGCTCCGAGTGGATCCCCACCGCTGTCGGGTGGTACGGCGCGATGGCGTCGAACCAGGCGTGTGCCATGAGGTTCGAGAACCGGATGATCAGCGTGGCGTCGCTCGGGTGGATCTCGGCCCGCACCGGATCGGCTGACACGGGGCCGAAGACCTCCAGGGGAGCGTTGCCCGTGTCGAAGTCGAAGCCCTCGCGGGGCCTGGCACCCGGTGCGGCCGTCGCGGGTGCCGCGAGACCGACGCCGCCGACCGCGAGGGCGCCGGCACCCGAGGCGATCCCGAAGAGCATGGAACGTCTCGGCGTTCCCTGTCTGAGCGAAGTGTCTGACTGCTTCATGTAGGGCCTCCCCCTGAGAGCCGTGACGACATGCCCGTCACGACGGCTGAGCGCCGACCATCACAGAGCCAGCTCGCGCTGTCGCCTCCTCGATTGCTCGCCACGGAACGCGGTACGCCCGGCGCACACGGCTTCTCTCCCCCCGCCGGTACGCCGGGCGTGCCGACTCCCCCGCAAGAGGGTGACACTAGAGTTAGCATATAGTAAAGTCTGCTCACGCCGGACGGTCAGACGTGCGCGACAGTTCCGTCAGCGCGAGGCGGTCGTACCACGCCGACGAGATGGACGTAGACGACGGACGAGTTCACCCCGTCCAGCGCCAGCACCTCGTTCACCGTGTCGTCGTAGAAGCCGCCGATCCCCACCGAGGACTTCCCCAGCCACGTCCCGACGAGAGCCAGGTTCTGCGCCAGGTGACCGCTCTCCTGAAGGACGAGACGATAGGAGCGCAGGCCGTAGTGGAGACGCTGGAAGGTCAGGTCCGCGACCGTGAAGACCCACAGCGGGCATGCGTCGACGTGCAGCTTTCCGCCCGCCTTGGGCGGGAAGGCCACCCGCGGGTCGGTGGCGGGCGCCATCCGCATCAGCTCCGCACTGATGTCACGGTCGTCCAGCTGGTCGAGGGCGTGCTCCAGGGGGTCGTACAGGTGGACGCCCCGGGCGAGGCCCGCGATGTCATGGCAGTACAGCAGGGTGCGCAGGGGGTAGCGCGTGCCTCCGCTGGGATACGGCCTGACCGGGTAGGAGCTGTCGGCGCCCGGCATCGTCTTCTCCGCGGTCACGCCCGCGGAGAAGTACAGCAGGGCGCTCAACTCCTCGACGGAGAAGGGCCCTTCGTACGTGCCGTACGTGCTGCGCCGGGCGAGGAGCACCTCCTCGAACCCCGGCGCCTCCGGGGCCGGCCCTCCGGGGCGGGTGAGCGCGAAGCGGGCCAGCGCCGCGGGCAGCTCCTGGCGTCCTTCCTGCGTCGCGCCGGCCATGTCGGGACGCTGGTCCATGAGGCGGGCGCCGAAGAACTTGCCGTTCTCGTGCAGGAGCCGGTCGCAGGCGGCGGGAGAGTCGGCGAAGTACGGCTCCCGCGGCCCCGGCGAGACGAGGTCCATGGACACCAGCCACGCCGTGTACGCCGTGTCCTGTGCGTCCAGGCCGAGTTGCTCGCACAGCAGGCCGGAGAGGGCACGGTGAACGTCCGCGGTCGCCAGACAGAGCCTCCCCGCCTCCTCCAGCCGGGCCAGCGACGTGCGGACGGCGCACTGCAGTTGGTGCCAGGCGCCGACCGTGGTGGTGGGCCGGGTGAGCCGCGCGCGCGTGGCGGCGTGCCGGTGCCGCCACTCGGCCTCGTTACGGAAGTGGTCCTCCTCCGCCCGGCTCCGCGCCGCGGCGACGTCCGTGACACGGGCCAGCGAGGAGGCGTGACCGCGCAGCCACTGGACCGCGTCCTTCGGTTCGGGCGCGACCGCCAGGGCCGAGGCGAGCAGCAGGGAAGCAGCGGCGCGCAGCCGCTGCTCCCGGGAAGGCGACGACCGGATCGCCGCGAGAGCTGTCCGCGCGGCATCCCCGAAGTGCCGTGCGCACACGGCGAATCCGTCGGCGCCGCCGAACCGGGCCGTGTCCGGCTCGTAGGGGAACTCCGACACCGCGGCCGGCGAGCCGCCCTTTCCCGGCCACCCGGCGGACCGTATCGCCTCCCTCAGTGCCGACATGTCGCGACCGTCCGCTTCCAGGACATGGACGCGCAGCTCGTCCCCCGCCTTGCCCGCACGCTCCAGAAACCAGCTCGCGGCCGTGGTGTCGGCGGCCCAGGGCGCGACGGCCGCCGACAACAGCCGCTCCACGGCCGTCTCGTCGTCGTCGGCGGCAACATGCAGGGAACGCCAGGAGAGAGTGCCGTCCTCCGCTCCTACCATTTCGATCACTTTCGCCATTCCGTCATCCGTCCTTGGTTTCGCGTATACCAGCAGCGGTATTCGGCAGTACGTCAAATTGTGACGATAGACGTGTGGTTGCCTTAGCCACAAGACTTCCGCCCGCGGAAAGAACAGCAATTTAGGATATTCCCCGCGGTAACCCAGCCGTGCAAAACTGCTCACTAAAGCACTTGGCAGTGGCATCTCCCCAAAAAAGGCGACCACGGGTAAAACGCGAACGTCGGAAAGTCCAGGCGAACGCCACCGGGGGGACATCCGGGGTCGACAGGCCGCCCTTTCGCGCGCTCGTGCCCGGTGCCGGTGAACGTGGCAGCAGACAGCCCTCCCCGCTTCCTCCCCGAGGGGCGGGGACACCAGCTCTGGAGACTCAGGCATGAAGTCGATCAAGGTACTCGTCGCCGGCGGAGGGATAGGCGGTCTCGCTCTCGCCGTCGCTCTGCGCGAACGCGGCATAACCACCGAGGTGTTCGAACGCGCGAAGAGTTTCGGAAATACCGGCTCCGGTATCGAGCTGACACCCAACGGCGTGAAATCGGTGGACCATATCAGCCCTCAACTGGGTGCCGCGGTACGGAGCGCCGGATGGTCAAGCGACCAACACGCAACCGACATGCCGATCAAGACATGGAACGGCAAGCTCCTGAAGAGCCGTGAGGTCGGGAACTTCCAAGCCAAATGGGGAGCGCCGATGATCGGCATTCTCCGGGCCGACCTCCACCAGATTCTGGCCGAGGCGGTACGGCGTCCGGGACCGACCTCGGCGACGGTCCATCACCAGGCAACGGTCGTCGAGGCGTCCAGCTCCGGAGGGACCGCGACCGTCCGGCTGGCCGACGGACGTTCGCTCTCCGGCGACCTGGTGGTCGGCGCTGACGGTGTGCGCTCCACGCTGCGCACGCTGGTCGCGGGCGAAGTGCCCCCGCGCTACCTCGGTTTCACCTCCATCCGCGGCATCTCCAAGAGGCCCGCCGTGCACGGGGACGGCTTCGTCTTCGTCGGGCCCGGCGGCCACTTCTTCGCCGAGGCGTTCGACGACACGCGCCTGTTCTGGACGGCCACCGTCAACGCCGACGAGCACAGCTGGCCGGCCAAGGACACGGAACAGGCCAGGGCCGATCTGCTGGATCTGTGGGGTGAGTGGTCCGCTCCCCTGGCGGAGACCGTCACGTCCTGCGCGCCGGAAGACCTCGTCGTCACCGACGTCCACGACTGTGAGCCGCTGAAGCGGTGGCACACCGGCAGGCTCGTGCTGCTGGGCGATGCCGCGCATCCGATCGGACCGGTGCTCGGGCAGGGCGCCAACATGGCGCTGGAGGACGTCGCCAGCCTGGCCGACCTGCTCACGGAGCACGACGTGCCGGCCGCCCTGCGCCACTACGGGCGGGTCAGGTCGCGGCGTGCCAACAAGATCGTCCGTCACTCCCGGCTGATCGCACGGCTGGGGCACACCACCAGTCCCCTCGTGGGCCAGGTCCGCGACGTGCTGATCAGGTCGATGAAGCGCCGCGAGGAGACCTACCGGGACAAGGAGCTGTTCAGCTACACCCCCTGAGCACGGCCCGCCACACGGCGTGCCGCCCCCACCGGACCCGACCACCGCAGAGGAAACCATGACCAACATCGCCGACTACGTCTTCCACAACGTGCCCGCCCAGCTGAGCCCTCTTGAGCAGTTCCTCGACCCGTTCACCCGCGCGGAACTCGGCGAGATCGCGCCGGGCTCCGGAGCGCGGTACCTCGATCTCGGCGCCGGCGGCGGCTCGGTGACGCGGATGCTGTCCGAACTCGCGGGTGAGACCGGGCACGTCGACGCCATCGACCAGGACACCCATATGACCCCCACGGGTCCGAACATCGACGTCCACACGCAGGACCTGAGCAAGGGGGAACCGCTCCTGGCTCCGGGCCCGTTCGACCTCGTCCACGCGCGGCTGCTGACGCATCACCTGGAGAACCGGGTGGAGTTCGTGCACCAGCTGGCCGGCTCCCTGAAGCCGGGTGGGTGGCTGCTGCTGGGAGAGTTCGTCCGCTCGGCCCCGCGGGTGGTGTCAGCGCCGAGCGAGAGGCACGCCGAGGCGTTCCGGCGCGTCCTGGACGGTCTGTACGACGTGATGACCGCCCGGCACACACACGGCAGTTGGGGACACGAGGTCCACCGGACGATGCTCGACGCCGGGCTCACGGCGGTGCGCACCCGCTGGCACTTCGAGAGCTGGACGGGTGGCGGCCACGGCTGCCGCCTGTTCGAGAACAACGTCAGCCAGAAGCGGGACGCCATGGTCGAGGCGGGTGTTCCGGCCGCCGACATCGACCTCTTCCTCACGGATCTGATGCACAACCCGGACATGGTCGTCCGCAGTCACGAGTTCGTCTCCATACGTGGCCGGCGTGCCTGAAGGAGGTTTCTCCATGTCAAGCCGCAGCCGCCATATCGCCTTCTTCAACGCCCCGGCTCCCGGGCATCTGGCACCGTCGCTCGCCGTGGTGGAAGAACTGGTCCGACGCGGGCACCGGGTGAGCTACCCGGCCACCGAACTGTTCGCCGAGGATGTCGCCTCGGCGGGTGCGACCGTCATCCCGTACGAGTCCACCATCGACATCCACCGGGACTTCCCGCCCGGTACGGGCAACTGGCTGACCAAGGTCCTGCTCGGTTCGATCCGCGAGGCCGTCGCCACCACACCGGTGTTCGACGCGTACTTCGCGGACGACCGCCCCGACGCCGTGGCGTACGACCTGTTCGTCCGCTGGACCGGGGAACTGCTCACGGAGAAGTGGCGGGTGCCCGCGGTGCGCCTCTTCCCGGTGGGCTGTGTCAGCCAGCACGTCACCCCGTTCGCCATCGGCGACGTGGCCTACGCGGAGCTGAAGGCCGAGATGCGGCGGTACGCGCACACGTACGGCGTCGATCAGGACAGAGCCTTCCATCAGATGAAGGGGGACCCCGACGCGCTCAAACTGGTCTTCTATCCGAGCAGGTTCGGGCACATCGACGCGGAGACCGACGAGAAGTTCCGCTTCGTCGGCCCCTGCTTCCCGTCGAAGACCGCCGGTGGGGACTGGCGGCCCCCGGCGAGCGGCCTGCCGGTGTGTCTGGTGTCGCTCGGCACCAGCTTCAACCACCAGCCGGAGTTCTTCCGGATGTGCCTGAAGGCGTTCGAGGGGCTGCCCTGGCACGTGGTGCTCGCACTGGGCCCCGGCGTGGAACCGGCGGACGTGGGCCCGCTGCCGCCGAACGTCGAGGCGCACAGCTGGATTCCGTTCCAGTCCGTACTGGAGCACGCCCGGCTCACGGTCTGTTCCGGCGGGACCGGCACGGTCATGCAGGCGCTGTACACCGGCACCCCGATGGTCGTGCTGCCTCAGCTGGCCGCTGCCGACGGACTGGCGCAGCAGCTCGCGGACTTCGGCGTCGCACGGGTCATCGGCCGGGACGCGACATCGGCGGAGCGGCTCAGGTCCGCCGTGCTGGACATCGCGGACGACGAGTCGGCGATGAGCGCGACGCGGGACCTGCAGGCGCACATCCACGAGTCGGGCGGGGTCGTCAGGGCGGTCGACGAGATCCTGTCCCACATCGACGACAGCGTGCCCTCGCGGGTGTAAGGAGCCGCCGGAATCCGCCGGCGGCCCCTCCTCGGCGGCTCCTGGACCCCGCTGGACCGGTTCAGGAACCGTCGAGGTCGCTGCCCGCGAGCTGTCTGTCGTACTCGGACCCCGAGAGCTGCTGGGCGAAGTTGATCAGCTCGGTCTCGAACAGGGCCGCGCTGTCGGTCACCGCCCAGGCCATATGGCCGAAGATCTCCATCGCGATGATGCCGTAGAGCCGCGCCCACGCGGCCAGAAACGCGAAGATCACGGGGAGTTCGAGACCTTCCTGCCCCGTCAGGTACTCCCGCAGGCCGGGCGCCAGCCGGTCCTCGATGAGATCGACGGACGGGGTCCGCAGCCCTCCACGCCGGTTCAGCTCCGCGATCTCGCCGAGGAACGCGACCCCCACGCACGCCGGTGCGTAGTCAGGCTCCTGCGGCTCAGGCCCTCCTTCGACTCCCGGCGGTGGCGGACCGAGCATCAGCCCGAACTCCGCCCGGTGTGCCAGCCCCCAGGTCCGGAAAGCACGCGCCATCGCCATCAGACGGGCCAGCGGATCATCGCCAGGCACGCTGTCGCGCGCCTCCATGGTGGCCTCGCCCAGCTCCTCGAAGAGGTCGCTGCGCACCCCGGCCAGCAGCGCGTCCAGGCTCGGGAAGTACCGGTAGAGCGCCGACGGGGTCATCCCCATCTCCCGGGAGATGGCACGCAACGAGACGGCCTGCGGGCCGCCCTTCACCAGAAGCTGCCTGGCCACGTCCTTGATCTCTCCCACGGCGGAGGCTCGCCTCTTCTCACGCCAGTTCGATGACATCCGCTCGTCCATTCCGTCGGGCTGCGACCTGCGACCAGCATGCTACGAGAACATGCTTGACAACAGAGTACAACGTCTGCAAAGTGAATGGTGTTCTCGTTTCGGTGTGGTGTTTACACGACGATGAAGGTGCGAATGTGAGTACACAAACCCAGGCACCATCCAGCCACGAGCGGCCCGGCGCGGCCTCGGCGACGCCCGCGATCGAGATCAGCGGACTCACGAAGATCTACGGCTCGTCGGAGACCAAGTCCGTCGATGACGTGTCGCTTTCGGTCCCGGCGGGAACGGTCTTCGGCTTCCTGGGGCCCAACGGCGCCGGCAAGACCACCACGATCAAGATCCTTGCCGGGCTGCTGGCCGCCACCTCCGGCCACACACTGCTCAACGGTTACGACGTGACCCGCCGGCGCTCAGCCGCCATGCAGCAGTTCGGCGCCGTGCTGGAGGGCTCACGCAACGTCTACTGGAACCTCTCCGCCTGGCAGAACCTGCTCTACTTCGGCCGGCTGAAGGGCATGCGCACCGCCGAGGCCCGTTCCCGGGCCGAGGAACTGCTCAAGGGCCTGGGCCTGTGGGAACGCCGTTCAGAGAGCGTCGGCGGCTACTCCCGCGGCATGCAGCAGAAGGTCGCGGTGGCGGCGGCGCTGATCGCCGACCCGCCCATCGTGCTTCTGGACGAGCCGACGATCGGCCTGGACGTCGAGGCGACCCGCACGGTCATGGAGTGGGTCCGCACCCTCTCCCGGGACCGGGGCAAGACGGTTCTGCTCACCACCCACCAGATGAACGTGGTGGAGGAACTGTGCGACCGGGTGGCCGTGATCCGGGAAGGCAAGGTCATCGCCGACCTGCGGACCGAGGAACTGCTCTCCCAGTTCCGTGAGCGGGACAAGTACGAGGTCCGTATCGAGGGCGACCTCCCGGACGAGGCGTTACCTGACGGCTTCACCGCCAAGGCCCACGAGGGCACGACGACCATCTCCGGCCGCGTCAGCGATCCGCAGGAGGTCTACGCGCTCGTCGACCGGCTCCGCGACCGGCGTGCCGTGGTGCAGTCGCTCGCCCAGGTGCAGCCCGACCTCGAAGACGTCTTCATGGGTCTCATCAAGGCGCCCGCCCATGACTAGCGTCGCGACCGCCACCACCACGGAAGAGCTCGGCCCTTCGGTCCGGGCCGACTGGAAGCTGACCCCGGGCAGCGGACTGCGCATGATGAGCGCCGAGGTCCGCAAGGGACTGCTCGCGCAGCTGTCCCACCCCCTCGGCCACATCATCACGCTCGTCGTCAGCACCGTCCTGTACCTGGGCATGCAGTACGTGATGGGCCAGGGCTCACTCCGCAGGGACCTGCTCCCCGAGACGCTGGTCGGCATCAGCGGCTACTGGTTCCTCCAGTACGCCAGCCTGGTGATGGTGGCGGACCTCGTGGAGGAGAAGCGCGGCGGGACGTACGCGCAGAGCCACATGTCACCGGCCCCGCCCTCACTGATCATGCTCGGACGGCTGGTCACCGCGTCCCTGATCGGCATGACGGTGGCCGTTGTCGCCACGCTGGTACCGATGCTCGTGGCCGATGTGACGATCCCGCTGCGGGCCGGGGCACTGGTGCCGTACGCGCTGGTGGTCGTCAACGTCCTGGCATTCACCTTCGTGCTGGCGGCCGTCGCCCTCCGCTCGCCCATGGTCGGTGCCCTGCACTCGCTGTTCACCTCGCTGGTGATCCTGCTGAACGGCTCGATGATGCCGCTCTCCCTCTACCCGGACTGGCTCGCGGTGGTGGCGCGTCTCCTGCCGACGACACTCGCGGTGGAGGCCACCTCGAAGATGCTCTTCCGCGACGAGTCGCTCGGGGACATCTGGTCGGACGGGACGCTGGCGTGGCTGCTCGCCTACACCGTGGCGCTCATCGTCTTCGGAGGTTGGCTCTTCACCCGAAACCAGCGCAGAGCCGTGCGCGACGGCCGGCTCGGCCAGTACTGAAACGGCGGGGACCCACCATGACAACGCTCACTCCGACTGCCGATCGCTCCGCTCCGGCCGCCATCGCGGAACGCCCGCACGCCTCCACCTATCTGAACGGGTTCGTCAACGAGGTGCACAAGGGCCTGCTGGGCCTGCGGGCCGGCTGGCGCGAAGTCCTCGTGCAGATGATCACCTTTCCGCTCTTCTACCTGCTCCTCGTCCTGTTCATGGGGCGCGGACAGCTCAAGGACGACCTGCTCGTGCCGGGGCTGCTCGGCATGGTCGCGCTCACGTTCATCCACGAACAGGTGAACCGCGTCTTCTGGAGCTACCTCGGCGACCTCCAGTCGGGGGTCCTGGAGCAGACCTACCTCACCCCGATGCCCTCCTGGGTGCTCGTCCTCGGGCGGCAGGTCGCCGCCGTCGTCTCGGCCCTGCCGAGCGCGCTGTCCGTCCTCCTCGTCGGCGTGATCACGATCGAGGCGCGGGGCGGGAACACGCCCTTCGACGTGCAGATCCTGGTACCCCTGGCCGCGATGGTCCTGGGCACCTGCGGATTCGCACTGGTCCTGTGCGGACTGACCCTGGTCTACAAGCGGATCGAGATCATCACCCAGTTCTCGATCGCCATCTGGTTCATCGCCGGGGGAACCTTCGTCCCCCTCGACAAGATGCCGGACGTCACCGCCTTCCTCAGCCGGCTCATCCTGCCGATCGCCCCGGGCATCGAGGCGACCCGCGACATCCTGCTGGGCGGGCACTCGCTGACGAACCTGCCGACCGGCTGGGGGCTGTGGTGGGTGCTCCTCCAGCCCCTCCTGCTCGTAGCGGCCGGCGTGGTCCTCTTCGGCCGCCTGGAGCGGGTCGCACGGCGCCGCGGCACCCTCGGCCGGTACTGACACCGGCCCTCACGCCCCTCCGGGTCGTCGCCGAACCGGGTTCATTCCCCGTCCACCACGCTTCGCCGGTTTTCCCCCGTGACGGCAAGCCACCGGACGACGCGTTCGGCGATGGCCCGGAGGCCATCGGCAGAGACGATCGAGTAGTGGTCACCCGCACGGACCTCCACCTCGATCGCCGGGCACACGGCCCGCCAGCCCTCCCCCGTACCGTCCCGCCCGGTGCCCGCGGCGAAGAGCAGTGCGGGTACCTCACTGGGCCCGGGGCGGTAGCCGCCCAGCAGCCTGAGGTTGTGGGTGTGCGTCCGCGAGAGCCGTTCGAACTCCACGAGACCGATCTCCGAAGGGAGGAGTCCATGCCCGACAGCGGACGCCCTGGCCACAGCCGCGAGCCCGTCCGCTTCCGCGGCGCGTACCGCGGTCACCAGTTCGGCGGGCGGAAGTCCTCCGGCGAGGTCCCCCAGGAACTCCACGTACCCCTCTTGCGGGGTCAGCGGCGCACGGTTCTCGGCGACCAGACTGTCGATCATGAAGACCCGGCACGTGTGCCCCTCGGCGGCGAGTTGCCGCGCCACCTCGTAGGCCAGCACCCCGCCCATCGACCAGCCACCGAGCATGTACGGGCCCACGGGCGACAGCTCCAGCAGCTCCTGCCGGTAGGAAGCCGCCATGGCGACCAGGTCGGCCTCGCCCGGCGCTTCGCCACCCTGGACGAGCATCCGGCTCTGGAAGGCGTGCACGGGGCCCGGCCAGGCACGGGCGAGTTCGAGATAGCTGGTGACCGATCCGCCCACGGGGTGGAAGAGGAAGAGCCCCGGACCGGCGCCCTCCGCCGGGCCCGTGGAGAGCGTCACCGCGCAGGCCGCGGCGCGCGTACCGTCCTGGACGGCCGCGGCGAAAGCACTCAGCGTCGGCGACTCGAAGATCCGGCCGAACTCGACCTCCGCCCCCAGCTCCGACCGTGTGCGGTTCACGAGCCGCAGGGCGAGCAGCGAGTTGCCGCCCAGGGAGAAGAAGTCGCTGTCCGGCCCGACGGAGTCCACACCCAGCAACTCGGCCCACAGCTCTCCCAGCCGGCGCGCCGTCTTGTCGTCGGCCCGGTCCTCCCCCGACGGTTCCCCCGCGGGTTCCGCCAGCATCTCCCGCACCCGGTCCAGGTCGACCTTGCCGTTGGAGGTCACCGGCAGCCGCTCCGCCACCCGGAGCCGGCCAGGCACCATGTAGGACGGCAGCAGCTCGCGGAGATGCCGTTCCACCTCCCCGGCACCGACCTCGCTGCCCGCGCGCCCGACCACCAGCGCCACCAGCCGGGCCCGGCCGTCGGGCGAGGCGGCCGTGCACACCACGCACTCCTCGACGGAGGGGTGGCTGCGCACCGCGGCCTCCACCTCGCCCGGCTCGACCCGGAAGCCCTGGATCTGGACCTGCCGGTCCTCGCGGCCGAGGAACTCGATGGTCCCGTCGGGCCAGTAGCGGCCCAGGTCACCTGTCCAGTAGAGGCGTTCGCCGGTGCGCGGATGACGCAGGAAACGCTCGTCCGTCCGCCCGGGATCATGGGCGTACCCGCGGGCGACACCGGCGCCGCCGATGTAGACACGGCCCGTGGCCCAGGCGGGCCTGACCTCCATGGTGTGGTCGAGCACGCGCATGGTCTGCCCGTCGAGCGGCTTGCCGTACGGGATGCTGCGCCAGCCGGGATCGACGGTGCCGACCTCGAAGAAGTTGGACCAGATGGACGCCTCGGTGGCACCGCCGAGTGCCAGCACCCGCACCTCGGAGCGGAGTGCCCGCAGCCGGTCGGGCAGCGAGAGCGGTATCCAGTCGCCGCTCAGCAGGAAGACCCGCACGGGCGGTACCCCGCTGCCGCGCTGGGCGAGGACCTCGACCAGCATCTCGGCGAGCGCAGGAACGGAGTTCCAGACGGTGGCCCCGAGGGCGAACGCCGTGTCGGCCCACATCTCGGGGTCGGGGTGCTCGCAGGCGGCCGGGAGCACGAGCGCCGCACCGGTTCCCAGGGTGCCGAAGACGTCCCAGACCGACAGGTCGAAGCTGAGCGACGAGATGCCGAACACCCGGTCGTCCGGGCCGAGTCGCACGCGCCGGTTGATGTCGAGGACCGTGTTCAGCGCGGCGGCGTGCTCGATCATGACCCCCTTGGGGGAACCGGTCGAGCCCGAGGTGTACATGATGTAGGCCAGCTCACCGGGGCCGTTCGCCGGAGGCTCCGGCGCCTCGTCGGTGGGGCGGGTCCGATCGACGCTCAGCACCGGGAGCGCGCCGAGCAGTTCCGGCGCGGGCATCCGGTGGGACTGGCACAGCACCACGCGGGCCGATCCGGCCCCGATGAGGCGGGTGACGCGCTCGGCCGGCAGCGTCACCGACACGGGACAGTAGGCGGCCCCCGCCCGCAGGACACCGAGCACGGCCGCGACCTGCTCCCAGCCCTTGTCCATGAGGACGGGCACCACGTCGCCGCCGCCGACTCCGTGGTCCCGCAGCCACACCGCGACGGACCGGGAGACACGCTCCAGTTCCCCGTACGTCACCGTGCGGTCCGCCGTCACCACGGCCGGGCGCTCGGGCCACCGGGCCGCCGCGGCGAGGAATCCGTCCTCCAGGCGACCGGTGGGAGCGGGGCCGGCCGGCCTGTTCAGCGCCTCCACCAGATCGCGGTGCGCCGGCGCGGGGTGCGCGGGGCGCGTCCTGTCACCGCCCGGCGCCGCCAGCGACTCCAGCAGGCTCCGGTACGCCGCGAACATCGCGTCGGGCAACCCCTCGGGGAACGCCTCGTCGACGGTGTCCCACACGCATTCGATCCCGCCTCCGGGCGCGTCCTTGACCTGCTGGTCGATCAGCACCTGGGGCGTACGCAGCGCGGAGTGGACCGTACGGCACACGCCCCGTCCGCCGGTCTTCCGTGTGCCGGGGCCCAGCATGCTGTTGAAGACGTACGGCAGGGCGGCGCGCGAGGTCCAGCCACGGCGTGCCGCCAGCTCGCGCGTGACCCGGACCGCGCTCACGTCGGAGTGCGCCAGGTCCTTCCACAGCCGGCGCTGCAGCCGTGCGGCCCGCGCGAAGAAGTCGTCGTCCTGGCGCAGGTCAACCTCCAGGGGCAGGGTCGCGCTGAACTGTCCGACGACGCCTTCGGCTTCGGGGTGCCTGACCACCCAGTTCTGGTGCAGGACATTGAGGCAGAAGTGCGGTGCGGTGGCCCAGGACCCCAGCACCTCCGCGTACACGTGCAGCAGCCCGGTGGTCGGCAGCACGCGGTGCGCGCGGAAGTTCGCCCGCAGCCGCTGCCACTGCTCTGCGCTCAGCACGCAGGTGCGCCGGGTAAGGGTGGCGGACTCGATACCGCCGGACGGCCGGGCGAGCGGCAGCCGGGGAGCGAGCGGCAGCGAGTCGAGCCGGTCCTCCCAGTAGCGCCACTGCTTGCGGTGGTCCTCCGTGTCCTCCTCCGCCGCACGGGCCACGACGCACTCGCGGAACGTGCGGCCCACCGGCGGGAGGCCGGCCGTCGGGTCGCGGTACAGCTCCCACCACTCCTCCTGGAGCCGGCGGGTGCTCGTCGAGTCGAGCAGCAGCAGACTCATCGCGAAGTGGACCCGGGTCCTGTGCCGCCGCAGCCGGTGGGCCGTGACCTCGAAGAGGGGCCAACCGGTAGGTTCCGGGCCTCCGTCACGCATCCGTTCCCTGGTACGGCCGATCGCCTCCTCCTGCTCCGGCGCCGGCAGCCCGGTCAGGTCCACCACCCGCAGCCTGAAGGGCGTGACCTCCGGGGGTGTGAGCACCCGCTGGACCCCCTCCTCGGTCATCACGGTCCGCAGGTGCTCGTGCCGGGCGATCAGCAGGTCGATGGCGTGGCGCGCGGCCTCAGGATCGAAGTCCACGAGGTCGATCTCGGTGTAGAGGTTCGGGCGGAAGCCGCCGAGTTCCATCAGCGGGCTCGACCCGACCAGGTAGGCGGCCTGGAGGTCGGTCAGCGGGAACTCCGCTTCGCCGGGCGCGGACGCGGGGCGGGTCGGGGAAAGGTCGTGCGTGGTCACTGCTGCCTCCCGGTCAGTGCGATGTCCCGCCCCGGCAGTCCGGCCGCCAGGGTCGTCAGTACCTGCTCGCGGGACTCCTCGTGCAGGAAGAAATGTCCGCCGTCGAACAGGCGCACCTCACAGTCGCCGGTCGAGTACTCCCGCCAGGCCGCCAGTTCGCCGGGGGCCGCCAGGGCGTCGTCCCGGCCGCCGAGCACAAGGACCGGGCACGTCAGCGGAGGGCCGGCCCTCCAGTGGTAGGTCTCGGACACGGCGAAGTCGGCACGCATCATGGGCAGCAGCGCCCCCAGCGCTGCGGAGCTGTCGAGCACCTCCGCCGGGGTCCCGTTCAGCTCCCGCAGGTGTGCCACGAGAGCGTCGTCCGGCGCGTCATGGACCCGCCGCTGCCGGGAGGGCAGGTGCGGGGCACGGCGGCCCGAGACCAGCAGCCGCTCGGGCTCCCGTTGTCCCAGGCCGCGCGCCGCCCGGCACATCTCGTACGCGACCAGGGCGCCCATACTGTGCCCGAACCAGGCGTACGGCCGGTCAAGCAGCGGCTCCACGGCCTCGGCCAGCGCCTCGACGAGGTCGTCGAGGCGGCGGTACGGCGTCTCCCGGAAGCGCTTCTCGCGGCCGGGCAGCCGGATGGAGACGACATCGACGTCCGGGGCGAGCCGCCGGGCCCAGTCCCGGTAGAGCGCGGCGCCGCCTCCGGTGTGCGGCAGGCAGAACAGCCGTACGGGCGCGTCCTGGGCAGCGGCCCAGCGTACGCACCAGTCGTCCGACGGGGCGCGGGACCCCGCACGGCGGGGGGCGGGGCGGTTCAGGGTTGCGGGGTCCACGAAGCGGCCCTCTCTCCGAGCATGACGCAGCTGAGGTTGGTCGGAGCGCTCGGCATCGTCGGCATCACGGACGCGTCCACGACGCGCAGACCGCTCACGGAGTGCACCCGGAAGCGCTCGTCCACCACCGCGGCGCGCCGGGAGGCCGGGCCCATCACGGCGGTGCCGGCGGGGTGCCAGGAGGGGCAGACGAACGTGGTGACGGCGCGGCGCAGCATGGCGTCGTCCTCCACCGTGCGGTCGGTCCAGAGGAAGACGCGCTCCAGCAGCGGCGCGAGCCGACCGCCCTTGAGCATCCGCCACAGCATCCGCGTTCCGGCCATCAGCCGCTCCACGTCCCCGGGGTCGGTGGCCAGTCCCAGCTCGATCACGGGGTCGGTGTCAGGTGCCGCGGTCCGCAGGGTGACCCGGCCCCGTGAGCGGGGTGTCAGCAGCGAGGCGTGCAGCGAGAACGCGGTCCGCCCGCTGAGGACTCCGCGCATCACGGGCACGTCGAGGCCGGTGACGTTGTTGACGAGGGTGAGGTTCAGGTCCGGGGGACCGTCCGTGCTCGCCACCCGTGCCAGGACCTGGTGCATGGCCTCGCCCCGCAGGCAGCCGCCGGGGGCCGGGAGGGCCCACAGCGCGACGAGGGGGTGTTCCATGAGGTGCGCGCCGACCCCGGGCAGATCGGCGACGGGGCGGATACCGAGTCGCAGGAGGTCGTCGGCCGGACCGATGCCCGAACGCAGCAGAACGGTGGGGGTGCCGATGGCTCCCGCCGACAGCGTGACGCGGTCGGCGCGGACGCGGACGAGGTGCCCGTCCCGCTCGGCCTCGACACCCACGGCCCTGTCGCCGTCGAACAGGACGCGGAGCACCCGGTGGTGAGGGCTGACGGTGAGAGGGGACCGGTGCCGGGCGGGGTCGAGGTACGCGTCGGCCGTGGACACCCGGCGTCCGCCCGCCTCGTTCCGGGGGACGGGTCCCGCTCCGACGGTGCAGTCGGCCGCGTTGAGATCAGGCACCGTCGGCACACCGAGGTCCTCGCAGGCACGCAGGAAGCCGTGGGAGAGGGGACCGAGGTCGTCCTTGCCCTGCCTGCGGACGGGCAGCGGTCCTTCGCCTCCGTGTTCGGGTACGCCGAAGTCGCCGTCGGACTCCATGCGGACGAAGTACGGGAGCACCCGCTCCCACGACCAGGAGGGGTTCCCGGCCGCCGCCCAGGCGTCGAAGTCGCCGGGCAGCCCGCGCAGGGCGAGGGCGCCGTTGACGGCGGAGGAACCTCCGAGGGTCCTGCCCACCGCGTAGGGGTAGCGGCGCCCGTCCTCCGCCTCCCTGCCCACGTAGGCCGAGTAGTCCCAGTTCGCGCCGGACAGCACGGGACGGTCGGGCGAGCCGGGCCCGTCGCCGTGGCCGTCGCCCCCGGCTTCCAGGAGGAGCACGCGGCGCCCCGGGTCCTCGGCCAGCCGCCCGGCGAGAGTCGCGCCGGCGGAGCCCGCCCCGACGATCACCTCGTCCCAGTGCCCTTCTTCCCCGCCCGCCTCACGGTCCGTTCTCCGGGAGGTGGTTGCCATGGCGTCATGCCCCCGTTCCGGTGCTGAGCCGTTCGGCGAGTTCGGCGATCGTGGGGAACTCGAAGAGGAGCCCCAGGTCGTCTTCCATGTCCTCATCGAGCCCGATGTCCCGGCGGATCATCGTCAGGATGCGTACGGCGTGCAGCGAGTCGCCGCCCAGCTCGAAGAAGTTGTCGTCGACGCCGAAGTCGTCGCGCTCCAGCGCCGCCGTCCACATCCGCATCAGCCGGCTCTCCAACCCGTCGCGCGGGGCGACCTGTTCCTCAGGGGCCAGCTCGGCCCAGGGGACGGGCAGGGCACCGCGGTCGACCTTGCCGTTGGCGCTGAGCGGCACCGCGTCGATGACGAGGAAGTGGTGCGGGACCATGTAGTCCGGCAGCAGTTCGCCGACGGCGGAGCGTACGGCCGCCACATCCACGCCGGCGCCCGCACGGGCCGCCGCGTCGTCACGGGCCCCGGACGAGGGGGTCTCCTCCCGGTCCCCCGGCAGCAGATGGGCGACGAGTTGACGCCTGCCGGTCGCCGGGTTGGTCTCCACTCCCGCCAGGGCGCCGCCGACGCCGGGAAGCGAACGCAACGCCGCCTCGATCTCGCCGAGTTCGATCCGGTACCCGTTGAGCTTCACCTGGAAGTCCACGCGGCCGAGGAAGTCGATGTCGCCTCCCGGCAGGTAGCGGCCGAGGTCACCTGTGCGGTACAGCCGCTCGCCGGTCACCGGGTGCTCGACGAACTGGGCGGCGCTCAGCTCCGGGTCGGCCCAGTAACCCCGGGCCACGCCCGCACCTCCGATGCAGATCTCCCCCGTGGTCCACACCGGGCAGGGCGCGAAGTGCTTGTCGTACACGTGCAGGGTCTGGTTCGCGAGGGGCTTGCCGTACGGAATGCGGGACCACTCCGGCGGCACGTCCCCGATCGCGTGGTGCACCGACCAGATGGACGCCTCCGTCGCACCTCCCAGGCTCACCACGAGCGCCCCGGGATGCTGTGCCCGCACCTGGTCGGGGAGGGTCACCGGGATCCAGTCGCCGCTGAGCAGCACCAGGCGCAGATCCGACGCGTTCACGCTCTCGCCGCGGCCCTCCGCTGCCGCCGAGGCGCACGCGTCGGTCCACACCTGCATCAGCGCGGGGACCGAGTTCCAGACGGTGACTCCGTGCCGCCGTACCAGGTCGTCCCAGTGCGACGGGTCGTGTTCGCGACCACGGGTCGGGACGACCACGGCGGCTCCGGCCGCGAGGGCGCCGAACACGTCGTAGACCGAGAGGTCGAAGCTCAGCGCCGACAGCGCGAGCACCCGGTCGTCGGGGCCGACGGAGAAACGCTCGTTCATGTCCTGGAGCGTGTTGGCGGCGGCCCGGTGGTCGATCATCACGCCCTTGGGCCTGCCGGTCGATCCGGACGTGAAGATGACGTAGGCCAGGTCGTCAGGCCGGACGTCCACCTCCGGGGGCGTGGCCTCGGCCCCGGTCACCTCGGGGTCGGCGGAGGTGACCAGGTGGACGCCCTCCGGCCAGTCGAGGGTGTCGCGGTGTCCTGGTGCCGTCACCACGATCCCCGCCTCGCCGCGCACCAGCAGCTGGTGCCGCCGCGCCGCCGGCCAGTCCGGGCTGAGCGGCAGATACGCGGCGCCCGAGAGGGCGACACCGAGTACGGCGACGATCTGGTCCACGCCCTTGTCGAGTACGACGCCGATCAACGTGTCGCGTGCGGCGCCCAGTTCGACCAGCCGCCGCGCCAGCCGGCCCGCAGCCGCCAGCACGTCGCGGTAGCTGTGCGCGCCTTCCTCGTCGACGACGGCGGTGGCGTCGGGACGGGCGCGGGCCCGCGCGGAGACCAGTTCACCGAGTGTGCGTGCGGGGATGTACGTATCCGTGTCGTTGGCGGCCCGGCGCTCATCCCGCTGCCAGGCGGGCAGGGCGGAGCGCTCCTCCGGTCCTGTCCACGCCCCGGCCTCGTCGGCGAGCCGGTCGAGGGAGGCGCAGTAAGCGGCGAACATGTCGTCCAGCAGACCGGCGGGGAACAGCGCCTCCACGGCGTCCCAGTTGAACAGCAGGTCGCCGCGCTCCTCGGTCACCTGGTGGTCCAGCCAGACCTGCGGGGTCTGGGTGATGCCGTACCGCTCCTCGCCGAAGAACCGGATGCCCTCCGAGGGACCTTCGCCGCCGTTGCCCAGCACCAGCGCACTGGTGAAGACCACCGGCATCGAGGCGCCGGGGCCGCCGCCTTCGCGGCGGGCGCGCTCGCGCAGCACCCGCACACCGCTGAACTCGGAGTGTTCCAGGTCCCGCAGGAACTGCCCCTGGAGCCGCCGTACGCGCTCCACGAACGCCTCGCCTGGGCAGGCCGTCACCGCGAGGAGCGTCACCGAGGTGAAGTCGCCGATCAGCTCGGCCAGTTGCGGGTGGGTCTGCGGCCGGTTGAACAGGGTCAGGTCGAGGGTGAAGTCCGGCTCGCTGGACCAGGTCCGCAGCACGTCGGCGTACGCGGTCAGGAGCACGCTGGAGGGAGTCACACCGAACTGCCGCGCGAACTCCTTCACGGCGGTCCACCGCGCGGCCGGAAGCCTCCCGGCGCGGTGGCCGAACTCCGGGCGCCCCACCAGTGCGGGCCGCACGGCGAGCGGCAGGGCGGGCGGCGGCGGCAGTCCGGGCAACCGGTCGAGCCAGTACCGCTCGGCGGCGCGGTAGCGGCTGCCCTCCTGCTCCGCCGCCTCGGCCAGCACATGGTCCCGGTACGAGACGTCCAGCGGATCGGGCGACCAGGCGGGATCCTCGTAGAAACGGCGCCAGTCCTGGAAGAGCAGGTACATGCTGTACCCGTCGAGGATGAGGGTGTCGAGGCTGACGTGCAGCCGCAGCAGTTCGTCGTCGATCCGGGAGGCCCGGATGTCGAACAGCGGCCAGCGGTCGGCGCGGAGCACCTGGTGGTCCATCTCCTCGCGGCTGCGCAGGATCTCCTGCTCCTGCTTCTCCGGGCTCAGCCCGCGCAGGTCGGCCACGCACAGTTCGTACGGCGGGACTTCCGCCAGGACGCGCTGCCTGCCGTCGTTGAGGATGATCGCGCGCAGCATGTCATGGCGGGCGATGACCGCACGGAGACTGGTCTCCAGCCGGTCCGGGTCGAGCCCCTCGCGTTCGAGTTCGAAGTAGATGTGGGTGGACACTCCGCCCAGTTCGACAGCGGAGCCGCGGCCCACCCAGTAGGCGTGCTGGATGTCGGTCAGCGGGAAGGGCTCGTGGCGCTCCGCCGGGCGGGGCACGAGGGCCGCGGGCGCGGGGCCCGCTGTGGCGCCCCGCAGCATCGCTATCAGTTCGTCGCGCCGTTCGCGCAGCTCGTCCTTCAGCCGCGCGGTCAGCGCGCCGTTCGGTGCGACCACGTCCAGCCGGCCGTCGGTCAGGCGCAGTTTGATGCCTCGCAGGCGCAGTTCGCCAAGCAGGTCCTGGATCACCGTGGATCGGTCCTCCTCCGTCTCCCCCGGCGCGGTCACCGGACTGGCCGGTCGCGCCGCGGTGGACTGTTCAGGGCTCCGGCGACGATCGCGACGGACGCGCCGGTGAGCAGTGTGTGGTGGGTGCCGGGAACGGTCAGGCTGTCCACGGCGCCGGTGGTCAGCGCGGACCAGCCCCAGTCGGGGGCTTCCGCGTGAGGGTGGTCGGCGAACTCGCTGACCTGGCCGTCCCGTGCGCGCAGCACGGTGATGCCGGCGGCGACGGGCGACGCGCTGTAGCGGTCACAGCCCTCCACCACGGCCCGGAACACCGCGAAGGTGTCGGCCAGTTCCCGCTGGTACGAAGCGGCGCCGGGGGTGCCGGCGCCGATGGTGCCGGCACCCGTCAGGCCGCGGTCGCGCAGCGCTTCGAGCGCGTGCGCGAGCCGCTCCTCCACCGGGGTGCCCTCGGGTCCTGCCACCTCCGAAGCGCCTGGACTCCCGGGGTCGAAGCCGATGTCGAGATCCTCCAGGAACCAGAGCAGCAGCTGTGTCTCGTCGGCCGCGGCACGCGGGGCCACCGGGGCCGGCGAGTCGATCACCACAAGCCGCTCGACCTGCTCACCGCGCGCCTCCAGCAGGCGGACCACCTCGACGGCGATGACGGCACCCGACGACCAGCCGCCGATGCGGTACGGGCCGTGCGGGCGGGCGTCCGTCAGCGCTTCCGCGTAGAGCGCCGCCAGGCGCGGGACGCTGTTCACCGGCTGGTGCCCGGTGGCGGGTCCCGGGGCCTGGAAGGCGAGGAACGGCCCGTCCAGCGCCTCGGCGAGCGGCCGGTAGCACAGCACGTTGCCGCCTGCCGGGTGGACGAAGGCCCACGGGTCCACGGCCTGGTCGGACGCACGCAGCCGGACCAGGGGCGTCCACTCCTTCGTGCGGGCGTCGAGCCACTCCGCCAGCCGGGCCACGGTACGCCGCTCCAGCAGCGTGCCCAGCGGCACGCGGTGGTCGAGCCTGCGGGCGATCTGCCCGATGACCCTGAGCGCGGTGAACGACTGTCCGCCCAGGTCGAAGAAGTCGTCGTGGATCCCGACCCGTGCGGTTCCCAGGACGGACTGCCAGATCTCGGTGAGGGCACGCTCGGTCGCCGTGCCGGGGCCGGCGGGGCGGTGTGTCCCGGCGCCGTCGTCGGTGGGTGCCAGCGCCTCCAGCGCCGCGCGGTCCAGCTTGCCGTTCGAGGTGAGCGGCAGCCGGTCGAGCACGGTGAGGTGGCTGGGCACCATGTAGCCGGCCAACTGCTCGCCGAGGGCGGCCTGTACGGCGGCGGGCACCGGCGGGGGCGCGCCTTCCCTGGCGGTGACGAAGGCGGCCAGTTGCCTTCCGGAGTCGGTCCTGCGTGCCACCACTGCCGCCTGCCCGACGTCGGGCAGGTCCAGCAGCGCGTGTTCGACCTCTCCCGGCTCCACCCGGAAACCCTGGATCTTCACTTGGAAGTCCAGCCTGCCCAGGAACTCGATCTCCCCGCCCGGCAGCCGGCGGCCGAGGTCCCCTGTGCGGTAGAGCCGCTCGCCCGTGACCGGGTGGGCGACGAAGGCGCTCGCCGTCTTCTCCGGGTCTCCCAGGTATCCGAGGGCGACACCGGCACCGCCGATGAACAGCTGCCCCGCGACCCAGTCGGGCACCTCCCTGCCGAGTTCGTCGAGGATGTACCAGCTCTGATTGGCGAGGGGCTTCCCGTACGGGACGCTGACCCAGCCGGGGTCCGTGTGGTCGACGGGATGGCAGATGGACCAGATCGACGCCTCGGTGGCGCCGCCGAGGCTGACCACGCGGGCCCCGGGCGCGATGGCGCGGATGCGGTCGGGCAGGCCGACGGGTATCCAGTCGCCGCTGAGCAGGACCGTGCGCAGGGTGGGGAACCGCAGCCCGGCCCCCTCGGCCTCCTCCACGAAGAGCTGCATCAGCGCGGGAACGGAGTTCCAGACGGTGACGCCGTGTTCCTGGACGGTGCGGGCCCACGAGGCCGGGTCCGGCGGGCCCGGTTCAGGAAGCACCAGGGTGGCGCCCGCGTCCAGCGCGCCGAAGACGTCGTAGACCGAGAGGTCGAAGCAGAGCGAGGAGATGCCGAGCAGCACATCGTCCGAGGTGACGCCGAAGCGGCGATTGATCTCGGTGAGGGTGTTCAGCGGTCCTCCGTGGTCCAGCATCGCTCCCTTGGGACGCCCTGTGGAGCCGGAGGTGTAGATGACGTAGGCGAGGTCGTCGGGCCGCCGCGTGGTCTCCGACGGCGCCGCCGCCGGCGCGGGACCGGCCTCCGGCGGGTCGACGGTGAGCACGGGCGCGCCCGTCAGGGGTGCGAGGGTCTCGCGCAGCCGTGCGCTGGTCAGCACGGCTGCGGCGCCGGTGTCCTGGAGCACGTAGCGCAGCCGGTTCGGCGGCCACCCAGGATCGACCGGCACGTAGGCCGCGTCGGCGGTCAGCGCGCCCAGCACCGCGACGACCTGCTCCCAGCCCTGTGAGGTCGCGACGGCGACCAGGTCGCCCGGACGGACGCCGGTCGCGCGCAGTCTGCCGGCGAGGTGTGCGGCACGTCCGGCGAGGGTGGCGTAGTCGAGGGCCCCGTCGGCCGCGATCACGGCGGGGTGGCCGGGGCGCAGGGCCGCCTGCCGGGGCAGGGGGTCGTGCAGGAGTCCCGGGGGCGCGGGCCCCGTCGGGGCGTTGAGCGCCGCCCGGCACGCGCGCTGGGAGGCGGGCAGGGGTTCGAACGCACGCCGCTGCCACGCCTCTTCGCTCCCGGCGAGCCGCGTGACGATGTCGCGGTAGCCCTCCTGCATGGCGTCGATGAGTCCGGGCGGGAACATGTCCTCGATGACGTCCCAGATGACCCACAGGCTGCCGTCGCTGAGGTCCCAGAACTCGCAGTCGATGAGCGTCTGCGGCGTTTCGAGGAGGCTGTGCACGGGGCGTTCCGCCGCCCCGACGAACAGCGCGCTGCCCACGGCGTACGGACAGACGGCCTTGCCCGGTGTACGCCGCCGCTGGTTCAGCTCCTGGAGCACCTTCACACCGCTCCAGTAGACGTGTTCGACGTCGGAGAGAACCTGGGTCTGGAGCCTCCGTACCCGGTCCTCGAAGCCCTCCTCGTGCCGCCAGTCGACCTCCAGCGGATAGAGCGAGGCGAAGTTGCCGAACACCTCGCTCATCTGGGGATGCAGCGGCAACCGGTGGGTGATCATGTTGTTGAGCAGGAAGTGCCGCGATCCGCTCCAGTAGGCCAGGACTTCCGCGTGCACGCCGCACAGGACGTTGGTCGTGGTGAGGTTGCGGGCGGCTGCCTTCTCCTTGAGCGAGGTCCAGACCCCGGGTGGGAAGAGCAGCTCCCGGCGCTCCAGCCGGGAACGCCTGCGCGGGTCGGCGCCGCCTGCCAGCGGGATCTCCGGTGCCTCCGGCCAGTCCGCGATGCGGTCGGTCCAGTACTTGCGCGACGCCTGGCCGAGCGGTGACTCCTCCAGTTCGGCCAGCGCCTGCACACAGTCCCGGTAGCTGATCTCCAGTTCTGGCGGCGTTTCGCCGGGGTTCTCGTAGCGCCGCAGTACGGCGTTGATGAACCGCAGGGTCGCGGGGGCGTCGCTGAAGAGGTTGTTGTTGTTGTAGTGGAGCTTTGACCGGTCGCCCGGCAGCAGGCTGACCCGCATGTCCACCCAGGGCCACCTGTCGTGCACGGGCTCCCGGCGCTTCATCGCGTCGCGGACCCGCTCCACGTGCGCCGCCGCCTCGCCGGAGGAGAGATGGCGGACGTCGAACACCTCGACACGCGCGGGTGCCGGGTCGCGCACGGTCTGGAGCCGGAGGTCGTCGCGGACGACGACCAGGTTCTTGCTCTGGTGGTCCAGCTCCTGGTTGAGCGCCTTCTCCAGCCGGCCGGGGTCCACGGCGCCCAGGTCGTACTCCATGTACTGGTGGGGCCGTACGTAGTACTCGAAGCCCTCCCTGCCGCCCATGATGAACGACATCTGAAGGTCGGACGGTGCGAACGGCTCGTACAGGTTCTCCTCGTCGTGCGTGATACGGGGCAGCTCGGTGTCCTGGGCCCGCGCGGTGCGGGTGCCGTCGAGCCAGGCGATCAACTCGGGCTTGTGCTGGGTGATCCGCTCCCTCAAGCCGCTCGTGAGCCGTCCTTTGGGCGCGATCACCTCGATCCCGTTTCCGTTCCCGTCCCCCTTCGCCAGCCGAAGCCGGATGCCCGCCCGAGCGAGGTCGTCGAGCAGGGACGGGACCGAACGGGCTCCGCTTGCAGTCACAGCGGTGTCTCCTTCTCCGCCAGTTGGTACGTCGTGGGAGAGCTCTTCTCCGTGCAGTCGGGGCCGTGCGCCGCTGGTCACAGGGTCAGCACCTCGGTCTCCTCGCCGTCGTCGAGCACGTCGTCGGAGGCCAGCACGTTCAGCGTCGTCAGCTGCCCGCAGACCAGTTCGGCGATCTCCAGGGCCGTACCGCCGCCGAAGAGGAAGTCGGCCGGCACATCGGCCGAGAAGTCGGCACGCAGGCGGTTGCGGAGCCGGATCGTCGTGAGCGAGTCGAACCCGATCTCGTTGAGGTGCTTGTGCCGGAATGTGGGCTGCAGCGCGTCCCGTTCGTTCGCCGACATGCCGAGAAGCACGGCCACCACGTGCAGCAGCCGGTCGAGCGCGACGTCTGTGGCCCTGACGGGATCGCTCAGCACCAGTTCGGCCAGGTCGGGTCCCCCGTCGCCGGGGTCGGCACCGGGCTCCGCCTGGTCGGCGGCCCGGTCGGCGGCCCGGTCGGTGCCCACACCGGAGGACGCGAGCCCGGCGAGCAGCGTGTCGGGCAGGCGGCGGGCGTCCGCCGCCCGGTGGCGCCGCCAGTCCACGGCGGCCAGCGCCACATGGGCGGGGCCGTCCGCCGGCACACTCCCGAGGGCGTCCAGCGCCTCGTCGGCCGCCATGCCGTGGATGCCCGTGGCGGCGAACCGCTCCAGCAGGTCCCCTGCGGCGGCCATGCCCACGCCTGCCCAGGCCCCCCAGCCCACGCTCAGTGCGGGCAGTCCGTGCCGCCTGCGGTGGACGGCGAGCGCGTCCAGAAAGGTGTTGGCCATGAGGTAGCCCGGCTGGCCGGTGAGGCCCGTCAGCGCGCCGAGGGCCGAGTAGAAGACGGCGAAGTCCAGGTCGAGCCCGTCCGTACAACGGTGCAGGTTCCACGCTCCCTTGACCTTCGGGTCCAGCACCCGGCTGAGCCGGGGCCAGTCGGTCCGTTCGAGAACGGCGTCGTCCGTGACCCCGGCGGCGTGCACGAGACCGCGCAGCGGCGGCAGTTCGCGGCGCGCTTCGGCCAGGACCGCGTCGAGCGCGGTCGCGTCCGCCACATCGGCGGCCCGCAGTTCGACGCGTACACCGCGTGCGCGCAGTGCGGCGACCCCGACCGGAGTGCCGGCGGGCAGGGTGCGGCCGACCAGCAGCAGGCACTCTGCTCCCCTGTCGGCCAGCCAGCCGGCGGTGGCCAGGCCGAGACCTCCCAGGCCGCCGGTGATCAGATATGTGGCGTCGCCGCGTACGGGGACCGGGTGCGCCCGCGCGCCGCGCCGCCCTTCACCCGGCCTCCCGCTCCCGCTCCCGACCGGTGCCTCGTCCACGTCCGGCGTCTCGTCCACGTCCGGTGCCTCGTCCACGTCCGGTGCCTCTTCGGTCAGCCGGGCCTCGTACCAGCGTCCGTCGCGCCAGGCGAGCCGGCCGGAGCCGCCGAGGCCGCCCACCTGATCGAGGATCGTCGCGGGCGCGCACGGTGGCCAGGACGGGTCGAGGTCGACCTGTACGCACGCCAGATCCGGGTACTCCGCGACGACCGACCGGGCCAGGGCGGTCAGGACGGACTGCGCGAGGCCAGGCGCATCAGCGGTTGCGGGGACGCGCGTTGCCGGGCTCCCGGTGTCCGGACCGGCCGTCCCCGTCGAGCAGATGACGATCACGGGGTTCTCCGCCGCGTACGTCCGCAGGAAACCCGCGAGCAGCGTGGTGGTACGGCGGGCGAGGCCATAGGTGCGCGCGAGGATCGTGTCGTCACCGGCCAGGACACCTCCGGCGTCGGCGTCACCGGCGTCCGTGCCTGCGCTTCCCTCCGCTCCGGACTCGGCGAGCAACAGCAGCCCTCCGACCGGCTGCCCCGTACCACCCGCCGCGTCGAGCAGACGCTGAAGGCCGGTTTCCACGCCCGGTCCTTCGGGGCCGGACCCCTGGCCGGACCCCTCCGCGCCCGCCGGTTCCGTGGCCGTGGGGGTGACAACGGCCGTCGCCGTGATGCCTCGCGCGGCCAGCTGGTCACACTGCGCCCGGGTCGCTTCGGCGTCCGCGCCGCACACCAGCCAGGTGCCGGCCACGCCGCCCGGCACCGTCCCGGAGTGTTCGTCCCGGGGCTGCCAGCCGAGCACGTAGCGGCGGGGGGTGAGGACCGGAAGGGGTGCGAGTGCCGGGCCGGACACCGCGCGGAAGCAGAGCCCCTCCACGGTGACCAGGACCTCTCCTGCCTCCGAGACCACCTCCAGGTCGAGCGTCACCTCGCCGGAGTCCGTCGCCTCGCGTCGGTGCGTATGGCACAGGACCCGGGTGGGGAGGCGGCCATGGATGTCGAAGCGGTCCACGGAGGCGGGCACCCGCAGCGTGTCGTCGTCCGCTTCGGTGAACGCCACCAGCGTCTGGAAGCAGGCGTCCAGCACGACCGGATGCGCCAGGTAAGTGTCTTCGTCGCGGGCCGCGGCCTCGGCCTCGATCAGCGCGACCGCGCGGTCTCCGTCGCGCCAGACCTGACGCAGCGCCCGGTACGCGGGCCCGTAGTCCAGTCCGACCCGCGCGAAGGAGTCGTACAGGGGCCCGGTGGCCAGCTCGGTCATCCCCTCCCCCGCCGGCCGGGGTTCACGCGCTGCCGGTCGCGGCCGGTCACCCGGCCCGGCAGCGGCCACTGTGGCGTGCTCGGTCCAGGTGCCGCCGGGTCCGTCCTCGTCCCCCGGCAGTCTGCTGAGGCAGCGCACCCGGTGGCCGCGAGCGGTCGCCTCGGTCACCGCCTGCACGGTGAGCGGGGCCCCGTCGTCCCCGAACGGCAGGAACGCGTCGAAGGAGACGCCCTCCAGCGTCCAGGCACCGGACGCCTCCCGGGTCGTCGCCCGTACGGCGGCGAGCGCCCACTCCAGCATCGCGCTGCCGGGCAGCACGGACCGTCCGGCGACGCGGTGTTCGCGTACGAACCAGGGGCGGTCGGCCGCGATCTCCTGGGTGAACCAGCGGTCGCGGGCGGCAGCGAGGTCGATGCCCGTCCCGAGGAGCGGATGGCCGCCGGGGCTGCCCGGCGCGGCGGCGTGCCGCTGCTCGCCCTCCGGCCGCTCCAGCCAGTAGCGGCGGCTCTGGAACGCGTAGGTGGGCAGGTCCACCTGCCGGGACGCGGCGTCGTGTCCGAGGCACGGCCGCGCGATCCCGGTGTTGGCCACATGGGCCTCGGCGAGTGACAACGCGAGGGTGCGGGCCTCGGGACGGCCCCGGCGGAGTACCGCGGCGACCGTGCTCGGAGCGGGGCCGCCTTCCCCCGCGCAGTCCTCGACGAGCGCGGTGAGCACCGGGTCGGGGCCGAGTTCGAGGAAGGTGGTGACGCCTTCCTCACGCAGGTGGTTCACCCCGTCCTTGAAGCGGACGGTGTGCCGCAGCTGGCGCGCCCAGTAGTCGGGCGAGCCCAACTCGTCGGCGGACGCGGTCCTTCCGGTGAGGTTGGAGACGAGGGGAACGCGGGGCGGCTGGAAGGAGACGGATCGCAGCACGGCGCGGAAGGCGTCCAGTACCCCGTCCATCATGGGCGAGTGGAAGGCGTGACTCACCCGGAGGCGCTTGGTGCGGCGACCGCGCGTCTCCCAGTAGCCGGCGATCTTCCCGACGGTCGCGTCCTCTCCCGAGATGACGACGGAACGAGGGGCGTTGACGGCGGCGACGGTGACGCTGTCGTCGAACTCGCTGATGCAGCTGTCCATCTCCGCTTCGCTGGCCTCGACCGCGACCATGCTTCCCGCGTCGGGTGCGGCCTGCATCAGCCGCCCGCGGGCGGCGACGAGGACGCAGGCGTCGGCCAGGGACAGCGCCCCGGCTGCGTGCGCCGCGCTGATTTCTCCGATCGAGTGCCCGATCACGAAGTCGGGTGCCGGGCCGAGGGAGAGGACGAGCCGGCACAGCGCCGTCTCCAGCGCGAACAGCGCGGGCTGCGCGTACTCCGTACGGTGAAGCTGTTCCGCCTCGTCGGACTCCGGTAAAGCGAACATCAGTTCACGTAGCGAGCGGCCGAGCAGAGCGTCGAAGTGCCCGCAGACCTCGTCGAGCGCTTCGGCGAACAACGGGTAGGTCTCGTACAACTCCTTGCCCATGCCCGCGCGTTGCGCCCCCTGGCCGGAGAAGAGAAAGGCCGTTTTCCCCCGCCCGGAGGCGGCCTGGAACATATTCGGAGCGTCCTCGCCACGGGCCAGGGCGCTGAGTGCGGTGAGGAGTTCGTCGCGGTCGTCGCCGATGAGGGTGGCCCGGTGATCGAAGAGCGCACGCGTGGTGACCAGCGAATGCCCCACCTCCGCCACCGACACCCCCGGCCGCTCCTCCAGAAACACCCGCAGATTCGCCGCCTGCGCCCGCAA
>NZ_JANCPR020000016.1 GCF_028657195.3 Streptomyces iconiensis
TCGAGCTGAGCGGCTGGAGGGCCGTGCAGCCGGCGCACCGGCCGCACCGGGGCCGGGTGCGCGGCTGGCGGCACGGCCGCTACTTCGACGGGCCGTACGTGGCCGCCTACGGGGCCGGCGGCGGCAAAGCCACCGTTGCCGAGATGCGGGACGCGATGGGCATCGACTGGACCGACGTACGCGAAGAACTGACCGAAGCCATCCCACCCGCCTACACCCAGTGGATCGGCCGCGCCTTCCTCGCCTCCCGCATGGAGGTGGCCGCGTGAGTGCGCGTGTAATGCCGCTGAGGCGGGCCAACGGGCTGCGCCTGCTGGATCTGTGCTGCGGCGCCGGGGGCTTGGCCATGGGCTACTACCTTGCCGGGTTCGACGTTGTCGGCGTTGATATCACCCCGCAGCCGAACTATCCCTTCACCTTCCACCAGGCCGACGCGCTCACCTTCCGGCTGGACGGCTTCGACCTGGTGCACGCCTCCTGGCCCTGCCAGCACTTCGCCCGCGTCACCTCCTGGCGAGGCAGCCAGGGCAACCACCCCGACCTGCTCACTCCCGGCCGCGTGCGGCTGGAAGCCTCCGGGATTCCGTGGGTCATCGAGAACGTGCCCGAAGCACCGGTGCGCCCGGACTACCTGCTGTGCGGCACACAGTTCGGCCTGAACATCCGCCGCCACCGGGCCTTTGAGACCTCCTGGGGCGGCGGCGGTGACCTGGTCGCCCCGTGCTGGCACCGGCCCGGCCTTCTCGCCTTCGCGCACAAGGGCGAGCGCGCCTACGCCGACGCCATGGGCTGCACCTGGATGACCAACCGCGAGGCCCGCCAGGCCGCACCCCCCGCCTACACCCAGCACATCGCCCGCCAGTTCCTCACCCACGAAGGGAGGGCAGCCGCATGACCACCGACCTGTTGAACGCCGCGCTGGCCGCCGCTGGGCGCGGCCTGCCCGTGCTTCCCCTGCGCAGGGGCAAAGTGCCCTTCGGGAACTGCCCGGCCTGCGTGCGGAACGTCTGCGGTGGCCGGCCGAACATGAAGACTCCCGGCCCCTGCGCCTGCCCGGCCCCCTGTCACGCCTGGGCCGCCGCCACCACCGACCCCCACACCCTCAACTCGCCCGCGTGGGCACGGGTGTGGCGGGAGGCGGCGGCGGTGGCCTACCACCCCGGCGGCGCCGGGCTCACCGTCGTGGACCTCGACCATGCCGGCGCGGTCGGCTGGGCCCGGACCACGTTGCCGGCCACCCGGACCGTGGCGACCACGCGCGGAGAGCACTGGATCTACCGGGGCGCCATGCGCTCGGTGAACGGAGTGCGTGACGGCGTGGACATCAAGTCCACGATGGCCTACGCCCGGTGGCTGGGCCCCGGCGCCGGCACCGTGACGGCGCTACCGGATGCGGTGCGCGCGCTGGCCGTAAAGGAACCCGCCCCGGTCCGGCCGGCGCCCGTCGTCACCGTGCCCGCAGGGGCCGGGAGCGGAGAGTGCCCGCACCGCACGCCGGTCTTCCTTGAGCGTGGCATCGCCATGGCCGTGCAGTGCATCTCCGAGGCGCGCAGCGCGGTGCACGCGAACGTCTACCGCTCGTTCCTCGCCGTGCTCTCCACGCACGGCGGGTGCGGCTGCCTCACCGAGAACCACATCAACCGGCTGTTCGCTGCCGCGCAGGCCAGGGGCGAGAGCGCCCGGCACTGCGCCGACGCGTGGAACAACGCCCGCACCCGACTGGGGGTGTAGCCATGCCCGACGAGGAAAAGACTCCTGGCCGTGAGGTCATCACCGACTACGCGCAATCCCACTTCCGCTACTTCCGCACTGCCGACGGGACCGTGTACGCGCAGAAGAACGGCCACCCCGTCGCCCGCCCCATCCGCTCCCAGGGCACAACCGGCAGCCACCGGCAGGAACTCATGGTCGGCCTCTACCGCGACGGATGCGGCGTGTTCAACGGAACCGCTCTGAAGGAGGCGTTGGACTTGATCGAAGCACTCGCACTCACCGAGGACGTGCAGCCCGTGAACATCCGCGTCGCGCCCGGATTCGACGGGGCAACCTGGCTGGACCTGGGCCGCGCCGATGGGCAGTCCGTCCGTATCCACCCCACCGGCTGGGACATCACCACCCCCGACCCCCGTGAGGTGTGCTGGCGGCGCACCCAGCTCACCGGGGAACTCCCCCTGCCGGCCAAGGACAACGACGGCAAGGGCATCGACCTGCTCCTGCGGCTGTGCAACTTCGCCGGCGCGGAGACCGAATGCCTGGCCCTCGCCTGGCTGATCGGCTGCCTGGGCCCGTCCGTGCCGGTTCCCGCGCCGTTCCTCACCGGTCCGCAGGGTGCGGGTAAGTCCACGGGCGGGCGGATGCTTATCAGGGTCATCGAGGGCATGAGCGGTGATCTGCGCCGGGCGCCGAAGGATGAGGAGAACCTGATCGCGGCGGTGGCGGCAGGGTGGGTGACCGCGCTGGACAACCTCTCGCACATGACTCCGGACCTGTCGGATGCGATGTGCTGCATCGTCACCGGGGCCGAGAACGTCAAGCGCGCTCTGTTCACCGACGGGGATGTCTTCCGCGCCCGCTACCGCCGTCCCCTGCTGCTGACCGGCATCGACGTGGGGGTCATCCGGCCCGACCTCGCTGAACGGCTCCTGCCGTTGCGGCTGGAGCGGCCAAAGGTCCGCCGCACCGAGGCGGAGCTGTGGGCGGAGTACGCGGAGGTGCTGCCCGTGGTTCTCGGGTCCCTTCTCGACCTCACGGTCAAGGTCCGCGCGGCCGAAGCGGAGACCCCAACGGATCTGCGGATGGCGGACTTCGCGCACCTGTGCGCGCAGCTCGACGCGGCGACCGGCTTCGGAGCGCTGGCCGCCTACCGTGCCCGCCTGGACGACCTCAACGACGACGTGATCGAGGGGGACCTGCTCGCGCAGACCGTCCTCCAACACGCCGCCACCATCGAGCCGGGCGCAGAGCAGCGGATGACATCCACCGAGTGGCTGGCCTGCCTCAGTCGCCTCTACAGCGGCGAGGACCTGCGTCCTCTGCCCAAAGGGTGGCCGACCACGGGCAAAGTCCTCTCCGACCGCCTCAAGCGCCTTCAGCCCACCCTCGCCGCCCGTGGCGTGCTCATCGACTCCGGACGCACCTTTGAGGGCCGCTACCTCGAAATGACCCGCCAACCGACCCCGCCCCCGAGTGAACAGAAGCGGATGTTCTGACCGCCGCTCGTTCGGACAAGCAAGAAGAGCACCACGGTCGCAACGAGGGTGGTGCTCTTCTTGCTGTTCGGCGCCGTGCGCCGCTCAAAAGACGTGCCGCGCAGCGGCTCCTTCTCACGTCTTGAGCCGCCCGCACCACAACAGACACCCCTCTCTTTTTCCTAAGTAGAGGGACGCTGCGTCATGTGCGTCATGCGAGCCGAAAAACGGCCCCTGACCTGCTGCTACAGCCATGACGCAGAGGGCAACCCCTGCGTCATGGCTGCGTCATGTGCGTCATGGAAGCCGGACCACCTGCGTCATGGATGACGCAGACCAAGCCCTCTGCGTCATCCCAAAACCGCAGGTCAGACACCGTGCATGACGCAGATGACGCACATGACGCAGAAATCCGCACCTCAGACACACGCGCAGAGCCGCTCGCGGCACCCGAACCCACCGCGTAGACCCCACCCCAACCGACGAGGAGTCGCACCATGGCCCGCCCCAAGATGCTCAAACTCCCCGAAGTCCTCGAAGAGATCGGCATGAGCCGCCCCGCCTTCTACCGCATGCGCGCACGCGGCCAGGCCCCAAAGCTCATCAAGCTTCCGAACGGCCATATTCGCGTGCGCCGCAGCGACCTTGACGACTGGTGGGACCGCCACGAGGACGAAGCCGCCTGACCAACCATCCATACGGGGCCCGGCTCGCGCCGGGTCCCGCTCAGTGAAAGGCCCCGAATGGGCAGCACGTACGACGTTCGTATCTGGGCCGTGCGGCAGCGCAGGGACCGCAAGCAGGCTTCAGCGGAACTCCGCTGGAAGACGGGCAGCACGCCGCACTCGCAGACCTTCCAGACCAAGACCCTCGCCGACGGCCGCCGGGCGGAGCTGCTGCGAGCTGTGCACGCCGGCGAGCCGTTCGACGAGGAGACCGGCGTACCGGTCAAGGAGCTGCGGGACCGAAACGATGTGAGCTGGTACCAGCACGCTCGCGACTACATCGCGATGAAGTGGCCTCACTCCCCCGGTTCCACCCGTCGGACGCTGGCTGAAGCGATGGCGACCGTCACCCCGGCGCTGGTGAAGGACACCAAGGGCATGGCTGACGCCGAGACAGTGCGCACAGCGCTTTATGGCTGGGCCTTCAACATCACGCGACGAGATGAGGAACCGCCTGCCGACGTGGCCAAGGTGCTCGACTGGTTCGAGCGGAAGTCGCTGCCGACATCGACACTGTCCGACCGAATGCGCGTCCGGTCGGCCCTGGAAGCTCTCACCAAGAAGCTGGACGGTACAACGGCTGCGGCGAGCACCATCCGCCGGAAGCGGGCCATCTTCCACAACGCGCTCGGCTACGCGGTGGAGGCCGAGCGACTGCCCGCGAACCCCCTCCCCCAGGTTCAGTGGAAGGCCCCTGAGCAGGTGGCGGAGGAGGTAGATCCTGCCTGCGTACCGGGACCGCGCCAGGCGGCGGCCCTGCTCGACACCGTGCGGACGCAGTCCCCGCGTGGCCGTCACCTGGTGGCGTTCTTCGGCTGCATGTACTTCGCTGCGGCACGGCCGGCGGAGGTCATCGGGCTCCGTCGGGACGACTGCGACCTGCCGCGCCGTGGGTGGGGCACGCTGCGACTGCGGGAGACGCATCCCCGATCCGGTTCGGCATGGACCGATACCGGCAAGCCGCACGACAAGCGGGGGTTGAAGCACCGGCCCCGCAAGGCGGTGCGGGTGGTCCCCATCCCCCCAGACCTGGTGGCGCTTCTGCGCTGGCACATCACCGCGTACGGCGTCGCTCCTGACGGCCGCCTCTTCCGGACGCTACGCGGCGGGCTCATCCAGGACACCGGGTACGGAGAGGTCTGGGCCGAAGCCCGGAAGCGCGCTCTGACACCCGCCCAGCACGCCTCTCCGCTGGCCAAACGACCGTATGACCTCCGCCACGCGGCCGTGTCCATGTGGCTCAGTTCCGGGGTGGAGCCACAGGCAGTTGCCCAGCGCGCCGGCCACAGCGTGGCCGTGCTGTTCCGCGTCTACGCCAAGTGTCTTGACGGGGCGGCGGCGGATGCGAACGCCCGGATCGAAGCCGCGCTGCGGGATGGCCAGCAGCCCTCGGGGGCTGCCCCACGGGGGTCCCACACGCGCTGGTCAGTACGTGATTCAGGGTGAGACACACCGGGATATTCCGCATATCCCGCCCCTGCAGCCGAACCGGACAGCAGAAGGGGCCCGTGACCAGCTTTTCCGCTGGTCACGGGCCCCTTCAATACTGTGGCGGCGCTAGGATTCGAACCTAGGAAGGCTAAGCCGGCAGATTTACAGTCTGCTCCCTTTGGCCGCTCGGGCACACCGCCTGGGATTGCTGCCTGGCGCTCGCGTGAGGCGGTGCGCCGTGGCAACGGTGTAAACCATACCCGATGGCGGGGGGTGGTTCGCCACCCGGTTGATCAGCCGCCGCACGGACGGCGGCGCGGTCCCGCGTGAGGTGTGGGTGGCTAGGCTTGCCGCACGGTCCGCCGGGGACCGCCATTCCGACACACTACGTACGAGGAGCCAACTCACCATGGCCGACTCCAGTTTCGACGTCGTCTCGAAGGTCGAGCGGCAGGAGGTCGACAACGCGCTGCACCAGGCGGCGAAGGAGATCTCCCAGCGTTACGACTTCAAGGGTGTGGACGCCTCGATCGACTGGTCGGGCGAGAAGATCGAGATGCGGGCGAACTCGGAGGAGCGGGTGAAGGCTGTGCTCGACATCTTCCAGTCGAAGCTCGTCAAGCGGGGCATTTCGCTCAAGGCCCTGGAGACCGGGGAGCCGCAGGCGTCCGGCAAGGAGTACCGGATCACTGGTTCGCTCCAGCAGGGGATCTCGCAGGACAACGCGAAGAAGGTCGCGAAGATCATCCGGGACGAGGGCCCCAAGGGCGTCAAGGCTCAGGTCCAGGGCGACGAGCTGCGCGTCTCCGCCAAGAGCAGGGACAGCCTTCAGGAAGTGATCGCGCTGCTGAAGGGCAAGGATCTCGACTTCGCCCTGCAGTTCGAGAACTACCGCTGACTGTACGGCGCTTCCTGAGCGGCCACGTCCCCGACGGGCGTGGCCGCTTCCGTGTGTACGGGGGCGGCACCGCTCGCGTCACCCGCGCCCCCTGAGCCTCCGCCCGCGTGCGCCGCGTCGTCCGGAGCCAGGTCGTCCGGAGCCGCGTCGTCCGGGGCATCGGTGCCGCCCGCGTTGCCTATGCCGACCCCGTACTGACCGCCCGTGGCGCCCGCGTGGCGGAGTCGGCGGAAGCTGAGCAGGGCTGCGGCGAGGCTGACGGTCAGGCCGGCGACGGCCGCCGTGCGCATGCCGTGGGTGAAGGCGTCGCGGGCCGCGGTGAGGACGGCTTCGCCTGCCTGGCCGGGGAGTTGGTCGCTGACGGCGACTGCTCCGCCGAGGGTCTCGCGGGCGTGCTCGACGGCGGACGCGGGAACGGAGGACGGGACGGCGTCGGTGAACTCGCGGCGGTAGACGGCCGTTCCGACGCTGCCGAGCAGGGCCATGCCGAGCGCTCCGCCGAACTCCTGGACGCATTCGAGCAGTCCGGAGGCCGCACCCGCCTGTTCGGGCGGGGCCGTACCGACGACGAGGTCGGTGATGAGGGTGGAGACCATGGCGACACCTGTCGCGTAGACCCCGGCGCCTATGAGGATGCCCCACAGCGGGGTGTCGGACTGGAGGCGGGAGAGGGCCAGGAATCCCGCTGCCGCGACGGCGAATCCGGCGCCGATGATGTACGCGCGGTTGATCCGCCGCGCGAGCTGCACGCTGAGCGGGGCCGCTATACCGACACCTAGTGAGGGCACGAGGCTCCACAGGGCCGCGCGGAGTGGGCTCATGCCCAGGACCGATTGCAGGTACTGGGTGGTGAAGATCGCGAAGCCGACCATGATGAACATCGCCACGAGGTTGGTGGCCACCGCGGCGCCGAATCCGGGCCGCCGGAAGAGCGTCAGGTCGAGCAGCGGGTGCGTGACGGTGCGTTGGCGGTGCACGAAGTAAAGCCCGACCGCGCCGCCGGCTGCGAGGGCGAGCACGGAGGTGGGCGCGTACCCGTCGGCGGCCAGTTCCTTGATGCCGTAGATCACCGGGAGGATCGCGGCGAGGGAGAGCAGGGAGCTGAGCCAGTCGAAGCGGCCGGCACCGGGGTTTCTGAACTCGGGGACCAGCACCGGTGCGAGCGCGAGCAGCAGAACCATCGCCGGCAGGTTGACCAGAAAGACCGAGCCCCACCAGAAGTGCTCCAGGAGCACGCCGCTGATGACGGGGCCGACCGCGACGCCCCCGACCATGACGGCCGACCAGATGGAGATGGCGGTCGCGCGCTGGCGTGCGTCGTGGAAGAGGTTCCGGATCAGCGCGAGCGTGGAGGGCATCAGGGTCGCTCCGCCGACGCCGAGGAGGGCGCGGGCCCCTATGAGCATTTCGGGGCTGGTGGCGTAGGCGGCGAGGACCGAGGCCAGGCCGAAGGCGAGCGCGCCGCTCAGCAGCAGCCTGCGGCGCCCTATCCGGTCGCCGAGCGCGCCCATGGTGAGCAGGAGACCACCGAGCACGAAGCCGTAGATGTCGAAGATCCACAGCTGTTCCGTCGCGCTGGGCGCCAGTTCTCGGGAGATGAAGGGGACGGCGAAGTACAGGACCGAGACATCCATGGAGACCAGAAGCAGCGCCAGGAGGAGGACGAGGAGGGCCGTCCACTCCCGGCGCCCAGCGGTGGCGGCGTGCACGGCAGCACGCGGCGGCGGTGTGACCATGCGCAGAACTATACGTACGTCTAAGACGCTTGTCTATGACGTTTGTGTAAGACGCCCGTCTAGGCGCTGCGGTACCGTCTGGGCATGGGACATCGCGAGGATCTGCTGGAGGGCGCGAAGCGCTGCCTGCTGGAGAAGGGGTACGGGCGCACGACGGCGCGGGACATCGTGCAGGCGTCGGGGACGAACCTCGCCTCGATCGGCTACCACTACGGCTCGAAGGACGCCCTTCTCCGAGAGGCGCTCTTCGCATGGATGGGCGAGTGGGCCGACGAGGTGGAGGCGGCCGTCACGCGCCAGGTGCGGCCCGGATCGACGCGGGTCGAGCGGTTCATGGCCGGGTGGACGGCCATCGCGGAGCTGGTCGGCAAGCACCGGCGCATGTGGGACGCGTCCATCGAGCTGATCCTGCGCTCCAGCGACGACAACGACGTGCGCGCGCACTTCCAGGCGGCGCTGCCCGAGGCGCGCGGCGGGCTCGTCGCGATTCTGAACGGTGTGCCGGAGGACGAGGTCACGGAGGAGGACCTGCGGACCTTCGGGCGGCTCTACTACCTGCTGATGTCCGGGCTCGTGCTGGAGGGGACGCTGTCCCCCGGCGATCAGGTGCCGGGAGAGGCGCTGGTCGAGGCGATGCGCCGGATCTCCGACGACACATGAGAGGCCGCGCCTGAGCGGCGCGGCCTCGGGAGAAGCAGAGAAGCACGGGGACACCGGAGCGCCCGGGAGCACCGGGGACTCCTGGCGGGCCGAGCACACCCGGCGTGCGGAAAAGGGCGTCTACCAGCGGTAGTGCGGGTAGGCGGCCGGCGTTTCGGTGGACACGATCTCGCGGCCCAGCGGCACCAGCGAGACCGGCACCATCTTGAAGTGGGCCACGCCGAACGGGATGCCGATGATGCTCAGGCACAGGCCGATGCCCAGCGTGATGTGGCCCAGGGTGAGCCAGAGCCCCGCGAAGATGAACCAGACGACGTTGCCGATACCGGAGGCGGCGCCGGCGCCCGGCCGTACGACCGTGGTGCGGCCGAATGGCCACAGCGCGTAGCCCGCGATACGGAAACAGGCCAGGCCCCACGGGATCGTGATCACGAGGATGCAGCAGATGACGCCGGCGAGCAGATAGCCGAGGGCCATCCACAGCCCGGAAAAGATCAGCCAGATGATGTTGAGGAGGGTCTTCACCCGCGCCAGCCTGCCATCTTCTCCAGCCGGGCAACACGCTCGGCCATCGGCGGATGTGTGGAGAAGAGCTTGGAGAGTCCCTCGCCCTTGCGGAACGGGTTCGCGATCATCATGTGTCCCGCCGTCTCCAGGCGGGGCTCGGGCGGGAGCGGCAACTGCTGTGTGCCCAGCTCCAGTTTGCGCAGCGCCGAGGCGAGCGCGAGGGGGTCACCGGTCAGCTGGGCGCCCGCGGCGTCGGCCTCGTACTCGCGTGAGCGGGAGACGGCGAGCTGGATGAGCGAGGCGGCGACCGGGCCCAGGACCATGATCAGCAGCATGCCGAACAGACCAGGGCCCTCGTCGTCGTCCGAGCGGCCGAAGGGGATCAGCCAGGCGAAGTTGACCAGGAACAGCACAACGGAGGCGAGGGCTCCGGCGACCGACGAGATGAGGATGTCGCGGTTGTAGACATGGCTCAGCTCATGGCCGATGACGCCGCGCAGCTCGCGCTCGTCGAGGAGGCGCAGGATGCCGTCGGTGCAGCAGACGGCCGCGTTCCTGGGGTTGCGGCCGGTCGCGAAGGCGTTCGGCGCCTGGGTCGGCGAGAGGTAGAGCCGGGGCATGGGCTGGCGCGCGGCGGTCGACAGCTCACGCACCATCCGGTACAGCTGCGGCGCCTCGAACTCGCTGACAGGGCGGGCACGCATGGCGCGCAGGGCGAGCTTGCCGCTGTTCCAGTAGGCGTACGCGTTGGTACCGAGCGCGATCAGCAGAGCGAGGATCAGACCCGTCGTGCCGAAGAAGCCCCCGATGACGAGGATGAGCGCGGACAGCCCCCCGAGAAGCAGAGCTGTCCTCAGCCCGTTGTGTCGGCGGTGCACGGTACGCCCTCCAGATGGTGCGGCAGGGGCCCCAAGCCAGGTGGTGTCAGGAGGTGCCAGGTGGTGCCTCCACCTCCAGCGGCCCCTTCCAGTGGACCCTCCCTCCCCAGGTCAACGGATCGCGGGTGGGCGCAGTTCCCTCACGCCGCCTGCCCGGACCCTCCTCACCTGCCCGCACCGCCGGCAGGGATCACTGGTAGGCGCTCTCCACCAGGCGTGCCTTGTAGAGCCTGCCGCCCGGGCGCTGGGTGGCCGCCGAGGGCCAGCGGAAGTGCACCCAGGAGGTGCCGAACGGGTTGCTGGCGTCCTGAGGTGCCGAGGTCCACAGTCCCTCGCCGCTGCTGTGGCGTGAGAAGGACTTCACGTACTTACGGGTACTGCTGACTTCCATGGCGGCCGGATTCCGTTTGTCGACCTTGTAGACGTGGCCGCTGTCGGTGACGTACAGCACGTTGGTGTCCGTGTAGTCGGGCTGTACGTCGTGGCCGTTGCCCGCGATGGCCCACTCCCCCGCCTTGACCAGCTTGATGTTCTGGTACGTCCCTTCGACGCGGTAGGAGCGCAGTACGGTGCCGCCGACGGCCCACAGGAGGTTGAACAGCGGGTCCCACAGGACGCCGTGTGCCTGACGGAAGGGATAGGAGCGCAGGTATTTCAGCGAGCTGATGCTGCCGTTCGCCGGCCCGTACAGATGCAGCGAGCCGCCGTTCTTGCCGGGGTCGGTGCGGGTGCCGGCCACGACGACGGCACCGGGGCCGCGTACGCGCTCGATGCAGTGCGGGTAGTTGTTGAACGTCGCCTGCCACAGGAGCTTCTTGTCGCTGCGGCGGCGGATCTCGGCATGCCCCTTGCCGTTGCCCGGGCTGCCTCCGGCGACCATGAAGACCGGTCCGTCGTTGTTGGTGTCCCGGAAACGGGTCTCCAGGACGTCTCCCCAGCCGGGGTTGAAGCTCCACTTGATGTTGGCGTCGGTGAACTGGTCACCTCTGTTGAAGACGCAGACGTTGTTCCTGTTCACGTCGAGCACGGCGAGTTGGTAGGCGGGCGCCGCCTGGGACTGCCCCGTGGCCAGTGCGCCCAGTGGCAGGGCCGCACCCGCCGCCACGGTCCCTCTCAGCAGGCTGCGTCTGTCGATGCTCATGTCGCGTGTGTCCCCCTCGTCCGGAACGGCCCGATGACCACCCTCGTACCGGAGACGCCCCCGCACAGCGGGAGGTTACGGCTCCGGTTGTGCGGGTTCCGAGGGGGCGGGAGAGCGGTGCCTCGCCCGGCGCCGTACCGGGCGGCCAGGGGCGGGAGCGGGAGCGGGTGCCGGCCCCGCGGGGTCAGAAGAGCGTGGTGTCGGCGAACCGCAGGATCAGCTGCGGGGCGCCGGAGACCGCGAGCGCGAGCACGCCCGTGAGCGCGACCGTCACCGTCAGCGGCACCGTGAACCTGACCGGCACGGGTCCCGCGCCACCGGGGGCGCCCGCACCGGCCATGAGGGGCTCGCCGGGGACGCGCTCGCCCTCGCCGGCTCCCGCGCCCGTACGGAAGAGGATGGCGGTCCACTTGAGGTAGTAGACGAGGGCGATCACGACGTTGACCGCCATGACGACGGCCAGCCAGCCCAGGCCCGCGTCGACGGCCGCGTCGAAGACCGTGACCTTGGCGAACAGGCCGATGATGCCCGGAGGCAGTCCGGCGAGGCAGAGCAGGAAGAAGCCGAGCGCGAGTGCAGCGAAGGGGTGCGCGTCGACCAGGCCCCTGTAGTCGGTGATCCGGTTGCTCCGGACGCCGCGGCCGACTACGGCTGCCACTCCGAAGGCTCCGAGGTTCACGACGGCGTACATCAGCGCGTAGGCGACCGTCGCGCCCACGGCCCTTCCCGGGTCGTCCGCGTACGCAGCCGAGGCGATCGGCACCAGCAAGTAGCCGGCCTGTGCGACGGAGGACCAGGCCAGCAGCCGTACGGCGCTGTGCGCGCGGTCGGCGCGCTGGCGCAGCGCGGCGAGGTTGCCGACGCTCATGGTGAGCGCGGCGAGCACGGCCAGCGCGGGGCCCCAGGTGCCGGCGTAGGAAGGGAACGCTCTGACGGTGACGAGGATCAGCCCGGAGAAGCCCGCAGCCTTGCCGATGACCGACAAGTAGGCGGCGACCGGCAAAGGCGCACCTACGTAGGTCTCCGGTACCCAGAAGTGGAAGGGCGCGGCGGCCGTCTTGAACGCGAAGCCCACCAGGGTCAGTGCGACGCCCGTGGCGGCGAGCGTGCCCAGGCGGCTGTCGGCGGCGGGGAGCCCCTCGGCGACGGCGTCCAGGTGCATGCTGCCGGTGGCGGCGTAGACGAAGCTGACGCCCAGGAGCATCACGGCGGTCGCGGTGACCGAGGACAGGAAGAACTTCAGCGCGGCCTCGGAGGACAGCCGCTGCCCGCGCCGCAGGCCCACCAGAGCGAACGCGGGGAGCGAGGCGACCTCCAGTGCGACCACGAGCGTGGCCAGGTCGCGCGAGGCCGGCAGCAGCGCGGCCCCGGCGGCCGAGGACAGCAGCAGGAACCAGAACTCGCCCGCGGGCAGCCGCTCCTCCTCGACGGCCGTCAGGGACAGCAGCGCCGTCACGAAGGCGCCGCCGAGCACCAGTAGCTGGATGGCGAGCGTGAACGGGTCGGCGACGTAACTGCACGCGCGGGAGCCCTCGGTGAGGCAGAAGGTCGTCCTGTTCTCGCCGACGAGCGGGATGATCGCCAGTCCGGCCACCGCGAGCCCTCCGGCGGAGACCCAGCCCAGGAGGCGCTTGTGGCGGTCTTCCAGGAAGAGGTCCAGGACGAGCACGGCCAGCGCGACGACGGCCGCGACGGCGGGAGGTGCCAGGGCGGCCCAGTCGACGGACTGGACGAGGCTCTGGTCGCTGGTGAGCGTCTGCCGTCCTTCGGAGGCGAGGGCTGCGAGTGCGGGGGGTGTCATCGGGTCACTCCTGGCAGGAGGCTCTGCACGGCCGGGTCGGTGAGCCCCAGGAGGGCCGCGGGCCACAGCCCGGCGAGGACGGTGAGGACGACCAGGGGCGTCCAGGCAGCGAACTCGTACGTACGGACGTCGGGCATCGTGGCGAGGCGTGCCCGGCCAGGTGCGGCCGGCCGGCCCGCCTCGGCCGGTCCGCCCGGCCCCGTCGGGTCGGGCCGGGAGCTGTCAGCGGCGGCCGGTTCCGCTCCCGCGGGGTGCGGCGCGTGATCGGGCTCGGCGGGGTCTCCCATGCAGACACGGCGTACGACGACGAGCATGTAGGCCGCCGTCAGGAGGGTGCCGACGGCTCCGAACGCCATGAAGACCAGGAACGCGGGCCGGCTGAGCCCCGGGGCCGGGTCGAAGGCGCCCAGGAGCGCGAGCAGTTCGCCCCAGAAGCCGGCGAGCCCCGGCAGGCCCAGGGAGGCGACGGCTGCGAAGGCGAGGAGCCCGCCGAAGCGTGGTGCCTTGCCGTAGAGCGCGGCGCCGCTGGCGCCGGAGAGGCTGTCGAGGTCGGTGGTGCCCGCGCGGTCCTTCAGCGCGCCGACGAGGAAGAAGAGCAGGCCGGTGATGAGGCCGTGGGCGATGTTGGCGAAGAGGGCGCCGTTGACGCCGGTGTGGGTGAGGGTGGCGATGCCCAGGAGTACGAAGCCCATGTGGCCGACCGACGAGTAGGCGATGAGCCGCTTCAGGTCGCCCTTGGCGCCCTTGGCGCCCTTGCGCGCGAGGGCGAGGCAGGCCAGCGACCCGTAGATGATGCCGACCACGGCGAAGGCGGCCAGATACGGCGCGAACGTCTGCGCGCCCTCCGGCGCCGCGGGCAACAGGATGCGCACGAACCCATAGGTGCCCATCTTCAGCAGAACGCCGGCGAGCAGTACCGAGCCCACGGTCGGAGCCGCCGTGTGCGCGTCGGGGAGCCAACTGTGCAGCGGCCACATGGGCGCCTTCACGGCGAGGCCCACTCCGATGGCGAGCGCGGCGACGATCTGTGCCGTACGGCCGACCCCGGAGCCCTGTGCCTCTGCGAGCCGCACCATGTCGAACGTACCGGCGTTCAGGCCGAGTACGAGCAGGCCGAGCAGCATCACGACGGAGCCGAGCAGCGTGTAGAGGATGAACTTCCAGGCCGCCGGCCCGCGCCCGCCGCTCTCCTTGCCCGCGCTCCCGGCCGGGGCGCCATGTGCGGCGCCCTCCGGCTGGCCCCAGCGGGCGATGAGGAAGTACATCGGGATGAGCACCATCTCGAACGCCAGGAAGAACAGCATCAGGTCGAGCACGGCGAACGTGGCGAGGGTGCCGCACTCCAGGACCAGCAGCAGCGCCACGAACGCCCTGGGGCTCGGGCCCGCTGGCATCTTGAAGTAGCTGTAGAGCGCGCACAGGAACGTCAGCAGCGCGGTCAGCACCAGCAGTGGCAGCGAGACACCGTCCGTGCCGAAGTGCAGCCGGACACCGAGCGCCGGAATCCAGCTGACGCTCGACTCGGCCTGCATGGCGGCCGGTTCACCGTGGTCGAACCCGACCGCCAGCGCCACGGCCGCAACCAGGACGGCGCCTGTGACGGTCACGCCGTGCCGCAGCACCGCCTGGTCGGGGTCGCGGCCCCGCAGCCCCGGAGGCGCGGGCAGCAGGGCCGCCACGGCGCCGAGCAGCGGCACGACCACGACGGCGAGGAGAAGCGCCTGCATCACGGTGTCGTCGAACGGCATCACGATCACGCGCCTCCGTTTCCGGTCGCGGCGAGCACGGCGGCGATCGCGAGCACGAGGGAGCCCGCGAGGAGCGCGCCGAGATAGGTCTGCACATTGCCCGTCTGGGCCCTGCGTACGGCGGCGCCCAACAGGCGCGAGCCGCGTCCCGCGCCGTTCACGTAGGCGTCGACGACCTCGCGGTCGAGGAAGCGTACGAGCCGCGCGGCGCCCTGTACGGGGCGTACGACCAGCGCCGTGTAGGCGGCGTCCAGGTGGAAGCCCGCTGCGGCGTGCCGGTGCAGCGGTCCGAGCAGCAGCAGTCCTGGATCGGCGTCGGTATCCGGGTGGAGCGCGGCGTGCGCCGTGGTGTGCCGCCAGGTCGCGTACGTCAGGATGCCGCCGACCAGTGCGACACCGGTGGCGAGCACGGACGTGGTCAGCGTCGGCGCGAGCGAACCGCCGTCGAACCAGTCGGGCAGCGCGAGGAAGCCCAGGCCGAACGCGAGTGAGGGCACCGCGAGCACCCATAGGACAACGGTCATGACGGCGGGTTCGCGCGGATGCCCATGGGCCTCACGCTCGGGCTCGGGGCTCGCCAGCTCGGTCTCGGGCGCCTGTGAGGGCACCTCGTCAGGCACGTGTTCGGCCGCCTTCTCGCTGTCCACGGCGAGCGGCGCCGACGCGGCCCGGCCCCGGAAGGCGAGCAGCCACAGGCGTGCCGCGTACGCGGCGGTGAGCAGCGCGGTGAGCAGTCCTGCCGCCAGGACGATCCAGCCGGCGGCCACGGGGACGCCGTGCTCGTCGCCGAAAGCGGCGTGCTCGGCTGCGGCGAGCACCGCCTCCTTGGAGAAGAAGCCGGCGAACGGTGGGATCGCGGCGAGCGCGAGCAGCGCGACACTCATCGTCCAGTAGGCGTCGGGGGCGCGCTTGGCGATACCGCCCGTACGGGCCATGACCGTGAGGGAGTTGGTGCCGGCGGCGTGGATGAGGACGCCGGCGGCGAGGAAGAGCAGGGCCTTGAACGCGCCGTGCGCCAGCAGGTGGAAGACGGCGGCGCCCCGGTCGGCGACGGCCAGCGCGCCCGTCATGTACGCGAGTTGGCTGAGGGTGGAGTACGCGAGTACCCGTTTGATGTCGTCCTGCGCGAGCGCGGCCAGTGCGGCGCCCGCCATGGTGACGGCCGCCATGAGCGCCATGACGACCAGCGCGACGGCCGAGGCGGCGAAGACCGGCAGCAGCCGCGCGACGAAGTAGACACCGGCGGCGACCATCGTCGCCGCGTGGATCAGCGCGGAGACCGGTGTGGGGCCCGCCATGGCGTCGGGCAGCCAGGAGTGCAGCGGGAACTGTGCCGACTTCCCGGCCACACCGGCGAGCAACAGGAGCGCGATCAGCGTGGGGCGCTCCAGTTCGAGCCCGGACAGCTCCGAGGTCAGGCGCGTGACGATCGAGCTGATGCGGAAGGTGCCCGCCTCGGAGGCGAGGGCGAGGATGCCGATGAGGAACGGCACGTCACCGAGCTTGGTGACCAGGAACGCCTTGAGGGACGCCGCACGCGCCGCCGGCGTCTCCCAGTAGTGCCCGACCAGGAAGTACGAGCAGATGCCCATGATCTCCCAGCCGACGAGCAGCACGATCAGGTCGTCGCTGTAGACGACCAGGAACATCGCGGCCGTGAAGAGGGAGACGAGCGCGGCGTAGGACGGATAGCGGGGGTCGTCGCGCAAGTAGCCGGTGGAGTAGAGCTGCACGCAGGTCGCGACGGCGCCGACGAGGACCGCGACGAGAACGGCGAACCCGTCCACGTTCAGGGCGAGCTGGATGTTCAGCGCGTCGTTGCCCGTGGGCGTCAGCTCCGTCGCGGCACGCAGCGGGGCACCGCCGCCCTGGCGTACCGCGACGATCACCGCGAGAACGGCGGCGACGGCGGTGGGCAGGACCGCGAGGGGGCGTACGAATCCGGGCGCGCTGCGGCCCGCGAGCAGACCGGCGACGGCGCCGAGGAAGGGCAGGACGGGAACGAGCGCTGCGAGGGTCATGGTGCTCACGCGTGCTGCCTCCCCGCGGGGTCGGGGCCTGGCCCCGGGCCGTTGTCAGTGGCGGGTGTCACACTCGCCTCATCGCTTGAACCGCCGCCCGAGCCGCCCTGTGGCCCCTCGCTCTCGCGGAGGTCCCTGAGTCTGTCGATGTCGCTGCTGCCGCGGTTGCGGTAGACGAGCAGCACGATGGCCAGACCGATGCCGATCTCGGCGGCGGCGATGGCGATGACGAAGAGGGTGAGCGCCTGGCCCGCGTGCAGTGCGTCGCGGAGCCAGACGTCGAAGGCGACGAGGTTGAGGTTGACGGCGTTGAGCATCAGCTCGACGGACATCAGCACCAGGATCACGTTGCGGCGTGCGAGGACGCCGTAGAGGCCGACGCAGAAGAGGAGGGCAGCGAGCACGGCGGGATAGGCGAGGTGCATCAACGCTCGCCGCCCTTCCGGCGCTTGGAGAGGACGATGGCGCCGACGAGCGCGGCGAGGAGCAGCACGGACAGGGCCTCGAACGGGAGGACCCAGTGCCGGAAGAGAGCGACCCCTGTGACCTTGGCCGAGCCGGCGACGGATTCGTCGAGGTCGATCCAGGTGGAGCGGAAGGCGTCGACGACGACGGTGACGAGCGTCGCCGCAGCCGCGAGGGCGACGGCGAGCGCGATCCAGCGGTTGCCGGAGTCCGCGTCGGCTGTCGCCTGGGCACGGACCTCGGCGTACGAGGGGTCGTCACGGGTGATGGGCGGGACTATGGGCGCCTTGGTGAGCATCAGTCCGAACAGGAGGAGGACGACGACGGACCCTACGTAGATCAGGACCTGGACCCAGGCGATGAACTCCGCCGTGAGGAGCAGGTATTCGACGGCGACACCACCGAGCGCGGCGACCAGCCAGAGCGCCGCGTGCACCAGCCGCTTGGTGGTGACGGTGACGAGTGCGGCGCCGAGGGTGGCGAGCCCGACGAGGACGAAGACGATCTCGACACCCGTCGGGGACAGAAACCCGGGGTGGCCGGCGGCGAGATTCACGCTTCGCCCTCCCGCGGCTCCGTCTGTGCCGGGTCATGGGACTGGGCCGCCTGGGACTGGCCCTGAGACGGAGCCTGAGACGGGGACTGTCCCTCTGCCGGGGCCTCTGCCGGGCCCTCTGCCTGTGCCTGGGCCTGGGCGGTGAGCTTGTCCGCTGTCTTGCGGGCCGCCGCCAGTTCCTTGGGTTCCTCGGCCGCCTCGTCGAGTGCGGGCGGTTCGGGCACGGTCCACATCCATTCGCGGAGCCGGTCGCGTTCGTGGGTCAGCTCATGGATGTCGGTCTCCGCGTACTCGAACTCCGGTGACCAGAACAGCGCGTCGAAAGGACACACCTCGATGCAGATACCGCAGTACATGCACAGGGCGAAGTCGATGGCGAAGCGGTCGAGGACGTTGCGGCTGCGCTCCCGGCCGCCGGGTGCGGCCGGCGGCACCGTCTCCTTGTGGGAGTCGATGTAGATGCACCAGTCGGGGCACTCGCGGGCGCACAGCATGCAGACCGTGCAGTTCTCCTCGAAGAGCCCGATGACACCGCGGGAGCGGGGCGGCAGTTCGGGTTGCGCGTCCGGGTAGTGCGCGGTGACCGAACGGCGGGTCATCGTACGGAGGGTGACGGCCAGGCCCTTGGCGAGGCCGGTGCCGAAGACGGGGCGTGACACGGCTACATCACCACCTTGACGACGCCCGTGAGGGCGATCTGGAGAAGGGCGAGCGGAACGAGCGTCGTCCAGGCCAGGCGCTGGACCTGGTCCTCACGCAGCCGCGGATAGCTGACCCGCAGCCAGATGACGCCGAAGGCGAGGACTCCGGTCTTCAACAGGGTCCACACCCAGCCGACCGAACCGGCGAACGGGCCGTGCCAGCCGCCGAGGAAGAGTACGGAGGTGAGCGCGGACAGGACGACGATGCCCGCGTACTCGGCGAGCAGGAAGAGCGCGAAGCGCAGTCCCGTGTACTCGGTGTAGGCGCCGAAGATGATCTCCGAGTCGGCGACGGGCGCGTCGAAGGGCGGCCGTTGCAGCTCGGCGAGGCCCGCCGTGAAGAAGACGACGGCACCGATGAGCTGCCAGGGCAGCCACCACCACTCCCACACGCCGAGGATGCCCGGCAGCGAGAGGGTGCCGGCGGCCATGGCGACGGAGGCGGCGGAGAGCAGCATCGGCAGCTCATACGCCATGAGTTGAGCCGCGGTACGCAGGCCGCCGAGGAGCGAGAACTTGTTGGCCGAGGCCCAGCCGCCCATGAGCGAGCCGAGGACGCCCACGCCCATCACGGCGAGGACGAAGAAGATCCCCGCGTCGATGGCGTGGACCACGCCGCCGTCGGGCGCGACGGGGATCGCGACCAGCACGAGCATGTACGGGATCAGCGCGACGGCGGGCGCGAGCTGGAAGACCCGCCGGTCGGCGCCGGCCGGGACGATGTCCTCCTTCTGCGCGAACTTGACGCCGTCGGCGACGAGTTGGGCCCAGCCGTGGAACCCGCCCGCGTACATCGGTCCGACGCGGCCCTGCATATGGGCCATGACCTTGTGCTCGGTCTGGCCCACGAGGAGGGGAAGGATGAGGAAGGCGAGGAGGACCGCGGCGATGCGCGCGGTGACGTCGAGGGCGTCCATCAGTCCTCCTCGCCTTCTCTCTCACCGTTCTCGTCCTCGGCCTTGCCCTTGCTCTCGCCCTGGCCTTCACCCTTGCTTTCGCTGGTGCTCTCGCCCTTGCCCTGGCCTTCGCCGGCGCTCTGGCCTCCGCCGGCGCTCTGGCCTTCGCCGACGCTCTGGCCTTCGCCCGTACCCTCGTCGGCCGCCGGGGCCGGCTTGTGCCAGGGTGCGTCGCCGCCGGGCGCGGGTCCGCTGCCGGGCGCGGGTTCGCCTCCTGTTGCCGGAGGGGCGGCCGTGTCCGGTGCGGCCGGAGAGGCGGCATCCTTCGGTGCCGCCTCCGGGGCCGCTGCCGAGGCCGCCTCCGGTGCCGCCTCGCCCGGGGTTCGCTGGCTGGCCGAGCCCGCGCCGGCCGAACGGGCGCGGCGGGGGCGGTCGGTGGCGCCCGCTCCCGCGCGGGAGCGGGCGGGGCGTGCGGGTGCCGGGGGGAGCTGGCCTTTGAGGGGGCCCCACTCGTTGGGATCGGGGACGCCGGGCGGGAGCATCTGGCGGCGCTTGGGCCCGCCGTGCCCCGACTCACCCGGTTCCTTGGCGCCCGGCCACGCCTTGGCGACACGGGCCGCGAGGACGAAGTCCTTGCGCAGCGGGTGCCCCTCGAACGCGTCGGGGAGCAGCAACGGGGCGAGGTGGGGGTGGCCGGTGAAGCCGACGCCGAACATCTCGTGGGTCTCGCGCTCGTGCCAGGCGGCGCCCGCGTACACGCCGGTGGCGGTCGCGAGTACCGGTGCCTCGTGCGGAACGGTCGTACGGACGAGCAGCCGCCGCAGCGGCGTGCCCGTACCGGGGTCGGGCAGCGCGACCACGTGCGCGCAGACATGGAACCCGGTGCCCGGCTCGTCGACGGCGCTCAGCCAGTCGAAGTAGGTGCATCCCAACTCGTCGCGGGCGACGGTCAGTGCGTCCACCCACGCCTCGGAAGGCACGTCGGCGGTGAGCAGTCCGTACGCTTCCGCTGCCGTGGCGCCCTCGCCGAACAGCTCGGGCGCGCTGCGCGGCAGCCAGCCCGCGGGCGCTGAGGGCTCGGTCACCGTTCGGCCCCCCGCTCGTCCTCGCCGGAGGACGCGGGGCGGGCCGGGGGCTCGACCAGGCCGCTGGTGAGCGCGGCGGCCGAGGGCCAGCTCTGCCCGCTCGCCGCCGCCCCGTCATCGTTGCCCGTTCCGGCACCGCCGTTGTCCGGCCCTGCGGCACCGTTGCCCTGCCCGGCGGCACCGTTGTCCGGCGCCGGCGTGTAGCGCTGGGCCGTCGACTCGTTCGCGATCTTCTCCTGGAGCTTCAGGACGCCCTGGAGCAGTGCCTCGGGCCGGGGCGGGCAGCCGGGGACGTAGACGTCGACGGGGATGATCTGGTCGACGCCCTTGGTGACGGAGTAGGAGTCCCAGTACGGGCCGCCGCAGTTGGAGCAGGCGCCGAAGGAGATGACGTACTTCGGTTCGGGCATCTGCTCGTGCAGCCGTTTGACGGCGGGGGCCATCTTGTCCGTGACCGTGCCGGAGACCACCATCAGGTCGGCCTGCCGCGGTCCGGGCGCGAACGGGATCACGCCCAGCCGGATGAAGTCGTGGCGTGCCATCGAGGCGGCGATGAACTCGATGGCGCAGCAGGCCAGCCCGAAGTTGAAGACCCAGAGGCTGTAGCGGCGGCCCCAGTTGAGGATCACCTTCATGGGCTGCGGCGCGAGCCGCGCGAGTGGCCCGAGCCGCATGGGCTCGGGCAGGTCAACCGCTGTGCCGGAGGAAGCGGGGGTGCCTGAGGCAGCCGGGAGGTTGCCGGGGTCCCCGTCCGGGGCTCTCGTTACGTCCATTCCAGGACGCCCTTCTTGTACGCGTACAGCAGACCGACGGCCAGGAAGCCGAGGAAGATGAACATCTCCACCAGCGTGATTCCGCCGAACCCCGGCGCCGCGAACACCGTGGCCCAGGGGAAGAGGAAGACCGAGTCGACGGCGAAGATGACGTACAGGAACGCGTAGACGTAGTAACGGACCTGCGTATGGGCCCAGTCCCCGCCCACGGGGTCGACACCGCACTCGTACGTCAGCATCTTCTCGCGCGTGGGCACGACCGGCCGCAGCAGCCGCCCCCCGACGAAGGCCACGCATACGAAGAGCACTCCGACCACCGCGACCAGCCCGACGACCGTATAGCCGTGGAAATAGTCCGGCACGTCCGCCCCGTCCTGTCCTGTGTTGGTGTGTCGGTGCTTGTCGATGGGTGCGTTCGACGATCTGTACGCACGGGAGTCTAGGCCCTGAGACGCCTGTAGAGGACCGTCGCGTCACACTCCGTGGTGCCACAGGTGGGGTTAACCCCACCGTCCGCCCCCGTACGCACCCCATGGCATCGGCCGGGGCGACCGGGCAGGCTGGGGCGTATGACCGCGAGCCCCCTGTCGCCTCCCGCCGCACCGGCCGAGTCGCCTCCCCCGCCCCGGCCGGTGCTGTCGGCACAGAGCTGTCGTGAGGTCGCGCACCTTCTCGTCAACCCGTTCTTCGACACCCTCGCCTTCGTCTACATCGTCTCGTGCGTCTTCGTGGGCGGCTTTCTCGCGATCACGGTCGTCGGACTGCCCGTACTCGCCGCCTGCCTGCTGGGCTGCCGCCAGATCGGCAAGGCCGAGCGCGCCCGTGCCCGCGCGCTGCTGCGGCTCCAGATCGACGAGCCCAGCCCGCTGCACGCGGAGCGGCCCGGGGTGCTGGCGTGGGTGTGGGCCCAGCTCAAGGACCCCGTTGCGTGGCGCCATGCGCTCTACTTCTTCATACGGCTGCCGTGGGGCTGGTTCACGTTCGGCGTGACCCTGATCTCGTTCGTCGCGTGGCCGGCGCTGCCGTGGGTGGCGCGTGGGCTGACCAACGTCGACCGCGCGCTCGTACGGACGTTGCTCTCGCCCTCCGACGAACTGGAGCGGCGGGTCGCCGAGTTGGAGTCTGATCGTGGGGTGGTGGTGGACACCGCCGCGGCCGACCTGCGCCGGATCGAACGCGACCTGCACGACGGCGCACAGGCACGCCTGGTCGCACTCGCCATGGAACTCGGCCTCGCCAAAGAAAAACTCCTCGAAGACCCCCAAGCCGGCGCCCGCATGGTCGACGACGCACACGGCGAAGTGAAACTCGCCCTCCAGGAACTACGCGACCTCGCCCGCGGCATCCACCCCGCCATCCTCACCGACCGCGGACTCGGCCCCGCACTCACCGCACTCGGCGGACGCTGCACCGTCCCCGTCCGCGTACACACCGACCTCAAAGAACGCCCCGCCGCCGCCATCGAAGGCATCGCCTACTTCACCGTCTCCGAACTCCTCCAGAACGTCAGCAAACACAGCGCAGCACACCACGCCTCCGTAGAGGTATGGCGCTCAGCCAACCGCCTCCTGATCCAGGTATGGGACAACGGACAAGGCGGCGCCACCGCCGAAACCGGCACAGGACTCGCAGGACTCGCCGACCGACTCAACGCCGTCGACGGACTACTCCTCCTCGACTCCCCCACCAACGGACCCACCACCATCACCGCCGAACTCCCCTGGCGATAAACCCGGCGGCGAGGCCGGCCCGCGAGCCGTGCGAGGGGCGAGCGGCGAGGGGTGGGCGTGAGGTGGGGAAAACCCCCCGTTCAGAACGCCTGCTCACGTCATTCCGGGGCGGGACCGTGGAACGGATGCTTGAGGCATGGCTAGGGAGACCGCAGTGCGGCGTTCATGGGTGCGAGTGTGTGTGGGAGCGCCGGTTTCGGGCCGGACGATGCGGGAGCTGCTGTACGCGTTCAGCGGTCTGCCCATCGCGGTGATCTCGTTCGCCTACGCGATCACCGCGCTGGCCACCGGCATCGGCCTGCTGATCACGTTCCTGGGGATCCCGGTGCTGGCCGTCGGCCTCGCGGGATGCCGGGGGCTGGGCCACATGGAGCGGGGCAGGGCGCGGGCGCTGCTGCGGCTGGAGGTGACGGAGCCCGAGCCGGTGCGTACCCTCCAGCGTTCCGGCGGACTGACCGCATGGGTGGGCGCGGTGCTGCGCAGCGGTGTCTCCTGGCGGCACATGCTCTATTCGCTGCTGCACCTTCCGTGGGCGCTGTTCAGCTTCACGGCGAGCCTGTTCTTCTGGCTGTACGGATGGGGGCTGTTCCTCTATCCCCTGTGGCAGTGGATCATCCCCTCGTACGCGCACAAGGCCCCGATGCAGATCAGCGACAACGGCCTCACCATCGGCGCTCCCACCGATCCCGACGCGTGGGTGCTGAACGACGCCGCCGGGACCACGCTCGTCGCCGCGTTCGGGCTGCTGCTCGTTCTGGTGACGCCGTGGATCGTCCGTGGGCTCGTACAGATCGACAAGCTGCTGGTCCTGGGCCTGCTGGGGCCCTCTTCGCTGGCCACGCGCGTATGGGAGCTGGAGTCTGATCGTGGGGTGGTGGTGGACACCGCCGCGGCCGACCTGCGCCGGATCGAACGCGACCTGCACGACGGCGCACAGGCACGCCTGGTCGCACTCGCCATGGAACTCGGCCTCGCCAAAGAAAAACTCCTCGAAGACCCCCAAGCCGGCGCCCGCATGGTCGACGACGCACACGGCGAAGTGAAACTCGCCCTCCAGGAACTACGCGACCTCGCCCGCGGCATCCACCCCGCCATCCTCACCGACCGCGGACTCGGCCCCGCACTCACCGCACTCGGCGGACGCTGCACCGTCCCCGTCCGCGTACACACCGACCTTGAAGAACGCCCCGCCGCCGCCATCGAAGGCATCGCCTACTTCACCGTCTCCGAACTCCTCCAGAACGTCAGCAAACACAGCGCAGCACACCACGCCTCCGTAGAGGTATGGCGCTCAGCCAACCGCCTCCTGATCCAGGTATGGGACAACGGACAAGGCGGCGCCACCGCCGAAACCGGCACAGGACTCGCAGGACTCGCCGACCGACTCAACGCCGTCGACGGACTACTCCTCCTCGACTCCCCCACCAACGGACCCACCACCATCACCGCCGAACTCCCCTGGCGATAAGGCCCTGGAACGGCCCGGTGCCTGTCCGCTCAGCTCCCCTCAGCGCCTTGCCCCTTCAGCGCCTCACTGCCTCACCGCCGCCCCGCCCCTCCCTCTCCCCCTCAACCGTCCCCGTGCGCGCGTTCGCACTGGCGCGCGTACCGTCCGTCGCCCGATGGGCTTCAGGGGGAAAGCGTCCCGCGATCTGGGATGCTGGGAGGGTCGTGGCCGGGCTGGGTGGGGGGAGCGTTGTGGAGCGCAGGGTACGCGTTGTGATCGCGGAGGACTCGGTGCTGCTGCGGGAAGGACTCACGCGGCTGTTGACGGACCGGGGGTACGAGGTCGTCGCGGGCGTCGGTGACGGGGAAGCGCTGGTCAAGACGGTCGCCGAGCTGGCGGCCGAGGGGCAGCTCCCGGATGTGGTGGTGGCGGACGTACGGATGCCGCCGACGCACACCGACGAAGGAGTGCGCGCGGCCGTGCGACTGCGGGAGGCACACGCGGGGCTCGGTGTGCTGGTTCTGTCGCAGTATGTGGAGGAGCAGTACGCGACGGAGTTGCTGGCCGGTTCCAGCAGGGGGGTCGGCTATCTGCTCAAGGACCGGGTGGCCGAGGTGCGGGAGTTCGTGGACGCGGTGGCACGCGTCGCCGAGGGCGGTACGGCGCTCGACCCCGAGGTGGTCGCGCAGCTGCTCGGGCGGAGCCGTAAGCAGGATGTGCTGGCCGGGCTGACCCCGAGGGAGCGTGAGGTACTGGGCCTGATGGCAGAGGGCCGCACGAACTCCGCGATCGCACGGGAGCTGGTGGTCAGCCACGGCGCGGTGGAGAAGCATGTGAGCAACATCTTCCTGAAGCTGGGCCTCTCACAGAGTGACGCGGATCACCGCCGGGTGCTGGCGGTGCTGACGTACCTGGATTCGTAGCGGCACAGGAGCGGGGCCGGTCGGCGCGCGATGGCGGCACCGGGCGGCGAGGAACGGCGGCTACGGGCGGGGACCAGGGAAAACAGGGCACTTGAGGAGCGCCCAAGGGGGTGGGCAGACCGTGGGAGCCCAGGGTGAACACGTGTCTCAGAAAGCTGTCCAGCATGGGATCACCTTCGGGAAGGCAACCCTTAGCGACGTACGATGGCGAGCGAGCCGCCGCCTTGAGGGAGGTCCGATCCACAGTGACCAGTCAGGTCAGTAGCCCAGTCGGGCAGCAGTCCGGCCCTGAGAAAGGGCAGGACAGCGGACGCGACACCGGCAGCAAGGAGATCCGGCGCCTGGACCGGGTCATCATCCGGTTTGCGGGAGACTCCGGTGACGGCATGCAGCTCACCGGTGACCGCTTCACATCTGAAACGGCTTCGTTCGGGAACGACCTGTCGACGCTGCCGAACTTCCCGGCGGAGATCCGCGCGCCCGCGGGTACCCTGCCCGGCGTCTCCAGCTTCCAGCTGCACTTCGCCGACCACGACATCCTGACCCCGGGCGACGCACCCAACGTGCTCGTCGCCATGAACCCGGCGGCGCTGAAGGCGAACATCGCCGACGTGCCGCGGGGCGCCGAGATCATCGTCAACACCGACGAGTTCACCAAGCGGGCCATGGCGAAGGTCGGCTACGACTCCAACCCGCTGGAGGACGGCTCGCTCGACGGGTACAGCGTGCACCAGGTGCCGCTGACGACGCTCACCGTCGAGGCACTCAAGGAGTACGACCTGGGCCGCAAGGAGGCGGGGCGCTCCAAGAACATGTTCGCGCTCGGCCTGCTGTCGTGGATGTACCACCGGCCCACGGAGCAGACAGAAGCGTTCCTTCGGCGGAAGTTCGCGAAGAAGCCGGCGGTCGCGGAAGCGAACGTCTCGGCGTTCCGCGCGGGCTGGAACTTCGGCGAGACCACAGAGGACTTCGCCGTCTCCTACGAAGTGGCCCCGGCATCGGCCGCGTTCCCGCCCGGTACCTACAGGAACATCTCGGGCAACCTCGCACTGTCCTACGGCCTGGTCGCCGCGTCTCAGCAGGCGGACCTGCCGCTCTTCCTCGGCTCGTACCCCATCACCCCGGCCTCCGACGTGCTGCACGAGCTGAGCAAACACAAGAACTTCGGCGTACGCACCTTCCAGGCCGAGGACGAGATCGCGGGCATCGGTGCCGCGCTCGGTGCGGCTTTCGGCGGTTCGCTCGCGGTGACCACCACCTCGGGGCCGGGCGTCGCGCTCAAGTCCGAGACGATCGGGCTCGCCGTCTCGCTCGAACTGCCGCTGCTCATCATCGACATCCAGCGCGGCGGCCCCTCGACCGGCCTGCCGACCAAGACCGAGCAGGCCGACCTGCTCCAGGCGATGTTCGGCCGCAACGGCGAGGCACCGGTGCCGATCGTGGCCCCGTCCACGCCGGCCGACTGCTTCACGGCCGCACTCGACGCCGCCCGTATCGCACTGACGTACCGCACCCCGGTCTTCCTGCTCTCGGACGGCTATCTCGCCAACGGCTCCGAGCCCTGGCGCGTCCCGGACGTGAACGAACTCCCTGACCTGCGCACACAGTTCGCGACCGGCCCGAACCACGAGCTGGACGACGGTACCGAGGTCTTCTGGCCGTACAAGCGCGACCCGCACACGCTCGCCCGCCCCTGGGCCGTACCCGGCACCCCCGGCCTCGAACACCGCATCGGCGGCATCGAGAAGCAGGACGGCACGGGCAACATCTCCTACGACCCCGCCAACCATGAGTTCATGGTCCGCACCCGTCAGGCCAAGGTCGACGGCGTCGACGTGCCCGAGCTGGAGGTCGACGACCTGACGGGCGAGGCCAGACTGCTGGTGCTCGGCTGGGGTTCGACCTACGGGCCCATCACGGCCGCGGTACGCAGAATCCGCAACAGCGGCGGCGAGATCGCGCAGGCCCATCTGCGCAACCTCAACCCGTTCCCCCGGAATCTCGGTGAGGTGCTGCGGCGTTACGACAAGGTGGTCGTACCCGAGATGAACCTCGGTCAGCTGTCCACTCTGATCCGCGCCAAGTACCTCGTCGACGCACAGCCTTATACGCAGGTCAACGGCATGCCCTTCAAGGCAGAGCAGCTCGCGACCGCACTCAAGGAGGCCATCGCAAATGGCTGAGACTTCTCCTGGTCTCGCTCAGGAGGCTCCTCCCAACGGGGATGCCGCCGCCAAGGGGCCCGAGGCACTCTCGCTGGTGCCCAGGGCCGTGGGCAAGCAGACGATGAAGGACTTCAAGTCCGACCAGGAAGTCCGCTGGTGCCCCGGCTGCGGCGACTACGCCGTGCTCGCCGCCGTCCAGGGCTTCATGCCCGAACTCGGTCTGGCGAAGGAGAACATCGTCTTCGTCTCCGGTATCGGGTGCTCCTCGCGCTTCCCGTACTACATGAACACCTACGGGATGCACTCCATCCACGGCCGCGCCCCGGCCATCGCCACGGGACTGGCCTCGGCGCGGCAGGACCTGAGCGTGTGGGTGGTCACCGGTGACGGCGACGCGCTGTCCATCGGCGGCAACCACCTGATCCACGCGCTGCGGCGCAATGTGAACCTGAAGATCCTGCTGTTCAACAACCGGATCTACGGCCTCACCAAGGGGCAGTACAGCCCCACGTCGGAGGCCGGAAAGATCACGAAGTCGACCCCGATGGGATCGCTGGACGCGCCGTTCAACCCCGTCTCGCTCGCACTCGGCGCCGAGGCCAGCTTCGTCGCCCGTACGGTCGACTCGGACCGCAAGCACCTCACCAGCGTGCTGCGCGCGGCGGCCGACCACCCTGGCACGGCGCTCGTGGAGATCTACCAGAACTGCAACATCTTCAACGACGGCGCCTTCGAAGTGCTGAAGTCCGCCTCTTCTCCGCAGGCGGAGGACAAGGCGCAGGAGGCCGTGATCCGGCTGGAGCACGGCGAGCCCATCCGCTTCGGTGCGCCCGCCGAGGACGGCCTCGGCTCCCAGGGCGTCGTACGCGACCCCGCCAGCGGTGAGCTGCGCATCGTGGACGTACGGGAGGAGGGCACCGCCTCCGTGCTGGTGCACGACGCCTCGGCCGACTCGCCCGGCACCGCGTTCGCGCTCTCACGCCTCGCGGACGCGGACACGCTGTTCCACACGCCCATCGGCGTGCTGCGCGACGTGCGCCGTCCCGTGTACGAGAAGGAGATGGCGGAGCAGCTCGAACGCGCCGTCGAGCAGGGCGGCAAGGGCGACCTCTCCGCGCTTCTGCACGGCAGCGACACCTGGACCGTCGTCGGCTGACGTACAGACACGTACGGACGTACGGCCTGACAACAGGCAGAGGCCCGGCACCACTTGTGGGTGCCGGGCCTCTGCCGTGCCCTCACCGCACGGCGGACGACGGGCGGCGGGCGGGCAGCGGCCAGCGGGGCGGGGGCAGCGGGCGACAGGACCAAAATCCGGAACGGAAATGACAGCCGGGCCCGTCGGCCGTTACCTTCTGTCTGCCGGAGTCACGATCGGGAGGGTCCATGAGGACGCGAACCACGGAACGCACGGGCCTGATGTACGGCTTCGCCGCCTACGGCATGTGGGGGCTGCTCCCGCTCTACTGGCACGCGCTCAAGGACACCGGCGCCGCCGAGGTGCTGTCCCAGCGGATGGTGTGGTCACTGCCCACCGCACTTGTCATCCTCGTGCTGCTGCGCCGCTGGTCCTGGATACCCGCGCTCGTCCGCCAGCCCAAGAAGCTCGGCCTGGTGCTGCTGGCGGCCGTCGTGATCACCGTCAACTGGGGCCTGTTCATCTGGTCGGTGGCCGCCGACCGGGTGCTGGAATCCTCCCTCGGCTACTTCATCAACCCGCTCGTCTCCATCGCGTTCGGCGTGCTCATCCTGCGCGAACGGCTGCGCCCCGCACAGTGGGTGGCCGTCGGCGTCGGAGCGCTCTCCGTGGTCGTGATGACCTTCGCGTACGGCAAGCTGCCGTGGCTCTCCCTCTGCCTGGCGCTCAGCTTCGCCACCTACGGGCTGATCAAGAAGCGCATCAAGCTGGACGGTGTGGAAGGGTTCAGCGCCGAGACGGCCGTACAGTTCCTGCCCGCGCTCGGCTTCCTCATCTTCCTCGGCGTGCGGGGCGACTCCACGTTCACCGCTGACGGCGTGGCCCACACACTGCTTCTGGTCTTCTCCGGTCTGGCCACCGCGCTGCCGCTGATCTTCTTCGGCGGCGCCGCCGTACGTCTGCCCCTCTCCACCATCGGCCTGCTCCAGTACATGGCCCCTGCCTTCATGTTCGTCCTCGGCGTCACCGTCTTCCACGAGGAGATGCCGCCCGAGCGCTGGGCAGGCTTCGCTCTCGTATGGGCCGCCCTCTGCCTCCTCACCTGGGACGCCCTGCGCAAGGCCCACAGGGGCCACGTCGAACTGCGCGAGGCGACCGCTGCCGCCGCGCAGGCTCGCGCCCAGGAGGAACGGGACGCGGCAGAGGGCCAGGACGCGACGGTGGAACGGGACACTCCGGACGGTCCGGCCCCCGTCTCGCCCCGCTAGCCGTCTCGCCCCGCTAGCCGTCTCGCCCCGCTAGCCGACTCGCCCCGCTAGCCGACTCGCCATCTCCCCGCGCCCCGCCTGCGGTTGCGCTGCGAGCGCTGCATGTGAGTGTGAGCGCTGCATGTCGCCGTCCGCCCCGTGGCGCCGTGGCGGGACCGAGCGGGTGTGCGCTCGGCGGGCTACGCCGTTATGTCGCGGCCGGTGAACCGTGCCCAGGCCGCCGAGCCGAAGACGGCGGTGTAAAGAGCCTGGACGCCGAGGTTCTTGAGGATGTCGTCCCAGTAGACCGGGTCGCGCAGAACGTCCGCGAAGCTGAGCCAGTAGTGCGGGAAGAGGAACGGGTGGACCGCGTGCAGCTGCGGGATCGTATTGACGATCTGCACGGTGATCAGCAGGCCCACCGTCGCGGCCATGGCGGCTATGCCGCTGTTGGTGAGCGTGGAGATGAACAGGCCCAGTGCCGCGAGGCCCAGCAGGCTGACCGCCACCAGCACCGCGACGGCGAGGCAGCGCAGCAGCCCCTCGCTGAAGGGTATGGCCGTGCCCGAGAGCAGGGTGACCTCCCCCGTGGGGAAGAGCAGAGCGCCGGTGATCAGGGCCGAGACGGCGACGGTGAGGGTCGCGGCAAGGCAGAAGACCAGCACCGTCGTGAACTTCGCCAGCAGCAGACGGGTCCGGCCCGAGGGAGCCACCAGGAGATAGCGGAGGGTGCCCGCGCTGGCCTCGCCCGCGACGGAGTCACCCGCTATGACGCCGATGCTCATCGGGAGGAAGAAGGGCAGGGTGGCGGCGAGCGAGGTGAAGACGAGGAACAGGCCGTTGTTGGTGATCTGCGAGATGAACGCGGGCCCCTCCCCGCCGCCCGAGCCGATCGAACCCCCGTCGCTGGTCTCGATCCTGACGGCGACCCCCACGAGGATCGGCACCGCGGCGAGCACCGCCAGCAGCGCCAGGGTGCGCCAGCGGCGGAAGGTGATGGTCAGCTCACTGCGGAAGAGCCCCAGCGACCACACGGCACGGGAGCGCGCCGGTGCTCCGGCGGCAGCGGCGCCGTCCGGCCGCTCGGCGCCGGGGCGCCCGGAAGCCCGCTCCTCGGTCAGTTCAGCCCGCGACATCAAAGCCCTCCCCGGTGAGCTGGACGAACACGTCTTCCAGCGAGGCGCGTTTCACCCCGAAGGCGCGGACCCTCACCCCGGCCTCCACCAGTGCGGCGTTCAGCTCGGCGAGGTCGGCAGCCGGGGGGTCGCCCGTGATCTCGTCCCCCTCGGTGACCAGGTCGGTGACGCCCCGCTCCTTCAGTACGCGGGCCGCTTCGGCCGTGTCGGGGGTGGTGACGGCCAGCTTGCCGCGTGCTCCCGCCGCCGACATCTCGGCGACGGTGCCCTGGGTGATGAGCCGGCCTCTGTTCATGACCGCGGTGTGCGTGCAGACCTGCTCGATCTCGTCGAGCAGGTGCGAGGAGAGGAAGACGGTGATCCCGTCTCCCGCCAGCTCGCGCACCAGGGACCGGATCTCGCGCATGCCCTGGGGGTCGAGACCGTTGGTCGGCTCGTCCAGGACCAGCAGTTCGCGGGGCTGGAGCAGCGCGGCGGCGAGGCCGAGGCGCTGTTTCATGCCCAGGGAGTACGCGCGTGCCTTCTTGCTGCCCGCAGCCGCCAGGCCCACCCGCTCCAGCGCGTGTCCGACACGTGCGGTGCGGGTTGCCGGGTCGGCTGTGGGGTCGGCGGCGTCGTACCGCAGCAGGTTGTCGCGGCCCGAGAGGAATCCGTAGAGCGCGGGGCCCTCGATGAGCGCGCCGACGCGGGGCAGCACATGGCGTGCCGCGCGGGGCATGGGCTCGCCGAGCAGGACGGCGCCGCCTTCGGTCGGCTCGATGAGGCCGAGGAGCATCCGGATGGTGGTGGTCTTGCCCGACCCGTTGGGCCCGAGGAAGCCGAAGACGCTGCCGCGTGGCACGGAGAGGTCGAGGGCGTCGACGGCGAGCTGGCCGCCGCGGTAGCGCTTGGTGAGTCCCCGGGTCGAGATCACGGCGCTGTCTGTGGTGCTCGCGGCGGTCTGCCCTGCCATGTGCCCCCCTCAACCTCTCCGTTCGGTGGCGTTCCGGCGCGCTTCCCCCCTGGTGGCGGGAGGCTGCGCCGTCCTCAAGTCCCGTACACGGCGTCCATGGGCGATGCCGTATACGGGGTGACCGTCGGGCGACGCCCGTACGCGTCCTACTTCGAGTCCGCGTTGGCCGCCTTGACGAGGCCGTCCTTGGTGACGGCTCCGACGTAGACCTTGCCGTCGTCGGTCATCAGTGCGTTGACGAGGCGGGTGCTGACGACACGGCCGGTGCCGAAGTCGCCCTTGACCTCGTCGGTGAGGCCGTCGAGCAGCTTCTCGGCGCGGTCGCCGCCCTTGCCCGCCTCGCCTTCCTTGCCCGCCGGGCCGTTCTTGCCGCCGATGCCGCCCGGCATGCCGGTGTCGAACGAGGCGACCTTGTTCCAGTCGCTGGCGCCCTTGTTGACGATGTCGAGGCCCGCCAGACCGGAGAGTCCGGGCTTCTCACCGTCGAACTTCTTGCCGTCGTGCTTCTTGCCGTCGAATGCCTTGCCTCCCGGCTTGGCGTGCGGCTTGGCCTCGGTGACCTTGGTGCCCTTCGGCGGCTTGAAGTCGAAGGTGCCGGCGGACGGCTTGCCGAAATCGACCTTGGCGTAGGCGATGTCGATGGCGGGCTTGTCGCCCTCCTTCGGCGTGAGCGTGAACTTCAGGGGCACGCCGTTGTCGGCGTCGACGGCTATGCGTATCGACTCGACGGTCGTGTCGGGTGCGCCCTTGGGCTTGATCACGAGCTGGTAGGCGTCCCGGCCCGCTATCTTCGCGGTGCCCTCGACGCTGACGGAGGTGGACTTCCCCACCGCCTTGAGTGCCTGCTCGGCGGCCTTCTGCGGGGTGACGGAATCGGGCATCTTCTCGTGGTCGGTACCGGGCGCCTTGCCCTTGGCGTCCCGGGGCGCCTTGGCGTGCCAGGCGGAGTTGGTGCCGCTGTCGAAGCCCCACACGTCCCGGTCGTTGTGGATGAGGCTGTACTCGGCGGCGTCCTCCATGACCGAGAGGCGCTGCTTGTCGGGCCCGTCGGCGGCGAAGCGCAGGGTGTGCTCGCCGGAGGCCAGCTCCATCAGTTTGCTGTCGGGAGAGGCGGCGGAGCCGCTGTCCTTCTTGCCGCCCGAGCCGTCCTCCGCGCCGGATCCGGCGCCGGGGCCGCCGCCGAAGCCGCCGCCTCCGGAGCCCGAGCCGGGTATGGACGGGAGCCCGAGGTCGGTATTGATCTTCACGGTGCCGGACATGTGCTGAACGTCCGAGGCGGCCATCTTGGCCACCAGCTTCTCGGCCGAGATCTTGGGCAGGTCGGGATTACCGGTGCTGGCGAGCGCGGGGACCAGGCCGACGGTGAGGGCAGCCACCCCCGCCACGGCAGCCGGTACGCCGTACCGCACTGCCTTGCTCCTGGTCTTCCTCGGTTGGATCTGTGCCATCTGTCTGTCCTACCTCCGTGGTCGGCGGCGGTTCCTAGGTCGCACTCGTCCACCCCTGGCCGCCATTCTCACCCGAATCGGTGCGGGGTGTGCTGCCTCCATGGCATCAAATCCGCAGCCGCCGCGCGTCAGCCGAGAGAGGCAACTCCCCGTACTCCCCCGGGATGACGTCCTCTCCACCTTTCGGTGAGGCGCCCGGCGCCAGGTCAGGCGCCCCGCCGCGGAGGCACGCCCGTTCGGGGCTCGCGCCCCAACGGCGTCCGGTGCCGGTGAGTTCACCCGGCGCGGTGGACCACGGCCGTGCACAGCGAGGTCAGTGCGGACTTCGCGGCGTTGTCGGGAAGCGGTGCGAGCATCTCGCGGGCCTCGTCCGCGTAGCGGACGGTGGAGCGGCGGGCCTGCTCCAGCGCGGGGTGCGCGCGCAGCGCTGCCAGCGCCTCCGCATGCCGTCCGTCGTCCGTGAGGTCCCCGCCGAGCAGCGCGCACAGCTCGTGGTCCTCGGCCGTCGCGTCCGGGGAACTCGCGCGCGCGCGTACGTACAGCACCGGCAGCGTCGGAATGCCCTCGCGCAGATCGGTACCGGGGGTCTTGCCCGACTCCCGCTCGTCGCTGGCGATGTCGAGGACGTCGTCGGCGAGCTGGAAGGCGACGCCGATCCGCTCGCAGTACTGGGTGAGCACGGAGACCGTGCGCTCGTCGGCCCCCGACATCATCGCGCCGAACCGGCCGGCGACGGCGATCAGCGAGCCCGTCTTGCCCGCGATCACATCGAGGTAGTGGTCGATGGGGTCGTGCCCGTCGGCGGGCCCCGCGGTCTCCATGATCTGGCCTGTGACGAGCCGTTCGAACGCTTCGGCCTGGATACGGACGGCCTCGGGGCCGAGGTCGGCCAGTATGTGCGAGGCGCGCGCGAAGAGGAAGTCGCCGGTGAGAACGGCGACGGAGTTGTCCCAGTTGGCGTTGGCGCTGGGGACACCCCTGCGTACGTCGGCCTCGTCCATGACGTCGTCGTGGTAGAGCGTCGCGAGGTGGGTCAGCTCGACAACCACGGCCGAGGGGACGACACCTGGCGCATACGGGTCGCCGAACTGTGCCCCCAGCGTCACCAGCAGTGGCCGGAAACGTTTTCCGCCGGCCTTCACCAGATGCTGGGCCGCCTCCGTGATGAACGGCACGTCGCTCTTCGTGGCCTCGATGAGGCCCTCCTCAACGGCCGCCAACCCTGCTTGGACATCAGCTTCAAGAGCCTGGTCCCGCACGCTCAGCCCGAAGGGCCCGACGACGGTCACGAGGGGTACTCCTGTCTGCGTACATGGAACGATCAGCGGGCAGCGGATCGCGCAGCGTTTTCCGGGACGGCACGTTCTCTCATTGGCCGAGTGTCACCCATTGGTTGAGTGTCACCAACACCTGGCAGCGTAACCGGTCACATAACGATCACGGTCGGCGCCCGCCCGTCAGACCGGTCTTGGCACGCCATGCGCGGACATACGGGATATGTTGCAAGTCACCTTTGATTGCGGTTTGCCGACGAGTATCCGGGACAGCAGAGGCACTCGAATCGCCGAACGTGTCAGGAGCACCACCCGTGACCCCCAAATCAAGCCAGAAGTCCGTCCCGGACAGTGGCGAGGAGAGAGCGGAAAGGGAGTTCCTGGGGCAGCCACGCGGGCTGTTGACGCTCTCAGGGCTTGAGGTCTGGGAGCGTTTCTCGTTCCTCGGGATGCAGGCCATCCTCGTGCTCTTCTTCTCCGCCTCCGAGGCGGACAACGGGCTCGGAATGGAGCCGGGCGCCGCCGCCTCCGTCGCCGCCGGATACAGCACCCTCGTCTACCTGCTGTCGGTGGCGGGCGGCTGGATCGCCGACCGGATGCTCGGCTCGTACCGCTCGGTGCTCTACGGGGGCGTGTTGATCGCCTGTGGTCACTACGCCATGGCCGTCCCCCATCCCGCCTCCACGTGGATCGGCCTCGGGCTGATCAGCGCGGGCACAGGCATGCTCAAGCCGAACGTCGCGGCCATGGTCGGCAAGCTGTACACCGCCACCGACGAGCGCCGCGACGCCGGTTTCTCGCTCTACTACATGAGCATCAACATCGGCGCCTTCTTCGGCCCGATCATCACCGGGCTGCTCGGCGAGGACATCAACTGGCACTGGGGCTTCTCGGCCGCCGCCGTCGGCATGACCTTCGGCCTCATCCAGTACGTCGCGGGCCGCCGCAACCTCGCGGGGCGCAAGGCGGCGGCAGAGTACGCGCTGCCGCCGGCCGCGATGCGCCGCGCGGTGTGGCTGATCGCGGGCGGCATCGTGGTGGCCGCCGCGCTGTGTGTGCTGCTCGCCTGGCTCGGCGCGCTGTCGCTCGCGGGGTTCGTGGACGCGCTCACCTACGTCGCGATGGCGGCGCCCCTCGCGTACTTCACGGTGATCTGGCGCAGCCCGCGCGTGAACCGCGAGGAACGCGGCAGGCTGCGGCCGTTCCTGGTGCTGTGGCTGGCGTCCGTGGCGTTCAACTTCGTGCTCTTCCAGTCGTACACGGTGCTCGTCCTGCTCACCAACGAGCACGTGAACACCAGCGTCTTCGGCTACCACGTGCCGTCCAGCTGGATCAGCTCCGCGCTCGGTGCCGTCTCCGTGCTGTCGGCGCCCTTCATCGCCGGCACCTGGCAGCGGATGGGCACGCGCCAGCCTCACGCCTCGAACAAGCTCGCACTCGGCGTGCTCCTCGGAGGGCTCGGCTTCTTCGTGCTGGTGCCCGCGCTGCTGGGCACATCGGGCGAGGCGTGGCAGCTCAGCCTCGTCTGGGTCGTGCTCGCCGTGCTGTTCATCGGCGTCGGCGACGTGCTGCTGGAGTCGACCGGCATGTCCGCGACGACCAAGTTGGCGCCGGCCGCCTTCAGCAGCCAGGGCCTCGCCCTGTGGTTCCTCTCGCTCGCGCTCGCCACCGGCATCCAGGCGCAGACCGTGAAGTTCTACGGGCAGATCAATGACGCGCTCTACTTCACCCTCAACGGTGCCGTCGCCGTCGTCGTCGCGCTGTGCGTCTTCGCGGCGGCGCCCTGGCTGCGCCGCACCATGCACCCCGTCCGCTGACCCGATCCCCCAGGTGTCCGAGGATTCCCCTTATGCACATCCGCACCATTGAAGACTTCCCCCACCGGATCGTCCGCGAGGACGTCTGGATCCCCCTGCCAGGGGGAGAGCGCCTGTACGCGCGCGTCTGGCGCCCCGTCACGGACGAACCCGTGCCGGTGCTCCTGGAGTACCTGCCGTACCGCCTGAGCGACTGGACGGCCCCGCGCGACGCGCAGCGCCATCCCTGGTACGCGGGCCACGGCTACGCCTCCGTACGCGTCGACGTACGCGGCCACGGCAACTCCGAGGGGCTGCCGGGCGACGAGTACGACGAGACGGAGCTGTCCGACGGCATCGCCGTCATCGAATGGCTCGCCGCACAGCCCTGGTCGACGGGCAAGGTCGGCATGTTCGGCATCTCCTGGGGCGGCTTCAACAGCCTCCAGCTCGCCGCACGCGCGCCCGAGGCGCTCAAGGCGGTCGTCACCGTCTGCTCCGCCGACGACCGCTACGACAACGACGTGCACTACACGGGCGGCTCCGTACTCGCCGTCGACATGCACGCCTGGGCTTCCACCATGCTCGCCTTCGTCTCCCGCCCGCCCGACCCCGCGCAGGTGGGCGACGCCTGGCGCGACATGTGGCAGCGCAGGCTGGAGGCCGTCGACCCGTTCATCCACACCTGGCTCGCCCACCAGTCCCGTGACGACTACTGGAGGCACGGCAGCGTCTGCGAGGACTACTCCTCCATCAAGGCGGCCGTCCTCGCCGTCGGCGGCTGGCACGACCCGTACCGCGACACCGTCCTGCGCCTGGTCGAGCACTTGGACTCGCCCGTACGCGGGCTCATCGGCCCCTGGTCGCACCAGTACCCGGACCGGGGTCTGCCGCCCGGACCCGCCATCGGCTTTCTCCAGGAGACGCTGCGCTGGTGGGACAAGTGGCTCAAGGGTGAGGAGACGGGGGTCATGGAGGAGCCGCTCCTGCGCTCCTGGATCAGCGAGTCGCACCCTCCGGCCACCGTCTACCCCGAGCTGGCGGGACGCTGGGTCGGCGACGACTCCTGGCCCTCGCCGAACGTCACCATGACCCCCTACGAGCTGCCGGGCAGCGGGCCCTTCCTCGTGCGCTCGCCTCAGCAGACCGGGGTCGACGCGGGCCGCTACTTCCCGTTCGGTAACGACTCCGACCTGCCGCCCGACCAGCGCGAGGAGGACGGGCGTTCCGTCTGCTTCGACTCGGCGCGGCTCGATGAGCGCGTCGAGATCGTCGGCCGTCCGCGGGTACGCCTGCGGATCACTTCCGACGTACCGCGCGGACAGGTCATCGCCCGCGTGTGCGACGTGGCGCCCGACGGCTCCTCCACGCTCGTCACGCGCGGCGTCCTCAACCTGCTCGCGCGGCACGGTCGCGACCGTGCGGTGGAGTGGGAGCCGGGCGCTACGGAGGACGTCACCTTCGAACTCAACGGGATCGGGCACGCCTTCCCGCCGGGCCACCGGGTGCGGCTCGCGCTGTCCTCCGCGTACTGGCCGTGGGTGTGGCCCCACGCGGGCAGCGAGGCCGGCTGGGCCCTCGACCCCGCGGCGAGCACGCTGGAGCTGCCCGTACGCGCTCCCGTCGCCGAGCGTGCGCCCATCCGCTTCGAGGAGCCCGAGCAGGCCGAACCGCTCGGCGTCCACTACCCCGCCGGCGGCGAGCAGCGGCCCGAGCGGGTCGTCGTACGGGATGTCGCCGCCGGGGAATGGCGGCTGGAGGTCGATCCGCGTTACGGGGGCACCCGTGTGTACCCGGACGGGCTGGAGTTCACCGAGGACGCGCTGGAGACGTACGTCATCCAGGAGGCCGACCCGCTCAGCGCGCGGACGCATTCGGCGTGGTCGGTCCGGCTGCACCGGCCCGACCTGGGCTGGGACGCGCGGGTGAACACCCGCTCCCAGATCACCACGGACGGGACCGACTTCCTCACCTCGAACGAGGTGGTGTGCACGGAGGGCGGCACCGAAGTGTTCCGCCGTAGCTGGGAACGGCGGATTCCGCGCACCGCGGGCTGAGCGGACACCGCGGGTCGAGCGCGCACCGCCGGTTGCACGAGCACTCCACCGGTGGCTGAACGAGTGTGGGGGAAGGCCGCGTGATGGCCTTCCCCCACACTCGTGCGCAAGGGGATCCGCCCCTGGAGAGAGGGCCCGGACAAGAGGCCCTAAGAGGGCGAGAGGTCCCATGAGGACACAACAGTGCTCTGAGAAGGCAAGAGGGCTCGGAGAAGGGCGCCGGGAAGGGGAACGCGCTACAGGGTGATCGCCTCGGCCAGGCGCCGGGAGGCGTACCCGGTGCCTACGACGAAGCGCATCACCGGCCCGTAGGAGGCCGCCGCCGGGAGCCCGGTGAAGTAGAGGTGGGGCACCGAGGACCGGAAGCCGGGGCCCAGGAGGGGTGCGGGGCCCGAGCGGGCGAGGGCCGCGCGGATACCGGGCCCGAGGAAGCCCAGCGATGAGATGTCGGGTCGGTAGCCGGTCGCGGCGATGATGTGGTCGGCCTCGATCGGCACCCCGCCGGCGAGTTCCAGTAGCGCGCCGCCGTACCGCGCGGCCCGCGTCCGCACGATGCGGCGCCCCTGGGTGACCCCGACACGTCCCGTGAAGCGCTCGCGCAGCCACCAGGCGCCCAGCGGGCCGAGGACACGGCGCACGAGTCCGTGGCGTACGGGGGCGGGCAGGTGGCGGAAGGTGCCCGCGTAGTAGGTGAGCCCGTACAGCGACCACGCGCGCCCGAAGGGCGATTCGGGGCGCAGCCGGGGCTGGTGGTCGGGAGGGTCACCGAAGCCGACGGCCATGCGTCCGCGCGCGACGACGCGTACGGAAGCTGCACCCGCCTCGGCGGCGAGGACAGCGGTCTCCAGCGCCGACTGGCCGGCGCCGACGACCACGAGGTCACGGTCGGCGAACTGCTTCATGTCGGTGTGCTGCGAACTGTGGGAGACGGGCCCTGTGGGGGACAGTCCGTCCGGCGCCGCGGCGGCCAGCGCGCGGGGCACATGGGCGAAGCCGGTCAGCCCGGAGGCGACGACGACGGCACGCGCGGCGCACAGCTCCCCGGAGTCGAGCTTCACCTCGAAACCTCCCCCGCGGGGCTCGACCGAGGCGACCCGTACGCGCTCCAGTCCGGGCACCAGTCGCCGCTGGAACCACTCCCCGTAGCGCGCGAACGTCTCCACGGGTACGAGGTCCCAGTCGGACTCGTACCGCCGCTCCCCCGCGGACTCGCAGTAGTCCACCAGTGTGTGTCCCGGCTGGGGCGCGTCGATGTTGGACGCTACTGGTGTCGATTTCAGGAGCATTCCCTCGGGCATGTGGTCGCGCCAGCTGACCATCGGCTCCCCGAAGACCCGGGTGTGCACTCCGCGTGCGTGCAGGTGCGCGGCGGTCGACAGGCCGTAGGGGCCCGCGCCGATCACCACTACTGGGGCGTGTCCGGTCGTCCTCACCAATTCCCTCCCCTTGATCGAGCGTTGCACGAGTTGATCGGGCGTTGTACGAGTTGATCGGGCGTTGCACGAGCGGTCTGCGGGGCCTGCCCACCGGGCCGGACCGTCCCCCGTGCGGTGGCCTCATGGGTGGCATCCATGGAGTGACCTCATGGAACGCCGTCCGCTGAGTGACCTCATGGACGGCAGGCGCGTGAGCGTCGCCACAGCTGCCACAGGTGCTTGATCCCCGGACGTACGAGCCGCGCGGCCATCACGGCTGCCGGGAGCGGGTCGTCGGCCGCACACCAGGCCAGTTCGGTGCCGCGCGGCTTCGCCGGTGTGTGCGGGGTGCGGTAGGCGCGGCCTCCCGCACGCGTGTAGGCGAGACGCGCGGCAGGGTCGATGTGCTCCACCATGTACCGCCGCCCGTCCCGCTGTTCGCCCTCGGGCACCGCGCGTCCCGTGAGGTCGAGGTGCTGGGCGCGTACGACGTCGAGTCCCGCGTCGTTCTCGAACAGCCGGAACTGGGCCCCCATACGGGGATTGAAGTCCAGTAGCTTGTACTGCCCGTCGCGGCGGTCGTAGCGCCAGTCGAGGTCGATGATCCCGGAGAAGCCGAGCTGCTTGACGAACTGCGCTGAGATCGCGGCCAGTTCGCGGTTGTCCGCCACGTAAGCGGCGGCCGTCATGCCCGCGTGCGGAGGCCAGGAGCGCACTTTCACGCCCGTGAACATCGTGCGGGGTTCGCTCTCCCCCGCGAAGTACGCGTGCACGATCCAGTCCTCCGCGTCCTCCAGGGGCAGATACTCCTGGAGGATCACGCCGGGCCGCTCGCCCCAGCCGCGTGCCAGTGCGAGCAGTTCACGTGGGCCCGCGATGCGCGTGGTGCCCGTGACGGCGGGACGTGCGCGGCGTACGAACGCCTCGCGGTTCTTGGCGACGACGGGGAAGCGTGCCGTGGCGGCGAAGCGCTCCACCGCCTCGTACGACTCGGGTGAGCTGCTGGCGGGCGAGGCCACGCCGTGCTCGGCGCACAGCTCGTGCAGGCCCTGCTTGCTCGCCAGCCGCCTCGGTAACTCCGGCTCCACGCGCGGGAAGAGGAAGTGCTCGCGCAGCTCACGCTGGTGCTCCGCGATGAGCACGGCGGCCTCTTCGTCCGTCGGGATCAGTACGGCGGGACGTCCCACACGGCGCCCGGCGCGCAGCAGCCCGGACAGCAGCCGGTCGGCGTCCTCGCGGCCCGAGGTGGGCCACACGAACGGCGCGCGCAGATAGCGCGAGCGGGCAGCGGGTGTCCAGCGGTCCTCGGTGATCGCGTACATCGGCACTCCGAGCCGGCCGAGGCTGCGGATCGCCCCGACTCCGCCGTGGTGCAGCGGGTAGTCTCCGATCTTCACGATCAGCCCGGGAACGGACCGGTCGATGCTGAAGCGCGCGCCCTTGCTCGCCACTCGTCCCCCCTACGGGCACGGCTCGGCTCGGCTCGCTGCTGGCCCCTGACGGCCCTCCGTGACCGCAGACCCCCTGATGGATGGCGTCTCGGTGACCGCAGTTCCCCCGGCGGCGGTCTCCGTGATCGCGGTCCCCGTGACGGCGGGCTCCCCCTCCGTGCCCCCAAAGCACGCTAAGCCTGAACATCCGGTTCCGCCAAGGTCTTTCCGGACAATGCGCGCTTCACCGGCCATACCTTTGCCGCACCTTCGCGACCTTCACGGCGCCCATACGGGGCCATAGCCTGATCGCCATGAGTACACCCGACGACCTCTTCGGCCCGGACAACCTTCCGTACGGCCTCTTCACCACAGCGGACGACCCCGGCCACCGCCGCGTCGGCGTCCGCTACGGCGCGCGCGTGCTCGACGCGGGCGCCGCGGCGGCGGCACACGGCTCCCCGCACGCCGAACTCCTCCGGCAGCCCTCGCTCAACCCGCTGATGGCGGCCGGACGCCACGTATGGCAGGCCGTACGGGGCGCACTGCGCTCCTGGCTCACGGACGAGGCGCACCGCGAGGCCACCGAGCGCCATCTGATTCCGCTCGACGAGGTCACCCTGCACCTGCCCTTCGAGGTCGCCGACTACGTCGACTTCTACGCCAGCGAGCACCACGCCACGAACGTCGGCCGGATCTTCCGTCCCGACGGGGACGCGCTCACGCCCAACTGGAAGCATCTGCCCATCGGTTACCACGGGCGTGCGGGCACCGTCGTGGTCTCCGGCACCCCCGTCGTACGCCCCCAGGGTCAGCGCAAGCCCCCGTCCGAGCCGCTGCCGCTCTTCGGGCCCTCGCAGCGGCTGGACATCGAGGCGGAGGTCGGCTTCGTCGTCGGCACTCCCAGCGCACAGGGCACAGCCGTCGGCCTGCCGGACTTCCGCGACCACGTGTTCGGGGTGACGCTGCTCAACGACTGGTCGGCGCGTGATCTCCAGGCGTGGGAGTACGTTCCGCTGGGCCCCTTCCTCGGCAAGTCCTTCGCGACCTCCGTCTCGCCGTGGATCACGCCCCTCGAAGCGCTGGACGCGGCGCGGGTTGCGCCGCCTTCGCGGGACTTCCCGCTCCTGCCGTACCTGGACGACTCAGCGGACGGCATCGCACCCGGCGGCCTCGACCTGCGGATCACCGTACGGCTCAACGGCCATACGATCGCCGAGCCGCCGTTCTCCGCGATGTACTGGACGGCGGCGCAGCAGCTCGCGCACATGACGGTCAACGGCGCTTCCCTGCGCACCGGTGACCTCTACGGGTCGGGGACCGTCAGCGGGCCCGAACACTCCCAGCGTGGCTGCTTGCTGGAGCTGACCTGGGGTGGGCGCGAACCGTTGGTCCTCCCGGACGGGAAGCGGGCGTTTCTTGAGGACGGTGACGAGGTGAGTCTCTCCGCGTGGGCCCCCGGGCCGGGGGACACCCGGATCGGCCTCGGCGACGTCACTGGGCGTGTGGCCCCGCCCCGGTAGTCCTTGCGCGCCGGGGCCCCTGGCCGCCCCTGCTGTGCTTTGCGGGGTGTCCCCTCCTTTGCCCGTGCTGCCGGGGAGTGGGTGCCCCCGCAGGTGCTTCGCGGGATCCCCGAGCGTCTCGGCTGAGCGCGCCGTTCCCCGCGCCCCTTCGGGGGCGGGGGGGGGGGTGGTGGGGGTGTGCGGCGGGGGTCGTTATTCGGGTTCGGGTGGGGTCGGCTCTCCGGAGAGCACGGTCAGGATGCCTTCGCCGTAGGTTGCCAGTTTCTTTTCGCCGACTCCGCCGATGCTGCCCAACTCACCGAGCGTTGACGGGTGTTGGGTGGCGATCTCGCGGAGTGTGGCGTCGTGGAAGACGACGTATGCCGGGACGCCCTGCTCTCTGGCCTGTTCGCCGCGCCAGGCGCGCAGGGCCTCGAAGACGGGCTGGGCCTCCTCGGGCAGGTCGACGGGCGCGGCCTTGGCGCGGCCTGACCTGCCCCCTGTGGCGGAGCCGGACGGCTTGGCCACGGGGGCCGGGTCCTTGCGCATGTGTACCTCGCGCTCGCCGCGCAGCACATCGGCGCTGGCCTCGGTGAGGACGAGCGTGCCGTGTTCGCCCTCGATCTCCAGGAGGTCCTGGGCGAGCAACTGCCGTACGACGCCGCGCCATTCGGCCTCGCCCAGCTCGCTGCCGATGCCGAACACCTTCAGCGCGTCGTGGTCGAACTGGATGACCTTGGCGCTTCTGCGGCCCAGCAGAATGTCCACGATCTGCCCTGAGCCGAACTTCTGGCCTCGCTCGTTCTTGAGCCGTACGACGGTCGAGAGCACCTTCTGCGCAGGTACGGTGCCGTCCCAGGACTCGGGTGGGGTCAGGCACGTGTCGCAGTTGCCGCACGCGGTCTCGGCCGCCCCCTCCTCGGGCGCCTGGCCGAAGTAGGCGAGCAGCTGGCCCCTGCGGCAGCTCACCGTCTCGCACAGGGACAGCATGGCGTCCAGGTGTGCGCGCGCACGGCGCTGGAAGGCGGCGTCGCCCTCGCCGCCCTCGATGAGCTTGCGCTGCTGGACGACGTCCTGGAGCCCGTACGCGAGCCAGGCCGTCGAGGGCAGTCCGTCGCGGCCTGCGCGGCCCGTCTCCTGGTAGTACCCCTCGACGGACTTGGGCAGGTCGAGGTGGGCGACGAAGCGCACGTCCGGCTTGTCGATGCCCATGCCGAAGGCGATGGTGGCGACGACGACCAGCCCCTCCTCGCGCAGGAAGCGCGACTGATGCGCCGCGCGGGTGCCCGCGTCCAGGCCGGCGTGGTAGGGCACGGCCTCGACCCCGTTGCGGCACAGGAACTCGGCGGTGCGCTCGACCGAGTTGCGCGACAGGCAGTACACGATGCCCGCGTCTCCCTCGTGCTCGTCCTTGAGGAACCGCAGCAGCTGCTTCTTCGGGTCGCGCTTGGGGACGATGCGGTACTGGATGTTGGGCCGGTCGAAGCTGGCGACGAAGTCGCGCGCCTCGGTCAGCCCGAGCCGTTCGGTGATCTCGCGGTGCGTGGCCCGGGTCGCCGTGGCCGTCAGCGCGACGCGGGGCACATCGGGCCAGCGCTCGCGGAGCAGGGAGAGCGAGAGGTAGTCGGGGCGGAAGTCGTGGCCCCACTGGGCGACGCAGTGTGCCTCGTCGATCGCGAAGAGCGAGATCTTGCCGCGCTCCAGCAGCGCGGTGGTCGCCTCCAGGCGCAGCCGCTCGGGAGCGAGGTAGAGGAGGTCCAGCTCTCCCGCCAGGAACTCCGCCTCCATGACCCTGCGCTCTTCGAAGTCGAGCGTGGAGTTGATGAACCCGGCCCGCACACCGAGCGCGCGCAGCGCGTCCACCTGGTCCTGCATCAGCGCGATCAGCGGCGAGATCACCACGCCCGTACCGGATCTGACCAGCGAAGGGATCTGATAGCAGAGTGACTTGCCGCCGCCGGTCGGCATCAGCACCACGGCGTCGCCGCCGCGCGTCACGTGCTCGATGACCTCGCCCTGGCGACCGCGGAACGCGTCGTACCCGAAGACGCGGCGCAGCACGCGCAGCGCGTCCGACTCCGGCGCCCCGCCGGCACCCTCGGCACTCTCCTGAAGCATGCCGCCACGATAGGCGTCCGCGCTGACATCCGGAGACCGGGACGGGAACCCGGGACCCTCACGAGTCGGCCACTGCGGCTCCGCCACCGCCGTGGACCCGCGCTGCTACTTTGTCGTGATCCTGTAAATCAACTTTCGTGATCCTGTAGAACCACTTTGTCGTGATCTTGCAAGTCAACGCATGATCCCTGCGAACCAACGGAGGAGCACAACGTGCGCACGTCAGCGCGGATGACGGGGGCGATGGCCGCTGCGGCGGCTGTCGCGCTGCTGGTGAGCGGCTGCGGAAGCGGCAACGACGGCGGCGGGGACGGCGGGGACGGTGCGGACGGCAAGAACAAGCCGACCGCCGAGCCCTCGCCCACAGCGGAGAAGACCGCGAGCGGGAACGGTGGGAACGGCGGCGGCAAGGGCGAGCTGGCGGGGGTGTGGACGGCGCGGGCCGATGGCCAGAAGCTGATGCTGACGGTCGTCGGGGACGCGGCGTCCCTGCTGCGCGACAAGAAGATGTGCAGCGGACGCGTGATGAAGTCAGCGGGCGAGAGCGCGCTCGTCCTCAAGTGCCCCGCCGGTGTCGGCGAGGAGCGGTCCACCGGCAAGATCGGCTCGGTCAGCGCCAAGGCGCTGAAGGTCACCTGGAACGGCGGCGAAACCGACACCTACGCGCGCGTCGCGCAGGCCCCCGCCAAGCTGCCGAAGGACGTGAGCGACCTCGACAAGCTGCCGGATCTCAGCGACAAGCTCAAGGACGTCACGGAGGAACCCGGCAAGGTACGCGAGTACCCCGGGAACTGAGCCCGCCCCACCGCGCCGGCCGCCGCCGCGCGGGGCGCCCGGCAAGGTGCCGGTCGCGGGTACGCCGCCTCGCCCCGGCCCCTCGCGCGGTGCGCACGGGCCGGGGAGGTGACGCCTCAGGGCTCCCGTGGTGAGAGCAGGTGCACCGACTCCTGCTCGCGCGGATCGGTGCGGGCCACGACGACGGTCACCGGCTCGTCACCGGTGACCGGCATGTGCGGCATGTCGGCCGGTACGTACACCATGTCGCCGGGGTTCAGGACGTGCCGTTCGGTGAGGTCGTCGCCGTGCCATATCTCGTGCGAGCCGCTGACGACGTATATCGCCGACTCGTGCCCCTCGTGCAGATGGGGCTCACCGCGCGAATGCGCCGGAATGTGCAGCACATGCAGACACAGTCCTTTCGCGCCCACCGACTCGGCAGAGACGCCCTCGGTGAAGATACCGCCTTGTTTTCCCGCGTATCCGTCGTTTTCTCGACGGAGAATCACACAACCCATACTTCGAATTCCTACCGTTCCCGCACACCGTTTGTCACTGGGGCCTCAACAGCGGTCTCCGGGCCGCCAGTTGGCCTGATGGCCGGGCGGTGGCAGGGAAATGCCCGCCGAAGTGCAGCGACCTGTCACCTCGGTGCCCGCACCTACGGATCCGGCGGCCCTTTCGCGCTCCGGAATCTCTTGAACGGGGACGGGTCACCGATGTACGGGACGGGTCACCGGGGCATCACGGAACACCGCCGCCCGGCGCCCCTGCCGGGGTGCCGGGCGGCCGGTCCGGGTCGTGGGGCGGGCTACCGGACGAACACCCCGGCCTGGCCCGCCAGATCCAGGAAGTACTGCGGGGCGACGCCGAGCACGATCGTGACGATCACGCCGACGGCGATCGCTGACGTCGTCATCACGCTCGGTACCGCGACGCTCGGGCCGTCCGCCTGTGGCTCGCTGAAGAACATCAGGACGATGACGCGCAAGTAGAAGAACGCCGCGATGGCGGAGGCGATCACACCGACCACGACCAGCGGCCCGGCGCCGCCCTCGGCCGCCGCCTTGAACACCGCGAACTTGCCGGCGAAGCCCGACGTCAGCGGAATACCCGCGAACGCCAGCAGGAAGACCGCGAACACGGCGGCGAGCAGTGGCGAACGGCGGCCCAGCCCCGCCCACTTGGACAGGTGCGTCGCCTCGCCTCCCGCATCCCGTACGAGGGTGACCACGGCGAAGGCGCCCAGTGTCACGAAGGAGTAGGCCGCCAGGTAGAACAGGACGGAGGAGACGCCGTCCTCGGAGGTGGCGATGACGCCCGCGAGCAGGAAGCCGGCGTGCGCGATGGAGGAGTAGGCCAGCAGCCGCTTGATGTCCGTCTGCGTGATGGCCACCAGAGCGCCCGCGAGCATCGTCAGGATCGCGACGCCCCACATCACCGGACGCCAGTCCCAGCGCAGCCCCGGCAGCACCACGTACAGCAGCCGCAGCAGCGCGCCGAAAGCGGCCACCTTGGTCGCCGCCGCCATGAAACCGGTCACCGGGGTGGGAGCGCCCTGGTAGACGTCCGGGGTCCACATGTGGAAGGGAACGGCGCCGACCTTGAAGAGCAGGCCCATGATCACCAGCGCGCCGCCGATCAGCAGCAGCGCGTCGTTGCCCATGGTCTGCGCGAGCACGGGGTCGGTGGTCGCGTCGGCGTTGGAGATGACCCGTGCGATGCCCGAGTAGTTGACGGTTCCCGCGTAGCCGTAGAGCAGCGCGGTACCGAAGAGCAGGAACGCCGAGGAGAAGGCGCCCAGCAGGAAGTACTTGACCGCCGCCTCCTGCGACAGCAGCCGCCTGCGGCGCGCCAGCGCGCACAGCAGGTACAGCGGCAGCGAGAAGACCTCCAGCGCGATGAAGAGCGTCAACAGGTCGTTGGCCGCCGGGAAGAGCAGCATGCCGCCGACGGCGAAGAGCAGCAGCGGGAAGACCTCGGTGGTCGTCCACCCGGCCTTCGTCGCCTCCCGCTCCCCCTCACCGCCCGGCACGGAGGCCGGCTGCGCCGCGAAGGAGTCGACCTGCGCGCCCGGCGCTGAAGGCTCCAGGCGGCGCTCGGCGAAGATGAACACCGAGACGATGGCGACCAGAAGGATCGTGCCCTGCAGGAACAGCGCGGGACCGTCGACCGCGATGGCACCCATGCCGGCGATCTGCGCCTTGGTGCCTCCGGAACCGGTGGCCGCGAGGGCGACGACGGCGGCGAAGGCCGCCGCGAGGCCCAGCAGCGAGACGAACACCTGCGCGCCGTACCGCGACCTGCGCGGCAGGAACGCCTCAAGGACGATGCCGAGCGCCGCGACCCCGAGAACGATCAGTGTCGGGGACAGCTGGCTGAACTCGATGTCGGGCGCCTTGAGCTTCTCGCCCTCGGCCACCATCCACAGGCTGGGGACGGCCCCAGCCGAACCGAGCGCGCTCACTCGTGGTCACCTCCACTGTGCTTCGCCGGCTTGTAGTCGAACCAGCCATGGTCGGCGACTGGATGCTGCGGCTTGGGGTCCTTCTTCTGTACGTCCGACATGGTGTGCTCCACCGCCGGGTTCACGATCTGGGTGAGCGGCTTGGGAAAGAGGCCGAGCACGACGAGCAGCGCGATCAGCGGTGTCACGACGGCCAGTTCCCGCACCTTGAGGTCGGGCATACGCCGGATCTCCGGCTTCTCCACGGGCCCGGTCATCGTGCGCTGGTAGAGCAGCAGTACGTACAGCGCGGCGAGGATGATCCCGGCCGTGGCGACGATGCCGGCTACGGGGTAGCGGCTGAACGTGCCCGCCAGGACGAGAAATTCGCTGATGAACGGAGCGAGTCCCGGCAGCGACAGTGTCGCCAGGCCCCCGACCAGGAAGGTGCCCGCCAGTACGGGCGCCACCTTCTGCACTCCCCCGTAGTCCGCGATCAGACGCGAGCCGCGACGCGAGATGAGGAACCCGGCCACCAGCATCAGCGCCGCGGTTGAGATGCCATGGAAGACCATGTAGAGCGTCGCGCCGCCCTGGCCCTGGCTGGTCATCGCGAAGATGCCGAGCACGATGAAGCCGAAGTGCGAGATCGACGCGTAGGCCACCAGGCGCTTGATGTCGCGCTGTCCGACGGCGAGCAGTGCGCCGTAGATGATGCTGATCAGCGCGAGCACGATCACCACGGGTGTCGCCCACTGGCTGGCGCCGGGGAAGAGGCCCAGGCAGAAGCGGAGCATCGCGAAGGTGCCGACCTTGTCGACGACCGCCGTGATGAGCACCGCGACCGGCGCCGTCGCCTCGCCCATGGCGTTGGGCAGCCATGTGTGCAGCGGCCACAGCGGTGCCTTGACGGCGAACGCGAGGAAGAAGCCGAGGAACAGCAGCCGTTCGGTGTTGTCTGCCAGCGAGAAGTCACCGCTCGCGCGGGCCTGAGTGAGCTGCTGGAGCGAGAAGGTGCCCTCGCCGAGCTGGTCGGCGCTGGCCACGTACAGGCCGATGACGGCGGCCAGCATGATCAGTCCGCCGGCCAGGTTGTAGAGCAGGAACTTCACGGCCGCGTACGAGCGTTGCTTGGCGCCCTCCTCCTCGCCGGCCGCGTGCGCCTTGTCGCCGAAGCCGCCGATGAGGAAGTACATCGGGATGAGCATGGCTTCGAAGAAGATGTAGAACAGGAAGACATCGGTGGCGGCGAACGAGATGACCACCATGGCCTCGACGGCGAGGATCAGCGCGAAGAAGCCCTGGGTGGGGCGCCAGCGGCTCTTCACGCCGCCCGCGGCCGGGCCACCACCGCCCGGCGCACCGCTCCCGGCCGCCCCATCGGCGTCCTCGTCGGCGTCCGCGTCGTTCCAGCCGGCGCCGATGACGAACGGGATCAGCAGTGCCGTCAGCGCGATCATCACCGCGCCGATCCCGTCGACGCCCAGCTCGTAGCGCACCCCGAAGTCCGCGATCCAGGCCCGCGACTCGGTCATCTGGTAGCGGTCGCCGCCAGGGTCGAACCCGGCCAGGACCACGGCGGCGAGGACCAGCGTGGCCAGCGAGAAGAGCAGCGCCAGCCACTTGGCCGCCGTGCGCTTCGCCGCCGGGACGGCCGCCGTGGCCACAGCGCCGACGGCGGGCACCAGGGCCGTGACCGTCAGAAGAGGAAATGACATAACTCAGACCGCCCTCATCAGCAGGGTGGCGGCGATCAGCACCGCCGCGCCGCCGAACATCGAGACCGCGTACGAGCGGGCGAAACCGTTCTGGAGCCGCCGCAGCCGCCCGGACAGTCCGCCGAAGGTGGCGGCCGTGCCGTTCACGGCGCCGTCGACCACCTTGTTGTCGGCGTAGACCAGGCTGCGGGTGAGGTACGTGCCGCCGTTGACCAGCACGATGTGGTTGAAGTCGTCCTGGAGCAGGTCCCGCCTGGCCGCGCGGGTCAGCAGCGAACCGCGCGGTGCGACCGAGGGCACCGTGCGGCGCCCGTACTGGAGCCAGGCGGCACCCACGCCGATGACGAGCGCGACGACCGTGGCGGAGGTGACCGCCGTGGCCGAGAGCGGCGAGTGCCCGTGCTCGAACTGGGTCACCGGTTCGAGCCAGTTGACGAACGACTCGTTGAACTTGAACAGCCCACCGGCGAATACCGAACCGAACGCGAGCACGACCATCGGGATGGTCATGGACCTGGGCGACTCGTGCGGATGGGGTTCGTTCCCCTCGGCATCGGGCTTCCAGCGCTTCTCCCCGAAGAAGGTCATCGCCATCACGCGCGTCATGTAGTACGCCGTGATCGCGGCGCCCAGCAGGGTCACGGCGCCCAGGATCCAGCCCTGGGTACCGCCCTTGGCGAAGGCCGCCTCGATGATCTGGTCCTTGGAGAAGAACCCGGACAGCCCGGGGAAGCCGATGATGGCGAGATAGCCCAGGCCGAACGTCACGAACGTGACCGGCATGTGCTTGCGCAGGCCCCCGTAGTGGCGCATGTTCACCTCGTCGTTCATCCCGTGCATCACGGAACCGGCGCCGAGGAAGAGCCCCGCCTTGAAGAAGCCGTGCGTCACCAGGTGCATGATCGCGAACGCGTAGCCGATCGGGCCGAGTCCGGCCGCGAGGATCATGTAGCCGATCTGCGACATCGTCGAGCCCGCCAGGGCCTTCTTGATGTCGTCCTTCGCACAACCGACGATCGCACCGAACAGCAGCGTCACCGCGCCGACGACCACCACCACGGTCTGCGCGTCGGGCGCCGCGTTGAAGATCGCCCCGGAACGGGTGATGAGGTAGACGCCCGCCGTCACCATCGTCGCCGCGTGGATGAGGGCCGAGACCGGAGTCGGGCCCTCCATCGCGTCGCCCAGCCACGACTGGAGCGGCACCTGCGCCGACTTGCCGCACGCCGCGAGCAGCAGCATCAGCCCGACGGCCGTCAGCTTGCCCTCACTCGCGTCCGTCGCGCTGGAGAGCACGGGCGCGAAGGCGAAGGAACCGAAGGTGGTGAACATCAGGAAGATCGCGATGGCCAGGCCCGCGTCGCCGACGCGGTTGACCAGGAACGCCTTCTTCGCCGCAGCAGCGGCGCTCGGCTTGTCCTGCCAGAAACCGATCAGCAGGTACGAGGCGAGCCCGACACCCTCCCAGCCGACGTACAGCAGCAAGTAGTTGTCGGCGAGGACCAGCAGCAGCATCGCAGCGAGGAAGAGGTTGAGATAGCCGAAGAAGCGGCGCCTGCGCGGGTCGTGCTCCATATAGCCGACCGAGTAGATGTGGATGAGCGTGCCCACACCCGTGATCAGCAGGACGAACGTCATCGACAACTGGTCGAGCTGGAAGGCGACATCGGCCTGGAAACCCTCGACCGGCACCCAGGACCACAGGTGCGAGTGCAGCGAGCGGTCGTCGCCGCTCCTGCCCAGCATGTCGAGGAAGAACAGCACACCGATCACAAAAGAGGCACCGGAGAGCAGGCAGGCGAGCCAGTGGCCCGCACGGTCCAGGCGCCGCCCCCCGCACAACAGCACCGCCGCGCCCAACAGGGGTGCGCCGACGAGCAGTCCGATCATGGAATCCACTGGTTCGTACCCCTCACAACTTCATCAGGCTGGCATCGTCGACCGAGGCCGAGTGGCGGGAGCGGTAGAGCATCACGATGATCGCCAGGCCGACCACGACCTCGGCCGCGGCGACGACCATGACGAAGAACGCCATGACCTGGCCGTCGAGGTTGCCGTGCATCCGGGAGAAGGCGACCAGCGTCAGGTTGGCCGCGTTGAGCATCAGCTCGATGCTCATGAACACCACGATGGCGTTGCGCCGGACGAGCACGCCGGACGCGCCGATGGTGAACAGCAACGCTGCCAGGTAGACGTAGTTGATGGGGCTCACTTGGCGGCCTCCTCGGGCTCCGGCGCTGAGTCGCCCTCGGCCTCGGCCGTCGGCCCCTGCGGGGTGGTGGGCTGGCCGTGGTACTCCGCCGTGCGCTGCTCCAGCGCCGCGAGGGACGCCATCTGCTCGGTGCTGACCTCGCGGATCTGGCCGCGCTCACGCAGCGTCGAGCTGACGCTGATCGCGGCGGGCGTCCCGTCCGGGAGCAGACCGGGCCTGTCAACGGCGTTGTGCCGGGCGTAGACACCGGGTGCGGGCAGCGGGGGAAGCTGCTTGCCGCCCCGCACCCGCTCCTCGGCCTGCTCGCGCTGGCTCTTGGTCTTCTCGATGCGCTCGCGGTGCGTGAGAAGCGTGGCGCCGACGGCTGCGACGGTGAGCAGCGCGCCGACGACCTCGAAGGCGACGACGTACTTGGTGAACAGGAGGGTGGCCAGCGCGGGCACGTTGCCCTCGGCGTTGGCCGCGCCCAGTCCCGTGAAGCTGCCGACGGACGCCTGGCCGATGCCCGCGATCAGCAGGATGCCGAGCCCGAGCGCGCAGCCGAGTGCCAGCCAGCGCTGGCCCTTGAGCGTCTCCTTGAGGGAGTCGGCAGCGCTGACGCCGACGAGCATCAGCACGAACAGGAACAGCATCATGACCGCGCCGGTGTAGACGACGATCTGGACGACGCCGAGGAAGTAGGCGCCGTTCGCGAGGTAGAACATCGCGAGGATGATCATCGTCGCCGCGAGGCACAGGGCGCTGTGGACGGCACGGCGCATCAGCACCGTGCCGAGGCCGCCGAGCACCGCGACCGTGCCCAGCACCCAGAACTGGACGGCTTCGCCCGTTGAGGTGGAGGTGGCGGCGAGGGTGTTCATCGTTCGCCCTCCCCTGCCCCGGTCTCGGTACCGCCCGTCATGGGGCCGCGCCCGGCCGCCGCACCGCTCGCGGCTGCGGAAGCGGCGGGCTCGGCGGGGCCGAAGGTCTCGGCCGACTCCTGCGGTACGCCGGTGTCCGTCCGTGTCTGCGGCACCGTGCCGGGCGCTGCCTCGGTCACCAGGCCCTGGTAGTAGTCCTTCTCCGTCATGCCGGGGAAGATCGCGTGCGGCGATTCGACCATGTCCTCCTCCAGGCCCGCGAGGAGCTGTTCCTTGGTGTAGATGAGCGACTCGCGGGAGGAGTCGGCGAGTTCGTACTCGTTCGTCATCGTCAGCGCGCGGGTCGGGCACGCCTCGACGCACAGGCCGCACAGGATGCAGCGCAGGTAGTTGATCTGGTAGACGCGGCCGTAGCGCTCACCGGGCGAGTACCGCTCCTCCTCGGTGTTGTCCGCGCCCTCGACGTAGATGGCGTCGGCGGGGCAGGCCCAGGCGCACAGCTCACAGCCGATGCACTTCTCCAGCCCGTCGGGGTGCCTGTTGAGCTGGTGGCGGCCGTGGAAGCGGGGCGCTGTCGGCTTCTTGTACTCGGGGTACTGCTCGGTCAGCCGCTTCTTGAACATGCCCTTGAAGGTCACGCCGAAGCCGGCCACGGGGTTGTCAGGCATCTTCGGTCCCCCTTTCTTCGGTACTTCCGGCGGTCCCGGCGGTTCCCGGGGGCCCAGCGGCGACAGGCTCGCGCTCACGTGCGGCGCGCGAGGGACGGCGGGGTACGGGTGGCAGCTTCTGGCCGGGCAGTGGCGGCACGGGGTAGCCACCTGCCATGGGGTCGAACGGCACGTCGGATGCCGCCTGTTCGGGCTCCTCGTCCTCCTCGCCGCCGCCGCGGAAGAAGTCGACGACGAAGGTGATCAGCAGGAGCGCGAGCGCGGTGCCCGCGACCCAGTAGACGACCTCGCTGTAGGCGTAGCCCTCGTTGCGCATGGCGCGCACGGTGGCCACGAGCATCAGCCAGACCAGCGCGACGGGGATGAGGACCTTCCAGCCCAGCTTCATGAACTGGTCGTAGCGCACGCGCGGCAGCGTGCCGCGCAGCCATACGAACAGGAAGAGCATCACGACGACCTTGCCGATGAACCAGAGCATCGGCCACCAGCCGTGGTTGGCGCCCTCCCAGTAGGTGGAGATCGGCGCGGGCGCACGCCAGCCGCCGAGGAAGAGGGTGACCGCGAGCGCCGAGACCGTGACCATGTGGACGTACTCGGTGAGCATGAACATCGCGAACTTGATCGAGCTGTACTCGGTCTGGAAGCCCGCCACGAGGTCGCCCTCGGACTCCGGCATGTCGAACGGCGCGCGGTGTGCCTCGCCGACCATCGACACCATGTAGATCAGGAAGGAAACCGGCAGCAGCCACGCGAACCAGCCGTCGGCCTGTGCCCCGACGATCGTCGAGGTGGACATCGACCCGGAGTACAGGAAGACGGCGGCGAAGCTGAGCCCCATCGCGATCTCGTAGCTGATGATCTGGGCCGTGGCACGCACGCCGCCGAGCAGCGGATACGTCGAGCCGGACGACCAGCCGGCCAGCACCACGCCGTACGCCGCGATGGACGAGCTGGCGAGGATGAACAGCACCGCCACCGGCATGTCCGTGAGCTGCATCGTCGTACGGGTTCCGAAGATCGAGATCTCGTTGCCCGCCGGCCCGAACGGAATGACACCGATGGCCATGAAGGCCGGTACGGCGCCGATGATCGGCGCCAGTACGTAGACGGCCTTGTCGGAGCCCTTGACGACGATGTCTTCCTTGAGCATCAGCTTCACGCCGTCGGCGAGCGACTGGAGCATGCCCCAGGGTCCGTGCCTGTTGGGCCCGATGCGCAGCTGCATCCAGCCGACGAGCTTGCGCTCGAAGACGATGGAGATCAGCACGGTCAGCATCAGGAACGCGAAGCAGAAGACCGCCTTGATCGCGATCAGCCAGAACGGATCATGGCCGAACATCGACAGATCCTCCGCCGCGAGGGTCTGCGGTACGGCGCTCATGCGCTTACCTCCTGGGGTGTCTCCTGGAGCGCTGAAGCGGCGCCGATACGGACCACGTCACCGGGGAGCGCCCCGGTGTCCGCTGTCACGCCGGCGCCCGCCGAGTTGAGCGGCAGCCACACCACACGGTCGGGCATCGGCGTGATCTTGAGCGGCAGGCTGGTCTCGCCCCGGGGGCCCGTGACGGTCAGCGGTTCGCCGTCCTTGACGCCGGCCTCGGCAGCCGTGGCCGGCGAGAGCCGCGCGAGCGCCTCGTGCCGGGTACCGGCGAGCGCCTCGTCGCCCTCCTGGAGCCTGCCCCGGTCGAGCAGCAGCCGGTGGCCCGCGAGTACGGCCTCGCCACGGGACGGCTGCGGCACCGGGCGTGCCGCGGTCACCGGCGGCGACTGCTGCTCGACAGGGTTGCCGCCCCAGTACCCGAGCCGGTTCATCTCGGCGCGGACCGTACGGACATCGGGCAGCCCCAGGTGCACGTCGAGCGCGTCGGCGAGCATCGTGAGGACGCGCGCGTCGGGCTGTACGTGGCGGCGGGTCATCTGGTCGGGCTTCAGCGCGGGCTCGAACATCCGCGCGCGGCCCTCCCAGTTGAGGAAGGTGCCCGACTTCTCCGCGACGGCGGAGACGGGCAGCACCACGTCGGCCCGCTCGGTGACGGGCCCGGGACGCAGCTCCAGGCTGACGAGGAAGCCGACCGCGTCCAGCGCCTCGACGGCCCGCGCGGGGTCGGGCAGGTCCTCGACGCCGACACCGCCGACGACCAGCGCGGACAGCTCGCCGGTCGCGGCTGCCTCGATGATCTGCGAGGTGTCACGCCCGTAGGTGGCCGGGAGTTCGGCAACGCCCCAGGCCCGCGCCACCTCGTCGCGTGCCCGTGCGTCGGTCGCGGGCCTGGCGCCCGGCAGCAGCGCGGGGAAGGCGCCGGCCTCGATGGCGCCGCGCTCACCCGCGCGGCGCGGCACCCACACCAGCGTGGCGCCGGTCGCCGTGGCGGCCCTGGCGGCTGCGGTGAGCGCGCCGGGAACGGCGGCGAGCCGCTCGCCGACGACGAGCACGGAGCCCTCGGCCCGCAGTGCCTCGGCCGCTGCCGTGCCCTCGGCCTCCAGCCCTACGCCGCCCGCCAGCGCGTCCAGCCACTCGGTCTCGGTGCCGGGTGCGGCAGGCAGCAGTGTGCCGCCCGCCTTGGCCAGGCCCCGGGTGGCGTGCGTGGCGAGCGCGTAGGTGCGCTGGCCCTTGGTCCGCCACGCCTTGCGCAGCCGCAGGAAGATGCCGGGCGCCTCCTCCTCGGCCTCGATCCCGGCCAGCAGCACGGTGGGGGCCGCCTCAAGGGCGCTGTAGGTGAGACTGCCCCCTCCCCCGGACTCCGTCCGGGAGCCGACCCCCAGGTCACGGCCGCGTCCCGCGATGTGCGCCGCGAGGAAGTCGGCCTCCTCGGCCGAGTGGACGCGGGCACGGAAGTCCACGTCGTTGGTCCTGAGCGCGATCCGCGCGAACTTGGCGTAGGCGTAGGCGTCCTCGACGGTGACCCGCCCACCCGCGAGCACTCCGGCACGCCCGCGCGCGCCTTCGAGCCCGCGCGCCGCGGCCTCCAGCGCCTCGGGCCAGCTGGCGGGCGCCAGTTCGCCGTCCTCGCCCCGCACGAGCGGGGTCGCGAGCCGGTCGGGGCGCTGCGCGTAGCGGAACCCGAAGCGGCCCTTGTCGCAGAGCCACTCCTCGTTGACCTCGGGGTCGGTGGCCGCGAGGCGGCGCATGACCTTGCCGCGCCTGTGGTCCGTACGCGTGGCGCAGCCGCCGGAGCAGTGCTCGCAGACGGACGGCGAGGAGACGAGGTCGAAGGGCCGGGAGCGGAACCGGTAGGCGGCCGAGGTGAGCGCGCCGACCGGGCAGATCTGGATGGTGTTGCCGGAGAAGTACGACTCGAAGGGGTCGCCCTCGCCGGTGCCGACCTGCTGGAGCGCGCCGCGCTCCAGCAGCTCGATCATGGGGTCGCCCGCGATCTGCTCAGAGAAGCGGGTGCAGCGCGCGCACAGGACGCACCGCTCGCGGTCCAGCAGCACCTGCTTCGAGATCGCGACCGGTTTCTCGTAGGTGCGCTTCTTGCCCTCGAAGCGGGAGTCGGCGCCACCGTGCGACATCGCCTGGTTCTGGAGCGGGCACTCGCCGCCCTTGTCGCAGACGGGGCAGTCCAGCGGGTGGTTGATGAGCAGCAGCTCCATCACCCCGCGCTGAGCCTTGCCCGCGACCTCGGAGGTCAGGTGCGTCTTGACGACCATGCCGTCGGTGCACTGGATGGTGCACGACGCCATGGGCTTGCGCTGTCCCTCGACCTCCACGATGCACTGGCGGCAGGCGCCGGCGGGTTCGAGGAGCGGGTGGTCGCAGAAGCGCGGGATCTCGATGCCGAGTTGCTCGGCGGCGCGGATGACCAGGGTGCCCTTGGGGACACTGATCTCCGCACCGTCGACGGTCAGCGAGACCAGGTCTTCCGGCGGCACCGGCGCCTCCCCTCCGCCGGAGGAGGTGGCAGGAGTGGTGACGGTCACGCGTTCACCTCCAGGTGAGCGGAGTCGGGCTTGTCGGCCCAGGCCGTGGACTTACGGGGGTCGAAGGGGCAGCCGCGGCCCTCAAGGTGCTGTTCGTACTCCTCGCGGAAGTACTTCATCGACGAGAAGATCGGCGCCGCGGCGCCGTCGCCGAGCGCGCAGAAGGACTTGCCGTTGATGTTGTCGGCGATGTCCTCGATCTTCTCCAGATCGGACGCCGTCGCCTTGCCTGCTTCGATATCCCTGAGCAACTGCACGAGCCAGTACGTCCCTTCGCGGCACGGCGTGCACTTGCCGCAGGACTCGTGGGCGTAGAACTCCGTCCAGCGGGTGACGGCCCGCACCACACAGGTGGTCTCGTCGAAGCACTGGAGCGCCTTGGTGCCGAGCATGGAGCCGGCCTCGCCGACGCCCTCGTAGTCGAGCGGCACATCGAGGTGGTCCCCGGTGAGCATCGGGGTCGAGGAGCCGCCGGGCGTCCAGAACTTCAGCTGGTGTCCCGGGCGCATGCCGCCGCTCATGTCGAGGAGTTGGCGCAGCGTGATGCCGAGCGGGGCCTCGTACTGGCCGGGGCGCGCGACGTGTCCGCTGAGCGAATACAGCGTGAAGCCGGGGGACTTCTCGCTTCCCATCGAACGGAACCACTCCTTGCCCTTGTTCATGAGGGCGGGAACCGAGGCGATGGACTCGACGTTGTTCACCACTGTGGGGCATGCGTACAGACCCGCGACGGCGGGGAAGGGGGGTCGCAGCCGGGGCTGCCCGCGGCGGCCTTCCAGCGAGTCGAGCAGCGCGGTCTCCTCACCGCAGATGTACGCGCCGGCGCCCGCGTGCACCGTCAGCTCCAGGTCCTTGCCGGGGCCGAGCGCGTCCTTGCCGAGGAGTCCGGCGCCGTACGCCTCGCGTACGGCCTCGTGCAGCCGGCGCAGCACGGGCACGACCTCGCCGCGCAGATAGATGAACGCGTGGCTCGACCTGATCGCGTGACAGGCGATGACGATGCCCTCGATGAGGGAGTGCGGATTGGCGAAGAGGAGGGGGATGTCCTTGCAGGTGCCCGGCTCGGACTCGTCGGCGTTGACGACGAGATAGTGCGGCTTGCCGTCGCCCTGCGGAATGAACTGCCACTTCATGCCGGTGGGGAAGCCGGCGCCGCCCCGCCCACGCAGGCCGGCCTCCTTGACGTACGCGATGACGTCGTCGGGGTCCATGGCGAGCGCCTTGCGCAGTCCGGCATAGCCGTCGTTCTGCCTGTACGTGGCGAGCGTCCAGGGCTCGGGCTCGTCCCAGAAGGAGGAGAGCACCGGTGTGAGGAGCTTTTCGGGGGAGAGCGAATCGGCTGTCATCATGCTTCCTCCTCGGCTGACCCGGCGTCACGCGGCGCCACGACGCGGGGGCTGTCCGTCTCGCCCTTCGCCAGGCGCAGCCCCTCCAGCGAGGCGGGCCCGGCACCGCCGGATGCGGCGACGGCTCCCGGGCGCTCGTCGGGGAAGCCGGCGAGGATGCGGGCGGTCTCCTTGAAGGTGCACAGCGGGGCCCCGCGGGTGGGTGCCACCTCGCGTCCCGCGATCAGGTCGTCCACGAGCCGCTTGGCCGACTCGGGGTCCTGGTTGTCGAAGAACTCCCAGTTGACCATCACGACGGGGGCGAAGTCGCAGGCCGCGTTGCACTCGATGTGTTCGAGGGTGACCTTGCCGTCGGGCGTGGTCTCGCCGTCGCCGATGCCCAGGTGGTCGCGGAGGGAGGCGTGGATCGCGTCGCCTCCCATGACCGCGCAGAGCGTGTTGGTGCAGACGCCGACCTGGTAGTCGCCCGAGGGCTTGCGGCGGTACATGGTGTAGAAGGTCGCGACCGCGTTGACCTCGGCCGTCGTCAGGTCGAGCAGTTCGGCGCAGAACCGCTGTCCTGTGCGGGTGACATGGCCCTCCTCCGACTGGACGAGGTGCAGCATCGGCAGCAGCGCCGAACGGCTGTCCGGGTAGCGGGAGATGATCGCGCGCGCGTCCGCCTCCAGCCGCTCCCGTACGTCGTCGGGGTAGGCGGGCGCCGGCATCTGCGGGATGCCGATCTCGACGTTGGTCACCGGTCGACGCCTCCCATCACGGGGTCGAGGGATGCGACGGCGACGATGACGTCGGCCACCTGGCCGCCCTCGCACATCGCCGCCATGGCCTGAAGGTTGGTGAAGGAGGGGTCGCGGAAGTGCACGCGGTACGGGCGGGTACCGCCGTCACTCACGGCGTGCACACCCAGCTCGCCCTTGGGCGACTCGACGGCCGCGTACGTCTGGCCAGGTGGCACCCTGAAGCCTTCGGTCACCAGCTTGAAGTGGTGGATCAGGGCCTCCATCGAGGTGCCCATGATGTTCTTGATGTGGTCGAGGGAGTTGCCGAGCCCGTCGGGGCCGAGCGCGAGCTGCGCGGGCCAGGCGATCTTCTTGTCGCCGACCATGACGGGTCCCGGCTCCAGCCTGTCCACACACTGTTCGACGATCCGCAGCGACTGGCGCATCTCCTCCAGGCGCAGCAGGAAGCGCCCGTAGGAGTCACAGGTGTCGACCGTCGGCACCTCGAAGTCGTACGTCTCGTATCCGCAGTACGGCTGGGCCTTGCGCAGGTCGTGCGGGAGTCCGGCCGAGCGCAGGACGGGGCCCGTGGCGCCGAGGGCCATGCAGCCCGCGAGGTCGAGGTGGCCGATGTCCTGGAGGCGGGCCTTGAAGACCGGGCTGCCGGTGCACAGCGCGTCGTACTCCGGCAGGTTCTTGCGCATCTTCTTGATGAACTCGCGCAGCGCGTCGACGGCGCCGGGCGGCAGGTCCTGGGAGAGCCCTCCGGGGCGGATGTACGCGTGGTTCATCCGCAGTCCGGTGATCAACTCATAGAGGTCAAGGACCAGTTCGCGGTCGCGGAAACCGAAGATCATGACCGTGGTCGCACCCAGCTCCATGCCGCCCGTCGCGATGGCGACGAGGTGCGAGGAGAGCCGGTTCAGCTCCATCAGCAGCACACGGATGACGTTGGCGCGGTCGGGGATCTCGTCCTCGATGCCGAGCAGCTTCTCGACGGCCATGCAGTACGCCGTCTCGTTGAAGAACGGCGTGAGGTAGTCCATGCGCGTGACGAAGGTGGTGCCCTGCGTCCAGGTCCGGTATTCGAGGTTCTTCTCGATGCCGGTGTGCAGATAACCGATGCCGCAGCGGGCCTCGGTGACCGTCTCGCCGTCGATCTCCAGGATCAGCCGGAGCACACCGTGTGTGGACGGGTGCTGCGGGCCCATGTTGACGATGATCCGCTCGTCGTCGCTCTTGGCGGCGTGTGCGGCGATCTCGTCCCAGTCCCCGCCGGTCACGTCGTAGACGGTGCCTTCGGTGGTCTCCCGAATGCCTGCCGTGGCGTGCTGGGTCGGTTGCTGCGCCCCGGAGGGGCTCGATGAGGGGCGGTCGGGCGACGGGTGGGACATTATGAGTACGACCTCCGCTGGTCCGGAGCGGGAATCTGGGCGCCCTTGTATTCGACGGGGATGCCGCCGAGGGAGTAGTCCTTGCGCTGCGGAAAGCCCTGCCAGTCGTCCGGCATCATGATCCGCGTGAGCGCGGGGTGCCCGTCGAAGATCAGCCCGAAGAAGTCGTAGACCTCGCGCTCGTGCCAGTCGTTGGTCGGATAGACCTCGACGACCGAGGGGATGTGCGGGTCGGCGTCGGGCGCCGTGACCTCCAGCCGGATCAGCCGGTTGTGGGTGATCGAACGCAGGTGGTAGACGGCGTGCAGCTCGCGCCCTTTGTCCTCCAGGAAGTGCACACCGCTGACCCCGGTGCACAGCTCGAAGCGGAGTGCCGGGTCGTCGCGGCAGGTGCGGGCCACCTGGAGCAGGTGTTCGCGGTGGATGTGGAAGGTCAGCTCGTCGCGGTCGACGACGGTCTTCTCGATGGCGTTCCCGGGAAGCAGCCCCTGCTCCTCCAGCGCCCCTTCCAGCTCGTCGGCCACCTCGTCGAACCAGCCACCGTACGGGCGGGAACTGGCGCCCGGCAGTCGCACGGTGCGCACCAGGCCGCCGTAGCCGGAGGTGTCGCCGCCGTTGTTGGCGCCGAACATGCCGCGCCGTACGCCGATGACCTCCCCCGCCTCGTTCTGCTGCTTCGGTACGGAGCCATTTGCCCCGTTGGCTGCGTTGGCTGCGTGTCCGGGGGTGCCGTTGGCGGGGCCGTTCCCCTTCTTGTCCGTCATCGCAGGAGCCCCTTCATCTCGATCGTCGGGAGCGCCTTCTTCGCCGCTTCCTCCGCTTCAAGGGCCGCATCGCGCTGATTGACGCCGAGAGGCGAGTGCTGGATCTGCTCGTGCAGCTTGAGAATGGCGTCCAGAAGCATTTCGGGGCGCGGCGGGCAGCCGGGCAGATAGATGTCGACGGGCACGATGTGATCGACACCCTGAACGATCGCGTAGTTGTTGAACATGCCGCCGGACGAGGCACACACGCCCATGGAGATGACCCACTTGGGATTGGGCATCTGGTCGTAGACCTGCCGCAGAACGGGCGCCATCTTCTGACTGACGCGCCCGGCCACGATCATCAGGTCCGCCTGGCGCGGCGAGCCGCGGAAGACCTCCATGCCGAAGCGCGCGAGGTCGTACCTTCCAGCACCCGTCGTCATCATCTCGATGGCGCAGCAGGCGAGTCCGAAGGTCGCCGGGAAAACGGACGATTTACGGGCCGCTCCCGCCAGCTTCTCGACGGTGGTCAGCAGAAATCCGCTCGGCAGTTTCTCTTCAAGTCCCATTGCTTACCCTGCCCCTAATCCCATTCCAGGCCGCCGCGCCGCCAGTCATAGGCATACGCGATACCGATGAGGGCGACGAAGACCAGCATTTCGACGAGCCCGAACATCCCGAGGGAGTCGAAATGGACGGCCCACGGGTAGAGAAAGACGATTTCGATGTCGAAAATAATGAAGAGCATCGCCGTCAGGTAGTACTTCACCGGGAAGCGTCCGCCTCCGGCTGGCTGCGGCGTGGGCTCGATGCCGCACTCGTATGCCTCCAGCTTGGCCCGGTTGTAGCGCTTGGGGCCCACTTGTGAGGCGGCGACCACGGAGAAGACCGTGAACGCTGCCGCGAGGGCTCCCAGTACGAGGATTGGTGTGTAGACGTTCACCGCTCCCGTCTCCTTCCAGGCGTCGACTCTGACTGCCGGCAGACCGCTGGGCCCCCGACCCACCGCACGAAGATCGCTCCTATGTGAGGCAGTTCACAAGCCCTGTTCGCAGGCATCTTAAGCCCGGGGCTCTGTGATCTGCGACACGGGGTACGACAACTGCTTTGTGATCTCCACCACCTGACGGTGAATCATCCCGTCGGATGGTCGTAAATCTTCATACGCAAAGCCCACGGATGATCACCACTGGTGATCAACTCCTGGTGCTCACAAGGGGTAGGAGCGGGTTGCTTTATCAAGCCTGAGCCTGCACCGGCAAATTCGCGCTGGACACATTCGCCTGCTAGACGCCTGGCCTCCGCTCGTGCGGTCGTGAACACCGGCACAAGCCACGCTCAAGAAGGTGTGAGAGCGCCGAGATGGGTAATGCGTACTCAATGTCCCCTTCATGCGAAGAGTTGAGCCTGTCGATGTGAGCTGCGCCACTCGGGAACTCGGCAGCCGCTGACATCTTTGCGTGCGCCGTAGGCCCGTGATATTGCCGTGATCAAAATTCCGGCATTGCGGACAACTGCATGGTCACAGCCCCGTAGTTGGGCAATGATCACGGGAAGGTGACGCTCGTCGGACGCCTTTGGGACGGCCAACTGGCCGTGTCCGCGACGACTGTGGCGCATCGCACGATTGTTGAGCTGAGGCTCGGGCGCCTGCTAGGCATTCCCCCATGTCCCCGAAAGCTCAGATACCCAGCCACCGGAAGCCCCGCTCCAGCAAGATGAATACGGCGCTGCGTGCGGGTGTGACGGGCGGCGTCATGGGCACCATCGCTCTCACCGCGGCGGCGACCCCGGCCCTCGCGGCTGACAAGAACGCACCGACCGAGACCGTCGAGATGCCGACCCTCTCCGGCGACCTGGCGAACTCCACCTCGCGCGCGGCCGAATCGCTCCAGATGACCGCGCAGCAGTACGAGCTTCAGGAGGCGCAGTCCTCCGCCGCCTCCGAGGCGCGGGAGCAGGCCCAGGAGCACAAGCAGAAGGAAGAGAAGGCGAAGGCCGAGGCCGCGCGCAAGGCGGAGGCGGCCCGTAAGGCCCGTGCCGTCGCGCAGAAGCAGGCCGCGACGCAGTCCACCGACGACCGCGCCTCGCGCTCCACCGAGCGCGCCTCGATCAGCACCGCCTCGGCGCCGCAGGGCGGCAACGTCTCCACTGTCATCAACTTCCTCAAGGCGCAGGTCGGCAAGTCCTACGTCATGGGTGCCACCGGCCCCTCGGCCTACGACTGCTCGGGGCTGACGGGTGCCGCCTTCAAGCAGGTCGGCGTCGACCTGCCGCGCACCTCGCAGCCGCAGTCCACCTCCGGCACCCCCGTCTCCCTCGACAACCTCCAGCCCGGCGACCTCCTCTACTGGGGCAGCGCGGGCAGCGCCTACCACGTGGGCGTGTACGTCGGCGGCGGCAAGTTCATCGGCGCACAGAACTCCTCCACCGGCGTCGTCGAGCGCCCCATGAGCTACGACCAGCCCACCGGCGCGGTCCGCGTCCTCTGACGCGCTCACCCCACACGGCGAAGGGCCCCACCGCACGACGGAGCGGTGGGGCCCTTCGCGTGCCCGCACACGGGGCGTTCGCGGCCTGGCGGACGGAGGGCGATTGTGGACCTGGCGTACGGGGGCCGTTCGCGGGTCTGGCGCACGGGGGGGGCGTTCGCGGGCCTGGCGTACACGGGGCGTTCGTGAGGGCGGGCGCACCCGGAACGTTCGTGGGGCCGGCGCCGCGCCGATGCTCGTGAGGCCGGGCGCGTACGGACGCCCATGAAGCGCGACGCGTACGGACGCCCGCGAAGGCCGACGCGTACGGACGCCCGTGAAGGCCGGCACGCGTCCGCCCGTGAACGGCCGGTGCACGCCGACGCCCGTGAAGCCCGGCACGCGTCGCTGAAGCGGGTACAGCGGGCGGCTCCAGGCCGGACGCCCCCGGGCCGCCCCCGTCGCCTCCCGTGGCGCTCACGGCGTCCCATGGCGCGCTGGGCGCCTCATGGCGTCCCATGGCGCGCTGGGCGCCTCATGGCGTCCCATGGCGCGCTGGGCGCCTCACAGTCGCCGGGAGACCTCTTCCGCCGCCTGGCGCACCGCGGGCGCGAATTCGCGGAGCTGGTCCTCGGTGACCAGGAAGACCAGCGAGGAGACGGACACGGCGCCCATCGGATAGCCGTCCGCGTCCAGTACGGGTGCGGCCAGGGAACAGACGCTGGCGTCGGCCTCCTCGTACTCCGCCGCGTAACCCGCCTCGCGGATCCCGGCCAGTTCCCGCTGGAGGCGTGGCCTGTCGGTGATGGTGCGGGGCGTGCGTGCGGGCAGGCCCGTGCGGTCGAGCAGTTCCTCCGCCTCGGCGCCTGGAAGGTGCGCGAGGAGCACCTTGCCCGCCGCGCTGGCGTGCAGCGGCAGCGCCATCCCCACCTCCGTCGCGATGCGGTACGCGTGGCCGGGGTCCACCTTGTGGGTGTAGGTGGCGTGGTCACGGCTGAGCACCGCGAGGTGCACGGCCTGGCCCAGCCGCTGCTGGAGCGCGCGCAGCACGGCGTCGATGCCGACCGCGTCGTCCGAGAGCACCTGTGCCGCCAGGGCGCGCAGCTGGAAGCCCGTTCCGTAGCGGCCCTCGCCGTCGGCGACCGCGTAGCCCTCCTCGATGAGGGTGGCCAGGATGCGGTGCGTGCTGGCCTTGGAGACGCCCGCGTACTCCGCGATCTCCTTGAGACGGTGCGGGAGTTCGGGCCGCGCGACCGCCTGGAGCACGCGCAGCGCCTTCGCGACGGAATTTACGGCGTGCCCGGCTTGCACCGCGTCACCGGCCCGCACCTGCACAGGGCTGCCGCCGCGCGCAGAGCTGGCGTCGCGCACGGGGTTCCCGTCACGCACAGGGTTCCCGTCGCGCGCCGAGCTCTCAGCCCGCGCCGGCTTCTCGGCGTGCACCGGCTTCTCGCGATCCATTGACCCTCCGCACCCCATCCGGTTAGCTTGCCTGCGATCCGTTCTCCGGAACGTCAATCTACTCTACGGAACGGCTGGTCGGTTCCGCAGACGCATCGTGCCCTCTCACCCACGCTTGCGAAAGGCAGCCGTCCATGTATGAACTCCTCGTCTCAGGCGGCCTGTTGGCCGACCCCGAGCGCGGTACGACGGAGCCCGGCGACCTGGCCGTGCACGAGGGCCGTATCGCGGCCACCGGCGCTCCCGGCAGCCTCCAGGGCCGCGAAACCCTCGATGCGGACGGCCTGTTGGTCACGCCAGGACTCATCGACCTGCACACCCACGTCTACGCCGACCGCACAGGACTCGGCGTCGACGCCGACGCGGTCGGCGTGCGACAGGGCGTCACCACCGTGGTGGACGCCGGGAGTTGCGGCAGCGACGACTGGCCGCACTTCAGGGACCACGTGGTGGCCGGCGCCGTCACCCGCGTCCTGAGCTGGCTCAACATCTCCCGGCACGGGCTCGTGCGGGGCCACCGTGAACTCGCGGGCGGCGCACGGGACATCGACACCGCCGGTACGTCGGCCGTGCTCGCCGCACACCGCGGCACCGTGCGCGGCATCAAGGTGCGGATGAGCCGTTCCGTGCTCGGCGGAAGCGGGCTCGCGCCGCTGCGCACCGCGAAGGAGACCGCAGGCGCCCACGGCCTCCCCGTGATGGTGCACGTCGGCAACGAACCGCCCGCGCTGGCCGACGTCCTGGACCTGCTCGGGCACGGTGACGTGGTCACCCACGCCTTCCACGGCAAGGACGGCGGCCTCTTCGGGCCGGCCGGGCTGCTCCCCGAGGCGGGCGCCGCGGTCGAGCGGGGCGTCCGTTTCGATGTCGGGCACGGGAGCGCCAGCTTCGCCTTCCGTACGGCGGAACGGGCGTTGGAGGCCGGTATCCGGCCGTACACCGCCAGTACGGACCTGCACTGCCGCAATGTCGACGGGCCCGTGCACTCCCTGACCAGCACCCTCAGCAAGCTGCTCGCGCTCGGCATGCCCCTCACGGAGGTGCTCGCGTGCGCCACCACGCGGGCGGCGCGGGTGCTCGGACTCGACGGCGAACTGGGCACGCTGCGCACCGGCGCCGCCGCCGACCTCAGCCTGCTGCGGCTGCGCGAGGCGCCCGTCACCTTCACCGACGCCACCGGGGAGCGGCGCGAGGGCCGCAGGTCGCTCGTCCCGTACGCCGTCGTACGCGCGGGAGTTCCGTACCCCGTACGGCAGGACGCACCGCCGGCCTCCCCCACGACCGCACGACCGACGACCCCCACAGGAGAGCCCGCCGGATGATCCACCTGACCGAGCGGCTGGCCGAGACCGTCGCGGACAGCTCCGCGCCCGTGGACGCCGCCGACCGCGCCGACCTCGGCGAGCTGCTGCCGCTCGTCCAGTACGAGGCCGATCAGCAGGGCCTCGCCCTCGACGACGAACGGCTGCTGGCCGTCGCCGTGCACTGCCTCGCCTTCGCGCGGCGCGTACGCGGGGGCGAGTACCTGGACCCACTCGGCGACGAGCTGTACACGGAGGTGCCCGCCGACCGGCTGGCCGCTGCCCGGCACCTGATCGACACCTACTGCGGACCACGCGGCTACACCGCACCCGACAGCGAAGTCCTGCTGCTCGCCCTCCACTTCGAAGTGGCCAGGCGCAGCGGCGACACCTGCGAGAACCCGACATGAGACGGGGCACGCGACCGGACAGAAGACCAGACATCGGACCGGACATCAGAGCCGAAGCGGCAGCCGATGCGACAGCCGATGCGATGGATGAGACGAGAGACGACAAGGGGAACGGGACCATGACAGTGAAGATCGTGATCGGGCACCGGCTGGGCAAGGGACAGGCAGTCGCCGACGGTATTCGCGCCGCGGGCGGCGAACCCGTGCTGATACCTGGCCCAGGCGCCGACATGAAGGTCGGCGATGTGATGGCGGCCGAGGAAGCGGCGCTCGGCATCTCCTTCTGCGGCAGCGGCGGCGCGGGCGCGGTGACCGCGAAGGCGAAGTACGGGCACGAGATCGAGTTCGGCATGCGCTCGGCCCAGGCCGGGGTGACGGCCGTCGAGCAGGGCCGTACGGTCCTCGGCTTCGGCTTCCTCGACAGCGAGGAGCTGGGCTACGCGGTGACCGAGGCGCTGCTCAAGAAGCTGGGAGAGACCGCATGAAGCACACGGCTCAGGTGCTGAGGCTCACCGGTTCGGGGCCCACGCGGCACAAGGCGTTCGCCGATGCCATGGGGCAGGTGCAGCGCGCGGCGGGCGCGAGGACGACGGGGGTGTGCTTCCGCGTCGAGCCCGTCGGCCTTGAGGTCGTCGAGGCCGTGGAGCGGCGGTGGACGGAACGGTTTCTCGGGCTGCTCTTCGCCAGGACCCGTCAGCGCTTCGAGCTGACGCTGAAGATCGAGGTGCGCGTGGCGTCCCTGGATCTGGACGCACTCGACTTCACCGTGCGCGAGGAGCGGCTCACCCCGGTCCAACACGCGCTGCACATGAGATGAGCGGCCGTCTCCTGCGGCGTCTACACCGCCGTCTCCGCCACCGTCTCGCGGGGAGCGACGGCGGCCCCCGAATCCCCTTGAACCGCACCGGTCACCGGCCCGTCAGCGGCCCGTCCGTGACCGACTCCGCGAGGTGAATCCCGTTGCCCCAGACCCTCATCGTCCTGATGGAGTCGGCCGTCATCGGCGCGCTCATCGGCTTCGGTGCCTCGGCGGGTGTGGCCCGTATGTTCCACGCGCCCAAGGTGCAGGGCATGGGCGCGTTCCGGACGCTCGGTGAGCTGAACGCCTGTGAGAACGACCCCATCGCCCACTTCTCGTTCGGCTTCGGCTTCTTCTTCAACGCCTGGGCCAGCGCGGTCGGCGCCGGCGCGCTCACCGGCGACGTGGACCACCGCATCGTGCCGCACTGGGCAGCCGCGCTGTCCATGGCCAAGAACCGCAACCTCGCGGAGACCCTGCACAATCCGCGGCGCATGGCCTTCTGCGGCGCGGGAGTCGGCATGGTGCTGATCTCGGTGCTGAACACCAGCGCGGCATCTGTGCCCGGCTCGCTCCAGAAGGTCGCCGCCGAGGTGCTGGGTCCGGCCTCGGAATGGCTGATCAACCCCGTGATGCCGATCATCTTCTGGATGGCCGCCATCGACGCGGGACGGCGCACAGGCGGCTGGGGCACCGTGCTCGGCGGCCTCGCGCACGTCGTGATGGGCAACGCCGTGCCCGGCATCGTGCTGGGCATCGTCGTCGGCAAGGCGCTGGACGACCTGGGCAGGACCCGGCTGACCCGCGTCCTCGTCGGAGCCGTGATCGCGCTCTTCGTCATCAGCGGCATCCTGCGCGGCGTCGACCTCCAGCTGCTGGAACAGATGAAGGTCCATGTCCCGGACTGGCTGGCCCAGTTCCACAAGACCACCGGCACCACCCCGACGGACTGAGAGGCAGGGCAGACGTATGTCCCATGCGGAAACGGGCGCCGCGGCGGCTCCCGGTCCCGAAGGAGGCGCCGGTTCCGGAGGAGGCACCGGCACAGCCAAGGCCAAGGCCGAGGCCAAGTCCGGGGGCGGCAAGGTGCCGGGCGAGGGCAGCTTCTGGCTCTCGGAGCGTGCCTTCCCCCTCTTCGTCGCCACCCTGGCCGCCGGCATCTTCGCCGGCACACACCTCTATTACGTCTACAACACGGGCGCGTTCAACGAGGTCGCCGTCACCGCGCTGCTCAAGGCCGGTATGGACGGCGGGAGTTACGGTGCGGCTGCCGCCTTCGGAGCCGGTTTCCTCTTCGCCCGGATCATCGAGGGGCCCATGGTCGGCATCCTCGACATCGGCGGCTCCCTCCAGACCGGCGTCGGCATCGGTATTCCCGCGATGCTGCTGGCCGGCGGTATCACCGCGCCCCTGGAGCACTTCTGGCTCGCGCTCCCCACGGGCGCCGTACTCGGACTGGCCATCGGCTGGCTGGTGCTGGCCATCCGCCGCGTCACGGTGAACTCCTCCGGCGGCACCTCGACGTTCGGCGCCGACGTGATGATGGGCGCGGGCAACTCGGCCGGGCGGTATCTCGGCCCACTCGTCATCATCGCCGCCGCCACAGCCTCCATCCCCGTCGGACTCGGCTCCACGCTGGGCGCGTTGCTCTTCTACTGGTGGAAGAAGCCGCTGACCGGCGGAGCGATCCTCGGCGCGATGCTCTTCGGGCTCTTCTTCCCGATCACCGGCAAGTGAACGCCCCCGCACCCGCACCCCCGCCCGCGAGACCCCACACCCCCGGTCAGCCCCACGCACCCGCGCCCACAGACACGCGCACAGACACGAAGGGCACCATGAGTACGCTCTATGACGAACTGGGCCTGCACCCGGCCCTCAACGCCAACGGGAAGATGACGGCGCTCGGCGGCAGCAGGCTGAGCGAGCCCGTCATCGCCGCGATGGGCGAGGCCGCGCGCGGCCACGTCGTGATGGACGAGTTGCTGGCCGCCGCCGGCCGCGAACTCGCACGCGCCACCGGAACCGAGGACGCCTGCCCCACCACGGGCGCGGCCTCCGGTATCGCCATCGCGGTCGCCGCGCTGATCGCGGGCACGGACCTCGCCCGTATCGAGCGGCTGCCCGACCCCGCGGACCGGCCGCACGAGGTGGTGCTCCAGAAGGGCCACGCCGTCCATTTCGGCGCACCCGTACGGCAGATGATCGCGTTGGGCGGCGGTACGGCCGTCGAGGCGGGCGCGGCCAACAAGGTGCGGCGCGAGCACCTGGAGAGCGCCATCACCGACCGTACGGTGGCGCTGCTCCATGTGCAGTCGCATCACGCGGTGCGCAAGGGCATGCTCCCGCTCGCCGAAACCGTCGCCGTAGCGCACGCGCACGGCCTGCCGGTGATCCTCGACGCGGCGGCCGAGGACGACCTGCGCGCCTGGCCCCGAACCGGCGCCGACCTGGTGATCTACAGCGGCGGCAAGGCCATCGGCGGCCCCACCTCGGGGCTGATCTGCGGGCCGGCACCGCTGATCGAAGCCTGCCGCGCCCAGTACGCGGGGATCGCCAGGCCCATGAAGGTCGGCAAGGAGACCGTGCTCGGTCTCGTACGGGCGGTACGGGAGCACACGGCGCACGGGGCCGGCGCGGGCTCACGCGAGGAACGGGACGCGCAGCGCGACCGGATGGCCCGCCTCGCCGCACGCCTGGGCACGCTGCCCGGCGTCACCGCCGACGTCGTACGGGACGAGGCGGGGCGCGACATCCACCGCGCCCGCCTCACCGTCGACCCCGACCGCGCCGGCCGGGACGCCGCGGCCCTGGGCGCCGAACTCCGCGCCGGCACCCCGCCCGTCTTCCTCCGCGACCACCTCGCGGACAACGGCGTACTGGCCATCGACCCCCGCTCCCTCACCCCGGACGAGGAAGAGGTCCTCGCCCAGCGCCTCACCCACCTGCTGGACGGCAAGGGGGAGATGAACGGGAACGGGGACGGGGACGGCGACAGGGACGGCGCACCGGGTACGGACGAAGAAGCGGGGCACGCCGCAACCGTCGAGCGCCGTCTCAAGGTCACCGAGGAGGCCGGCCTCCACGCCCGCCCGGCCGCCGCCTTCGCGCAGGCGGCAGCGCGTACGACGGCCGAAGTCACCGTCGCACGCGTCGACTCCGGAACAGAGGGGCGGCCCGTACCCGCCCGCAGCGTGCTCTCCGTGCTGACCCTCAGCATCCGCTACGGCGACGAAATCGTGCTCCGCGCCACAGGCGACGACGCCGAAGCCGTGCTCAACACCCTCACCGGAATCGCGGCCCCCGCATGACGGCCCGGCACACGGACCACGCGGGCACGGGCACGTCGAGCCCCGACCCGACAGACGCGGCTCTCGGCCCGGCCGTCCGCTCCGTCGTCGGTCACCTGGAACGGGCGCGGATCGTACCCACCGTCCGCGCCGCCGACGCCGAGGCGGCCGACGCGCTGGCCAGGACGCTGCTCGCGGCCGGAATCAGCACCTTCGAGTTCACGGCGACCACGCCCGGCTGGGAGGACCTGGTGGCGGCCTGGGCGCGCGATGAGCCGGGGGCAACCGTCGGGCTCGGCACGGTCACCTCGGCAACCGTCGCCGAGAGCGCGCTCGCCGCAGGCGCCGCCTTCCTGGTCAGCCCTTTCCAGGTGCCCGAGGTACGCCCGGTGGCCGACGCCGCCGACCGCCTCTTCGTCGAGGGCGGGCTGAGCCCCACAGAACTGCGTGCCTCCGCACAGCGCGGAGTCGCCAAGCTCTTTCCCGCACACGTGGGCGGTCTGCCGTATCTGAAGTCCCTGCTCTCCGTCATGCCGGGGGCCAGGATCATGGCGACCGGCGGGGTGACGCTGGCCAACGCGGGCGAGTGGCTCGCTGCGGGAGCGTTCACCGTGAGCATCGGCAGCGACCTCACCGCGAGCGGCGACATCCCCGCCGCCGTCGAACGCCTCCGCGCGCACCTCGACACCGCGGGCCCGACAGCCACCGCCGACACCTCTGGCTGACCAACCGCCCGCTGACCGCGCCCGGGTGGCCGGGGAGCCGGGAGGCCGGGGAGCCGGAAGGCCGGGGGGCCGGGAGGCCGGGGAGCTGGCATCAAAGGACAGGGGAGCCGGCGTCAGCGGGCCGGGAGCCGGCGTCAGCCCGCAGGCGCGACCCGCCCGCAACCGGCCCGCTGAGCGGCGGCGTCCACTCCGCGCGCGAAGACCCGCTCCGGATCGGGCTCCGCCGCCTCCCGCATTCCCTTGTCCAGCTGCTGGAAGAAGACGGCATCCGTCCCGTCGCAATCGGCCCGCACCGCCGCGTAGTCCTCGTGGAACACCCCCTTGCCGCGCCAGCCCGGTCCCGGCGCCTTGTCACCTGTCATGCCGTCGAACAGCGCCATCAGCCGGGGCTCGGTCACGATGAGGAACTGCCCGGCGAGTTCCGGCTCCTCGCCCTGGGCGCCCTCCGTGCTGACGGTGCAGATCCGCAGGCGCGCGTCGTCGGCGCGGGTCCAGCTCCAGGTCCCGGCGTCCTGGCCACCCCGCAGGCCCGGAATGTCGCAGACCTCCTTGGGTACGGGACCCGAACGGTCGCTCTCTTCCGTCGCGCCGGGGAACGACGAGGCGAGTTCCAGCGGGTTCTCCCTGGCGCAGTCGGCCTTGCTCATACCCGCGTTGGCGGCGTCGAGCAGCATCGTCGCCACCTCACGTCCGGTACCGAGCAGCGAGGGGTTGGCCATCTCACCCGACGCCGAGGTGCTGCGCCCGTGTACGCGCAGGCTCACGGCAGCGGGGCGCCCGCCCGCCTCGCACCGCTTCGGCAGGACGACCACCGCGCGGTCCTGACCGACCGTGCCGGAGAGCCCGTCGGGCAGCCGTACGGAGCGGGCGTCCAGGAACTCGCCCAGCCAGGCCCGCCGTTCGGTACCGCCGTCCGGTACGGCGCCGTACCGGACGGTGACGCGGTCGGAGTAGGAGACCTTCTCGCCGCCCGACCCACTCCCGGCCCGCACCGTCAGGGTGCAACTGCCGCTCGGACGGCCGGCGGTGGGCGGTGACTCCTTCACACCGCGCGACCCGCCGCCCTCGACCGCCTCCCCGCCGAGGACGCGCGGACCGCTGTCCTGCTCCCACGCGCCCCAGCAGTAGTGCTCCTTGTCCTGGAGGAAGGGAAGCGAACCGGTGAAGGCGGTCCAGCCGCCGACTCCGGCCGCCACCAGGACGAGCACCAGGCCCACCACGATCCCCGCCCTGTGCTTCCGGACACCGGTCTCCGGCCTGTCCGCCACGCTCGCCGCTCCCTCGCCGTCCGATCCGCTCATCCCCTGTCGGGCCGGAGGTGGATCAGTGCCTCGTCCGCCGGGCCACGCATGAGACATCGGGCTCACGCACGGTCCGAACGGATACGGACAGCTCTTCCGTTCCCGTCTCCCGACCCGGCCCGGGCCCCGGGTTCCGGGTCCGGGCCGGGGCCCCGGCCCGTGAGTGGCCCCGCCCGGCCCCCGTCAGCGCCTCGTCCAGAGGAACGCGTGCGTGTCACCGGTCTCGCTGATCGCGGTTCCGGCGGCGTCTCCCCTGTCCGTCACCAGGCCGGCCCGGCTGCTGACGTAGCCCGGCGGTGTACCGAGCACGTGCGTACGCCCTTCGCGCCACAGGACCGCGTGGGGCACGCCCCTGTCGGTCAGGTTCCAGCCGACGGCGTCGCCGCTTGCGTTGACGGTGATCGCCTCGCTGTCGCCGCCGAGTACGCTGCCCAGCTCCGTGGGGCGGCCGTCCGTCCACTGGACGGCGTGCCGCTTGCCCGTCGTGCTGTTGAGGCCGGTACCGACGGCCTGGCCCCGGTCGTTGAGCGTGCCGATACGGCTGGAGAGGCGCGAGTGGTCGGTGCCGGGGATGTTCGGCAGCACCCGCACACCGTTCCCGTCTCCGGCCGCCTCGTCCCACAGATACGGGGTCTGCCGGTGCGTGACCGGGTGCTCGGCCTGCGCTGCCACGAGCCCCTTCTCGTTGAACCCGGCCGCCGTGACGTTCTGCCCCTCCGCCCCTTCGGGCTCAGGGACGTACGTGCTGCCGCCCGCGCGCCACACGAACGCACGCGCGCGCTCCGGACTCCCGCGTGGCGGCAGGGTGTCGGCCAGCACGCGCCCCTCGTCGTTCAGTTGGAACCCCTGGGTCGGCGTCGTGCTGCCGGCCGGGCCCGGCGGGTCGAGCGCGAGGACGCGCTCACCGTCGTGCAGCAGGTCGCGCTGGTGCGGGCGCATGTCGATGAGGACCTGTCCGCGCTCGTTGAGGTCCCGTACCTGTACGGCGTCGTGGACGCCCAGCGCCTTCGGCCGGCCGGCTGCGTCCCACAGCACGGGCCTGCGGGTGCCGTCAGGCGCCTTGTCGTACCCGGCGATCTGGCCCTTCTCGTTGAGCGCCTGGAACTGTGGCTCCGTGCCGTCCGGGAGCGCGGGAGGCGCCTTCAGCTTTTCGCCGTCCCACACGAAAGAGCGCCACTCCGCATCCGGGGTGACGCCCCAACCGATCGCCTGGCCTGCGTTGTTGGTGTCCACCACGATGTGGATCGACCCCACGGTCCCGGTCAGCCTGATGGCCTCCCACCGGGGCCCGCCGCTCCCACCGGAGCCGCCGGGCCCGACGGCCGCCACGGGTAACGCGACCGCCACCACCAGCCCCACGGCAACCGCGGCCGAGCCCGCGTGTCTCCCCTTCGCCCTGCTCCCCCGCCACCACCGCAACCGTTCGCCGCCCACCATGCCCTCACCCTCCCGTACCGGAATGTGGGGGCAGAGTGGCACAGCGTGCCGGAATCAGACATACGGAAATTGTCGTGGCCGGCGTCAGCGTGCGTGCGCACCTACACATGCCGCCACCCGTGTACGGCCTCACTCGCCCACGTCGAGCGCCCCGTTCTTGACGGCGGCCAGCAGCCGCGTCAGCCGTGCGGGGGTCGTCGTGAGGACGACATCCGGCTGCTCGCTCTCCCGGAGCAGGACTGTCTCCTCGCCGGGAGCGGCGACGTAGAGGCAGTTGGCCGCGTTACCGCTGTAGGACGACTTCTGCCAGTTCCTCGTGATCACGTCACTACCTTCTTAGATCCCGCTGGATACGGTCGATCATGTCCTGGGACCCGGCTGGAGCGAGAGCCAGGGCCTCCATCCGGTCCAGAGTGTGCCTGTAACGAGCCAACTGCGGCTGCGTGTCCAGGAATTCAGAGCCATGGTCCGTATCGAGCTGGACGGTGTCGAGATGCTGTACCTCTCCGCCCAGATAGATAATTCCCTGCCCGGAACTCGGGAAGGTCCCGGACCCGAACGGGATGACGCGCAGCGTGACGTTGTCCCGTTCCGCCATTTCCAGCAGGTACGTGAGCTGAGCACGGGCCACGTCCGGGCCTCCGAAGTCCATTCGGAGCGCGGCCTCGTGGAGGATCGCGGTCACTTCGACGGGGTGTTCGCCGTGGAGGACCGCCTGCCGCTTGATCCGGTAGGAGCCCCTGTGCTCCACCTCGTAGGGCTCCAGGGGCGGCACGACGTCGCTGATGACCGCGCGGGCATGCTCTCTGGTCTGCAGAATCCCCGGGAGGTGGATGACCGAGGCGATCCGCATGGAGGACGCGTGATGCTCCAGTTCCGCCAGATCGAGCATGCCCGCGGGAAGGATGTCGCGGTACTCGTCCCACCAGCCACGGGTGCGGCCCCCGGTCATCCGCGCCAGGGCCTCGATCAGTTCACGGTCGGCGCATCTGTACTCGCGTCCCATGGCGCGAACCCGGTCCGCGCTCACCGCGTAGCCGCCGGACTCGATGCTGCTGACGCGGGACTGGGACGAGCCCATCTGCGCCCCGGCCGCCGTCGCGCTCAAGTCGGCCTGTTCCCGGAGCCGCCTCAGTTCCGTACCGAGCCGCCGCTGCCTGATGGTTGGCGGACGAAGTCCGGGCCCCCGTCCGGGAGTCCACGCCCCGCCTCTTCGCCGTCGTCGTGGAGTACGACATCGCGCCGGGTGCACGGGACGCCTACGTCGCCGGGTGGGGGATGACGGACGGCGACGAGGACGAAGGGCGCGCGTACGTGGTCAGGAGCGGCGGCGGCGCGCTCGGCGTGCTGCGCGCGCCTGAGAGTGCGCTGCGGCTGACGGCCCGCCCGGCCGGCGGCACGGCACGCCTCGCGTGGCCGGACCGGCTCCCGGTGGCGGACAGTTCAGGGAACGCCTGACTCCGGGAGACCGGACACAGCACACTGGGCGCATGCGGGATTACAACGAGCTAACACCCCCACCTCCCCCACCGGATCACCTCACCATCCGTGTGACCCACCGCGACAGCCCTGTCTCACAGGTCACCGAGATGGACGCGTTCCAGGCCGGGCAGCGGTATCCGCACATCGTGGTGCGCGGACCGCTGTACGGGGTCGCCGTCCAGACGCCGGCCGACCGGCCGCGATGGCGGCTGGTGGACGACATGGACAACGGCTTTCCGCAGGACGCGCGGGACTGGCTCAACTCCCATCTGTGGCTCACCGCGCGGGACCGTACGGAGGACCACCGCGAGCGCAGGCGGCTGCTGGCCGCGGTGGCGCGGCTGGAGAAGGAGCGGGTCGACGAGCTGAACGTCGGGCGGGACCGCTACCGGATCGTGCGGGCCGACGAGTTCGCCCGTATCGGCGGCAACGCGCTGGAGCCGCCCCGGCCCACCGACCGGCCCGAGGACGACACATGGGATGCGGAGACAGAGGTGCCGTCCGACACCACGGGGTTCGTGATCGACCACGCGGCCGAGGTGCAGCTCACCGAAGGGCTGGAGCGGCTCGGACTGCGCGAGAAGGTCTACAGCTCGCCGCGCTTCCCGGCCGAGGTCCTCGCTGACTCCCGCCGGGCACTGCGCTCCCACCCCGGGCTGGTGCTGCTGCCCGCCGCCTTCCGGGTGCTGGAGCGGCTGGAGGAGTCCTGGACCATGTTTCTCGCGCAGCAGTACCCCACGCCACAGGCGGCACGGCGGGCGCTGGTGGACTACCTGACGAGGACGGTGCCCGCCGTACGGGAGATCCCGGGGTGGAAGTCGGAGTTCTCCGAGCGGGACGTGGCGGTCTTCGCGAAGGCAACGGAGCGGTTCACGCGGCAGCGCGGTGCCGCGGCCAACGAACTACGGGCGCGCGGGCGCACGTTCCAGATCGTGCGCGTCGAGCGGATGATGCGGATCGGCCCTGACGGCCCGGAGCCGCCCCGCCCCTCCGACGAGGACCACCAGGAGCCGATGAAGATCCGCCCCACGATGGACGAGTGGGGGAACATCTCGTACGCCTCGGAGGAGGGGGAGGAGGCAGAGTCAGAGACGGAGGCAGAGACGGACGAAGGTACTTCCTAGGACCTGGGAGCGACCTTGGAGAGGCCGTTGATGATGCGGTCCATCGTGTCGCCGCCCGTGGGGTCGGTGAGGTTGGCGAGCATCTTCAGGGTGAAGCGCATCAGGAGCGGGTGCGAGAGGCCGCGTTCGGTGGCGAGCTTCATGATCTTGGGGTTGCCGATGAGCTTCACGAAGGCGCGGCCCATCGTGTAGTAGCCGCCGTAGGTGTCCTTGAGGACCTTCGGGTAGCGGCGCAGGGCCAGTTCACGCTGGGCCGGGGTCGCACGCGCGTGCGCCTGGAGGATGGAGTCGGCGGCGATGAAACCGGACTCCATCGCGTAGGCGATCCCCTCGCCGTTGAACGGGTTGACCAGTCCGCCCGCGTCGCCGACCAGCAACAGGCCCCGCGTGTAGTGCGGCTGGCGGTTGAACGCCATGGGGAGCGCGGCGCCGCGGATGGGGCCCTGCATGTTCTCCGGCGTGTATCCCCACTCGGCGGGCATCGAGGCGCACCACGCCTTGAGTACCTCGCGCCAGTCCAGTTCCTTGAACGTGGAGGTCGTGTTGAGCACGCCCAGGCCGACGTTGGAGGTCCCGTCGCCCATGCCGAAGACCCAGCCGTAGCCCGGCAGCAGCCGGTCCTGCTCGCCGCGCCTGTCCCACAGCTCCAGCCACGACTCCAGGTAGTCGTCGTCGTGCCGGGGCGAGGTGAAGTACGTACGCACGGCGACGCCCATCGGGCGGTCCTCGCGGCGGTGCAGGCCCATCTTGAGGGACAGGCGCGTGGAGTTGCCGTCGGCGGCGACCACGACGGGCGCGTGGAAGGTGACGGGCGTCTTCTCGTCACCGAGCTTGGCGTGCACCCCGGTGACGTGCCCCGTGCGCTCGTCCAGGATCGGCTCGCCCACGTTGCAGCGCTCGTACAGCCGGGCCCCCGCCTTCTCCGCCTGCCGCGCGAGCTGCTCGTCGAAGTCGTCGCGCTTGCGCACCAGTCCGTAGTCCGGGTAGCTCGCCAGATCGGGCCAGTCCATCTGGAGCCGGTGGCCGCCGCCGATGATGCGCAGGCCCTTGTTGCGCAGCCAGCCCGCCTCTTCGGAGATGTCGATGCCCATGGCGACGAGCTGCTTGGTGGCGCGGGGGGTGAGCCCGTCGCCACACACCTTCTCGCGCGGGAAGGCGGTCTTCTCCAGCAGCAGCACGTCCAGGCCGCTGCGTGCCAGGTGGTAGGCGGTCGTGGACCCCGCGGGCCCGGCGCCGACAACGATCACATCGGCGGTCCGCTCGGAGGCTGGCTTCGAGAGGGCTTCGGCCACGAGGTCTCCCGCTTATGCGTGGGCAAGTGCTGACTCCAGCAGTCTAGGCGCGCATTCCGGGCGACTCAGGCCCGCCCCCGGCGGGCACCCTCCCGGTGCGTTCCACGCGGGCGGGACCCCGCCCGTGCGGCCGGCTCCTCACAGCTCGGGCCGGGGCTCCCGCCAGGTCTTCACGGCGGTGGTGAAGACAGGGTTCTCGCCCTTGTCGCCGGGGAAGGCGCGGGACTCCGCGTAGATGCTGTATTCGGTGCCGTCCTCCGCCACATACGCCTGGTCGATCGCGTGGATCGCATTTCCCGAGTCGTCGGACGTGTAGGTGAACTCCCAGCGCGCTCCGGGCCGCCCCTGGAAGGTGTTCTCCTTCAGTTCGATCCGGTCGTAGTCGTCCCGCTTCCTGGCCTGCTTCTCCAGGGTGCGGAAGTTGTCGTACGACGACACCTTCGCGTCCTCGATGATCCCGATCCGGAGATAGTCGCCGCCCGTCGGCGCCTCGTAGTCGATCTGGGTGCCCTTCGTGACCCGCTGCCAGCCGTCCATCACGCCCACGCCGAACCCCTCGGGGTCCTCGACCATGACGAACCCCTCGGGCAGACCGGCCGCCGACGGTGTCACCGAGGGGCCGTCCTTCCCGGAATCCGTGGGCCCCGTGGGCGAGGCGGAGGAGCCGGGAGAAGAGGAGCGCCCGTCGGACGGCCTTCTCTCCTCGGGCTTCTTCCCGTCGCCCTCCGCTTCTGTCTCCGCCTCCTGCACCGATCCCTTGGCCGCGGATTCCTTCCCGCCGTCACCGTCCTGGACGAGGAGCAGCACGCCGCCGGTCGCCGCTCCGCCCACGAGGAACGCCGCCAGGATCAGCCCGGCCCACTTGAGCGCGGGCCCGCGCGAGGGCGGCGGCGCCACGCCACCGCCACCGCTGCCACCGGAGGTCACACCGTGCGGGCCGCCGGGCTGCGCCCCCTGCGCGGGAACGTCGAGTTGCGTACCCATGGCGGCGCCCGCATGTGAGCCCGCGCCCCCGCCGAGCCCCGAGCCGCCACCCACGGGGCCGCCCGGGCCGACGCCACCCATCGGCAGCCGCAGCAGCCGCAGCAGGTACGGCCCCGCGAACGCGCCGCCGAAGGACCACAGCAGCGTGAACAGCAGCATTTCCGCGCCGGCGACCCCGAGCCTGCCGTTCATCGTGAACGTTTCGGCGCCCTCGGTACCGCCGAAGCCGCCCGTCTCGACGACCTCGCGGAAGTCCGCCTCGACGCTCGCGCCCGCGAGCGCGACCAGCGTCAGGACGAGGAGCACGAACAGGGCGGCGGCCAGGAAGTGTTCCCGCCGGTCGGCGCTGCGACGCGCCGCGAGCACGCCGAGGATCAGCGCGCACACCAGTCCGCCAGCGAGCGCGCCGAACACGGCCCAGCCGCCGCCCGCTTCGGCCAGTTGCCCGTACCCGAAGGTCTCGCTCTCCGAGGTCAGGCCCGTCCCGTGGAAGTGCCCGTCGAGTGGCGCACCCCAGGCGATGCCGAGCCCGAGCGCGCCGATGTTGGGCAACAGGACGAGCAGGCCCAGCAGTTCCTGCCCGCCCGGCCGGTCCTCGGGCGCCGTCAGCAGCACGACCAGCATCACGGCGGAGGCGAGCGCCAGTACATACGTCAGCGCGACCAGCGCGGTACGCAGGGCGCCCAGTGCGATACGGGGTCCGGGCGTGGGCCGGGCCGCCAGCCACGCCTCGGTGGTTCCGCGGGTGAGGACGACGCCCGCGACCACGGTGGACAGCAAGAACGCCCACAGCAGGGTGAGTCCGGGTGAGGAGGACACCTCCATGCCCTCGTACGAGGGACGTGCGTACAGCCCCAGTGCGCACGCGCCCCCCGCGCACAACGCGGCAACCCGCAGCGCCGCCTCGAACCCGGCCGAGGGGCCCGTCTCCCGGAGCCTGCCCCGCGCCCCGCGTGCCGCGAGCGCGAGCGCCGCGACCCAGGCGAGGGTGGCCAGCAACGGCACCCAGGAGAGTGAGGCCACTCCGGCGACGCGGTCACCCGCGATGTCGACGGAACCGTCCGAGACGACGCCGAATCCGCCGCCGACTCCCTGGAGCAGCCCGGCCAGCGCGACCCGCATGCGGGTGCCCCAGCCGATCTCCAGATCGTCCATGTCCTCGTTGGAGTAGATCCCCAGCGCACACGCCGCCACGAACAGCAGCCCCAGCGGCCACACGGCCACCCGCGCCGCACCGGCCCAGTCCCCCTTGACCGTCCGCGCCAGGAACAGCCCCGCGGGCGAGCGCGGCGCGGCAACAACCGGCTGTCCCACGGGCGGTGGCGGCGGAAGCGGCGGCGGAGGCCCTACGGGCGGCGCCGGGGAGGGGGCCTCCGGAGAGGGCGGCACTGGGGAGTGCGGCACGGGAGAGGCGGGCGCCGGAGAGGGTGGCGCGGCCGGCGGCGGGGGCGCCTCGGGAGGTGGCGGAGGCGGCTCTGCCTGTCGCACGGCCGTACCGCAGGACATGCAGAACCGCGCCTCACGGGGCGGCGTGGTACCGCAATTCGGGCAGGGCGAAGGCGACGGCGGGAACGGCGGGGGCGGCGAAGACACAGCGCTCCGGAATGTTCAGGGGAACGGCCGCAGTACGCACCGGCATCGCGCGTGCACCTACAGCCACGGTCTCCGTACATGGTTCCCACGAAGCCGCCCTCACGGAAGCGCAGTTACGCAAGCGCAACCGGTCGTGCTACCGCTCGGCCCGAACGGGTTCACCGGGGTTCCGGGCCTTGAAGGCGCGGTGCAGGGCCACGATGCCGCCCGTGAGATCGCGCCAGGCGACACGGGACCAGCCGGCCTGCTGGAGGCGTGCGGCGAGCGCCGGCTGGTCGGGCCAGTCGCGGATGGACTCGGCGAGGTACACGTACGCGTCGGGGCTGCTGCTCACCCGCCGTGCGACGGGAGGGAGGGCGCGCATCAGGTACTCGGTGTAGACGGTGCGGAAGGGCGCCCACGCCGGGTGGCTGAACTCGCAGATCAGCACGCGCCCGCCGGGCCTGGTGACCCGCAGCATCTCAGCGAGCGCCGCGTCCACGTCGCTCACGTTGCGCAACCCGAAAGAGATCGTCACCGCGTCGAACGTGTCGTCGGCGAACGGCAGCCGCGTCGCGTCACCCCCTGTGAACGGCATCCACGGGTGGCGCCGCTTGCCTTCCCTGAGCATCCCGAGGGAGAAGTCGCACGGCACCGTGAAGGCCCCGGCCTCCACGAACGGCAGCGACGAGGTGGCCGTACCCGCCGCGAGGTCGAGCACCCGCTCGCCGGGCCGCGCGTCGACCGACTGCGCGACGGCCCGCCGCCACAACCGCGCCTGGCCGAGCGAGAGCACGTCGTTGGTGAGGTCGTACTTGGCCGCGACGTCGTCGAACATCGCGGCGACCTCGTGCGGCTGCTTGTCCAGGGAGGCGCGGGTCACAGGGCCGGTATTCCGTTCGGTCGGCGTCGACTCAGTTGGCGTCGACGAGCTTCAGCTCGGGGTGTGCGGTACCGCCCTCGATGGCGGTGGAGGAGAAGTGCGAGACGACCTTGTCGTCGACCGGGTCGTTCGCCGGGTCGTCGTGCACGAGCAGATGCTCGTACGTCGTCGCGCGCTGCGCGGGAACGCGCCCTGCCTTGCGGATGAGGTCGAGCAGCTCCATCCGGTTGGAGCGGTGCTTGGCACCGGCCGAGGAGACGACGTTCTCCTCCAGCATCACGGAGCCGAGGTCGTCGGCTCCGTAGTGCAGCGAGAGCTGGCCGACCTCCTTGCCCGTGGTCAGCCAGGAGCCCTGGATGTGCGCGACGTTGTCCAGGAAGATCCGCGCGATCGCGATCATGCGCAGGTACTCGAAGAGCGTCGCCTGCGTCTGGCCGCGCAGCTTGTTGTTCTGCGGCTGGTACGTGTACGGGATGAAGGCGCGGAAGCCGCCCGTGCGGTCCTGCACGTCCCGGATCATCCGGAGGTGCTCGATCCGCTCGGCGTTGGTCTCGCCGGTGCCCATCAGCATCGTTGACGTGGACTCGACCCCGAGGTTGTGGGCGATCTCCATGATCTCCAGCCAGCGCTCACCCGACTCCTTGAGCGGGGCGATGGCCTTGCGGGGCCGCTCGGGGAGCAGTTCGGCCCCCGCGCCCGCGAACGAGTCGAGCCCGGCCGCGTGGATACGGCGGATCGCCTCGTCGGGGGTGACCCCGGAGATACGCGCCATGTGCTCGACCTCGGAGGCACCGAGCGAGTGGATCACGAGCTGCGGGAACGCCTTCTTGATGGCGGCGAAGTGCTCCTCGTAGTACTCGACGCCGAAGTCGGGGTGGTGGCCGCCCTGGAACATGATCTGCGTGCCGCCCAGCTCCACCGTCTCGGCGCAGCGGCGCAGGATGTCGTCCAGGTCACGCGTCCACACCTTGTCGCTCTTGGGCGCCGCGTAGAACGCGCAGAACTTGCACGCCGTCACACAGGAGTTGGTGTAGTTGATGTTCCGCTCGATGATGTACGTCGCGATGTGCTCGGTACCGGCGTAGCGGCGCCGCCTGGCCTTGTCGGCAGCGGCGCCCAGCGCGTGCAGGGGCGCGGAGCGGTAGAGGTCGACGGCCTCTTCCGGAGTGATGCGCCCACCTCCGGCTGCGCGGTCGAGGGCGGACTGCAGAGCGGCATCCGACGCGTGCGCTGTCACCGGCGCTTCCCTCCAAAGGTCGCACATTCAGGCATCTCGCTGCTTTCGCCTCTACAGCGACGACCACGTCAGCGTACGCCAGGGCCTCAGCCGGTCTTCCGGAGCGTCCCGGTCGGACCCTCGCCGCCGGAAGCGAAGCGCAGCGTGTCCTTCCCGACCAGTGTGAAGGTGTCGCCCTTGACGTCGCCCGTGCAGATGCCCGGAGCGTTGCTGCTGTCGTAGGAGTCCAGGGTGAGCTTCTTCCCGTCGAAGTCCCGCAGCTTCCAGGTCCCTGTGCACTCCAGCCCGGTGATCCGGGTGGCGCCCTTGGCGACGGTCTCGTCCTTGCCGCCTTCTTCGAACTTCACGGTCATCTCCCCGCCGGGAGTGCCGCTCTTGAACGTGAGATCGCCCCGCCACGTACCGACGACCTCCCTCGGTACGGCCACCTTGCCGCCGGGCTTCCCGGTCGGTTCGGAACCACCCGAGCCACCCGGGTCCCCCGAGCCGCCCGAGCCGTTCGCGTCGCCGCTGTCCGACACCGTAGGGGTGGGCCTGGGGCGCGCGCTGTCGTCTCCCGCGCTGTCGCCCTGGCCGGGGAGGAAGCCGAGGAACCCCAGGAAGTACGAGCCCAGCAGCGCCGCGGCGACCACGCACGCGAACGAGACGACCACGGTGCAGCTCACCCGCCGCCGCCCGGCACGCTCACCGCTCCCGTCCCCCTTCCCGCTCCCCTTCCCCTCGCCCGGAGCCGTCCCCATGGCGGCGACGCCCGCGCCGGGACCGGTGCCCGGAGCACCCGTGCCGCCTGCGCCGCTCCCGCCCTCGCCGCTCCCGGCGTTGCCCGTGGCACCGCCGTACGAGGGGTCGGGCGGGCCGAACCCGGCCGGGGCGCCGGGGACGGCGGGAGCGGCCGGCGGTACGGGCGGAGGCGGAGAACTCGGTACGGGCACGGACGAGGCGCGGCTGAAGGGAACGGGGCCCGAGGCGTCATGGGCCTCGGGCTCCAGGCTGAGGAGTTCGACCGCGCGCCTGCCCACCTGTTCCACGATCGGCGCGGGCAGCCATCCCGTACGGACGAGCCCCGCAGCGCCGCCCGCCGAGCCCGCCAGCTCGTCAGCGACGTCCTGCGGCAGCGGCCGGTCGGCAGCCGCCTTCGACAGACAGGCCGCGATCAGCTCGCGCAGCCCGCCCTCAAGACCGTCGAGTTCGGGCTCCTCGTGCACGACCTTGTAGAGCAGCGCGGCCGAACTGTCGCCCGGAAAGGGCGCCTTGCCGGTGGCCGCGTAGGCCAGTACGGCGCCGAGCGAGAAGAGGTCCGTCGCACCGTCCACGCCCTCGCCGAGCACCTGCTCGGGCGACATGTAGCCGGGCGAACCGATCGAGACGCCCGTAGAGGTGAGCGAGGCCGTGCCCTCGGTCGCGCGGGCGATACCGAAGTCGATCAGCCGCGGCCCTTCCACGGCCAGCAGCACATTGGACGGCTTCACGTCCCGGTGCACGAGCCCGAGCCCGTGCACATGCCGCAGCGCCTCGGCGAGCCCCGCCCCCATGGCCCGTACGGAGGTCTCGGGCAGCGGCCCGTGCTCCTCGACGGCGTGCGAGAGCGAGGGGCCCGCGACATAGCCGGTGGCGACCCAGGGCGTCGGCCCCTCGGGGTCGGCGTCGAGCACGGGCGCCGTCCAGTCACCCCCCACCCGGCGCGCGGACTCGACCTCGCGCCGGAAGCGGCGCCGGAACTGCTCGTCCACGGCGAAGTGCGGATGCACCACCTTCACAGCGACGGTGCGCCCGCTGTGGGAGCGGGCCAGATACACGCGTCCCATGCCGCCGGCGCCGAGCCTGCGCAGCAGCGTGTACTCCCCGAGCGCCCGCGGGTCGTCCGGCTCCAGCGGCTGCATGCTGATGTCCCCCCACCTCCCCAGGAACCCCCAGCTTAGGTGGCGGAGCCAGGACGGGGACCCCTCGCCCTCAGGGCCGCAGCAGCTCCACGGAAACGTCGGCGGGGAAGCCGGTGGTGTCACCCGTGCGGCGCGCGAACTCCGCGACGCCTTCGAGCTGGCGCTCACCGAAGCGGAAGTCCAGCGTCGTGAAGTACCGCTCCAGGACCGGGGGTTCGAAGACCTCGTAGCGCGACGCGTGCAGCGCCACCTTGTCGATCTCCTTCAGGGACAGGTCCCGCGAGGCGAGGAACGCCTTGTGCACTTCCCGCGCGGTCTCCGGCTCACGCTCCAGGAAGTCGCGGCGCACGGCCCATACGGCGAAGACGAACGGAAGCCCCGTCCACTCCTTCCAGAGCCGGCCGAGGTCGTGCACCTCCAGGCCCTGCTCCGGCAGATGGCGCAGAAAAGCGCGCAGCCCGACGTCCCCGATGACGACGGCGGCGTCCGCCTCCTTCATCATCTGTTCCAGGTCGGGAGGGCACGTGTAGTACTCCGGCTGGACGCCGAAGCGCTCGGAGAGCAGCAGTTCCGCCAGGCGTACGGAGGTGCGCGAGGTGGAGCCGAGCGCGACCCGCGCCCCGTCGAGCTGGTCGAGGGGAACGCGGGAGACGATCTCGCACGACATGACGTCCCCGTCGCAGCCGACCGCGATGTCGGGGAAGGCCACGAGGTCGTCGGCGTTGCGCAGGTACTCCACGAGCGTGACGGGCCCGATGTCCAGCCTGCCGTCGATGACCATCTCGCTGAGCGTCTCGGGGGTGTCCCGGGTCAGTTCGAGGTCGAGCAGGGAACCCGTGTGGACGAGACCCCAGTAAAGGGGCAGGCAGTTGAGGAACTGGATGTGCCCGACACGGGGCCGCGAGCGCACATGCCTCGGATTAGCAGTCACTCTCCGGAGAGTACGCCCCGGTCTGTACGGACCTGAGCGGGGTACTGCCTCAGGCCCCTGAACCCGTGCGGCGCCCGGCTCCGACGCCTCCGAGAACAAGATCTTCGGGCCTTCCCCACTCCACACCCCCCGTGCTAGGCTCGCCGCAAGTTGCAGTTTGGTTTCCCTTGCAGTACAGAGCCTGCGGAGCATGTAACCGCGGGCTCTCGTCGTTTTCAGACTTCTTCGCGGGTTCTGGGAGCAGGGACACCCTTATAGGCCCAAGGAGGGCTTATGGCTACCGGAACCGTCAAGTGGTTCAACGCCGAGAAGGGCTTCGGCTTCATCGCCCAGGACGGCGGCGGCCCCGATGTCTTCGTTCACTACTCGGCGATCAACGCCACTGGCTTCCGATCGCTGGAGGAGAACCAGCTCGTGAGCTTTGACGTCACGCAGGGCCCGAAGGGGCCGCAGGCGGAGAACGTCAACCCGCAGTAATTCCGTAGAACCTGTAGAACTCTGAAAGCACCACCCAAGGAGCCCCCGCCATCGGCGGGGGCTCCTGCCTTTGTGCCCCAAGGGACGCGGAGAACCGCGCGACCAGCCACAGCGCGCCTGCGCTCGGCGATGCACGGGGTGGGGCACACGATTCACCGCACCCCCTTGGGGCGGGCGCCTACGCGCCCTGAAGCAGGTCGTCCGCCGCGATCGTGCAGGGCACCCGGCCGGGGATCTCCACCATTTCGCCCGGCTGGTAGTCCGCCTCGCTCTGGTACTTGCCGTCCTGCGGACGGCTCAGCACCTGGACCCTGCGGTGCTCCCGGTCCGCGATCACATAGACGGGCACCCCGGCCTGCGCGTAGGCGCGCACCTTGCTGTCGGTGTCATCACGCCAGTTGGAGGAAGTCACCTCGGCAACCAGGTGGAACAGGTCGGGGGAAAAGCAGTTGTGCGGGAGAGGGTGATCCCGGAAATCCTCATCGACCACGGACAGGTCGGGGATGACGAACCCCTTCTTCCCCGGCCGCAGGTAGAGCCCGAAGCACACGCAATCCCGCGGCCCGTACTCCTGCGGCTGTGAGGGTGTCGCTCAGGTCCTGGAGGGCCACGGAGCGGTCACCGTCCGGCGGTGGGGTCACGATGATCCTTCCCTCGATCACCTGGACGCGGTATCCCTCGGGCACCGGCAAGCTCGCTGCGACGTCGAGGATGTCAGGGATCTCAGGAATCTCGTTCTCATCGAAGCCGCTGGTCTCCAGGGGGCCGATCGGCATTGCCATGACGCCTCCTTCTGTGCGGACGCACTCATCATAGAGCGGTCGTGGTGGCCTCCATGTCCCTCAGCACAGCAGGGCGGGCGGCCCTCGCCGCCCGCCCCTCCCGCTTTCGGGGCGGGTCAGCAGCCGCTCTCGTACTCGCTGATCGCGGCGACCTTCTGGGCCGATGCCGAGGTCTCGTCGAAGTGCTGGTCGAGCCAGACGTCGAGGAGGGTGCGGGCCAGTTCGACGCCTATGACGCGCTGGCCGAAGCAGAGGACCTGGGCGTTGTTGCTGAGGACCGAGCGCTGTACGGAGTAGCTGTCGTGTGCGGTGACGGCGCGGATGCCGGGGACCTTGTTGGCGCTGATGGCGACGCCCAGGCCCGTGCCGCAGACCAGCAGGGCGCGGTCGGCCTCGCCCGCTGCGACGCGGCGGGCCGCCTCGACGGCGACGTGCGGGTAGGAGGTGTGCTCGTCGCCGCCGACACCCACATCGGTGACCTCGGCGACGCGCGGGTCGCCCTTCAGGTCGCGCTTGAGTGCTTCCTTGAGGTCCAGGCCCGCGTCGTCGCTGCCCACGACGACGCGGAAGGGCTTGGGCGCTGCGGCGGGTGCGGTGCTCATGTGCGGGTTCCTCCTGTGGCGAGGGTTTCGGCGGCCTTGTTGAGGACCATGGCCAGCGAGGTGGCGCCCGGGTCGGGGGTGCCGACGCTGCGCTCGGCCAGCGGGCGGGCGCGGCCCAGCTTCGGGCGCAGTCCCGCCGTGGCCTCGGCGGCCTTACGGGCCTCGCCGGCCGCGGCGGCGAACGCGCCCGCCGGGTGCTCGCCGCCCTTGACCGCGCGGGTGAACGCCGTCACGAACGGGGCGAGCGCGTCGACCATCGTCTTGTCGCCCGGCTCGGCCTTGCCCAGCGTGGTGACGGCCGTCAGCGCCGCCTGCGCCCCGGCGGCCAGTTCGGCAGGCTCGGGCGCGCGGTCGGCGGGCAGCCCGGAGCCGAGGGCGCGCAGTGCGGCGCCCCACAGCGCTCCGGAGGTGCCGCCCGCCTCGGCGGCCCAGGCGTCACCGGCGGCTGCGAGCAGCGCGGCGGGCGCCGCGTTCGCCGCGTGCGCCTTTCCGGCCGCCGCGAGCGCGGCGTCCACGCCCTTGCACATGCCGCGTCCGTGGTCGCCGTCACCGGCCACGGCGTCGAGGCGGCCGAGCGCTTCCTCCTGCTCGTGCAGCAGGGTGTGCGCGGCGCGCAGCGCGCGTACGGCGGCTTCCGAGGTGGCCGGCGCCGCTCCGGAAGCGGTGGGCACCTCGACGGGGGCCGCTGCGGCACGAGGCTCGGGGGTGTCCCGTGCCGCAGCGGCCGGTCCTGCGGGGGCGACCTGGCCCCTGCGGAAGGCAGGGGTGTCGACGGGCGTGAGCCAGAAGCGCTCCAGCTCCTCGTCCAGCCAGGTCACCGTCAGGGAGCAGCCTGCCATGTCGAGGGAGGTCACGAGCTCGCCGACCTCGGGACGTACGGGTTCGAGGCCGGCCTCGGCCAGCAGCGTGGACACGGATGCCCACAGCACGTACAGCTCCTCGTACTTGGTGGCGCCGAGGCCGTTGAGTATGACCGCGACGCGGTTGCCCCCGGCCTCCGCCGGGCGCTCCGCGAGCAGCCCGTCCACCAGCGTGCGGGCCAGGTCGTCGGCCGTGGTCAACTCGCTCTCGCTGACGCCGGGTTCGCCGTGGATGCCGAGGCCGAGGCCGCCCGGGGAGCGTGCACCCGGCGAAGGCGACACCGAGGGTGCGGGTGCGCGCGTTGGCGTGCGCGGCGACCCGGACGACCTCGTCCAGCGGGGCGCCCTCCTCGGCGGCGGCAGAGGCCGCCTTGTAGACGGTGAAGCCGCCGGCGATGCCGCGCCGCTTGGAGATGTCCTCGGGGGGCGCGCTGGCGATGTCGTCGGTGACGGCGAACGTGCGCGCCGGTATGCCCTCGCCGGTCAGACGCTGTGCCGCCTGGCCGAAGTTCATGACGTCACCCGCGTAGTTGCCGAACATGAACAGCACGCCCGCGCCGCTGTCGGCCTCCACGGCGACGGAGTGCGCCTGCGCTGCCGAGGGCGAGGTGAACACGTTCCCGATCACCGAGCCGTCGGCGAAGCCGGGGCCGACCACACCGCAGAACGCCGGGTAGTGGCCCGAGCCGCCGCCGGTCAGCACGGCGACCTTGGCCGCGCCTGGACGCCTGGCGCGGACGACGCCGCCCGGCACGGCGCGCACGTGCTCGGCGTGCGCGGCGGCGAACCCGGTGACCATGTCGTCGGCGAAGCGGGAGGGGTCGTTGAAGAGGCGGGTCATGGGTGACTCCTGTCGTACGTCTGCGGGCCGGTGGCAGCGCGGCGGCGCTCCAGCGCCGTACTGCGGCCCTGCGGAGGCGCGGTGTACGTGCGCACGGCCCTCACCAGCTTTCGCGGGCGGCGGCGAGGGTACGCAGGTACGCCTCGTATCCCGCCTCGTAGAAGGTGACGGCCTCCGGGTCGGCGCGGACCGTACGGGCAGCGGTCTGCCATTCGGCGGCCGAGGTGTCGATACCGACGCCGAGCGCCGACCAGGCGACCCGGGCGGCGCCGCGGATACCGACGGCGTCCTCGCGTACGTGCAGGTCGCGGCCGAGCACACCGGCGAAGATGCGTCCCCACTCACCGGAACGCGCGCCTCCGCCGGAGGCGGTGACGGCTCCCGAGACGCCGAGGGTCTCCAGGCAGTGCCGCGCGGAGTAGGCGACGGACTCGCACAGCGCACGCACGAGGTCGGCGCGCCCGGTCAGCGGGGAGAGGCCGTCGAGCCTGCCGCGTGCGCGCGCGTCCACGAAGGGCGCGCGCTCACCGCTGGTGGACAGGAACGGCAGCGCGGTCACGCCGCCGGCGCCGTACGGGGACTGGGCCAGCAGCGCGTCCAGTTCCTCGATCCTGACGGCGAGCAGCTTCAGCAGCCAGTCGAGGCCGGCCGTGCCGATCATGGCGGGCATGACCTTGAGATAGCGGCCCTCGTACGGGGTGGCGAGGACCATCCCTGCCGACTCCTTGCCGCCGGCGGGCGTGGCGTCTTCGGAGAGCACCTGGCAGGCGAGGGTGGTGCCGATGATGAGGTTGCCCTGGCCCGGCTCGCTGAGCCCGGAGCCGAAACCGCAGGCGGGGATGTCGAACGGGCCCGCGCTGACCGGCAGTCCCTCGGGCAGCCCCAGCTCGGCGGCGGCCTTCGGCAGCAGCCGGGACAGCGCTCCGGGTGCGGCGGGTTCGGCGAGCAGATGACGCCAGCGGGTCAGCCCGCACAGCTCCAACGCCGTCTCGTCGTACGTCCGTGCGGCGACGTCGAGGAACGGTACCGAGGCGTCGGAGGCGTCGACGGTGCGCTCGCCCGTGAAGCGCTGTGCGATGGCGTCCACGCAGTACCCGGCCACGTCGGCCGCCTCCAGGCGCTCGGGTTCGTGCGCGGCGAGGTGGGCGAGGAGCGGGCCCGCCGAGCCGGGGAACATGCCGGCCCCGGTGCGCTCGTACACCTTGCGCGCCGTGCCGTCGGCGGCCCAGCCGTCCAGGATGCCGGCGGCGCGGCCGTCCATCCACGACAGGGCGCGGCCCACGGAGCGGCCCTCGGCGTCACGCAGCCACAGCCCGTCGCCCTGGCCCGTGAGCGCCAGGGCCTCGATCGGTTCGTTCGGGTCGAGCTGTGCGGCGTCGGCTGCGGCGGCCCGTACGACCGTGATGACCGTGCCGACGACCTCGTCCAGGTCCTGCTCCACGCGGTTGCCCGGCAGCGTGTAGACGGTGCTGCGGGCCTCGTGCGGGGGCGTGGTGCGCCCGTCGCGCGCGATGAGCTGGGCCTTGGTCACCGAGGTGCCGACATCGACCCCGACGATCATGACTCCCTACCTCCCAGTGCCTCCGGATTGGCGACGTGCCGCAGCGGCACGTCGCGCAGGAAGCGGGCCGCCTCGCCCGCTGTGATCGCGGCGGCGCGGTCGGCCGTCTGCCGGGTGGCGCCCGCGAGGTGGGGGGTGGTGATGACGTTGGGCGCGCTGTGCAGCGGCCAGTCGGCGGGCGGCGGCTCGATGTCGTAGACGTCGACGGCCAGCGCGCCCAGCTGCCCCGACCTGAGCAGGCCGGGAAGCGGCGCGTAGTCCATCAGTTCGCCGCGCGCCGAGTTGACGAGAACGGCGCCCTTGGGGAGCAGCTTGAGGTTGTCGGCGTTGAGCATGTGCCGCGTCTCGGGGGTGACGCGGGCATGCAGGCTCACGACGGAGCTGCGGCGCAACAGGCCGTCCAGCGAGGTCAGTTCGACACCGTCGGCCGCGGCCTTGGCCGGGTCGGTGTACGGGTCGGCGACCAGGACGTGGGAGCCGAAGGCACGCAGCACGCGGGCGACGATGGAGCCGATCGCGCCGTAGCCGACGAGTCCGACGGTGGTGCCGTCCAGCTCGACGCCCGTGTTCTCGTACGCGTAGTAGTCGCCGCGCCAGACGCCGTTCTTCAGCTCGGCGTCGGAGTTCGGGATACGGCGCAGCGCCGCCAGCATGAGGCCCACCGCGAACTCGGCCGCGGCTGCGGCGTTGCGGCCCGGGGTGAAGGTGACGGGGATACCGGCCCTGGTGGCGGCCTCGACATCGACGTTGACCGGGCCGCCACGCGCGACAGCGATCAGCTTGAGGTGCGGGGCCGCCTTGATGACCTTCTCGGTGAAGGGCGCCATCTGGACGAGGGCGATCTCGGCGTCCCCGAGCGCTTCGAGCAGTTCGTCCTCGGCGCCGCTGGCTTCCTTGACGTTGCCGACGGGCCCGAAGGGGGTCAGCGGCCAGGGCGTCGTCTGGGTGCGGAAGTCCAGGTCAAGTCCGGGTGCCGCGCTCTTGAGCGCGTCGACGAAGAGCTGGGGGGCGATGAAGTGGTCACCGGAGGCGAGAACCTTCGTGGGACCTGTCGTGCCAGTCATGCCTGGCCACCTTCCTTGAGCTGGGAGAGCAGGTACCGGCGCACGTCGGCGTGGTCGACGGCGCGGTACGAGGCACCCGCGAGGGCGTCCTCGGCCGGAGGATAGGTCGGGTTGGGGATGGCGACGACCGTCATCCCGGCAGCCGTCGCGGCGCGCAGCCCGTTGCTGGAGTCCTCGACGGCCAGGCAGTCGGCGGCGGGGACGCCCAGCTTCCCGGCCGCCGCGAGGTAGACATCCGGACTCGGCTTGCCGCGCGGCACCTCGGCGCTGGAGACGGTGGCCTTGAAGTGGTGGTCGACCCCGTGGTGCGCGAGGACGGCGTCGATCACACGGCGCGGCGCCGAGGAGGCGAGCGCGATGGGCCCGAGGGCGGCCGAGTCGGTGATCATCTCCAGGGCTCCGGGCAGCAGGTCGATCTCCCCGTCGTCCAGGGCCTTGACCATGCCGTCGACCACGGTGCGCTCGGTGTGCTCCACGGCTTCGGCGCTGTCACCCGCACCGGCGAACTCCGCGAGGAACGCGGCCCATTCAGGAGCGCTCATGCCCTGGCAGCTCTTGGTCTGCTCGGGGCCCCACTGCTTGCCGCGTTCGGCGGCGAAGGCGGACCACAGCCCCTCCCAGAGGTGCTCGCTCTCAACGAGCACTCCGTCCATGTCAAACACCACTGCATCGGCCACGGCCGGTACCCCTTCACTCGGTCACACCTCGCGGCGACGCCCCACTGCCCTCGGTCGGCCTGTCGCTCCGGCCGGGGGTCCGGGGGTTGTCCCCCGGCGGTCGCTTTAACGCCGCGGCCTCTGCAAATTAACACTCGTACTGTTATCTGTCACTCATCGACTGGTAGGGAAACCGCACGCCGTGTGAGACTCTGCCCGCTCCGGGGCCCGTCACGCGCAGGGGACGGTGCAGGATGGTGCGTATGACCCCGCAGCCGGCAGCACGCGCCACCCGCCAGAAACGTCAGCAGCTCATCGTCGACCACGTGCTGGCACAAGGGGATGCCTCGGTGGCGGAGCTCACCGAACTGACCGGCGTGAGCCTGATGACGGTGCACCGCGACATCGCGGAGCTGGCCGACCGGGGCATCCTGCGCAAGTACCACGGCGGCGTCTCGGCGCAGCCCTCCACCGTCTTCGAGTCCAGCTCCGACTTCCGGCTGCACGCGCACTCGGGCGAGAAGAACGCGCTCGCCAGGGCCGCGCTCGATCTCGTCTCGCCGGGAATGTCCCTGATGCTGGACGACTCGACCACGGCGCTCGCGCTGGCGAAGCTGCTGCCGCAGGTCGGGCCGTTGACCGTGGTCACCAACTACCGCCTGATCACGGAGGAGTTGCGGGCCGTCGACGACATCAGGCTGATCGGCGTCGGCGGCGAGTACTCGCAGACGCACGACTCATGGATCGGGCTGTCGGCGCTGGAGATGATCAAGAGCTTCTCGGTCGACCTGACCCTCGTCTCGACCTCGGCACTGACCGGCACGATGACGTACCACCAGGAGCAGGAGATGGTCGCCATCAAGCGGGCCATGCGCGAGGCGGGCTCGGTCAGCGTGCTGCTGATGGACCACAGCAAGGTGGGGCGCAGCGCCCTGCACAGGCTCGACCCCGTGCGCTCCTTCGACCACGTCGTCCTGACGGCACCCGTCGACGAAGAGGTGCTGGCCGAGATGCGCAAGCTCACCGATGTACGGGTGGTCACGGAGACGGGCGCCTGAGCGTCGAGATCACCGTGATCGATTAACAAATCTCACGGTTACTTTTAACAGGGCTCTTGATATTTATCGCACGGCGTCTGAGGATCCGTAGGTGCAACAACTGGTTACCTCAGAGTGGAGGCCGTGATGCCGGACCAAGCGACGCGAGACGCGGGGAGCGGGAAAGGGCTGCTCGACCGCATAGGGCTGCCCAAGCCCCTGGTCCTCGGGTACATCGGCGTGCTGCTGTTCATGATCGGCGACGGTGTGGAGAGCGGGTTCATCGCGCCGTACATGGCCGATCACGGTGCGGGCACCGATGTGAAGGCCGGTTATGTCATCACCGTCTACGGCATCGCCGTGATGCTCGCCTCGTGGTTCTCCGGCGCGCTCGCGCAGGTCTGGGGCCCGCGCAAGGTGATGTGGACGGGCCTGGTCATCTGGGCCGTCTTCGACGTGCTCTACCTGCTGTTCGCGCTGGGCACCGAGAACTACGTGATGATGCTGATCCTCTACGGCATACGCGGCTTCGGTTACCCGCTCTTCGCCTTCGGCTTCCTCGTCTGGATCACCGGCACAGCGCCCACCGCGCGGCTGGGCACAGCAGTCGGCTGGTTCTACTTCGCCTTCACCGGCGGCCTGCCCACCCTGGGCTCCCTGTGGTCCTCGCTGACCAACCCCCTCATCGGCCAGTTGGGCACCCTGTGGTCCGCGCTCGCCCTGATCCTCGCCGGCGGCGCCTTCGCACTCATAGGCGCCAAGAACCGGCCGGGCGGTGAGCGCCTCGCGCCCCCGGAGACGACCACCAAGGAGAGCCTGCTCAACAGCGTCTCCATCATCTGGACGCACCCGCGCGTCCTGGTCGGCTGCCTGGTCCGCGTCATCAACACCGCGCCGCAGTTCGGGATGCTGGTCTACCTGCCGCGCATCTTCTCCGACGACGTCGGCTTCGGGGAGTCCAAGTGGCTCCAGCTCCTCGCGATCATCTACGGCACCAACATCTTCTTCAACCTGATCTTCGGCGCCCTCTCCGACAAGATCGGCTGGCGCACGACGATCGCCACGTTCGGCGCGCTCGGCTGCGCCGTCAGCGTCACCGTCCTGTACTTCGTGCCGACGGCGCTCGGTCCTGACTACTACTGGGTCGCCGTTCTGGCCGGCATGCTCTTCGGCGCCACCCTGGCGGGCTTCGTGCCGATCTCGGCCCTGATCCCGTCCATGGCGCCCGAGAACAAGGGCGGCTCCATGGCGCTCCTCAACCTCGGCGCCGGTGGCGCGACCTTCCTCGGCCCCGCCGTCGCCAGCCTCTTCCTCCCGGTCGTGGGCGCAGGCGGCGTCACCCTCATCTTCCTGGGCCTCTACCTGGTCGCGATGGTGCTGACGCTCTTCCTGAAGCTGCCGAACGAGCACGGCGGTTCGGGCGCCAAGGGAAGCACGCGGCCCCAGCGGTCGCCCGAGACGGAGTCCGCACCGGCACCGGCGTAACCACCACAGGCGCGCACCTTCCCCGCACCTCCCCGTAGCGCACCCGGCGTGCCACGGGCGCACATACCGCCGCGGCACACAGCGCACGGGGCACGGGCACGGGCACGGGCACGGGCACGGGGCACAGCACGCTACAAAGGGCACACAACGCACGGCACACAGCCGCACCCGAGGGGCGGCCCGGCCTCACCGGCCGGGCGGCCCCTCGCGCGTGTGCGCGTGGGCGGTGCGCGCGTAGTCGCCGAGCGAAGGCTCCAGTAGTCCGAAGGCACGGACGGCCGACTCCTTGAGCACGTCCGCCATACGGGAGTTGGGCGTGCCCTCCAGCGTCATGTCCATCAACTGCCGGAAGAGCGCACGGTGCGTGCCGGCGAGCTGTGCGGCAGCCGCACGCGGAGTGATGTCGTCCGGCGCGGCTCCGGTCTCGGTCACGAGGGTGGCGGCGAGCGCGTCCTCGCGCTGCTCGTGCAGGTCACGCAGGCGTGCGACCAGCGTCGGGCTGTCCGCGATCATGCGCGCGAACGGTTCGCCCGAGAAGCCGATGACCGGGTCGTGCCGCTCGACGGCGGTGAGGAACGCGCGGCACAGCGCCTCCAGCGCCGACTCACCGGGCTCGCGCTCCGCGACCGTACGGGCGAACCCGCCGGTGAACTCCTCGTGGTGGTCGAGGGCCAGGTCTTCCTTGCGCGGGAAGTAGTTGGTGACCGTCTTCTTCGCCACGCGCGCGGCGTCGGCGATCTCGGCGACGGTGGTCGCCTCGAAGCCCCGCTCGATGAACAGGTCCGTGGCCCTGTCCGAGATCAGTTCACGGGTCTCCCGCTTCTTGCGCTCCCGCAGCCCCCCGCCCTGCTTCGCCGTGCCCGTGCCCGTGCCCGTGCCCGCTCCCGTGTCCGTGTCCGTGTTCGTGCCGCCCATGCGGCGACCTCCCTCGTGTCCGCGTGAGTTTTTTACGTCGAGGGTAATTTTCCCTTGACGCGATTCGTCGTACGGAGGTAACTTTACTCGTGCCGTAAGTTCTGGGCACCTACGAGAGGGAGCCGGCTCTGAACGCCTTTGACGCGGGAACCGAGTTCGACCGACAGCTGCACACCCTGCTCGACAAGGGCTACCCCGCCCTGGCCGGGCTCGGCGAGGGAGAGTTCGCGAAGCTGCTGGCGCCGCTGCGGGACGTGGCGGTGGAGCGTGCGGGAGAGACGGGGAAAGCGGCCGGAGCGAGAGGCGCGGCGGGGCCCGAGCCGGGCCGGGCACCGTTTCTGCTGGTCGTCACGCGGGCGTTGGTGCCCGTCGAGGGCATGGTGGGGCTCACCAGGCTGGAGCGCGGGACCAAGCCTGGCATCATCGACCGGCACTACGAACCAGGCGCGATCGAGCGCTTCGTTCCCATCGAGGGCGCCGAACCTCCGGACGAGCGCGTGTACTTGGTCTTCGACGCCGACAGGGGCGAGGAGTTCTGCGGGGCGGTACCCGACGACGCCATGGCCACCCTCGCCGCACGCGGACGGACACTGCTCACCATGGAGGAGGGGCTGGCCTTCGTCACCCAGCAGCCCGCGGCCCTCGCCAAGAACAGATGCTTCTCGCTCGGCGCCTCGCGCAGCGGCGACCGCCGGGTCCCCGCCGTGTGGATCAGCCAGCGCGCACCCAAACTCGGCTGGTGCTGGGCGGGCAACCCGCACACCTGGCTCGGCGTGGCATCGGCGTCAGAGCGCGTGGCGGCGTAGGGGCACCTCGGGGCGACCCGTGAGCGCGCAACTCGCTCGTGGACACCCGGCCCACGTGAGGGCGGCCCGTGACGGGGGACCCGGGCAGCGGGACCCGGGCAGCGGGACCCAGATGGCGGGACCCGGGCAGGGGCTCGTGCCTCGGCTCGTTCCTGTCCTTCCTGACCGGAACGGTGGTCGCGCTCGCCAGCCCGCTGCCGGACGCCATGGCCGGGTTCGACCAGGCAGCGGGCAGCTTCGGGCCCGTACTGCTGGTGCTGTTCCTCTTCAGCGTCGTCAACCACAACGCGCTCAACCTGTACGGGGCCTCGCTCTCCCTCATCACCATCTGGCAGACCTTCCGCGTCCACTGGGTCCCGAGGCTGGTGGCGCGCAGCGCCGCTTCGGGATCGTGGTCGTCGGCGCCATGGCCATCGCGCTGGGCATGTCGGCCGATTTCATGAACAACTTCGTGAACCTCGTCATGATGCTGCTGATCGTCCTGATCCCCTGGACCGCTATCAACCTCATCGACTTCTACCTGCTGCACCGAGGCCACTACGAGCTGGCCGACCTCTTCGCCTCCGACGGGGCCGCTACGGCCGCTTCAACCCCGTCGCTCTCTTCTGCTACGGCGTCGGCGTCCTCGTCCAGATACCGTTCGTCTCCACCAGCATCTACACCGGGACGCTCGTCTCCCACCTCGGCGGCGCCGACCTCTCCTGGCTGGTCGGTCTCGCCGTCACCTCCCCGCTGTACTGGGCGCTGGCCCGCCGCGCGCAGATGCGGGGTGCGCAGATGCGCACCCGAGAGCACGAGAACCACGGCGACGGGGCGCTCGCGGCCGGGACGGCCGAGGGGGCGGCGGCTAGGACGGCCGAGGGGGCAGCTGCCAGGACGGCCGAGGGGGCGGCCGGGAACACGGTTGCCCCGCGGCCCGCCGGGATCGTAGGTTCACAGGACACGAACCAGGGAGATCAGTATGTGCGGCGCTTGCGCAGCGGTCACTAAGTAACTCCAGCGCGGCGGCGGCCCTCTCAGGCCCCCGACGCGACAGGTGCTCATCACGTTCCCGGCGGCTCGCCATGTCTGGGCGAGCGCCTGACCTGGAGTTTCCCTTTCGTGAATACACATGGCGTGAACGCGTCCCGTTGGCGCGCGCTCAGCGTGCTGTCCCTGTTGCAGTTCCTCATCGCGATCGACGTCACCGTCGTCAATGTCGCGCTCCCCTCCATCGGCGCCGAACTCGGCGCGGCGCCCGCCTCGTTGACGTGGGTCGTCACCGGCTACACGCTCGCGGGCGGCGGACTGCTGCTGCTCGGCGGGCGGATCTGCGACCTGTTCGGCAGGCGCAGGATGTTTCTGCTGGGCACCCTGCTGTTCGGGCTGTCCTCGCTGCTCGCAGGCGTCGCCGAGGGGCTGCCTGCGCTGCTCGCCGCACGCCTCGGCCAGGGCGCGGGCGAGGCGCTGGCCTCCCCGGCCGCGATGTCCCTGATCGCGCTCCTCTTCCCCCGTGCCGAGGAGCGGGCCAAGGCACTCGGCGTGTGGGGCGGCATCTCCAGCATGGGCCTCGTCGGTGGCGTCCTGATGTCAGGACTGCTCACCGAACTGCTGCACTGGCGCTGGATCTTCTACGTCAACGTTCCCCTCGTGGCCCTCGTCCTGATGCTCACACCTGTGTTCGTCCGAGCCGACACGGCTCCGGAGGACGGGGCCCCGAAGGACGCCGCTCGGAAGGCGGCCCCGGCTCGGAAAAACGCAGCTCGGAAGGCCCCGGCTCGGAAGGACCCGGCTGCGGAGAAGGCGGCGGGAACGGGCGTGCGCAAGGGGCCGCGGGTCGATCTGCCGGGTGCCGCACTGCTCACCGCCGGGCCACTCGCGCTGGTGTACGGGGTGGTACGCGCAACCGATCACGCGTGGACCTCGCCCGGTGTTCTGCTGCCGCTGTGCGGCGGGCTGCTCGCGCTGGCCGGGTTCGTACGGGTGGAGGCGCGCACGCGGCGTCCCCTGGTGCCGCTCGCCTTCTTCGCGAACCGCACCCGCACGGCCGCCAACGCCGCGACCGTACTGCTGAGCGCCGCACTGTCCAGCACCTTCTTCCTGGCCACGCTCTACATGCAGCACGTGCTGGGCATGGGGCCGTTGCACACCGGGCTGGCCTATCTCCCGTTCTGCGCCGCGCTGTTGCTCACCGTGACGGTCGTCGGACGGATCATCGGCGTGCTGGGCGTACGGGGCACGGCCGTCGCCGGGCTCCTGTGCGCCGCGGCAGGCGGGAGCTGGCTGGCGACGCTCCCGGCCGAAGGCAACCTGTGGAAGGACGTCGTACCCGGCATGGTCGCCATGGCCGTCGGCATGGCCCTCGGCCTGATCGCCCTCCAGAACGCCGCGCTCTCCGGCGTGACCGAGGACGACGCGGGACTCGCCTCCGGAGTCCAGCGCTCCGTCGACCAGCTCGGTGGCGCACTGGGCCTCGCCATACTGGTCGGCCTGGCCCTCGGCTCGGCGGGCGAAGCAGCCGGCTACCGCACCGCCTTCGGCTGGGCAACCCTCGGCGTACTGGTCGCCGTCCCACTGGTGTGGACGGCGGTACGCGTACCGGCCAGGGCCGGGACGACCGGGGGCGGGACGACCGGGGGCGGGAACGGGGACGGGACGACCGGGGACGGGACGACCGGGGGCGGGAACGGGGACGGGAACGACGCCGAGGACGGGAACGGGAACGACGCCGAGGCCGAGGCCGAGGCCGGGACCGGCTGAGCTGAACGCCGTGCCGCGCCGCTGGCAGGAGGCGGCGCGGCACCGGCCGACGCCGTGAAGGGGCGTCGGCCCGCGCGGTGAAGCGGCGTCGGCCGCACGAGAAGTGGCGTCGGCCCGCACGGTGAAGCGGCGTGAGCCCGCCCCGTGAAGTGGCGTCGGCCGGGGCCGTGAACAGGTCGGCCGTGGCCCGACATGAGGCAAGCGTTCACGTGCGGGTCAACGACCCCGCCTCGCATGTCAGCGAGCGCCCGCGCGCGCCGCGCGTACCGCCTCCCCCGGGTCCCAGCCCTCTCGCGGCACAGCGGCGAGCAGCGCACGTGTGTACGGGGCCCGGGGGTCGGCCAGCACCCGGGCCGTCGGGCCCTGTTCGACCGCCTCGCCCCGGCACATGACCAGCGTCTCGTCCGTGACATGCCGGACGACGGCGAGGTCATGGCTGACGAAGACGAGCGCGACCCCCGTTTCGCGCCTGATCTCTCCCAGGAGCTGAAGGATCTGCGCCTGGATCGACACGTCGAGCGCGGCCACCGCCTCGTCCAGCACCAGCACCCGTGGATCGACGGCCAGCGCGCGGGCAATGGCCAGCCGTTGGCGCTGCCCGCCCGAGAGGCCATGCGGCCTGGCTCCCGCCTCACGGGAGCCCAGACCGACCTGGTCCAGCAGCGTTCTCGCCTTCGCGTCCGCCTCGGAGGCCGGTGCGCCGTGCAGGCGCAGCGCCGTGAGCAGACACTCGTGGCTGGTCAGCCGGGGGTCGAGCGAGACATACGGGTCCTGGAAGACCATCTGTATCTCCCGCGCCCGGGCGAGCCTCGCGGTACGGCCCCGTGGCGTACGGGGCTCACGGGTCCGGCCTGCGACGGTCACCGTGCCCGCATCGGGTCGCACCAGACCGACGAGCATCCGCGCCACGGTCGTCTTGCCCGACCCCGACTCACCCACGATCCCGAGGGAGCCACCACGCGGCACGGCGAAGCCCACCCCGTCGACGGCGGTGAGCCGCCCACCACCGGGAAGCGCGTACGTCTTGCGCAGCCCCTCGACGGTAAGAACGTCCGAGGTCGTTCCGGTCATCGGGTGCTCCCTTCAGCGGGGACGGTCACGGAAGCGGAACCGGATGCGGAACCGGACACGGCTCCGGACACGGCTCCGGACGCGGACCCGGGTACGGGTACCGATGCGGGTGCCGACCCGGATGCGGAGGCGGGCCCGGGCGCGGATTCGGGCAGTCGGCGGCAGGATGCCTCGCCGCCCTCTTCCCCGGGGCCGCCCTCATCCCCCGAAACGGCGTCCGGTTCCAGCGGGGTGGCGACCGGGGTCCAGGTCTCGCACTCCGGTTCCGCTTCCGGACAGCGGGCGGCGAAGGGGCAGCCGGGGAAGCTGTCGGCGAGCGACGGCGGACGGCCGGGTATCGGGCGGATCACCGCGTCCTCCTCACCCAGCGCGGGCGAACAGTCCAGCAGCCCCCGCGTGTACGGGTGCCGGGGCGCGGCGAACAGGGCGCGCGCCGACTGGTGTTCGGCAACGCGGCCCGCGTACATCACCACGACGCGGTCGCAGTACGCCGCCGCGAGGTGCAGGTCGTGGGTGATGAACAGCATCCCCGTCTCCCGCTCGGCGCGCAGCGTGCGCAACAGGTCCAGGATCTCGGCCTGGGTGGTCACGTCCAGCGCGCTGGTCGCCTCGTCGGCGAGCAGCAGCCGGGGTTCGGCCGCCAGCGCGCCCGCGATGACAACGCGCTGGAGCATGCCGCCCGACAGTTCGTGCGGGTGCTGCCGCACGCGGCGTGCGGGGTCGGGAAGGCCGACGGTGTCGAGGAGTTCGACCGCGCGGGCCCGCGCCGCACGCCGGTCGGTGACCCCGGCGAGCGCGAGCCGCTCGGTGAGGAAGTCCCCGACCCGGCGTACCGGATTGAGCGCGGCGCGCGGGTCCTGGTGGACCATCGCGACCGTACGGGCACGGTGCGCGCGCAGCTTCTCGCCGCGCAGGGCGAGCGCATCGGTGCCCTCGACGCGTACGGCCCCAGTGGTCACACCGCCCTCGGGCAGCATCCCGAGCGCCGCCTTCGCGGTGGTGGACTTGCCGGAACCCGACTCGCCCACCAGCCCGACCACCTCCCCCATCCGCACCCGGAGCGAGACGTCACTGAGCAACGGGCGTGCGGTGGCGGGCAGTTCGAGCGTCAGGCCGTCGATGTCGAGCAGCGGCGGCTGTTCCTCGCGAGCGTGGCCGTGGACATGGGCATGGGCATGGGCGTTGTGAGCGTGATCGGGTTCGTGGTCGTGTGGCATGGCGGCTACCTCCTGGCGCCGAGGCGGTCGGCGACCCAGACCCCGACGATGTTGAACGCCACCACGACGGCGGCGATGGCCGTGCCCGGTACCAGCGCGGGCAGCAGCGCGCCCTGCACCACGGCGGCCTGCCCCTCCTGCACCATCAGTCCCCAGTCGGAACTGGGCGGCTGGGCGCCGAAGCCCAGATAGCTGAGGGTGGCCAGGCTCATCAGGGCCTCGCCGAAGAGCACGACGAGATAGCCGACGACGGACCTGCCGAGGTTGGGCACCAGATAGCGGGCACATATGCGTGCCCCGCCCATGCCCAGTACGCGGTAGGCGTCGACGTACGGCTTCGCGCGCTCCGAAAGGGCCACGCTGCGGGTGTATTTGGCGATGGTCGGGGTGTACGCGAGGGCGAGCGCCAGCACCGAGGTGGTCATCCCCGCGCCGAACACGGCGATGATCAGCACGACGAACAGCAGCCCGGGGAACGCGTACATCACGTCCGTCACCCGCGAGACCAGTGTGTCCACCCAGCCGCCGCGCCAGGCGGCGAGCGTGCCCAGCGTGACGCCGAGCACGGCCGCCAGCGCGAGCAGCAGCAGCGGCGCGACCAGGCTGGAGCGTGCCCCGTGCAGCACGCGCGAGAGCAGGTCCTGGCCTGAGGCGTCGGTGCCGAGCAGATGGTCGCCGCCCGTGCCGGCGAGGGAGGCCGAGAGGTCGATGGTGTCGGGTGCGTAGGGCGCGATCAGCGGCGCGACGGCCGCTGCCAGTACGACCAGGACGAGGAACCCCGCCGCGATCAGCACCCCGGCAGGACGCTTGGTCCGCAGGGTCAACGGACGTACTGCCGGGGACGGTTGGGCGGTGGCGGCCGGAGTCGTCATGCCGTGCTCCTTTCCGCACGCACCCGAGGGTCGAGCAGCGGGTGCACGAGGTCCACCAGGTTGGTGACGACGATGTATCCCGTGACCATCAGCAGCAGTACGGCCTGCGCCACCGGGAAGTCATGGGTGTTGATGGCGTTGACGAGCAGCGATCCGACGCCGCTGAGTCCGAAGGCCGTCTCGATGACGACTGTGCCGGCGAGCATTCCGGCCGTGACCAGGCCGCACATGGTGATGATCGGCCCCAGCGCGTTGCGCAGCACATGGCGGCGTATCACCTCCCGTTCGGGCACGCCCGAGGCGCGGGCCGCCTCGACGTGGTCGGAGGCAGCGGCGTCGAGCATGGACTGCCGGGTGACGCGGCTGATGATCGCCAGCGCGCCGAGCGCCATGGACAGCGCGGGCAGCGTCAGATGGTGCACCGTCCCCGCGAACCCGTTGCCCGCACCCGTCACGGGGAACCAGCCGAGCCGCACCCCGAAGAGCGAGACGAGCCCGATGGCGGCGACGAAGTTGGGCACGGAGGCCGCCAGTGTGGTGCCGCCGACGACGGCCTGGTCGGCCCAGCCGCGCCGGACGGCCGCGACGATCCCCGCGCCCACGCCGAGCACCACGAACAGCAGCGTGGCGTAGCCGACGAGGGCCAGCGTCGTGGGCAGCCGGGAGGTGACCAGATCGGCCACCTGGTCCGTGTACTTGAAGGAGCGGCCGAGGTCGCCGTGCGCGCAGTCCCACAGCCAGCGGCCGTACTGCACGACCAGCGGCTCGTCCAGGTGGTACTGCTCGCGCACCGCTGCCAGCTTCTCCGGGGTGAGCTTGTCGCGCCCGCCCGCGAGGAACACGGCGGGATCGCCGGGGGCTGCGTAGACGGCGGCAAAGATCACGAAGGAGGCGGCGACCAGGGTGGCCACGAGCCCGGCGACTCGCCGGAAGAGTCTTCTGAACACGCGCGTCAGTCCTTCTTCGCCCGCTTGTGAAGGGCGCCCAGGTCGGCCGCCCAGGGGTAGTACAGGTACGCCATGGAGGCGGGCGGGCCCGTCAGCTCGTCCTGGAGCACCAGCACCGAGGGCACCTGTGCGACGGGAATCCACACGGCCGACTCCGCGAACTCGCCCTGCGCGGCCACCGCCAGGCGGGCACGCTTCTTGTCGTCCAGGGTGCGCTTGGCCTTGTTGACCGAGGCGTCATACGACTTGTCCTTGAAGCCGACCCAGTTGTTCGAGCTGGTCGAGAGGCCGTTGTCGTAGAAGCCGAGCGGATCGCTCTTGGAGATGTACCAGTCGCCCACCAGCACATCGATGTCCGCGCGGGACTCGGGCGAGCTGTAGAACTCCTCGAACTGCGCCGTGGGCACCGTCTTGATCTGCCCCTTGAGCCCTATCCGCTGGAGCGCGGCGCGCACGGCATTGGCCACGACGGTACGGCCCTGACTGGCGTCGGTGCCGATGACCACGGGCTCCGTCGGGGCCTTGGCCGCGCCCTTGACCAGCTTCTTGGCGCGGGCGATGTCCTGCGCGTCGGGCGAGGCCGGCGCCAGCTCCCCCAGCTTCTTCTGGGCCTTCGCGAAGACGCTCTTCTCATAACCCCACGCGCCGGAACCGACGTTGCTCGCCCAGGGCTCGACCATGCCGCCGTACCCGGACTCGGCCACGCCCTCGCGGTCGAGGGCCAGCGAGAGCGCCCGGCGGACCTGGGGATCGGCGAGCCCACCGCGCTCCGTGGGGATGAGGGTGAGGGTGGAGGTGCTGGGGCCGTAGTGCTGTCCCAGGCCCTTCTTGCCGTCGAGCGCCGCCGCCGTGTTGGGGGACTCGGCGTAGACACCGTCGGCCGCGCCCGTCGTCAGCGCGTTGACGAGCGCGCTGTCGGCGGCCCAGCGGAAGGAGACCTCACGGGTGAGCGGCTTCTTGCCCCAGTAGCCTTCGTGGCGCTCGATGGTGATCGAGTCGCCCGACTTCCAGTCGGCCAGTCTGTAGGGCCCCGAACAGGCGTCCTCCTGGCCCGCCGTGCCGAAGTCCTTGCCCGCCTTCTCGACCTGCTCCCGGTTGTAGACGAGGCCGGCGTCACCCGCCAGCGCCTTGGTGAACAGCGCGTCGGGCTCCTTGAAGGTGACCGTGATCTCGTGCGCGCCGCTCTTGGTCATCTTCTTGACGTTCTCGAACTCGTCGCCCTGTTCCATGTCCGGGTCGGCATGCCGCTTGAGGCTCCACAGCACGTCGTCCGCCGTCATCTTCGAGCCGTCGTGGAAGGTGACGCCCTTGCGGAGGCCGAGGACGAGGGTGGTGTCGTCGGGCCTGCTCTCCTTGGTCACGAGCCACGGCTTCACCGACATGTCGGGCCTCAGTTGGTAGAGCCGCTCGCAGACGTTGGTGAGGACGATGCGGCCCGCGCTGCTGCCCTGGGTGTCCAGGTCGAGCGAGGCCGGCTCGTCCTCCAGCAGCCAACGGGCCTTGTTCACGGGCCCCTTGGCAGCGGCGGTCCTCGGCTTGAGGTCGAGGTCTGCGGCCTTGTGGCCCTTGCCGGCCGTCTCGTTCGCGGGCGCACCGGCGCATCCGGCCGCGGCCAGCGCGAGCACGGCGACGAGTCCGGTGAGCACCGCACGCCGGTGGCGGGCAGCGGCGCGTGCCCGTGGGCCCTCTCTGGAGGGCTGATGCTGAAGCTTGAGCTGCATGGCGGTGCTCCTTGGAGTCGAACCGGGGGTCAGGCTTCGCCGTGAGGGCGATCAGGCTTCGCCGTAAGGGCCGTCGTAGAGGTTCCAGGGCAGGCGCTGGTACTCGTGGTCGCAGGGGGTGCCCGCCGTGGCGTAGTAGTCGCCCGAGGTCAGGTCGGCGAGCGAGGAGATGAGCGTCGTCCAGTGGCTCAACTCGGGCCTGCGCGGGTCGGGATGGGTACACAGCCCCTCGGGGTGGCCCAGGTGGTCGGACATGGCCTGGCGTATGAGCTTGCGCGACTCCGCCGGGTCGGCCGAGTCGCGCAGCGCGCGCAGCCCCTGCTCGGCGCGTGGCACCCGCACCAGCGAGTCAGCCGCCATGGGGATGTACCCCTTCGCCGCCAACGGGGCGGGTATGCCCGCCTGGTAGTGGTTACCGTGCACCAGCAGCCCGTCGGTCGGATACATCCAGCCGTGCCCGGCCGGGGTGGTCTCCAGGTCGATGGCGAAGCCCTCGCGGCAGGTCAGCAGCGCGTTGCTGGCGATGTGGGCGCGGGCGCCGCACAGCACCTCCAGCGCGTCCGTCACCGACGGCTGGTCGAGCACCGTGCGCCGTACGACGGTCTGCGGAAGGCCCACGGCGTCGTCGAAACGGCCCCCGAGCCCGTTCGCGTTGAACGCGATCCCCGCCGAGCTGGCACCCTGCCTGCCGACCTGTCCGGCCTCCACCTGCATGATCAGCGTCGGCTTGGGCGGCTGCACCACGCGCAGCAGCACAAGGGTGCCGGCCACGCCGGCGCGCCAGTCCCAGTTCTGTCCCGCGTACACGTGCCCGTCGCCGCTGGCCGGGCCGTACGCCGCGAAGGAGGTGCAGCCGTCCACGGCGTCCGCCGCATCCACCGCGTCCGCCGCCGGGGCCGTGTCCCTCGCCGAGCCCGTGTCCCTCGCCGAGGCCGTACCCACCGCCGGGGCTGTATCCGCCGCCGGAGCCGTGTCCATCGCCGAGAACGACTTGTCGTAGATCACCTCTCCCCGCGCGTTCAGCGCCAGCACGTCCAGCAGTCCGACGCCCGCTCCCTCCGCCGTCCCCCGCATCTCCTCCACGAGGTCGGGCGCGAACGCGCCAACGGGCTTCAGCCACCGCCCCGCACGCGCCGTGACCTGCTCCCACGTCAGCCCGGACGAGGCGCCGAACGCGGCCTCGTAATATCCCTTCGACAGGCGCAGCCGCTCCCTGACCGCTTCTCCGTACTGCCGCCCGCGCTCCCGCGGCGCACCGGAGATCTCGATCACGGGAAGTTCCGAACTGCCGTGCTGGGTGGTGCTGTTCGCCATTTCACTCCTCGCGGCGACCCACGTGCTGTAACGTCGATTACGGCAAGTGGGCCTGGTGGAACACATTGCACAGGATCGTAATCCTCGTCACACGAAAGTCAATGGTCGTAATGGAAGATTCAGACGATGGAGTGACCCAACTGCGGGCGGCCGTACGGGACACGTGGGACGAGCTGTCCACGTCCGAGCGGGCGGTCGCGCAGTATCTGGCGAGCACGCGGGCGGAGCGGCTGCTGTTCGCGAGCGCCCAGCAGTTGGGCACAGCCAGCGGGACCAGCAACGCGACCGTCGTCCGCGCCCTGCAACGCCTCGGTTACGCCGGACTGCCCGCACTGAAACGGGAGTTGGCGGCCGGATTCACCAACGCGGTGGCGCCGGAAGTGCGGTTGAAGCAGCGGATAGCGCACGTGGGGCGGGACCTGGACGGGATCTGGGAGGACGTGTTCGACGAGGCGCAGGAGCGCATCGAGCACTGCAGGAGACTGACCGACGCGGAGGCCCTGAAGCGGGCCGTCACGGCGCTGGCCGAGGCCGGCGAGGTCTTCTGTTACGGCGTCGCCGCCTCCGAGATCGCGGCGCGGCATCTCGCCCTGGCGCTCGGGCGCATAGGGAGGCGTGCGCGCTTTCTCGGCGCGACGGGGTTCGCGCTGGCCGACGCGCTGCTGCCGCTGGGGCACGGCGACGCGGTCGTCGTCTTCCAACCCGGGCGTGCGCTCGACGAGTTCACCGTGCTGGTCGAGCGGGCGCGCGCGGTCGGCGCGAAGGTCGTCTTCGTGACCGACGAACTGGGTGAGACCTTCGCGGACCGTGTGGAGGCGGTGATCACCGCGCCGCACACGCCTACGGGGATCACAGCGGAGTCCCTCACGGGGTTGGTCGTCGCCGACGCGTTGCTGCTGGCGCTCACCACGCTGGATGAGACGCGGGCCGTGGAGACCTCGCATCAGCTCACCGCCCTGCGCGAGCAGCTGCTTTCGCCGCCTCGCCATGGGAGAGGGGCCGCAGGTCAACGGAGGGGGTGACCTGAGGGGCGCTCCCGGCCCGGGAGTCTCGCTCCCCGGCTTCGGGGCGGGCTCGCGGAATGCTACTGACTGATGCATCAGTCAGTAGCGCAATGCCCTTGGATTTTGCCCGTAAAAGCGCGCGTACTTGGGCATAACGTGCGGGCATCCATTGCGATCACCTCAACACGTCCGTACGGTGACGGACATGGAACAGGAAGCCGACGGGCCCCCGGGCCGGATCGCGGACAGCGCCGGCGAGGTCGCCGCGCGCGTCCGTACGGTCGTGGAGTCCGCTGGGTGCACGCAGCGGGAGTTCGCGCGGCGCATCGTGATGGATCCTTCCAAGCTGTCGCGTTCGCTCAGCGGTACCCGGCGCTTCACCGTTGCCGAGCTGGCCCGGATCGCCGATGCCGGTGAGGTGGATGCCGGCTGGCTTCTGGGGTCCCGCGTTGTGGGGGACGGTGGTGTCGCCGTGGCCGGGCCTGGCGCCGATGTGGGGGCCGGACCCGATGTGGGGGGCGGACCCGGTGCCGGGGCCGGGATCCGGGCTGGGGTTCAGCCTGGTGTTCGGTCTGCCGGCGCGTCGTCTCCCGTGCCGCCGCGGGCGCCCCGGGCGCCCTCCGCCGGGCGGCCGTTGCAGATCGTTCGGGAGACGGTGCGGCTGATCGCCGAGCACGGTTTCCACGCCGTGCGGGTTGCGGACATCGCCGCCGCCTGTGCGACCAGCACCGCCGCGATCCACTATCACTTTCCCGGCCGCGCCGAGCTGCTGGAGGCCGCCGTGCGCTGGTGCATGGATGAGGACACCGCCAGTCGTGCGGCGCGGATCGCCGAGTTCGGGGGTGGTGCGGGGGAGGATGCCGCGGCCGAGTTGCGCGAACTGCTCGCGCTTCAGACCCCCCGTACCGCTCAGCAGCGGCGGCAGTGGCTGGTGTGGCTCGACCTGTGGGCCGAGGCGGCCCGTTCGACCGCCATCGGACGGCTGCACGTCGAGTACTACCGGCAGTGGCGCGCTACCGTCTCCGACGTCATCCGGCGCGGTATCGAGCAGGGTGTGTTCCGCGACGTCGATCCGGAGTTCAGCGCGTTGCGCCTTACGGCGCTTATTGACGGGCTGGCGTCTCAGGTTCTGGCCGGGGCCGCGGACGATATTGAGGGCACTGGGCCCGATGAGATGTATACGGCTCTGCTTGCTTATATCCGTACGGAGTTGGCCGTTTAACGCTTCGTTGTTCGTTTGCGCCTTGTGCCTTGTGCCTTGCGCCTTGTGCCTTGCGCCTCGTGCCTTGCGCCTCGTGCCTTGCGCCTCGTGCCTTGAGTCTTGTGCCTTGAGTCTTGTGCCTTGAGTCTTGCGCTCTGCGCTTGTGTTCGTGTTTGCGCTTTTTTCTTTCTTTCCTCACCACACCGATGTACGGAGGTAACCCCTATGCCCATGAATGACAGCGTCATCATCACGTGCGCCCTCACCGGCGCCGGAGACACCGTCGGGCGCAGCCCGCATGTTCCCGTTACGCCCGAGCAGATAGCCGCCTCGGCCGTCGAGGCGGCGGAGGCCGGGGCCGCCGTGGTGCACATTCATGTGCGTGACCCCGAGAGCGGTGCGCCCTCTCGTGATCCGCGTCTCTACCGCGAGGTCGTCGAGCGGATCAAGGAGACCGGGACCGACGTCGTCATCAACCTCACGGCGGGGATGGGTGGCGACCTCGTACTCGATGCCGACCAGCCGCTGGAGAAGGGTGCGCTGCCGGGTACCGATCTCGTGGGCGGGCTCGACCGGCTGCCGCATGTCGAGGACCTGCTGCCTGACATCTGCACGCTGGACTGCGGGTCGCTCAACTTCGGCGACAACCTGTACATCTCCACGCCGGAGATGCTGCGCAAGGGTGCGCGGCGTATCCAGGAGTTGGGTGTGCGGCCCGAGTTGGAGATCTTCGACACCGGGCAGCTGTCGTTTGCGAAGCAGTTGCACGCTGAGGGGTTGCTGGACGATCCGTCCGTCTTCCAGCTGTGCATGGGTATTCCGTGGGGTGCGCCCGCCGAGCCGGCCATTCTTCAGTCGATGGTCAACATTCTGCCCGCGGGCGCGCAGTGGGCCTCTTTTGCGCTGGGGCGCATGCAGATGCCGTGGGTTGCGCAGGCGATTCTGCTGGGCGGGAATGTGCGGGTGGGGCTTGAGGACAACCTTTACCTGAGTAAGGGGGTCAAGGGGACGAACGGCCAGCTGACGGAGCGGGCCGTTCGGATTACCGAGTCCCTCGGGGCGGTTGTGGCTTCGCCTGATGAGGCTCGGGTTCGGTTGGGGTTGAAGCCGCGGGTTTAGTTCGGCTGCCGCGCCTTTTCTCTTCGGTTTTTTCTGGGGCTTCGCCCCCCTGCCCCTGTTGTGGTTCCTGTCATTTGAAGCCAGGTTCCTGTTCAACATGGGGGCTTCGCCCCCTGGCCCCCGTTGGCCTCGCCGGCCGGGCGTTGGGGGGCGCTGCCCCCCGGCAATCCCCCCGCCAAAAGGGGCTCCTCCCCCAGACTCCGTCCGGGGGGACCCCCACCCTCTGGACTCCCCCGGCCGTATCGGCCCAAGCCCTGGAGTAAAAGTCCGAGGGGGGCGTGTTCGGGGCCGCCTGGGGTCAGGGGGCGAGTGGGGTTGAGGGGGCAGATGTTTGGGTTCTAATACAGCTAAGGAGCATGATGATCACCGCCCCTACGGACGTTCGCCGTATCACCTGCGTAGGCGCAGGAGTTATCGGTGGTGGATGGGTAGCGCACTTTCTCGCTCGCGGTTATGACGTGACCGCTTGGGATCCCGCGGAGGACGCGGAGGAGAAGCTGCGGCGTCTTGTGGACGCCGCGTGGCCTGCGCTGACGCAGCTCGGGCTTGCCGAGGGGGCCTCGCGGGAGCGGCTTACGGTCGTGGGCACGCTGGAAGAGGCGTGTGCGGAGGCGCAGTTCGTGCAGGAGAGCGCTCCGGAGAAGTTGGAGTTGAAGCGGAGCCTGCTGGCGCAGCTGGATGCGGCGACGCCGGCCGGTGTGGTGATCGCGTCGTCCACGTCGGGTTACCCGATGACGGACATGCAGACCGAGGCGGTGACCCCGGGGCGCCTGCTGGTGGGGCACCCGTTCAATCCGCCGTATCTGATTCCGCTGGTCGAGGTCGTCGGAGGCGAGGCGACCGACGAGGCCGCGGTGGCGTGGGCCTCGGAGTTCTACGAGGTGGCGGGCAAGTCCGTCATCACGATGGAGCGCGAGCTGCCCGGGTTCATCGCGAACCGTCTCCAGGAGGCGCTGTGGCGCGAGGCGCTGCACATGGTCGCGAACGGTGAGGCGACGGTGAAGGAGATCGACGACTCGATCACCGAGGGTCCCGGTCTGCGGTGGGCGTTCATGGGGCCGTGCCTGACGTTCGCGCTGGCGGGCGGCGAGGGCGGCATGGGACACATGCTCGATCACTTCGGCCCGTCGCTGAAATCGCCGTGGACCCGTCTGGAGGCGCCCGAGCTGGACAAGGCGCTGCGTGACGCGATGGTCGACGGCTGTGACGAGGCGGCGGGCGACCGTACGATCGCGGATCTCGTGGCGGAGCGGGACCAGGGCGTCATCGATGTGCTGCGCGCGACGGGGCGGCTCCCCGGGCAGCGGGAGGGTGGCCAGTGAGTGCCCTGCCCCTGTTCCGGCAGGCGGTGCGCCCGGAGTGGATCGACTACAACGGGCACATGAGCGAGGCGTTCTACGTCCTCGTGTTCGGTCACGCCACCGACGAGATGATGGACGGCGTGGGCCTGGGCCCCGGTTACCGGGAGAGCACGGGCTGTTCGCTGTACACGGTCGAGGCGCATGTGCGTTATCTCCGCGAGGTCGGGGAGGGTGCGCCTCTCACGTTGCGTACCCGTGTGCTGGGCGTGGACGCGAAGAAGCTGCGGTTCGCGCATGAGATGTACGCCGGTGAACCGGAGGCGGAAGACGCCGAACTCGTGGCCACCAGCGAGCTGTTCGCCCTGCATGTGGGGGCGGACGGGAGTGTTCCGTTCCCCGCCGAGGTGCGGGAGCGGCTGGCCTCGCTCGTCGAGGAGCCGCCCGGGTGGGCGGGGCGCGCGATCGGTCCCGTACCGCGCGTCGCGTAGGTGAAGCAGCAGTTCATCGCCCCGTACGGCCCGCAGGGTGACCGTACGGGGCGATGTTGACGCCGGGGCCGGGCGCTCCCAGAATGGGCGTCATGGTCCCGCATTCCACTTCCCCGCTCGGACGCCACGGCGTCCCCTGGCGGCGTGGGTGCGAGCGATCCGGTCTCTAGCTGCCGCGCCGTAGCCCCATGGAGGGCCGCCGTGCCGAGGCGCACGTACAGCGGCCTCCGGGACAGCGCGAAGAAGAAGCAGGCCCGGATCACCGACACCCAGATCGCTGGAGGACCACACCCATGAGCATCACAGCTCCCGATCCCGTTACGTCCCGAACCGTCACCCTCCGTGAGGCACGCGTGCCCGAGGGTGGCCTCTACGAGGGCACGCGTACGCTCCAGCCCTTCCCCGAGGGCTGGGAGGAGCGGCCCTACGAGCACATCGAGGTCGTTCCGCAGACCCGCGTCATCGGCGCGGAGATCCGCGGCGCCGACCTGACCCGTCCCCTCTCGCCCGCGCTGCGCGAGGAGATCAACCGTGCGCTCCTGGAGTGGAAGGTCATCTTCTTCCGGGGCGCCGACCTCACGCCCGACCAGCAGGCCGCCTTCGGCCGGCACTGGGGTGAGCTGGAGACCAACCCGATCCTGGCGCGCGGTGCGCGCGAGGACATCGTCCGCTTCGAGAAGGGCGGCAACGCAGCACCGACGTTCGAGAACGTATGGCACACGGACGTCACCTTCCGCGAACGTCCCGCCATGGGCTCGATCCTTCAGCTCCGTGAGGTCCCGCCCATCGGGGGGCACACGATGTGGGCGGACATGGCAGCCGCGTACGACAACCTCTCGGACGAGGTGAAGGAGCGCATCGACGGGGCCGTCGCCGTGCACGACTTCATCCCGGGCTTCGACCGGTTCACGACGCACGAGCGGCTGCTCGAACTCCAGGACCAGTTCCCGCCCACGGAGCACCCCGTGGTCCGGCGGCACCCCGAGACGGGGCGCAGGATGCTGTTCGTGAACACCTCGTTCACGACCCACATCGTCGGCATGGACCGTACGGAGAGCGACCGTCTCCTCGCTCACCTCGTGCGCCAGGCGCATGTCCCCGAGTACCAGGTGCGGTTCGCCTGGCAGCCCGGTGACATCGCCTTCTGGGACAACCGCGCCACCCAGCACTACGCCCTGTTCGACTACGCACCGCACCGGCGCGTGGCCGAGCGGGTGGCCATCGTGGGCGACCGTCCGTTCTGATCCCCCTCCGGTGACGGGGTGGTTCGGCCGTGGCCCGTCGTAGAGCATGTCGACCAGTGCGGCCTGACGTTCGGAGATCGCGGGCCGCCGCGCCTTGAGCGTCGGCGGCCAGGTGCCGTACCCCTCGGACACCTCAGACCCCTCGGGGCCCCACTGAGAAGTCTTCGTCGGGTACGGCGAACTCCCGTACCCGTGCGGGACAGGCGGCCATCGCATTGGCCGAGGCCCTTGCTCGGGCAGCGCGTTCGCTGGCCTCACTCCGGTGGGGCCAGCGACGGCCTCGACTTCGAGGGTGGGGAGCGCGTCTGGCGTGGCGTGGCGTGCGTGCGTGCGGCGGGCGGTAGCGGACGGAGTGCGAACGGTCGCTGCTCCCGCGTGGCGGAAAACGAACCGGCACTTTGCGCCGTCCGCACGGTCCGCGGCAAACGACCCGGTTCCGCACCATGGCGGTCACTACTGACTCGTCAGTACGGTTCTGCCAACGATCCCCGTACTCACGAGAGTTGGGAGAGCCGCATGCAGTTGTCACGCCCCACACGCCTCGGCAGAGCGGGCGCGGTCGCCGCGGCCCTCGCGCTGACGGCCGTCGCGATGACCGGCAGCGCACAGGCCGAAGGAAAGGCCGCGGAGAACGACGCGCCGAAGACGGCGGGTCCCGGGGACGTCGTGAGCGCCGAGCCCACCACGTTCCAGTACTGGCCGGGCCAGCCGACCGACACCTCGGCCTGGAAGATCCACTACAGCTCCACCAGCGCGGGCGGGAAGGCCAACACCGTAGCGGGCACGGTGATCGTCCCCAACGACGGCAAGACCACCCCGCGCCCCCTCATCACGTACGCCGTCGGCACCGTCGGCATGGGTGACCAGTGCGCGCCCTCCGCCGGCTTCCCCGGCGGCACCACGGCCGAGGCCCCCCTCATCAACGCCGCGCTCGTACGGGGCTACGCCGTCGCCGTCACCGACTACGAGGGCCTCGGCACGCCGGGCGACCACACGTACACCGTCGCGCAGGCCGAGGGGACCGCCGTCCTCGACGCGGCGCGCGCGGCCCAACGGCTTCCCGGGGCACAGAAGATGGGGGTCTCGGCCGAGTCGCCCGTCGGCATCATGGGCTACTCGCAGGGCGGCCAGGCCAGTGCGTGGGCGGCCGAACTCCAGTCGTCGTACGCGCCCGAACTCAAGGTGAAGGGCACCGCGAGCGGCGGCGTGCCCGCCGACCTGACCAAGGTCGCGGAGGCCAGCGACGGCGGCGACAACGCGGGCTTCGTGCTGATGTCCGCCGTCGGCCACGACGCGGCCTTCCCCGAGCTGAAGCTCGACAAGTACCTCAACGACGAGGGCCGCAAGCTCGCCGAGCTGTCCAAGGGCGCCTGCGTAGGCGAGATCCTGGAGGCGGGCAAGGGCAAGAAGATCGAGGACGTGACCGTCAGCAACCCGCTCGAACAGCCGGACTGGCAGCAGGCGATACAGGCCAACAAGCTCGGCACGAAGGCGCCCTCGGCTCCGGTGTTCGTCTACCACGGCGAGGCCGACGAGACGATCCCCTACGAGCTGGGCCAGGGCCTGCGCGCCGACTGGTGCGCCAAGGACGTTCCCGTCCAGTGGCAGTCCTTCCCCGGCAAGACCCATGTGGGCACGGCCATCGACGGCAACGGCCCCGCACTCGAATGGCTCGGCCAGCGCTTCGCGGGCCAGCAGACACCCGGCAACTGCGCCTGAGCGAGCGGGCACTGCGCCTGGGCGGCGGGCAACTGGGCCTGGGCGAGCGGGCGGTTGCGACGCCCGGTCGCGGCGGCCAGTTATGGCAGCCAGTTGCGGTGACCGGTCACGGCGGACAGTTGCGGGCCGCGTTACGGCCGGCGTCGCGGTGAGCAGCGTCTTGCCCAGTACCGTGCGGGACTCGATCGCCGCGTGGGCCTCAGCGGCCTTCTCCAGGGGCAGCACCTGTCCGATGACGGGAGCCAGGCGGCCCGCCGCTGCCTCGAACATGGCACGTTCCAGAAGGGGTTTGGCCTCGTCGGGTGACATCTGGACCTGTTCGATCCCGGCGAGGGTCACCCCGCGCGCCGTGGCCTCGGCCGGGTCGATCTCGGCGAAGTCGCCGCCGGGTGCCCCGTGTGCGGAGAAGCGGGCACCCCGCACGGTGACCTCGAACGCCTCGCGCCCTGTCTTGCCGCCCGCGCCGTCGAAGACGACGGCCACCCCGCGCGTCCCCGCCACGTCGCGCACGTACGGGATCCAGTCGGGCTGCGAGTAGTCGACGACGGCGTCGGCGCCCAGTTCGGCGCGCGCCAGCTCCAACTTGCGCTCCCCGCGCGCCGCCGCGATGACCCGGGCGCCCGCCGCCTTGGCCATCTGGACGAGCAGCGCGCCGAGTCCGCCCCCGGCCGCGAGCACGAGCACCCACGCGCCGGGCCGGAGGCTGCCGCTGCTGACGGCGTTGTCGAAGAGGCGTACGGCCGTGGGCCCGTCGTGCAGCAGCGCCGTTGCCTCGCGGGACGAGAGGCCGTACGGGACGGCGCTGAGCGAGGCGACCTCGGCCACGGCGCGCTGCGCGTAGCCGCCCGCCGGCTGTCCGCCGGAAGCGGCCGTCCTGCCGACGACGCCGCGGCCGACCCAGGCGGGGTCCACCCCGTCGCCGACCTCCACGACGGTGCCGCCGACCGCTCCCCCCGGTACATAGGGCAGCGAGGGCTGGTAGAAGCCCTCGCCGCTGCGTACCTGGGTCTCCATGAACAGCACGTCGGCGTGGCCGACCTCGATGACCACTTGGCCCGCCCCCGGTACGGGGTCGGGCAGTTCGGCGGGCTCCAGCACCTCTGGACCGCCGAACCTCTTGACCTGGACCGCACGCACAGCGACCACTCCCCTCAACACCTGGACCGGGTAACGGGATTCAGTCTTCAACCTCAACTTAGGTTGAGGTCAAGGCGGTCCCGGGCCTGTGCCGTGCGAGGCCCGACTCGCGCCTCGTGCGAGGCGGCTCACTCCGCGGGTGTGCGCACCTCGTCCCTGATGGTGTTGACCCGGTCGGCGAAACCCTCAAGGTCGAGGTCGGCGGGCTTGACCGAGTACGTCTTGAGGCTGTCGTCGGCGACGTACGCCGCCGTGCCCGGGTCGCTCCAGGCGCACACGGGTATCGTCAGCTTCCTGCCGGCCTGCGACTTGATCAGCACCTCGCAGGTCAGCGGGTCGTCGGCGCCGGTGGGAGTGATGTCACGGCGCTTGACCGCCACGCTCATGGAAGGGCTGGTCTCCATGCCCTTCATCATCTGGTCCTTGGACATGTCCGGGTTGCCGAAGTCCTCGCCCTTGGCGCCCGCGTAGAGCAGCCGCTGGGTCCTGTCGGTCCTGTTGGCGTAGGAGCCCATGTGGGCCTTCTCCCCGGCGCCGCCCTTGCTGACCGAGTCGCTGAGGTCCTTGCGCAGCCTGAACTTGCCGCCCTCCAGCGTCTTGGGGAAGGCCAGCTCGTACGTGGTGTCCGACTCGCTCGGGGTCGGCGTCGGGTCCGACTCCTCGCTCGCGTCGTCGGAGGGCGCGGTGCTCCCTGGCGAGGACTTCTCCGAGTCCGCCTTGTCACCCTTGTCGTCCCCGCCGGACAGCAGTGCCACCCCGCCGGCGACCAGCAGCGCGACCGCGACGACCGCGGCCACGACAATGAGGATGATCTTGTTCCTGTTGTTCGGCGGCGGGGGCGTCGGCTGCCCGTAGGGCCCCGGGTAACCGGGCTGTCCCGGGCCTCCGGGGGGACCCATGGGCGGCTGCCCGTAACCACCACCGGGCGGCGGTGCGCCATAGGGGCCCGCGCCGTAAGGGCCCGCACCGTAAGGACCCGGCTGCTGCGGAGGCGGACCGGCAGGCGGCGGGCCGGCCGGCGGCGGACCGCCGGGAGGCTGGCCACCGGACGGCGGGTCTCCTGGGGGCGGTCCGAAGCCTCCACCGTTCGGCGGGCCCGGGGGCTGGTTCGGCGGCTGCGGGGGTGTCGTCATCCCGTTCCCTCCTGGCGAGGGAGGCGTCCCCGTCCCCCGGCTCTGCTTTACCTGTTACTTATGGAACGGTACCCCCGTTTGAGTGAGCTTTGACCTCGGGGTGGGCGCCGTCACAACTCCTCACCGCGCGCACACCACCCCTGCGCGGTGGGCCTCACCGCACGTACATCTTCTCGATCTCCGCAGCGAAGTCCCGCACGATCGCCGCCCGCCGCAGCTTCATCGACGGCGTCAGATGGCCGTCAGTCTCCGTGAAGTCGCGCGGCAGTACGGCGAACCTGCGGATCGACTCCGGGCGCGAGACCTGGGAATTGGCCTCGTCGACGGCCTGCTGGAGGTTGCGCAGCAGATCGCCGTCCACCAGCAGCTCGGCTGTGCTGAGGTGCTCCTTCTTGTGCATGCGCTGCCAGTGCGCCAGCCCGTCGGGCTCCAGGGTCAACAGCGCCGTCACATAGGGGCGGTTGTCGCCCACGACCAGGCACTGGCTGACCAGCGGATGCGCGCGCAGCCAGTCCTCCAAGGGCGCGGGCGCCAGGTTCTTGCCGCCCGAGGTGATGATGAGGTCCTTCTTGCGGCCCGTGATGCGCAAGTACCCTTCGTCGTCCAGCGTGCCCAGGTCTCCGGTCGGCATCCAGCCGTCGGCGTCCAGATGCGGTACGGCGCTCGCCGTCCTGGCGTCCCAGTAACCGCTGAAGACATGGCCGCCCTTGATGAGCACCTCGCCGTCGTCCGCGATCCGTACCGCCGTTCCCGGCAGCGGCCAGCCGACCGTGCCCAGGCGCGGCTTGAGCGGCGGGGTCGCCGTGGCGGCTGCCGTGGTCTCCGTCAGCCCGTAGCCCTCGTAGATGGCGACGCCCGCGCCCTCGAAGAACGCCGCCAGCCTGCGCCCCAGTGGGGAGCCGCCGCAGATGATGTGCCGGCAGTGCCCGCCGAGCGCGGCCCGTATCCGGCGGTAGATCAGCGTGTCGTACAGCCCGCGCGCCGCGCGGAGCCCCCAGCCGGGTCCGTCGCCGTGCCCGTGCTCGCGCTCCTCCACGGCCTCTCCGTAGCGCCGCGCGATGCGCGCGCCCCTGTCGAACGACGAGGCGCGGCCCATCTTCTCGGCCGTCGCCCTGCCCGTGTTGTAGACCTTCTCCAGTACGTACGGGATGCCGAGCAGGAACGTCGGCGCGAAGCTCGCCAGGTCGGCGAGCAGGTCGTCCGTCTGGATGCTGGGCGCGTGCCCGAGCCGCACGCGCGCCCGCAGGCAGCCGATCGCGACCATGCGTCCGAACACGTGGGACAGCGGCAGGAACAGCAGCGTCGACGCCGGTTCGGCGCTGACCGACCGGAAGACCGGGTGCAGCAGTTCGATCGCGTTGTCGACCTCGGCGAAGAAGTTGCCGTGCGTCAGCACGCAGCCCTTGGGCGGGCCTGTGGTGCCCGAGGTGTAGATGAGGGTGGCGACGGACTCGGGGCCCGTCCTCGCCCTGCGCTCGTCGACCGCCGCGTCCGGTATGTCCCGGCCCGCGTCCATGATGTGCCCGACGGCACCCGAACTGAACTGCCACAGGTGTTCAAGTCCCGGCAGATTGCCGCGTTCCGCGCTGATCAGCCGCGACTGCTGTACGTCCTCGACGAAGCATGCCCTGACGCCGGCGTCCTGCAGGATGTGCCGTGCCTGTGAGGGCGACGAGGTGGGGTACACCGGAACGGTGATCAGGCCGGCGGTCCAGGCGGCGAAGTCCGTGAGGGTCCATTCGTACGTCGTACGCGCCATGATGGCGACCCTGTCACCCGGGTTGAGGCCGAGCGCGACGAGGCCCTTCGCGACCGCCTGTACCTCGCGGGCGAAGTCGCGGGTGGTCATGTGCCACCACGTGTCGGTTCGGCCTTTGCGGGTGAGGGCGGTCTCGGCGGGGGCCTCGACCGCGTTGGTGAAGGGGATGTCGGCGAGGTTGCCGTGGGTCACGGCGGGGGCGAGGGGTGGGACCGATATCTCGCGTACTCTTCCGTGTTCGGTTTTTATTTGGGGTTCTGTGAGGGGTGGTTGGGACATCTGTGGTTCGGCCTCCTCGTGTTGACCAACTGGCCGGCTCGTCCCGCTTCCGTTCCTGATGGGGCTTCGCCCCTTTCCCCGTTGGCCTCGCCGGACGGGCGTCGGGGGGCGCTGCCCCCCAACAGCCCCCCGTAGAGGAGGGCTTCTCCCCCAGACTCCGTCCGGGGGGACCCCCACCCCTCTAGGACTCCCCCCGCCCGTATCGGGACCAGCCCTGAAATCAAAGCCAGGGGGACTGGTTCGGGGCCGTCCGTGGGGGGCCTCTCGGTGGGAAGTTGGGGGAGAAAGAGGGAGGGCTGAACAGGTGGGGGGCGCACGGCTAGGGCTTCTCGGGGTGGAGGGGGGAGCAATGCGCTAGGCGCGTTGCAGTACGGCGGTCACCCCCTGGGCGCCGGCTGTGCAGAGGGAGATGAGGCCCAGTGCTCCGGGGGGTGCGTCGCGTTCGGCCAGGAGTTTGGCGAGGGTTGCCACGATGCGGGCGCCCGTGGCGGCGAACGGGTGGCCCGTGGCCAGGGAGGAGCCGGCGGTGTTGAGGCGTGTGCGGTCCAGCGGGGCGAGGCCGGCCTTTTCCCAGGCGTTCAGGGTGGCGAGCACCTGGGAGGCGAACGCCTCGTGGATCTCCACGAGTTCGAAGTCGCACAGGTCGAGGCCGAGCCGGGCGAGCATGCGGGGAACGGCGACGGCGGGAGCCATCAGCAGGCCGTCGTGCGGTTCGGTGCCGTGTACGAAGTCGACGGCGGCCGTCTCGTAGGCGGTGAGGTAGGCCAGGGGGCGCAGGCCGCGTTCCGTGGTCCAGTCCTCGTTGGCCAGGAGCACGGTGGCGGCGCCGTCGGTGAGGGGCGTGGAGTTGCCCGCCGTCATGGTGGGTTCCGCGCCCAGGCCGAAGACGGGTGGCAGGGACGCGAGTTTGTCCGCCGTGGTGCCGGGGCGCAGGTTCTGGTCGCGGGCCAGGCCGTTGAAGGGGACGACCAGGTCGTGCAGGAACCCGGAGTCGTACGCGGTGGCCAGCCTGCGGTGGCTCTCGGCCGCGAGGGTGTCCTGGTCGTGGCGTGTGATGCCCCACTCCCGCGCCGTACGCGCCGCGTGTTCGCCCATGGAGAGGCCCGTGCGCGGCTCCGCGTTGCGGGGGATCTCGGGGATGAGGTGGCGGGGGCGTATACGGGAGATCTCTCTGGCTCGGTCCTTGAACGTCCTTGCCCGGCGTACGGCGAGCAGGAGACGGCGGAGGGTGTCGTTGAGGGCGAGTGGCGCGTCGCTCGCGGTGTCGGCGCCGCCCGCGATGCCTGCCGCCGTCTGACCCAGCGCGATCTTGTTGGCGACGGCGATGACGGCCTGGAGCCCGGTGCCGCACGCCTGTTGGATGTCGTAGGCGGGCGTACGCGCGTCAAGGGCCGAGCCGAGCACGGTCTCGCGGGCGAGGTTGAAGTCACGGGTGTGCTTGAGCACGGCGCCCGCGACGAACTCGTCGACGGCGCGCTCGCCCTGGAGGCCGTAGCGTTCGACGAGACCGTCGAGCGCGGCGGTGAGCATGTCCTGGTTCGAGCAGGTCGCATACGGACCGTCCGCGCGGGCGAAGGGGACGCGGCTGCCGCCGACGACCGCGACGCGGCGCGGAATCACGGGACTTATGAGGCCGGTGGGACCGGAAGGGCCGGTGGAACTCATCCTCGACCAAACTCCTGACCTGAAAGTAACCTTACTCGGAAGTAAATTTACGCGAGCCGGAGGAGTTGGGGAATGGCCGACCGGTACCTTCATTGGACACACACAGGCCCCGGCCGTTTCCTCACACGCCGGCTCGGCCTCCCCCGGCCCGAGCGACTGCACCGCTGGTCGGCGGAGCGGCCCACGCTGGAAGGAGGCCCGCTGCTGCACCTCGCGACCGCGCACGCGCGCGACGAGAAAGAGCTGGCAGCGGTGCTCGACGGCTGTGGCGTACCGGTCGTACGTGCGCTTGCCGAGGGGTCCGGCACGCCCTGCGCCGTCGTGGTGGACGCTACGGGCATCGGCGCCGTACCGGAACTGCGGGGCATTCACGAGCTGTTGCACCCTGTCGTGCGCGCCCTCGCGCCCTGCGGACGTGTGGTCGTTCTGGGGGCCGCACCCTCGCCGGACGACCACCATCAGGCGGCGGCGCAGCAGGCGCTGGAGGGGTTCGTACGCTCCCTCGCCAAGGAGCTGCGCCGGGGCAGCACCGCCCAACTCGTGCGCCTCGCACCCGGGACAGCGCCGGGGGCGGCGGCCTCCACCCTGCGCTTCCTCCTCTCGCCCCGTTCCGCCTTCGTCAGCGGGCAGGTCATCGAGGTGGGGGCCGGGGAGGAGAGCGGCACCGCGGGCGGGCGCGCGCGTACCGCGCTGGTGACCGGGGCGGCGCGGGGGATCGGGGCCCAGGTCGCCGGCACGCTCGCTGCGGGGGGTGCGCGGGTGCTGTGCCTCGATGTGCCGCAGGCCGGCGGCGATCTCGAACAGGTCGCCGCACGCGTGGGCGGCACGGCGCTGCCGCTCGACATCACCGCGTCCGACGCGGGTGCGCGTATCGCCGACGCGCTGCCTGCCGGGGGGTTGGATGTCCTCGTGCACAATGCCGGCATCACCCGCGACCGCAAGCTCGCCAACATGCCGTCAGAGCGCTGGGACCCGGTGCTCGATGTGAACCTCGGCGGTGTGCTGCGTACCACCGACCATCTGCTGGCAGCCGGTGCTCTCCGGGGAGCGCGCGTCGTCGCCACCGCGTCGATCGCGGGCATCGCGGGGAACATGGGCCAGACCAACTACGCGGCGAGCAAGGCCGGGATCATCGGCCTCGTACGCTCCCTCGCGCCCCGTGCACGCGCCGAGCACGGAACCACCGTCAACGCCGTGGCGCCCGGCTTCATCGAGACGCGGATGACAGCGGCCGTCCCCTTCCTCGTCCGCGAGGCGGGGCGGCGTATGAACTCCCTGTCCCAGGGCGGGCTTCCCGTGGACGTGGCCGAGACCGTCGCCTGGCTGGCCGCTCCCGAGTCAGGGGCCGTCAACGGGCAGGTCGTGCGCGTGTGCGGCCAGAGCCTTCTGGGCGCGTGAGACCCCGTACACCAACGGAAAGCGACCCCGCATGCCGAAGCTGACGCGTCCCCCGCATCTGGCACCCCACCTGGCGAAAGGCGCCCTCACCTCGCCCCGTAAGCGGCCCCCGTACAAGGGCGCGCGGCTGCCCCCTGACGAGGTCACGCTCGTGGGCGCCGCCGTGGACCCCGCACGGCTTCGCGCGTACAACGCGGTCTGCCGCTTCCGGGGCGGGGCCACGCTCCCGCCCACCTACCCGCACATCATGGCGTTCCCGCTGGCCATGCGGCTGATGGCGGCGGCGGACTTCCCGTTCCCGCTGCTCGGCCTCATCCATACGGGGATCACGGTGACGTGCCCCGTACCGCTCCCCGTCACCGCGCGGCCCACCCTCACCGTGCACGCCGAGGGGGTGGCCCCGCACCGCAAGGGGACGGAGTTCACGGTGGTCACCGGCGCCGAGCTGGACGGTACGACCGTATGGCACTCCCGCAGCACCTACCTGTGCCCGCACCGCACACGGGAGTCGGCCGCACGTGACACGGCGCGCGGGGAAGAGCCGGCGGGGCTTCCCGCGCGGGCGGCCTGGGACCTGCCCGCGGATCTCGGGCGCCGGTACGCGGCGGCTTCAGGGGACCGCAACCCCATCCATCTCCACCCGCTCACCGCGCGGCTGTTCGGCTTCCCGCGGCCGATCGCGCACGGCATGTGGACGTTCGCACGCTGCCTGGCGGAACTGGACGGAGACAGCGAAGGAGGCGGAGGGGGCAAGGGGGGCGAACTCACCGAGGCGCGCGCCGTGTTCAAGGCCCCCGTGCCGCTTCCCGCCACCGTCACCTTCGGCGCCGACGGGACCGGCGCCTTCGCGCTGCGCGGCGAGGAACCACACGGCGGGCGCAGCCGTACGCACCTCAGTGGACACGTGGAGCGGGCATCCAGCGGTGGCCCTTCATCAGGTTCTCCAGCCCCGCCCAGCAGAAGTTCATGAGCGTCGCCGCCGTCTCCTTGGCCGAAGGGGCATCGTCCGTACGGGCGTTGGACCATTCGGCGAGGGACTCGGCGGCCCCCACGAGCGCGTGTGCCAGGCCCGACACCTCGCGCTCGGCCAGTTCACCGTCACAGCCCGCGTCCTTGGCCGCCTGGCCCAGCAGCAGCGTCACGATCGAGACGACCTCGACCCGCATCGCCGCGACCTCCCGCGCGAACGGCTCGCCCTGCGTCCGCGCCCTGTACAGCACCGTCACCCCGTCGGGCCGTGCGGCCGTGTGCGCGAAGAAGGCACGCAGCCCGTTCCACAGCTGCTCGTCCGCCGGTATGTCCCGCTCCCGCGTCCCCTCCCGCACGGCCGCGATCAGCGCCCCCACCTCACGCCGCACACACGCCGTGAACAGCTCTTCCTTCGACTTCAGATACAGATAGACCAGCGGCTTGGAGACCCCGGCCGCCTCGGCTATGTCATCCATCGAGGCGGCCTGGTACCCATGCCGCGCGAAGGCCCCCACCGCCGCGTCAAGCATCTGCCGCTCCCTGACTTCGCGCGGCATCCGCTTCTGCCCCACACCCGTCAACCCCTTACCCCCACGAACTCCCCACCCACGAACCGGTCCTGACCAGCCTACGCGGGGCGCCGTCCGCGAGGCCGCTGAGAAGCCCGAATGCCCGTGCCCGGCCGTAGTTGGCCGGGGCACGGGCTGGGAACCCGCGGTACGTGCGGTGAGGGTCAGCTCACCGTGGCGGGAGTCTTGGCGGGTGCCGGCTCCGAAACCGTGGGATCGGCGTCCTCGATGCTGAAGCTGCGCGCGTTGTCGAAGGTCTCGCGGTCCAGGATCTTCTCCTTGGCGGAGACCAGGACCGGTATCACGACCTGCCCGGCGACGTTGGTCGCCGTGCGCATCATGTCGAGGATGGGGTCGATGGCCAGCAGGAGGCCGACGCCCTCCAGCGGGAGGCCCAGGGTCGACAGGGTGAGGGTGAGCATCACGGTCGCGCCGGTGAGGCCCGCCGTGGCGGCGGAGCCGATGACCGAGACGAAGACGATCAGCAGGTACTCCTTGATGCCCATGTCGACGTGGAAGAACTCCGCCACGAAGATCGCCGCGATGGCCGGGTAGATCGAGGCGCAGCCGTCCATCTTGGTCGTCGAGCCGAACGGCACGGCGAAGGACGCGTACTCCTTGGGAACGCCCAGGCGCTCGGTCACCTTCTGCGTCAGCGGCATCGTGCCGACCGAGGAACGGGAGACGAAGGCGAGCTGGATCGCGGGCCAGGCACCCCTGAAGAACTGGAGCGGGTTGACCTTGGCGACCGTGCCGAGCAGCAGCGGGTAGACGCCGAAGAGCACGATGGCGCAGCCGATGTAGATGTCGGCCGTGAACGTCGCGTAGCTGCCGATCAGGTGCCAGCCGTAGTCCTTGACGGCGGCGCCGATCAGGCCGATGCTGCCGATCGGGGCGAGGCGGATGATCCACCACAGCGCCTTCTGGAGCAGCGCCAGCACCGACTCGCCGAGGGACAGGATCGGTGCGGCCTTCTCACCGAGCTTGAGCGCGGCGATACCGACGACGACCGCCATGAAGACGATCTGGAGCACCTTCAGTTCGGTGAAGGGCGTGATGACGTCCGTCGGGATGATCCCGGTGAGGAAGTCCAGCCACGAGCCCGAAGTGTCCGGCTTGCCCGCGTCCTTGGGCGAGAGGCCCGTACCCGAACCGGGGTTGGTGAGCAGGCCGATCACCAGCCCGATGGCCACGGCGATCAGCGAGGTCGCCATGAACCACAGCAGTGTGCGGGTGGCGAGCCGCGCCGCGTTGTGCACGTTGCGCAGGTTGGTGATCGAGATGGTGATCGCGAAGAAGACGAGCGGCGCGACCGCCAGCTTCAGCAGCTGGATGAAGATCTCGCCGACCTTCGTGAGCGTGGTGCCCAGCCAGGCGACGTCCCAGTTACGGGCGACCCAGCCGAGGACGACGCCGAGAACGAGACCGAGCAGGATCTGCGCCCAGAAGGGAATCCTGGGTATCCGGCGGCCGGTTGAAGGCGCGGGGGACGTATCGATCGAAGACACGGACAGGCTCCGGAGGCTTCAGAGTTGGGTGGGGAGGAAGAGCGACGAGGGTTGCGCCGGAGAGTAGTCCGGCCGCGCGCTCAGCGACAGGTCGCCGACATGCAGCGGCAGAGATCGACATGCAGCCGTGCCACGAGCGCCAAGCTCATGTGCGCGTCAGAAGTGGTGGCTGCGGTTGTCATGGCCGTCACGCTAACACCCCCTCTTTGGCCTACCCAAAGCTTGCCTTTGGGTAACAGGTACAGAAATGCTCAACGCCCCATCGGGGAAGGGTGATTCCCGATGGGGCGTCGCATGCGGTGTGACGAGGGTTACATCAGCGGCTGAGGGGGCCGGAAGACGCCGCAGAAGCCGGCGAACGAACGCTCCCGCCGCCGGACCGGGCAGGTGACCGAGTAGGGGCTCGGAACGGGCAGGTGACCGAGTACGGCTCCGAACCGGGCAGGTGCCGCCCGCCGCCGGACCGAACCGGTGCCGAACCGAACCGGTGCCGGGTGCGGCTCTAGACCGAGCTGGTGCCGGTGCGCCGGGGGCCGCGCGGAGGCTGCGGGGCCGCCGCGTCGACGGCCGCGTCCTCCTGGCTCTGGTTGGCGGCCAGCCGCTCCTTGGCGCGGTCCACACCGCCCACGATCTGCTCGGACATGGCGTCACGGTGCCTGCGCAGCAGCACATAGCTGAGGGGTGCCGAGATCACGAGCGCCAGCAGCACGAGCCAGACCGGATTGGACTTGCCGATGCCCGCGGGAACGAGCCCGAACTGCGCCAGCAGACCGACGACGATGAGGCAGCCGACGAAAATGCCAAGCCGCATGGTGGTGTAGCGAAGCGTCGCGTGCGACTTGCTGCTCACGGTGGGCCTCCAGGCTCAGGTGCGCCGAGGTTTCAAGGGTTTTGCGCGCATTACCAGTCAAGCACAGGGACCGCCGGCGATCTTCGAGGCCCCCGCCCTGCGCCCCGCCGCACCCGTGGTCACAACCGCATCGGCTGCGGCGCCTCACGCCGCTCAGGGTCCAGGCCCTCGTAGGAGCGCAGCACGCCGCGCCGCGCGTCCCGCTCGACGGGGCGGAAGCCCGAGTCCCGGATGAGGGTCAGCAGTTCCTCGCGTACGAGCACACCGGGCTCGCCGAGCGCCCCGGCCTGCGCCGCGTTCTCCGCCACGGGACCGGACAGTTCGTCGGCGCCGTGCTGGAGCACCAGCTGCGCGGTCTGCTCGCCGTGCGGAACCCAGCTCGCCGACAGGTGCGGAACGTTGTCGCACAGCAGCCGCGAGACGGCGAACGTGGTGAGGATCTCCGCGCCCGTCACCCCGTGCGGAGCGCCGGGGCTCAGCGGTACGAGCACATCGAACCCGCCCGTCTCCTGCTGGAGCGCCCGCAGCGCGAGCGCACGGCCGACCCGGTCACCGGCCGCCTCGCCGTACCCGAAGTACAGCGTGGCCGGCGTCGGCAGGCCCCTGGCGTGCGCGAGGCGCAGCGTCCGCTCCTCGTCGGCCCAGGAGAGCCCGGGCCCGCCGGCCGTTCCGGCTGTGCCCACTGTGCCCGCTGTGTCTCCTGCGTCCCCCGCGTCCCCTGTGGACTGCCGCGGCTCGTCCCAGGACAGCGCGGACAGCCCGGCGGCGGCCAGCTCTTCGAGTACGCCGCCCTCCCCGGCGCCCGAGAGCGCGGCGAAGCGTACGACGTCAGCGACGGTGAAGCCGCGCACCGCGACCGGGTCGGGCAGCGCTGACCTCAGCGCCCCCACGACCCGTACCGCTGACTCAGGGGCCAGCTCCGCACCGGCCCGCAGCCGCAGCGTCGTGGCGCCTTCCCCGGCCCAGGCCGTTGCGCGGCGCACCGCTTCCAGAGCGTCCGTGCGCTCGGTGATCTCCAGGACCCGCTCGACGGCGAAGGAGACGGTGTCGCCGTTCCTGCGGGTGCGCACCTCGTGCGCGAGCCCGCCGAGTCCGGCCAGATCGGCCGAGCCGTAGAGCGCGAGACCGTCCTCGTGGCTCAGCGGCTCCCCGGAACGGACCTTGATCGCAAGCTCGTCGAACCCGCCGAACCCACCGAGTCCGTCCGGCCCGTCGAGCTGCTCGACCTGCGCCCGTGCGTCCGTGCCCATTCCGCGGCCACCTGCCTCAATCTGTCTGTTGCGCGCCTGCGCACGCAGAGTACGTCAGCCCCCGGCGCCGCTACTCCTCGGGCAGCTCGCCGACGCGGTTCTCCCACTTCGTGGAGAGCACGATCGTCGTACGGGTGCGCGAGACACCCGTCGTGCCGGACAGCCGCCGGATGGTGCGCTCCAGATCGTCCACGTCCCCCGCGCGGACCTTCAGCATGTACGAGTCGTCGCCCGCGATGAACCAGCAGTCCTCGACCTCCTGGAGGCCGCGCAGCCGCGTGGCCACGTCCTCGTGGTCGGTGGCATCGCTGAGCTGGATGCCGATCAGAGCGGTGACGCCGAGCCCCAGCGAGGAGGCGTCAACGGTGGCGCGGTACCCGGTGATCACGCCGGCCGACTCCAGCCGGTTGATACGGTCCGTGACGCTCGGCCCCGAAAGACCGACGAGCCGGCCGAGTTCGGCATAGGAGGCTCTGCCGTTCTCGCGCAGCGCCTGGATGAGCTGCCTGTCCACCGCGTCCATGGATGCTGCTGCCTCCCGTTGTCGAGTGCTGCCGTCACCAGCGACGTGCAGACAACGAATCTAAGGCATGGAGCCGACCCCGCCTTGCCCCAGCTCCCCCTCCCAGCGCCGGTACAGCTTGTGCGGCACCCCGGCGGCATCCAGCGCTCGCCCCGCCACGAAGTCCACCAGGTCCTGAATGTGCCGCGCGCCCGCGTAAAAGGCGGGCGAAGCCGGCAGCACCACGGCGCCCGCCTCGTCCAGCGTGACGAGATGGCGCAGCGTCTGCCCGTGGAGAGGGGTCTCGCGCACGGCCACGACCAGCGGGCGGCGCTCCTTGAGCGTGACGCTCGCCGCACGCTGCAACAGGTCCTTGGACAGGCCCAGCGCGACCCCGGCCACGCATGCCGTGCTCGCCGGGACGATCAGCATCCCCCGTACCGGATACGAGCCCGAAGAGGGACCGGCCGCGAGGTCGCCGGGCGGCCAGTGCCGCACGCGTGAGGTGTCGGCCTCGAACGCGTCCGCGCTCCCGTCGGCTCCCCTCGCCAGCCATCGCCGCAGGTCGGCGTCCGCGTGCGCGTCCCGGAACGGGTGCCCGTTCTCGTCCAGGACCGTCAGCCGCGACGCACGGCTCACCACGAGGTCGACGTCCTCTCCCGCGTGCAGCAGCCCGCGGATGACCGCTGCCGCATAGGGCGTCCCCGACGCCCCCGATACGCCTACGACCCAAGGTCGCCGTCCGGATTCGTTCACACCTCCGAGCGTACGTGCCCACGCCGCGCACCCCGCGATGTGCGGTCACACGAACCCGGGAGCACGGCGTGGGCGCTCCCACAAAAACAGCAACAGGCGAGGAGCCACGAACGCACGCACGTACCCTCGTATGCATGCGCCAGCGCCGTCCCCGTCAACTCGCCGCCACAGCGGCGTGCGCCACCCTGCTCGCCGTCGCGATCACCGGCTGCTCGGCGGCCGAGAAACTCACCACGGGCCTGAAGGTGAAGCACGCCTTCGAGAAGCTGGGCGATCAGCCCTCGGCCTCGGTGATGCTCTCCGTCGACGGCACGCCGCAGGACGCGGACGCTTTCCTCCGCGCGGCCGGAGCCGCCAAGGGCCCCAAGACCCGTGACACGGCGGAACTGCTCTCCCGGGGAGAGCTGACCTTCGCAGTCGGCTCGGACCGCGAGGAGACCCCCCTCAAGGAGCTGGACCGCTCCGAACGCCTGCGCTTCGCGACGGCCGTGAACTTCGGCGGCAAGGACGTGGTGGCCGCGAAGTCGGTCGAGGAGAAGCTGTATGTGCGGCTCAACCTGCGCTCTCTGGTGGCCCAGTTGGACGGCTCCCACCGGGACCGCCAGCGCGCCCGCAAGATCGTCGGCCTTGCGGACGACCTCCCGCACACGCTCGGTTCGGCCAAGGACGCGCTGAAGGGCAAGTGGGTCGAGACCGATCCTGAGTCCTTCGACGACTTCGCGCGCGCGGCGCAGGAGATCACGGAGAGCGAGAAGAAGGGCGAGTTCGGCAAGCACGGCGCGGCCGTCTCGGAGGAGAGCGACAAGGCCAGCGAGCGCGTGGGCCGCGCCACGGCAGCGGGCCAGGCGCTGAACGGGGAGTCGGAGCGCGCGTTCCTGGAGGGCCTGGAGAAGACGCTCGGCGCACACGCGTCGTTCAAGAAGGCCGGCGAGTACGGCGGCGCCGACCACTTCACCGTCACGGTCCCAGCGCGCGACGCGGCGCCCGACCTCTCCCGCGCGCTGGAGGCACTGGGCGCACGGCTGGACCCCGCACAGGTGCCGGACCGGAAGGTGCGGGCCGACCTGGAGGTCAGGCGGGGCCAGCTGACAGGGCTGACGCTCAACCTGGAGCAGTTCCTCAGCGACGAGGCCCGCGCCAAGGGCGTGCACCTCCCGCTGCGCATGGTCTTCGGCAGCGGCGACGCGGTCTCGGTCGAGGCACCCGACGGCGTGCGCGAGCTGAAGCCGCAGGATCTGCTGGCCGCCGTGATGTACGGAGCACTGGGCACGGGCGGCATCTGACGCCATCCTGGTTCCGCGAGGCGCCGGGGGGACCGAAGGAGTTCCGCACCCCCGGAAAAGGCCGCGGACCACCCCTCAGAAGAGGCAGCGGACCGAGGAACTCCCGGCACGTTCCGTGCCGTTGTACGACCATACGGACACAGCCCCCCGAGGGAGGCGAGCATGGAGAACGGCTCGGGCGCCAAAGCGACAGCCGCGGGCAAGCTGATAGTGGGCTGGGTCGCGCTGCTGTGGGTGCTGGAGGCGGTGGACCAGGCTTCGGGAAACGCCCTGGACACCTTCGGTGTGCAGCCCCGCCGCGTGGACGAACTGCTCGATGTGATCCCCAGCGCCTTCATGCACTTCGGGTTCGACCACCTGATGGCGAACACCCTGCCCCTGCTGATCCTCGGCTTCCTCGCCGCGCTGCGCGGCATCGGCCGCTTCATATCGGTCGCGCTGATCATCATCGTGACCAGCGGCATGGGCGTCTGGCTGATCGCTCCGGCGGGCAGCAACACCGCGGGTGCCTCGGGCCTGATCTTCGGGCTCTTCGGCTATCTCCTGATCCGCGGCTTCGTGGACCGGCGGATCACCGATGTCGCCCTGGGCGCCGTGGTCGCCGTCTTCTACGGCTCGATCCTGTGGGGCGTCCTGCCCACCGAAGCCGGCATCTCCTGGCAGGGCCACCTCTTCGGCCTGCTAGGCGGCATCCTCGCCGCCTTCGTGACAGCGGCCCCCCGCGCCCTGGGCGAAACCAAACCCACCTGGCACTGAACACCCAACGCGGCGCCCCGAGGAACGCGAGGACCAGCAGTGCCCCGAAGGGGCGCGGGGAACTGCGCGCCCAGCCACAGAAGAGCGGCACCCGCCCGACAACCCCAGCAAACACGGCGCGACCGCAAACCCCGTGCGGGAAAACTCAGAACGAGGGGGTACTCAGCGCGAGGCCACACCCGAAGTGATCAGCACGAGGCCACACCCGAAGTGAGAGGAACACTCACAACGCGAGCCCCCGCACCGCGAGGTCCAAGAGGGCGCACACGAAGAACGCGATCCCGATAAAGCTGTTGACCTGGAAGAACGCCCGGTTCAACCGCGTCAGGTCATGGGGCCGCACAACCCTGTGCTCGTACACGAAGGCAACCGCGACGATCACCAGCCCGAACCAGTACAAGACCCCGGCCGAGGTCATCGCACCGAACACGGCAAGCAGCGCGACGGTGACGAGGTGCGCGCCCCGCGTGGCATGGATCGCGGCGGCCGTACCGAAGCGCGCGGGCGTCGACTTGACCCCGTTGGCACGGTCGGCCTCGACGTCCTGGCACGCGTAGATGAGGTCGAAGCCGCCGATCCAGATCCCGACGGCGAGCCCGAGCACCGCGGCCTCCCAGGACCAGGTCCCGGTGACCGCGAGCCACGCGCCGACAGGGCCGATGGCCTGGGCGAGGCCGAGGATGGCGTGCGGGAAGTGGGTGAAGCGCTTCCCGTACGGATAGACCACCATCGGGATCACGGCCACCGGCGCCAGCGCGAGGCACAGCGGGTTGAGCAGCGCGCAGGCGCCCAGGAAGACCACGACGGCGACGACGGCGCCGGTCCAGGCGGTACGTACGGAGACGGCGCCGGTCACCAGTTCGCGCGTGGCGGTGCGCGGATTACGGGCGTCGATCTCGCGGTCGATGATGCGGTTCGCCGCCATCGCGAAGGTGCGCATCCCGACCATGGCGACGGTCACCAGGAAGAGCTGCCACCAGTGCGTGCTGCGGCTGTCCCGGAACATCGCGGTCAGCGTGGCGGTGTAGGCGAACGGCAGCGCGAAGACGGAGTGCTCGATCACGACGAGCCGCAGAAAGGCCCGCACCCGCCCCGCGTCGGCCCCCGGGCCAGGACCCGGCCCGACAACCCCCTCGGCGGCACTGGTCACCGCACGGCTCCCTTCGCTTCCGCACCCACGCGGCAGCGCCGCCCTGCACCCGTACTCCCCGCGACCCGCACCGCATCGGGCGCCGTTCCCAGCAGAGTTTCCGGCAGCGTTCCCGGCAGCGTGCCCGGGGCCGGGAACGCTCTCGTACGCGGCATCACAGGCCGTACTCCGTCCAGCGTCGCGTGACCAGGTCCGCGACCGCGGGCTCTGACTCGACCATCCGCGGCCACCCGCCGTCGCGGGTGTAGCCCTCCTCGGGCAGCTTGCGGGTGGCGTCGATACCGGCCTTGCCGCCCCAGAACTGCTGGTAGGAGGCGTGGTCGAGGTGGTCGACGGGCCCTTCGACGACGGAGAGGTCGCGCGCGTAGTCGACGTTGCCGAGCGCGCGCCAGGAGACCTCGTGCATGTTCCGCACGTCGCAGTCCTTGTCCACGATCACGATCAGCTTGGTCAGGGACATCATGTGGGCGCCCCAGATCGCGTGCATCACCTTCTGCGCGTGCTTGGGGTAACGCTTGTCGATGGCGACGACGGCGCAGTTGTGGAAGCCGCCCGACTCGGGCAGGTGGTAGTCCACGATGTCCGGCACGATGATCTTCAGCAGCGGCAGGAAGAACCGCTCGGTGGCCCGGCCCAGCGGCCCGTCCTCGGTCGGCGGCCGGCCGACCACGATGGACTGGAGCAGCGGGCGCTTGCGCGTCGTCACGCAGTCGATCCGCAGCGCGGGGAAGGGCTCCTGCGGCGTGTAGAAGCCGGTGTGGTCGCCGAACGGGCCCTCCGGCAGCATCTCGCCGGGTTCGAGCCAGCCCTCCAGGACGACCTCGGCGGCGGCGGGCACCTGGAGCGGCACCGTCTTGCAGTCGACCATCTCGACGCGCTTGCCCTGGAGGAAACCGGCCAGCAGGTACTCGTCGATGTCGCCGGGCAGCGGCGCCGTCGAGGCGTAGGTGACGGCCGGCGGGCAGCCGAAGGCGATGGCGATCGGCAGCTTCTCACCGCGCCGTGCCGCGACCTGGTAGTGGTTGCGGCTGTCCTTGTGGATCTGCCAGTGCATACCGATGGTGCGCCGGTCGTGCCGCTGGAGGCGGTAGAGGCCCAGGTTCCGTACGCCGCTCTCGGGGTCCTTGGTGTGGGTGAGGCCGAGGTTGAAGAAGGAGCCGCCGTCCGCGGGCCAGGTGAACAGCGCGGGCAGCCGGTCGAGATCCACATCGTCGCCCTCGTACACGACTTCCTGGACCGGCGCTTCCTTGACCTTCTTCGGCGGCACGTGTGTCATCGCGCCGAGCTTCCCGAAGGCTTCCCTGAACCCGACGAATCCCTGCGGCAGTTCGGGCTTGAGCAGGCCGCCGATCTTGTCGCTGATCTCGTCGTAGGACGCGAGCCCCAGCGCCTTGAGCAGGCGGCGGTCGGTGCCGAAGACGTTCATCGCCAGGGGCATCGAGGAGCCCTTGACGTTCTCGAAGAGCAGTGCGGGACCGCCGGCCTTGTTGACCCGGTCGACGATTTCTCCGACTTCGAGGTACGGATCCACTTCGGCCTTGATCCGCGTGAGGTCGCGGTCACGCTCCAGCGCACGCAGCAGCGAGCGGAGATCGTCGTATGCCATACGCCCCAGTATCCTCCCCGTAGCCATGGCCCTGAGCGCGGGGCCACCGCTCGGCCCATTACGCTGGCGGTGTGGGGTTCCCGCATCCGGGCTCCCCGCACCGCACCAATCCGGCGGCATCTCGCATCCCAGGGGGCGTTCCGCGTGATCAGGTATCTGCCGTTCCTTCTGATCCTGGCCGTGTGGATCTACGCGTTCATCGACTGCCTCAACACGCAGGAGAAGGAAGTACGCAAGCTCCCCAAGGTCGCATGGGTCATCATCATCCTGCTCTTCGGGCAGGTCCTGCTGGGCCCCATCGCCTGGTTCGCCGTGGGCAGGCCGCGGCGCAACGCGCCCTACGGCGCGACCCGTCCCCAGGAACGCCGCTGGGTGGCGCCCGACGACAACCCGGACTTCCTCAAGTCCCTGGGCAAGGACGACCCGTCCGCTCCGGAGGACCCCCCGCCCGGAACCCGGTCCGAACCGGCACCCGAGCCCGACCCCGAGCCGAAGCCGCGCGGCGGGAACGCCGGGAACGAGACCCCCGAGGACCAGCGCCCCGGCCCCGAGGACCCGCCGCGCTGACGCGCTGATCCGGCCCCGCGCCTCTTGCCCTTCGTACGGGACACTCTTGTCCTTCGTACGAGGGGCGCCGTCTGTCGCCCCTCGTACGGGGGTGCGCGCTCCTCGCCCGCTCACCCCTCGCGGGAGGCGTACTCCGCGCGGAGCGCGGCGAAGCGTTCGGGGGTCCAGCCCGACCAGTCGGTCGGACGGTCGTCCAGCTCCTGGTGGAGCAGTTCGAAGTGCTGGTGCCAGCCGGCGAGGCGGTCGACGCGGGACTCCTCGTCGCCCGTGAAGTCGTTGCGGAAGCGCACCCGCGTCCTGTCGTCGTCCGGTGTGCCCCGCAGCGTGAAGCCGAAGGAGCCGCGGGCGTCGACGGTGTACTCCGCGAGCCGCCGCCGCGACCATGCGGTGATCCGTCCGGGCGCGACCAGTTCCGGGCCGTCCTCGTCGGAGGGGCCGCCCTTCAGCCAGCGCAGCGTCACCGCACCGCCGGGCCCCGGCTCGAAGGGGTCGGCGGTGGCCAGCCACCCGCTCAGTCCTCCGGGTGTGGCGACGGCGGCCCACACGCTGTCCACAGGGTGTGGGAACTCCAGCTCGAACCCGATCGTGTGCGCGGCACCGTCCGGGCTGCTGTGCGTGCTGCCGTAAGGGACTTCGCCGTACGGAACGTACGACGACTGACTCTCGGTGCTCATGGCTCCACCTTCAACCCGCACAGACGACCGTGCCGCCTCAGACGCCCGCGTACGAGTGCTTACCGTTGAACAGGATGTTCACACCGTAGTAGTTGAACAGGAAACAGGCGAAGGCGAACAGTGCGAGATATGCCGCTTTCCTGCCCTTCCAGCCCGCCGTGGCACGCGCGTGCAGGTAGGCGGCGAAGGCGACCCAGGTGATGAACGACCAGACCTCCTTGGGGTCCCAGCCCCAGTAGCGGCCCCACGCGTCGCCCGCCCAGATCGCGCCCGCGACGATCGTGAAGGTCCAGAAGGGGAAGACCGCCGCGTTGATGCGGTAGGCGAACTTGTCCAGCGAGCTGGCCGAGGGCAGCCGCTCCATGATCGAGGTCCGCACCTTGCCGGGCGTGCGCCCGTTCATCAGGTGCGTCTCGTAGGAGTCCCGGAAGAGGTAGAGCACGGAGCCGACGAAGCCGAGGTAGAACAGCGCGCCGCAGATGATGGCGAGCGAGACGTGGATCCACAGCCAGTACGAGTGCAGCGCGGGCACGAGCTGGGAGCTGTCGGTGTACAGGACCGTGACCGCGAGGCCCAGGTCCAGCAGCACGGTGGTGACCAGCGGCAGCCCGATCCAGCGGACGTTCTTCTTGGCGATCAGGAAGCCGAGGTACCCGGCGACGATGACCATGGAGAAGGCCGTGGAGAACTCGTACATGTTCGCCCAGGGGGCGCGCTGCACGGAGAGCGAACGGGTCAGCACGCCCGCCGCGTGCAGCGCGAAGGCCAGCACCGTCAGCGAGATGGCGATCCGCCCGTACATGTCGCCCTGCTGGTCGCCGCCCGCGGCGCCGGGGCCGTCGGGCAGGTCTCCCCGCTTGCCGGCGGCGGAGCGTGTGACGACCTTGGGCGCCGCGGGCTTCTCCAGTACAGCCGTACCGCCCGAACCGTCCTTGACCTGGACAGCGACACCGGCCTGCGCGGGCACCGGGGCGTCCTTGGCCTTGTCGTCCGCGGTGAGCGCCGCCGCCGTACGAGCGACCTTGCTGCGGCTGCCGAACGTCCACTCGGCGATGTACGCGAAGAACGCGAGGGTGTAGACAGCCATCGCCGAATAGATCAGATAGTTACTGATCTGGGCGATCTGCTCGTTGGGCTCGGCGGCTAGGAAGGTCATGTGCCTGCTCCTTCGGCGGGTTCAGCAGGATCGGCCGGCTCGGCCGGGTCGTCGGGGTGGTCGGTGGCGGAGTCCTCAGCGGGGGCTTCGTCGGCGTCGGTGGCGGTTTCGTCGGTCGGTGCGGGGCGCTCGGGTGCGGTCTCGGCGGGGGCCGCCTCCTGCATGGCGAGGGCAAGGGACCCGATTTCTCCGGGGAGATGGGCCGACTCGCTGCGGCCGAGCCCCGCCATCTCGACGACGGTACGCCCGTCACTTCCGGTGACCGCACGCACCCATACCCTGCGCCGCTGGATGAACAGGGAACCCGCCAGGCCCACGATGGCGGTGAGGGCACCGCCGAGGGCCCAGCCGTTGCCGACCTGGTGGACGATCTGGAAGTTGGCCCACTGCTTGATGCCGTCGAACTTCAGGCTGCCCGCGCCGTTCGGCAGCGTCATCGTGTTGCCGGGTTCGAGGCGCTTGGCGAACGGACTGCCGTCCTTGCCCTTGAACTTCTTCATGTTCTCCGTGTTGAGCTGGTACACGTTCTGCGCGGGCCCGCCGTCGACGCCCAGGTTGCCGTGGTAGGCGGTCAGGAAGAGCGACGGATTGTTGGGGTTCGGGGAGCGCGAGAACATCGTGCCGGTGCCCGGCGCGAAGTCGGGGACGAAGAAGCCCTGGAAGCCGAGCTGGTCCTTGCGGCCCTTGGCGTCGACGTAGTCGGTGACCTTCACGACGCCGCTGGAGGTGAGGTTGGCGTCCTGCTGGAGGAAGGGAACGGGGCCCTTGTAGGCGACGTTGCCCTTGCCGTCCTTGACGGTGACGACGGGCGCGTAGGCGTGCGCGATCAGGAAGACCTTGGTGTTGCCGACGTGCAGCGGCTCGTTCACCTTGATCGTGGTGTCCTTCTCCTTGCCGCCCGAGCCCTTCCAGTACGAGACGTAGGCGCTGAAGTCCGTCGCCGTGCCCTTGTTGGGGCCGTCCTCCTCGTAGTCGGCGTCGAAGTCCTTGAGCCGGAAGCCGAAGGAGTCCAGGTCGTCGGGGGTGAACAGGGAGCCGGACTTGAAGTCGTCGTACTGGGTGAGGGTGTTGGAGAACCCGTCACCCTGCACGATCAGCTTGCCGCCGTCGGACTTCCACAGCTGCCCGGCCGCGAAGGCCAGCAGCATCACGATCAGCGCGATGTGGAAGAGCAGGTTCCCCGCCTCGCGCAGATAGCCCTTCTCCGAGGAGACGGCCCCGTCCTTCACCTGCGTACGGAAGCGCTTGCCGTCCAGCAGCCCGCGCGCGGCCTCCAGCACCTTCTCCGGCTCGGCCCGCGTACGCCACGTGGTGTAGGCGGGCATCCGGTCCAGGCGGCGCGGCGCGCGCGGCGGCCTGGCGCGCAGCTGGCCGACGAACTGCCAGGTGCGCGGCACGATGCAGCCGACCAGCGAGATGAACAGCAGGATGTAGATCGCCGAGAACCACACCGAGGTGTAGACGTCGAACAGCTGGAGCTTGTCGTAGATCGGCGCGAGCGTCTCGTGCTGTTCGCGGAACCTGTCGACCTTGACCGCGTCGACGGAAGTCTGCGGGATGACCGAGCCGGGGATCGCGCCGAGGGAGAGCAGGAAGAGCAGTATCAGCGCGACCCGCATCGAGGTCAGCTGCCGCCAGAACCAGCGCAGCCAGCCCAGTACCCCCAGCGACGGAACGTTCAGCCGCTCCTCCGCGGGAGCCGTGGACAGTTGCGACGTGGCCTCACGCGTCTCCCGGGAGTCACGGGACTCACGGGATTCCGGGGGCTCCTGGCCTTCCCGCGCCGTGTCCGTCTCGCCGGTCCCGACGTCGCTGCCGGTCGTGCTCATGGATCAGATCCCCACCGTGAAGTCGGACGACCAGACCGTGATCTCGTAGACGATCCGGTCCCAGATGCCTGTGACGAGCAGGATGCCGACCACGACGAGCATGCCGCCGCCGATCCGCATGACCCACGCGTAGTGCCGCTTCACCCAGCCGAACGCGCCCAGCGCGCGCCGGAAGGCGACAGCGGCGAGGACGAACGGCACGCCCAGACCGACGCAGTACGCCACCGTGAGCAGCGCCCCGCGCTCCGCGCTCGCCTGGCTCGACGACAGCGTGAGCACGGCGGCGAGCGTAGGACCGATGCACGGTGTCCAGCCGATCCCGAAGAGCACCCCGAGCATCGGAGCGCCCGCCAGCCCTATGGCGGGGCGTTTGTGGATACGGAATTCGCGCGAAGTGAAGCGCGAGAGAGGACCGAGCGCCCCCATGAAGGCGAGCCCCAGCAGGATCGTGAGGACGCCCATCACCTTGGAGATGACGTCCCGGTTCTCCTGGAGCACGGCACCGAAGCCGCCGAAGAGCGCGCCGCCCGAGACGAAGACAGCCGTGAAGCCCAGCACGAAGAGCCCGGCCCCCGCGAACATCCGTCCGCGCCGCGCCTCCGCCAGGTCGGTGCCGCTGACCCCGGTGACGTAGGAGAGGTAACCGGGGACGAGCGGCAGCACGCAGGGCGAGAAGAAGGAGACCAGTCCGCCGAGGAGCGCGACGGGGAGGGCGAGGAGGAGGGCGCCGTTGAGCACGGTCTCGTTCATGCCGGTCGCGGCGAGGGCGGTCATCGGGCGGTCACTTGGCCGCGATGAGGGGGTCGAGCGCGTCGCGCAGCTCCTTCTCGCTCAGTTCCTTGAGCGCGCGCACGGCGACCTTTCCCTCCCTGTCGAGGATGAGGGTGGACGGGATGGCCTGCGGAGAGAGCGTGTTCTTGGGGAACTTGAGGATGAGCTTGCCGCTGGGGTCGTAGAAGCTCGGGTAGTCGATGTCGTAGTTCCGCTCGAACGCCTTGGCGTTGGCCTTGTCCAGGTCCCGGGTGTTGATCCCGACGAACTGGACGTCCTTGCCCTCGGTGTCCCGTGCGACCTTGGCGAGGTTCGGCGCCTCCGCCCGGCACGGGCTGCACCAGGAACCCCACACGTTCAGCACCACGATCTTGCCCCGGTAGTCGGAGAGCTTCAGATCCTTGCCGTCGACGGAGGGGCCCGAAAGGTCGGGAACGGAGGTGCGCTTGGCCGCTGACACCTTGGTGATCTCGCCCGTACCCTTCACGAACTTCGTGTCGCCCGAGGCGGAGCCCGCCTCCTCACCGCCGCAGGCCGACAGCAGCAGCGCGCCCACGGCGGCACCGGCGGCCAGCAGCGTCAGACGGCGGCGGGACCCGCCTCTGCGCCCGGCGCGAGAGGCCCCTCCCCTGTGCGCGGCGCGACCGGAGGAGTTAGCGCGGATCTGGCTCATGTGAAAAGTTTCGCATGGGCCCCGCGGGGATCTTCCACACCCCCCGCTTCCCCCCGTCCCACCGCCTGCGCCACCGCCGAACTCCCAGCTCAGGCCCCGAATCCCTTGCCCTGCTGACCCTTCACCCGCTTCGCGCCGGCCCTGAGGTGCGCAGGCACAAGATCACGCGCGGGTTCGGTGTAGCCGACGGAGACGATCCTGTCGCCGAGGAAGGTGAAGCTGGTCAGCGAAGCGAGCGTGCACTGCCGTCTGCGCGGGTCGTGCCACAGCCGGCGGCGCTCCACGAAGCTGCGCAGGATCCAGATGGGCAACTGGTGGCTCACCACCACCGCTTCGTGCCCGCGCGCCGCGTCCTTCGCGGTCTCCAGCGCACCCCTCATCCGTACGACCTGGTCGATGTACGGCTCGCCCCAGGAGGGCCGGAAGGGGTTGCGCAGGTGCCGCCAGTTCTCCGGCCTGCGCAGCGCGCCGTCGCCCACACCGAAGGTCTTGCCCTGGAAGACGTTGCCCGCCTCGATCAGCCGTTCGTCGGTGGCCACGTCCAGCCCGTGCGACTTGGCGATCGGCGCCGCCGTCTCCTGCGCGCGCTCCAGCGGCGAGGCGCCGACGTGCGCGATGTCGCGGCCCTCCAGGTGCTCGGCGACCCTGTCCGCCATCCTGCGGCCGAGGTCGGACAGGTGGTACCCGGCCAGCCGCCCGTAGAGGATGCCCTCCGGGTTCTCCACCTCGCCGTGCCGCATCACATGGACGACGGTGACGGCCTTCTCTCCGGCCGATCCGGCCGATCCGGCAGACCCGGTCGATCCGGCAGACCCGCCGGACTCGGCGGACCCGGCAGACCCGGCGGACTCGGCTGTGCTCCCCGTGGCCCCCGTGCCCCCCGTGGTTCCGGCCGCGCTCATGCCGGCACCGCCTCTGCGGCGGCGCGCGCCGCCGCGGGCAGTGCGTCGGCGATCCGCTGGACGGCACGCTCGTCGTGCGTGGAGGAGACGAACCAGATCTCGAATCCGGACGGCGGCAGATAGACGCCCTGCGCCAGCATCGAGTGGAAGAACGCGGTGAAGCGGAACGACTCCTGCCGCCTGGCGGCCTCGTAGTCGGTGACGCCCGCGTCGCCGTAGTCGCCGAAGAAGAAGGAGAACATGTTGCCCGCCGTCTGCAGCGTGTGCGCGACACCCTCCTTGTTCAGCGCCTCGACCGTCAGCTCCCGCACCTGCCGGGAGGCGGCGTCCACCTTGTCGTAGGCGGCGAAGTCGTCGGCGGCCAGCAGCCGCAGCTGCGCGACACCCGCCGCCGCAGCGACCGGGTTCCCCGAGAGGGTGCCCGCCTGGTAGACGGGCCCCGCGGGTGCCAGGTGGGCCATGACGTCCTTGCGCCCCCCGAAAGCGGCGGCCGGAAAGCCGCCGCCCATGACCTTGCCGAACGTCATCAGATCGGGGACCACCCCGTCGATCCCGTACCAGCCGCGCTTGCTCGCACGGAAGCCCGTCATCACCTCGTCGGAGATGTAAAGGGCGCCGTCGGCCTGGCACAGATCCTTCAGCCCCTGGTTGAAGCCGGGCAGCGGCGGCACGATGCCCATGTTCCCCGGCGCCGCCTCGGTGATCACACAGGCGATCTCGCGGGGGTAAGCGGCGAACGCCTCGCGGACCGCGTCCAGATCGTTATACGGCAGCACGATGGTGTCGCCGGCCTGAGCGCCCGTCACCCCCGGGGTGTCCGGCAGACCGAGCGTGGCGACCCCGGACCCGGCCGAGGCGAGCAGCGCGTCGACGTGCCCGTGGTAGCACCCGGCGAACTTGATGACCTTGGCCCTGCCCGTGAACCCGCGCGCCAGCCGGATCGCCGACATCGTCGCCTCGGTCCCGGAGGAGACCAGTCGTACCTGCTCAACGGGGTCGATCCGGGAGACGATCTCCTCGGCCAGCACCACCTCGTCCTCGCCAGGCGTACCGAACGAGGTGCCCTTGGCGACGGCCTTCTGCACGGCCTCCACCACCTCGGGCTGCGCATGGCCGAGGATCATCGGCCCCCAGGAGCAGACGAGGTCGACGTATTCCCTGCCGTCGGCGTCCGTCAGATAGGGACCGGTGCCGGACACCATGAACCGGGGCGTACCGCCCACGGCGCGGAAAGCGCGCACCGGGGAGTTCACGCCTCCCGGCGTCACGGCGGCGGCACGTTCGAAAAGCGACTGCGATACTGGGGCACTGTACGAGTAAGTCACGAAAGCCATGGTGTCAGAGCCTCTTGTGCGGGGGGCTGGGGGCGTTTCACAGTCCGTGAGGCGGGGAGGTCTCTGACACGATGATCGGGTTGCACGGTGACGGCCGTGCGGCTCGAATGAGCAGTCGGGTGGTGACATGCATCGCGGTGGCGGACTGGGAGAGGGGACCGGCGGCCCCTCGGAGACTGGCCCGGGGCGTGCGCAGGGGCGCCACCGGCGCGGTGCGGGGGAAAGCGGAGGCACCTCGCGCAGCGGGAACGCCCCTCGGGGCGGTAACACCGCGGAGAGCGGGAGCACGGCGGAGAGCGGGAGCAGCAGGGGTGGCGGCCGAGTGGGGGTGACCTACAAGTACTTCGGTGCGCCCGACGGCGCCACCGCCGCACGCGTGCCCATCTCGATGCGCCCGGAGGAGCTGGGCGGTGACGAGCTGGGGCACGGCATGTTCACCAAGATCAAGCCGGAGACGATGGCGGCCATGGTGCTCACCGGCATCGAGGGCATACCCCTCAACCGCGTACCTCCGCTCGAACTCGTCGTCCTGCACCCGGACTACGCCGTGGTGAAGCTCCCGATGACGGTCGTCGACCCGCTGCGCGGCATCGGCGAGGAGTCGGTGGGCGCCGCGGCCTTCATCTGGTCCACCGTTCCCGACCGCGCGGGCCCGCAGGACGCCTTCAACGTCTACCAACTGCTGCACAGATGGCAGGACTTCTCCGACCGCCTCCACGAGGCGGGACACCAGGCGTACTGCCTCGTGTGGCCGTGAGCCCCCTCCTGCCACCCGCCTGACGTTCTCCCCCCAGCCTTCCCGTACCAGGCGTACGCGGCGCGCGCACCTGGCGCCCGTACGCCGCCGCGCTGCGACGCCGAGGCACGACACCGGCACCCCGGTACGCGGCACCGGTCGCCACCGCGCTGCCACTGACGGCCCGTTGCCACCGCCGCCCGACTGCCACCCGGCTGCCACTGCGACTGCGCTGCGACCGCGGCTGCCGCAACCGCTGTCACCGCCGTCACCAGCACCGCTCCCGCTGAACGCCCCGCGCTGCGGCGGTGCTTGAGCCGCTACGCTGCCCGCCATGCTGCATCTGCGGATGATCACCCCGGCCGAACGGACGCCGGCGGTGGTCGAGCTGCTGGGATCGACCGTCGGCGCCACGCACCTGGCGGTGCTGGAAGGCGCGGCCCGCGAACCGGCTGGAGACGTCGTGATGTGCGACGTGGCGCGCGAGGCCGGCGACGAACTCCTGGACGGGCTGCGCGGCTTGGGGCTGGCCGAGCACGGCTCCATCTCCGTCGAGCACATCGACCTCTCACTCTCCGAACGCGCCGATCGCGCCGAGCGGGAGGCACCGGGCGAGGGCATGGACGCGGTCCTGTGGGAGTCACTGACCGAGGCGACGCACGAGGAGTCCCGCCTCTCCGTCACGTACCTCACCTTCCTCACCGTCGCGACGATGCTCGCCGCGTGCGGCGTGCTGACGGACAGCGCGATCCTGATCGTCGGCGCCATGGTCGTCGGCCCCGAGTTCGGGCCGCTCGCAGGTGTGTGTACGGGGATCGTGCGCCGTGCCCCGAGCCTGCTGATGCGCTCGCTCATCGCCGTACTCGTGGGCTTCCTGCTGGCGATGCTGCTCACGGGAGCCTTCAGCCGGCTGATGGATGTGCTCGGGGTGTTCTCGTACGAGCAGTTCACCAAGCCGCACCCGGTGAGCGAGTTCGTATGGAAGCCCGACCCGATGTCGTTCGTGGTGGCGCTGCTCGCGGGCGTCGCCGGGATCGTCTCGCTCACCTCGGCCAAGTCCGGGGCACTGGTGGGTGTGGCGATCTCCGTGACCACCGTCCCGGCGGCGGCGAACGCGGCCCTGGCCCTCAGCTACGGCAACCTCGGCGAGACCTGGGGCTCCTTCCTCCAACTTCTCGTCAATGTCGCCGGCATCGTGCTCGCCGGCACGCTCACCCTGCTCGGCCAGAAACTCTTCTGGTCCCACAAGCGGCGCACGGGGCCAGGGAACGGAGCGCGCGCGGACGGCGCGGCAGGGGCCGACGCCGGGGCGCGCGGGGACAACGGGCGCCCCGCCGCTGGCTGACCAGCGACGGGGCGCCCTGTGCTGCTCCCGTGGGGGGTTCTTCTTCTGCGAGTCCCCAGTCAGTCCTTGTCCGGCTCGGAGCCGATCTTCTTCTCAGTGCCGGGCGCCTCGGGAGCCGAGTCGTCCGGCTCCGCGTCGGACGTGACGGGCGCGTCCGGGTCGGCCGGGCCGATGCGGAACTCGAAGTCGCCCGCGTACAGCTCGTGACCGGCGATCACGGCGCTGCCCACGGCCTCCTCGCCGCGCTCCTCGCGCAGGATGAGCGGATCTCGGCGCAGGTCTCTGGTGAGGGCCACACACAACCCGACCATCACCACCGTGAAGGGAACCGCCACCAGAATGGTGAGGTTCTTCAGCCCTTCCAGTGCGTCGTCACCACCTCCGCCGATCATCAGCATGATCGCGGCGACCGCACCCGTGAGGACGCCCCAGATGATCACGACCATCCGGCTGGGCTCCATCGTGCCCTTCTGCGACAGGGTGCCCATGACGATGGACGCCGCGTCGGCACCGGAGACGAAGAAGATGCCGACCAGGATCATCACCACGAGGCTGGTGACACTGGCCAGCGGGTACTCGTTCAGCACGCCGAAGAGCTGGCCCTCCTGCGTGGCCTCCTTCGTCAGCTCCACACCGTCGGCCTGGAGCTTCATGGACGTACCGCCGAAGACCGCGAACCACAGCAGGCTCACGACGCTCGGCACGAGGATGACGCCGCCGACGAACTGCCGGATGGTGCGTCCCCGGCTGATGCGCGCGATGAACATGCCCACGAACGGCGTCCAGGAGATCCACCACGCCCAGTAGAAGACCGTCCAGCCGGACAGCCACTCCGGGACGTCCTTGCCGCTGCTCGCGTCGGTACGTGCCATGAGCTGCGGCAGGTCCCCGATGAAGGAACCGACGGACGTGGGCAGCAGGTTGAGCATGAGGATCGTCGGGCCCACGATGAAGAGGAAGAGGACCAGCAGTCCGGCCAGCACCATGTTGATGTTGGACAGCCACTGGATGCCCTTCTCCACCCCGGAGACGGCCGAGGCGACGAATGCCACGGTCAGTACGGCGATGATGACGACCAGCAGTCCCGTGCTGGCCTTGTCCATCCAGCCGACTTCCTTGACACCGCTGCCGATCTGGAGCGCTCCCAGGCCCAGCGAGGCCGCGGAGCCGAAGAGCGTCGCGAAGATCGCGAGGATGTCGATGACCTTGCCCACGCCACCGTTCGCGTGTCTCTTGCCGATCAGCGGCGTGAAGACCGCGCTGATGGTCTGCCGCCGGCCGCGCCGGAAGCAGCTGTAGGCGATGGCCAGGCCCACGACCGCGTAGATCGCCCACGGATGGAGCGTCCAGTGGAAGAGCGTGGTGGACAGGGACGTCTGCATGGCCTCGGCCGAGTCGGCGGGATCGGTACCGGGCGGCGGTGTGGAGTAGTGGGAGAGCGGCTCGCTCACCCCGTAGAACATCAGCCCGATACCCATGCCGGCGCTGAACATCATCGCGACCCAGGAGACGGTCCTGAACTCCGGTTTCTCTCCCTCCTTGCCGAGGGTGATCTTGCCGTAGCGGCTGAAGGCCAGCCACAGCGAGAAGATCACGAAGCCGGAGGCGGCGAGCACGAAGGCCCAGCCACCGTTGTGGATCGTGCCGTTCAGCATTTTGGTTGAGACGTTTTCCAGGGAATCCGTGCCGACCGCGCCCCAGATCACGAAGGCAAGGGTGAGTGCCGCCGTGACGCCGAACACCACGCGGTCGGTCTGTGGACCCCGGGTCAGTCCCCCGCTGGAGGCAAACGCCTCCTCTGTCTCACGTTTCACGTTGGTCTATCGCCCTTCCTTCGGTGAACATCCGGACCTCGCACGAGTCGCAGAGTTTTCTGACAGGGATTCGGAGGAGCCGTTACCCGGCACACATGAAAGTAATCCAGTCACACAAGACGGCAGGAATCGCATATGTACGTCAACTTGCCCTGCGCAAAAGGAATTTGACCTCCCATCAGGTGACATGATCACGACCTTTTGTTGCGAGAACCCGGTAAGCCTAGGGGCCGGGTTCCCCCGTGGAGCCACTCGCGCAGGTTCCGGAGCGGGTCTTTGCCGAATCGGAAGCAGCGACGTCTTGTCGCCCCGGACAGCCCGCGCCCGCCGGACCCTGTCCGGCGTATCTATCGACGGAATCGGGCCGTCCGTAACTTCGGCCTCCTCGCACAGCAACCGCCCCCTGGCCCTCCCTGGCCTCCTCGTTGGCGCACGAAGCGGCGGAAGGGCGCGGCACCGCGGGACGGAGAAGCGGCATCGTGGGACGGAGAAGCGGAACATACGGTCCGGCCAACAGCCGGACGGGCACGGCGACAGGCACCGGAACGGGCTCGGGACGCGGGGAGAAAGCGCGGCAAATGGCTCACCCTCGGGGCCACCGCCACCCTCGTCACGGGCGGTCCGGGCACGCCCATCAGCGTGTTTCGCCTCGCCGGCCCCGGGAGGGCGGGCCCACCTCAACGGGCCTCGGGGTGGCGCCCCGGGATGGCGGCTCGGGGGATGGCGGCTCGGGGGACGGCGGCCTCGGGATGACGAACTCGGGAAGACGACCTCGGTGACGGGCGCGGAGAGGACGGTCAGGCCGGGGGTGGCTGCCGGGCCGGCAAAGCAGCCGGCTCGGAGAGGGCAGTCAGCTCGGAGAGCGGGAGGGCCAGCCGGAACCAGCGCGGGGCGACTGCTGAAGGGTCGTCACGGGCGGGAGGTGGTCACGGGGGGGGAGCGGTCACGGCTGACGGGCCGTCACGGATGAGGGGCCGTCACGGGCGGGAGGCGGTCACAGCTGAGGCCCGTCACGGACGTGAGGCAGCTCAGGTCGAGGGGCAGGCATGGCCCGTGAGGCAGCTTCGGTTGAGGGGCAGTCACCGCCGTGAGGCAGCCCACGGCTGAGAGGCAGTCGCCGCTGAGCGCCCTGGCCAACGCCTACCGCCAACGTCTGCCGCGACCCGAGAAACACCTCGGCCGCCGTGACCCGCCGGGCACGGCTACGCGGGAGCGCCGCCGCACCGTAGAGGGTGGGCCCTCAGGCTCGCTCGCCTCACTCCGTACGAGCGGGCAGGGCGCCGTCGTCCCCGGCGTCCTCGGGTGGCGGGGAGGGCGGCGCCTCGCCCGTCAGATAGCCCTGAATGGTGGGTGCGAGCCAGCGGACTATTTCGTCGCGGGTCAGGTCGACGGCGGGTGGCAGCCGCAGGACATAGCGGCTCAGCGCCATCCCGAGCATCTGGGAGGCCACGAAGGCCAAGCGCTTGTCGGCCTCCTCCGGATCCGGGTTCAGGCTCTCGGCAAGGGGGCGCAGCTGATCGCGGAAGATGCCGCGCATCTTCTCCGCGCCCGCGGGGTTGGTCACGCCGACCCGCAGAAGCGCCGTGAACGCCTCGTCGTCCTCCCAGACATCGAGGAAGTGGCGGACGAGGATGACGCCGACATGCTCACGCGGCGCGTAGGAAACGTCGGGCATCCGCAGGTCGAACTCGGCTGCCGCGGCGAAGAGCCCCGCCTTGTTGCCGTAGTAGCGCATCACCATCGACGGGTCGATGTCTGCCTCGCGGGCGATGAGACGGATGGTGGCCCGCTCGTACCCCTCGGCGGCGAAACGGTCCCGTGCTGCGCGGAGGATCGCGGCGCGGGTGTCGTCGGAACGGCGGCGTGGTGCTTCGATCTCCATGCCAACAACTGTATGCCCACACCTGTTGACTTGCCAACCCCTCCCCGCCTATCGTTGTGCCCACAAGCGTTGACCAACGTGCGTTGACCTCTCACGGGAGGGCCGCGCACAGTCGAGCCTTCGGGGAGGCAGTCATGGCACGCACCAACCGCTCAGGTCCGTCCACGGCGTCAGGACCGGACGTCATCGTCGTGGGAGCAGGCCCCACGGGCCTGCTGCTGGCGGGCGATCTCGCCACGTCAGGGCACCGCGTGACGCTCATCGAGCGCCGCGACGGCGACACAAGCAATCTCACCCGCGCCCTCGTCGTGCATGCCCGCACGCTGGAGCAGCTCGACGCCCGCAGCCTCGGGGACCCCCTCGTCGGGACCGGGCATCCGATCGACAGGCTCAGCCTGTTCGGGAGCGCCGCACTGAACCCGACCGAACTGCCGACCCGGTACCCCTTCGTACTGGTCACGGGACAGTTCGAGGTCGAGAAACTACTGGAGCGCCGGGCCCGTGAGGCAGGTGTCGTCTTCCGTCATGGCACCGAGATGACGGCACTGCGCCAGGACGAACAGGGCGTCGAGATCGACATCAGGGACATCCAGCAGGAGAAGCAGGGCGAGGACGGCTCCCGCACGCTGCGGGCCGCGTATCTCGTCGGCACCGACGGTGTGCACAGCAGCGTGCGGACAGCGCTCGGACTGCCGTTCCCCGGCAAGTCCGTGGTGCGCTCGATCGTCCTCGCCGACGTTCAGATGGACGATCCACCCGAGTCCCCCTTCATCGCCGGAGCGACCGGTAAGGCGTTCGCCCTGGTCGGCACGTTCGGTGGCGGCTGGTACCGCGTCATGGGCTGGCACCGGGACATACAGCTGCCGGACAGCGCACCGGCCGACATCGATGAGGTGCGGGACTTCACGCGCCTCGCGTTGGGCACCGACTTCGGGATGCGGGACGCGCGGTGGATCTCGCGGTTCCACAGCGACGAACGCCAGGCGCCCTCCTACCGCGTAGGCCGGGTGTTCCTCGCCGGCGACGCGGCCCATGTCCACTCCCCCGCGGGCGGCATGGGTATGAACACCGGCCTTCAGGACGCCGCCAATCTGAGCTGGAAGCTGTCGGCCGTCCTCACCGGCAGCTCACCTCCCGAGCTGCTGGGCACCTACCAGTCGGAGCGCCACCCCGTCGGCAAGCTCGCACTGCGCATGAGCGGGACCCTCATCAGGGTCGCGTTGATGCGCTTCCCCGGCAGCGACCTGGCGCGCTCCCTGCTCTCCGAAGCGGTCAACCGGATACACCCGCTGAGGCGACGCGCCACCATGACCATCTCCGGTATCGGGCTCTCCTATCCCCCGCGCGCCGGCTCGCATCCGCTGGCCGGGAAGCGTGCACCGGATCTGTCGCTCTCCACGGGACGGCTCTACGAGGCGCTGCGCGAAGGCCGGTTCGTGCTGGTCACGCCACGCGGCGGCGCCGAGCGCATGCGGGACCCGCGCTTCGTCACGGTGGAGACGGCGGGCCCGGGGAAGTACACCCTGCTTGTCCGCCCGGACGGCTACATCGCCTGGGCCGGAAACGGAGCCGAGCCGATGGGCCTCGACACCGCGCTCACGGAATGGACAGGCGTCCCTCGGCTCGCCTCGGTCGCCGCGTAAGGGACCGCTGAACAGAGGCGTAAGGGCCACCGACAACGGACAACGGCGCAAGGGAGCGGCGTAAGGAGCAAGCACAGACAAGGACCATCGGTAAGGACGACAGGTGACGGCGCAAGACATGCGGTGTCAGGCATGGCGGTGGAGGGCCCTTAATCTGCGGCCATGCTTGTCGCCCGTTCCACGCTGTTGTTCGTGATTGCCGCGCTCTTCGAGATCGGAGGCGCCTGGCTCGTCTGGCAGGGCGTGCGCGAACACCGTGGCTGGGCGTGGATCGGGGCCGGCGTCCTCGCTCTAGGGGTCTATGGCTTCGTCGCCACGCTCCAGCCCGACTCCCACTTCGGGCGCATCCTGGCGGCGTACGGCGGGGTGTTCGTCGCCGGCTCCCTGATCTGGGGCATGGCAATGGACGGTTTCCGGCCCGACCGCTGGGATGTGACGGGCGCACTGATCTGCCTCGCCGGTGTAGCTGTGATCATGTATATGCCGCGCGGCGAATGAGGGGGGCGTAGTTCGGGGGATCGACGCGAAGAGGCTGGGGGGGTGGGGGGGGCAACCCACCCCAAGGAACGCCGCCAAAGGCAAAAGGCGTTGGAAGCACAACGGCCAAAGCACCCGGACGCACACTCCCACCGGACAGGCCAACCGCCCCCGCACCAGCCCGAGTTCGCCGCCCCACACACCCCGCCGCACCAGCCCGAGTTCACCCACGCCCCGCAAGCCGCCACACCCCCGCAAGCCCCACGCCCGCGCACCCCACCCGCTGACCCCCGCACCCCCGGACCACACCCCTCCGAGCGCCAACACCGGGCCCCAACACCCGGAGCGCCAACACCCGAAGCGCCAACCCCCGCCCCCGGCCCCTCTTCCGCTTACCGGCGCGAGAGAAGCGGCGCCACACGCGAGACCACTCGCAAGGAAAGCGGCGCCACACGCGAGGAAAGCGGCGCCACACGCGAGACCACACGCAAGGGAAGCGCCGCCACACGCGAGAGAAGCGCCGCTACGCCCCAGTTGAGGGGTCTCGCGAAGTGCGGGCTCCTGGGCGGGGAAGTGACAGGCAACACGAAGAAGAACGAACGATGCCGAAACGGAAAAGACTGACTTTGTGCAACATAGGCACCGGGCGACCGGACGGCCGCGTGGCACGTGCGGTAGACATTGTGTTCCATCGGCCCGTTCGACGGTCCGTGTTCCCGAGTCGAACCAGGAGGCCAACCGTGCCGCGGAGGGCAAGGTCGTACACCGCATATGGGACGTACGCAACAAATGCCGTGCTGGCCCTCGTGCTTGCCGGAGCCCTCACCGCCTGCACCGACTCCTCCGGCGCCGATGACGAGGGCGACACCAAACCGGGCGGGGCCTCCACCTCCGCCTCGGCCGCGCCTCCGGGCAAGTACCGCACGCTCCCGGAGCCCTGCGGCACCGTGAACATCAACACGCTCAAGGACATGCTGCCCGGCGCCGCCGCGAGCGAGGACGCCGAGTCCGACCCCGACTCACCCACGGCCGACGCCAGTCCGAGCCCGTTCGAGGGCGAGGCGAGCGAGACGTACGACACGGACCGGCGCTCCGGCTGCCGCTGGAAGAACGCCACCACGCTCAGCACCCGCCATCTCAACGTCGACTTCGAGCGCGTCGTGTCCTACGATCCCGCGGTCAGTGATGACCAACAGGCCGAGCGCCTGTACGACAGGAAGGCCAGCAAGGCCGAGATCCCGGTCTCCTCCGCCTCTCCGGACAACGACGGCGGTGACGGCGAGGGCGACCAGACCCAGGAGGACCAGAGCGGCGACGGTAAGGGCTCCAAGAAGGGCAGCCCCGACGGCGGAGCCTCGCCCTCCGGCGACAGCCCGTCAGCGAAGGGCTCTTCCGCCCCCAAGGACCCCAAGGACTCTGAGGGCCCCAAGGACTCCGAGGACTCCACGGACTCCCAGGAGCCGGCGCAGGGCGGCAGTTCCTCGCCCGGCACCGACGAGGACCTGGCCCCTCGTACGCTGGACGACATCGGCGACACCGCCTACATAAACGACAAACTGGATACCGGAGACTCCGGCCTCCACAGGGACATCACCCTGGTCTTCCGGACAGCCAACGTGATCGCCACTGTCGAGTACGACCAGTGGGTCACCGACAAGCACCGGATCCCGGACAGCCGTGAGCTCCAGGACAAGGCGCGGAAGCTCGCTGAGCAGCTCGCCGCGCATTTCGAGGAGGAATGAGCGGGCACAGGGAGCGGACCCCGTACGGGGATCACGCCGACTCGGTGAGCTGACACACGTTGGGCTGAAGCTGGTTGTGGGCTGACCCACGTTGTGGGCTGTCCCACGCTGTGGGTGGTGCCACGAAACGCCCACGCCGCCTCATCGGCCGCGTAGCGTGCCTCCAGCGCAGCCCCGCGCCGCAAGCCATCCCGCACGGCTCAAGGGGGCGACAACCCAAGAGCCATCTCAGGACTCCGAAGAATCCCGGAAGCGAAGGAACCATGCACCGAAACGCCCCGCGCAACGCCCCCCGACGGGCCAAGACCGTCAGGAACTCGCTCGCCTGTGCGGCAGTGGCGCTCCCCGTCCTGCTGGTCGCCGGCTGCTCCTCGGACTCGGACGGGGGCAAGGAAGCCGACTCCCCCCCGGCGTCCTCCAGCAAGCCGACGCCGACCGCCGCACCCGCCAAGTTCAAGTCACTGCCCGACTCCTGCAAGAGCCTCGGCAAGGGCACGGTCAAGGACCTCGTGCCCAAGTCCGACAACGAGGCGGGCAAGCGCGTCGGCTCCGGCGACACGAGCGACTCCAACAGCTGCCTGTGGAGCGGCCTGGACAAGTACGACTACCGGCAGCTCACCGTCTCCCTCAAGCGCTTCGACTCCGACACCTCGCTCGGCAGCGGCGACAAGCGCGCCGCGAAGTACATGGAGCAGCAGGCGGACGAGATCAGCGGCAGCAAGGACAACAAGAACACCAAGGAGACCAAGGTCGCGGGCGTCGGCAACCAGGGCACCGCCATCGCGTACGAGGCCAAGAAGAAGGACGCCAAGGGCAAGGCCGAGGACTTCCGTGCCGAGCGCCTGGTCGTGCGTTCAGCCAACGCCGTCGTCACCGTTGACTACGAGGGCACCGGCTTCGAGGGCAGCAAGCTGCCCAGCGCCAACGACCTGAAGAAGAAGGCCGAGAAGGCCGCGAAGGAAACCCTCACGCACCTCAAGTGAGTCCCGAGCGCGTGTGCGACATGCCTCGCGCTCAGGCGACATGCCCCGTGTCCAGGCGACACATGACGACCCGCAGCAGGGAGCCCGGCCCCACCGGAGGGCCGGGCTCCGCCCGTTTCGGGGCGTCCGACGCCGGACCTTGACGGGTGTGCCAGGCTGGTCGCGCCAATTTCCAAAGGTGGGGGACAACTCCAGTGCAGGGCGTACAACTGACCCGAATACACCGCGTACTCATAGCAGTTGTGATCACCGGAGCGGCGGTGATCGCTGCGATCGGCTTCGCCGGATCCTTCGCAGCGGTACGTGACCTGGCGGAGAAGAAGGGCTTCGGCGCCTTCGCGCCCTTCTTCCCCATCGGCGTGGACGCGGGGATCGTGGTCCTTCTCGCCCTCGACCTCCTGCTGACCTGGATCCGCATCCCGTTTCCCCTTCTGCGCCAGACCGCCTGGCTGCTGACGGCCGCCACCATCGCGTTCAACGGCGCGGCGGCCTGGCCCGACCCGCTCGGGGTCGGCATGCATGCCGTGATCCCGATCCTGTTCGTCGTCACCGTCGAGGCCGCACGGCACGCGACGGGGCGCGTGGCCGACATCACGGCCGACAAGCACATGGAAGGCGTACGGCTCTCGCGCTGGCTGCTCGCCTTCCCCTCCACCTTCCGGCTCTGGCGGCGCATGAAGCTGTGGGAACTGCGCTCGTACGAGGAAGTGATCCGGATGGAGCAGGACAGGCTCGTCTACGAGACCCGGCTGCGCGCACGGTACGGACGTAACTGGCGCCGCAAGGCCCCCGTCGAGGCCCTGATGCCGCTCAAACTGGTCCGCTACGGCGTCCCTCTCACGGAGACGGCACCCGGCAGCACGGCACTCAGGGGGAAGGCCGCGGCCGAGACCGCCAGCGGCGCGACCACCACAGCGCCCACCCCCGCTGCCACCGCCACGACTCCGGAGGCGCTACCGGCACCGGCGACGCAGACGACACCCGAAGCCCCGACACCGGCGACAGCAGAGGCCCCCGCACCCCCGGCGGCCCCGCACCCCGAACTCGCCACACCCGCAACGGACTTCCACCCCACCCCGGCCGAGGGCACCGCCCCGGCCGAGGGCACCGCCCCCGCCCAGGACACCGCCGCCCGGCCCGAGCCGCCCCGGACCCAGCACGAGCCACGCGCCGAGCAGGCCCGTATCCCCGCGCCCCGCTCCGAGTACGCGCCGCCCGCCGGCACCAGGCCCGCACCCGAGCCGCAACCGCAACCGCAACCGCAACCGGCCAGCGTCCCCGACCTCCGCGTCCCCGTGGCCCCCGGCCGCTCCCGTCCCCTCTCACCACCCGCGAACGGCAACGGAAGCGGCAACGGCACGAGCGCCCTCCAACAGAACACGTATGCCGAACCCCCGCCCGTGCGCGTATCCCCCGATCCTGAGCCAGGACCCGAACTCTCCGGCAACGACGAGCCCATAGGTGTCCCCGACGGGATGCCGCGCGGGGAGAAGTACTTCGAGGCGTACCGCCATTACGTCGCCTCCCACGGCTCCTTCCCCAACGCACGCCAGCTCTCCCGCACCCTGCACGAGACCTTCGGCGTCACCATGGCCGACGGCGGCCTGCTGCCCGAGAGCCACCTGCGCCCGTACATGCGGGAGTTCAAGGAGCGCTACAACACCGAGATGGGCCTCGCGGGCTAACCGACCCCGCCCCGGCGCCGCGACACCCCGGCATCCCCGCGTCCCGGCGTCCCGCACCCCGGGAAGAAGAACGCACCCGAACACACAGCGGCCCGGCCGCATCCCACGGCCGGGCCACCCCGTACACCTCACACACCACTCACACGCCAAGCCACCCGACACCAGCCGCCAGACAGGCACCAGCCGCCAGGCAGGCATCAGGCGCAGCACCCGGCGTCACCGGCCCGGCACCCGGCGTCACCGGCCCGGCACCAGGCATAGGCTCCAGGCACCCGACATCAGCCGCCAGCCGCCAGGGCATCAGCAGTTGCCGTCAGGCCCCCAACAGCTTCCGCACCCGTTCCGCGCCCACGGCCAGGAGCAGCGTGGGCAGTCGGGGGCCGGTGTCGCGTCCTACCAGCAGCCGGTACAGCAGCGCGAAGAACCCGCGCTGTGCGACCTTCAGTTCGGGGGTGGGCTTCGCGTCGGGTGCGAGTCCTGCCCTGATCTTCGGTACGCCGTACACCAGTTGGGTCAGCCCGTCGAGCGACCAGTGTTCGTCCAGTCCGTCGACCAGCATGCGCAGCGCGGCGTGCTGCTCCTCGTCGAGCGAGGCCAGCAGCTCGGCGTCCGGCTCGTCCCGCACGGTGGTGCGCTGCTCGGGCGGCACCTGGGTGTTGATCCAGCGCTGGGCCCTGTCGAGCCGGGGGCGTACCTCGTCCAGTGTGTGTACCGGGTGCTGGGGGTCCAGTTCGCTCAGGATGCGCAGCGTCTGCTCCTCCTGGCCGCCGGTGATGTCGGTGACGGAGGCGAGCGTGCGGTAGGGCAGCGGTCGCGGTGTGAGCGGCAGCGGGCCCAGCGCGTTGGAGGAGGCGCGGGTGTGCGCGGCCACGTCGGCGGGCTGCGCGCTGCCGTCGGCGATCTTGCGGCCGAGCGCGTCCCACTCGTCGTACGTGCGCTGGATCTCCTGGTCGAAGGCGACCTTGAAGGACTGGTTGGGCTTGCGGCGCGCGTACAGCCAGCGCAGCAGCGGCGCCTCCATGATCTGGAGCGCGTCGGCGGGGGTGGGGACTCCGCCCTTGGACGAGGACATCTTCGCCATGCCGCTGATCCCGACGAAGGCGTACATCGGTCCGAGCGGCTGTTCGCCGCCGAAGATCTCCTTGACGAGCTGCCCGCCGACGACGAAGGACGAGCCGGGCGACTGGTGGTCGACGCCCGAGGGCTCGAAGACGACGCCCTCGTACGCCCAGCGCATCGGCCAGTCGACCTTCCACACCAGCTTGCCGTGGTCGAAGTCCCGCAGCAGGACCGTCTCGCCGTGCCCGCACTGGCAGGTGTAGCTCAGCTCGCTGGTCTCGTCGTCGTAGGCCGTCACCGTGGTCAGGTCGCGTCCGCAGACGGTGCAGTAGGGCTTGTACGGGTAGTACGTGCCGGCGCCGGCGCCCGAGCCGTCGTCCTCGGCTGCGGCGCCCGAGCCCTCGGCCGCCTCGACCTCCGCTGCCTCGTCGGCGGCGTCCGGCTTCTGCTGCTGCTTCTTGCCGCCCTTGGCGCCGCCCGCTGCCTTCGCGTTCTTCTCCAGCGTCCGGTAGCGGTCGAGCACGGCGTCGATGCGTGCGCGCTCACGCATGGCGAAGAGGATCTGCTCGCGGTAGGCGCCCGAGGTGTACATCTCGGTCTGGCTGATGCCCCGGTAGTGGACGCCCAGCTCCACCAGCGAGGCTTCCATCGCCGCCTTGAAGTGCTCGGCCCAGCTCGCGTACGCGCTGCCCTCGGGCGCCGGGACGGAGGTGAGGGGGCGGCCGATGTGCTCGTTCCAGGACTCGTCGACGCCCGCGACCCCGGCCGGGACCTTGCGGAAGCGGTCGTAGTCGTCCCAGGAGATGATGTGCTCGCAGTCCACGCCCCGCCGCCGGATCTCGTCGGCGACCAGGTGCGGCACCATCACCTCGCGCAGGTTCCCCAGGTGGATCGGCCCGGAGGGGCTGAGGCCCGACGCACAGACGATCGCTTTGCCGGGGGCGCTGTGACCTCGACGCTCCGCTTCGGCGATGACCTCATCGGCGATTCGGGAGACCCAGTCGGCCTCGTGAGTGGTCTGAGCCACGTCCGGCACTTCCTTCTCTCAACGTCCTCGGTGCTTCACAGCCTGCCGCCCCATTCTTCCATCCCCCGCACCCCGGAAAGCAGGCGGCGGCTGCGGGCCCGCACATGGGATACTGGCGGTTGCATCCACACACACCAACGGAACGGTCAGCACTCCATGGCTTCGGTCCCCTCACTTGCCGCTACGGTCCGCCGGCGCGTCTCGGAAGCACTCTCGGCAGCCCTGCCGGAGGCCGGCTCCGCCGACCCGCTGCTGCGACGAAGCGACCGGGCCGACTTCCAGGCCAACGGCATGCTGGCCCTCGCCAAGCAGCTCAAGGGCAACCCCCGCGAGCTGGCGGCGAAGGTCGTCGGGGCGATCCCCGCCAATGACGAGATCAGGGACATCGAGGTCTCGGGGCCCGGTTTCCTCAACATCACCGTCTCCGACGCTGCCGTCGTACGCACCCTCGCGGCCCGTGCGGCCGACGACCGCCTGGGCGTCCCGTACGCGGAGCACCCCGGCACCACGGTGATCGACTACTCGCAGCCGAACGTCGCCAAGGAGATGCACGTCGGCCACCTGCGCTCGACGGTGATCGGCGACGCGATCGTGCACGTTCTGGAGCACCGCGGCGAGCGGGTCATCAGGCGCCACCACATCGGTGACTGGGGCACCCAGTTCGGCATGCTCATCCAGTATCTGACCGAGCACCCGACGGAGCTGGACCACGAGTCGGACGCGTCAGCGGGCACCGAGCAGGGCGAGGCCGCCATGGCGCGCCTCAACAGGCTCTACAAGTCCTCGCGCGCTCTGTTCGACTCCGACGAGAAGTTCAAGGCGCGGGCCCGCGACCGCGTGGTGCAGCTCCAGGCGGGCGACGAGGAGACCCTCGCCCTCTGGCACAAGATCGTCGACGAGTCCAAGACGTACTTCCAGGCCGTGTACGACGAGCTGGACGTGGAGATCCACGACGCGGACATCGTCGGCGAGAGCGCCTACAACGACGACCTCCAGCAGATCGTGAAGGACCTGGAGGAGTCCGGCGTCGCCGTGCGCTCCGACGGCGCGCTCTGCGTGTTCTTCGACGACGTGAAGGGCCCGGACGGCAATCCGACCCCGCTGATCGTCCAGAAGTCCAACGGCGGCTTCGGCTACGCCGCGACCGACCTGGCCGCCATCCGCGACCGCGTCGGCCGGCTGCACGCCGACACCCTGCTGTACGTGGTGGACGCCCGCCAGGCCCTGCACTTCCGGATGGTCTTCGAGACGGCGCAGCGCGCCGGCTGGCTGCCGGAGGGCACGGCGAAGCAGCTCGCGTTCGGCACGGTCCTGGGCAAGGACGGCAAGCCGTTCAAGACCCGCGAGGGCGAGACGATCCGCCTGGTGGACCTGCTGGACGAGGCGACGGAGCGCGCCGCCGTGGTCGTACGGGAGAAGGCGCAGGACCTCACGGAGGAGGAGATCCAGGACCGCGCGAAGCAGGTGGGCATCGGCGCGGTCAAGTACGCGGACCTGTCCAACTCGATGACCCGCGACTACGTCTTCGACCTGGACCGCATGGTCTCCCTCCAGGGCGACACCAGCGTCTACCTGCAGTACGCGTACGCCCGCATCCGCTCCATCTTCCGTAAGGCCGGCGACCACAGGCCGGCCCCGCACCCGGAGCTGGAGCTGGCCCCCGCCGAGCGCGCGCTGGCCCTGCACCTGGACGAGTTCGGCGACACCCTGGCCGCTGTCGCCGAGGAGTACGAGCCGCACAAGCTCGCCGCGTACCTCTACGAACTGGCCTCGCTCTACAGCCCGTTCTACGAGAACTGCCCGGTCCTGAAGGCCGACACCGACGCGGAACGCGAGAACCGCCTCTTCCTCTGCGACCTCACGGCCCGCACCCTCCACCAGGGCATGGCCCTCCTGGGCATCAGGACCCCCGAGCGCCTGTAGGGCTCTGATCGCCGTACGGCGGATTCCGGGTGTGGGTGGGCACCTCCACCCACACCCGTTTTCCGTCCGGCAGGAGTACGTAGCCGAAGTCCTCGGCCCTCTCGCGCAGCATCCACAGTCCGCGCCCGGACTCCGCCGTCCAGTGCGGGACGGTCACCACGGGCGCCAGCGGGCAACCGTCCGTGACGCTGACGAACACCGAGCCCGTCTCCTCGCCCCTTCGCAGCTCCAGCTCACAACGCCGGTCCTCAACGTGCCGGTACACGTTGCTGAGCAACTCCGTCACCGCGTGCAGCACGGTCTCCTCTGCGCACCGCGGCTGCCCCCACGCCCGTATGGCCGCCTTCGCCAACCGCCTGAAGTGCGGGATCTCCTCGATCCGGACGGTCAACGTCCAGGTGTGCGTGAGGGGTTGGGCGAAGACGGCCATGTCGCCTCCTGCGGGTCGAGCGGCCTGGGGAGCGACACGTTGGCGCGAACGCGTCCCGCTGCGCAAGTCGTTCAGCTACTTTTTGGAGCTATCCAATGATTCGGTACACGATCGGGTGATGCGCAGGACTGCGAGCGCCAAGACAAGTGAAACTTGTGCTTCCCCCGCACAACTGGGAGCCGCCCCATGGGAGTTCATGCCCCTCGCACCGCACGCCGCCGCAAGCTCGGTTCGGAACTCAAGGCACTGCGCGAAGCCGCAGCGGTCTCCGTCGAGCAGGCGGCGCAGCGCATCCACGGCGACAACAGCAAGATCAGTCGGCTGGAGACCGGCCGACAGCGCATCACACGCCTGGAACTGGATGCGCTACTGGAGCTGTACGCCCTCCGGGATGAGCATCTCCGCTCCGGTCTTGTCGCGCTCGCGACTGAGGCACGCAAGCGCGGCTGGTGGCGCCAGTACAGCGAACTGCTGAGGAGCGACTTCCAAGAAGTACTGAGCCTGGAGAGCGACGCGGCCACAATCCAGGCATTCCAGCCGATGCTGATTCCCGGACTTCTCCAGACTCCCGCGTACGCCACCGCCGTGCTCCGCGAACTCACTCCGGGATTCAGTGAAGAGGAGCTGGACTCCTACCTCTCGATCCGTATGGCACGGCAGGAGATCTTCACGAAACCGGACCCACCGCACTATCTGTGCGTCCTCACCGAAGGGGCACTGCGCCAGGAGGTGGGCGGCGCGGAGGCCCAGGCCCAACAGCTGTGCCACTTGCGGAAGATGAGCAAGCCACCGCAGCTCACGATCCAAGTTCTGCCCTATGCGCAGGGCGTACACGTCGGCATGGACGGGCCGTTCAGCATCTACTCGTACCCGGACCCGATGGACCTTGATGTGGTCGGAGTAGAGTACTTGGACGGGAAGCTCTACCTGGAAGAAGAACGCCCCGTATCCCGCTACCGGATGGCCTTTGACCAGCTTCGCTCGTGCGCTCTATCGTCCCGGCAGTCTCTCGAACTCATCTCCCATATCGCGAGAGACCTCGAATCCCGCTAAGAGGCACCCGGATCATGCTGCACAGTCTTCCCGAGAACACCTGGCACAAGTCTCCCTACAGCTCGGACACAGACGGCAACTGCGTCGCATGCCGCAAGCTCCCTCACGGGGAAACCGTCGCCGTCCACGACACCAAGGACCCGACCCGGGGAACCCTCCACATCCCGGCCCCGGCGTGGAACGCCTTCCTCAGCGCGGTGACCGCCCAGCCGGCGTAGGCGAACCCGCACGCGCGTGAAGGCGTACGGATTCCAGCGGGAACCGTACGCCTTCAAGAGTCACCCCCGAGGGCCCGCGCAAAGCGGCAGGCCGCGGCAGGCCGTTACCGCAGCAGCCGTGAGGCCGCCTCGGAGGCCCAGTACGTGAGGATCATCCGCGCACCGGCCCGCTTGAACCCGGTCAGGGTCTCGATGATCGCGGCATCGCGGTCGATGAGCCCCTTCTCCGCAGCGGCCTCGATCATCGCGTACTCCCCGGAGATCTGGTACGCGCCCACCGGCACATCCGCCCGCTCCGAGACCTCCTTCAGCACGTCGAGGTAGGGCATCCCCGGCTTGACCATCACCATGTCAGCGCCCTCGGCGAGGTCGAGCGCCAGCTCGCGCAGGGCCTCGCGCCCGTTGGCCGGGTCCTGCTGGTACGTCTTGCGGTCGCCGGTCAGCGAGGAGCCGATGGCCTCGCGGAACGGCCCGAAGAAGGCGGAGGAGTACTTCGCCGTGTAGGCGAAGACGGCGACATCGGTGAATCCCGCGCCGTCCAGCGCCGAGCGGATGTGCGCGATCTGCCCGTCCATCATGCCGCTGGGGCCCACCACATGAGCCCCGGCCCCGGCCTGGACACGGGCCATCTCCGCGTACCGCTCCAGCGTCGCGTCGTTGTCGACGCGCCCCTCACCGTCCAGCACACCGCAGTGCCCGTGGTCGGTGTACTCGTCCAGGCACAGGTCGGACATGACGACCAGGTCGTCACCGACCTCGGAGCGCACATCGCGCAGCGCGACCTGGAGGATGCCCTCCGGGTCGGTACCGGCCGTGCCCACGGCGTCCTTCTTCGCGTCCTCGGGCACGCCGAAGATCATGATCCCGCCGAGACCCAGGGCCACCGCCTCCGCAGCCGCCTTCTTCAGCGACTCGCGCGAGTGCTGGACGACGCCCGGCATCGAGGAGACCGGCACCGGCTCCGCCGCGCCCTCCCGTACGAAAACCGGCAGGATCAGGTCGGACGGGTGCACCCGGTGTTCCGCGACCATGCGGCGCATCGCGGCCGTGGTCCGCAGCCTGCGCGGACGTGCCGCCGGGTAGGCGCCGTAAGTGCTGCTCACGAACGTGTCCTCCTCCTGGCCGGACGCTTCTCGCTCGGCCGCTTCACAGTTTCGCCCGCTCCGACCGCGTCGGACCTGCGCTGGGCGCCGTAGTCGGCGAGCGCCTCGGCCAGCTTGTGCACGGACGGCTCGGGCGACATGACGTCGACCCGCAGGCCGTGTTCCTCCGCCGTCTTGGCGGTGGCCGGGCCGATGCACGCGATGACCGTGACGTTGTGCGGCTTGCCCGCGATACCGACCAGGTTGCGCACGGTGGAGGACGAGGTGAACAGCACCGCGTCGAACCCGCCACCCTTGATGGCCTCACGGGTCTCGGCCGGCGGCGGCGAGGCGCGCACCGTGCGGTACGCGGTGACGTCGTCGACCTCCCAGCCCAGCTCGATCAGCCCGGCCACCAGCGTCTCGGTGGCGATGTCGGCGCGCGGCAGGAAGACACGGTCGATCGGGTCGAACACCGGGTCGTACGGAGGCCAGTCCTCCAGCAGTCCCGCAGCCGACTGTTCGCCGCTGGGCACCAGGTCCGGCTTGACGCCGAAGGCAACCAGGGCACGCGCCGTCTGCTCGCCCACAGCTGCGACCTTGATCCCGGCGAAGGCGCGCGCGTCGAGCCCGTACTCCTCGAACTTCTCCCGCACCGCCTTGACGGCGTTGACGGAGGTGAAGGCGATCCACTCGTAGCGGCCCGTCACCAGGCCCTTGACCGCGCGTTCCATCTGCTGCGGGGTGCGGGGCGGCTCGACGGCGATGGTCGGCACCTCCGCGGGCACGGCGCCGTAGGACCGCAACTGGTCGGAGAGGGAAGCAGCCTGTTCCTTGGTGCGCGGCACCAGGACCTGCCAGCCGAACAGCGGCTTGGACTCGAACCAGGCCAGCTGATCGCGCTGCGCGGCGGCGCTGCGCTCACCGACCACGGCTATGACGGGCTGCGCGCCGTCGGCCGAGGGCAGCACCTTGGCCTGCTTGAGGGTCTGCGCGATGCTGCCGAGTGTGGCGGTGAAGGTGCGCTGCCGGGTGGTCGTACCGGCGAGCGTGACCGTCAGCGGCGTATCGGGCTTACGCCCGGCCGCCACCAGTTCTCCTGCCGTGGCGCCGACCGTCTCCAGCGTGGTGGAGACGACGACGGTGGCGTCGCTGGCGCCGACCTCGGTCCAGCAGCGGTCGTCGGCCGTACGCGCGTCGACGAACCGCACGTCGGTTCCCTGCGCGTCCCGCAGCGGTACTCCCGCGTAGGCGGGGACCCCCACGACGGAGGCCACGCCCGGCACCACCTCGAAGGGGATGCCCTCGGAAGCCAGCGCGAGCATCTCGCGGGCCGCGTCCGAGTCGAGTCCCGGATCGCCCGCGACCGCACGGACGACCCGCTTGCCGGAGCGCGCGGAGGCTATGGCAGACTCGCCCGGGTCGACAGCAGCATCGCCCGCCGGGGCAGGGGCAGTTGATAGCCCGTCAGCCTCCGGCCTGAGCGGTGTGTCCACCCCCACGCGCGCGTGGGGCCGGACGACATGATGCACTCGCGGGTCGGCCACAAGCACTTCGGCCTGCGCCAGCGCCTCCACGGCGCGCAATGTCAGCAGACCCGGGTCCCCGGGCCCGGCACCCAGGAAGGTGACGTGTCCGTGTGCACCGTGCAGGTGCTGTCTCGCTACTGCCGTGTTCTGTACGGTGCTCGACTTGTCGGCGTGCGACCTGTCGGCGGCGGTGGGGCTCAAAGTGCTCGCTCCCCCATCAGACCGGCTGCGCCCTTGGCGAGCATCTCGTCGGCGAGTTCGCGCCCCATGCGTTCGGGGGTCGTGACATCTCCGTCGGAAGCCGGGGCGGGACCGGTGGTGGACAACTGCACAAGCGTCTTGCCGTCGGTGCTGCCGACGACGCCACGCAGGCGCATTTCGGTGACAACCTGCCCCTCGACAAGCAGGTCGGCCAGCGCCCCCACAGGTGCGCTACAGCCGGCCTCCAAGGCGGCGAGCAGGGTTCGCTCGGCGGTGACGGCGGCCCGCGTGTGCGGGTCGTCCAGCTCCGCGAGCTGTGCGGCCAGGTGCGCGTTGGACGCCGCGCACTCGACAGCCAGTGCCCCCTGGCCAGGGGCGGGCAGAATCGCGTCCGGGGTGATCAGCTCGGTGGCCTCCTCGTCGAGGCGCCCGACACGCTGGAGTCCGGCGGCGGCGAGCACGACCGCGTCAAGCTCACCGGAGCGCACGTACCCGATTCGCGTGTCGATATTCCCCCGGATCGGTACAGTCTCGATCTCCAGGCCCAACGAGCGTGCCCAGCCGTGCAGTTGAGCCATACGGCGGGGCGACCCCGTACCGATGCGCGCGACACCCGGCGCAGCCGCGGCGACCAGCGCCTCGAAGCCGAGCCCGTCGCGGCCCACCAGCACATCCCGCGGGTCCGCACGCGGCGGCACGGCCGCCAGCGTGAACTCGGCGGGCTGTGTGGTCGGCAGGTCCTTCAGCGAGTGCACGGCGAAGTCGATCTCGCCGGCGCCGAGCGCGTCACGCAGCGCGTTGACGAACACACCGGTGCCGCCGATCTGCGCGAGCTGCTCCTTGCTGGTGTCGCCGTACGTGGTGATCTCGACCAGCTCGACGGGGCGTCCCGTGAGCCTGCGCACCTCCTCGGCGACCAGCCCGGACTGCGCCATGGCGAGCTTGCTGCGCCGAGTGCCCAGCCTGAGCGCCGGGGCCTGGTCTGGGGCGTGGGGGTTCATTGCCGCTCCTGTTCCGGATTGCTGACAGCGGCGACCGCCTGCGGGTCGAGGTCGAAAAGTTCACGCAGCGCGTCCGCGTATCCGGCGCCACCCGGTTCGCCCGCGAGCTGCTTGACGCGCACGGTCGGCGCGTGCAGCAGCTTGTCCACAACTCGGCGCACGGTCTGCGTGATCTCCGCGCGCTGTCTGTCATCCATCTCGTGCAGCCGCCCTTCGAGCCGCGCCATCTCACTGGCGACGACATCGGCGGCCATCGTGCGGAGCGCCACCACGGTGGGCGTGATCGTCGCGGCCCGCTGGGCTGCGCCGAAAGCGGCGACCTCCTCGCCCACGATGCCGCGCACGGCTTCCACATCGCCCGCCATCGGCGCATCGGCCTCAGCCTCGGCCAGCGACTCGATGTCCACCAGCCGTACCCCGTCCACCCGGTGCACACCGGCGTCGACGTCGCGGGGCATGGCGAGGTCCAGCAGCGCCAGCGGCGGTATGCCCGCACCTGCGCCCACCGGGGCATCCGCGCCCCGACGGCGCGAGGCGTCCTCGACGACCTCGGTGGAGAGCACGAGCCCAGTCGCCCCCGTACAGGAAACGACCACATCGGCCTGCGCCAGCTCGGAGTTGACCGACTCGATGGGCAGGGCGCGGGCGACGAGCCCGTCCCCGCTCTCCCCGGCCGGGCCTTCTCCGGCCAGCGCGGCGGCAAGCCGCTCGGCGCGGGGCAACGTCCTGTTAACGATCACCAGTTCGGCCACACCGGCGCGCGCGAGCGTCGCAGCCGCCAGCGAGGACATCGAACCGGCGCCGATCACCAACGCCCGCTTCCCGCGCACCCATTCGTCCACGGGCGCCCCTGCGGCAAGCTGTTCCAGACCGAACGTGACCAGCGACTGACCGGCCTTGTCGATCCCCGTCTCCGAGTGCGCCCGCTTGCCCACCCGGAGCGCCTGCTGGAAGAGATCGTTCAGCAGCCGCCCCGCGGTGTGCTGCTCCTGCGCGACGGCGAGCGCGTCCTTGATCTGGCCGAGGATCTGCCCCTCGCCCACGACCATCGAGTCCAGCCCGCACGCCACGGAGAAGAAGTGGTGAACGGCGCGGTCCTCGTAGTGCACGTACAGATACGGGGTCAGCTCCTCAAGCCCCACACCGCTGTGCTGCGCGAGCAGCGTCGACAGCTCGGCGACGCCCGCGTGGAACTTGTCGACGTCCGCGTACAGCTCGATCCTGTTGCAGGTGGAGAGCACGGCGGCCTCACCGGCCGGCTGGGCGCTCACCGCGTCCTGCAGGAGCTTGCCCCGCTCCCCCGGCTCCAGCGCGGCACGTTCCAGCACGCTCACCGGCGCGCTGCGGTGGCTCAGACCGACGACGAGCAGACTCATGCCGGCATCACGGCGGGGACGTCCCCGTCAGGTCCGGACTCGGGGCGCTTGGACCGGGGCCGCTTGGCGACGGCTGCGGCCGGCGGGGCCGCGGGAGGAGCGGTGTCCTCGTCGTGCTCTCCGTGCGGCTCCTCCCCGGCCTTGCGCTGCTCGTGGAAGGCGAGGATCTGGAGCTCTATCGACAGGTCGACCTTGCGCACATCGACACCGTCGGGAACGGTCAGCACCGTCGGAGCGAAGTTCAGGATGGACGTGATCCCGGCGGCGACCAGCCGGTCGCACACCTGCTGCGCGGCGCCGGCCGGAGTGGCGATCACGCCGATGGAGACCCCGTTGTCCGAGATGATCTTCTCTAGCTCGTCGGTGTGCTGCACGGAGATGCCGGCGACCGGCCGCCCCGCGAGCCCCGGGTCCGCATCGATCAGCGCCGCGACGCGAAAACCACGCGAAGCGAAACCGCCGTAATTCGCAAGTGCGGCGCCGAGGTTGCCGATACCAACGATCACAACCGGCCAGTCCTGCGTCAGGCCGAGCTCCCGGGAGATCTGGTAGACGAGGTACTCGACGTCATAGCCGACACCCCGCGTCCCGTAGGAGCCGAGGTACGAGAAATCCTTGCGCAGCTTGGCCGAGTTGACCCCGGCGGCTGCCGCCAGCTCCTCCGATGAAACCGTGGGCACGGAGCGCTCGGAAAGCGCCGTGAGTGCCCGCAGATACAGCGGGAGACGGGCGACGGTTGCCTCGGGGATTCCCCGGCTGCGACTCGTCGCCGGTCGGTGATTTCGGCCAGTTGCCACGGTGCTCCTGCCGTTTGCGCGAAGCGGTGAGCGGTCGTACGTGAGGCACTCCCCCGGACCGCTCCGTCGCGCCCAGGCTATGCCTTTGTGAACGCGTGCACAAAGATGCTGTCCGCTTTGTCCAGGCAACGTGACCGGCGCCACACGTACCAACGGGGACACGCGGTCACACTCCTCACGTATACGCCCCCGAACGGCAAAACGACCTCGATCGTAATCGAAACCAGCTCGAATCCTGACCACGATCGCGCTCGACGGAACGGGTCCGGGCGGGGTTCGACCCCCGCCCGACCACGCCTCAGGGCGCGCTCCGTCACGCCTTGAGCGCGGCCCGCAACCGTTCGGGATCCACCCGCCAGAAATCGTGTTGTTCACCATCGACCAACACAACAGGGATCTGCTCCCAGTACTTCCTGTAAAGCTCCTGGTCCTGGTTGATGTCCTTCTCCTCCCAGCGCGCGCCCACTTCGTCGCACACCCGGATCACCACGTCCCGTGCCACCTCGCACAGATGGCACCCCGGTTTCCCGATCAACGTCACAGTCCTCATCCCCCCATTCTCCAGCCCCACCCACTCCCCGAACCCCACACCGGAAGACCGGGCCCGCTCCCCGGGGGACGACCCCCGAACCCCCAGCCGTTCACCACGCTCACCCACCCGACACCACCGCGTAACGGCCCCACCTCACGCCCCTGACCCCCGGGGGACGACCCCCGAACCCGCAGCCGTTCACCACGCTCACCCACCCGACACCACCGCGTAACGGCCCCACCGAACAAACTGGCTATGCTCGCGACATGGCCCTTCCCGCATGGCTCACCTCCCGCAAGCGCTCCGCCACCGCGCGCAGCGTGCTCGCAGGCGAGGCCGCTGCGGAGGCGGCGCGCAAGCAGGAACAGGCCGATCAGGCGGAGCTGGCCGCACGCGCGGAGGAGGAGGCCGAGGGCGGCGAGGAGCCCGAGTTCCCCGTCGTCGGGGACGCGCACGCCGCGGCCTTCTTCGACCTCGACAACACGGTGATGCAGGGCGCCGCCCTCTTCCACTTCGGCCGCGGCCTCTACAAGCGCAAGTTCTTCCGCAAGCGCGAACTCACCCGATTCGCCTGGCAGCAGGCGTACTTCAGGCTCGCGGGCTCCGAGAACGCCGACCACATGCAGGACGCGCGCGACAGCGCACTCTCCATCGTCAAGGGACACCGCGTCCACGAGCTGATGGCGATCGGCGAGGAGATCTACGACGAGTACATGGCGGGCCGCATCTGGCCCGGCACCCGGGCCCTCGCACAGGCACACCTGGACGCCGGCCAGAAGGTGTGGCTGGTGACGGCCGCACCCGTCGAGACGGCGACGATCATCGCCCGCCGGCTCGGCCTCACCGGCGCACTCGGCACCGTCGCCGAGTCGGTCGGCGGCGTCTACACCGGCAGGCTCGTCGGCGAACCCCTGCACGGCCCCGCCAAGGCGGAGGCCGTACGCGCCCTCGCGGCGGCCGAGCGGCTGGAGCTGGACCGCTGCGCGGCGTACAGCGACTCGGCGAACGACATTCCGATGCTGTCGCTCGTCGGCTATCCGTATGCGATCAATCCTGACAGCAGGCTTCGCGCACACGCTCGCGAAATGGGCTGGCGCCTTCGCGATTACCGCACCGGCCGCAAGGCCGCGAAAGTAGGTATTCCGGCAGCCGCGGGAGTAGGAGCGCTGGCCGGCGGGGCAGCCGCCGCCGTCGCCCTGCAACGCCGCCGCCGCTAGGCCCCTCACTAGGTCAGTGCCACTGTGTGCCGGGTGCGCCGCGCCCGGCACACAGCCCTGTGGCGACCAATTCAGCAGTCTTACCCGGCGCCTTACCCGGCCAGTCCCCCGCGCCCCGGTCGGCCACAACTCGTTCTGCGCGTGACAAAAACAGTCGCAGAATCGATCAGCCTTTGCCCACACTCCGCTACCGAGTGCGGCCCCATTACGTAACAGAGCAAACCGAAACGACGATTTCGGCAACTAGGTGTAGTGCTGCCTGTACGAAGCGTTATTCTCCTCAGACGCAATCCGGAACCCACCCGCCCTGCACAGGGCGACCGGTCCCGCACTGCACGTGATGGAAGCTCTGCCTCTGGGAGTCCCGTGTACCCACACGTCGGGGTTGACACCTCGGGCCTGGCTACGCTGCGCACGACAGTCATCGACCAACTGCGCGCATTCGTCCCCACCGCGTACGCCGTCCCTGCCCTCGCCGCAACAGCCGCACCTGTCCCTGTCCTGTCCGCAGTAGCCGCACCTGTCCCCGCCGGCCCCTGCTATGCCCTTGCCGAAGGCGCCGCCGGCGCCACGACCGCCACCTCCGCCGGCTCGCCGCCCCCGGCAACCACCGCTTCCCGGCCCCCGGCCGGCAGGCGCTCACGCGGCTCCGGCACGACGGCCCGCCGCCCCGCCGCCTCGGACACCGACAGCCGCCGCATGATGGACCTCGTCGAACGGGCCCAGGAAGGCGAGGCCGATGCCTTCGGCCGCCTGTACGACCAGTACAGCGACACCGTCTACCGCTACATCTACTACCGCGTCGGTGGCCGGGCCACCGCCGAGGACCTCACCAGCGAGACCTTTCTCCGCGCTCTCCGCCGCATCGGTACGTTCACCTGGCAGGGCCGCGACTTCGGGGCCTGGCTCGTGACCATCGCCCGAAACCTCGTCGCCGACCACTTCAAGTCGAGCCGCTTCCGCCTCGAAGTGACCACCGGCGAGATGCTCGACGCGAACGAGGTCGAGCGCAGTCCGGAGGAGTCGGTTCTCGAATCCCTCTCCAACGCCGCCCTGCTGGAGGCCGTACGTAAGCTCAACCCCCAACAGCAGGAGTGCGTCACGCTCCGATTTCTCCAGGGGCTCTCCGTCGCGGAGACGGCCCGCGTCATGGGCAAGAACGAGGGCGCGATCAAGACCCTCCAGTACCGCGCCGTCCGCACCCTGGCCAGGCTTCTCCCCGACGACGCGCGCTGACCCCAGAAGTGCTCCCGCACCCCTGCGGTCACATCATCGTGACTCCGTAACCCGACTGGCTTGCCGCTCGTTGTGGGGGTTGCAGACTCCCCGCAGCCGTGGCATGCCCGGGTTTCACTCACCTTCCTGAGTGGACACGAGCGACCACACAACCTTCCATATGTGGTGGGGAGTCGATCGTGCTGACGAGAGGAGGTGCCGCCGGTGATCGGATCCGTGTCGACGAGCCGACGGGCAATCGCCTTCGCCCAGGCCCTGGATGAGCGGGAGCTCGACGAGGGTACGGCGGCCGACAAAGCTCCACCGGACACTGCGGGGGGCAGCGGCGGGGCACCACCAGGGCAGTCCACCGAGCGCACCGAGCGGTCGCTGCTGTCCCTGGCGGACGAACTTGAGGCCCTGCCCAGGCCGGAGTTGGACCCGGAGGTCAAGACCGTTCAGCGCGCCCAGCTGATCGCGGCCATGGAGGCGGCGTTCGCTGAGGGCGAGTCCGGAGCGGAGGGCGCGCACTTCCCCGAGCAGCGCGACGCCCGCGCGAGGTCACGCCTCGGCGGCGGGGGCGGCTCGCACCGCGCAACCGGTCTTGGTCCCCTGAGCAAGCTGCGCCCCAAGTCCCGCCTCGGCAAGGGACTGGCGGCCGGCGGGCTGAGTGTCGGAGTCGCCGCCAGTGCGTTCGGCGGTGTCGCGGCGGCAAGCACCGACGCACTTCCGGGGGACTCGCTCTACGGCCTCAAGCGGGGAATGGAGGACCTCAAGCTCGACATGGCGGGCGATGACGCGGACAGGGGATCGCTGTTCCTGGACCACGCCTCGACCCGTATGCAGGAGGCCCGCCGCCTGATGGAACGGGACCGCGCCGGCCTGCTGGACCACGAGTCACTGGCCGAGGTCCGCCGGGCGCTCGCCGGGATGCGGCACGACGCCTCCGAGGGGCACAGGCTGCTGAGCGAGGCGTACCGCCAGGACGGCGACATCGGCAGGATGCAGTCGCTGTCCTCGTTCTCCAAGAGCCACCGCGCGGGCTGGGCGCAGCTCCGTGACCGGCTGCCGAACCAACTCACGGACGTGGGAGACGAGGTCAGTTCGGTCTTCGACGCCATAGACAGTGACGTCGGACCGCTCCGTTCGCTCTTCCCGCGCGAACAGGAGGGGGAAGCGGCGCCCCACAGGTCGCCGGAGACGAGCGACCGTACGGGCGAGGAGGAGCCCTCGGCCGAGCCCAGCGCTCCCTCGTCCGACGGTATGGAAGGGCAGCGCGACGGTGCGAGCGAGAAGCCCGAGCCGTCCGAGCCCCAGGAGAAGAACGAGGGCCTGCTCGGCGGCGATCTCTTCGACCCGTCGCAGGAGCCACATGACGAGCGGCAGCCGTCCGGCCCCGACTCGGAGAAGGACGGCAGCTCCGGTGGCCCCTCCTCCTCGGGCGGCAAGCCCGAGGTGACCCTGCCCCCGATCGTCCCGGACGTGCTGCCCGGTCTCGGGCTGGACGACGGCGACAAGAAGTAGCGCGAAGTACCGCCCGGTGCGGCGGCGTTCGGTCACTTCCCCGCGGAAGACGACCGACCGCCGCCGCACCGGCTGTTGTGCCCCTCTTCTTCCGCCGCCCCCGCGGCCCGTAGGCGCCGGACCGTCTACGGGGCTTCGGCCCGCTGGGCCCGTACTCCGTCCAGTCCTCGGCGCCGCTGAGACAGCCTCCCCGGCCCGCTCAGAAGAAGACCGACCTTCGCCGCACCAGCAGTTTGTAGAGCGTGTGCTGAATGGTTTCGCGGACCTGGTCCGTGAGGTTGAACATCAGCATGGGGTCCTCGGCCGCCTCCGGCGGGTAGCCGTCCGTGGGGATGGGCTCACCGAACTGAATCGTCCACTTCGTCGGCAGCGGTACTGCGCCCAGCGCCCCCAGCAGGGGGAACGTCGGGGTGATCGGGAAGTACGGGAATCCCAGAAGCCGGGCGAGCGTACGGGAGTTGCCGATCATCGGGTAGATCTCCTCGGCCCCGACGATCGAGCACGGCACGATCGGTGCGCCGGCGCGCAGCGCCGTGGAGACGAAGCCGCCCCGCCCGAACCGCTGGAGCTTGTAGCGGTCGGCGAACGGCTTTCCGAGCCCCTTGAAGCCCTCGGGCATCACCCCGACGACCTCGCCCCGCTCCAGCAGCGCCTGCGCGTCCTCGGCGCAGGCGAGCGTGTGCCCCGCCTTGCGTGCCAGCTCGTTCACCAGCGGCAGCATGAACACCAAGTCGGCGCCCAGCAGCCGCAGATGGCGGCCGTCCGGATGGTGGTCGTGGACGGCGACCTGGAGCATCAGCCCGTCGAGCGGAAGCGTCCCCGAGTGGTTGGTGACGACGAGCGCGGGCCCCTCGGCGGGGATGTTCTCCAGCCCTTTCACCTCGACCCGGAAGTACTTCTCGTAGACCGGGCGCATCAGGGACATCAGGACCTGGTCGGTCAGTTCGCGGTCGTACCCGAAGTCGTCGACCTCGTAGTCGCCGGTGATCCTGCGCCGCAGGAAAGCCAGCCCCCGTGAGGCGCGCGCGTCCCAGTCGCTGCCGAGCATGCGGTCGAGCAGGCCGTTCGCGGGCCTCTCCTGCTCGTGTGTGCCGCCCGCCGCGCCGGCCGCACCCGTGCCCGTACCGGCGTCCTGGTCGGCCCGCTCACCGGCTCCTGCCGCCGCGTCCGCTTCGGCTTCCGGGCCCCGGCCGGGCCCGGGCCCGTCGCCGGGCTCCTCCGGGCGCTGCCCTGTCCCGCGCTGCTCGTCCGCTGCCCGCCGACCGGGTACGGGGGCCAGCGGCGAAGGCTGCCCTGGCTTGTCGCTCTTGCGCCGTCCGGCGCCGCCGGCTCCCCCGGCGGCGGAGCGGCTCCGCGCGCCACGTGCCGTCGCTCCGCGGGGGCGGTCCCTGTCGTCGTCGAAGGGTATGACCTTCGCGTCAGCCATGGTGAGGTACCTCCTCCTGCTTCCCGGCAGCCGGGTTCCCGTTCGGCGCCAGGAGTCCCGCGAGCCGGTCGACCGCTTCCGCGAGCCGCCTGGGCTGCAGCAGCCCCTCGCCGCGTCCCTGTGCGAAGGCGGCGAGCGTCTCCTCGGTCGTATGGCGCGGGGTGAAGCCGAGCACCTCGCGTGCGTGTGCGGTGCGGACGACTCGTCCGTGCGTCAGCAGCCGGATCTGTTCGGGCGAGAAGTCGGTCGCGCCCACGGAGCGCAGCACGCTCCGGCTCCAGCGGATCGCGGGCAGCAGCATCGGCACCGTAGGGCACCCGAGCCGCCGCGCGCACTGCGAGAGCAGCAGCACGCCGTCGCCGGCGATGTTGAACGTTCCCGCGGTCAGTGCCCCGTTCCTGGGTTCGCCTGCCGCCAGTCGCAGCACGTCCGTCACATCGTCCTCGTGCACGAACTGCAGCCGCGGGTCGTAGCCGAGCACCGTCGGCAGTACGGGCAGCGAGAAATAGGCGGCGAGCGGCGACTCGGCGGCGGGCCCGAGGATGTGCGCGAACCTCAGCACGGTCACCGCCACATCGGGGCGCCGCCGCGCGAAGCCGCGCACATAACCCTCGACCTCTACGGCGTCCTTGGCGAAGCCGCCGCTGGGCAGCGCCTTGGCCGGTGTCGTCTCGTCGAAGACGGCGGGGTCGCGGGGCGCTGAGCCGTACACGCTCGTGGTCGACTTCACCACGAGGCGGCGCACGGAGGGCGCCTTCTGGCAGGCGCCCAGCAGCTGCATGGCGCCGATGACGTTGGTCTCCTTGGCCGAGGTCCGGCTGCCACCGCGCGGGTCCAGCGGTGTGCCCTGGACGTCCATGTGCACGACCGTGTCGACGGCGTACTCGGCGAGTACCTTGCCGATGGCGGGCTGCCGGATGTCGGCCTGTACGAAGTGCGCCGCGCCCAGTCGGTGCTGGGGCGGCTGTGCGTCGACGCCGATGACGCGGTCGACCCCGGGGTCGCGCTGGATACGGCGTACGAACAGCGCCGCGAGCTGCCGGGCAGCACCGGTGACGAGCACGACCTTGCCCAAGATCCCTCCCCAGGTGCCTGATACGGCACGAAGATGCCCGAACGCGCGGCTGCCCCGCCACCGTATCGGGTGACTGTCGCACCGCGACGACCGCAGGCTGCGGCCCGCACGAAGAACCGCCGCCTCCCTCCCCGCAGGAAAGCGGGGAGAAAGACGGCGGTCAGTGGCGTGCGGTGCGCCCGCTCACTTCTTGTTGCGACGCTGCACGCGCGTGCGCTTCAGCAGCTTGCGATGCTTCTTCTTAGCCATTCGCTTACGCCGCTTTTTGATGACAGAGCCCACGACTACCCTCGCTCACGGATCATCCCCGCTTGCACGGGGCGAACTCATTTCGAATCACTCGGTGCGGGGCGTCCGAGCCCACACGACCTACATGCGGCCAGCCTACCCGCCACCCAGTAATGCTCGAAAACGAGGGTCGCCAGGGGCTCCGATCTCAGGAGCCGGTCACATCCGATGCCGGCCTAAGCGCTCTCCACCCCCACATAGGACTCTTGGAGGTACTCATGGACAGCCTTCTCCGGCACCCGGAAGGACCTGCCTACCCTGATCGCCGGCAGATGACCGCTGTGCACCAAGCGGTACACGGTCATCTTCGAGACTCGCATCACCGCGGCGACTTCCGCCACGGTCAGGAATACGACCTCATTCAGAGGTCGATCGCTAGCAGCCATGTCACACCTGAACCTTCCGCACATGTCGGGCACCGGCTTCCCCTCCGGTGACTCCTGCTCGCATGTGCGCTCCTCCCCAGATTAGGGGCGGGTGATGCAAGTGGGGAAGAGGAGTAGCGATCGGCCGCCTACTGTGACAGACACGCTCGATTGAGTACATAGCGAGTAAGCGGGCGGTAGTAATCGGACCGCACAGCGTCATCAAGCGGAACTGCCACGGACACCCTCCCCTCGGCCTGCCCGACGAAGAGTGCCGGATCGTCCGTATCCGCCGGACCAATGGCCTCGATACCGAGCTGACCTGCCCCGCAGACCCATCCGTGGTCTCCGATGACCAGTTCTGGGAGCGGCATGCCCGCGGCGAAAGCGGCGTCCAGCGCGACCCTAAGCGGCAGCGGGGAGTGCGTGTGCACGCCCCGCGTGCGGAGCCTCTGCTGTGCGCCGGATTCGCAGACCATCGCGACTCCCCGTACGTAGGAGAGGTTGCACTGACGTACCCCAAATCGGGTCGCTATGTCGACACGATGCCCCTGCGCCGGTGCTAGGACTTGGCACCCTGCCGCCGACAAGGCTGAGGCCAATGTGGCGTAGAAGTCCAGGAGTCGGTCAGGGTGGCCGGTCCCGAGGAGCACCGGGGCCCGCCGGTCGGCCGCGCTGCGGAGGCGTACGGCGAAGGAATCGAGGGCGACGATCGTGCGATCAGGATCAATGGTGTCCTGTCCGGAAACGGTCCCCGGATCTGCCGATACCCCACACTCGGCGGCCATCAACCCGATCAACTCCGGAACCTTCCATTCACCTTCAGGCTCCAATCCGATCAGCACCCGTGGGTCCCGCGCGGCGAAGAGCCGGTACCGCGCCAGGCTCTTCTCCCTCGGCGTCGCGACGGTCCCCGCGAGCCCGGAGGCGACAAGCTGCTCCCGCAGCCCGGATACGCTCAACACGGCGCCCATGCTCGCGCGTTGGGGCTCCCCGCACAGCATCGGCGACCGGTTGCCACCCGCCGAACTCCCGTACGGCAGCGCGCTGCGGACCCGCCCCAGCTACGGCAGCAGCCCGTGCGCGGGGAACACCGCGTGCCGCGTGGCCCGCACCGCCTGGTCCAGCCGGTCGGCGGGGTCGTAACCGGCGTCCCACGACCGCCAGCCGGGCTCCAGCCCGTCCGTCATCCTGCGCGGCACGGTCGCGTGCCCCGTCCGCGCGTACACCTCTTGCCGCCATGCCTCCGGCACTTCCGTCTCACGCGCCACAGGCGCCCCCGCGGCGATGGCCACCAGGTGCGTCCACGTACGCGGTACGACCTCCACCACCGCATAGCCCCCGCCGCCCAGCGCCAACCACCGCCCCTCCGCGTGCGCGTGGGCCCAGGCGTGCGCCGACTCCGCCGCCACGCGCTGCGCGTCCACACTCACCGCGAGATGCGCCAGCGGATCCTCGACATGGGTGTCGGCGCCGTGCTGGGTCACCAGCACCTCGGGCCGGAACGCCGCGAGAAGTTCGGGCACCACCGCGTGCAGCGCCCGCAGCCAGCCCTCGTCCCCCGTGCCGGGCGGCACCGCGACGTTCACCGCGCTGCCCTCCGCCTCGGGGCCGCCCCGCTCCTCCGGCCACCCCGTGCCGGGGAAGAGCGCGCTCGGGTGCTCGTGCACAGAGACCGTCAGCACCCGCGGATCGTCCCAGAACACCGCCTGGACGCCGTCACCGTGATGCACGTCCAGATCGACGTACGCCACGCGCTCGGCCCCCAGCTCCAGCAGCCTCGCGATGGCCAGAGCCGGGTCGTTGTACACGCAGAAGCCCGAGGCAGCGCCCGGCATGGCGTGGTGCAGCCCGCCGGCGAAGTTCACCGCGTGCAGCGCCTTGCCCTCCCACACCGCCTCGGCGCCGGCGACGGACTGCCCCGCGATCAGCGCCGAACTCTCGTGCATCCCCGCGAACGCTGGATCGTCGGGCGTTCCCAGCCCGTAGTGCCGCTCGGCGGCCGACGGATCCAGGGATGCCCGGCGTACGGCGTCGATGTAGTCCTCCCTGTGCACCAGCCGCAGCGTCGAGTCACCGATGGCCTTCGCAGCGACGACGCTCAGCTCCGGCGCCCTGTCCACCCGCAGCGACTCCACCAGCCGCATCGTCAGCGCCAGCCGCACCGGATCCATCGGGTGACCGTGCCCGAAGTCATAGCCCGTGACGTCCTCATCCCACATCAACTGCGCGCGACCGCTCATGCCCGTCACCGTATCGGCCCCGCCCGGAGAAGGTGGAGGCGTAGAAGAGTGTCACCAGCACCAACACCATCGGCACCAGCATCGCCCCGCGGTACGACCACGCGTCCCCCACCGCCCCCACGAGCGGCGAACCCACCAGGAAACCCACGTAGTTGAAGATGTTCAGCCGCGCGATGGCCATGTCCGACGCGTGCGGGAAGAGCCGCCCCGCCGCGGCGAAGGTCTGCGGAACGATCACACACAGCCCGAATCCCAGCAGCGTGAACCCCGCGATCCCGCCCCACGCCCCCGGCGCCATCGCCACCACGGCGAATCCCAGCGCGGCGCCCACCGTCCCGGCACGCACCACGGCGGCAGCCCCGAACCGCCGCACCCCCACGTCCCCCACGGCCCGCCCCAGCAGCGTCGTGACCATGTAGACGTTGTACGGAACGGTCGCCAGCTGCTCCGAACTGCCCAGTACGTCCTGGAGGTACTTCGCGCTCCAGTTGGAGACGGTCGAGTCCCCGATATAGGCGAAGGCCATCACCAGACAGAGCGGCAACAGCAGCTTCCCCGAGAACGCCCCGCTCTCCGAAGCACCGCCCTGCTCAGTGCCCTTGTCCCCGCCGCGCTCACTGTCGACGTACCAGCGGCTCGCCATGAGCGACAACGGCAACAGCACCGCCACCACAGGCCCGTACAGCACCACCAGCGCCAGATCCCAGTGCGCCCCGACCCAGGCGAGCGACGCCCCGACGATCCCGCCGAGGCTGTACGCGGCATGAAAGCTGAGCATGATGCTGCGCCCGTACGCGCGCTGCAGGCTGACTCCGAGCATGTTCATGGCCGCGTCGAGCATCCCGACGCCGAACCCGAACGCCGCGAGCGCGCAGCCGAGTTGAACGAACCCCTCGCCGGCGCCCACACCCACCAGCGCGAGCATCGCCCCGGCCTGCGACCACCGCAGCACCGCACTGGGCCGCACCCGCTTCACCAGGTGCTCGGCTCCCACGCTCCCTACGCCCGCCACCACAGGGACAGCGGCCAGGAAGGCAGGCAGGAGCGCGTCGGATATCCCATAGCGGTCCTGCACCGCCGGGATACGCGTCACCAGCAGCGCGAACACCGCACCCTGGGCAAAGAAGCCGACGGCCAACGCCACCCGACCCCGCGACAGCGGTCCTCGTGTCATGAGCGCTGAGCGTAGAAGCGCACGCTACGGGTGGGTAGATGTACGCCGCAGAGAATGAGGAAAACCGGTTCAAGAAATGGAAAAGCCCCGTTGGGGTGTCCCAACGGGGCTTTCTCTACAAGGAGTTCGGCGGTGTCCTACTCTCCCACACGCTCCCGCATGCAGTACCATCGGCGCTGAAAGGCTTAGCTTCCGGGTTCGGAATGAGACCGGGCGTTTCCCTCACGCTATGACCACCGAAACACTATGAAACACACAACCGGCACAACCCCACACAGAAACAAATCCTGTATTTGTGGGGGTGCTCAGAGGTTGTTGCCTCAGAACCTACACAGTGGACGCGAGCAAACATGGACAAGCCCTCGGCCTATTAGTACCGGTCACCTCCACCCCTTACAGGGCTTCCAGATCCGGCCTATCAACCCCGTCATCTCCAGGGAGCCTTAACCAATCAAGTTGGTGGGAGTCCTCATCTCGAAGCAGGCTTCCCGCTTAGATGCTTTCAGCGGTTATCCTTCCCGAACGTAGCCAACCAGCCATGCCCTTGGCAGAACAACTGGCACACCAGAGGTCCGTCCGTCCCGGTCCTCTCGTACTAGGGACAGCCCTTCTCAAGACTCCTACGCGCGCAGCGGATAGGGACCGAACTGTCTCACGACGTTCTAAACCCAGCTCGCGTACCGCTTTAATGGGCGAACAGCCCAACCCTTGGGACCGACTCCAGCCCCAGGATGCGACGAGCCGACATCGAGGTGCCAAACCATCCCGTCGATATGGACTCTTGGGGAAGATCAGCCTGTTATCCCCGGGGTACCTTTTATCCGTTGAGCGACGGCGCTTCCACAAGCCACCGCCGGATCACTAGTCCCGACTTTCGTCCCTGCTCGACCCGTCAGTCTCACAGTCAAGCTCCCTTGTGCACTTACACTCACCACCTGATGACCAACCAGGCTGAGGGAACCTTTGGGCGCCTCCGTTACTCTTTAGGAGGCAACCGCCCCAGTTAAACTACCCACCAGACACTGTCCCTGATCCGGATCACGGACCCAGGTTAGACATCCAGCACGACCAGAGTGGTATTTCAACAACGACTCACAGAACACTGGCGTGCCCTGATCACAGTCTCCCACCTATCCTACACAAGCCGAACCGAACACCAATATCAAGCTATAGTAAAGGTCCCGGGGTCTTTCCGTCCTGCTGCGCGAAACGAGCATCTTTACTCGTAGTGCAATTTCACCGGGCCTATGGTTGAGACAGTCAAGAAGTCGTTACGCCATTCGTGCAGGTCGGAACTTACCCGACAAGGAATTTCGCTACCTTAGGATGGTTATAGTTACCACCGCCGTTTACTGGCGCTTAAGTTCTCAGCTTCACCACACCGAAATGTGACTAACCGGTCCCCTTAACGTTCCAGCACCGGGCAGGCGTCAGTCCGTATACCTCGCCTTACGGCTTCGCACGGACCTGTGTTTTTAGTAAACAGTCGCTTCTCGCTGGTCTCTGCGGCCACCCCCAGCTCAAGGAGCACGTCCTATCACCAGAAATGGCCCCCCTTCTCCCGAAGTTACGGGGGCATTTTGCCGAGTTCCTTAACCATAGTTCACCCGAACGCCTCGGTATTCTCTACCAGACCACCTGAGTCGGTTTAGGGTACGGGCCGCCACAAAACTCGCTAGAGGCTTTTCTCGACAGCACAGGATCATCCACTTCACCACA
>NZ_JANCPR020000017.1 GCF_028657195.3 Streptomyces iconiensis
CTCTAGGACTCCCCCCGCCCGTATCGGGGCCTGCCCTGGAGTGGGGTGGGGCGGGCATGATTTGGGGGCTTTTGGGGATTGGGTGAGACGTCCTGTTGGGGTCAACATCCTAGGAGTGGTGTCGGTATGTCCGACTTTTTTATTCCTGATCCGCAGGGTCAGATTCCTAGCGCGGCCGGTTATTTCGGCGCGTTCGGCGGCAAGTTCATTCCCGAGGCTCTGGTCGCTGCCGTGGACGAGGTGGCGGCCGAGTACGAGAAGGCGAAGGCTGATCCCGCCTTTGCCGCGGAGCTGGACGAGTTGCTCGTCAACTACACGGGGCGTCCCAGCGCCCTCACCGAGGTACCGCGGTTTGCGGAGAATGCGGGTGGGGCGCGGGTCTTTCTCAAGCGGGAGGACCTGAACCACACCGGCTCGCACAAGATCAACAATGTGCTGGGGCAGGCCCTGTTGACCAGGCGCATGGGGAAGACCCGTGTGATCGCTGAGACGGGAGCCGGGCAGCACGGGGTGGCTACGGCTACGGCGTGCGCGCTGTTCGGGCTCGAATGCACCATTTACATGGGTGAGATCGACACCGAGCGGCAGGCGCTGAACGTCGCGCGTATGCGGATGCTCGGTGCCGAGGTCATCCCGGTGACGTCGGGGAGCCGGACGCTCAAGGACGCCATCAACGAGGCGTTCCGCGACTGGGTCGCGAACGTGGACCATACGCACTATCTGTTCGGCACGGTCGCGGGGCCGCATCCGTTCCCGCAGCTCGTGCGGGACTTCCATCGGGTGATCGGGGTCGAGGCGCGGCGGCAGATCCTGGAGCGGGTCGGGCGGCTGCCCGATGCCGTGGCCGCGTGTGTGGGGGGCGGGTCGAATGCGATCGGGCTCTTCCACGCGTTCCTGGGCGATGCGGCGGTGCGGCTGGTCGGGTTCGAGGCCGCGGGGCACGGGGTGGACTCGGGCGAGCACGCCGCCACGCTGTCCATGGGAGAGCCGGGCATTCTGCACGGGTCGCGTTCGTACGTTCTGCAGGACGACGAGGGGCAGATCACCGAGCCGTACTCGATCTCGGCGGGGCTCGACTACCCCGGCATCGGCCCCGAGCACGCCTATCTGAAGGACAGCGGGCGCGGCGAGTACAGGTCCGTCACCGATGACGAGGCCATGCGCGCGCTGCGGCTGCTCTCCGAGAGCGAGGGCATCATCCCCGCCATCGAGAGCGCGCACGCGCTGGCGGGTGCGCTCGAACTCGGCCGTGAGATCGGTTCCGGGGGACTCGTTCTGGTGAATCTCTCCGGGCGCGGTGACAAGGACATGGACACCGCGGCGCGGTACTTCGGGCTGTACGACGGTGAGGGGGAGAGCAAGTGAGTGGTCTGCAGAGGGGCGCGCTGCTGGATGCCGCGCTCGCCGGTGCCAAGGCCGAGAACAGGGCCGCCCTTGTCGGCTACCTTCCCGCCGGGTTCCCCACCGTCGAGGGCGGTATCGCGGCGTGCACGGCGCTGCTGGAGAGCGGGTGCGACGTGGTCGAGGTCGGACTGCCGCACAGTGACCCCGTCCTGGACGGGCCCGTCATCCAGACCGCCGACGACATCGCGCTCAAGGGCGGGGTGCGGATCGCGGATGTGATCCGTACGGTCCGTGAGGCGCATGCCGCCACGGGCAAGCCGGTGTTGATCATGACGTACTGGAACCCGGTGGACCGGTACGGGGTCGAGCGGTTCGCCGAGGAACTGGCCGACGCGGGGGGCGCCGGGTGCATCCTGCCCGACCTGCCCGTCGAGGAGGCCGACGGCTGGCGGAAGGCGGCCGAGCGCTGGGGGCTGGCGACGGTCTTCGTCGTCGCGCCGAGCAGCCAGGACGGCCGGCTGGCACGGATCACCGCGGCCGGCAGCGGCTTTGTGTACGCCGCCTCGCTGATGGGCGTCACGGGGACGCGGAAGTCGGTCGGGCGTGAGGCGCAGAAACTCGTCGCCCGTACCAGGGCGGTGACTTCGCTGCCCGTATGCGTCGGGCTCGGGGTCTCCAACCCCCAACAGGCAGCCGAGGTCGCCGAGTTCGCCGACGGGGTGATCGTCGGCTCCGCCTTTGTGAAGCTGTTGCTCGCAGCAGACTCGCTGGACGCGGGGCTCGCCGAGGTGCGGGCGCTCGCCGGGGAGTTGGCGGTCGGCGTGCGCAGGAAGTAGCCCGGGCCCGGTCCCGCCGCTGCCTGCTCGTCGGGGCAGGGCGGGGCCGGTAAACCCACTTTTGGGTGAAATGGTGGACGTTCGGGCTCGCCGTCGCCGCGCGGTCTCGTTGGCCCCGGGTGTGATGAGCCAGAGGAACAGTGAAGGCAAGCAGACGGCCCGCGAGCGGCTGCGTGCGGAGCAACAGCGGGAGAAGGCGGCGGCGAAGCGCCGGCGGACGATGAAGGTCTCGGGGATCGTCGTCGGTGTGCTGGTCGTCGCAGGTGCTGTCGGTGTGACCGTCGCGAGCCAGGGCAACGGCGGGGGCGGCGACGTCCAGTCGGCGAAGCCGATCACCGTCGGCAAGGCCGGCGCGGCATCGAAGCTGACGGTCTACGAGGACTTCCGCTGCCCCGCGTGCGGGCAGTTCGAGAACCAGTACCGCGGCACCGTCCGGCAGCTGGAGAAGGCGGGCAAACTCAAGGCCGAGTACCACCTGGTGACGCTCATCGACCAGAACATGGGCGGCAGCGGCTCGACGAAGTCGGCGAACGCGGCGGTCTGTGCCCGGGACGAGGGCAAGTTCTCGCAGTACCACGACGTGCTCTTCCAGAGCCAGCCCGAGGAGCAGGACGACGCGTTCGGGAGCAACGAGCGACTGCTGGATCTGGCCGGGAAGGTCGACGGCCTGTCCAGCCCCGCGTTCGAGAAGTGCGTGCGGAGCGGCAAGTACGAGAAGTGGGTGAAGGCGTCCAACGAAGCCTTCACCAAGACGAAGCACCGGGGAACGCCCACCATCCTGCTGGACGGCAAGGACGTGTACGGGAATCAGTCGGATCCGCTCACTCCCGACAAGTTGAAGAAGAAGGTGGAGGCGCGCGGCTAGGGCCGTTATGGAGCCGTTGTGCGGGCTGATTGCAGGGGGTGCGGCTCGGCACGGTAGCGTCGGGGACGCCATGGAGACCCTTGCCTTTATCCCTAGTCCCTCGGCCGGTGAGATTCACCTCGGGCCGCTTCCGCTGCGCGGTTATGCGCTCTGCATCATCCTCGGCGTCTTCGTCGCGGTCTGGCTCGGCGGGCGGCGCTGGATCGCCCGCGGCGGGCGGGCCGGCACGGTCGCCGACATCGCCGTATGGGCCGTGCCGTTCGGCCTCATCGGCGGCCGGCTCTACCACGTGATCACCGACTACCAGCTCTACTTCGGCGAGGGCCGTAACTGGGTTGACGCGTTCCGTATCTGGGACGGCGGCCTGGGGATCTGGGGTGCCATCGCGCTCGGCGCCGTGGGCGCCTGGGTCGGCTGCCGTCGCCGGGGCATTCCGCTGCCCGCCTACGCGGACGCCGTCGCACCCGGCATCGCCCTGGCCCAGGCGCTGGGGCGCTGGGGCAACTGGTTCAACCAGGAGCTGTACGGGCGTGCCACCGATCTGCCCTGGGCGCTCAAGATCGACCCGGAGCACCGGCCCGTCGACACCCCCGACCTCGCGACGTACCACCCGACGTTCCTCTACGAGTCGCTGTGGTGCGTCGGTGTGGCGATCCTCGTCATCTGGGCCGACCGCCGCTTCAAGCTCGGGCACGGACGGACCTTCGCGCTGTACGTCGCCGCCTACACCGTAGGTCGCTTCTGGATCGAGTACATGCGGGTGGACGACGCGCACCATGTGTTCGGGATGCGGCTCAACAACTGGACGGCGATTGTCGTCTTCCTCGCCGCCGTCGCAGCCATCGTGATCTCGGCGAAGAAGCACCCGGGGCGTGAAGAGGTCGTCGAGCCCGCTGAGGAGGAGTCCGAGGAGCCAGGGAAGGGCGCTGCCGCGGACAAGTCCTCCGGGCCCAAGAAGGCCGCTGCCGGGTCGAAGAAGGGCGCTGACGAGCCCAAGAAGGCCGCTGTGTCCGGCAAGTCCCCGGAGCCGGAGCCTGAGGCGGCTGCCGGGTCGGCGGGGAAGTCCTCCGGCGCCGGGGAGTCCGCCGAGTCGGGGAAGTCCTCCGGCGCTGCCGCCGATGCGGGCGAGGAGCCGGCCGGGGGCCCGGCCGACGACGCGTCGGCGTCGGGCAGCAAGGCCGTGGACGGGTCCAAGTCGTAGTGTCCTCGCGGGCGCCGTTGTCCTTGTCGTAGGGGCGTCGTTACCCGCCGCCGTGGCCATGTGCCGCTGCGGCGGGGAGGGCCGGGCACCGCCTGCCCGAATTGCGCATATATATGTGCAATTCTCTGTGCGTGCTGTGGTTGATCGTCGCCCACTTCGCGACCGCGTGCTGTGCCGGGCCACTTGTGCGGTGGCTCGGCCCCCGTGCGTTTCTGGCGCTCGCGTTGGTGCCCGCAGCCGCCGCCGTGTGGGCGGGGACGCGCTACGGCGAGGTGGCCGGCGGGGGCGTGGTCACCGAGCACTGGCCGTGGATCGCGGCACTCGGTGTGCACCTCTCGCTCAGGTGTGATGCGCTCGCCCTCCTGATGGTGCTGATCGCCGGGGGCATCGGCGCGCTGGTGATGGTCTACTGCGCGGGCTACTTCAGCTCGGGCGAACCCCGGTTGCGTGCCTTCGCCGCCTCGCTGACCGCGTTCGCCGGGGCGATGCTCGGGCTGGTGCTGGCCGATGACCTGATCGTGCTGTACGTGCTGTGGGAACTCACCTCCGTCTTCTCGTTCCTGCTCATCGGCCACGGCGCCCAGCGCAGGACCAACCGGCGTGCGGCGCTCCAGGCGCTGCTGGTCACCGCGTTCGGCGGGCTCGTGATGCTCGTCGGGTTCCTGATGCTGGGGCAGGCAGCGGGCACGTACCGGATCTCCGCGATGGTCGCTGAGCCGCCTCAGCCGGGTGGCCTCGTCTCGGGCGGGGTGGCGCTGGTCCTGGTGGGGGCGCTGTCCAAGTCCGCCGTATGGCCGTTCAGCTTCTGGCTGCCGGGTGCCATGGCGGCCCCCACGCCCGTCTCCGCCTATCTGCACGCGGCGGCCATGGTCAAGGCCGGGGTCTATCTCGTCGCGCGGCTCGCTCCCGCCTTCGCCGACATCGTGCCGTGGCGCGCGATGGTGCTGGCACTGGGCGCCGTCACCATGCTGCTGGGCGGCTGGCGGGCACTGCGGGAGACGGATCTGAAGCGGCTGCTCGCCTTCGGAACGGTCAGCCAGCTCGGCTTCCTCACCCTGGTCGTCGGCGACGGCAGCAGGGAAGCGGCCGTCGCCGGTGCCGCGATGGTGCTGGCGCACGCGCTGTTCAAGGCGCCGCTCTTCCTCGTCGTCGGGATCATCGACCAGGCCACCGGGACCCGGGACCTCAACAGGCTCTCAGGACTGGGACGTTCGCTGCCGTGGGTGTGTGCGACGGCGGTGCTCGCGGGGCTCTCGATGGCGGGAGTGCCGCCGCTGTTCGGATTCGCGTCGAAGGAACTGACGGTCTCGGCGCTGCTGCACGGAGGCGCGGCCGAACTGTGGGCGCTCGCAGCCGTCGTCGCCGGTTCCGTGCTGACGACCGCCTACACCCTGCGCTTCCTGTGGGGCGCGTTCGCCGCCAAGGGCGGCTCTCCGCCGCTGGAGCCGGTGACCGTGCCGCGCGGTACCCGTACGGGAGCCCGCACGTTTCTGCCCGCCGCCGGGTGCGCGCTGTGCGGGCTCGTGCTGGGGCCGGGCGCCGCGTGGCTGGACCGGCTGGTGGGGCGGTACGCTGCGGCGTTCCCCGCCGAGGGGCCGCCTCTCCATCTCGCGCTGTGGCACGGGTTCGGGCCGGCGCTGGGCCTCTCGGCGCTGACCTGGGTGCTCGGCGCTCTCGTCTTCGCCGCTGCACATCCCCTGGGGGTGTTCGGGGACAAGCTGTCGCAGTTCGACGGTGACCAGGTGTTCGCACGGGCGCTGTGGAACCTGGAGCGGCTCTCCCTCCAGGTCACCGGAACCGTGCAGCGCGGCTCCCTGCCCGTCTACCTCGGTACCGCGCTCGTGGTGCTGCTCGGCTTCGAGGGCGTGGAACTCGCCGTCGACAAGCCCTGGCAGCACCTGGGGCCGCCCCGGTTGTTCGACTCCCTGCCGCAGCTCGTCGTCGCGCTCGGTGTGAGCACCGTCGGGGTGCTGTGCGTGCTGGCACAGCAGCGCATGAAGGCCGCCGTGCTCGCGGGGATCACCGGATACGGGGCCGCGCTGCTGTACGTGCTGCACGGTGCGCCCGACCTGGCGCTGACGCAGTTCGCCGTGGAGACCGTCTCGTTGATCATCTTCGTGCTCGTGCTGCGCAGGCTCCCCGCGCGCTTCCCCCGCCAGAACAGGAGCTGGCGGCCACGGCGCATGGTGCAGCTCGTCTTCGCCGTCGCCATGGGCACCCTCGTCTCCGGGCTCATCTACCTCACGCTCGCCGCCCGCGTCGCCAACCCGTCGGGGCCGGAGCTGGCGACGGCGACCGAGCACGAGAACCTCAAGAACGTCGTCGCCACCACCCTCGTCGACCTGCGGGCCTGGGACACGATGGGGGAGTCGGCCGTGCTGGCCATCGCTGCCGTCGGCGTCACCAGCCTCGTCTATCTGCGCCGCCGCGCACGCGTGCCCGTCGCGCTGCCCGTACCCGGCTCCCCTGGCCCGGGCGGCTCGCGCTTCCCGGCTCCGCTGGTGCCGGGGTCGGCCAGCGTCGCGCTCGATGACACGGGCGCCCGGCGGGCCGCCGTCGGCCGGCTCGACGCGTGGAAGCTGCCCGCGCGGCCCGACGCGCTGCAGCCACGCGGCTCGGCCGTCGCGCCCCGGCGCACCTGGCTGGCGGCGAGCGTGACCCTGGCCCCCGAGGGGCGCTCGGTGATGTTCGAGGTGATGGCGCGGCTCGTCTTCCACCCGATCGTGGTCCTCTCGCTCTACCTGCTCTTCTGCGCCGGGAACCTGCCGGGTGGCGGCTTCACGTCCGGGCTCGTGGCGGGGCTCGCGGTGGCCGTGCGGTATCTCGCGGGCGGCCGGCTCGAACTGGCCGCCGCCGCCCCCGTTGACGCGGGGTTCCTGCTCGGGCTCGGGCTGCTGATCCTCACCGTGACCGGGCTCGCCGGGCTCCTGCTCGGGGGCAGCGTGCTGGCGTCGGGCACCGTGCACGCCCAACTCCCGCTCATCGAAGGCTTCCACGCGGCCAGCCCGGTCCTGTTCGACACGGGTGTCTATCTGCTGGTGCTCGGTGTCGTCCTGGACATCCTGCGCAGCCTCGGCTCCGAGATCGACCGGCGCATGGAACGCGAGCGCGCCAAGAAGGCGCGCGAGGGCCAGGAGCGGCGCGGGGGCCAGGAGGGGGCGGGCTCGTGACGGCGACGTTGGCGCTGGTGGTCTGCGGCGGGGTGCTGTTCGCCTCCGGTACGGCGCTGCTGCTGGCGCGGCCCCTCACCCGCATCCTGCTGGGCGCCGTACTGATCGGCAACGGCGTCAATGTGCTGGTGCTCACCACCTCGGGCCCCGCCGGTGAGTCGGCGCTGCTCTACCCGGACCTCGACTGGCGGCAGATGGCCGACCCGCTGCCCCAGGCGTTCATCCTCACCGCCATCGTCATCACGCTCGCGCTGACCGCCTTCCTCGTGACCATGGCGTACCGCTCCTGGCAGCTGTCCGGCAACGACGACGTGCCCGACGACGACGAGGACATCCGCGTCGTGCGGCGTGCCGAGTATGCCGACGAGCGCGAGCGGCTGCGGGCCACCTACCGCGAACGCCGGCACGAGTACCGCGCGCTGGCACACGACGAGGAGGAGCGCGAGGCGCAGGAGCACAGCAGCGCGTACCAGAAGCTCGGCCGCGCCCGCGACCAGTACCGCCAGATGCGGCGCAGGGCGCGGGCCGAGGCGCGCGCCTTCCGCGCCCGCCAGGCACGCGCCGAGGAGACGGCGGAGGAGACCGAAGGGGAGGACGATCCGTGGCAGACGATCCTGGGCGCCGACCGGTGAACCGGCAGGCGGCAGGCGGCCTCCGGGCCGGCGGGACGCGGACGGGAGCGGCGCGGTGAGCGGCGGGGCACAGCCGTCGGACGCCGCGGCCTTCGCCTCGGCGCTGGTGCCGCTGCCGGTGATCCTGCCGCTGTGCGCCGCCGGTCTGAAGCTCGCCATCGGGGCCAGGCTGGGGCGCGTGCAGCGGTTCATCAGCGCGGCCGTGCTGCTGACCGTGCTGATCGTCTCGCTGGTGCTGCTCATCGCCGCCGACCGGCACGGGCCGCAGGTGATGTACGCGGGTGGCTGGCCGCCGCCCGTCGGCATCGTGCTGGTGGCCGACCGGCTGTCGGCGCTGATGCTGGTGATCTCCTCGGCCGTGACGCTGTGCGTGCTCATCTACTCCGTCGGGCAGGGCATGGCCGACAACGACGAGGCCACACCGCTGTCCGTCTTCCACCCCTCCTACCTGGTGCTGGTCGCGGGGGTCTCGGACACCTTCCTGGCCGGTGACCTGTTCAACCTCTACGTCGGCTTCGAGATCATGCTGACCGCCAGCTATGTGCTGCTGACCATCGGCGGCACCATCGCGCGCATCCGCGCGGGCGCGACGTACGCGGTGGTCTCGCTGCTGTCCTCGGTGCTGTTCATGGCCGCCGTCGGGATGGTGTACGCGGCCACGGGCACCGTCACCATGGCCGAACTGCCGGCGCGGCTCGACGAGTTGCCGCAGGGCGTGGGTTCCGTCATCCAGATCGCGCTGCTCGGTGTCTTCGGTATCAAGGCGGCCGTCTTCCCGCTGGCCGCCTGGCTCCCCGACTCGTATCCGACGGCGCCCGCGCCCGTCACCGCTGTCTTCGCCGGGCTGCTGACCAAGGTCGGTGTCTACGCGATACTCCGCACCCAGACGCTGCTCTTCCCCGGCGACCGGATCGGGGACGTACTGATGGCCGTCGCGCTGCTGTCGCTGATCGTCGGCATCCTGGGAGCCGTCGCGCAGACCGACCTCAAGCGGCTGCTGTCCTTCACCCTCGTCAGCCATATGGGCTACATGGTCTTCGGTATCGCGCTCGCCTCGCACGACGGCATCGCGGGCGCCGTCTTCTATGTGGCGCACCACATCACCGTGCAGACCACGCTCTTCCTCGTCGCCGGGCTCGTCGAACGCCGCAGCGGCACCACCGACCTCCAGAGCCTCGGCGGACTCGCCACGCTCTCGCCGCTGCTGGCCGTCATCTTCTTCATCCCCGCGATGAACCTGGCCGGTATCCCGCCGCTCTCCGGGTTCCTGGGCAAGCTCGGCCTGCTGCGCGCGGGCGTCGACGAGGGCGGAGTGCTGACGTATGTGCTGGTCGCCGGCGGTACGGTGACCAGCCTGCTGACCCTCTACGCCCTGGTCAAAGCCTGGAACCTCGCCTTCTGGCGGGCCGCCACACCCGAGATGTGCGCCGTGGGCACCGTCCTGGACACGGCGGAGGGCGACTCACCCGAGGAGGACGGGGACGGGGACGGCGGCGGGGACGGGGACGGTGCAGTCGGCGGGGGGAGCGGCGGGGGCGGCACCGCGGACGACGGGTCCGGAACGGGGCGCGGGAGCGGAGGTCCGGCGGAGACGCCCGCCACCGACTGGGACGGGGTCGGGCCGGGGCGCAAGGAGACCGTGCTCGCGGGGCGCAGGGTGACCGCGACGTTCGGGGGCCAGGAGATCACCACCAGCAGCACGCTGCCCACGAGCATGACGGGCGCGACCATCGGCCTCGTCGTCTTCGGGATCGCCTTCACGGTGCTGGCGGGACCGCTGTTCGGGCTGACCGACCGCGCGGCCGGTGAACTGATCGCGCGAACCCCCTATGTGGAGGCGGTGATGAAGAGTTGACGGCACCCCAGCGGCTGCCCCAGTCCAGCAGGCTGCGCGCAACCCAGTGGCCGATGGTGCTCGGCCTGACCCTGCTGTGGATGCTGCTGTGGGGCGACCTGACCCTCGCCAACCTGCTGACAGGGGTGGTGATCGGACTGCTGGTCGTCTTCCTCTTTCCGCTGCCGCCGATCGAGAAGCAGGCGCGGCTCCATCCCGTCGGCATCTTCTGGTTCGTGGCGCGCTTCGCCGTCGACATGGTGGTCTCCAGCTGGCGCCTCAACCGCTACATCGTCGGCCCGGGCAAGCCGCCCTGCGCGGTGCTCGGAGTACGGATGCGCTGCCCCGGCGACCTGATGCTGACGGCAACGGCCGTCGCCGTCTCGGCCGTTCCCGGCAGCACCGTACTGGAGGTGCACCGCAGGTCGGGCACCCTCTATCTGCATGTGCTCGGCGCCGGAAGCCAGGAGCAGCGCGACCGGGCACGGCGCGACGCGCTGCGGCTGGAGGCACGTGTCGTACGGGCCTTCGGCACCCGGGCCGACATCGCGTCCATCACGGCATCCGAGGCGGCGGAGGAGGTGTTCGGACCGTGGACGTGATGATCGCGGTGATCGCGGGGCTGCTGCTCGCCGCCGGGCTGATGGTGACCCTGCGGCTGACGCTGGGCCCCTCCACACTGGACCGCGCCGTCGCGCTGGACGCGCTCATCTCGGTGGCGATGGCGGGCATCGGTGTCCATACCGCCGTGCGGCACACCGCGTACTACCTGCCCGTGCTGCTGGTCCTCTCGTTCCTGGGGTTCACGGGCTCCATCGGCGTCGCACGGTTCATGGCCCTGCGCGACGAGGCGGGCACCAGCGACGCGGACTCCAGCGAGGAGACGGGGGAGGAGAGCACCGCGTGAACTGGATCAGGGTGGCCGATGTGGCGGGGCTCGTCTTCATGTTCGCCGGTGCGCTGCTGTGCCTGCTGGCCGGTATCGGGCTGCTGCGCCTGCCCGACGTGCTGACGCGGCTGCACGCTGCGACCAAGCCGCAGTCCTTCGGGCTGCTGCTCGTACTGATCGGGACAGGGCTGTGGCTGCGCAGCTTCGTCGATCTGAGCACGCTGCTGCTCGTCGGCGTCTTCCAGCTCCTCACCTCTCCCGTCGCGGCGCACATGGTGGGTCGCGCCGCGTACCGGACGGGCAGGCTCGATCGCGACAACCTCGTGCAGGACGAGCTGGGGGAGGCGCTCAGCCACGGAGGGCAGGACCGGCCCACCGAGGAGTCCTGATCACACCCCTGAGGAAAACCGCAGGTCAGCGCGGTAAGTACGGCCTTCCTTGCTGGCAGACGGCGTCGATTCGTGCCTATCTTCGACACCGTAAGCACCGCAGCACCGAAGGGAGCAGTACCGGCCATGTCCCAAGCCGGGGTCTCGGACCCGACGCACGCCACCCATGCCGCCCACCGCGACAACCACACCCACAGGGACGTCAACGGCGGTTGGCTGCGTCCCGCCGTCTTCGGCGCGATGGACGGGCTGGTCTCCAACCTCGGTCTGATGACGGGTGTCGCGGGCAGCTCGGCGTCCTCGCAGACGATCGTCATCGCGGGCCTCGCGGGGCTGGCCGCCGGTGCGTTCTCGATGGCGGCGGGTGAGTACACCTCCGTGGCCTCGCAGCGGGAACTCGTCCTCGCCGAACTGGAGGTCGAGCGCGGGGAGTTGCGGCGCAGCCCTGGCGAGGAGGTCAAGGAGCTGGCCGGGCTGTACGAGTCGCGCGGGGTCGACCCCGAACTCGCCATGGAGGTCTCCAGGCAGCTGCACCGCGACCCCGAGCAGGCCCTGGAGATACACGCGCGGGAGGAACTCGGCATCGACCCGACCGACCTGCCCTCGCCCACGGTTGCCGCCGTCTCCTCGTTCCTGTCGTTCTCGCTCGGTGCCGTACTTCCCGTGCTGCCGTACCTGTTCGGCGCGACGGCCCTGCTGCCGGCCGTACTGCTGGCGCTGTTCGGGCTGTTCGTGTGCGGGGCCGTCGTGGCGCGGGTGACCGCGCGGCCGTGGTGGTTCAGCGGGCTGCGGCAGCTCGCGCTGGGCGGCGCGGCTGCTGCTGTGACGTACGGGCTCGGGGCGCTGTTCGGCGTCGCGGTCGGCTGACCCCCCTTCCGGGGGACGCCCCTGTGCCGGTCGGGGCTCAGGCGCCGGTCGGGGCGTGGTCGGCGCGTGTGGCCAGCTCCAGGGTGCGGGTCGCGGCGGCCACGACGGCGGCGTCGACGAAGCGGCCGTCGGGGAGCGCCAGCGCACCCGCCTCGGTACGCGCGGCCTCCACGACCTGCCGCGCGGACTCGATCTCCTCGGCCGTCGGCCTGAAGGCCCGTTCGATGACGGGGAGTTGGCGCGGATGGATCGCCGTACGGCCCAGGAAGCCCGCCGCTCTGCCCTCGGCGCAGGACGCCGCCAGGCCCTCGGTGTCGCGCACGTCCGGGTAGACCGACTGGGGCGGCGGGGCCAGCCCCGCGGCGCGGGCCGCGACGACCGTACGGCTGCGGGCGTAGGCCAGCCCGTGGCTGCCGGCGACGCCCAGGTCGGCCCGCAGGTCGGCCTCGCCCAGCGCGATACCGCACGGCGCGGGGTGCGCCGTGGCGATCTCGTAGGCGCGTTCCACGCCGAGTGCGGACTCCAACAGCGCGTACAGCGGCGGCAGTCGGGGCCCTGCCCAGTGGGCGACCCGGGCCAGGTCCGGCGCGCCCGTCACCTTCGGCAGGCGCAGACCGGCCAGTCCGGGGAGGCCGGTGAGGGTGCGCACGTCGGCCGCCGCCAGGGGGCCGTCCAGCGCGTTCACGCGTACGTGTACGGGGGCGGGCCCTGGGGCCGGGTCGGAGAGGAGTTCGGCCGTCGCGGAACGGGCGTACTCCTTGCGGTCGGGCGCCACCGCGTCCTCCAGGTCCACCAGGACCACATCGGCGCCGGAACGCAGCGCCTTCGCGACCACCTCGGGGCGGTCGCCCGGCACGTACAGCCAGGTGAGCGGGGTACCGGTCACAGCGCTCCCTCCTCGCGGAGCGCGGCGATCTCGGCCGGGTCCAGGCCGAGACCCGTGAGCACCTCGTCCGTGTCGGCGCCGTGCGCGCGGCCCGCCCACTTGATGGCGCCGGGGGTCTCGGAGAGGCGGAAGAGAACGTTCTGCATCTTCACCTTGCCCAGGTCCTCGTCCTCGATCTCCGTGATCGAACCGAGCGCGCGGTACTGCTCGTTCTCCATCACGTCCCGCACGTCGTGCACCGGAGCGACGGCGGCCTGTGCCTCCTCGAAGGCGCGTACGACCTCCGCCTCGTCGTGCCGCGCGATCCATGAGCCGACGGCCTCGTCCAGCTCCTCCGCGTGCTGCGCCCGGCCGGCGCCCGTCGCGAACCACGGCTCGTCCAGGAACTCCGGGCGCCCCACCAGGCGCAGTACGCGTTCCGCTATCGACTGTGCCGAGGTGGAGACGGCCAGCCAGCGGCCGTCGGCCGTGCGGTAGGTGTTACGGGGCGCGTTGTTCGCCGAGCGGTTGCCCGTACGGGGCTGGACGTAGCCGAGCTGGTCGTACCAGATGGGCTGCGGGCCCAGCACCGTGAGCATCGGCTCGATGATCGCCATGTCCACCACCTGCCCCGTGCCCGTACGGTCCCGGCCCGCCAGCGCCGTCATCACGGCGTACGCCGTGGAGAGCGCCGCGATCGAGTCGGCGAGGCCGAACGGGGGCAGCGTCGGCGGCCCGTCGGGTTCGCCCGTGATCGCGGCGAAACCGCTCATGGCCTCGGCGAGCGTGCCGAACCCGGGCCTGTGCGCATACGGACCGACCTGCCCGAAGCCGGTGACGCGGGCGAGCACGAGACGCGGGTTGGCCGCCGAGAGTTCGTCCCAGCCCAGGTTCCACTTCTCCAGGGTGCCGGGGCGGAAGTTCTCGATGACCACGTCGGCTTCCGCCGCCAGCTTGAGCAGTACCTCGCGTCCACCCGGTGAGGACAGATCCAGGGTGATGTTCCGCTTGTTGCGGCCCAGCAGCTTCCACCACAGGCCGATGCCGTCCTTGCTGGGCCCGTGCCCCCGGGAGGGATCGGGTTTGCGCGGGTGTTCGACCTTGATGACCTCGGCGCCGAAGTCACCGAGCATCGTGGCGGCGAGTGGGCCGGCGAAGAGGGTGGCCAGGTCGAGGACGCGCAGCCCGGAGAGGGGAGCGGCGCCGCCTGCGCCCGCGTTCATCGGGTCGCTGTCCGTGGTGCCTGCGTTCATCGTGCGGGGTTCCTTTGCTCTGCGTACGCCGTGATCTCTGCGCGCTCCGGCATGGACGACGAGGCTCCCGGGCGCTGTACGGCCAGCGCCGAGGCCGCCGAGGCCCACGCCATCGCCTCCGGCATCGGACGGCCCTCCGCGTACGCCGTGCACAGGGCGCCGACGAAGGTGTCGCCCGCCGCCGTCGTGTCCACGGCCCGCACGGGGAAGGCGGGAACGGTCAGCGGCTCGGCGCCCCGCGCCGCGTACACGCTGCCGCGCGCACCCAGCGTGACGACGACCTCGGGCACGAGGTCGAGCAGCGCGACCGCCGCCTCGTAGGGGTCCGCTCTGCCGGAGAGATCCGCCGCCTCGTGCTCGTTCGGAACCAACAGGTCGGTGGCGGCGAGCAGTTCGGGCGGCAGGGGCTGGGTGGGCGCGGGCGTCAGCACCGTACGGACGCCGCGCGCGTGCGCCGCCAGTGCCGCGGCCACGACGCCCTCCATCGGCGTCTCCAACTGGAGCAGGAGCGCGTCACTGTGCGCGATACGGTCCTCGTCCCCCGCGCCGATCCCCTTCAGCGTGCCGTTGGCGCCGGGAATGACGATGATCGAGTTGGCGCCCTTGCCGTCCACGGTGATGTGCGCCGTACCGCTGTGGAACCCGGGCGCTGTGCGCAGCCCGTCCGTGGAGACGCCCGCCTCGCCGAGCGTGGCCCTGAGCCGGGCGGCGAACTCGTCCTCGCCGACCGCGCCGATCATGTGCACCGCGCTTCCCGCGCGCGCGGCGGCGACGGCCTGGTTGGCGCCCTTGCCGCCGGGGACCGTACGGAACTCCCTGCCCGTGACCGTCTCACCCAGTGCGGGTGCCGTGGGGACGGTCGCGACCAGGTCCATGTTGGTGCTGCCGAACACCGCGAGGCTGGCCGGCCCTCCCGGCCCCGCGCCATGGCGCACGCGCCGCGCCCCGGGTGCCGGCCCGCCGCTCCCGTGCGGGGGCGCCGACCCGCCGCTCCCGTACGGGAGTTGGGCCAGAGCGGCGGTGCGGGATGCCAGGGTGTCGAAGCCGATACCGTCCAGCCCCGCGACCGTTGTCGCGAGGCGGTTGCGCAGTGGGGCCGTCCAGCGTTCCGGCAGCGCCTCCGGGCTGCCCGCCAGCAGGCCCGCCAGGGAACCCGCCGTCGCACCGTTGGAGTCGGTGTCCCAACCGCCGGACACCGTACGGCAGATGGAGGCCGTGAAGTCCCCGTCCGCATGGGTGAGGGCCGCTGCGAGGAGCGCCGCGTTGGGGAGGACGTGCACCCAGTGGTGGGTGGCGCCATAGGTGGCGTGGAGGTGGTCGACCACCTCGTCGAAGTCGTCCGAGGCACGGGCAGCCGCGATGCCCGTACGGACGGCCTCCGCGTACCGGGAACCGGGCGGGACCACCGACAGGCCCGCCTCCAGGCACGCGTGGACGTCCGGCGCCGCGCCCCCGCGCCCGGGGGACGGTGCCGCAGCCGCCGCGTGGGCGAGCGCGGCTGCCGCGAACATCTCGCCGTACACCCCGTTCGCCGTGTGGGTGAGCACCGCGTCACGCCACGCGGCCTCGGCGGCTGCGCCCGGATCGCCCGGGTGGGTCCAGCCGAAGATGTCCGCGCGGATCTGCGCCCCGATCCACTCGCGGAACGGGTTGCGGTACGAGGCGGTGCGGGGCGGCTCGACGCCGTCCAGCAGGTTGCGGTACGCGACGCGCTCGGCCGTGAACGTACGGCCTGCAGGCAGCTCGTCCAGCCACAGCTTCGCCACGTCGGCCGTGCTGAAGCCGTGACCGTGCCGCTCCAGCAACAGCAGCCCCAGGAGCGGGTAGTTGAGGTCGTCGTCCTCGGGCATGCCGTCGATGTTCTCGGCCAGCGAGGTGGGGGCCGAGCGGCGGTTCCAGGGGTGCGCCGCCGCGATCCCGGGGTCCAGGCCGCGCTCCGTGAACCAGTCGTTCAGCGGCCAGTTGCCCGTGGCAGCGGCCAGGGACCTGATGCCGGCCAGGTCCACCTTCTCGACCGGCTTGCCCAGCAGACACCCCGCGGCGCGGCCCAGCCAGGCCGCGTGCAGACGCGCTTCGAGTCCCGGCGCGCTGCGTACGGGCTCAGGCCAGCGGGCGCAGGCCGCTTTGATCGCGGCCAGGTCCGTTGGCTCGTGTTCTGCCGACGGGGTGGGCAGCGTGGCGAGTTCGTCCAGCAACTCGCTTGCCAGCGCGCGCAGTTCGGGCCTCGGTGGGGTCGGCGAGGCGCCCGCCTTGTCCGGAGCTCCGTGGCCGCCGGCTGCTCGCCAGCGCGCCGCCACGGGTGCGGTGTCGCGGCCGTCCTGCTGGGCCTGGCGCAACTCGTGCCCGACCAGGTCCTCGGGCTGGACCCAGGTGAGACGGAGATTCATGGGGTGCCTCCCGAAGTCCGGTGCGGTGAGGGTGCGCCCCGAAGGGGCGCGGGGAATTGCGCGGCCAGCCACGGCGTACCCGCGGCGAACCGCGCACCGTACGCGGCACTGGCTGCGGAGCGCACAGCGCAGCTCGGGGTGACGGCGCGTGCGGGGCGGTCGTGGTGGGTGCGGGGACGTTCCCGGCTGCGGGCTGCGCCCGGAAGGGGCGCGGGGAACTGCGCGGCCAGCCACGGCGTACCCGCGGCGAACCGCGCACCGTACGCGGCACTGGCTGCGGAGCGCACAGCGCAGCTCGGGGTGACGGCGCGTGCGGGGAGGGCGGTCATTGGGGGGCTCCCAGCGCGGCGAAGACCGCCTCGTGGGCGCGCCGCCGCTCCAGATCGCGGGCGAAGACCTCGCGGGTCACCGTCGCCAGGGAGGCGGCAGGACCTGCCAGGTCCAGGCGGCTCGCACGGGCGACCTCCCCGGCCCACTCGGCCGGAACCGCGGCCTGGCCGCGCAGCGCGCCGACGACGGCGCCGCTCATCGTGGCGATGGAGTCGCAGTCGCGCCCGTAGTTGACGGAGCCGAGAACGGTGTGGCGGAAGTCGCCGTCGCCGATGAGCAGCATGCCCAGGGCTATGGGCAACTCCTCGATGGCGTGCAGCCGGGAGGGGCGCCGGGCGCCGAGCGAGGGGTTGCGGTAGTCGGGTCCTACGGTGTCGAACGGGGCGACGGCCTCCCGCAGCGGGCGCAGCGCGGGTTCGAAGTCCGAGTAGCGGACCGCGGCCTCCGCCACCGCCTCGATGGCGGACTTCGTACCGTCCTTGGCGAGCCGCAGTGCCTCGTCCACCACGGTGGCGGGCGTGGCGCCGGGCCGGTAGGCGGCGGCGACGGCCGCGGCGAAGACACCGGCGGCCTCCCGCCCGTACGACGACTGATGGGCAGCCGCCACATCCAGGGCCTCGGCGTAGGCACCCTCGGGATTGCCCGCGTTGACGGCGCCGACAGGCGCCATGTACATCGCCGCGCCGCAGTTGACGATGTTGCCGCTGCCCGCCTCGCGCGGGTCGACGTGGCCGTAGTGCAGCCGTGCGACGAGCCACTTCTCGGCGAGGAAGATCCGCTGCAACGGGAGCGCCTCGGCCTCCAGTTCGGGAATCCAGCGCGGGGTGCCCATCAGGTCGGGCACCAGGTGGTCGGCGACGGCGTACGCGTCGAGGTGGTCGCGCGTCTTCTCGTAGACGCGTACGAGGGCATGGGTCATGAGGGTGTCGTCGGTGACGTGCCCGTCGCCCTTGTGGTACGGCGCGATGGGCCGGGCCGTGCGCCACTCGTCCTTGTGGAACGGCTCGACGATGCCCTGGACGCGGCCCCCGTGCCGTTCGGCGATGGCCTCCGGCGTCCAGCCCTCGACGGGCCCGCCCAGCGCGTCGCCCACGGCGGCACCGACGAGGCAGCCCGCGGTGCGGTCCTCCAGGGAAAGGGCCTGCGGAACATCAGATGTGGAGGTGCTCATGAGGCGTGGGGTCCTTCCAGTGGAGTGATCAGGTGGTGTGCGGCCAACTGCTCGGCCGTCTCGACGAGGTCGGCCCCAGCGAACTGCGGCAGGGAGCAGCCGGACAGCCTCCGGCAGGCGTCACGCCAGGAAGCCGGGAGCGCGCGGGCACCGCCGAGCGCTCCGGTGAGGGCTCCGGCGAGCGCCGGTGCCGAGTCCGCGACGCGTGACATGCAGGCGGCTGCCGGAACGGCCTCGCTGAGCACGCCTGCCGAGGCGGTCGCCGTGGCGAGCGCGACGGGCACGGTCTCGGCGGCTGCGATGCCGTAGCTGTAGACGTGGTCGACGATCTCGTGCTCCAGCACGGGCACGAGCGCGAAGGCGTTGCCTGGCTGGCCAGGTCTGTCGGCGACCGCGGCACGCGCGAGGGCCACGGCGTGCAGCGCGTTGCGCCGGATCTCCGTACCCTCGGGCAACTGGTCCAGCGCCGCGGCCACGGCGTCCGCGACCTCGCCGCCTGCCAGCGCCGTGGCGACGGCAGCGGCCATGGCACGTGCGCCGTGCACCCCGTCGCCGTCCTGGGTGTAGCGCGCGTCGAACTCGGCGAGCCCGGCGGCGGCTTCGGGGTCGCCGGGGTGCACGACGGCCAGCACGGCGGCACGTACGCAGGCCGCGTCGTCGAAGTAGTGCGGGTTGTCGTGGCCCGTGGCCGGGGGCCGCAGCCCTGCCGCCAGGTTCCCGAGCCCCGCGCGTACGGAGATGCGGGCGCGCAGCGGTATCTGCGCCGACTCGATCTCCTCGGCCCGTTCGGCAGCGGCGGCGACCTCGTCGGCCAGCGCGTTCCACGAGAGCGTGAGCGCCGCGCGTACCCGCTGGTCGGGCGTGAGGTCGCTGTGCCCTGCCCCGTCCGCCGAGAGCACGGCGCCGGCGGTGAAGGCGGCCCACTCCGCGTCGTCCGAGGGGCCCAGGCGCAGCGGTTCCGGCGGCTGGTTGAGCGCGATGGGTACGGGCAGCGTGGTCGTGGCGTTCTGCTCGGCGAACGTGTCGAGTTCGCGGGTCAGCCGCCGCGTCCAGTCGGGCAGCCGCGCCGCCCTGTGCCGCCCCGAGGGCCAGCCCGCCGCGTCGCCTGCCGCGAGGCCCAGCAGCAGGCCCTCGATCCGGCGCGGCCCGCCGCCCTGTGCGTCCTCCGCGTTCTCCGGACCGCCGGCCGCGCCCCCTTCGGGCCCGTCTTCGCCGGGTACGTCCTCGCCGGGCACGCCCTCTTCGGCGCCGGTTCCGGTCTCGGTCAGTGTGCAGCTCATGAGGCTTCCCGCGTGTCGTGCCGCAGCGTCAACTGGTCGGCGATCTCCCGCACATGCCGCCCCGCCATGGCGGGCAGACAGGTGCCGCGTACGGGCCGGATCGCCTCGGCCCATTCGGCGGGGATCGCGCTCTCGCCGCGCAGTGCCCCCGCCAGCGCCCCCGCGACAGCGGCCGTGGTGTCGGCGTCGCGGCCCATGTTCACGGCGGTGAGCACCGATTCCCTGAAGTCGCCGCTCCGTGCGGTGAAAGCGCCGAACGCGAGGCCAACGGCCTCCGGGGCCAGATCGGTCCAGGGGTAGCCGCCGATGACGACGGACGAGCGTACGGCCCGCTCGACGCTCAGCCGCGTGGCGTCCGGCCTGTGGCGCGCGCGGCGCGCGGCCGAGACGGCGCGCTGGAGGGAGCGCGAGGTCCAGGAGTTCTCCGGGATGACGGAGAGAGCGGCCTGTACGACGGCGTCAGGGCTGTCGCCCACCATGGCGGCGGCGACGCCCGCGGCGACGGCGCGGCCTCCGTAGATGCCCTCGCCCTCGTGGCTGATCGTGCCGTCGATCGCGACGAGCCGCGCCGCCTCGGCCGGGCGCCCGGCGGCGAACACCCCGAACGGGGCCGCGCGCATGGCCAGTCCGTCGCTCCACGCGTGTCTGTGCTGCGCTGAGATGGGAGCTGCCAGGCCCCTGCGGAGGTTCTCCAGCGTGCCGCGCTCGCTGAATCCCGCACCCTTGAAGGAGCCCTCCTGGCCGATCTCGACATCGGCGATCCAGCGGTGCCATGCGCTCTCGACGGCCTCCACGGTGAGCGCCGAGCCGTGCTCGGCCAGCAGCAGGCCGGAGAAGATGGCGTACTCCGTGTCGTCCGTTCCGGCCGGGTCGTCGGAGACGAAGCCCTCGATGCGGCCCCATCGCTCACGGATCTGCGAGGGCTTCATGTTCTCTGCGGGTGCGCCGAGGGCGTCGCCGACGGCGAGCCCTGTCATCGCGCCTCTCGCGCGGTCGCGGGTGGTGCTCATGTGGCGGATCGTGCTCTTCTCCTGTTGCGGTGGCGTGGTGGGCCGGGGCGGTGTGGGTCGAAGCGTGGCGGGGTCGGAGCGTGGCGGATCGAAGCGAGGCGGTCGGTGTGCGGGACCCGGGCGCCGGGACACCGGGACCGCAGGGGGCAGGGGTCAGCGCTGGTAGCGGTTGAGGATGAGGTTTCCGTCGTGGACCAGGGAGTCGGACAGTGCCGTGTGCGAGGTGTCGCCGTTGTAGTAGCGCTGGAAGGCCGGAGTGGCGATCTTGTCGGACCACTCGGCGTAGCCGCGTACGCCGAGTGCGGGGGAGGGGCGGAGGGTCTTCGCCGTGGCGACGCCGGTGCGCCAGCCGTCCTTCTTCTTGTTGATCTCGGGATCTTTCAGGGCTTTCTTCCCTGTCGGCAGGATCCAGTCACCTTTGGCGAGTTCGGCCATGTGCTCGGGCCTGGACATGTAGGCGATGAAGTCGGCAGCCGCCTGCTTGTGCTCGCTCTCCTGGGCGACGGAGAGGGTCTGCGGGACGACACCCTGCGCGTTCTGGCCCGGACCCTCGCCACGCGGCATCGGCAGCACGGTCCACTCGAAGCCGTCGGGTGCCTGCTGCTGCACCTGCTGGCGGAAGGAGAAGTTGAGCGGGACGGTGGCGTACTTCCCCGCGAAGAAGCCCGGGAGCGCGTCGGAGCCGCCCATGCCGAGGCCGCTTCTGGGGGCCGTACGGTCCTTGTTGACCTGGCGGTTGATGAGCCGGCTGACCGCCGAGTCCGCACGGTCGAAACGTACGGCGTTCTTCGTGCCGTCGTCGGTCCGCTTCTTGGTGAAGACCTTGCCGCCGGTCGACAGCGACAGGTTCACGGACTGCTTGACCGGCTCCTTCATCGTCCAGACGGTGCCGAAGCGCTTTCCCGGGCGCGTCAGTCGGCGGGAGACCTTCTCGAACTCGTCCCATGTCCACGGCTTCCCGGCGGTGGGTATGCGCGCGCCCGAGCGCTCCAGCAGCTTCTTGTTGGCGATGATCACCCGCGGCTCCTGGAGGAAGGGCACGCCGTAGACCTTGCCGCCGTTCATCGTCGTGCTGTCCCAGGAGGTACGGGGGATGTCCGAGCGCAGCTCGCCGGGGAGGAGCTTGCTCAGGTCGGCGAGGTAGCCGCCGTACGCGAAGTCGGTGAGGTCGCTGGCGTCGTCGTGGATGATGTCGGGCGCCTCGCCGCCCTCGAACGAGGTGAGCAGCTGATCGTGGACGTTGTCCCACGAGCCCTGCACATAGCGGACCTTGACCGCCTTGTGGGTCTTGTTCCAGCGCGCGACGAGCGCCTTGTTGGCGGCCACGGACTCCTTCTGCCAGGCGAGGCTGTAGTAGTCGAGGGTGACGGTTCCGCTGTCGTCGCCCTCGCCGCCGGCGCAGGACGTGAGGAGCGTGGTGGCCAGCAGCGTGGCGAGGGCCGCGGGGAGTACGCGCTTCATCAGCCCTTCACCGCCCCCGCCAGCATGCCGCCCGCCAGCCGCCGCTGGAGCAGCGCGAAGAAGAGCAGGCTGGGAATGGTCGCGAGCACCGAGGCTGCGGCCAGCGGACCCAGGTCCGCGACCCCCTCGGCCCCGAGGAAGCGGGTGAGGATGACCGACATCGTCTGATTCTCCGGAGACTTGAGCAGCACCAGCGCGAAGAAGAACTCGTTCCATGCGGTGACGAAGGAGAACATCAGCGTGGCCACGAGCCCGGGTGTGAGCAGCGGGAGGACCACGCTGCGCAGGGTGCGGAACCGGCTCGCGCCGTCCATCGCCGCCGCCTCCTCCAGGGAGACCGGCACCGCCTTGACGTAGCCCTGGAGCATCCAGAGCGAGAACGGAAGGTTCCACACGACGTACACGATGATCAGCCCCGAGAGGGAGTTGATCAGGTGAACGTTCTTGAGCAGCAGGAACAGCGGGATGATGACCAGCACGAACGGGAACATCTGGCTGACCAGCACCCAGCCCGTCGCCGCGCTGCTCACCTTGGAGCGGTAGCGCACCAGGATGTAGGCGGCGGGCACGGCGATCGCCACGGAGATGAGCGTGGCGCTGCCCGCGACGATCAGGCTGTTGAGCGCCGACCGGGCGAGAGGCTGCGCCTCGAACGCCTCCCTGAAGTTGTCGAGGGAGGGGTGCTGCGGAATCCAGGTGGGGTCGATCCTGCCCAGCTCCTGCGGCGACTTGAACGACGTCGAGATCAGCCACAGCAGCGGAAAGGCGAGGAAGACCAGGTAGCAGAGCAGCGCGAGGTACTGCGCAGCGCGCCCGGTGCCCCGGGCCAGGTGGATACGCGGAGGGAGCGCGCTCATGAGGGGTCCTCCTTCAGGTGCTTGCGCAGGAAAACGGTCAGGAAGACCGCGATGACGGCGATCATCACGACGCCCATCGCGGCGGCGTAGCCGAACTGCCCGTACTTGAACGCCTCTTCGTAGGCGAAGAGCATCGGCAGCCTGGTCTGTCCTCCCGGTCCGCCCTGGGTGAGCACGTAGACCAGCCCGAAGGAGTTGAAGTTCCAGATGAAGTTGAGCGCGGTGATCGCGATCGCCACCGGCTTGACCGCGGGCCAGGTCACCGAGACGAACCGGCGCCAGATGCCCGCACCGTCCAGCTGCGCGGCCTCGGTCAGCTCCCTGGGCACGTTCTGGAGACCGGCCAGCAGCACCACGGTGGTCTGCGGCATGCCGGCCCAGACGCCGACGAGGATGACGGCGGGCAGCGCGAGGGAGAGATTGGTCAGCCAGTCGATGTTCCCGCCCTCGCTCAGGATGCCGACCTGCCGCAGCGTCTTGTTGAGGATGCCCGCGTCCTGGTGGTAGACGAGCCGCCACATGATGCCGACGACGACCTCGGGCATGGCCCAGGGAACGAGCGCCAGGGTGCGGGCCAGCCAGCGGAAGCGCAGGTTCTGGTTGAGCAGCAGCGCCAGCCCGAGCGCCAGCAGCAGCTGGAAGCCGGTGACGCACACGGCCCACACCAGGCCGATACGGAAGGACTCCCAGAACAGCGAATCGAGCCGCAGATCGGCGAAGTTGTCGAAACCGACGAACTGCGTGGCGACCGTACGCCCCGCCTGCGAGTCGGTGAACGCCAGCGAGATGGCGTAGAGCAGCGGACCGGCGCTCAGAATGAGAATCGGGATCAGCGCGGGCAGCAGCAGGAACCAGGCGCCCCTGTCGAGGCCGAGATACCTCTTACGCGCCGCCGGTGTCCTGGGCGGCGCCGTCCCCCGGAACGGAACGCGCTCACGCGCGGAGCGCCCCTTCACCGGCCCTCGCCTCTGACGCCGACCTGCCCGGAAGCGGGAGCGGAAGCGTGGCCGGACGCGGGCGCGGACGCGGATGCAGAAGCGGAGGCGCCTGTGGGCGCGGACGCGTGAGCGGGCACCGAAGCGGAGGCGGAAGCGTGGTCGTAGGCGGCGTCGGTCGAGCCGCGTACGACGAGCCGGGGTGCCGCGGTGGTGCGGCGGGCCGGCTGCTCGTCGGGCACGGCGCCGGCGAGGCGCTCCAGCAGCATGCGGGCCGCTGTCCTGCCGCGTTCTTCGGAGCCGAGGTCGACGCTGGTCAGCGGGGGCCAGCCGGCGCGGGCGAGATCGCTGTCGTCCATGCCGGTGATGGCGAGGTCTTCGGGGATGCGCAGGCCGCGCTCGTGCGCGGCCTGGCTTGCGCCGAGGGCGAGTTGGTCGTTCGCGCCGAGTACGGCATCGGGCGCGGCCCCTGAGTCCAGCAGGTCGAGCATCGCCTCGCGGCCTGCCGCGAGCCCGAAGGACGTGGCGCGCTCCAGCGCGGGGTCGGGTGCGAGGCCGTGCTCGGCCAGCGCGGTGAGGTAGCCCTGCCTGCGGTTGGTGCCGGGCACGGTGTCGACGGGACCGTTGATGAACGCGATACGGCGCCGCCCCGTCGCCGCAAGGTGTTCCACCGCGAGCGCGGCGCCGGATATGGAGTCGGCCTGTACGGCGTCGACCGGCACGTCACCGGGGAGCGAGCCGATGACGACCACGGGCCCGGCCGCGTTCTTCAGCACCTCGACGTGCTCGGGCGTGATCCGGATCGGGCAGAGGATGAGCCCGTCGCTCGTACGGTCGCCGAGGCTGCGTACGACGGCGAGTTCGTCCTCGATGACCGCGTCGGTGGAGTGCAGCAGCAGCCGGTATCCGGCGGTCCTGGTGACGGCCTGGATCTCGCGGACCATGGCGACGTAGACGGGGTTGCCGATGTCCTGCATGGCGAACGTGAGCTGTTTGGTCCTGCCCCCCTTGAGGGACTGGGCCACGGCATTGGGCACATAGCCGAGTTCGGTGGCGGCCCGCTCCACCTTCCGCACGGTGTCGGGGCGTGCCCCCACGCCGTTGAGGACCCGGGACACCGAGGCGATCGAGACGCCGGCGCGCTCGGCGATCGACACGATGGTGGGTGGTCCGCCGTCAGACATCACGTATCGCCCCTTTGCGATGACCAGGCTGCTGTAAACCTTTACAGCAGCTGAAAACGTTTACAGATATTGCTGGGGCCCCGGCCCTCTGTCAAGGGGTTGTTCGCCATGAACGTGCGGGAGCGCGGAGCCGGGCGACACGTGAAGAGCGCGCGGGCACGGCGTGAAAGAGCCGGGAAAGGACCGTGAGAGAGACGGGAAAGGAGTGGCGGAAGAGAACGGCCACAAACTGATCCCCAATCGCCCTATGGTGTACGGGGATTGACCGGACACGCATGCCAAGTGCCGCCTTTCACAGGGGAGTAGCGATCGTGACCAGCCAGCCCCACGCCTCAGCGGTGCCGCCCGCGCCACCGCCGCGCGGATGCCCCGCGCACGCGGGCGCCGTGCCTCTCATGGGGCCCCGCTTCCACACCGAACTGGAGGCCGTCTACCGCGACATGCGGCAGGCGCACGGCTCCGTCGTCCCCGTGGAGCTACCGGGTGATGTGCCCGCCTGGCTGGTGATCGGTTACCGGGAGATGTACCAGGTCACGTCCGATCCGGTGCTCTTCCCCCGGGACGCGGGGCTGTGGAACCAGTGGGACACCCTGCCGGAGGACTGGCCGCTGCGGCCGATGGTCGGCAGCCGGCAGCCCTCCGTCTACTTCACCGTCGGCGACGAGCACCGTCGCCATCTCGCCATGGTCCAGGGCGCGTTGGAGCGCGTGGACCACACCGAACTGCGGCGGCATGCCGAGGAGTTGGCCGACCGGCTGATCGACGGCTTCTGCGGTACGGGTGAGGCCGAGGTCATCTCCGCCTACGCCAAGCCTCTTCCGGTCCTCGTACTGGCCCGCGTGCTCGGGTTCCCCGACTCCGACGGGCCCGAGCTGATCTCCACGCTCGGCGCCATGGCCGACGGCGGCCCCGACGCCATCCACGGCTACGAACAGGCCATCGGCCTCATGTACCGGCTGGTCGAGCGGAAGCGGCAGCGGCCGGGCGCCGATGTGCTGTCGTACATGATGGCCTTCCCCGACACGTTCACCGACGAGGAGTACGTCCTCGACCTGATGGCGCTCACCGCTGCCGGGTATCTGCCCATGGCCGACTGGATCGGCAACTCGATGCGGCTGATGCTCACGGACGACAGGTTCGCCGCTTCGCTGACCGGCGGCAGGCACAGCATCGCCGAGGCGATGAACGAGGTCCTGTGGGAGGACACCCCGACCCAGATACTGGCCGGACGCTGGGCGGCCCGTGACACCCGGCTCGGCGGGCAGCGCATCGCCGCGGGGGACATGCTGCTGCTCGGCCTCGGGGGCGCCAACGCCGACCCGTCGGCCCATGCGGCCGACCCGGCCGACGGGCTGCGCAACAGCAACTTCGCGCACTTCGCCTTCAGCCACGGCGAGTTCCAATGCCCGTTCCCCGCGCAGGAGATGGCCGAGATCGTCTGCCGTACGGGGATCGAGGTGCTGCTCGACCGGCTGCCAGGAATCGACCTGGCGGTCCCGCCGCAGACCCTGGGCAGACGCCCCTCGCCCTTCCTGCGTGGGCTGTCCGTGCTGCCGGTTCATTTCACCCCCGTCCATGCGCAGGGAGGCAGATGATGCAGGAACAGCCCATCGGAGAAGCGGTCGCCGGGTCTGCCGGCACCGGGGGATCCGTGGCCGAAGGAGCGGCGGCGCAGGGCCGGTGTCCCGTCGGCGCGAGGGAGTGCCCCATGGTGATCGACCCGATGGTCGGGGACCTCGCGGGGGAGACGGCGGCGCTGCGCGAGGCGGGGCCCGTCGTGCGCGTCGACCTGATGGGGGCACCCGCCTGGACCATCACCGCGCACGCCGAGGCGCGCAGGCTGCTGACCGATCCCCGGCTGGTCAAGGACATCCAGCAGTGGGGCCTGTGGCGCAGTGGCGCGGTGACGGCGGAGTGGCCGCTGATCGGCCTGGTCGACGCGAGCCGGTCGATGTTCACCGAGGACGGCCCCGAGCACCGGCGGCTACGGGTCAAGACCGCTCAGGCGATCACCCCGCGCAGGCTGGAGGCCAGCAGGCCCCTCATCGAGGGCATCACCGCCCGGCTGCTCGACGGTCTCGCCGAGCGCGCGGCGCAGGCGACCGAACGGGCGGGCGGGCCCGGAGCTGCGGCGCACGAGGGTACGTCCCAAGCGGCGGCGCACGCGGGTACGTCCGGAGCCGCGCCGGGCGGCGGCGGACCGGTCGGCGGTGGACCGGGTGACGGGGCCGTCGACCTGAAGGCGGCGTTCGCTCTGCCGCTGCCCATGTCGGTGGTCTGCGCGCTGATGGGCGTCGACCCCGAGCTGGAACCCCGGCTGCACGAGTTGTACGAGCTGTTCTTCTCAACCGTGACCCCGCAGGACCAGCGCCTCGCGGTCTTCGCCGAACTGGACGAGCTGTATCACGATCTGGTCAGGCAGAAGACGGCTGAGCCCGGCGACGACCTGACCAGCGCCCTGATCCAGGCCGACGAGGGCGGCGAACTGCTGACGGCCGAGGAGGTCAGGGGCAACCTGGAGGCGATGGTCGCGGCCGGGCACGAGACCACCGTCGGGCTGATCGTCTGTGCCGTGCGGGCCCTGCTCACCCACCCTGACCAGCTCCGGCTGGTGCTGGCAGGGGAAATCGGCTGGGACGCCGTGATCGAGGAGACCCTGCGCTGGGAGTCGCCGTCCACGCATCTGCTGATGCGGTTCGCGACGGAGGACATCGAGGTGGGGGGCACGACGGTGCGCGAGGGCGAGGGTGTCGTCATGTCGTACCGGGCGATCGGCAGGGACCGGGAGCAGCACGGGCCCGATGCCGACAACTTCGACATCCGCCGCGAGACACCCGTGCGGCACCTGGCCTTCGGCCACGGCCCGCACATCTGCCCGGGCGCCGCGCTCTCCCGGCTGGAGGCGTCCATCGCGCTGCCCGCGCTCTTCGCCCGGTTCCCCGGGATGCGGCTCGCGGTGCCCCCGGAGCAGGTACGCAACCGGCCGGTGCTCACCCAGAACGAACTGGAGTCGCTGCCCGTCTTCCTGTACTCGTAGTCCCGCACTTGCTAGTTCCCGCACTCGCTGGTTCCCGCGCGCGTAGTTCCCCCCGCGCGTGCCGTTCCGACCCCGGGTCGGGCCGACCCGGGGCGGGCCCGCGATGGACGCGGAACGGGCTCGTCGGGGTGGGCCATGCCGGTACGAGCCTTGTCCGTATCGACTCGGCGCCGTAGCCCTGTGACCTGGGCCACGGCGCCGAGTACCGCATGGGATGCATGATCCCCGTGTTACTCAGCGGTTTCATTTGGCCCAGCGTTGGGCAGAAGTCGAAAGGCTCGCTGGCAACGACGCCGGCGTTCCCCATCTGAGAACCGCTCCCCTCGGGGTCACCCCACCCCCACCCTTCGCAGGCCCTACAGGGCCACATCTCCGTGCACGGCGCTCTCGTCGCCCGTACGACAGTCCGCATGCTGAGCTGCCGTATCCACTTTTCGAGAAGTGGGCCATCCTGTAACCTGCACGGAAATTTGTTCTGAAGAGGGCCAACGTCGTCCCTCGGTATGTACTGACTGCCACGAAACGACGGGAGAGCCAATGCGTGCTGTGCCTACAGCGGATTGGGCCGCCCACCCTGCCAAGCAGGGGATGTACGACCCCCGGTACGAGCACGACGCCTGTGGTGTCGGCTTCGTGGCCACCCTGACCGGTGAGGCCAGCCACGATCTGGTGGAGAAGGCGCTGACCGTTCTCCGTAATCTCGAACACCGCGGCGCCACCGGCTCCGACCCGGACACCGGCGACGGCGCGGGCATCCTGGTTCAGGTCCCCGACGCCTTCCTGCGCGAGAACGTGCCCTTCGCGCTGCCCGAGGCCGGCTCCTATGCCGTGGGCATCGCCTTCCTGCCTTCCGAAGAGGACACAGAGGACGCAGCGGACGCCTCCGCCGCGGCTGTCTCACAGATCGAGACGCTTGCGTCCGAAGAGGGGCTACGGGTCCTCGGCTGGCGCGAGGTGCCCGTCGCGCCCCAGCTGCTGGGCGCGGGAGCCCGCGCCACCATGCCCGTACTCAGGCAGCTCTTCGTGACCGACGCCGCCGACGCCGAAGCGGGGGAGGCCAGGAGCGGAGTGGCCCTGGACCGGCTCGCGTTCGTGCTGCGCAAGCGCGCCGAGCGCGAGGCGGGGGTGTACTTCCCCTCGCTGTCCGCGCGCACGATCGTCTACAAGGGCATGCTCACCACGGGCCAGTTGGAGCCGTTCTTCCCCGACCTGTCGGACCGCCGCTTCGCCACCGCCATCGCGCTGGTGCACTCGCGCTTCTCCACGAACACCTTCCCGAGCTGGCCCCTGGCGCACCCGTACCGCTTCGTCGCGCACAACGGTGAGATCAACACCGTGCAGGGCAACCGGAACTGGATGCGGGCCCGCGAGTCCCAGATCGACCCGGCGTTCGAGAAGACCTTCCCCGTCTGCACGCCCGGTGCCTCCGACTCCGCCTCCTTCGACGAGGTGCTCGAACTCCTCCACCTCGGTGGGCGTTCGCTGCCGCACTCCGTGCTGATGATGGTCCCCGAGGCATGGGAGAGCGCCGAGTCCCAGGACTCCATGGACCCCGCACGCCGGGCCTTCTACCAGTACCACTCCACGATGATGGAGCCCTGGGACGGGCCCGCCTGCGTCACCTTCACCGACGGCACCCAGGTCGGCGCCGTGCTCGACCGCAACGGGCTGCGCCCCGGGCGCTACTGGGTCACCGAGGACGGGCTCGTCGTGCTCGCCTCCGAGGTCGGGGTACTGGACATCGACCCCGCCAAGGTCGTGCGCAAGGGCCGCCTCCAGCCCGGCCGGATGTTCCTCGTGGACACCGCCGAGCGCCGCATCATCGAGGACGACGAGATCAAGGCGAGCCTCGCCGCCGAACGGCCGTACCAGGACTGGCTGGAAGCCGGGCTCATCAAGCTCGCCGACCTGCCCGAGCGCGAGCACATCGTGCACACCCACGCCTCGGTCACCCGCCGCCAGCAGACCTTCGGCTACACCGAGGAGGAGCTGCGCGTCCTGCTCGCTCCCATGGCGGCCTCGGCGGCCGAGCCGATCGGCTCCATGGGTACGGACTCGCCCATCGCGGCGCTCTCGGAGCGCCCGCGCCTGATCTTCGACTACTTCACCCAGCTGTTCGCGCAGGTCACCAACCCGCCGCTGGACGCCATCCGCGAGGAACTGGTCACCTCGCTGCACTCGTCGCTCGGCCCGCAGGGCGACCTGCTGGACCCGACGGCCGCCTCGTGCCGCAGCGTCACCCTGCCGTTCCCCGTGATCGACAACGACGAGCTGGCCAAGCTCATCCACATCAACGCCGACGGTAACCTCCCCGGCTTCAAGTCCGCGACCCTGTCGGGGCTCTACAAGGTCGCGGAAGGAGGGGACGGGCTGGCCGCACGCATCAGGGAGATCTGCGCCGAGGCCGACGACGCGATCGAGTCGGGCGCCCGGCTGATCGTGCTGTCCGACCGGCACTCCGACGCCGAACACGCGCCGATCCCCTCGCTGCTGCTCACCTCGGCCGTCCACCACCACCTGATCCGCACCAAGCAGCGCACGCAGGTGGGGCTGCTGATAGAGGCCGGTGACGTCCGCGAGGTCCACCACGTCGCGCTGCTCATCGGATACGGCGCAGCGGCCGTCAACCCGTACCTGGCCATGGAGTCCGTCGAGGACCTGGTGAGCGCGGGCACGTTCCTGCCGGGGGCCGACAAGCTGGCGCCCGAGCAGGCCATCCGCAACCTCATCCACGCGCTGGGCAAGGGCGTGCTGAAGGTGATGTCCAAGATGGGCATCTCCACCGTCGCCTCGTACCGCGGCGCACAGGTCTTCGAAGCCGTCGGCCTGGACGAGTCGTTCGTGGACACCTACTTCCACGGGACCACCACGAAGATCGGCGGCGCGGGCCTCGATGTGATCGCCAAGGAGGTCGCGGCCCGCCACACCAAGGCGTACCCGGCCTCCGGCATCGCCTCGGCCCACCGCGACCTGGACATCGGCGGCGAGTACCAGTGGCGCCGCGAGGGCGAACCGCACCTGTTCGACCCGGACACCGTCTTCCGGCTCCAGCACTCCACGCGCGAGCGGCGCTACGACATCTTCAAGCAGTACACCTCGCGCGTGGACGAGCAGGCCCAGCGGCTGATGACCCTGCGCGGGCTCTTCGGCTTCAGCTCCGACCGCGAACCGATCCCGCTGGACGAGGTCGAGTCGGCCGCCGAGATCGTCAAGCGCTTCTCCACCGGCGCCATGTCCTACGGCTCCATCTCGCAGGAGGCCCACGAGACGCTGGCCATCGCGATGAACCAGCTCGGGGGCAAGTCCAACACCGGCGAGGGCGGCGAGGACGCCGAGCGGCTCTACGACCCCGCACGGCGCTCCAGCATCAAGCAGGTCGCCTCCGGGCGCTTCGGCGTGACCAGCGAATACCTCGTCAACTCCGACGACATCCAGATCAAGATGGCCCAGGGCGCCAAGCCCGGCGAGGGCGGCCAGCTGCCCGGCCACAAGGTGTACCCGTGGGTGGCCAAGACCCGGCACTCCACGCCGGGCGTCGGCCTCATCTCGCCGCCGCCGCACCACGACATCTACTCGATCGAAGACCTCGCGCAGCTCATCCACGACCTGAAGAACGCCAACCCGTCGGCCCGTATCCACGTGAAGCTGGTCTCCGAGGTCGGCGTGGGCACCGTGGCGGCCGGCGTGAGCAAGGCGCACGCCGACGTCGTCCTCATCTCGGGCCACGACGGCGGCACGGGCGCCTCGCCGCTCACCTCGCTCAAGCACGCGGGCGGCCCCTGGGAGCTGGGCCTCGCCGAGACCCAGCAGACCCTGCTGCTCAACGGCCTGCGCGACCGGATCGTCGTCCAGACAGACGGCCAGCTCAAGACGGGGCGCGACGTGATCATCGCCGCGCTGCTCGGCGCCGAGGAGTTCGGCTTCGCCACGGCCCCGCTGGTCGTCTCCGGCTGCGTGATGATGCGCGTCTGCCATCTGGACACCTGTCCCGTCGGCATCGCCACCCAGAACCCGGTGCTGCGCGAGCGCTACAACGGCAAGGCCGAACACGTCGTCAACTTCTTCGAGTTCATCGCTGAAGAGGTCCGCGAACTCCTCGCCGAGCTGGGCTTCCGTACGCTCGACGAGGCCATCGGGCACACCGAACTGCTCGACACCTCCCGGGCCGTCGACCACTGGAAGGCGCGCGGCTTCGACCTGGCGCCGCTGCTCCATGTGCCCGAACTGCCCGAGGGCGCGGTGCGGCACCAGGCCGTCGCCCAGGACCACGGGCTGGAGAAGGCGCTCGACAACCAGCTCATCAAGCTGGCCGCCGACGCGCTGCACGCCGACACCCCCGAGGCGGCCCAGCCCGTACGGGCCCAGGTCGCGATCCGTAACACCAACAGGACCGTCGGCACGATGCTCGGCCACGAGGTCACCAAGAAGTTCGGCGGCGCCGGGCTTCCCGACGACACCGTCGACCTCACCTTCACCGGCTCGGCAGGACAGTCCTTCGGCGCCTTCGTGCCGCGCGGTATCACCCTGCGCCTGGAGGGCGACGCCAACGACTACGTCGGCAAGGGCCTCTCGGGCGGACGCCTCGTCGTACGGCCCGACCGGGCGGCCGACCACCTCGCTGAGTTCTCCACCATCGCGGGCAACACGCTCGCCTACGGCGCGACCGGCGGCGAGATCTTCCTGCGCGGGCGCGTCGGAGAGCGCTTCTGCGTCCGCAACTCCGGTGCCGTCGTCGTCTCCGAGGGCGTGGGCGACCACGGGTGCGAGTACATGACGGGCGGTGTCGCCGTCGTGCTCGGCGAGACGGGGCGCAACTTCGGCGCCGGCATGTCCGGTGGCGTCGCGTACGTCATCGACCTGGACCCGGCCCGCGTCAACGCCGGGCTGCGGGGCGCCGTCGAGCCGCTCGATGGGGAGTCTTCCGAGGACGCACGCTGGCTGCACGATGTGGTGCGCCGCCACCAGGAGGAGACCGGCTCGACGGTTGCCGCCTCGCTCCTGGCCGACTGGGACGGACCCGAGGGCGCGCTGTCGCGCTTCGGCAAGGTCCTCCCCGCCACCTACAAGGCCGTGCTCGCCGCCAAGGACGCCGCCGAGCGGGACGGGCTCACCGAGTCCGCGACCCACGAGAAGATGATGGAGGCGGCGATCAATGGCTGACCCCAAGGGCTTTCTGACCACGGACCGCCAGGGCGCGCGGTCGCGTCCCGTCGAGGAGCGGGTCAAGGACTGGAACGAGGTCTACGTTCCCGGCTCCCTGCTGCCCATCATCAGCGAGCAGGCCGGGCGCTGCATGGACTGCGGCATCCCCTTCTGCCACAACGGCTGTCCGCTGGGCAACCTCATCCCCGAGTGGAACGACTACGCCTACCGCGGCGACTGGGACGCCGCCTCCGAGCGGCTGCACGCGACGAACAACTTCCCCGAGTTCACGGGGCGGCTGTGCCCCGCGCCGTGCGAGTCCGCCTGCGTGCTCGCCATCAGCCAGCCGGCTGTGACGATCAAGAACGTCGAGGTCTCCATCATCGACAAGGCGTGGGACTCGGGGTCCGTCACCCCGCAGCCGCCCGAGCGACTGTCCGGCAAGACCGTCGCCGTCATCGGCTCGGGCCCTGCCGGGCTCGCCGCGGCCCAGCAGCTCACCCGCGCGGGGCACACGGTCGCCGTCTACGAGCGCGCCGACCGCGTCGGCGGCCTGCTGCGGTACGGCATCCCCGAGTTCAAGATGGAGAAGCGGCACATCAACCGGCGCATCGAGCAGATGCGCGCGGAGGGCACCAAGTTCCGTACGGGCGTGGAGATCGGGCGCGACGTCGACGCGGAGAAGCTGCGCAAGCGCTACGACGCCGTGGTCATCGCCGCGGGCGCGACCACGGCCCGCGACCTGCCGGTGCCGGGCCGCGAACTGAACGGCATCCACCAGGCGATGGAGTACCTCCCGCTCTCCAACAAGGTGCAGGAGGGCGACTTCGTCGCCCCGCCGATCACAGCGGAGGGCAAGCACGTCGTCGTCATCGGCGGCGGTGACACCGGCGCCGACTGCGTGGGCACGGCGCACCGCCAGGGCGCGGCCTCCGTCACCCAGCTGGAGATCATGCCGAAGCCGGGCGAGGACAGGCCGGCCTCGCAGCCGTGGCCGACGTTCCCGATGCTCTACAAGGTCACGAGCGCCCACGAGGAGGGCGGCGAGCGGGTCTACTCCGTCAACACCACCCACTTCGAAGGCGATGAGGACGGCAACGTCCAGTGGCTGCACCTCGTCGAGGTCGAGTTCGCCGACGGCCGCCCCGCGCCCAAGGAGGGCACGGAGCGGAAGATCCCCGCGCAGCTCGTCACCCTCGCCATGGGCTTCACGGGCGTCGACCGTGAGAACGGACTGGTCGAGCAGTTCGGCGTCGAACTCGACGCGCGCGGCAACGTCGCACGCGACGACGACTACGCCACCAACGTCCCCGGCGTCTATGTCGCCGGTGACGCGGGCCGCGGCCAGTCCCTCATCGTGTGGGCCATCGCCGAGGGCCGCTCAGCAGCCAAGGCGGTCGACCGCCACCTCACCGGAGCACCCAGCGCGCTCCCAGCCCCCATCCGCCCCACGGACCGCTCCTTGACGGTCTGACCCTCGGTAACGCCCAACGGTCCGGCTTCCGTTCCCCACCGGCGTTCCCCACCAGCTTCCGTACAACGGAGTGCGGATCCCACGCGGCGCCTGCCAGTCCCCGACCGGATGACAGGCGCCGCGTTCTTTCTCGGGAGTTACGCCTCGTCGGCGCTGGTCGCGCGCGGGCTGCTCGCGGGGATGTTGGTCGTGGGGGTGCTGCTGGTCGTGGGGGTGCCGAGGAGCAGGTCTTCGGCACGGGTGACGGTGAAGGCGCGCTCCAGCAACTGGTCGAGGACATCGAGGTCGGTGCAGTCGGAGACGAGCTTGCGGATGCCGTCCGAGACGGTGACGCCGTGGTTGTCCAGCACGTAGAGGACCATGCGCGCACGCTCAGCAGCGCGCCCCTTCGCCTCGCCCCTGGCCTCCCCCTTCACCTCACCCCGTGCTTCGCCCCGCGCCTCACCTTCGGCGAGTCCCGCCGCCTTGCCTTCGAGGAACGTCTCCTCCACGAGCGTGCCCCGACCGGGGAAGTAGCTGCCGTTTACCTTCATGATCTTTCTCCAGGTCCGCTGGGCCGGGGTGTTCCCGAGGCCGGATTCGAGTAGCTCTGAGTAGTAGTTCCGGGATTCGACGTCGGCCCGGCCGAGGGCGCGTGCCAGCGCATCCAGTATCGCCGGTGCGTCCGGGCTTTTGCCATGTGTCATGGCGGCGAAGGTCGCCATGGGCAGGTCCTTGGCGGCTTCGTCGGCATCGAGGATCAGGGGCACATTGCCCGGGCCCAGAACAAGCGGAGTGACGGTGAGTATCGTCCAGTCCGCCGAGCCGAGCCGGTGCGGGCCCGCTGCCCATTCCACGGTGGCCTTGTCGTGGCAGACGACCACCAGCAGCACGGTGCAGTTGTGCTTGGCGTGGAGGTGCGACGTGTAATAGGCCCAGCTGGCGGCCTTCTTCGGGGACGGTTCGCTCTGCGCCTCGATCGCCAGCAAGGTGGGCGTACCGCCGTCGGCGGGCTTGATCCGCAGCACGCTGTCCACGCGCCGCTCGACCGGCTTCAGCTCCGTGGTGTCCGGGGTTGACGACCTCGACGGTCGCCTGCTCCGGCAGCGAGACCCCCAGCAGCCGGAAGGTGGGTACGAGAAGCGCCGGCCGTTCCTGGAAGATCCGGTGCGCCGTCTCATGACGGGATGTGACCATGAGGGGACCATATGAACGGTGACGGAGCGTTCGGCGGGAACTGGCATACGGTCACCCGAACGAGGTGCCGGTACCGGTACTGGTACCAGTACCGGCGTCGGTGACGCTCAGGTGCCCGGCTCCCCGACGTGCGTGATCCGGTCGTCGCCCAGCCGCTGCTGTACGTCCCGCAGGAGGATCCGCAGCAGTTCCGCGAGCTGACTCTGCTGCGGCGCGGTGAGCCCCGAAACCAGCTCGGCCTCGCGGTTGAGGACCTGGTCGACGGTGGACTCGACCAACTCGTGCCCCGCATCGGTGAGTTGGACCACCACCGTGCGACCGCGACCCTCGCCGGGGCGCCGGGTGACCAGGCCCTCGCGCTCGGCCCGGGTGACGCGCTGGGAGACGGCGCCCGCCGTGACCAGGGAGCGCCGCGCCAGTTCGCGGGTCGTGAGGGTGTAGGGGGTGCCGGCGCGGCGCAGCACGCTGAGCAGGTCGAGGGTCGCGGTGTCGACGCCCGCGCGGGCGAGGACGCGGCGGCGGTCGTCACCGAGGAGCTTCGCGAGGTTCCAGATCGGGGTGACGATGCCGATGGAGGAGACCGGGGTGCCGGGGCGTTCCCGCTGCCAGGCACCGGCGATCTCCTGCACGTGCTCCCCCTGCACGGCCCCCTCCCGTGCCTCCCGCACGGGTGCCTCCCGTACGGATTCCTCCCGTACGGGCTCCTCTTGGATGGGCCCTTCCCGTACGGGCCCTTCTCGTGCGGACTTCGGCACGGGGTGGTCGGAGGCGCGTTCCCCGGGATTCTTCTCGCTTGCCATGGCCCCTCCTGCGGGTGTTACGTTCACGTTCAGATCTAAATTTAGGTCTGAACGAAACTGCTTCGGAGGTCACTCTATGCCACGCGGCATTCTTGTCACGGGCGGTGCCACCGGCATCGGCCTCGCCGTCGCCCGCTACTTCACCGGGCGCGGCGACACCGTCGTCATCACCGGAAGGCGCGCCGCGCCCCTGGAGGAGGCGGCGAAGGAGACCGGCGCGCACGCCGTGGTCTGCGACCACACCGAGCCCGGCGCGCTGCTGCGGCTCCTGCCCGAACTGCCCGACCGGCTCGACGTGCTGGTCAACAACGCGGGTGGCCAGACCGACTTCGACTCTCCCGGCGGTGACGACCTCGCCGCCTACGCACGGGACTTCCGCGCCAACCTCGACGCGAACCTGCTGACCGCAGCGCTCACCACCCGCGCCGTCGACGCCCGCCTCGCGGATGGGGGAGCGGTCATCCACATCGGCTCCATCGCGGCCGACAAGGGCTCGGGCGCATACGGTGCGGCCAAGGCGGGCCTCGCCTCCTGGAACGTCGGGCTCGCCGGGCTCCTCGGTCCTCGCGGTCTCACCGCGAACGTCGTCTCGCCGGGGTACATCGCCGACACCGAGTTCTTCCGCGACAAGCTCACGACCGAGCGCCGCGACTCCCTCGTCGCCGCGACCGCCGTGGGCCGCCCCGGTGTCCCCGAGGATGTGGCGGGCGCCGTCGCCTTCCTCGCCTCCCCTGCGGCCCGCAACATCACGGGCCAGGTGCTCAATGTGAACGGTGGTGAGTACGCGACTCGTTGAGCGGCGCGCGGCCCCACGCGCCCGTGCCGCCCGCCGGCTCCGGCTCAGTCGGTGCGGGTGCCCGTGCCCGTTTCGGTGGCGGTGGCGGTGTCGGTGTCGGTGTCGAGGCCGTCGATCAGGCGGTTGAGGAACCGGGTGAACGTGGCTTCGGGGGTGAGGAGGCGTCCGCTTCCGGGTGTGGAGAGGGCCTCGGCCAGCTCCGGATGGTGGCCGTCCGCAGCGACGGCGGCGAGGTAGCGGGCCTCGGCAGCCGCACGCTCCGGCGCCCGCGCCGCCGCTGCCTGCGCGATCTCGTGGGTCACGTGTGTGGCGGTGAACCCGGTGAGCTGCGCGAAGACTTCCAGCTTCGCCGCACCGTCCAGCCCGCTGGGCCGCAGCGCCGCGAGCGCGCGTTCCAGGAAGGCCAGCGCGTGCGGGCCCAGGGAGCGGCGCGCGTACAACGCGGCGGGGAGCCAGGGGTGACGGAGCATCAGGGCGCGCTGGAGGTGGCCGATGGCCTTGAGGTCGGTGCGCCAGTCACCCGTGAGGGGTTCCGCCGTCGGAAGTTCGCCGCTGACGTGGTCGACCATCAGCTCCAGCAGTGTCTCCTTGTCGGGGGCGTAGCTGTAGAGGGACATCACACCGGCCCCGACCTCGGAGGCGACCCGGCGCATGGTGACGGCCTCCAGGCCCTCGGCGTCGGCCACCGATACGGCCGCCGCCGTGATCGCCTCACGGGTGAAGGCGGGCTTGCGCCCTCTGCCCCGGTTGCCGGGGCTCAGCCAGAGCTTCTGGGGGTCGGTGCCGTTGGCGTCGGCCCCGTCCTGACGGGTCACGTTCTTCTCGTTCCTTTCCTGGTCGGGGGAGGGGGCGCCCCGGATTGCTGGAGAGCGGCCTGCGGGGCTGGAAGTTGCCCCGAGTACGGGGTCGCCCGCGGCGCTGAGGGCTACCCCGCCTGCCCGGAGGACCGGAGCCATCCAAGCCTCCCTTATTCTCGTACTAGGTACGAGAATAAGGGAGGCGCATCATGACAGCACAGGGGCACGGTGCCGTGCCGAGAGCCAAGTGGACCGCACCCTCGGGGAAGCCACCGCTTTCCTCGCGCATGATGAGGGCCACATGGCGTGGTCTGCCGCCCGAACAGCACGAGGTCGGATGGGAGCCGGGGCTCGTGGTGCCGGCCGCCGACGGCAGCCCGCTGCTCACGGACCACTACTTCCCCCGTACGGCGGGCGACTTCCCGACCCTTGTCGTGCGCTCGCCCTACGGTCGGGGAGTGCCGTGGTCACCCCAGTACGGCATGCTCTTCGCCGAACAGGGATTCCACGTGGTTCTCCAGAGCTGCCGCGGCACAGGTGGCTCGGGCGGCCGGTTCGATCTGTGGCGCAACGAGCCCGCCGACGGCCAGGCCACCGTGTCGTGGCTGCGCGAACAGCCCTGGTTCAACGGGACGTTGGGCACGATCGGCCCCAGCTATCTGGGCTATGTGCAGTGGGCGCTCGCGCTGGACCCGCCACCGGAACTGAAGGCCATGGTCGTACAGGTCGGCCTGCACGATCCCTGTGCGCTCTTCCACACGGACGGCGTCCTGCACCTGGAGAACGCGCTGCTCGACGGCCTGGGCATGACGTATCAGCATCGGGGGGCGATGCCCTCCCTCAAGGCGATGCTGCGTCTCCAGCGCGGCTGGCGCAAGGTCGTCACCGCCCGGCCGTTGCGCGGCGCACACACGTCGGTGCTGGGGGAAGTGCCCTGGCTGGACGGTGTGATGGCGCACCCCGACTCCGGTGATCCGTACTGGGACGGCGCGGACCTGGGGAAGGCCGCGGAACGGCTGCGGGTGCCGACTGCCCTGATCACCGGCTGGCACGACGCGCTGGCAGAGCAGACCTTCGAGCAGTACGGGCGACTGCGCGCGGCGGGCTGCGAGACCTCCCTGCTCGTAGGCACCTGGACCCACACCTCCGCTCTCCAGCGGGGCTGGCCCGAGGTGTTCGCCGAGAGCCTCGCGTGGCTGCGTGCGCACCTGTGCGACGACCCGTCCGGGCTGCGGCCCACCCCCGTGCGCGTGCACGTCGCGGGGGAAGAGACCTGGCGGGAGCTTGAGGAGTGGCCGCCGTCCCACGGCACCGCCCCTTGGTTCCCCACGGCGGACGGGCACCTGACCCGGCAACCGTCCGTGGATTCCGCGCCGTTGACCTCCTTCCGCTACGACCCCGCCGACCCCACCCCCTCTGTTGGCGGGCCGCTGCTCTCCCGTACCGCCGGGGCCCGCGACAACCGGGCGCTGGAGGCGCGCGAGGACGTCCTGACGTTCACCGGCCCGGTGCTGACCGAACCCCTGGACGTGCTCGGCCCCGTCGTGGCGCGCTGGGCGATCTCCACGGACACCGGGTATGCCGATGTCTTCGCCCGGCTTTGCGACGTGGACGCACAGGGCCGCTCCACCAACGTCTGCGACGGGCTGGGGCGGCTGCGGACCGCCGGCCAGGAGCTCGCGGAGGTCACCGTGCCGATGGGCCACACGGCGCACCGTTTCGCGGCAGGGCACCGCATCCGCCTCCAGGTCAGCGGAGGCGCCCACCCCCGCTACGCCCGTCAGTCCGGGACCGGGGAGTCGGCCGTCGAGGCGAGCAGTCTTGAACCGGTGCGCATCACGCTGCATGCCGGATCGGCGTTGGCTCTGCCGCTGGGGGCAGCGGGTGCTTAGTCCTCCGGTACCCCAGGCGATGCGGGCAAGGAAGGTGAGGAAGGTGAGGCAGGAAAGGCGGATGAGGCGGATGAGGCGGATGAGGCGGGCAGGGTAGGTGAGCCGGGCAAGCCGGGCGAGCCAGGGTGGGTGGGGGAGTCGGGCGAGCCTGCCGGCCCCGTGCCCCGTCAATGCAGGCCCCGCTTGCTGGGGGCCCAGAAGGGCTTGACCGTGATCGAGGTGCGGGGCCACCCGCGCTCGTTCACCAGGTGGTCGCGCACCTGCTGGCACGTCCTCGCCTCACCCGCGACATAGGCCGCGCGGTCGTCCTCCTCGGGCAGTGCGAGGTCGGCGACCGCCGCGAGCAGCGTGCGCGAGGAGGCGGCGGGTGCGCCGTGGCGGTGGGCGCGGCGCAGGTGGTGCGAGGGCCCCGGCAGGGGCAGATCGTGCTCGGGCGACTCGCTCTCGATCACCCCGGACACCTGGGCGGCGTCCCCCAACTCCCGCAGCATGGGCCCGAATGCGGCGCTCGCCGTCTCCTCGCCGATGAACACGTGGTGCGTGGCCTCGCGCAGGAAGAAGCTGCCCTGCGGCCACCACACGGTGACCGCGTCACCCGGCGCCGCCTCGCGGGCCCAGCGCAGCCCTATGCCCTCGCCGTCGTACAGGTGCGCGCGCAGCTCGATCGCGCGCTCTTCCGGGTCGAACTCCCAGATCGTGTATGTCCGCAGCGTCTCTCCCGGCCGGAGGATCCCGGAGACGGACAGCGGATCGTTGATCTGGACCCGCACATGCTGGCCCGGCGCGTAGGCGAAGGGCACCGGCCCGTCGGCCACCAGCCGGATTCGCCGCATGGAGGCGGTGACCATCCCCGTCTCGGTCACCGTCGTCCCCAGTGCGTACTTCGCGAAGGCCCCCGCCAGCGGATTACGGCGTCGCACGGTCTTCATGTCCCCCCACCCCTCCCTGCCTTCATCTGCCAGGCCCCCATCAGGCCCTATCAGGCTCCTGCCAGGGCTTCCCTGAAACTTCGACAGGCTATAAGCTGCCTTAGAAGCTCTAAGGAAACATAGAAGGCGTAGGCTGTCAATGGCCTTCGGCGGGTGGGAAGTTCGGCGAGAGGCCCGGTCCGTCGGACCAGGGATTTCGGGCCAGGGGTGTGGAGGAGAGGAAGCGTGAACGTATGACGACGCGGGTGCAGGCGCAGGTCACGAGCCGGCGGGACCGGCTGCGGGAAGCCACGCTGGCCGAGATTCATGAGGCGGCACGGGGGCTGTTGACGTCACGCGGTTCCGACGCCGTCACCATGAACGCGGTGGCCAGAGAGGTCGGGATGAGCGGCCCCGCGCTCTACCACTACTTCAAGGGGCACGAGGAACTGGTCGGCGCGGTCACCGCGCGCTTCTTCCGCGAACTGACCGGGGAGATGGAGGCGGCGCGTGACGCACACGCCGAAGACTCCCTCGACATACGGCTGTTGGCCACGTGCCGCGCCATGCGCGCATGGGCGACCGCGCATCCCGCCGAGTTCGGCTGGATATTCGCCCGGCCCATACCCTCCGTGCACCACGAGCCGGGATCAGCACGGCTCGTGGCGGGGGAGCGGTTCGAGACCGTGCTGCGGGATCAGGTCATGGAGCTGTGGGAGACCCGCCCGTTCCCCGTACCGGACCTCACCGAACTGGCCCCCTCGCTGCGGGAGCAGTTGCACGCGTACGCCGAGTCCGTCGGGGGACGGCTGCCACCCGAGGCCGCACATGTCTTCCTGACCTGCTGGTCACGGTTGTACGGGCTGCTGTGCATGGAGGTGCTGCGGCAACTGGACTCCGTCTACTCCGACATGGAGCCCGTGTACGAGGAGTGCCTGCGGGAGTTGGCCGGGTTGCTGGGGCTGGAGTACGACGGCGGTGGACGTTGATCGGGATGACCGGTTGGCCGGTTGGCCGGGGTGACCGGGTGGTGGCGTGGGGGGCGGGATCGGTACGCCGTTCTCCGGCCGTCAGGACCGCTACGGTTCCTCAGGGGTCGCTGTGGCACGTCAGGACCGCTACGGCTCGTCAAGACCGCCGCTGTCGGCTGAGCAGTCCGCTCGCCTTCGCGGCTTCCCTGACCTCTTCGTAGAGCGCGGTCAGCGACGGGCTCACCCCTACGCGCGGAAGCTGGAGGCGGTCGAGAGCTTCGGCGTCCGCGCCCACATCGCTCCAGCCCTGGCCCGTGAGGTAGCGCATGAGGGCCGGGTTGAGGCGGTCGATGCCCCGTACGAGGCGGGATTCCGGGGTGGTGGCGTCCTCGTACTCCCGCCAGAGAGCGAGCAGTTCGGGGCCCAGGGGGGCGGGGAGGGAGCCGAAACGTTCCCGGGCGACGGCGTTCTCGATCCGGGCCTTGTCGCTCTCGCTCTCGCTGCCGCCGGGACCACCATCGTTGCCGTTGCCGTTGCCGTTGCCGTTGCCGTGGTCACCGCTTCCGCCGTCGGCGTCGCCGTCGTTGGGCGCTGTGTCCCAGGCTGACGGGTCGCCCGCGTCGATCTCGACCAGGTCGTGCATCAGGCTCAGCTTCAGCATCCTGGTCAGGTCCAGCGTGTGCCCGGTCTCACGCTCGAACTCGGTATGGAGCACCCAGCTGATCATGGCGAGGTGCCAGGAGTGTTCGGCGACGGACTCCTTGCGGGACGGCGTCGCGTTGTTGTGCCGGGTCACCTCGCGGAGGCGGGCGGTGTAGGCAATGAAGTCGAAGAGTGCACGCGCTTCGTGCGGGGTGCTGGTCATGGCCCTCGCACTGTATCTCGGAGCGTTTCGCGTGCTCACTGGGTTTCCCTTGGCGGAGCTCAGGGCCAGGGCTCAGGGCACGGGCTCCGGCTCGGGGCGGCCCGTAATGGTGTGGACTGCGCGCGGGTGGGCCCGTTAAGGTGCGCCGCATGTCCAGTCCCGAATCCGACAGACGCTAGCCACCGGCGCTTCGGTGGCCTCTTGCCGGTTCCGGCTCCGCTGTCGGATCGCCGTAGTCACGGACTGTTGATCTCTGACACGCGCCCCCTCTGACGCACGTCCTGTCGGATGTGCGGCCCGCTGTGCTGCGCGTACCTCTCCCCCCCCTTTCCCCTCCTTTTCCCTTCCCCTTCCGTACGACGGCTGCTGTGCCGCTGCGGCGCCCGGGTGCGGTGCTGCCCGGACGCGGGTCGGTCGCGCCTGCCGTCCAACGACCGTTATGGATCGCGGAGTTCTGTCATGCCATTCGTTCTCTATGTGCTCGCGCTGGCGGTTTTCGCCCAGGGCACGTCCGAGTTCATGCTGTCCGGGCTCGTCACGGACATCGCCCGTGACATGGAGGTGTCCCTCTCCTCCGCCGGGCTTCTGACCTCGGCCTTCGCCGTGGGGATCATCGTCGGCGCACCGCTGATGGCCGTCCTCAGCAGGCGGTGGCCCAGACGCCGGGCGCTGCTCGGCTTCCTGGTGACGTTCCTGCTCGTTCATGTGCTCGGAGCGCTCACCACCAGCTTCGCCGTGCTGGTCGGCGCCCGCGTCGTCGGTGCGCTCGCCAACGCGGGCTTCCTCGCCGTGGCGCTCGTGACGGCAACCAGCCTGGTCGCGCCCAACGCCAAGGGCCGCGCCACATCGGTCCTGCTCAGCGGGGTCACTCTCGCCTGTGTCGCGGGTGTGCCCGCGGGTGCGCTGCTCGGGCAGGCGTGGGGCTGGCGCGCGGCGTTCTGGGCCATCGCGCTGGTGTCCGTGCCCGCCGTCTTCGCGATCCTCAAGTCGGTTCCGGGGGAGCGGGTACTCGGAGCCGAGGCGGACGAGGGTACCGAACTGCCCAGCGTCCGGCGGGAGTTCCGCGCGCTGCGTCGTCCGCGGCTGCTGCTGACCCTGCTGCTGGGCGCACTCGTGAACGGCGGGACCTTCTGTGCGTTCACCTACCTGGCGCCCCTCGTCACCGAGGTCACCGGGTTCGGGGACGTGTGGGTGCCGGCGATGCTGGCGCTGTTCGGTGTGGGCTCGTTCCTCGGCGTCGCCCTTGGGGGACGGGTCGCCGACGCGCGGCCGATGCCGCTGATGGTGGGCGGGGGGTCGGCGCTGCTCGCCGGGTGGGTGCTGTTCGCACTCGCGGCGGGCAACCCCGTCGCCGCCGTGGTGCTGCTGTTCGTCCAGGGCGGGCTGTCGTTCGCTGTCGGCTCCACACTCTTCTCACAAGTCCTGTATGCGGCGTCCGAGGCGCCGAAGCTGGCAGGCGGGTTTGCCACGGCGGCGTTCAATGTCGGTGCCGCTGTCGGTCCTTGGGCCGGTGGCCTCGCCCTCAACGCGGGCCTTGGCTACCGTGCGCCGCTCTGGACCAGCGCCCTGATGGTCGCACTCTCGCTGGCCGTTGCCGCGTCGGCACTCGGTGTGCGGCGTGCGCGTGCGCGCTCGTACCGGTCTGAGCGTACGGATCGCGCACGGGCCTGAGCGTACGAATGGCATACCGGCCTGGGCCCGCGCACCGCCTTGTCGTGCACCGGCCTGGTCGCACACCGCCCGGTCGTGTACCGGGCCGGTCGCCGACCGTGCGGGGTTCGGGGTGCGGGGTGCGAGGTGCGGGGCACGCGCCGTGCGGGCGGCTGAAGGTGCGGCGGGTGGGGCGGGTGCGGTGGGTCTGGTTCCGCCGCACCCGCTTCCGCCTGCCCGAGCCGGTGTGGAGACCATGGCGGCATGACCGACGCCACCTCGCACCCGTCCGCCCCCGTCATCGAGACCGAACGGCTGCTGCTCCGCCCCTTGTCCACCAGCGATGTGGACCGGCTGGTCGCACTGCACGCCGACCCGCAGGTCCACCGGTTCGTGCCGCACTACACGTACGACCAGGCCCTCGAACGGCTCTCCGGCGTCGAGCGGCAGTGGGCCGAGCGCGGGCACGGGCTGTGCGCCGTGGAGTTGAAGGGGACGCGGCAGTTCCTCGGGCGGTGTGGGCTGAACCACTGGGAACAGTTCGACGAGATCGAGGCCGGCTGGACGTTCACCCCGTCAGCCTGGGGATACGGGTACGCCACCGAGGCGGCACGCGCGTGCGTGGACTGGGGGTTCGCGCGGTTGGAAGCGCCCTACTTCACGGCCATGATCGACGCCGCGAACACGGCCTCACTCCGGGTCGCCCAACGCCTCGGCTTCCGCCCCCTGCGTGAGGACACGATGTTCGGCAAGCCGCTGACGGTGTACGCGCTGCATCGCGCCGAGCATGCCGAGCGTGCTGAGTACGCAGGGCAGCCGGGGCAGCCGGGGCAGCCGGGACAGTCAGGGCAGCCGGGTCAGCCGGGATAGAGGGGGCTCCGGCGCGGACGGGGCTCCGGCGCGGATGGGCCCCAGGGGGACGGGCAAGTGGTGCCGGGCCGGTGAGTGCCCCGAGGGTGGCGGCGGTGGTGCCCTCGGGGCCCGGCGGGGACGGGGTGTCAGCGGCGGGGTTCGACCTTCAGGTCGCCGCGGGTCACCGTGCGGCCGAAGTCGCTGGCGAGCAGGGCGTGGGGGAAGCCGAGTTCGATGGCGCTGACCTCGTCGAGGCGTGCCAGTTGGGAGGCGGTGAAGTCGACCTCCAGAGCGCCCAGGTTGTCCTCCAGCTGGGAGGGGGTGCGGGCGCCGATGATCGACGCGGCCACGCCCGGATTCTGCAGGGTCCAGGCCAGCCCTACCTGGGCGGGTGTGTGGCCCAGTTCCATGGCGATCTCCTTCACGACGTCCACGATGGTGAAGTTACGTTCGGTGAGCGCGCCGTTGGCGATGGTGAGGTCCTTGCGGGTGCTGTCCGCGACGTGCGTCGCGGACAGGTCGTCGCGGCTGTACTTGCCGGTGAGCACCCCGCCGGCCAGCGGGGAGTACGGAACGACCCCCAACCCCATCTCGCGCGCCATGGGGATCATGTCGCGTTCCCCCGTACGTTCGACCAGGTTGTATTCCATCTGCAGCGCGACCAGCGGTGACCAGCCGCGCAGGTCGGCGATCGCCTGCATGCGCGAGATCTGCCAGGCCGGGGCGTTGGAGATCGCCACGTACAGGATCTTGCCCTGCCGGACCAGATCGTCCATGCCGCGCAGGATCTCCTCGACCGGTGTCGTGGTGTCCCACACGTGCAGATAGAGCAGGTCGATGTAGTCCGTATTCAGCTGTCGCAGACTGGCTTCCACCGAAGCGAACAGGCTCTTGCGGTGCGGGCCCCCGGAATTCGGATCGCCGGGCCTGCGCTGCGTCGTGTATTTCGTTGCCAGCACCAGGTTTTCGCGGTTGTCTCGGGTGAATTCGCCCAGCAGGCGCTCGGAGCTGCCGTTGGTGTAGGTGCTGGCGGTGTCGATGAAGTTGCCGCCGCGCTCGACGTAGAGGTCGAACAGTTTGCGCGCCTCGTCCTGCTCGGCGCCCCAGCCCCACTCGGTGCCGAAGGTCGCCGCGCCCAGTGCCAGTGGTGAGACCCGCAGCCCGGAGCGGCCCAGCAGCTGGTAGGTGTCGAGGGTGAGGGACATGGGGTCCTCCTGTGCTTGTGATCCGTTGTCGCAAGCAAGCCTGTGACCACCGCGGGCCCGGGGTAAGGGAAAGAAGTTCCTGGGAAGGCCACTCCTACCCTGGTTGTAGGGTCGAACGTGATGACCCGCACCGTGGACACCACACAGGAGCTGGCCGCCTTTCTGCGGACCCGGCGCGAACGTCTGGACCCCCGCGATTTCGGCCTGCCGTCGCGCCGGCAGGCCCGGCGGACCCCCGGGCTGCGCCGCGAAGAGGTCGCCGAACTGGCCGGGGTCAGCATCGACTACGTCGTCCGCCTGGAACAGGGCCGGGGGCTGCGGCCCTCGGCCGATGTGGTGGAGGCGCTGGCCCAGGCGCTGCGCCTGGCCCCCGACGAACGCGTCTACCTGTTCAACCTGGCCAGGCAGCGCCCCCGTAACACGGACAAGGCCGCCGCCACCGCGGCGCCGCCGCTGGCCCGGCTGGTCGCCGACCTGTCGCCGCTGCCGGCCATGCTGATGAACCACCGTTACGACATCCTGGCCTGGAACAGCGAAATGGCCAGGCTGCTAATGGATTTCGACACCCTGCCGCCGCAGCAGCGCAATGCGATGTGGCTGTGTCTGATGTATCCGAAGATGCGCGATTTCTATGTCGACCGCGAACGCATCGTGCGGGAGGGAATCGCTCACCTGCGAGCTGCATGGGCCGCGCATCCGGAGGATCAGGTGTTGAGCGACCTCATCGCCGAATTCACAGCTCACGACGAGGAATTCGCGCGGTTGTGGGCCGAGCGGGACATCAAGGTCAATGGGCGCGGGCGCAAGGTGATGCGGCATCCTGATGCCGGTGTGGTCGCGGTGGATTTCGAAACGCTTATGCCGCTTCAGGACACCGACCAGCTTTTGGTGATCTACCGCGCCGCTGATGAGGAGAGCCAGTCGGCATTGGACCGGTTGCGCGCAGGGTGAGGCCAACTGCCCGTTCGCCGCGCTGAGTTCGCGCTGAGTTCGCACCGCCTTCTCGCGTACCGAGTTCGCACCGCCTCTTCGCGCGCTGAGTGCGAACCGTCGTCCCGGGCTGTGCCGGTATGGCTATTTGAGGTGGGTGAGGAGCGCGTCCAGTGCCTTGACCAGAGCCTCGGAGTTGGCCGTGTCGAACCATGTGGTGCGGAGGCGCTCGTTGCTTCCGTTCGGCGTCTCGTGGTCACCCGCGAGCTGGTGCAGGGAGCGCGTACCGTCGCCCAACGCGCGCCCGACGCCCTGGAAGAGGCTGCGGACGTAACGGTCCGCGTCCTCGGAGGGGATGCCCTGTCGGGCGGCCCAGTCGGTGAGCGTGGCCAGGTACCAGTAATGGGCGGTCAGCGTGCCCGTCAGTGTGGAGAAGACGCTGAAGTCCGCCTCGTCAGCGACGGGGAGCGCCTCGCCAAGGCGGTCGAAGAGTGCCTCGACCGCCGGGTGGGAGGGGTGGGTGACGGTGACGGACCGGCGCTCGCGGGCCGCGGGCAGCGGGATGGCACGCACCAGGGGAGCGTCGGTGCCGAGCGTCTGGCGCAGTTCGCCGATGCTGACGCCGGCGATCACGCTGACCACGATGCGGTCGCTGCCGATCCGGAGCCCGGCGAGCGCCTCGGAGTGACCCACGGGGCGGACGGCGAGGATCACCACCTCGGAGTGGTTCACCACGTCCTGGTTGTCAGCACACACCTGCACGCTCGGATACCGCTGGGACAGCTCGGCCGCCGCATGGGCGCCGCGCGGCGAGAGGTAGACCTCCGGTGGTTCCTCGACGCCGTCGCACAGGCCCGCCACGATGGCCCGGCCGATCTCGCCCACGCCGATGATCCCGATGCGTTCCACTGCGTCTCCCCGCGGTCCTTCCAGCGCTGACCTGCGCCTCGATACGCAGGCCACCGCAGAGTGTAGGTGCCAACAGCGTGCGCGCGGAGGCCGCCCGTTGCGGGAGGAGTTCTCGGCGTCTGCGCGGTCTGCGCGGTCCGAGCGGCCTCCGCGATCCGAGCGGCCTCCGCGGTCCGAGCGGCTTGCGCGGCCTGGGCGGCCTGGGCGTTCTACGGGGAGAAGACGTTCGCCCACAGCGGGGCAAGGGTCGTATCGCCGGTGATGTTCACCGTGTTGAGGGGAAGCCGGTTCCACAGGACGAGGTTGAGCTCGGCTGCGGGGCCCGCGAGGTCGCAGTCGGCCTCCCCGGCGGGCTGCGCCGTGCGTGCCGTGCGGGTCGGGTCCTGGAGGTCGATGGTCCAGGTCGCGCCGGGTACGTCCGTCGCGTGGACGCGCAGGGTCCTGGGCGCCTCGGTGTACAGGGGGCGGTTGCCGCGCGGGTAGAAGCCGGTGAGCAGTTCATCGATGCCGTCGGCCGCGAAGGCCGGGTCGACGGGGGAGAGCGGGATTCCGCCCGCCTGCTCCGCGTCCACGCGGTGCATCGACACCTCCTGTGCCTGCCGGCGGGCCCAGAAGTCCAGTGGCGAGGGCGCGGGCAGGAACGTACAGCAGTCCAGGTCGGCCGGGGCCGTGGTCAGCGTCTCCAGCAGCAGACCGAGCCCTTCGCGCAGCCACGGCACGAGTTCCTTGTCGCTCATCTCCGGTGCGCCTTCGGGCCGTTCTATCTTCTGTCTGCGCTCGGCCATGTTGGCCCTGGCCCAGCGCTGCATGCTGCCCAGGTGCGCGGCCAGATCGCGCACCTGCCAGTCAGGGCACGAGGGAACCGGCGCTGCGGGGTCGGTACGTTCGACGGCGTCGGCGAAGAGGTTTCCCTCGCGGCGCAGGGCTTCGATGTACTCGGATGTCTCCACGCGGCGGAGTCTGCCAGCCCGCCTCGCGGCACCGCGACACGATTTGCCGCTCTTGTGGCCGGCCTTCGCGGGGCGCAGGTCACAGGAGCCCTCACCCGTCGAGCGCCGGTGTCGGTGTCGGGTGTGCCATGTCCAGGAGGAGCATCGCGTCGTGGTCAGGGGTGCCGGGGGTTGCCTGGTGGGCGACGAGGCGTTGGCCGTCCGTGCGGGAGAGTGCCATGACCTCGTAGGAGAGGGTCATCTCACCGACGTGCGGGTGCAGGTAGTGCTTGACTCCGCCGCCCCGCGTCTGGACCTCGTAACGCTCCCATACGCGTGCGAACACCGGGCTCTTCCTCGTCAACTCGCCTACAAGAGCGGCCAGTTCGGGCTGGTCGGGGTCGGCCCCCGCCGCCGCGCGCAGGTGCGCGACGCTGTGCGCCACCCGCGTCTCCCAGTCCTTGAAGAGCTTCCGGCCCTGGGGGTGGAGGAACATGTACCGGGTGATGTTCCGGCGGGGCGCCGGCCACTCCTCGATGCCGGGGAGCAGGCGCAGCCCGGGGCTGTTGGCCGCCAGGAGGTCGTTCGTACGGCTGACGACGTACGCGGGCGCCGGGCGCAGCGCCTCCAGGAGCTGGAGCACCGAGGGCCTGACCGCACGGTCGACCGGCCGTGCGGCGCCGCCGTTGTGCGCCGCGAGGGCTGCCAGGTCGCGCAGCCGCTGGAGCGCGTCACCGCGCAGCCGCAGCGCCCGGCCCAGTGCCTCCACCACCTCGGGGCTCGGCCGTGATTCGCGGCCACGCTCCAGCCGCGTGTAGTAGTCGACGCTGACCCCGGCGAGCGTCGCCAGCTCCTCACGGCGCAGGCCCGGAGTGCGGCGTATCCCCGTACCGGCCGGAAGCCCCACATCCTCCGGCCGCACATGCCCGCGCCGGGCCCTGAGGAAGCGGCCCAGTTCCGTACCCTCGCTCATCCGGCCATTGTCGCAACCAGTGCGTCACACGAGCACCATGTGGGGGGCCCTGACAGGGCCTGGCACCGCGCTCCCCCGAAGGGTGCGGTCTGCCGGGGGGACGGGGGCGCGGGCGAGGGTGAGGGCATGTCGATCTCCCCCTCCCGGCCACCTGCTGGTGCCGATGTCGTAGCTGGTGCCGCTGTCGCAGACGGCCCCGGTGCCCCAGCCGGCACCGAGATTCCCGGTGGCACACCGGAGGCACCGGGACCGCCGGAGGCACCGGGACCGCCGGAGGCGCCCGGGTCACCAGTGCGGGCCGCACCGCCGAAGCGGGCCGCACCGCCGAGCCGGGCCGCACCGCCGAAGCGGGGTGTGCCGCCGGCCAGGCAGGGTGCCGTGCTGGTCGCGGGGCTGCTCGGGTTCTGCGTCATCACCATCGACGTCTCCGCCGTGAACGTCTCGCTCCCCGCCGTGCGTGCCGGGCTCGGCGCCGGGATGTCCGGGCTCCAGTGGGTCGTCGACAGCTACACGCTCTTCTTCGCGGCGCTCATGCTGTCCGCAGGCGCCCTCTCCGACCGTTTCGGGGCGAAACGCGCGTACGGCTCGGGCCTCGTGCTCTTCACGCTCGCGTCCCTCGCCTGCGGGTTCGCACCCACGCTGGGCGCGTTGATCGCGGCGCGGATCGCGCAGGGTGTGGCCGCCGCAGCGATGATGCCCGCCTCGCTGGCGCTGATACGGCAGACCTACGACGATGCCGCGCGGCGCGCGCGTGCCATCGCGCTGTGGACGGCCGGTGGCGCCGTCGCCATGGCGGCGGGGCCCGTGCTCGGGGGTGCGCTGATCACGGTGTGGGACTGGCGGGCGGTCTTCTTCGTCAACGTTCCCGTCTGTGGCCTCGCGTTCGCGCTGCTCGTCCTGCGTACGGGACGCTCGCCGCGCCGCGCCGCCTCCTTCGACCTGCCGGGCCAGTGCGCCGCAGTCGTGGGCCTCGGCGGACTGACGTACGCCGTCATCGAGGGCGGCCACGCCGGTTACGGGAGCGGGGTGGTGCTGGGGGCCGTCGCGCTGGCGTTCGTCGCGGGGGCCGTCTTCGTGGTGGTGGAGGCACGGCGGTCCGATCCGATGGTGCCGCTTGACCTCTTCCGGCTGCGCGCCGTCTCGATGCCGGTCGTCGTCGGCTTCGCGGCCAACGCCGGGTTCTACGGTGCCGTCTTCGCGCTCGGTCTCTTCTTCCAGCAGGCGCGCGGACAGTCGGCGCTGTCGGCGGGAACGATGTTCGTGCCCATGGCGCTCTCGACCGCCGCGCTCAACCTTCTCTCCCCGCGCCTGACCGCCCGTTACGGCCCGCGCGCCGTCATCACCGCGGGGCAACTCGTCCTGGCGACCGGCCTGTTGGGCCTCACCCTGACCGGCGCGCACACCCCGGCACCGGCCGTCGCGCTCCTGATGATCCCCGTAGGCGTCGCGGGCGCCACCGTCGTTCCCGCGCTCACCACGCTCCTCCTCGACCACACCCCACCCGAGCGCGCCGGCACGGCCGCCGCCGTCCTCAACACCAGCCGCCAGACGGGCGGAGCGCTCGGCGTCGCCGCGTTCGGGGTCTTCCTCGCCGGACCGGTATCCGGCTTCGTACCGGGCCTGCACCTCGCCCTGCTGGCCGCGTCCGGGTTCGTCGCGGTGACCGGTGTCGCGGGGTGGGCGCTGCTGGGGTCCGTCCGCCGTGAGCTGCCGTGACCGCCGGCCGGGGTGGCCGGTCGGGCAGCCGGTCGGGAGGTGACCGGTTGGGGGCCGATTGAGGGCCGATTGAGGACCGATTGGTTGGTGTCCGGCCGGTTCATCCGTTCCGTCCACCCGGAAAGTGATGCCGGCGGATGACTTTCGTCGGTGTGGTGGGGCGGGCGCCGCTCTCTAGGTTCGTTCCATGATCCGAACTCGTCGTAGCGCAGCAGCGGTTGTCCTCGGGGTGGTCCTGCCCCTGTCCCTGGTCGGGGCGTACGTGGCGAACGGTGAGGAGCCGTCCGCCTCTCAGGAGAGGGACGGCGCCGAGTCCCCGCGAACGGGCGCCGGTCAGCGGCTCGCCATCCCGGACCTGTCCGGGCCGTACGCCGTCGGGAGGGACACACGGCACCTCGTGGACAGGGAACGCCGCGACATATGGGTGCCCAAGGCGGCGGGACGGGAGCTGATGCTCTCGCTCTACTACCCCGCGCGTGCGGGCGGCGGCCGTCCCACCCGCTACATGACCCATGCGGAGGCGAAGCTGCTGATCGAGGGCCAGAAGTTGGGGGGCCGCGTCGGCGCGGGGCAGCTCGCCGATACCCGTACGCACGCCCGCGCCGGGGCGCGGCCGGTGGCCGGGAAGCACCCGCTGGTCGTCCTCTCGCCCGGGTTCACGGCCTCGCGTGCCACCCTCAGCCTGCTCTCCGAGGAACTGGCCTCGCGCGGCTACGTCGTTGCCCTGCTGGACCACGCGTACGAAACCTTCGGCACCAGTTTCCCCGGCGGACGCACCCTGACCTGCGTCGCCTGCGAGACCGTCGAGAGCGCCCCGACGGACAAGGCGGAGAAGAAGGTGCTGGCCAAGGCCGCGACGAACCGGGCCGCCGATGTCTCCTTCGTTCTCGACGGGTTGCTGGGCCGCGGCCCCTCCGTCTGGAAGCACGCGTCGATGATCGACCCCAAGCGGGTCGGTGCCGCGGGCCACTCGCTGGGCGGGAACACCGCCGCACGCGCCATGGCCACCGATCCGCGCGTGCGCGCGGGCGCCAACCTGGACGGCACCTTTTTCGCGCCCGTACCGCGCAAGGGCCTGAACGGGCGTCCGTTCCTGATGCTCGGCACCCAGAAGGGGCACTCGCCCGGCGGCGAGGACACCACCTGGGAACGCGACTGGCGGCGCCTGAACGGTTGGAAGCGCTGGCTCACCGTGGCCGATTCCGGCCACTTCACCTTCACCGACCTGCCCGTACTCGCCGGCCAACTCGGCCAGACCGACCCCTCGGCCCCCCTCTCCGGCAAACGCTCCGGAGAGATCACCACCACCTACGTCGCCGCCTTCTTCGACCACGCCCTACGAGGCAGCGCCCGCCCTGTGCTCGACCGGCCGACGCCGTCCAACCCCGAAGTCACCTTCCACGAGCCCCGTTGAGCACGGAACGGGCCCCGGACCGCACGGCCCGGGACCCGTTCGTTCACCTTGTGCCCTTGAATCCTTATGCCCTCGTGTCCTTGAGTCCTTACGCCTGCGAGCGGGCGTACGTCGTGAACGCGGCCCAGGTGTGGGGTGTCAGGGTGAGGTGGGGGAGGGTGGTGTCCTTGGAGTCGCGGACGTGGATCGCCTCGGGGCACTCGGCGACCTCGACGCAACTGTCGCCGTCCCCGCCGCTGTGGCTGGACTTGTGCCAGGTGAGGGCTACTTCGAGGCAGCTGTCGCCGTCGGTGCCGCTGTAGCTGGACTTGAACCAGTTCAGACCTCTGGTGCTCATAGCGCTCCTCGCATCTGAGTCAGCAGGCTCACGGTGTCCTCGGGGGTGAGAGCCTGTGATCGCATCCTGGCATAGCGCAGTTGGAGCACACTGACCTCTTTCGCGTCAGAGACGAGGAAGCCTCCTCGTTGGCCCTCGCAGTAGGCGTACCAGACACTGTCGGGCGTCTCCAGCAGTTGGAGCGGGCCATCTAGGCCACTGTGGTTCTCACGAACCAGAGGCATGACCTGGACGTCGATGTTGCGCAGGTTCATCAAGTCCAGCACCGATTCGATCAATTCCCGTGTGACGTCTGCCCCACCAGTCCTCCTGAGGAAGAGCGCTTCTTCGACGATGAAGCTGAACGCTGTCTCTTGACGTTCCCGCAGCATGCGCTGTCGGTCGAGGCGCGTTGCGATCTGCGCTTCGACTCGGGCGTCGGACTGGGGCGGCACACTGCTCTGGAATGACGCCCTCATGTACGCCTCGGTCTGCAAGAGCCCGGGAACGATCCGGCACTCGTACGTGCACAGGCTGATCGCCTCCCTCTCCATCCTGGCCCACATGCGGAACCAGGCCGCCAGGCCCGGGTTGCGGGATAGGTAGCGGGCGGCCTTGATGATGGTGTTGAAGGCCATGAATGTGGCGTCGGCCCGGCGGGGGAAGTCGTGGGGTGGGAAGCGGCGGCCCTGTTCCACGGAGCGGAGCGTGTGGGGTGAGTACCCGATGAGGGGGGCCGCCTGCTCCTGGGTGAAGCCGCGGTGTTCGCGGAAGGACTGGACGATCGAGCCGAACTCGCGCAGGCTGTCGGAGGATTCGGGCTCGCCGGAGCCCCAACGCTCGTCGTAGTCGGTCATATACCGGCACCTCCGGTGTCGCATCAGTCCCACGCCCATGGGAACTCACCCAGGGTTACTGGATGTTGGGCGTACTGTCTACGGCCGGAACTGGTACGCGGCGCCGCGTACCAACGGAGTTGCTGGTCACGCGGCTTGCGGGGCCGCCACCGTGTACGTATGCACGCCACCTCACAGGCCCAGATGCCGATTACCGTACGTGTGTTCTGCCAGCGCTTCTCCGCCACCCGGCGGGGCGCACGGCTGGCGCGGCTGCTCGTGCTGCACCAGCTCGACGAGTGGGGCCATCCGTACGGCAGCCCCGTGTCCGAGGACGTGGCGGCGATCGTCGCGGAACTGGCGTCCAACGCGGTGCTGCACGGCAGGGTGCCGGGGCGGGACTTCGAGGTGCGGATGGCGCTGGAGGGTGCGGAGCTGGTGCGCGTCGAGGTGACCGACACCCGTGCGGACTCGCGGCCTCCGGCCTCGGCGGCGGCGCCTTCGGACGAGGCGGAGTCGGGGCGCGGGCTGCTGATCGTCGAGGCGCTGAGTACGCGGTGGGGCGTGCTGGAGGGTGCGGCGCCGTTGAAAGCGGTGTGGGCGGAGGTCTCGGTGCGACGGGGTGGCGGTGTGGGCGGGGTGTGACCCCCGGCGCCTGGCACGAGGTCTGTCGGGGAGCTGTAGGTGGGCACGGGACGGGCACGGGTGCGGCTGTCGGCGGATTGTCGGTGGGCGTGGGGGAGTGTGGGGCTGTGGGCCCGCCGGGTCCATTGGGTGCGTCGGGTCTCCGTCGGGTCCGCCGGGTCCTTGGGGTGCCGCCGGGGCTGGAAGCGGCGGGACGCCTGCCAGTGAGAGTGCGAGGAGAGCGCGATGTCGTCCGTAGCCCGTGTCCGGTCGTGGGATGTTCACCGCTTGCCCGCTGCCGGAGGACGTACGTTCCTGGTCACGGGTGGGAACGCGGGCATCGGGTACTTCGTGGCCGAACAGCTGGCCGGTACGGGCGCCACCGTCGTGCTCGGCAGCAGGGACGCGGTGAAGGCCGAGGCGGCGCTCGCCTCGATCAGGGCGCGGGTGCCCGGGGCCGCGGTGCGCCATCTGCGCCTGGACCTGGCCGAACTCGGCTCGCTCAAGGCGTCCGTCGACGCGCTGGGTCTCGACCGCCTCGACGGGGTCGTGCACAACGCGGGTGTCGCGCTGGACCACCCGCCGCGGCAGGAGACGAAGGACGGGCACGAGCTGATGTTCGGCGTCAACCACCTGGGGCACTTCGCACTGACCGCCTGGCTGGCGCCCCTGCTGGAGGCGGCGGGCAGCGCGCGGATCGTCACCACGGGCAGCTTCGCCGCCAAGTCCGAACGCCTGGACCTGGACGACCTCCAGAACGTCCGCGACTACGACCCCGAGCGCACCTACGGGCGCTCCAAACTGGCGCAGATTCTCTTCGCGCTCGAACTGGACCGCCGCCTGCGCGCAGCGGGCAGTACGGCGTTGAGCGTGATCGCCCACCCGGGCGGAGCCCTCGACGGGCTGACCCCGTCGCGCCCGCCGGTTCATGTCCGTACGACGGGCGAGCGGCTGCGGGCGCTGCCGCTCGGACTGTTCGTCCAGGGCAAGGAGGCGGGTGCCTGGCCCGCCGTCCGGGCCCTGCTCGACCCGGAGGTGCGGGGCGGGCAGATGTGGGGCCCCCGGATGTTCGAACTGCGCGGGCGGCCCCGTAACGCACCCCTCTGGAAGCACCTGACCGACACCGATGTCGCGGCCGGGCTGTGGGAAGCTTCCCGCGAACTGGCGGGTGTGGAACCGGAGTTCTGAGCGCCCGGCCGTCCGAGACCGTCACCGCGCTCCACCGGAGACCGTCACCGCGCTCCACCGGAGACCGTCACCGCGCTCCGAGGCGCCGGAGGCGTGGGGGTCATACTGGGCTGCCGTGGCGCGGTGAAGCGGTCCATGGAGAGTTGATATCGGGGAGTTTGGTGACATTGCAGTCCTACGGCGCTCAGGGTGGAGCCGCTGCTGCGGGGTTCGGTGACGGTGGAGCGGGGGTGGCGCCGCCGCCGAGCGCTGGGGCGACCATAGTGCTGGCGAGCCGGGCTCAGCGGTTCGTGGCGCGGGCCGTGGATCTGATGCTGTTTTTCGCGGGGGTCGCGTTCATCGTGCAGTTGGGACTGCCGCAGATCGGCGACGAGTGGAGCACGGCGTCGGGGACCGCTGTGGTGTCCGGGGTGGCGGTGCTGTGGGTGCTGCTGTTCCCGTTCGCGCTGATGCGGTTCGAAAGCACGATAGGCAAGGCACTCGTGGGACTGCGGGTCGTACGGCTGCGGAACGGGAAGCGGGTCGGCTTCTGGCGGGCCGCGTGGCGCGAACTGTTCCATCTGGCGGTGTCGTTCGTGCCGGTCGCCGGCTTCCTCAACCAGGCATGGTGCCTCTGGGACAAGCCGTACCGCCAGTGCTGGCACGACAAGGTGTCCGGGACCATAACTGTCGACCGCAGCACCTTCAGAACGCGGACCGGGCAGGCCGTGCAGCGCGTGTGGTGAGGAGTCGCCCGGCCTCGGCCCCGGCCCCGGCCGGTCGGGGTAGTCAGGTCCCGGTCGGTCCGGTCCCGGGTCAGGTCTCCACGAGCGTGATCTCCGTGGCCTTGATGCTGGTGTAGACGGAAGCGCCGTCGCTGAGCCGTAGCTCGGTGGCGGCGTTCGTCGTGATCTCGGCGACCAGGTCGGGGCTCTCCTCCGAGGTCACCAGCACCCGCAGGCGGCTGCCGACGGCGGTGATCTCGCGGACTGTGCCGGGCCAGACGTTGCGGGGGCTGCCCTCGGGGCGCTCGCGGTGGAGTGCCACCGCCTCGGGCGGGATGACGGCGAGGGCGCGCGTGCCCTCGTCCACGGGGTCGGCGACGACCAGGCGTCCGCCGTCGGTCAGTGTGAGGGTGCCGTCGGGCGCCGCCGTACCGGCGAGTGCGTTACGGCCGAGCATGCGGGCCACCCAGGGCGAACGCGGGTGGCGGGTGACCTCGGAAGGGGGCGCGTCCTGCACGGCGCGGCCCTCTTCCAGCACGAGGACGCGGTCAGCCAGCGAGACCGCCTCCACCGGGTCGTGGGTGACGATCAGGCAGACGCCGCCGAACCCTTCGAGGTGGCGGCGGAGTGTGTGCCGTACGTGGGCGCGTGTCGTCTGGTCGAGCGCCGCGAGTGGTTCGTCCAGCAGGAGGAGGCGGGGCCGCGCCGCCAACGCCCTTGCGAGCGCGACCCGTTGGGCCTGCCCGCCGGAGAGCTGCGCGGGTTTGCGGTGCGCCAGGTGCCCGACCCCGAGCCGGTCCAGCCACGCCTGCGCCTCGCGCCTGCGCTCGGCACGGGGTACGTGCTGGGCACGCAGCCCGTACGCGGTGTTGCCGAGCGCGCTCAGGTGCGGGAAGAGCGCGCCGTCCTGCGGCACCCACGCCACGCCGCGCCGGTGCGGCGCGAACCCGGACACGTCGGTGCCGCCCAGCGTGAGTGCGGCGCTGGCACGCGGGGTGAGGCCGAGAAGGGCCCGCAACAGGGTGGTCTTGCCGGCGCCGTTGGGGCCGACGACGGCGACCGTGGTGCCCGGTTCGGCGTCCAGGGTGAGGTCGGTGAAGCCGGTCACGTCTGCGTGCAGGGGCCAGCTCGGGGCCGGTCGGTCGAGGCCGGGTTCGGGGGCGGAGTCGGGCCCCGTTTCCCGCAGGTCACCGGGCGCGGACAGGTGCGCGGCCACGGGTGCGCTCGCTGGTACGGGGTGCGGGGCGGGTACGGGGTGCGCTTCCTGCGCGTCCCGTTTCTCGGTCTGCGCGTCCCGCTTCCCGGTCCGGCGCCGTGACGTCCGTACGCGGCCCGTCGTCGCGCCGCCCGCCCACCGCCCGCGCAGCGCGACGAGTACGGCCATGGCGATGGCGAGCAGCAGCAGGGAAACGGAGGTCGCCGCCTCTGGCTGCTCCTGGAGGAGCAGATACACCTGGAGGGGGAGGGTCTGTGTGGTGCCGGGAAGGTTCCCCGCGAAGGTCATGGTGGCGCCGAACTCGCCCAGCGCGCGCGCCCAGGTGAGCGCCGCACCGGCCGCGAGCCCTGGCGCCACCATGGGGAGGGTGACCGTGAGGAACACGCGGAAGGGCCGTGCGCCGAGCGAGGCCGCCGTCTCCTCGTAGGAGGGGCGCAGCCCGGCGAGTGTGCCCTCCAGGCTGATGACGAGGAACGGCATCGCCACGAACGTCGCCGCCACGACGGCGCCCGAGGTGTGGAAGGGCAGCACGACCCCGAACGTGTCCTCAAGCCACGGCCCCAGCAGCCCACGCCTGCCGAAGCCGAGCAGCAGCGCCACGCCTCCCACCGTGGGCGGCAGCACCATCGGCAGCAGTACGAGGGAGCGCACCAGGGCTTTGCCGGGGAACTGGACGCGGGCCAGCAGCCAGGCCAGCGGTACGCCCAGCAGGAGGGAGAGGCCCAGCGCCCAGAAGGAGACCAGCAGCGAGAGCCGTAGCGCGCCGGTGACGCCGTCGCTGGTCAGATGCTCGCCCAGCTCGCCCCACGAGGTGCGCGCGAGGATGCCGGCGAGCGGCATCAGCAGGAACGCGACCGCCAGCAGCCCGGGCACCGCCAGCGCAACGGGCGTACGGGCACCGGGAGTTCGCGGCGCGCGCGTGCGGCGCGTACGCGAACCGGGGGCGAGGGGGCTCACAGGGCTGTCGGCTTCCTTCGTTCCTCGGGGCCAGGGCCAGGGCCAGAGCTTTCGGCGGGAGCCGTGCCGCGTTTCACGGGACCCTCGGCGGGAGCCGTCACGGCTTCTGGAAGCCCGCGTCGCGCAGGTACTTCTGGGCCTTGGGTGTGCTGAGCCACTTCACGAACTTCGCCGCCGCCTTCTGGTGTTCCGAACCCTTGAGGGTGGCCGCCGGGTAGTCGGCGAGTGCGTTCTGGCTGTCGGGGACCTCGACGGCGTCGACCTTGCCCGTGGCGGTGGCGGCGTCCGTCTTGTAGACGATGCCCGCGTCGGCCTCGCCCAGTTCGACCTTGCTGAGCACGGCGCGGACGTTGGTCTCCTGCGAGACGGGCTTCACGTCGAGCTTCTGCTTGTCCAGCACCTGCTTGCTGTAGCGGCCGACCGGCACCTCGGATGCGGCGAGCACGACCTTGAGCTTGCTGTCCGTGAGGTCCTTGAGCGCCTTGACCTTCTTCGGGTTGCCCTCACCCGTGGCGATGACCAGCCGGTTCTTGGCGATCACGGTGGGCTTGCCGGTCTCGGAGCGCAGCCCGTCCATCGTCCTGGTGTCGGCCGTGACCAGCGCGTCCGCGGGCGCTCCCTGTTTGACCTGCGCGGCCAGTTCCTGCGAACCGGCGAAGGAGAAGGACACCTTTGTGTCCGGGTGCTCCTCCTCGTACGCCTTGCCCGCCGCCTTGAACACATCGGTGAGTGAGGCAGCCCCGAGCACGGTCAGCTCGGTCTTGCCGCCGCTCTTGCCCCCCGACTCGTCCCCGGACTGCCCGCCGCTGCCGCAGGCGGAGAGCGACGCGAGGACGGCGACGGCGGCGACGGCGGCGAGCACGGTGGTGGCACGGCGGCGTGCGGGCGGTGTGGGCATGAGGGTGGCACTCCAGAGGGGAAGCGGAGGGTGCGGCGGCGAACAGCGGGGCGAGGGACGAAGAGGTGCGCGGCGGAGAGGTTCAGGGGCAGTCGATGTGCACGCTGGTCGACTTCACGCGTGCCGTGGCCCGTACGCCGACCTCAAGGCCCAGCTCCTCGACGGCCTCCCGGGTCAGCAGCGAGACCAGCCGGTGCGGGCCCGCCTGGATCTCCACCTGGGCGGCGACATCGCCGAGCTTGACGGCGGTGACGATGCCGGGGAACGCGTTGCGGGCGGAGGTGTAGGACGCCTCGGCCTCACCGTTCTCGTCGGCGCCGCCGCCCTGGCCGATCTCGATCGAGAACGCGGCCAGGTCACGCCCGTCGATCAGGCGCCGCCCGCTCTCGTCGCGGTGGGTCGCCACGCGCCCGGCGTCGGCCCAGCGCCGCGCCGTGTCGGGACTGACCCCCAGCAGGCGCGCCGCCTGCCCGATTGTGTACGACTGCATGTGCGCCAACATATGCGCCTACGCCTCGCATCTGCAATCCGCTATAGCAAGTGCCAGGTCCGCTTGGAGGATGGGCCAACGGTCGGGGACGCGGTGGGGGCACGGGCGGGCTCGCTTCAGTCGCACACCTCGCGGTAGGGGACATCCGGCACGTTCTGCTTCCACTGCGCGCGGGTCAGCCCGCCTCCGGTGCTGTCGCAGATGCTGCGGGCGAGCCGGTCGGGGTCGAGGTCGGCCGTGGCGAGGCGGACGCTCTGCGAGGACGCGCGCAGCCTGCCGTTCCTGTCGAAGGCGAGATCCACCAGCGTGCTCCCGAGGCCGGGGTGTGCCGTGCCCAGGGGCTTCCGGTCCGGCACGTCGAACATCTGGAACCGCTCCTCACCGACGCGCGCCGCCAGGGTGCGGCCGTCGGGCGCGAACCGCAGCCCGTCGACGGACTCCTGCTCCGCCTGCTGCTCGGCGGCGTCGGAGGGCATGCTGCCCAGGCGCCGGGTGGCGTCGCCGTTCCACAGGGAGATCCAGCCGTCCTCCTGGCTGACGGCCAGCGTCTTCCCGTCCGGGCTGAACTCGACGTCCTCGACGCCGGTTTGGCCGAAGATCCCGGTGCGCTTCTCTCCTGACCGCAGGTCCCTGAACTGTCCGGAGGACGTCACCAGCACCTCGTGCCCCTCCGTGCCGCCGACGGCCAGGCTGCTCCCACCCACGCCCTTGAGGACGCGCGGTGTGTCGCGGCCCTCGCGCCGGATCTCGACGGAGCCCGGCTCCGGCCCCGTACGGCCAACGGCGAGGACGCGGCCCCCGGGCCCGTAAGCGAGCGAGGTCACTTCTCCCCGCGAGGAGGGGCTCTTGGGCAGCCTGGTCACCTTGCCCGTACGCACGTCCTGGCGCACCATCCGCTCGCCGGTGTAGTAGCTCACCTCGCGTCCGTCGGGCCGGAAGGCGACCGAGCGGCCACGCCAGGGCCGGTCATCGGTGCTGCTGGTGGCCGGCTGCTCACGCAAGGTGGGCTGCGCGCGGCGCCGCTCCCGTCGTACGTCCCACGCCCGCGAGTTGACGTCGTCCGAGCCGTCGGTCTCCGCTTCCCTCTCGCCCGACAGCAGTGTGCGTGCGTCGGGACTGAAGATGCCCTTGAGACTGGACCCCCGGAGCCGGGAGGGGAGCGGGAAGCTGCGTACCTTGCCACTCGACGTCCGCAACTGCCGGTGCGCGGAGTCGAAGGCCGCACCGTCCAGTGCCCCGGAGACGGTGGCCCGTAGCAGCGGCTGGTCCGGCGTGGACCGGTCGGTGACGAAGACGGCGTTGTCGAAGGCGTGCACGAGAGTACGGCTGTCGGAGCCGTAGAACACGCTGTCCTCGTTCTCGTCGACAATGTGGGCCCTCGCGTCGCTGCGGGGCACGGGGTCTTTGCCGCCCGGCCCCTGCGCTCTGCCTCCCCCCAGAACCCGCCCCGTCGCGGTGTGCCACTGCATCAGGTCGGTGCCGTCCTGCACCAGCCGTGTGCCGTCCGGGCTCAGGTCCAGGCTGACGAGACTCTGGGGGTCTCCGGCCGGCCCGGCGTCCACCTTGCACTTTTCGCCGCCCTTCACGGCGCGCTTCTCTCCGCTCCGCGGCCGGTACAGGGTCGGCGCTTTGTGCTCGTCGCACACCGCAAGCACGCTTCCGTCGGCGGAGAACGCGGTGGGTCCGTCCACGAACGGCACGCGCAGCGCCGTCGTCTGCTTCCGGGTGTCGTACACGTGCAGTTCCTCGCCGGTGCTTCCCAGGAAGTACCGGCCGTCCTCCGAGAGCGCGAGGGGCAGGCCGGGAGCCCGCTCCGTCAGCTTCCGGCCCGTCCTCAGCTCCCGCACGGTGGCTCCGTAGGGGTTCTGGAGGTCGGAGTACGCGGCGTAACGTCCGTTCGGCGAGATGACGGGCGTGCCGTCCTCCAGGCCCGTCGGGATGCCGGGGGACCGCTTCGACGTCGGCAGGGCCTTGCCCGTCCGCAGGTCCCAGCGGTAGGTGCGGCCACCGTCACCACTGCGGCGACTGTCCACCGGCTCGTCCTCGCTGAAGCCGACCAGGGTGGTGCCGTCGTCGCTCAGCGAGGTGGTGAACAGGTCGGGCACGGGGTCCGTGAAGATGTCGCTCTCCGGCTGCCACGACGCCCCGTACAGCGCCCCGCGGGCCTCGCGGGTGGGGGAGAGGCGCCAGGCGGCGACACTCAGCAGTTTGGCCGTCTTCGGGTCCGACGAGCGCATGCTCTCGGCGGCCGTCGCCACGTCGCGGGACGCCGCTTCGGCCTCCTGCTCGTCGTTGCTGCGCTGGAGCTGCCAGGCGACGGTGCCCGCCGTCAGCGCCGCCGCGACCAGTACGGCGATGCCGCCGCGCAGCCTGCGGCGGCGCCGTACCGTACGGGCGAGGCCGGCGCGGCCCGCTTCGAGGTACTCGCGCTCCAGCAGGTTGGGGCGGGCCGCGGCGGGCGCGGCCCCCGCCCAGTCGAGCGCGGAGCGCAGCGCGTCGCCGCGCGGCAGGTCTTCCCGGTCGCGCCCACCCCGCTCCCACGCGTGGGCGGCGGCGCGCGTCCTGTGCAGCACGCGCAGCGCCGCGCGGTGCTCGTCCACCCAGCCGCGCAGCCGGGGCCAGGCCCGCAGCAGCCCGGCGCCCGCGGGGCGGATCGTGTGCCCCTCGCTCAGCAGGACCCCCGACGACACCAGCGCGTCCAGCGCGGTGTGCGCCGCGGGGCGTTCGTCGAGGGGGCGGCCCAGCAGGAGTTCGTCCCGTGCCGCCGTGCGCACCGTGTCCTGCGAGCCGTCCGGCGCGTCGCCGGGCACCACCAGCCGCAGCAGCGCCTCCTGCGTGAACGCCCTTGCTGCCGGGCCCAGTTGGCCGTATGCGGACTCTGCCAGCGTGCCCAGCTCCGGCACAGCCCCGGGGTGCCCGGCGGGCGCCTGCACCTCGGCGGCCGAACGTGCACCCGCCAGGAGGAGTTCAGGCGTTCCGGCCCGCGCCGGGGTGGGCGCCGAGATGTCGGCCCGCAGCAGGCCGAGCAGCAGGTCGGCCGAGCCGGGGCGCTCGGCCGGGTCCTTGGCCAGCGCCGCCGTCACCAGGGGGCGCAACTGCGCGGGCAGCGGGGCGAGATCGGGGTGGTGCTCGGTGACCCGGACGACGATCTCGCCGAGGTTCTCGCCGTCGAACGGGGCGCGCCCGGTCGCGGCGAACAGTGCGACGGCGCCCCACGCGAACACGTCGGCGCGGTCGTCGGCACGCGCGCCCTTGAGCACTTCCGGCGCCATGTAGGCGGGCGTGCCCATCATCTTGCCCGTCGCCGTGAGCGACATGTCGTGGGTGCGGGCGATACCGAAGTCGATGACGCGGGGGCCGTCGGGGCCGAGCAGCACGTTCGCCGGCTTCAGGTCCCGGTGCACCACGCCAGCGCCGTGGATGGCGGTGAGCGCGGTGGCGACCCCCGTGGTCAGCCGCAGCAGCGCGTCGTCTTCCAGGGGGCCCGAGGAGCCCACGGCAACGCCCAGGTCAGGGCCGTTGACGAACTCGCTCACCATGTAAGGGGGATCGGCCTCCGGGTCGGAGTCCAGCACCTTCGCCGTGCAGAACGAGGCCACGCGTTCGGCCGCCGTCGACTCCTTGGCGAACCGCTGCCGGGTGTGGCTCTGCGCCGCCACCTCAGCGCGCAGCACCTTCACCGCACACCGCGTTCCGGCCTCGTCGTACGCCTCGTAGACGATCCCCTGCCCGCCGGCCCCGAGCCGCGCGGCCAGCCAGTAGGAGCCGATGCTCTGCGGATCGTCCTCGGTCAACGCCTCGCGGCCCATACGTTCCCCTGCCCCCTGTCCCTTTCGGCGTGCGCCCCGCGCGACACACACCCATGCGACACACATCCACGCGGCACGTGACACCACGTCAGACGTGACAGGACGCACGCCCGGTTCCGGTCGCCCCCCGGGCCGGGTCCCTCCCGGTGGTGCGCGCCCTGGGGAGATGGCGGGGCCGGGACGGTGTGGGGCAGGGTGTGCCCATGTCCGCTCCCCCGCCGCAGGTCACATTGCCCGAAGCCTTCGTGCTCCTTTCCCACCTGGACTCAGGGGAAGTTCACGACCTGTCCCAGACCGCGGCCGGCTGCGCGGCTGCTGAACTCGGCGAGCTGGCGTTGCGCCGCAGGCTGCGGGTCGTTCCCCGGAAGAAGAGGAGGGTGCTCGGCTTCGAGGTCTACTCCGAGCCAGGCGAGATCCGCCTGCTGGACACCGCTCCCACCGGCCTCGACTGGGCCGATCGTCTTCTGGAGAAGCTGGAGCTTCACGCGGCGCCCGACGGCGGGGCGATACGCGTGCACGAGTGGCTCCAGCTGCGCAGCCGTGAAGGGGTCTTCCTGCACAGGGACGTTCTGAGTGAACGCGGTGTGCTGCGGCACGTTCCTGGCGGTCGCGTGACCAGACAACGCCACTACCCGGATGCCGCCCTGCGCGACGCGCTGCTCAGCCGCCTACGGGCCGTCAACAGCGGACTGATTCCCCTGGACGAGCACACGCTGCTCCTGCTGGACCTCCTGGAGCGCGCAGAACTGGACCTGAAGCTGACCCTGAGCATGCGCCAACGGCTCGACCGTGCCCGGGGAGTCGGAGCGGTGGCGGCCCTCCCCGAAGACATGAGGGACACCAGCACCGTGCTCCGCATGAGTGTGCCCTCCAGAAGCCGGGGCGGGGATGGCGGCGGCGGTGACGGCGGCGACGGTGGCGGGGAGTAGCCACAGGGCCGCTCGGCCGAGTGCGGTTGGCGGTCCCTACCCCAGTGACGTGACGGCGCCGCGCGCGTCGAAGACCGCGTTGCGGGCCCAGGCGAACTCCCAGCGGTTGCCTTCCGGGTCGGTGAGGTAGGCGGAACGGCCGCCCCACTCGCGGTCCTTCGGTGCCTCGACGGAGGTGGCGCCGGCGGCCAGCGCCGCGGTGTAGGCGGCGTCCACCTGTGCGGCGGTCTCGACGTTGCAGGCGAGGGTGACGCCGGACCAGCCCGCCGGCGGTGGGGCCCCGGGCGCGGCCTCCCGGGCCAGTTCGTCCAGGGGGTAGAGGGCGAGCATCGCGCCGCCCAGCGGGAAGGCGGCCCAACCGTCGTCGCTCGCAGGCAACTCGGGCCAGCCCAGGGCGAGATAGAACGCGCGCAGCCTCGGCAGGTCACGGGCGCCGAGGGTGACGACGGTCAGGCGTGCCGGTATCGGCGGTGTCTCGGGCATGCGCCGGATTGTGCCCGGTGCCGGGCCCGCTGTCATGGGGCGGCGGGGGCGACCGGGCCCGTTGCCGCCGCTCGCCGCGGCGCTGAAGGCTCGCTCTCAGCGGTGAAAGCTCGTTCTCGGCGGTGAACGTTCTTCGCGGCCCACGGGTCCCTTGAGGCCCCAACCTCCTTACTGACGCGAGTTATTGACTTAAATTCAAAGCAGCGGGACCCTCCCCGTGTCCGACAGCACCGAACCGAACCGGGAGGGCACATGAGCAACGCAGCACCCGACCCGCGCCGTGACCCGTCGCCCGGCGCAAGCCCGGCCGGGAACGCGGCCGGAAGCGCGGCCGGGAGCGCCGACCCGCTTCGTGAAGCGCTCGGCGGCCCGCAGCCCGTGAGCTTCGGGACGCTCGCGCCCGAACAGACCGCGCTGCTGGCCGACGCGCTCAACGCCGAGCGTGCCGCGCAGAACGAGGGCCTGGAGGAGGCCGCCGAGGCCGCGCTCACGCTGGTGCCCGCGCTGGCGCGCGGGCCCGTTCGCAAGATCCTCTTCAAGTGACGGGAAGGTGGGACCGACCATGGACGCGCTCCGCAACCGTGCCGAGACGGAGAAGATCGCCGCGCTGCTCGGCGTCGAGGACGCCACGCGCCTCGCCTTCCTGCACGCACTGCCCCACGACGACCTGCGCCGCTTCCGGCAGCAGACCGTGGCCGCTCTGCACGACGGCGCCCCCGACATGCTCGACAGGATCGCCGGTGCGACCAAGCTGGTGCCGGCGGCCGTCTCGGCGGCCATCTCCCAGAAGGCCCTGGGCCCCCGGCTGGCAGCGGCCGTCGCCGGACGACTGGAACCCGCGCGGGCGGCGGCGATCATCGAGAAGCTGCCCGTCTCGTTCACGGCCTCCTCCTGTGCCTATCTCGACCCCCGGCGCATACCCGGCATCGTGGACAGGCTGGACGGCGATCTCGTCGTACGTATCGCCGTCGCGCTCGCCGAGAGGGGCGACCACCTGACCATGGGGCGCTTCGTCGGGCACCTGCGCGACGAAGCCATCTCCCGCATCCTCGGCTTCATCGAGGGCAGCGCCGTCCTGCGTACCGGCTTCTACATCGACGAGCCCGCACGTATCGGCCCCATCCTCGACCTGCTCGGCGCCGAACGGCTCGCGCGCCTGATCACCACGGCGGGAACGGAGAACCTGTGGCCCGAGGCGCTGGCAGTCGCCGCCATGGCCGACGACGAACACCGCCGCCGCATCGCCTCGCTCACCGCTGCGCAGTCGACGGAGCACCTCGACTCGCTCGTACGGGCCGTGCACGAGGGCGGACTGTGGGAGTCGCTGCTGCCCCTCGTCGCGCTGCTGGACGACGACGAGGATGCCCCCGGCCAACTGCGCACCGTCGCCGCGCTGCCCTCGCTGGAGGACGGCGAGGTCCTCGCCGGGGTCGTACCGGCCGTCGTCGCCACGGGTCTGTGGGCGGAGTTCCTGCCTCTGGTCGCGGCGCTCCCCGACCCTTCGCGCGTCCGCGTCGCCGAGATCGCCGGCGAACTGCCCGACGAGCAGCTCCGGTCGATGATCGCCGAGATCGTCAAGCGCGACCTGTGGGAAGACGTACTGCCCGTGGTGGAGCTGATGCCCGACACGGCGAAGGAACGGGTGCTGCGCTTCGCCGAGTGACGCGAGTGAGGGGCACTGCGCTTCGCGGCGTGACGCGGACGAGGGCGGTTCGGTGCTTCGGCACGTGGGCGGATGAGGGCTGATGCGGAGGCGGGGCCGGGTTCGACGAGTGCACGTGTGTGCCTCTGCGATGCTGGTGCGGTGTCGACCGCCCCGCTCAATCCGAACGCCCCCGAGCCCATCTCCACGGACCCGCCCGTGTCCTTCCCGCGCCCCCTGCTCCATCAGTCCTGGCTGGACCTCACCTTCGTCCACTGGGCCGTGGAGCCGGAAACGGTGGCCGGGCTGCTGCCGCGAGGTGCCGTGCCCGACACGTTGCACGGGATGACGTACGTCGGGCTCGTGGCCTTCCGTATGTACCGCGTCGGATGGCTGGGGCTGCCCGGGGTTCCGTACCTGGGCACGTTCCCCGAGACGAATGTGCGCCTGTACTCCGTGGACGCGCACGGGCGGCGCGGGGTCGTCTTCCGCTCCCTGGACGCCTCCCGGCTGGTGCCCGTCGTGATGGCGAGGACCGGCTTCCGGCTGCCCTACCTGTGGTCCCGTATGGCCGTACGGGCCGAGGGCGACACCCTCACCTACACCAGTTCACGGCGCTGGCCCGGACCCCGCGGCGCGTACAGCCGCCTCACCGTACGCAGGGCCGAGCCCCTGGGAGAGCCGACCGAGCTGGAGCACTTCCTGACCGCGCGCTGGGGCATGCACAACGCCTTCTTCGGGCGCTCGGTCTACCTGCCCAACGCCCATCCCCGCTGGCCGCTGCACCGGGCGGAACTCCTCGAATGCGACGAGGACTTGGTGGCGGCTGCCGGGATCGAGGGCCCGCTCGGTGACCCGGTGAGCGTCCTGTACTCACCCGGCGTCCCCGTACGCTTCGGCCGCCCCTCCCGTCCCGCCGGCATCCCGACGCCGTGACGCACCGAGGGGCCGTGACGCACCGAGAGGGTGCGGTGGGGAACGCCGCCTCGCCCTCGGCCGCCCCGGGTGCGCCGCTCACCCCCGCAGACAGGTGCCCCCCGCAGGCAGGTGCTCACCCCCGCAGATAGGTGAGGACCGCCAGGACGCGGCGGTTGTCGTCGGGGGCTTCCGGAGGCAGGTCCAGTTTCAGGAGGATGCCGGCGATGTGCTTGGCCACGGCCGCCTCCGTGACCACCAGGCGCCGTGCGACGGCGGCGTTGGAACGGCCCTCTGCCATCAGCCCCAGCACCTCGCGCTCGCGCGGCGTCAACCGCTCCAGCGGGCCCTTGCCCGCGAGCAGTTGCCGCACCACCTCCGGGTCCACGACCGTGGCCCCGGCCGCGACCCTCGCCACCGCGTCCGTGAACTCCTCGACGTCGCCGATGCGTTCCTTCAGCAGGTAGCCGGTACCGGCACGGGAGTCCCGTGCCGCCAACAGCTCCTCGGCAAAGGTCTGTTCGACGTACTGGCTCAGCACCAGCAGCGCCAGGTCCGGCTGTTCGGCCTGGAGTACGCGTGCGGCACGCAGCCCCTCGTCCGTGTGGTCGGGCGGCATGCGCACGTCCACGACCGCCAGGTCGGGACGGTGCTCGCGCGCGGCGGCCAGCAGCGAGGGCCCGTCACCGACGGCGGCGGGCACCTCGTGGCCGAAGCGCCGCAGCAACTGCACGACGCCCTCGCGCAGCAGGACGGAGTCCTCAGCGATCACGATCCGGAGGGGTTGCCGCACGGGATCTCCGCTCTCAGAAGGGTGGGCCCGCCCTGCGGGCTGGACAGCAGCATTCTGCCGTCGGCCGCGGCGATCCGGTCGGCCAGGCCGGTCAGACCCGAGCCGCGAGCGGGCTCGGCCCCGCCCGTACCGTCGTCCTCGACCTCCAGCCGCAGCACACGCGCGTGGACGCGCGCCCGTATCCGGCAGTGTGTGGCGCCGCTGTGCCTGGCCACGTTCGCCAGGCACTCGGACACCACGAAGTAGGCGGTGGCCTCCACCGCGGCCGGCAGCCTGCCCGGCAGGTCGAGGTCGAGTTCGGCGGGCACCGTCGAGCGCCCCGCCACGTCCCGTACGGCGGCGTGCAGGCCGCGCTCGCTGAGCACCTGCGGGTGCACGCCCCGGATCAGTTCGCGCAGTTCGGCCAGCGCCTCCTTGGCCAGCGCGTGCGCCTCGCCGACCTCCCGTACCGCGACGTTCCCCTGCGGCAGCCCGAGTGCCGCCAGGTCGAGGGAGGCCAGGCCCAGCTTCACGTTGAGGGCGACCAGCCGCTGCTGCGCGCCGTCGTGCAGATCGCGCTCGATACGGCGGCGCTCGCTGTCGAAGGCGTCGACCAGCCGCGCCCGCGAGCGTTCGACCTCGTGCAACTCCCTGTCCCCTGGCGCCAGTACGGCACGCGCCACCACGCCCCGCACTCCCGCCCACGCGCCGATCGGATACGCGGCCACCGGCAGCAGCAGTGCGCCCGCGACGGGGCCGGCCACCGTCTGCCACGCCGCGGCCGTCGGCTGGAACGGGGAGAGCAGCAGGAGTCCCGGGATGCCCAAAGCGACCAGGACGACCGCCAGATCGGCCCAGCCGACGGCGAGCACCGACACGATTCCGTACCCGTGCGTCCAGCGGTTCGGGCGCGGGCGGGCCAGGTCGTGGTCCACGAGCCGCAGCCGCCACCACTCCAGCGGTCCGGCGAGCGCAGCGGCGAACACCACCACCAGCGCCGCGCACACCGCTCCCGTCACAGGGCCGAACGGAGCCGTCAGCAGCGCACCCACCCCCACGTACACGGCGGCGGCGAACACCCCGCCGGCCAGCAGGAAGCCCGCAGCGCGCCAGGGCCAGGCGGTCAGTGGGTAACGGAGCGGGCCATGGGCCAGGGCCTCCAGCACGGTACGGGGGATCACCTGCCCGACCGTAGCCGTGCGTGCGGGCGCCCGCAGTAGTGCCAGGTGGAGTACGGGGACTCGCGCCTGGGCCCATGTGCGGGACGGATCCGGGCCGTTGACTGGGGAGCATGACCACTTCACGCCCGGGCCCGGTCCCGGAACACCCCGTCGAACTGCGCGCCGTCACCCGCAGATACGGGCAGGGAACACAGTCGGTCACCGCGCTCGACGCGGTCACCCTCACCTTCGCCGCGGGAACGATGACCGCGGTCATGGGGCCGTCAGGCTCGGGGAAGTCGACGCTGCTGCACTGTGCCGCGGGGATCGACAGGCCCAGCGAGGGCGAGGTGCTGATCGGGGGAACAGCGCTGGGGGCCCTGGACGAGAACGCGCTGACTGTGCTGCGCAGGGAACGGGTGGGGTTCGTGTTCCAGGCGTTCAACCTGGTCGCGGCGCTGACGGCGGCGCAGAACGTCGAACTCCCGCTCCGGCTCGCAGGCCGCCGCGCGGCGCCGGGACAGGTCGGCGAAGCGCTCCGCCGGGTCGGGCTCGCTGACCGTGCCGCACACCGCCCCGGCGAACTGTCCGGCGGGCAGCAGCAGCGCGTGGCGCTGGCCCGCGCGCTCATCACCCGGCCAACCGTCCTCTTCGCGGACGAGCCCACGGGCGCCCTGGACACGCACACCTCGCACACCGTGCTGCGCATGCTGCGCGGGCTCGTCGACGCGGACGGAGACGTACTCGGCACTGACGCACCCGGAGGAGGCGTACTCGGAGGGGATGTACGCGGAGGGGCCGTACCCGGCGGGGAAGCGCGTGCGGACGGCGAGGGAGACGGCGAGGGAGCGGGAGCCGGAGACGGTGCCCGTACCGGGCGCCGGGGTGGGCAGACCGTCGTGATGGTCACCCATGACCCGGCCGCCGCTGCCTACGCCGACCGCGTCGTGCTGCTCGCTGACGGGCGCGGAGTGGACGAACTGCCGGGCGGCAGGGGCGCGGAGGCCATCGCGGCCCGTATGGCGGCGCTGGAGGAGCGCCACCGGGGCGCGCACGCGCAGAGCGCGGTGGCGTCATGATCAGCGTGGCGACCGTACGCGAGCGCTGGACCTCCTTCCTCGGCTCCTTCGTGGCCGTGGCGCTCGGCGTCACAGTGGTGACCCTCAGCGGCCTCATCCTGCTGTCCGGCGGTACGGGAGTGCCCGAACGGCTCGCGGGGGCACCGGTTTTGGTGCACAGCCCGGCCGGTGAGCGGGTCGGCGGCGTGTTCGCGGAGAACCCGCCGTGGGCGCCCGAGCGCGTCCGCGACCTGCGGCGCACCCTGGAGGCGCTGCCCGGGGTGCGGGCCGCCGTACCCGACCGTTCCTTCTACGCGCAGCTCACCGGCACCGAGCAGCGCAAGGGCGACAGGCAGGGCCACGGCTGGTCCTCAGCAGCGCTCGCCTCGTACGGACTGACGGCGGGCACACCACCACGGGCCGACAGCGATCTGGTCCTCGACCGGGCGCTGGGGCACGGCCCGGGCGACCGCGTCAGCGTACTGACCGCCGAGGGGGCACGGCGCTTCACCGTCACCGGCACCGTGGACGGGCCCGGCCTCTACGTCACCGACAGGCGAGCGGCCCAACTCGCCGGCGGAGTACGGACGATCGGCCTCCTCCTCGAAACGGGCCCCGGCACGGACACGGCCGGTGCGGCCGGTCCTGCTCACACCGCGGAGGCGGGCGAGGGCGCCCGGACCGCCGAGGCCGGCAAGGGCGCTGGGGCCGCCGGGGCCACCGGGGAGCCCGGGGCCGCCGGGGTCGCGCGGGCCGCTCGGGCCGTGGTCGGGGGAGAGGGCACGGTGCTCACCGGCGCCGCACGGGACGCGCTCGCGCCCCAGCAGGACGAGATGACGCGCTGGATCGGCGGCCAGGTGCTCACCGCGATGGCGCTGCTGTCCACCTTCGTCACCGTTTTCATCGTGTCCTCGGCGTTCGCCTTCACCGTCGCGCAGCGCCGCCGCGAGTTCGGGCTGCTGCGCACCATCGGTGCCACGCCACGGCAGCTGCGCCGCATGCTCTACGGCGAGGCGCTGACGGTGGGCGCGCTCGGCGCGGCGGCCGGAGCCGTCGCGGGTGTACTCCTGGCACCCGCCGTCGCGGGAGTGCTGGTGGAAGCGGGGCTCCAGCCTGAGGGCTTCGCGGTGCGCACGCGGTGGTGGGTGCCGCTCGCCGCGCTGGTGCTCGGTGTGGCCGTGGCGCTGGCCGGAGTGTGGTCCGCCTCGCGCCGTGCCGCGCGGGTCGCACCGCTGGAGGCGATGAGGGAGGCGGCCGTCGACAGCCGGCCGGTGCGGCGGCGCCTGTTCGCCGGGCTGGCCACCACAGCCGCCGGGCTCGGCTGCGCTGTGGGCACGGCGTTCGCGGGGAGCGACTCGATGGTGCTGCTCGGGCTGGGCACGGCGATGGGCCTCACCGCCGGACTCACCCTGCTGGTCCCGGCACTGCTGCGGCCCGTCGTCGGAGCGCTGACCCGCCCGCTGGCCCGGCGCCGGGGGGCGACCGGGCTGCTGGTGCGGGAGAACATGCTCACCGCCGTACGCCGCACGGCCGCGACCGTCGCGCCCGTACTGGCCACCGTCACCTTCGCCGTGCTGCTCACCAGCACGGTGCAGACGACGCAGAGCGCCGACACCGCGCGGCGTGCCGCTGCCGTACGGGCCGAGGCCGCCGTCGCGCCGCACGGTACGCCCGGCCTCTCGGAGGCGGCCACAGCCGGCATGCGGGACACCGCGCCGCTGGGCACGACCGTCTACGGCGGCGAGGGCAGGGCCGCGCTCAACGCCGCCGGTGTGGGCCCCGGTTACGCGCGGCTCACCTCAGGTCCTGTACCGCGTGCCGGCACGGCCGTCGTCTCCCGCGCCGTCGCCTCGGCACACGGCTGGCGTGCGGGCGCGCGTGCGACGCTCACCTTCGAGGACGGCCGCACCGTGCGGCTCCGCGTCTCCGCCGTCGCCGCGGTCCTGGACACCGAGGGCCCGTACCAGTTGCTGCTGCCGCGCGGGCTGGTCAGCGCGCACGACCCCTCGGCCCTCGCCGACGTCGCCTACCGCACCAGCGGCGAACCCGTGCGCGCCGATACCCGGCTCGGGCTGCGCGAGGTCTCGCTGGAGGACTACGCCGCGCTGGCCGACGAGGAGGAGGACCGGCTGATCCGGCTCTTCACGCTGCTCCTCGTCGCGATGACGGCCGGCTACACCGCCGTCGCCGTGGCGTCCACACTGCTGGCGGCAACGGCCGACAGAGCCCGCGACTTCCGGGTGCTGCGGCTCTCGGGCGCCACACCCCGGCAGGTGCTGGCCGCCGTCGCGGGCGAGACGGTCTGCGTCGTCGCGCTGGGCGCCACGCTCGGCCTGGCCGCTGTGGTGCCCGCGCTGCTCGGCATGGTCCACGGGCTGCGGGACGGCCTCGGCGTGCCCGTCGAACTGACTGTGGCCTGGCCCTGGGTGGGCGGCGCCGTGGGCGGCTGCCTCGTCCTGGGTCTGTTGGCCGCCGTCCTCCCCGCCAGGGCGGCGCTGCGGAGCGGAGGCCGGTCAGCGGGCGCAGGCGGAAGGAGCGCTTCCTGGGCGGGTTAGGTTGGTGGGGTGAGCGAGAGTGTGGAGCGGTTGGCGGGCGACTGTGAGCGGTGTGCGGGGCTGTGCTGTGTGGCACTGCCCTTCACCGCCTCGGCGGACTTCGCCGTGAACAAGGCGGCGGGCACGCCGTGCGGCAATCTGACCGCTGACAACCGGTGCGGCATCCACGCGAGGCTCAGGGAGAGCGGGTTCTCCGGCTGCTCCGTCTACGACTGCTACGGCGCGGGGCAGCGCGTGTCGCAGCGTGCCGATCTCACCCCTGGACCACGGATGTTCGAGGTGTTCCGGGTGACGCGGCAGCTCCACGAGCTGCTGTGGTACCTCACCGAGGCCGCCAGGTGCGAGGAGCCCACGGCGCCGCGCGGCGAGTCGCCGGAACCGCGCGGCGAGTCGCCGGAACCGCGAGGCGAGCCCGGCGCCCTGTCCCGCGAGGCGTCCGGGTTGCGGGACGAGATCGACCAGTTGGTGGGCGGCAGCGCGGACGAGCTGGTCGCGACCGAGGTGAACGCGTGGCGTGCGCGGGTCGGCGAGGTGCTGGGGCGGGTCAGTGAGCGGGCACGTGCGGGGCTCGGGGGGCGGGAGCTGCGCGGGGCCGATCTCGCCGGGAAGCGGATGCGGGGCGCCTCGCTGCGGGGCGCGAACCTGCGGGGTGCGCTGCTGATCGCCACCGATCTGCGCGGAGCCGATCTGCGCAGCGCCGACCTGTTGGGCGCCGACCTGCGGGACGCCGATCTGCGCGGGGCCGACCTCACCGACTGCCTCTTTCTGGCCCAGCCCCAACTGAACGCAGCCCAGGGCGACTTGGGCACCTCCCTGCCGGTGGCTTCCGGCGGGCTCACCCGTCCGGGCCACTGGCAGGACACTCACTCAGCCGGGCAGCATGAGGAAGGTCGGCACATGCGCGCGCAGCGGCGTGGGAAGACCTCCGAGGGCGGTGGCGGGAGGAGGGCCAGTGGTCGTGAAGGACGTGAACGCGGCGGGCGCGGCGGGCAGGGACAGGCACGGTCTGGAGACGACCGGCGGGGGCGCTGACACCGAGGCTGGCGAGCACTACGCACACGCGGTGGACTCCCTGCTGTTCTTCAGGGGCGATGTGGCCGACGCGGTCGAGGCCATGCGGGAGGCGGCTCCCCGTGCTCCGCTGGCGCACGCGTTCGCCGCCTATCTCGGTCTGCTGGGCACGGAGGCCGACCAGGCCGCCGTCGCGCGTGAGAGGTTCGCGCGCTTCCGGGAGAGCGTGGACCAGAGCGGGTTCACCGCACGCGAGCGGGCCCACCTCCAGGCGGCCTCCGTCTGGCTCGCGGGAGACATCGAGCGTGCCGGGACGCTGCTGCGCGAACTGTCCGTCTCCTGGCCCCGCGACGCACTGGCGCTGGCAGTAGGCCACCAGATCGACTTCTTCACGGGGAACGCTGCCTCACTGCGCGACCGTATCGCCGGCGCTCTGTCGGCCTGGGACGAGGACGACCCGCACTACGGGCCGCTGCTGGGCATGTTCGCCTTCGGCCTGGAGGAGTCGGGGCACTACGCGCGCGCCGAGCAGGTGGGCCTCGCCGCCGTTGCCCGTAACGCGCGTGATGTGTGGGGCATCCACGCGGTCGTGCACGCGCTGGAGATGCAGGGCAGGTTCGCCGAGGGCATCGGCTATCTCGACGCGCGGCGCGAGCACTGGGGCGCGGGCAACATGATGGCCGTGCACAACTGGTGGCACTACGCCCTCTACGCGCTGGAGGCGGGGGACACGGGGCGCGCGCTCCAGATCTACGACGCCACGCTGCACCACGCGGGGTCCGAGGGCCTGGCGCTGGAACTCCTGGACGCCTCGGCCCTGTTGTGGAGGCTGCTGCTGGACGGGCCGACGACGGCCGGAGCGGTCGGAGGGCGCTGGGAGGCGCTCGCCGATGCGTGGGCCGCGCGCGACGACGGGCCGCACTACGCGTTCAACGACACCCATGCCGTCATGGCCTACCTCGGCGCCGGCCGCATGCGCGAGGCAGAGGCGCTGGTCGCCGACCGCGCCGAGTGGGCGGCCAGGCCCCACCCCGGCGTGACCAACCACACGATGACCGCGCAGGTGGGGCTGCCCGTGTGCAGGGCGCTGATCGCCTTCGCGCAGGAGCGGTACGGGCACACCGTCGACCTGCTGGCGCCCCAGCGGAACCGACTCCAGACCTTCGGAGGCTCGCACGCGCAGCGCGACGCCGTACAGCGCACGCTCATCGAGGCGGCGCTGCGAGCGGGACGGTACGAGCTGGCACGCACCCTGCTGAGCGAGCGGCTGAACCTGCGCCCGAGCAGCCCGTACAACTGGCTGGGCCAGGCACGGCTGGCGGACGAACTGGGCCAGGCCGCCCTCGCGGCAACCGCACGGGACAGGGCCGCCGCGCTGGCAGCGCCCGGGATGAGCGCGCTGAACGGCTGACCCACGGCGCGCGGTGCGGGCCACGGGCTGCGGAACACGGCCACACGGCCACACGCCGGCTCTCGCCATCCGCCACGGAACGCGATCCCCGCACGCTGTCGGACCAGGGGAAACATGTACGTTACATCCATGAGTCGAGTCGTGTCATGGGACCTGCCGGAGCCTGCCGTGGCGCGGCGCCAGCCGTTCCGGTTCGGGTACGAGGTGCTGCGCGGTATCGCGCAGGTGGACTTCATGCCGAACGCCGCATGCGGAGTCTTCTTCTTCGCCGCCCTGTTCGCCGCCGGCTGGCAGTACGGCCTCTACGGGCTGCTCGGCACCGTCGCGGGAACCGCAGCCGCCTACGGGCTCGGTGTCGACAAGGAGCGCATAGGCGCGGGACTTGAGGGGTTCAACGGCTGCCTCGTCGCCGTCGCCTTCGCCGTCTTCCTCGGGCCGGGACACGCCTCCACCTGGGCACTCGCGCTCGGCGGCGCGCTCGTCTCCGCCGTGGTCACCGGCGCGCTCGTCAATCTGCTCAGGCCGTGGTCCATGCCCACGTTCACGCTCCCGTTCTGCCTCATCGCCAGCGTGATGACCATCGCGGCTCCCGGCTTCCCGCGCGTGTGGCACGAGGGCTCGGCGCTCTCGGCGCTGCCCCGCTCGGCGGCCGGCAGCCCGGCGCTGGACTGGGACGGCATCGGCCACGCGTTCTTCGCCAACGTCGGGCAGATCTTCCTGATGCCGCAGTGGTACGTGGGGCTGCTCTTCCTCCTCGGGATCTTCGTGGCCGACCTGGTCGCCGGGCTCACCGCCTGCCTGGGCAGCGTCGTCGGCATCGTCACCGCCTGGGCGCTGGGGGCGCCCGCGTCCGGCGTCACCGAGGGACTGCTCGGCTACAACGCGGTCCTCGTCGCCATGGCGCTCGGCGCCGTCTTCCTCGACCGCGGCGCGTGGAGCCTGGGCTACGCGGCCGTCGGCGCCGCCGCCTCCACGGTGCTGACCGTCGCCGTCACCTCGTTCTTCGCCCCCTTCGGCGGCCACACCCTCACCTGGCCCTACATCCTCACCACCCTCTTCTTCCTCGCCGCCGTGCCCTCTTTTCCGCGCCTGCGCAGGAGTTGAGCGTCCGCTCAGCCGTGCCGGGACCTGTCCGCTTCGAGGGCCCGGCTGAGCGCCTTCGAGGGGTAGGGGGTCTCTCTGCTCTCGTCCTGGATCTTGAGGTAGAAGTCCGTCAGCAGTGCGGCGAGCGGTGCGTGGCGGGAGAGGAGCGCCCTGGCCCGTCGCGGTCCGTTCGGTGGGGGCCGGCCTTCCGCGTATGCGTGAAGGAGTGCGGAGCGTTTCTCCCGCTCGTAGCCGTACAGGGCCGTGAGCAGCCAGTTCACCAGCCAGCTGCGGGTGTAGCAGCGATCGTAGGTGCGGTGTCGTGCGAAGAAGTCGCTCTCGCACGGTGACAGATCGAATGTGGAGGAGAGGGCGAGGCCGTAGTCGGCGAAGTAAAGGCGTCGGCCGTCGGTCAGGATGTTCTGGAAGTGGGCGTCGAAGTGGAGGAGCCCGCGCGCGTTCATGAAGGATGTGCCGGCCTCCAGTTCGGCTTCCACCAGGGAAAACGCCCGGTCGGCGGTCTCCTCGTCGGCCTGTACCTGCTCGGTCAGCCACTCGTGGAGCGTCTGGGGCACGTACTCCAGGAACAGGGTGAGGCTCGCGGAGGACTGGTGAAGCGCCTCGACGCGGCGGCGTATCTCCGGCCCGCCTCCCCAATAGGCCACGGCCCGCTCCACGTCAGCGAGTTCCCCGGGAAGCGCGGCTGCGCCTGGCAGTACGCGCCAGTGGTACATCATCGGAAACCCTTGGTACTGGCCTCCGCGCACCCAGTTCGTCGTCATGGTGTGAACGGCCAGCTCCCGCCACGCCCCGAAGCCAGGACTGCCGACGCCGTACTGGCAGAAGGTGGGAAGCCCGAACAGGTTGGCCGTGGACCGTACATGCTCGGGCAGCAGCTCCCTGTCCGTGAGCGGTACCCGCTTCACGAAGACCGGCCTCCCACCGATCTCCAGCAGCCCGGACCAACCGCCGATGCCGGAGCCAAGCGGTACGGCGGTGTCCAGCAGTTCGCTCAGCCGGCGGTCGCTTCGCGGGGCGAGAGATGCCGAGACAGCGCTGTAGGCGGCCGAGCGTGCGCCTTCCGACATGTCAGGACGCTCGACGGCTGCGCGCATCGGAATTGCCGACCTCATTTCCACCATGTCCGCGGGAATCCATCAACTGCTGCCTCCGCACTGTAGGTGAGAGGCGATGAGGAGACCGGCGGAGTCGGTGCACAGGGCAGGTTGTCACGATTCAGCGGCCGGGCCAGTGGCTCTTGAGTGGTTCTCCATGGCTTGCGCTTTGGCTGGGGGCAGCCGTGGCTGTGCTTACGGGTGGCCGGGAGGCCGGGGAGCCGGGGAGTCTGGGTGGCGACGCTGATCGAGGACTACGCGCTGATCGGGGACATGCAGACGGCGGCCCTGGTCTCCAGGAACGGGTCGGTCGACTGGCTGTGCCTGCCCCGGTTCGACTCGCCCGCCGTCTTCGCGGGCCTCCTGGGCACCGACGAACACGGGTTCTGGCGGGTCGCACCCGCGCACGCGCAAGGGGGCTGCGCCACCCGGCGGCGCTACCGAGGTGAATCGCTCGTCCTGGAATCCGAGTGGGACACCCCGGAGGGGACCGTGCGCTTCACCGACTTCATGCCGCCGCGCGAGGACGCGGCGCCCTGCCTGGTGCGGATCGTCGAGGGCGTCAGCGGGCGGGTGCGGATCAGTTCGGCGCTGCGGATGCGGTTCAGCTACGGCCGTATCGTCCCGTGGGTGCAGCGAGAGAGCGCGGCCGGGCTGCCCGACCGTACCGTCGCCGTCGCCGGGCCCGACTCGCTGTGGCTGGACACCGACGTGCCCACGTACGGCAGCGACCTGACCACACACGCCGACTTCACCGTCGCAGCCGGCCAGCGCGTCACCCTCACCCTCAGCTGGCGGCCCTCGCACCTTTCGGCGCCGCCCCGGCCCGAGGCACGCGAACTGCTGCGCGGCACCGAGCGGTTCTGGGCGGCGTGGACCGACCAGTGCAGCTACGAAGGGCCCTGGCGCGAGGCCGTCGTCCGCTCCCTGATCACGCTCAAGGCCCTCACCTACGCGCCCACCGGCGGCATCGTCGCAGCGCCCACCACCTCGCTGCCCGAGGAGATCGGCGGCGTACGCAACTGGGACTACCGCTACACCTGGCTGCGCGACGCGGCGATGACCCTGACCGCGCTGCTGCGCACCGGCTACCGCGAGGAGGCACGCCGGTGGCGCGAGTGGCTGCTGCGCGCCGTCGCCGGCGATGCGCAGAACCTCCAGATCATGTACGGGGTCGCGGGTGAACGCGAGCTGTCCGAGGCGGAGTTGCCCTGGCTGCCCGGCTACGAGGGCTCAGGGCCCGTACGCATCGGCAACGGCGCCGCTGCCCAGCTCCAGCTCGACGTGTACGGGGAGGTCGTCGACGCGCTCTACCTCGGCCAGACCTCCGGGCTCTCGCGCGACGACAGCACCCACATCCTCCAGATGAAGCTCATGAACTACCTGGAGTCCAACTGGCGCGAGCCGGACGAGGGGATCTGGGAAGTACGCGGCCCCCGCCGCCACTTCACCCACTCCAAGGTCATGACATGGGTCGCGGCCGACCGCACCGTACGCCGCCTCTCCCGGCTCGGCCTGGAAGGCCCCGTCGCCCGGTGGCGTGCCCTGCGCGACGAGGTGCACAGGGAGGTGTGCGCCAAGGGGTACGACGCGGACCGCAACACCTTCACCCAGTCCTACGGTTCCCGCGAGCTGGACGCCTCACTGCTGCTCATCCCGCAGGTCGGCTTCCTGCCGCCGGGTGACCCGCGCGTCGTCGGCACCGTCGAGGCCGTACAGCGCGAGCTGTGCGAGGACGGCTTCGTGCGGCGCTACCCCGTTGCGGGCGGTGCGGGCGGTGCGGGCGGTGCGGGCGGTGCGGGCGGTGCGGGCGGTGCGGCCGGCGACGCGGGGGACGGGCTGCCCGGCGGCGAGGGCGTCTTCCTCGCCTGCTCCTTCTGGCTCGCCCACGACCTCGCCCTCATCGGCCGGCCGGCCGAGGGGCGCGCGCTCTTCGAACGCCTTCTGGCGCTCCGCAACGACCTCGGCCTGCTCGCCGAGGAGTGGGACACGGTGCGCCTGCGCCAGGTCGGCAACTTTCCCCAGGCGTTCAGCCACGTCCCCCTCATCGACGCGGCCCTCGGCCTGGGCGGCGGGCGCCTCACCATGTGAAGGCGGCCTCTTAAGCCGCAGTTGAGCGTCGCCGCCCATGCTCCGGTAACGGGAACCGAGGAGCGGGGACCGGGGAGCGGAGGACGCGATGCAGTTCGCACGGAGAGCGCTGATCGCCGTGGGCAGGGCGCTGGTGATGTACGGAAGCCTGTGGGTCCATGTGCCCCACACGTGGGTGCACGAGGAGCTCCGCAGGCAGAGCAGGGAAGCGCCGGAGGAGCCCGGCGGGGCGGAGGCGCGGACCGGGGGCGCGCATGACCAGCGAACAGTTCCGGTGTTCAACAAAGTCCACGTGGAATAGAGGGGGATTTGAGAGGTCGGGGCCAAGCTCTGGCCAGAGATGACGGGTTGGAGGTCGTCTGGAGAGGCGCCCGTCCCTGGGGCGGGCGGCCAACGGGGTTATGGGGGCGAAGATGACGGTGCCCGGGAACTTCACCGAACTCGCGGTGCGCAGAATGGAGGAGCACTCCGAGGACGAGGCGTACGCGTTCGTCACGGCGGACCGCGACGACAAGCTCGAAGCGGACACCCTCACCTACGGAGAGCTGCGAAGGCGGGCGTTCGGTCTGGCCTCCTGGCTCCAGGAACGCGGCTGCCACGGGCAGCGCGTCCTCATCCTGCACACCGACGGGAAGCAGTTCGTCAGCAGCTTCCTCGGCTGCCTCCTCGCGGGCGCCGTCGCCGTTCCCGCGCCGCCTCCCAGCGGGGCGCGGCAGAACGTGGAGCGCGTGGCGAACATCGTCAGGGACGCCGCCATCAGCTATCTGATGACCGACTCGGCGAACGCCTCGTCCGTCTCCCAGCTTCTCGCCAACATCGGGCACCCGGAGGTCGTCTGTCTGGCGACCGACCGTGCCCAGCCCGGCGGGGGCGGGGCATGGAGCGAGCCGGGGCTGTTCGCGGACGATGTCGCCTACCTTCAGTACACCTCCGGCTCGGTGAGCGAACCCAAGGGCGTGATGGTCACGCACCGCAACATGCTCGCCAACCAGGAGGCCATCCACCAGGCCATGCGCACCACGCGGGACTCCGTCGTCGGCGGCTGGCTGCCCTTCCACCACGACATGGGGCTCGTCGGGCATCTGCTCCACCCGCTGTGGCTGGGCAGCAGGGGCGTGCTGATGCCGCCCATCACCTTCGTGAAGCGGCCCGTGCGCTGGCTGCGCATGATCGACGAGTTCGGCATCACCACGGGCGGCGGGCCCAACCTCGGCTACGACCTGTGCGTGCGCCGCGTCAAGGACGAGCAGATCGGCGCGCTGGACCTGTCCCGCTGGGAGACGGCCGTCAACGGCGCCGAGCCGGTACGGGCCGAGACCATGGACGCGTTCGCCGGCAGGTTCGCCTCCACGGGGTTCCGGCGCACGGCGTTCTACCCCTGTTACGGGCTCGCCGAGGCCACCCTCCTCGTGACCGGCGGTGTTCCCGGGCAGCCGGCCAGGGAACGGGCCGTGGACGCCGCGCATCTCGAACACCACCGGATGCGCGGGGCACGGGCGGGCAAGTCGGCGCGCACGCTGGTCAGTTCGGGCATCCCGCACGGCTGCGACGTACGCGTGGTGGACCCCGAGAGCCATGCGCAGCTGCCCGACGGGCGGGTGGGTGAGGTGTGGATACGGGGCGAGAGCGTCGCGCACGGCTACTGGAACAGGCCGCTGGAGAACGCCCACGCCTTCCGCGCGGCGACCAGCGACGGCACCGGGGGCTTCCTGCGCACCGGCGATCTCGGCGTGCTCGACGGCGGCGAACTGTTCGTGACGGGGCGGCTCAAGGACATCATGATCGTGGCGGGGCGCAACCTCTACCCGCAGGACATCGAGCGCAGCGTCCAGCGGGTGAGCGCGCTCTTCGGCTCCAGCGCTGCCTTTGCCGTCGAGTCCGACCGTGACCACGTGGTCGTCGTCCAGGAGGTGCGCACCAGCCGCGACTTCGACGCCGAACTGGCTTCCCTGGCAGCCGCCGTGCAGAAGTGCGTGGCCAAGGAGTTCGAGGTGGCGTCCGAGAACGTGCTCCTCGTACGGCCGGGAACCGTACGCAGGACCACCAGCGGCAAGCTCCAGCGCGGCGCCATGCGGCGGATGTTCCTGGACGGGCAGATCCAGCCGCTCCACGAGGTCGTCGCACCCGAGGTACGCGAGCTGGTGGCGGAGCGGGCGCGATGACCGTACTGAGCGAACGGCTGGCAGCCGACGGGCCGGAGGACCCGGCCGCCGACCGCTGGCCCCTCGCGCAGCGCCTGGACGCGCGGCTCGGTGACCCCACCGACGGCAGCGGCCCGCTCAGTTACGCCACGGCGGCGCGCGAGGACACCGGCGAGGAGTTCCCCGCCGGGGCCTGCGCCGCGCTCGACAGGCTCGGTGTCCAGCACTTCTACGTGCCGGCGCAGTACGGCGGCGCGCTCACCGGGCTGCCGCAGCTCCTGGAGATCGTCCGCACCCTGGCCCGGCGCGATCTGACCACCGCCATCGGCCACGGCAAGACGTTCCTGGGCGCGGTGTGCATCTGGGTCGCCGAGGACCGCGCGGGTGCGGCGCGGCTGGCCGAACTCGTCCGCGCGGGAGAGCCCGTCTCGCTCGGGCTCACCGAACGCACGCACGGCAGCGACCTGATGGCGGGCGAGGTCGTCGCCGACCGCACTGCGCGCGGGTACCGCATCACCGGCGAGAAGTGGCTCATCAACAACGCCACCCGGGGCCGCCTGGTGTGTCTGCTGGCCCGGACCAGGGCCGAGGGCGGGCCGCGCGGCTTCAGCCTGCTCCTGGTGGACAAGAACGAGCTGCCGGCCGGCACCTACCGCACCCTGCCCAAGGTGCGCACCCTGGGCATACGCGGCGCCGACATCAGCGGTATCGCCTTCGACGGCGCCCCGGTCGGCCGCGAGTGCCTCGTGGGACGCGAGGGCGAGGGGCCCGAGACCGTTCTCAAGTCCCTCCAGATCACCCGCTCCCTGTGCACCGCGCTCTCCCTCGGCGCCGCCGACCACGGGCTGCGCCTCGCGTACGGCTTCGCCGCCGGGCGCGAGCTGTACGGGCGCCGCCTGCTGGACCTGCCCATGGCGCGGCGCACCCTCGCCGAGAGCTACGCCGATCTGCTCGCCACCGAGGCGCTGAGCACCGTGGCCGCGCGCAGCATCCACACGCTGCCGGGCGAGCTGAGCGTCACCTCGGCCGTCGCCAAGTACCTGGTGCCCACGGTCGTCGACGACCTCGTCGCACGGCTGCGGGGCGTGCTGGGCGCACGCTCCTTCCTCGCCGACCACTACGCGCACGGCCGCTTCCAGAAGCTGGAGCGCGACCACAGGATCGTCGGCATCTTCGACGGCAACACGATGGTCAACCTGTACGCGCTCACCGCGCAGTTCCGTACCCTCGCCCGCAACCACCCGCGGGACTGGACAGGGAGCGTGGAGCGCACGGCGACCTTCTCCCTCGGCCACCCGCTGCCCGAGCTGCGGCCCGAACGCCTGAGCCTGCTCGTGCGGCGCGGCAGCACCCTGATGGGGTCCCTGCCGGCTTCGGCCGAGGCGCTGGCAGCGGCGGCCGGGCGTGACCCCTCGCTGACCAGGGCGGCGCGGCTGGCGCTGCGCCTGGTGGGCGCCGCCGCCGAACTGCATGCCCGGATGGGCGCTGCCCGGCTCGTCCCCGGCGGGGCACCCGTGGAGAGCTTCGACCTGGCACGCGGCTACAGCGTCTGCTTCGCCGCCGCCTGCGCGCTGGGGCTGTGGCGGCACAACGGGTTCCTCTCGCCCGGCGCTCCGGAGTCCGGCGCTCCCGGGTCCGCGACACGGGGGGCCGCGGCGCCGGGGGCCGGCACGCGCCAGTGCTGGCTGGAAGGCGTACTGGACCGGCTCTTGAGCCGCCTGGAGGAAGCTGTCCCCGGGTGCACGGGACCGCTGCCCCGGTCCCGGAGCACCAGAGAGGCCGAGGAGGAGGCACGGGAGCCGTTGTACGAGCGGCTGTTGGCAGGGATGGCCGGACAGTACGAGGCGGGAGAGCTGTTCTCCCTGCTCCCGTGCCGAATAGCGGAGGGGCCGCCATGCTGACACCGACCGAGGAAGAGACCCGTGTCCAGCACAGGGTCGCCGACCTGGAACGCCGGTTCGGTGACCCGTCAGAGCCGGACAACCCGCTCGGGCTCACCGCGCTGCTGGAGGCCGACGAGCGCGGCGAACTGCTCGCGCTCGCCGAGGAGGAGCTGACCGACTTCGGCCTCAACGCCGAGTTCGTGCCCCGCGAGTGGGGCGGCAGGCTCGACCGTATCGACACCATGGGCAGGGTCCTGCGTACCGTCTTCCGGCGCGACGCCAGCCTCGGCCTCGGCTACGGCGCCACCACCTTCCTCGCCGCCATCGCCGTATGGGCGGCGGGCACCGAGGACCAGCGGCGGCGGGTGGCCGAACTCCTCCTGAACGGCGGCAGGCTGGCCATCGCCTACCACGAGCTGGCGCACGGCAACGACTTCGTGCGCAACGAGTTCCGCGCGAAGCCCACCCCCGAGGGCTTCGTCCTCGACGGGGCCAAGCACGTCATCAACAACGTCGTACGCGCGGAGGCACTCGTCCTGTTCAGCCGCACCGACGAGGCAGCGGGCAGCCGCAGCCACTCCGTGCTGCTCATCGAGAAGGACCGGCTGCCCGCCGGTGACGGGTACATGCGCTATCTGCCGCGCTACGCCACCGTCGGCGTACGCGGCTGCCAGAACGCGGGCATCGAGTTCACCGACTGCCCCGTGGGGCCCGAAGCGCTCGTCGGCGAGCTGGGCGACGGCGTCGAACTCGCCCTGCGGTCCTTCCAGATCACCCGCAGCGTGCTGCCCTCGATGATCCTCGGCGGCGGCGACACGGCGCTGCGCACCGCCGTCAGCTTCGCGCTGGACCGGCAGCTCTACAACCGTTCCGTACTGGAGATCCCGCACGCACGCGCCACCCTCGCCGGGGCCTTCACCGATCTGCTGGTCTGCGACTGCCTCGCGCTGGCCGCGACCCGGGCCGTGCATCTGCTGCCCGGCGAGACCAGCGTCTACGCCGCCGCCGTCAAGTACCTGCTGCCCAAGCTGCTCACCGAGACCACCTACGACCTGTCCATCGTGCTGGGCGCCAACTTCTATGTGCGCGGTGGGGAGTACGGCGCGTTCCAGAAGCACGTACGCGATCTGCCGATGATCAGCCTCGGGCACGCGGGGACGGCGGCCTGCCAGGCGACGATCATCCCGCAGCTGGCCCGGCTGGCACGCACCGCGTGGTTCAAGGGCGCACCCGCGCCCGCCGGGCTCTTCCGCCTCCGCGAGTGCCTGCCGCCCCTGGACCCCTCACGGCTGGCGCTCGTCGCCGGAACCGACGCGCTGGCCTGCTCGCTCAACGGCGCAGCCGAAGCCGTCGAGGAGGAGTGCGCGCGGCGCGGGCAAGGCGGCGCGCGGGTCGCCGGGGCCGCCGGGGCCGCCGAGTATGGGGAGGCGCTGGGTGCGCTCGCGCGCGAGATGGAGGACGAGCTGCGCAGCCTCCAGGAGGAGTGCGCCGCGATGACCGCCAAGGACAGAACGGTGCTGGCCAGCCCCCGCGCCTACGCCGTGGCCGACCGTTACGCGCTGCTGCTGGCGGCGGCTGCCTGCCTGGGTGTGTGGCTCCAGACGGACGACGAGGGCTTCCTCGCCGGGCCCGAATGGCTGGCAGCCGCGCTCAGCCGGCTGGGCAAGCGGCTGGGCCGCCCGCTGCCCAAGCTGCCCGCCGGGTGCGAGGACCGCCTCCTGGACGAGGTGCTCTCGCGCTACCACGAGGCCCGCAGTTACGACCTGTACGACACCCCGATCGCAGGCTGACCGTACACGCCCGTAGACGAGCTGCTGAGGAGCACACATGGTGCCGCAATCCACCGGGGCGCAGCCCCCGGGCCCCCGGGCGACCGGGCTGGTGGACCGCGTGGCCGGGCGTGCGGCCGGGCGTGAGGACGTCGGCGAACGCGGGTTCCGGGATTGGCTGGCCGCTCGGCTCAGCGAGTTCCTTCAGCGCCCCGTCGCGGAGATCGACCCGCGTACTCCGTTCGCCGAGTACGGGCTCGACTCCGTTGCCGCGCTGAGTCTCTACGGGGACATCGAGGACGAGTTCGAGCTGTATCTCGAACCCACCGTCGCCTGGGACCACCCCACCGTCGAGGACCTCGCCCGCTACCTCGCGCGCGAGTACGTCAAGCTCGGCGACGGGGAGAGCGGCGGCGAGGACACGTCCGAGGGCCGCGATGACTACCGCGGTGACCGAGAGAGCGGCGGCGAGGGAAGAGCTGAGGACAGGGCCGAGGACAGGGGCGAGGACAGGGGCGAGGGCGACAGCGGCAGCGCGAGCGACGGGCGACCGGAGGTGTAGCGACCGTGCCAGGTTCCAGCACTTCCGGCGCTTCCCGGAAGCAGCGCGAGGAGGCCCAAGTGCCCACGCGCGTACCGCCGTTGCCGCAGGGCGCGCGGGACATCGCCGTCGTCGGACTCGACTGCGCCTTCCCTTCGGCGCCCGACCCCGCGGCGTACTGGCGGCTGCTCACCGGCCGCGTGCACGCCGTCGGCGAGCCCCCGCCCACGCGGTTCAGGGCCGGGGCGCCCGGTGCCTTCCTCGCGGACTGCGATGCCTTCGACCACGACTTCTTCGGCATCTCCACGGCCGACGCCGCCTCCATGGACCCCCAGCAGCGGTTGCTGCTCCAGTGCGCGTGGCGGGCCGTTGAGGACTCGGGGACCGCACCGCGCCGGCTCGCGGGCAGCAGGACCGGCACCTACGTCGGCGCCATGTCCGACGACTGGGCCCGGCTCTCCCTCGCCGACCCCGCCGGCATCACGCCACGCACCGGCACCGGGAGCGGACGCTCCATGCTGGCCAACCGGCTCGCCTACCAACTCGACCTGCGCGGGCCCAGCATGACCGTGGACACCGCGTGCTCCTCGTCCCTGGTCGCCGTGCACCTGGCCTGCAACGCGCTGCTGACCGACGAGTGCGACCTCGCGCTCGCCGGTGGCGTCAACGTTCTCATCGGTACCGCGCTGGACCAGATCTACGAGCAGTCAGGGCTCGCGGCGGCCGACGGGCGGTGCAAGCCCTTCGCGGCTGCGGCCGACGGTATCGGCCGCGGCGAGGGCGTGGGCGTCGTCGCGCTGCGCCGCCTCGCCGACGCCGAACGCGACGGCGACCCCGTGCACGCCGTCATCCACGGCAGCGCCGTCAACCAGGACGGGCGCAGCAACGGCATCATGGCCCCGCACCGCGCCTCGCAGCGCGAGGTGATCACAGCGGCGTGCGAGCGCGCTGGTGTCGCACCCGGGCAGGTCCGCTATGTCGAGGCGCACGGCACGGGCACGGTGCTCGGCGACCTGATCGAGGTGCTGGCCCTCGACGACGCGCTCGGCAAGCGCAAAGGCCCGCGCGAGAAGCCGCTCGTGCTCGGCTCCGTCAAGGCCGTCATCGGGCACACCGAGGGCGCCGCCGGGATGGCGGGACTTCTCAAGACCGTGCTCGCGCTGCGCGAGGGCACCGTGCCCCCGGGGCCGGAAACGGGCGAGGAGAACAGCCAACTCGGCCTCACCAAGCGGCACATGGAGCTGTGCACCGCGCCACTGGACCTCGCGGCCGAGGGGGCCGACTGCCGGGCCGGGGTCTCCAGCTTCGGCATGGGCGGCACCAACGCCCACCTCGTGCTCGGCCCGCCACCCGCGCCGGCGCCTTCCCCCGGGCCCCCGCACGCGTCCATGCCCGTGGTCGCACACGCGTCCATGCCCGTGGCCGCGCGTGTGTCCACGTCCACGCCACACCCCGTGTCCTCGCAGGCGCGTGCGGCCGGCGTCTTCACCCTCTCGGCTCCCACTCCCGAAGCGCTCCGGGACAACCTCCGTGCCCAGGCCGGGGCCGTGTCCCGCGTGCCGTCGGCCGACCTGGGCGCGCTGTGCCGTACGAGCAACCTGGTGCGGTCCGCTCACCCCTGCCGCTTCGCCGCCGTGGTGACCGGGCCCGAGGAGCTGGCCGAGGCGCTGGAAGCGGGCGCAGCGGTCGAGGGCGATGTTCCCGCGGCGGTCGAAGAGCCCACCGTGGCCTTCGCGTTCACGGGGCAGGGCGCCCAGTACCCGGGCATGACGGCGGGCCTGTACGCGCAATCACCCCTCTACCGGCGCCACTTGGAGGAGGCGTCAGCCGCGCTCAGGCCGTACACGGTCGATCCCGTGCACGAGCTGATCCTCGGCGGCAGCGACCGGGTGCACCGCACGGGCACCACACAGCCCGCACTCTTCGCGGTGGAGTACGCCCTGGCCAGAACCCTGATGGACCTGGGCGTGCGCCCCTCGGCCGTGATCGGGCACAGCATCGGCGAGTTCGCAGCCGCCGTGGTCGCCGAGGCGCTGGACCTGGCGGACGCCGCGCGGCTCGTCGCGTTGCGCGGCGCGTTCATGGAGGCGCTGCCCGAGGGCGGCGGCATGCTCGCCACCCGCGCGCGTGCGCGCGAGGCGGCTGCGCTCGTCGAGGGCGAGCCGCTGGTCGCCGTCGCCGCGCTCAACGGGCCCGGCGCGACCGTGCTGTCAGGAGAGCTGGAGGCGCTGGCGCGGGTACGGGCCGAGCTGGAGCGCGGCGGATTCGGCTGCACCCCGCTCCAGGTCTCGCACGCCTTCCACTCACCGCTGATGGAGCCCATGCTCGACCGCTTCGCCAGGGCGGCGTCCCGCGTCACGGGCCGCGAGCCCCGGCTGCCGTTCCACTCCACGGTCGAGGGCGGACTCCTGGCGCAGGGAACGCGGCTGGACGCCGACTACTGGACCCGCCAGATACCGGCGACCGTCCTCTTCGAGGCCGCTGTCGGTTCCCTGTGCGCCGAACCGCCCACCCATGTCGTGGAGATCGGGCCCAGGCCCGTACTGTCCGGGCTGCTGCGCAGGATCGCCGCCTCCCGCTCGGTGCCCGCCCTGCCCCTGTGCAAGGACGCGTCCTCCGGCGCGCGGCAGCCGGCCGAGGCACTTGCCCGCCTCTACTGCGAAGGGCTCGACCCCGACTGGGACGGCCTGTACGGCGAGGAGGACCGCCGCACCGTACGGCTGCCTGCACACGTCTTCTCCACCCGCTGGCGCTCCTGGCGCATGGCACCCTCCACCCCCTACGACCCGACCGCCAACGGGCACGCGAGCCACCCCGACGGCAACGGTTGTCCCAACGGGGCCGCCTCGCCCAACGGGGCAGCATCCCAGGGGAGTTCAGCCAACGGGAACGGTGCTCACAGCGCCCGGGACGGTGCTCACAGCGCCCAGGACGGTGTTACCGGTGACGGGGCCGCCGCCACCGGGACGCAGCCGGCACTCGTTCCCGAACACATCCGTGAGGTCGTCGCCGCCATCGTCGGCGACGAGGCCGGTGAGCTGGACGACGAACTGCGCTTCTACGACGACCTGGGATTCGACTCCGTCATGCTCATGGAACTGAAGTACCGGCTGGAGGTCCGCTTCCCCGAACTCGGGGAACTCTCCCTGCCCGAAATGCTCTCCAGCCTCGTGAGCGTCGGCTCCCTCGCGGAGTACGTACGCGGCCTGCTCGCACCGGCGGCCGTGTGATGGCGGCGCACCCCGCCGGCCGCCCGGCGGGCAGCGCGGCACGCAACGGCCGGCGTGGCGCGGGCGCCGTCCAGCTCGCCGGCATCGGCACGGCGCTGCCGGGCGAACCCGTCGACAACGACCGGCTCTCGCGGCGCCTGGGCATCGCCTCCGAGTGGGTCGAGACGTTCATCGGCACCCGTACCCGGTACTTCGCCGTCGATCTCGACACCGGGCGGGCGCGCTGGAGCCTGGAGGACCTGTGCACCGACGCCGCCGACCGCGCGCTCGCCGACGCGGGCGCCGAACCGGGTGACGTCGGCTTCATCGTCGTCGCCACCGCGACCCCCGACGCGCTGATGCCCACCACGGCCACCCTCCTCGCCGACCGGCTCGGCATCGACGGCACGCCCGCCTACCAGCTCCAGTCCGGATGCACGGGCGCCGTCCAGGCGTTCGCGCTCGCCCTCGCGCTGCTGGAGACCGGCGCGGGCGGGGACAGGCCGCTCGGGCTCGTCGTCGGAGGCGACGTGTGCAGCAAACACCTGGATCTGTGCCAGGACTTCAGGGAGCTGCCGCCAGGAGCGCTCGTCAACTATGCGCTCTTCGGTGACGGTGCCGGAGCCGCCGTCGTCAGCCACGGCACGGGCAGGGCGGGTTCGCGGGCCGTACTCACCCGGGCCGAGCACCGCATGAGCGGGCTCGGGCTGCCACCGGGCCAGCGCCTCGAATGGTTCGGGGCCGCCGACCGGCACCCGTACAGACCCGCGGCGACCGAGGACTACAAGGCCATCGAGCACCGTGTGCCCGCCATGGCGCTGGAGGTGCGCGACGAACTCCTCGACGCGCTCGGCTGGCCGCCCGAAAGCGTCGGGCATCTGCTTCCACCGCAGCTCAGCGGGCGGATGACCGAGCGGATCACGAGGGAGCTGAGCCACGGCCTTGAGTGGGACGCCGTCTCCTGTGTGGCGGAGACGGGGAACAACGGGAACGCGCTCGTCTTCCTGCAACTGGAGAAGCTCCTCGGCGGGTTCGGCCCCGGGCGGCGTGCCCTGGGCATCGCCATCGAGTCCAGCAAGTGGATCAAAGCAGGCTTCGCAGTGGAGGCGCACCATGGTTGACCCCGGCGCTCTCCCCCCGAGGCGCAGCCGCACCCCCGCGTCCGCGCGCGTGACCGCACCCGCGCCCACACCAATGTCCACACCAGTGCCCGCACAGGCGCCAGCGCCCGCCGCACCGGCACCCGCACCAGTGCCCGGACCCGCATCGGCGCCCGCGCCCGTGACCGTGCGGGACCTGCACGCACGCGGCGAGCTGGCCCGCGAGTACCCCGCCGTACGCGGTGCGTTGGCCCGTGCCGGGGGCAGGGAGCTGGACTTCGCCGGCCGGGTGCTCGCACAGCTCGACCCCGGGGCCGTGCTCGCCGCGCACCCCGGTACGCCCCGCGTGCGGATCGCCGTGACCGGCAGGGCGACCGTGGGCGAGGTCGTGCCGCCGCTCACGGCCCAGGCGGCGCGGCACGGGCTGCTGGTGCTGCCGTACGTGGGTGGCGGCGGCGGGTACGTGGGGGAACTGGGCAACCCCGCCTCCGCGCTGTACGCGCACGAGCCGGAGGTCACCCTCTGCGTGCTGGACCCGCTGACCGTATGGCACGCCGTGGAAGAGCCGTGGCAGCCGCTCGATGTGACCGTCGCAGCCGAGCGGCAGCGCAAGCTGCTGGGCGAACTGGCGGCGGCGCACGCGGCGTACGCACCACGGGGCGCGACGCTGGTGCTCAACACCGTGCCGCTGCTGCGCCGCTTCACGCACCAGCTGACCGGGCTGGCGCAGCGCGCCGAACTCGGCGGTCTGTGGCGCGAGTTCAACGCCGACCTGCTGTACATGTCCGACCCGGGCGCCGGACTCGCCGTGCTCGACCTGGAGCCCCTCATCGCCTCCGGCGTCCGCGCCGACGACCCCCGCCTGGGCGCCTACGCCGACGCGCACTGCACGACGGCGCTGCTGACCGCCTACGCCAGCGAGGCCGCGCACCTGGTGCGCGCGCTGCGCGGCGCCGCCAAGAAGTGCCTGGTCCTCGACCTGGACGGCACCCTGTGGGACGGCGTGCTCGCCGAGGAGGGCCCCGAGGGCCTCAGCGCCTCCGGCACACTGCGGGGCGCCGCCTTCGGCGCGTTCCAGCGCACCGTCAAACAGCTCGCCTCCCAGGGTGTGCTGCTCGCCGTGTGCAGCAAGAACGATCCGGAGCCCGTGGCGCGCGCCCTCGCCGAGCACCCCGAATTCCCGCTGGGCGCCGACGACTTCCTCACCGTGGTCGCCGACTGGGGCTCCAAGGCGCAGGGCGTACGCACCATCGCCGCGCGGCTCGGCATCGCGCCCGAGTCCGTTGTCTTCGCCGACGACACACCCTTCGAGCGCGAGACCGTGCACGCCGGGGTGCCGGGCGCCGCCGTCGTACCGCTGGACGCCGAGCCGGCGCTGCACATCGAACACCTGCTGGCCGACGGCTGGTTCGACACGCCGACGCTCACCGACGAGGACAGGATGCGGCCGTCGCGCTACACCCAGCGCGAGGAACGTGCACGCTTCCAGGCCGGGGCGACCGATCACCAGGCGTTCCTCCACAGCCTGGACCTGCGGGCCGAGATCGCACCGGCCCGGGACCACGAGGCCGCCAGGCTGGCCCAACTCAGCCTGCGCACCAACAGGTTCAACCTCACCGGTACGCGGCTGACACCCGCGCGCGTCCGCGCGCTGGCCGAGGGGACCGACTCGCTCGCACTGACCGTACGGACCGCGGACAGATTCGGTGACGACGGCGTGATCGGCGCCGTCTTCGCGCGTATCGACGCGCAGGGCCTGCACCTGGAGAACCTCGTTCTCAGCTGCCGGGTGCTCGGCCGGGGCATCGAGGAGGCCACACTGAGCGGCCTCCTGTACGCGGCGCAGGCGGCAGGGCTGCCCGCCGTGCACGGCACCTGGCGCCGTACCCGCGCCAACGCGGCACTGGCGGCGCTCTATCCGGACCACGGATTCCGTCCCACCCCCGGGCCACCCGGCGCCGGCGCGGGGCCACCCGCCAGTGCGGGACCACCCGGCGCCACCTCGGGGCCACCCGGTGCCGAAGAGGCGCACTTCCGGCACGACCTGGAACGGATACCACCCGTGCCCGCACACGTACGGCTGCGGCTGCGGCTCACCGAAGCGGAGGTGGAGACATGCACACCGTCGAGGACCTGATCGCCCTCGCCAACCAGCACCTCGGCACGGCGCTCGCCCCCCACGACGCCGGAGCCGAACTCACCGAGCTGGAGGACTGGGACTCCGTCCACCTGCTGCGCCTCGTTGCGCTGCTGGAGAGCGAACTCGGCAGGCCAGTGCCCGTCGCCGAGGTGCTCCAGGCACGCAGCCTGCGCGACATCTGGGCCGTGGCGGTGGCCACATGAACGATCCCGGACCCACGGTTCCTACAGTCAGCCCGCAGGACCCCGGCCGTACGGAGGCCCCGGACCGCACGCAGGCCCCGGACCGCACGCAGGACCCCGGCCGCAGGGGGATTTCCGGCGGGGACAGGGACAGGGACAGGGGCAGACGGCACACCCGCTACTTCCTGCGCTGGGCGCGCGCCGCCTCGCCCGTACATCTGGGAGCCGACACCGACATGACGCGGGTCGCCGAACACCGCGAGGCAGCACGTGCGGCGGGGCGCCGCTACTCGTACGTGACCTACCTGCTGCACGCGGCGGCCCGCGTCGTCGCCGCGCACCCGGAGGCCCGGGCCCTCGCGGCGGGAGTGCTGCGCCCGCGCACGGTGCCGCTGCCGGGACCCGGCGTCAGCGCGAAGCTCGCGCTGGACGCGGCCGGGCCGGGCGGAGCGCGCGCCGTACGTACCGTCGTGCTGCCGCGCCTGGACACCCTCCCCCTGGACGGTGTCCAGGACCTCGTCGACCGCTACCGCGACGCCGCACCCCACGAACTGCCCGGAGCCGAAGGGATACGCATGCTGTGTGGACTGCCGCCCCCGGTGGGCGAACTGGTCTTCAGATACGGGGTGCGCGGACCCGCGGCGCGTGCCCGCCTGCTGGGCACCTTCGCGGTGAGCGCGCTCGGGCACCGCGCGGTGGACACGTTCCACTCCTACGGCGGGACGGCGGTCACCTTCTGCGTGACACGCGTGACCGACAGAGCGGTGGTGCGCGGAGGGCAGGTGCGGGTGGCGCCCGTCATGCGCCTCGGACTGACCTTTGATCACAGAGTGCTCGACGGAGCCGCGGCGGCGGACGTACTCGATGGTGTGGTGATGCGGCTGGAGGGCCGGCATGGCGATCTTCCTGGGCCCTGCGACGAGCCCGCGTACGACTGAGGCGTTCGCCCAACCGGTGCGGATGACCGGTCCCGAGGGCCCCTGGGAACGGGTACGTGAGGCGGTGGAGCGGCACGGCAGCGTCGTCGTGCACGCCCAGCTCGGCGACTGGCTGCCCCGGGACCTGGAGGCACCGGGGCTGCGCGGGCTGCTGGGCCGGGACTTCGCCAGGTTCCAGGCGATGACCCACCCCCAGATACGGGCGCGCTTCGTGGCCTCACGGCTGCTGCTCAAGCATGTGGCCTGCGCCGTGATCGAAGCGTCTCCGGAATCGGTCGAACTGGCCTACAAGCCCGGCGGACGCCCCTATTTGCGCGGCCTCGACCAGATCGACATCAGCCTCAGCCACACCGAGGACCTGCTGCTCGTGGGCCTCACCCGGCGCGGCTGGATCGGCGTGGACGCGGAGGCCAAGGACCGTCCCATGCTGGGGCTCGGCACCGAGAACCAGGTGTGTACGCCCTACGAGCGCCGCACCCTCGCGCAGATCGCCGAGGAGCGGCGCAACGCGGCGCTGGTGCGCCTGTGGACGCTGAAGGAGGCGTACAGCAAGGCCATCGGACAGGGCATGCGCTTCCGCTTCACCGAGTTCGGCTTCGGGCCGCAGGGCCGCGACGTACAGGTGCTCAGGCCCGACGGCTCACCGGGCACGGGCGAGGAGTGGACCTTCCACACCTGCCTCGTCGACCGTGCCTACACCGTGAGCGTCGCCCTGTTCGACGCCGGTTTCGGCGACACCAACGACACCGCGGCGGCCACCATGCTCGACGCCGGGCTCATCGAGGCCCTCGTCTCCGGCGACGGCGGCACCTCACCCGAACCGCGCGAGCCCCGTGTGCCAGACGGGCCAGGCGCCACGGATTCCGGGCCCCACGTCGCCGGCCCCGACAGACCCCGGCACGGTCCCGTCCCTGACGGGCCCCGGCACGGACCTGGCCCTGAGGGACCCCGGCACGGAGAACCTGAGGGCCCCCGGCACGGAGAAGGAGAAGCCCGTGGGGGCTGAGACGGAACGGACCGGAACGGAACCGTCCGGCAAGAAGCGGAACGACGGCGTCGAGCGTGCCGGGGGTACCGAGGGCACCGGGCGTACCGGGGGCACCGAGCGCATCGAGACGGAGGTGTGCGTCGTCGGCGGCGGCCCAGGAGGCCGCGCGCTCGCCCTCGCGCTCACCCAACTGGGGCGCGGCGTCGTGCTGTTGGAGAAGCGCGACCCCGCCAGGAGCGCGGGCCCCTCCTTCCGCGGTGAGTCCGTCTCGCCCGACGGCGTACGGTTGCTCGACGGGCTCGGTGTCCTCGACCACGTACGGGAAGCGACGCACCGCGTGGACCGGCTGGAGATCCAGGACGCCGGACACCGCGTACTCCGCGTGCGCTTCGAGGACTTCCCGTACGCCTACCGGCACCCCGTCGAACTCGCCCAGCCCGTCCTGCTGTCCGCGCTCGCGGCACGGACGCACGCGCTCGCGACCCGGACGCACCCGCACGCGCAAGCTGAAGCCGCCCGCACACAGGGCGCGGGGGAGAGCACCGCAGCGGGGGAGTGCACCGTACTGGAGCCCGCCGTCGCCGTCGGTCTGCTGACCGAGGGCGCGGCCGTCACCGGCGTACGGGCCACCACGCCACGGGGCCCCGTGGAGATCGGCGCGGCGCTCACCGTGGGCGCCGACGGCCGCAACAGCGCCGTACGCCGCCTCGCGGGACTCGACACGCACGCCAGGCGCACCCCGCTGGAGCGGGACGTCATCTGGATGAAGCTGCCGTTCCCCGCCGCATGGGACCGGCGTACGTACCGCGTCCGTATCGGGAGGCGCGGCCACGGACTGTTCCTGCCCAGCACCGACGGCACCGTGCGTGTCGGCCTCAACGTCGCCAAGGGCGGGCTGCGCGCGCTGCGTTCGGGCGGGCTCGACCACCTGCGCACCCGGCTCGCCCAGCTCGCCCCCGAGGCGGCCGACGCCGTGCACGAGGGGCTGAGCGGCTGGTCGGACACCACGCTGCTGGACATCTTCACCACCGAGGTGCCCCGCTGGTCGGCGCCAGGCGTCGTCCTCATCGGCGACGCGGCGCACACCCTCTCGCCGATACTCGGCCAGGGCATCAACCACGCGCTCGCCGACGCGGTCGCGCTCGCCCCGCTCGTCGCCCGCGCACTGGGGCCGGCCGGACGCGACGGCGGAGGCGGGGCCCGGACCGGGACCGGGGGCGGGGCCGGACGCCGCTCCGGTCATGGCGGCGGCCCGTTGTCCCTCGCGCTGGGAGACTTCCAGCGGCAGCGCGAGGGCGACGTACGGCGCTCGCGCGCCCTCCAGTTGCGTCAGGAACGGATGTTCGCGCTCACCGCGCCGGCGGCCGGAGTGCTGCGCCGTTCCGTCTACCGCACCGTCAACGCGAGCCCCGCACTCCAGCGCCGTGTGCTCGCGCCCGCCTACTTCCCCGGCCGGCGCCCACAGCCGCCCCGTGCCTCCCGTGACGGCACGCGGGCCGGCCCCACGCCGGCCGACGCCAGGCCGAAGGAGGACGAACCGACATGAGCGCACTGCTCACCGGAGAGCCTGGGCTCGCCGAACTGCGCGCCCTCGCCCCCCTGCACGCCCGCGCCCAGGGCATAGGACCCGACCGCTGCCGGGCGCTGCTCTCCCGTATCGGCGCCGCGCACGGCGAAGCACCCGACTCCTGGCCCGTCGTCTGGAACCGTGCGGGTGACGCGCTCGCCGCGCGCGGACACCACCTGGACGCGGTCCGGCACTACGCGCTCGCGCGCTTCCCGTACCCCGACGGGCCCGCACGGGAGCGGGCGCAGCGACTGTGCGTACGGTCCTTCGACCTGTGGCGTGCCACCTACCCGGGCATCGGCCGCCTGGAGATCGAACTCCCCGGCGGAGGCGGCAGGTTCGCCGCCTGGACCGCGGGTCTGTCGGCGTCCAGGCCCCGCCCCCTGATCGTGGTCACAGGCGGCATCGTCTCCGTCAAGGAACAGTGGGCACCCCTGCTCGCGCGTGCCGCCGCACTCGGCACGGCCCTCGCCGTCACCGAACTGCCCGGCGTCGGCGAGAACACCCTGCGCTACGGCGCCGACAGCGGCGCCCTCTACACCGCGCTCCTCGACCGGCTCGCCGAACGCGCCGACGTACGCCGCACCCACGCCCTCGCGCTCAGCTTCAGCGGCCACCTGGCGCTGCGCGCCGCGCTCGCCGACCCGCGCATCGTGGGCATCTCCACCGTTGCCGCGCCCGTACGGCACTTCTTCCGTGACCGCGACTGGCAGCGCGGCGTACCCGCCACCACGGTCCACACCCTCGCCCACCTCACGGGACGCGCCGCACCCGAGGTGCTCCCCTCCCTCGCCGACTGGGCACTCGAACCCGGCGAACTCGCCGCGCTGCGCGCCCTTCCCGTCACCTACGTCGCCGCGCTGCGCGACGACATCGTGCCGCTCTCGGACGCCGCCGCACTCGTACGGGACCCGGGCGCACGCCGCGAACTCCTCGTCCTCGACGACGAACACGGCGCCCCCGCCCACCTGGCCCGCGTACGCGCCACCCTCCTCCACGCGGCCCTGACCACCCTCGCCGTCCACCCCCTGCGCCGCACAGCCCTCTCCACAGCCCGGCTGCGCCCCGGACGCGGAGGGAGGGTACGGGCGTGAAGGGCGGGGGCGACAGGAGCCGCGGCCGTATCGACGGCTGGACCTACCGCGCCCCGGCGGGCCGTGCGCTGAGCGGCGCCGTAGGGCTGGCGGCACTGAGCGCGGGCGCGCGCCTCGGAGGCGCCCGCAGCCGGGTCCTGTGGACCTGCGCCGTCCTCCCCGACGCGGCCCTCCTCTACGGCATCGCCTCGGCCCCCACCTTCGACCCCCTGCCCCGCCACGCCGTCCTCCCGTACAACCTCCTGCACAACGTGGGCGTCCCCGCCCTCCTCTACGGCACAGCCACCCTCCTGCGCAGCCGCCCCCTGACCGTCGCGGCCCTCGGCTGGCTCGCCCACATAGCGATCGACCACGCCTCGGGCTACGGCCCCCGGGCCCCCGACGGCTCCCGCACCCTGCCGCTGTCCCTGTTCCGGCGTGCCGGCCGCCTTACCCGGCATCCGGCGGCCGGCGCGCGGGCCGCCAGCCCGGCGGCCAGGCGACGTCCCGGCTGACGGGCCCCGCCACCCCGAGGCCGGCCCGGACGCACTCGGCGTACCGCCGTTGTGCATCCCTGAACTCCCCGTACGCCTGCTCCCAGCTCTGTTCCACTTCCGTGGCCACACCCCGTGCGAGGTGCTCCAGGCGCCACAGACAGTGGTTCAGCGTCTTGGAGGCGGTGTTCGTGTCGGTGTCCCCCAGTAACTCGCAGGTCTCCGCCAGCGCGGAACGCCGCGCCTCGGCAGCACCCAGCTCGGCGAGCACCTCGCCGCTGGGCTCCAGCGGTACGGGCCCGGTCACCAGCCCACGAGCCGCGGCGATGCCCTGATAGCGGCCCGCGAGTTCTTTCACCGCGTGCAGGTACTCGGAATACGCGTCCAGCCGCCGCCCGTCCCAGCGCACGGACTGCTCACGCCGCCACCGGGCCCGCTCGTTCAAGCTGCTCACCAGAAACGAGGCGACAGCGCCCAACGCCACGCCCACCAGCGGAAGTATCTGCCCCAACAGACTCACAGCGCCTCCGATCCCACGCTTCGCCCCACCGGCCGCCGTTGCCCGCGGCCCACCCGCGAACCGTATGTCCGTGAGACCGCTTCGCGGTCAGTCGCCCGGCGCCGTCGCAGGATCACGAAGCTCCATCTCGATCGCCAGAGCGCCCAGCTTCTCCTTTTCCGGCGGGTAGATCTCCCGGATGTTGGCGAGCTGTTCCCCGCGGCCCGCAGCGGGATTGATGTTCCCCGGGCCCTCGCCGTCGAGCAGTGCCTCGAAGCCGTCGTACGGGGTGACGCGCAGCACGCGAACCTCGCACGCCTCGTCGGTGCCCTTGACGCGAAAGAGGATCACGTCGCCGGCGGCGAGGTCTTCCAGGTGCGGATACCTCACCCGCACCTCGATCGTCTTCCGCTCGTCCGCCACTAGGTCGAAGTAGCGGCGGTAGAGGTCCAGTTCACGGATGCGGGGTGCGGTGTCCGTCATGGGCGGGATGCTCCAGGGGTTCGGTGGGACAGGCTCGGCGTACGACGGTCCAAGGCGGGTCGCCGCCCGGTGCGGGGCTCTTCGCCGCCGCTCGCTGGATGGCTCGTCCGGCAGGAGCGGCATCGCCCCGCCACTGCCCGAGTCATACGGCGGACACGCACAACGGCATCGTCACGAGTCACGCTGCCCACGGCACTTCGCGCAGAGCGACGGGGTACGCACGGTCTGGCCAGCAGGGCCAGCAGGGCCAGGAAGGGGAAGAAGCGATGCCCGAAGCGGAGCTGAAGGCTCGGGTGCGGGTGCCCGAGGACGTCACGCGCCGACTGGAAGCGCGCGGCGCGGGGCGAGCCGAGGTGTACCAGGACACGTACTACGACGATCAGGCGCGCACCCTCGCCGCCCGCGACGCCGAGCTGCGGGTGCGTACCGTCCACGGGGCAGGTGGGACGCGGTCGCTGCTGACCTTCAAGGACGCCACGGTGGACGAGGCGTCAGGCTCCAAGCCCGAGCACGGGACTCGTGTTGAGGGGGTGGAAGCGCTGCACGAGACCCTGCGCAGGCTCGGATACATCCCCGTGATCGCCTTCGAGAAGCGGTGCCGTAACTACGACATCCGGGCCAGGGGCCGCGAGATGCTCGCCACCCTCGTGCGGGTACCGGAAATAGACGGAACGTTCATCGAGGTGGAAACCCTCGTCGAGGACGGGGCGGCCGTCGAAGACGCCCTCAAGGACGTGAGCGACGTACTGGCTGAACTGGGCGTCGGGGAGGGCGACATGACCTCCGAGCTGTACACGGACGCGGTCGCGGGGATATAGGTGCCACCGGTCAGCCGTGAGGACATCGTCGTGTGCCTCGACGAGCCGGTGGTCGACGGCGATACGTCGTACACCGTTGGGCTCGTAACCGAACTTCTCAGAGACGCGGCGGGATGCGGAGTTGTCCGAGAACGCAGTGGAGACGACGCGCTTGGCTCCGAGGCACCCGAAGGCGAGGTGGAGGGCAGCGGCGCGCATCTGTGTGCCGGGGCCGCGGCCTTGGAATCGTCGCCCGAGCCAGAAGCCCGTGCGCGCCTCGCGGGTGGTGAGGAAGTCGCGCGCCGAGAGGTTCTGCTGGCCGATCACCTGCCCGTTGTGGATGACCGTGAGCGGGAGGCGCCAGTTGTCCTCGCGCCAGTCGCCGCGGGCCCGGCGGTCTCAAGTCAGCAGAGCATCAAGCTGCCGCGATGAATTCATCCAGCTTCTCTGCCGGAGTTTCGCCATCCCAGCGTTTTCCGGGGGGAAGACCGGTTCGTCCGACGCGACGGAGAACGTGGCGTGATGCGCCATCTCGACGCCCTGGTCCCTGCGAGCTCGGCCAGCCTGCGCACCGAGCTGGAACTGGCCCAAGCGGAAGTCCGCAGCCTGCGCGGGGAGCGGGACAAGCTCAAGGCGGCCCTTCAGCGCAATCTCGGCCACCAACTGGACCGGGCCGGGAACGCGGAGCTGGTAGCTCGAATAGATGAGTTGACCGCTATTTCCCGGCAGTTGACCGTTGAGCGGGACGCTCTGCGTGGCGAGAAAGCCGATTTGGAGAAGAGGTTGGAAGAGGCTCACGACGACCTCGCCGCGGCCCGCATGAGCCTGCGCGACAGGATCCGCCGGGAGAACACCTGACGACCGGGCCTCGTTTGTCGCGCCGTACGCGGGCGGGGCATGTTCAGCCCAGCACCCCCGGGCCTCCGCCGTTGGAATCATCTGTTTCGGAACGGAGTCGGGGAAGTCAGGCCGGTGCCCACAGGGCACCGGCCTTCTCTTTGAGTTCGCCGGCGCCCGTCACGTCGTCGAGCCGGTCGAGGCGGGCGGTCATGTCCTGCACGGCGGTGCCGACCTTGATGGAGCGGATGCCATCCGCGCAGTTGACGAAGTCGCCCCAGGTGGCCAGGGCGGCCCCCACGTCCCCGCGCTTGAGGTGGACTTGGCCGAGATCGGCGAGCACGATCGCGCGAGTGCGGCGGCGGTCGAGTCCGGCGATGTTCAGCGCGTGTTGGAGGTGGTCCTCGGCCGCGTCCAGGTCTCCGAGCTGGGCCAGGATCATCCCGGCCTCATGGGCCCACCGGCCGGGCGAGTAGTGGGCAGCCCAGGACTCGCCGGGGTCATCAGGGCCGCGTTCGATGGCGGTCTGTGCGGTCGCCAGCGACCTGGTGGCTGTCCGGCGGTCCGCGTCCAGGGCGGCGGCGTTGGCCAGCGTCGTCTGGTAGTAGGCGGTCGCCCTTGGGCTCTCCAGGTGGCGGGCGTGATGCACGCACCGCTCGGAGAGCCGGACGGCGGCGGCCCGGTGTCCTAGGTCGATGGCCTGGACGGCCATGCCCCGCAGGGCGGTCGCCGAGAGTTCGGCATCTCCGGCTTCGGCGGCGAGGCGGTAGGAATGGGCGTAATAGCGCTGGGACATGCCTTGGTCGCCCTCATCTCCGGCCATCCACCCGGCCAGATGGACCAGTTGGGAGGTGGCGGCGAACAGGTCACGGCCGGTTGCCTCAGTGAAGGTACCGTTCAGCCAGTCGGCGACGTCCAGGGTCAGATAGCGCACGACCAGGTGGCGGGCGTGTCCGCCGCCCAGCTCGGCGGCTGCGTCGCCGAGGACCTTGGTCATCTGGCGGATGGCCTCGACTTCGCCCCGGCCCACGGTTACCTTCGCTCCGGCCTCGGCGGCGGCGGTCCGGCGGGTGAGGGCATCGAGATCGGGCAGCGCGAGGGCGCCCAGCGCATAGCCGCTGGACGCTTGCAGGAACTGCCGACGTTCCACGTCGCTCCTCCCAAGGGCCAGGACTGAGGACACGCTATCGAGCAAGGCGGCCTGATCGCTCGCAAGAGCGGGTAACGGCTGATCGGCTACTGGTTCGTCCAATTTCAGCAAACGGCGGATGTGGGGCATCCAGTAGTCCGGCACCCGGCGGCCCGTCTCCCAGCGATAGATCGACTGCCGGTCGAGGATGTCCGGGCCGCGTCCTTCGGCGATGCCCAGTTCCCGGGCCAGACGGGGGTGGCTCCATCCCTTCGCCGTGCGGGCAGCGCGGATCTTCTCGCCGATCGCCTGATCTTCCGCCCCCACGATGCGATCCCCTCCTGGCCTACACGGGTCTACGCGGGCCTACATGCTGGCAACTCCTCCGCGTCTCTACCCGGCCTTTGACTGTCCTCCAACCCGTCCGGGCGACACAAGGCCCGCCTCACGGGCCGTCCCCGCCTGCACACCCGACCGCTGGAGGCAGTCTCGATGCCCGACTACTGCACGTTCTTCCCACTGGCCGCCCGGTCAGCTCAGGTCCCCGTCGCCCGACACCGGGTGATCGCACGGGTCACTTCCTGGGGTGAACAGGTCGGAGAAAGCACCCGTGACGGGCTGGAGCCGGCTGTCTCGGAGCTGGTGACCAACGCGATCCGCCACACCGACTCGGCGCTGGTCAGAGTCCGCGTCACCCTCGCCGGCCGGGTGCTGCGGCTGGAGGTCTTCGACGGCTCGGCCATCCGCCCGGCCCCCGTCCGGGCGGGAGGGGAGGACGAGTGCGGCCGGGGACTGGGCCTGGTCTCCCTCATCGCCGACCGGAACGGACACACACCCACCCGGCGGGGCAAGGTCGTCCGGGCCGAGTTCGACCTGCCGCCGATATCCCGCCCGGCAGCCCGCTCCAGCCTGCTGCGGCGAGCTTCCCAGTCGACCGGGCTACGCCCGCCGGTCTCTCTCCACGCCGTCTGAGACGGCACAACCCGATCACCCTTCTTCGAAGGAGGGCACCACCAGTGGAACAGTTCGAACACGCACGACTGGACGCCTACTTCTCCAAGATCGCCGCCCAGTTCGCCCCGGCACACAAGCCGACCTCGTTCCTGGTCACCCATCTGCTGCCCGAGCGTCCCGGATTCATCCGAGCAGTCGCCGCCGTGAGCCGCCTGAGGGCTGTCCTGCCCAAACCGAAATCCGTCAACAACTCCGCCCGTCGCGAGGTCGAGAAGACCATCCCGGTCGACGCGCTCTCGCGCGAGATCTTCGCCGACCCGGACGCGGCCCTGGACTACTTCGAGTCCCGGGCCGCCGGGGAAGAAGTCGTGCTCCTGGACGTCGGCGGCTACTTCGCGCCCGTCCTGGAGGACCTGCACGGCCGTTTCTCCGGCCGTGTCCTCGGAGTCGTCGAGGACACTGAGAACGGCCACCGCCGCTACCAGCAGATCGAGAAGCTGCCCTGCCCCGTTGTCTCCGTCGCCCGCTCGCCCCTGAAGGACCCCGAGGACTTCCTCGTCGGCCAGTCGGTGGTCTTCTCCGCTGAAGCCCTCATGCGAGGCCGCGGTGACATCCTCCACGGCCGGACCGCCCTGGTGATCGGCTTCGGGAAGCTCGGCTCGTCCATCGCCCGCCTCCTGCACGTTAAGGGAGTACAGGTCACCGTCTTCGACATCGACCCCGTCCGCCGCACCCAGGCCCTCTCCCAGGGCTTCACCGTCGCCCGCGACCGTGAGGCCGCCCTGGGCGAGGCGGGCCTGGTGCTCTGCGCGACCGGGGCGCTGTCTCTGCACGGTGAGGACTTTCCGCATCTGCGCAACGGCTCATACGTCGCCACCGTTACCTCCAGCGAGGACGAACTCGACCTGGCCGGATTGCCGGACGTCTACACCCGCACCCTCGTCGGCGATCACGTCACCCGTTACCGGACCACCGGCTCCTACTTCTACCTGCTCAACGGGGGCGACGCCGTCAACTTCCTGCACGGGGCGAGCGTCGGGCCGTTCATCTTCCTCGTTCAGGCCGAAATCCTCACCGGCATCACGATGCTCGCCCGCGGCGACCTGGAAGCCGGTATGCATGAGGCCAATCCGACCGACCGTGCCGCCATTGCCGCGACCTGGCTGGGCTACTTCAACCGCTGACATCCGCAGAAAGGCGCCACCGCATGGCAATCACCAACACGCACATCCGTGAGACCGTCGAGGACTACATCGGCGCCTACCCCGGCGACAAGGTCGACCTCGTGCCCCTGCTGACCCTCCTGGAGCAGGACGCTGCCCTCAGCTCCCGCAAGGAGTTCCGCGGACACGCCACCGCCGGCGCGGTACTGGCCGACGAGCAGGACCGAGTGCTGGTCATCCACCACCGCGCACTCTCCCTCTGGCTCCTGCCCGGCGGCCACCTTGAACCCGACGACAACACCCTGCTGGAAGCCGCCCTGCGCGAGCTGACCGAGGAGACCGGCATCCTCGCCGAGGCCGTCAAGGAGACCAGCGCCCGCCCCCTGCACATCGACACCCACCCCATCCCCGCCAACGCCACCAAGCAGGAACCCGAGCACCGGCACATCGACTTCCGCTTCCTCTTCCGTACCAGCGCCGACATCGGAGAGCTCCAGGCCGAGGAAGTCAACGGCGCCGAATGGCGCGACGTCGCCTTCATCTCCGACCCGGAACTGCGCAAGCGCGTCGCCTCAGCACTGCGCTGACCACGCCCACGAACAGGCCGCCCTGCGCTTGCCCGGCATGCGCGGAGGCGGCCGATCCATGGCCCACTTCACGCCACGTGTCTTACGTCCCCCACGCCATTCTGAGGCTTCTACCTGCATCAATGCTTGACGACTACAGATAACCGCCGGACGCTTCCGGCACGGCGCCACCCGCCGACCTGCTCGTGGACTCCGGGTGAGTGCGGGTCCGGGTGACCGTAGACCTCATCGACCATCTGCGCCGAAGCCCAGTTCCCGGCCGTCTTCGCAACAAGCGGGTCACCGTCGGAGGCGTCCATGGCACCGCACCGGCACGACGACGGCGAGACGCGCGTCTTCGCCTGGTCGACGTCCGACCCGGCCCTGCACGCCCGATATCGTCTTGAATGGAAGATCCGAGCCAGGCCCGAACCCAGCACGAAACAGGGGGAGTTGGGACGATCGAGGTACGGCGGCCAAGCCAGCGCATGCGCAATCTCGGTGTCGTCCAGTACGGCGCCCACATCCTGGCCGAGGTGGCGCGGCCCTTCGACCTGACGGCGGAGAAGGACACCTCCGAGCAGGTCGTTGAGCGGCTCGCCGAGGCCATGGGCCGCATCGCGGCCGTGCACGACTTCTCCGGCAAGGGCCCTAGCTGCCCCACAGATCGGCATCGGGCGCGCCGCCGCAGTAGTTCGGCCCGCCGAAGCGGGCATCGAGCCGATCGGGCTGCTCAACCCCCGCATCACCGAGGCCAGCGACGACATCGACGATCAGTACGAGGGTTGTCTGTCCTTCTTCGACGTCCGCGGCCTGGTGCCCCGCCCCCTGCGGATCACGGTGGAGACCACCGTACTCGACGGCCAAATGGTCACCACCGTCTACGAGCGGGGCCTGGCCCGCCTCGTGGCGCATGAGGTAGACCATCTCGACGGTCTCCTCTACACCGCCCGGATGCGGCCCGCTGCCGACCCGATCCCGGTCGAGGAGTACCGCCAGACCGGCCGCGCCTGGGCATACGAGTAGACCCGAGGATCTCAGTCTCGGGGGTGGCAGGCACCGGCCGTGACGTGCGCACTCCGTAGAAGCCGTACAGGACCTGCAGCGCCGCATGAAGCCCTTCGGCAGGCACCACCTGGTCGCCGACTTCAATGAGCGGGCACGCGAACTCGTCGCCGCTTAGGTCTTTCGCCCGAGCCGGGCCCGCCCTGCCGCGCGACTTCGAGGTAGGCGGGGCGACCTGTGATGCGGGCGGTTTTGAGGGTGTTCCAGATGGGGCGCAGGGAGGGCGGGATGACCTCGGGGTCCGTTGTCTCCGGTGGGAAGAAGCGCCAGTCCGTCAGCTCGCTGTGCTGCAGCCGGACGGCGCCCTGCTGATCGGCCGTCAGCCGGCCGCCGTCGAAGAGGCGGTACAGGTGCGGTGGCCGGTCGGTCGCCGACACCCATGCGGTCACGAGCGGTTCGGGTGAGACGGCAACGGCGAGACCCAGCTCCTCGTGCACCTCGCGTTCGCAGGCCGCGCGAAGGACTCTCGCCCCCTTCGTCCAAGTGCCCGCCGGGCAGGTTCCAGCCCGGCTTGTACGAGGGGTGCACCAGCAGGATGCGGCCGAGTTCGTCGGTGAGTGCGGCGCCGGAGGAGCCCCCGGCGCGGGCGGGCGCCGGGCCCATGCAAGCTCCTTGGTGAGGGGCGGGATCAGCGGCGGGGTGGGGGATACCGCACGCGGCGCCGGGTGTTGAGGGTGGCGGCGCAGGCGAGCGCGCGAGTGCGGCGTCAGCGCTGGGGGCTCAGGCCCGCTACGGCCAGGTGGAACAGGTGGTCGGCGCGGGTGGCGGGGTCGGGGTGGTGTTCTGTGGCCAGGACGATGCCGACCACGAGGGTGATCAGGTCGGCGACGGTGACGTTCGTCGCCACCGCGCCGTCCTTGATGGCGCGGCGCAGTAGGGGGTCGGCGGCCTCTTCCAGCGCTGCCGAGCAGCTGTTCTCGTACACGGGGTCGGCCCCGGCGCCGTCGTAGGACAGGGCTTCGGCCAGGCCACGGGCGGAGACCGAGTAGGCGACGACCTCGCTCAGCCATTCCAGGAGCGCTGCCCGGCTGTCGCCCTCGCCTGTCAGGTCCCGGGCGCGTACGCACAGGGCCTCGATCCGTTTCCCGGAGACGGCCTCCAACAGCGCGCGGCGGGTGGGGAAGTGCCGGCGCACGGTCGCCGAGCCGACGCCTGCCGTGCGGGCGATCTGTTCCAGGGAGGCGGCGGCGCCGTGCGCCGAGACCTCCTCCTCGGCCACGGCGAGGATGCGCGTGTAGTTGCGCCGGGCGTCGGCGCGCTGGCCGTCGGGCATGGCGGCATCTCCAGGTTGCTAAGTGGCGGACTCCGCCATATCGTACCGGAGTAGAAACGGCGGACCCCGCCGTTTCGCCCGCACCGGGGGTGTGGCGGCCTGTGCCGTCCGTTCCGTCCGTTCCATCCGATCCGTCGTTACGGCGTGGGGGGATGGAGTTGTCGTCCGTTCCGTCCGTTCTGTCCGATCCGTTGTTGCGGCGCGGAGGGGTGGGGCTGTCGTCCGTACCGGTGCCGAAGGGCGGCCCTTGCCGTCCGTTACGTAACGAACATCCGAGGAGCAGCATGTCCACACACTCAGCGCCAGTCCTGGTCACCGGCGCCACCGGCAGGCAGGGCGGGGCCACCGCACGGGCTCTGCGTGCGGCGGGTGTTCCCGTCCGCGCCCTGGTGCGGGACCCGGCCACCGATCGGGCGAAGGCCGTCGAGGCGCTCGGCGTCGAGCTGGTCACCGGCGATCTCCGTGACCGCGACTCCGTGGTCCGGGCCGCCGAGGGCGCCCGCGCCGTCTTCTCCGTGCAGATGCCCGAATTCACGGCGGAAGGCGTCGACTTCGAGGGGGAAGTGACCCAGGGCGTCAACCTCGTGGAGGGTGCCAAGGCCGCCGGGGTGCCGCAGTTCGTGCACACGTCCGTCTCCGGCGCCGGCCAGCACACCGAAACGCCCGGATGGGCCGAAGGGCGCTGGGCCGCGATGGAACCCACCATGGGCGCCAAGAGCGCGATCCAGGACCGGGTACGTGCGGCCGGCTTCCGCCACTGGACGCTCATCAAACCGGCGTTCTTCATGGACAACTTCCTCCCGTCCCTGGCGTACCTGTTCCCGCGCGGCATCGAGGGCGGCCTGGTGACCCTCCTGAATCCCGGCACCCGGCTGTCGCTGGTCGCTGTGGACGACATCGGCAGGACGGCGGCGGCAGCGATTGCCGAGCCGGAGCGGTTCGACGGTGTCGAGCTGGAGTTGGCGAGCGACTACCTGCCGATGACGGAGGTCGCCGAGGTCCTCTCGCGCGCCCTGGGCAGGCGGTTGACGGCGCCCGACATGACCGAGGAGGAGGCCGTGGCGGCGGGGATGCCGCCGATGGGTGCCTCGCACCAGTGGCTGAACGTGGCCGGCCAGCCGGCCCGCCCGCAGTACGCGAGAGACCTCGGCATCCCGCTCACCAGCTTCGAGAACTGGGCCCTTGAGCACATGCGGGCCGACGCCTGATGTCTGGTGCCGATGGCTGACGGCTGGTGCCGGGTGGCTGGTGGCCGACACCTGGTGCCTGGTGGCCGACACCTGACGTCTGGTGGCTGACGCCGACGCCTGCGCCTGACGCCGGTTGCCTGGTAGCTGATACGGCTACGGCTACGACCGTGCACTCCGGCGATACGGCGGACGCACGCGCCCTTGCGGGAACAGGGGCGCGTGCTTCACCGCGTGGACGCGGCGGCGTCATCGCGTGGACGCGGCGTGGGCCGCTGTGGCGATCACGAGGTCCTGCCAGGCCATCCCTGTGCCCTTGAAGAGACGGGGGCGTGAGGGGTCCACGGTGTGGTGCCCGGACACGAGGTCGGCGAGGGGCACCAGTTCGGCGGTGTCCAACTCGCCCTGCCGCAGCGGGATCACGATGTCGCCCGCCTCGCGGAGCGCGGTGGCGGGGTCTTCGACGACGACGGTGGAGCGGGCGGCGGTGGCGCTGTCCACCTCGCGTTCCTCCGGGGTGTGGGATCCCATGGCGACGACGGTGGCGTGCGGGGCCAACTCCCGGCCGTCGAAGAGCGGTTCGGGTGAGGAGGTGCAGCAGGCGATGAGGTCGGCGCCGGGGACGCTCTCCACCGTTCCGGGCGCCGCCGGGAGCCCGGCGTCACGGCACCGGGTGACGAGGGCCTGGACGCGCGCGGGGTCGCGGCCTACCACAGCGACGGAGCGCAGGGCGCGTACCTCTGCCAGGGCAACGGCGTGCGCGTAGGACTGCGGGCCCGTGCCGAACAGCACCAGGCGTGCGGCGTCGGGGGTCGCCAGGTGGTCGGCGGCCAGTGCCGAGACGGCCGAGGTGCGCAGCAGGGTCAGCGCCTCCCCGTCGAGGACCGCGAGGGGGCTCAGGGTGGCGGCCTCCAGCAGGAGATACGAGCCCGTGATGGTCGGCAGACCGCGCGCCGGGTTGCCCGGCACGACCCCGGCGATCTTCACCCCGGCGTACTGCCCGAACTCCGCCGGCATCATCAGCAGTTGCCCCGCCGACAGCGGTACCCGCGAACGCGGCGGCGTCCCGGTCACGTCCAGCCCTGCGCGTAGCGCGGTGCGGAGCGCTTCGACGGCTTCACCCACCGGGAGAAGCCGCCTGAGCGTCGGCGCGTCGATGAGGTCGAGTCCCGGCATTGTCCGTCTCCCGCCGCGGTGTGCTGGTGATCCATCCTGTCCGGGACGAGGATCGCACCCCGGCGCCGCCTGTGCGTGATGCCTGCCGCTGGCCGTGAGCGGGAGTGGCCCCGACGACCGGCTGGAGCGCGAACGCCGTTCGGGGGGCCGGGAGTTCACGGGCCCGCGGCCCGGACCGTGCCTCGCTCCCGGGTCCGGGCCGCCACCGGTGCCCAGGTCACGGAACATAGGGCGGAGCCAGCGGAGTTGGTCGCGGCGCACCCCGCGGGCGTCCGGCCGGGCGGCGTTCGGGTCACGTCCCGCGTGGGGTCAGTTCCAGGTCACGGGGAGGGAGGTGAGGCGGTTGACGAGGAGGCCGGTGTGCAGGGTGAGGGTTTCGGGTGGGGTGGTGAGGCGGAGGGTGGGGAAGCGGGTGGCCAGGGTGCGCAGGGCGATCTGGAGTTCGGCGCGGGCCAGCGGGGCGCCGAGGCAGTAGTGGGGCCCGTGGCCGAAGGCGAGGTGTGCGGGGGCGCGGCCGGGGAGGAAGGCGGCGGGCGAGGGGAAGCGGGCCTCGTCGTGGTTGGCGGAGCAGATGGAGGCGATGACGGCGCTGCCCGCGGGGACAGGGCAGCCGGCGATCTCGACGGGCGCCGTGGTGACACGCAGGGGTCCGCCGTCCCCGATGGGATTGAGGCGTAGCAACTCCTCGACCATCGTGGCCAGTTGGTCGTCGTCCGGTACCAGGGACATCCGGCCCGCGTGCCGCAGCAGGGTCAGTACGGAGGTGCCCAGTACGCCGACCGTGGTCTCGTGGCCTGCGATCAGCAGGGTCATCGCCATGGTCAGCAACTCGTGCTCGTCCAGCCCGTTGCCCCCGTCCCCGTCCCCGCCCTCGCCCTCGGCATCGGTGTCGCCCTCGCCCTCGGTGTCGGCCTCGGTGTCGCGGAGGGTGATGAGTGCGCTGAGCAGGTCGTCGCCCGGATCGCGGCGCTTCTCGGTCACGAGGTCCTGGAGGTAGGCGAGCAGCGCGTCCCGGTGGCCGCGCATCTCCTCCGGTGTGTGCGCCGTGAGCGAGAGAATCGCGTCGGACCAGCGCCGGAAGCGCTCGCGGTCGGCGTAGGGGACGCCGAGCAGCTCGCAGATGACGGCGACGGGGAAGGGGAAGGCGAAGCTCTCGTTGAGGTCGGCCGGCGCTCCCGCCTCCTCCATCGCGTCGGCCAGCTCCGTGGCGAGTCCGGCCAGGCGTGGACGCATCAGCTCCACCCTGCGCGGGGTGAAGGCGCGGGAGACCAGGCCGCGCAGCCGGGTGTGTTCCGGCGGGTCCATCGTGAACAGACCGCCGGCTTCGAAGGGTACGGCCGTCAGCCGCGGCGCCCCCGGCCGTACGGTCGCCGCTCTGCTGCACCGGGGGTCGGAGAGGACCGTACGGGCGTCCTCGTAGCGGCTGACCAGGTATCCGGTGTCGCCGCTCGGCAAGGTGACCTCGGCCACGGGTTGTTCGGCGCGCAGCCGCGCGTAGTCCTCGGGTACGGCGGTGGCCGAGCTGCGGGGCGGGGGATAGGCCGGAGGGTGGGTGCGGGCAGCGGAATCCAGAGACATGCACGAACTGTTCAGCTCTGGCCTCGGGTTATGCTCCAGCCGGTGTTGACGGCGGCTCAAGGCGGTATCCTCACATCCCGAACTGTCAGGCGACGTCAGGCTACACAGACGGAGTCAGGCGACAGACGGCCGAGTCCGCGGGGGAACTCGACGATGATCTCAGTGGTGCTCGCCGAGGACATGCACATGGTCCGCGGCGCCTTGGTCGCGCTGCTCGACATCGAGACGGACATCGAGATCGTCGCCGAGGTCGACTCGGGCAACGACATCCTGCCCACCGTCTTCGCGCACCGCCCCGATGTCGCCGTGATCGACATCGACCTGCCCGGCATGGACGGGCTCACAGCGGCGGCCGAGGTGCACGAGAAGCTGCCGTCCTGCCGCACGCTGATCCTCACCAGCCTGGGCCAGCCCGGCAATCTGCGCCGGGCCCTGGAGGCCCAGGTCTCCGGCTTCCTGCTCAAGGACGCCCCACCCAGCAAGCTGTCCGACGCCATCCGCAGGATCTACGCCGGTGAGCGGGTCATCGACCCCGAACTGGCCCTGGACGCCTGGTCGGCCCGGGAGAACCCGCTCACCGCACGCGAGACCGAGGTGCTGCGCCTGGCCGCCGAGGGTGCCGAGGCGGGGGACATCGCGGGGCGGCTGTTCCTGTCGGTGGGGACCGTACGCAACTACCTGACGACGATCGTCATCAAGCTCGGCGCGCGCAACCGCGTCGACGCCCTCCGCATCGCCCGCGAACAGGGCTGGCTGTAGGGCGTCCGGCACGGTCCAGGGCCGGGCAGCGGGCCCCGTCACACCTCGGCCGGCCCCCATGCACCTCGGGCGGCCCGTCACACCGCGCTGGACAGCCGCGGGTGTGCGCCGGGATCGCCGGGACGGGACGAGGGCGTCAGCGGAACGCGGGCCACCAGGTGGAAGCAGCCGTCGTCCTCCTCCCGTGCGCTCAGCCTGCCGCCGATCGCGCCGACCCGCGCCGAGAGGTTCCCGATGCCGCTGCCGCCCTCGGCGTCGGGTGCGGGAGTCGTCGGGTCCGCGGGATCGGGGCGTGGCTGCACCCCGTCGTTCACCAGCCGCAGCACGGCGCAGCCCGCGTCACCGGTCACCGTGATCGCGCACTTGCGTACCTTGCTGTGCCGCAGGATGTTGGTGACCCCTTCGCGCAGCACGGTCGCCAGGACCGTGCCCACCGCCTCGGGTATCCGCTCCAGTGAGGTGTCCACCTCGGCCTCGATCCCCGCCGCCTCGAAGACCGAGACGGCCGAGGAGACCTCGGCGGGCAGCGAGATGTTGCGGTAACTGCGCGCCACGGCACGCACGTCGGCGAGCGCCTGGCGGGAGACCTCCAGCACCGAGGTCACCTCGTTCTTCGCCCGCACCGGATTGCCGTCCACCAGCCGGTGCGCCAGTTCGCTGCGCAGCGTGATCGCCGAGAGGCTGTAGCCCAGCAGGTCGTGCAGGTCCCGTGCGAAGCGCAGCCGCTCCTCCTCGACGGCCAGCCGGGCGATCTCCTGCTGCGCCGCACGCAGCCGCATCACCATCTGCGACAGCAGCGTCAGCCCGCACACCATGGCCGTCGTGGTCATGCTGGAGACCCCGATGTAGACGCCTTCCATACCTTCGAAGCCGTACCACGCCGTCAGCCAGAAGACGCTGCCCCAGATGGCGAGGGTCAGGATCCATGACCAGGGGCGGCGTAAGGACAGCAGCACCGAGCCGGCCAGCAGACCCGGCAGGCTCACCCACGAGGGCCCCATCACCGCCACCGGCGCGTACACCAGAACGGCCTGCACCCACAGCAGGGTGTGGATCTGTTTCCTGCGCAGCGGGGAGGACCGCGGTGCCGAGCGCATGATCTGGGTGACGAACAGCCCTACGAGAGCGGCGGTTCCCCCCACGATCTGCAGGAGGGAACCGCCGATGGTCAGCAGGTGCAGCGTCGCCGAACTGAGAAACCCGAACAGCGTCACCACCAGCAGGATCAGCGCGATGCGCGAGGCGGAGCGGGTGTCAGGACCTTCGTGGTCGCGCTGTCGCGATCCCATGAGCGCCCGATACGCGCGTCTGCCCCACAGCGGCCCGTTACGTGCTTGGTTAGCCTTCACCACCGTGCGTCTCCCCGTGGCAGTGCCGCCCCTTGCCCGGATCGTAGGCGCGCTGTCGCCGGCCGTGAGCGCCATTACTAGACAAAGACCGGGATCGGATTGAGGCCGTCGTACGGGGTCGGCGCCTGTTGACGGCCGAGTTGTACCGGTACGTCGTACAGCCTGCCATCCGCGAAGCGTGCCCAGAAGTGCCGGAGTCCGGGAACGAGCACCTTGACAACGGGAATCCCCAGGTCCGGCCGGGTCTGGTCCAGCACCAGCAGCTCCATCCCGCGCGCCCGTACCAGCGCCTCGGCAGCGAGCACGTCATCGAGCAGATCCTCGCTCCGGTGGTACGGGAAGTCCCCGCGCACGCGTTCCCCGGCCTCTGGATCCGGCAGCAGGTAGGGCTGGTTGGTGACCGTCCTGCGGGTGCACCAGTCCAGCAGTTCGGGGTCCTCGGCCGTGGTCCGCGCGTCCATCATGGCGGGCAGGAGCTGGTTCAGCTCCGTCACGGCACGGCGTACCGCGACCCCCGGGTCGAAGTGGCAGCCGAAGCCGAACGCGATGTCCTCGCGCGGCCCTTCGGCGATCCGGGAGAGCGCGGCGAAGGCGGGGACCCCCAGGTCGGACGTGAGATCGAGCGCCCACAACTCACGCCCCAGACGCCCGTGCTGCTCCCGCGTCGTGCTCAGCCACGGGTCGGCGAAGGAGTCCAGATCCAGTCCAGGCACCCGCGAGCGGTTGTACCACCACAGGGCCACCGCGTCCCTCTCCACCAGTTCGAAGAACCCCTGGAGCACGGCGTCCTCCAAACTGGCGCCCGCCGCGTTCCCGTTGGAGTCGGCCCGCACGTAACACGCGTCCTGAGGACCGGGCGCCGAGTAGTACAGCATTCCGGTCGGCAGCATGCGGTGCGTGCCATGGGTCACCGACCACACCGGGGTCCAGTCGATGACGGCGTTCTCGTCCAGCGGATCGCACACGTACTGGAAAGCCGGATGGACCCCGTTCCAGCGCAGCCGGTCGGCGAACTGCCGCTCGTGGTAGAGCTGGCACAGGTTCGGACGCAGCGCCTGAGCGCCCAGGTCGCTCAGGCGCGCCGCCGTGCGGGGTTCGTCCCCGTGGAAGGTGGCCGAATACCGCTCCAGCGCCTCGCACAGCGCCCCCACCTTCGCGTCCAGCTCGCTGACACCCTTGCCACCGCTCTGCGAGCGCAGCGCGTGCTGGATTCCGCGCAGGCCACGGCCGACGACCGCCGGATTCGAGCCGGACAGATAGGAGTTGAGGAACTCGGGGCAGCGCGGATCGCGCCGCAGCGTGTGCACCACCCCGGTGACCTCACCCACCAGATACTCGTACCGCTCCAGGATCTGCTGGGCCGGCAGCGCCCGGTGCCCGCCACTGCCCCCGCCCTGGTCCAGCTTGGGCCGGGAGACGAGGCGTACGGGGCGCCGCACCTGCTCGGTGACCAGCAGCGGATCACCGCACTCCGCGCACTGCGGACGGCGCTCCACGCGGTGCTGTCCGATGGCCAGGCACAGGCTGTCCAGCGTGCACACGGCCTGCTGGCTCTCGTGCCGGAATCCGGCCAGCCACTTGGACGCCTGGAGCGCCACGTTGTGCAGCGCCGTCGCATGACTGGCACCGGTGGCGGCGCGCGGCGGTGTGGGCGGGGCCGCCATACCGAGGGCCTCGCCCAGGTACAGCTCCGATTGGCGGTGGTGGCGCAGCCGGTGGGCCAGGCACTGCCAGCAGGCCCCCGCGCCCGGCTGGAAGACGGGCCCGATCCAGGCGGTGACGCCCGTGGGTTTGGCCAGCAGCCACGGCGTGCCCGCCGCGCGCTGCTCCCGGTCGATGCCGGCCAGACCGGGGGAGAGGTAGTCGTCGCACAGGACGACGGTGAGGGTGTGGCCGCCGCTCCCGTCGACGGTCAGTCCTGCGGCGGCGAGCGCCTGGGCTCCCCGCACGCCCGACCCGGCCGTCAGGTCCTTGAGCAGGACACGGGCCGAGGCCACCTCCTCGCGGGCCCGGTCCCCGTGCAGTCCTGCGCACTCCCAGAACGCGGCCTCGGCGTCCTGGGAGGCGCCCTGCGGCGAGGGTGCGAACCGGTCGATGAGACCCGCCTGGGTCAGCTTCGCCAGCAAGTTGCCCAGCGCTGCGGGTGTCAGCTTCCCCGCGGCGTCCCTGACCAGCGCCGGGAGGTCCCGGCTGCCGTCCAGCAACGGGGCCAGGGCCGCGACGGCTTCACTGCCGATGGCGGTGACGCCCTGCTCGGAGACGAGGTAGGTCGCGTCCCCTGGCACCACGACAGGGGTCAGATGGCGCCGGAAGGCCACCCGCGAGGGCGCGGTGTCCACAGCTTCACCCGTGGCGGGTGTCGCGCTGGACGGGGGCGAGGTCGCGCGGGTCGTCGGAGGTCCGGCAGACCGACGAGCCGGTCAGGCGGGGCGTGACCAGCACCGGGTCGTGCGGGTCGAGGCTGGTGATCGTCAGCTCGCCGCCGGTGTCGGCAGGCAGCGCTGGGATCGGGGTCTGTGCGTCGGTGCGCATCCCGAACTCGGCGAGCACGTCGTGCGGTTCGACGGCGTAGCGTACGGCCAGTGTGGGGTCCAGGTAGCACTGGGCGGTGAGTTCGGCGAAGCGCCAGTCCTGGTCGACGGAGCCTGCCGCGGGCTGCGGAAGGGTGACGGTGACCTTGGAGAGCGCGTGACCTGACATCGTGACTTCTCCCGTCGTGTGAGAACTCTGCGTAACAGCCGGTGTGGGGAGTGGCCCGATCGTGAGGGTCGCTGGCGCAATCAGCAGTGTGAGCGGGACGCCAAGTGAAGGGCCAGTGGAGGCTTCACGAACCTGCATATGAAGAATTCACGGTCGGGCCGGCCGTGATATCCGCTCCATGATCGTGAGTTACTCACTGTTGTCCCCGGATGCCGGATGGGATTCTCCTGAGGGGTCTCCTCACGGGGGACCCGTCGCTCGGGTCACGGGGATACGACCGGAGGCGACCGGACAGCCAACGGGAGGCACCACATGCACATCAGGGTGCTGGGAACTCTGCACGCCGAGACGGCAGGAGTCTCGGTCGTGCCGAGCGCGGCCAAACCGCGGCAGATCCTGGCCCTGCTCGCTCTGAACAGCCGGCACATCGTGCCGGTTCCCGACCTCATGGAAGAGGTCTGGGGGGCGAATCCCCCACGCAGCGCCCCCACCACGCTCCAGACGTACATCCTCCAGCTGCGCCGCAGGCTGCGCACCGCGCTGGGCGAGTCCGCCGGAGACGACCCGCGAAGGCTCAGCGACAAGGACATCCTCGCCACCCGGCACGCCGGCTATCAGCTGGAGGCCGCCGAATCCGATGTGGACGCGCTGGACTTCGAGCGGCTGACGCGCGCCGGACACTCCGCCTTCGAAACGGGCGACATGGCCAAGGCGTCCCGCCTGCTGACGGACGCGCTCGCGCTGTGGCGTGGCCCAGCGCTCGCCGACCTGCCGCACGGAAAGCACCTGGCCATCGAGGTCACCAGGCTGGAGGAGAGCCGGCTCGGCGCCATGGAGCGGCGCATCGCCGCCGACCTGCGGCTGGGCCGGCACCGCGAGGTGCTCGGGGAGCTGTGCGCGCTGCGCGGACGGTATCCGCTCTATGAGAACCTGCACGCGCTGCTGATGATCGCCTTCTACCAGGACGGCCGGTCCTCGGACGCCCTCATCGCCTTCAAGCGGCTGCGCGGCATCCTGGTCGAGGAGTTGGGCCTGGAGCCCTCCCCCCGCCTCGACCGCCTCCACCAGTCCATCCTCCGGGGCGAGGACGCCCTCAGTGCCTGGAGCGACCCGGCAGGCGCCGGCGAGACGGCGGCCGGTATCGCCGGTTGACCCGGCGGCGGCGGTAGCCACGGCGGCGACGGCAGCGGCCACGGCGACGACGGCAGCGGCAGCGACCGCGGCCACGGCGACCGCGACCGCGACTGCGGCAGCAACGGTGACCGCGACAGCGGCCACGGGCGCACGGCGGGCGGTGGATTCATGGACGCGTCCCGTGTCCGGTCCACCTCCTTTCAAGCCGTCGTCCAGTAACGGTCGTGAGGATCGGGCCCTCGACAACGCCGACCGGATGTCCGGGACAGCAGGAAGGGGGAGGCATGAACGCGTATCTGGTGGCGCCTCCCGGCCGAAGGCTGGGGGAGGCGATCCCCGGAGCGGACGAACGCTCCAGCGCCACGCTGCGGCTCTTCTGCTTCCACCACGCCGGTGCGGGAGCGCTCACTTTCGCCCGCTGGAAGCGCGAGTTCACCTCAGAGGTGCAGGTCCTTCCGGTGCGGCTGCCAGGACGGGAGACCCGATTGCGCGAGCCCCGTATCACCGAGGGCTCGCACCTGCTGGACGAGCTGGACACCCATCTGGGTCCGCTCCTGGAGGAGCCTTACGCCTTCTACGGACACAGCCTCGGCGCGCTGGTCGCCTACCGCTTCGCGCAGCACCGGCAGCGCACCGGGCAGCGGACGCCCGCGCTGGTCGGGCTCGGGGCCTGTCCGCCGCCGCATCTGCCGACGCCGCTGACCGAGCACCGGGACCTGTCGGACGAGGGCCTGCTCGCCGCGCTGAACCGGTACGGCACGCTGCCCTCCTACCTGTTCGAGCGCCCGCGCTGGCTGAGCACGCTGCTGTCGACGACGCGGGACGACCTCCACCTCGCCGCGAGTCTGCGCGAGGGCGCGCGGGAGCGGCTGACCTGCCCAGTGCACGCCTTCGCGGGGGCCGAGGACGAGGCCGCCACCGCATCGGCCGTCGCGGAGTGGCGCCGCTACACCAGCGGACCCTTCGCACTGCACACCGTCCCCGGCGGTCACTTCTTCGTCCGGGAGGCCGTACTGCCCGAACTGCTGGCAGCCGAACTGCGCCACCGCACCCGACCGCACCCCCGCCCGGCCGGCGGGAAGAGCCCGGCGGACGGCCGGAAGAGCCTGGTGAAGACCCAGAAGAGCCTGGTGAACGCCGGGAAGCACAGCGCCGAGAAGCACAACGACGAGGCACGCGACGGCGCGACGTACGACGGCGAGACATACGACGACGAGACGTACAACAACAACGCGGCGTACAGCAACGACGCGTACAACAACGACGCGTACGACGGTGAGGCGTACAGCAACGACGCGTACAACAACGAGGCGTACAACAACGACACGTACGACGGCGAGAAGCGCGGTGCCGACCAGAAGCGGGCGGCGAGCGGGACGTACCTGAGCCACCTGTCCGCATGAGTGCGAAGTGAACCGAAGGGAGCAGGAGATGGACATCAGCGTGCTGGGGCCGTGCAGGGTCGTCCAATCGGGGGTCTCCGTCGTCCCGACCGCGGTCAAACCGAGAAAGGTGCTGGCGCTGCTCGCGCTGTATCCGGACCAGGTGGTCTCCGTGGCCTCGCTGGTGGAGGAGCTGTGGGGCGAGTCCCCACCGCGCAGCGTGCAGACCACCCTCCAGACCTATGTGCTGCAGCTCCGCAACCTGATCGCCGCTTCGCTGGGCGACCGGCCGCCGGCGGATCTGCCGAACGGCGCCAAGAGCGTCCTGGTGACCGAGTCCGGCGGCTATCTGCTGGACACCCAGGGCGGCATGGTCGACGTGTCCGAGTTCGACCGGCTCTCGGGCGCAGGACACCGGGCCCTGGAGGCGGGCGACTTCGTGGGCGCCTCCTCCGCTTTCCGCAAGGCACTGGAGCTGTGGCGCGGACCCGCGCTCGTGGACGTGCAGTGCGGGCCGCTCCTGGAGATCGAGGCGACCAGGCTGGAGGAGTCCCGGCTGGGCATCCTCAACCAGCGCATCGAGGTCGATCTGACTTTGGGCAGGCACCACGAGCTGGTCGGCGAGCTGTCGGGACTGGCGGCCCAGCACCCCATGCACGAGGGCATACAGGCACAGTTGATGCTCGCCCTCTACCGCTCCGGGCGGCGCGGCAACGCGCTGGAGGTCTACCAGCGGCTGCGCGGCGTGCTCTCACGTGAACTCGGCCTGGACCCCTCGCCCGACCTCCAGCGCCTCCAGTGCGCCGTGCTGGACTCCTCCGTCGAGCAGGAGCTGACCCGTATCGCCCCGGAGACCAGCTTCAGCGGCAGCGGAGGGCCGCTGCGGGCGCTCCGCGGCAGCCACTGAGCCGCCGCCGCGCGACGGCGGTCAGCCACACCGCCGCGCGGCCTTTCAGGGGCCTACCGGCCGCCGTCCCGCACCCGGGTCAGCACGGCGTTCTGCACCGTACCGCCGGCCGCCAGCCGGCTGCGGGCCCAGCAGCCGCCGGGCCGGCCACCGAACAGCATCGGGCTGAGGACCGGCGTGAGACGGGACATCCACGTGGTCTCCCCGTCGGTCAGCTCCACGGGGGCACCCGCGGGCTCGACGTACTCCTGCACCACGCTGTCGCCCTCCAGGAACGCGCGCTCCACGGCCGCGGCCCAGGCGCGCGCGCCGCACTCGCGGCCCACCAGGACCTGGCGGCCCCCGGCGCGTACCGCGCTCTTGAGCACGAACCGCTCCCGGTCGCCCAACAGCAGCCCCGGCAGCTCCTGTTCGGTGCCGTGCCACGCGGTACGGCCCGCCACGGTGATCCGGGTCCACGGCAGCCAGCGGTCCACCAGCCCGCGTTCGCCCCGGGTCATCCAGGGCAGGCCCTCGGACACCAGCGCCAGCGCCCTCTTGTTGTCCAGGAGTGCGCTGCTCTGCGGCGGCAGGAGCAGCAGCCCAGCGCGCTGCGCGTCCCGAACGGGCTCCACGCTCACCCCCGAGCCGCTCCAGTCGCCGGGCGCGAAGTCGCGCAGGCCCAGCGGATAGCGCAGCTTTCCGGGGTGGCCCAGCGCGGCGGGCAGCTCCCCCGGCCCGAAGCGGGCGGCCTCGAAACCGCGGGCCCTGAAGTGCTCCAGGTCCCGCTCGTGAAGGCCGGAGCCCGCTCGCGGACCCGGGCAGTGCGGACCCGCGATGACCGCCAGGGCGCGCGGCAGCCCTCTGCGGGTGCACACGTCCTCGAACGCGCCGACGCGGGCCGCCAGCGGATCGTGCCCGGTGAACGGCGGGCGCCCGTCCTCGGTGTGGGTGCGCCGCCATACGCGGGTGAAGGCGTGGGTCTCGTGTGGGCCGCCGAAGGTGTCGCCCGCGTCGAAGCCCAGGAGCTGGGGCCCGGCTTCGCCGACGACGATGTCGGCGCGCGCCATCATCGCGCAGTAGTCGGTCTCGGTGTTGTCCAGCCCCGACAGCAGCGGATGGTCGGCCGGGTCGGCATCCAGCGCCACCAGGCGTTCGGGCCAGGTCGGGCCCAGCGAGAGCACCGCCCTGCGTACCAGTCCCAGCAGCACCCTGCCGACGCCGAACAGCTCGTCGTAGGAGCGCCGGGGCAGCACGAGCGGCTGCGCTGCCAGCGGGCCCGTCAGGTCAGCGCCCGTTCCCGCCAGCGCGCCGCGCAGTTGCTCGGCGAGCGCGGCGGGTGAGTGGGTGCGCGCCAGGGAGGGTTCGGGGTGCCGGGGGTCGTGGAAGAACGGGTGGGCCCCGCGGGCCGGCGCGCTCATCGCGGCGGTCCGTACGGGGCGACCGCGTCGGCGACGACGGTGTGCAGCTCGTCCACCGAGTCCGCGTACCGCGCGTGTGCGCCGGGCAGCGGGGTGCGCTCCTCCTCGCCGTAGCAGCCGGTGCCGTGCACCAGCACCTCGGGCGCCGGCGACTCCAGCAGCCTGCGGTCCACCGCGTTCATGACGCCGGTCAGCGTCATCACCAGCGCCCACTCCCGCAGCGCGTCGGGGTCGTCGGGCAGTTCGATGCCGGCCGGGCGCAGCATCGCGCGCACCGACGGGTAGCGGGCCAGGCACTCGTAGCGCGAGACGACGATGCCGTCACCACCGCCCGCGCGCACGGCCGCGGTCATCTCCCCGGCCGTGTGCGGGAAGCGCACGTAGAACGAGGGATCGACCTCCTCGTCCGGCGTGTAGGCCGTGTACGGGAAGCGCGCGTCGTCCCGCTGCCGGTGCAGACGGCGGGCCCGGTCCCAGGTGTAGGAGGGCACGCGGTCGCGGGAGAAGGAGCCGCTCAGCGCGTGCAGCACGAGGCCGGGGGTGCGCAGCTGCTGCACCAGGAAGTAGCGCGGCGCCGGCCCTCCCCCCGACTCCGCCAGCGTGGTGCCCAGTTGGTGCCCCAGCAATCCGGTGCCGGTGGCGACGGCCTGCGCGTGGACGCGGCCCCCGTCGGGTGCGGGCGGCAGCGACTCGCGCTCCAGCAGGGCGCGTACCGCACCGGCGACCCGCTGGTCGGAGGGGTGGGTGCCCCACCACAGCGCGCAGCCGGTCAGCGCGCGCAGCCGGTCGGCGTGCGTCTGGTGGTAGGACCAGGCCAGCTCCTGGACGCCGGCCGGCTCCGAGCCGTGCCACAGGACCAGCGGATTGCGGCGGCGCAGCTCAGGGTGCTCGCCGAGCGTGGAGTCGGCGACCTTGTCGCGGGAGCGCGCCGGCACCAGGCAGACCGCGTGCAGCTGCTCCGGCCCGGCCAGCCCGCACAACTGGGCGCGCAGCACCGCGTCCCGCAGCGCGGTGGCCCCGTTGCCCGACGAGGGGGCGAGCAGGGTGACGGGCTCACCGGTGCTGCGGATGTGCTGGACGGCGCGGGCGACCGTCAGCAGCGCGCCATGGGTGTCGGCGGTACGCGAGGCGGGATGACGGCGCAGGTCCAGCAGGTGCAGTTGGGCCGACCTGTAGTCGGGCAGCCGTACGACCGAGGCGGCTGAGGCCGCCAGGAACTCCCGCAACGGGCCGTCCATCGCGGGGAGTTCGCAGGTACCGGCGCCCGACAGCGCCGCGCCGCGCTCGTGCATCGCGCGCACGGCGGCCCGTACGGTCTCCCAGTGGCGCACCAGCGGAGGATCCTCGGCCGCCAGGGGCTCGGGCGTCTGCGCCGGCACGGGCGGTTGGGCAACTGGCCCGGCGCGGCCGGGCGTATCGGCGAGCGTCATCGTCCTGTCTCCTGCTTCTCGGCTCCGCCGTCCTGGCGCGGAGCGGGAAGGGGCAGTGCGAAGGGAGACGGTGCGAAGGGAGACAGTGCGGCGCACGGAAAAGGCAGGAAAGAACGTCGCTGGAATTCTTTCCGTATTCCGTCAGCGTTCCGTCTGCATTCCGTCTGCGCTTGTTCCCTTTTCCTTTCGCTTCCGCTGCGAGCGCTGGACAATGTGTCGCCGGGCTGATTAATCTGGGAATCACTCCCGGTCGGCGCCGGGTTTGTCTGCGGAGGGGCGGACAAACCTAACCCGGCGGGCTCAAGGACGAGTTGAGGCCGCCCGCGTGCGAGGAGTCTCCCGATGAGCCAGCCGTCCATGCCCGTGCTGGAGTCCTTCACCCGCGCCTGGCCCGATCTCGAAGCGGCACATGAACAGTCCATGCAGGCCGCTTCCGTGCTGCTCCAGTGCCGCGACGAGCTGCTGGCGGTACTGACCCGGGTCGCCACCTACGGCAGTGCACGCGACGAACTCCTGCGCTCCGTCGGCGCGTTGTCGGGCGCGCCCTGGGAACTGGCCCGCAACTGCCCGCCGCAGCTCGGCCGATTGTCGGTCTTCCTGCCGCCGGACAGCGTCCTGTACTCCTATGTGCTCCACGGGCTGGTGCCCGCGCTGTACTGCGACGAGGTCGTCATCCGCCCCTCGGCCCGCATCCGCGACACCGCCTACGCGCTGCACAGGGCCATCACCCGCAAGCTCCCGCCCGCACTGACCGCGCGCATCCGGCTGTCCGACGCCTCCGTTGCCGCCTTCCAGCCCGTGTGCGCCGAGTCCGACGCCGTGGTCTTCACCGGCGAGGCGCACAGCGCCCGCCGGCTGATGACCGAGGTCGGCGAGAGCCCGCTCTTCCTCCTCGCCGGGTCCGGGCCCAACCCGCTGATCGTCGGCCCGCGCACCGAACCGGCGGCGGCCTGCCGCACCGTGCTGCGCACCCGGCTCTACAACTCCGGCCAGGACGCGCTGTGTCCCGATGTGCTCTTCGTGCACAGGCTGCGGCTGAACGCGCTGGTCGAGCAGTTGCGCGCCGAGCTGTCCGTGCTCACCGTCGGCGCCCGGAGCTGGCCGGACGCCGTACTGACCTCCCTCGTGCACGCGGACGCGGTGGAGAGAACGGCGGCCTTCCTGGCCGAGCACGCCGACCGCGTCGTCGCCGGGGGCGGGGCCGACCCCGAACGGATGCTGGTGGAGCCCTCGTTGCTCGTCTTCGACGAGGACGCCGCCTTCCACCCGCCCGAGCTGCTCGCGCCGGTCTTCTGCGTCGTCCCCTACGAGGACCCGGAGATGCTGCGGGAGTGGGCGCGCGCGCCCGAGGAGCTGGAGCGCGGCATGTACGCCTCGGCGCTCGGCGAACCCCGGCTGACCGGCGAGACGCTGGGCACCGCCGTCCTCACCCGCGACGCGACGGCGCTGGACATGAAGGACGGCAACCAGCCGTACGGGGGTTACGGGGTGCGGGCCAGTGCCGTGCGCCGCGACGGCAGGCTCATCGGCAGGCCGCTGCTGCTCTCCAAGGAGGCGGCGCTGCGCCGCTCCGTGATCACCGGCCCGCTGCGCTGAGCGAGCACCCGCCGGGCCGCACGGGGCTGCCGTACGGGGCTATGGCGCGGCGCTATTGAGCGGGGCTGTAGAGCCCGCTGGCACGCTGCGCGCAGCCCGCCAAGTGCGGACTTCTCCCAGCCCTTTCCCGAAGGAGGCCGACGGTGGCGCACCGGACGCTCATCGTGGCGCGGATGGAGCCAGGCAAGGCCGACTCCATCGCCCAGATCTTCCAGGAGTCGGACGCGAGCGAACTGCCCCACATGGTCGGGGTGTCGCGCCGCACGCTCTTCACGTTCCACGACCTGTACTTCCACCTCGTCGAGGCCGACGAGGACATCACCCCGAATCTCTACCGCGCCCGGAGCCACCCGCTCTACGACGACATCAACACCCGCCTCGCACAGTGCGTGTCGCCGTACGACCCGAACTGGCAGGAGCCCAAGGACGCGATGGCCGACCCGTTCTACGTGTGGACGAAAGAGGGAGGAAGGATCCAGTGAGCGAGTTCACCCAGCGCGAGCTGGCCGACAAGCTGTACCAGTGTGCCGGGGAGTCCGAAGGCGTCGACCTGATGGCCGAGGACGCGCTCGACGCACCCTTCATCGACCTGGGATACGACTCCCTGGCGCTGCTCCAGGTGACCGGCGTGATCAAGCGCGAGTACGGCGTCGAGCTGTCCGACGACGCCGTGGTGGAGGCCGAGACGCCCCGGCTGCTGCTCAAGATGATCAACGCGAGCCTGCCCGAGGCGGCATGAGCGCCGGCAACGGGCAGGCCCCCGTGCCGGGCCCCGGACCGCAGGCCCCCGTGCCGGGCCCCGGGCTGGCGGGCAAACGCGTCCTGGTCACCGGCGGCACCCGCGGCATCGGCCGCGCCACGGCCCTCGCCTTCGCGGCGTCGGGCGCCCGCCTCGTGGTGGCACACCGCACCGCAGGCGAGGCCGCGCGTGCCCTGGCGGAGGAGCTGAGCGCGAGCGGCGCCGAACACCACCTGGTGCGCGCCGACGTGAGCACCACAGAGGGCGCCGCGCGCCTGGCCGAGGTGTGCGGCGCCCGGCTGGAGGGCCTGGACGTCCTGGTCAACAACGTGGGCGTGGACGGGCACAGCAAGTTCGCCGACCTGGACGAGACCGAGTGGCACCGGCTGATGGACAGCAACGTCACCTCGGCCTACCTCGTCACCCGCGCGACGCTCGACCTGCTCTCCGAGGGAGCCTCGGTCGTCAACGTCGGGGCCTCGGTCGCGCTGCGCGGCCGGGCCTTCGGCGTCCACTACTCCGCCTCCAAGGCGGCACTCGTCGGCTTCGGCCGTGCGCTGTGCAAGGAGGTCGGTACGCGCGGCATCCGCGTCAACACCGTCGCGCCGGGCGTCACCGAGACCGAGCCGGGCGGCGGGCTGCCGCCCCACCTCGTCGAACGCCTCGCCGGTATGACCGCGCTGGGCAGGCTCGGCAGTCCGGCCGACGTCGCCGGCGCCGTCCTCTACCTCGCGGGCGACGCGTCCCGCTATGTCACCGGGGCCACGATCACAGTCGATGGAGGAATCTGATGCCGTACGCGGCGATCACATACCGGGTCAAGCCCGGACACGAGGAGGAGATCGCGGAGATCTTCGCCGGCTTCAAGCGCGTCGACACCCCCCGACTGCCGGGCGACGACGGCCAGGCGGCCGGACGGCTGCTGGGGACCGGCGTGTTCATCAAGGACGACGTGATGGTGCGCGTCATCCACTACGAGGGCGACTTCGCCGCCGTCGGCAGGCACATGGCCACGCAGAAGGGGGTGCATGTGCTGGAGGAGAAGCTTCAGCCCTACCTCGCCGAGGAGCGCGACACCTCCTCGCCCGCCGCGTTCGCCGCGTACTTCCGCGACGCGACGATGCGCTCGATCGCCCAGCTCACGGTCGACACCCACCCCGCGGGGGCCTGAGGCCATGAGCGTGGACGAGGTGCTCGGTACCGCCGTGCTCCTCGGCAGCGGCGTCACGGCGGGGGTGCTCTTCGCCGTGGCGCTGAGCGTGCTGCCCGCGCTCTTCGCGATGCCGACGGGAACGTATGTGTACGCGCACAAACTGCTGGGGCGCAACTGGGACCCCACGATGCCGGCCGTCGTCCTGTGCTCGACGGGGCTGGCGCTCGCGCTGGCCGTCGTGGCCGAAGGGGCCGGGGCCCGCGTGCTCTTCGCCGTCGCAGCGGTGTTGCTGCTGGGGGTCTCCGCCGTCTCCCACCTGGCCAATGTGCCGATCAACCGGCGGGTCAAGGCGGTGGCCGACCCGGAGGCGCTGCCTCCCGACTGGGAGGACCCGCGCCCTCTGTGGCGGCGGTGGCATCTGCTGCGGACGGGGCTCGCGCTTTTTGCTCTCGCCCTCAACGCCGTGGGGGTTGCGGCTCTGTAGGGAGCCCCTGCTTTTGTCCTCAATGCTTTTGTCCTCAATCGCCTTTTGTCCTCAATCGCCGGACGGGCTCAATTGAGCCCGTCCGGCGATTGAGGACGAGCGCGCTAGCGCGATTCCTCGGCGGACGGGGCACTCACCGGCTGATTTCCATCTGGCCCATCATGCCCATCTGGAGATGCCCCAGCAGATGGCAGTGGTACATGAACCGGCCCGCGTAGTCGGTGAATCGGAGCTGAATGCGGGCGGCTTCGCCTGCCATCACCGTGAGGGTGTCCTTGAGCCCCGCCTCGCCGGCCGCCGGCGGTTTTCCGTTGCGGTCCAGGACCCGGAAGTGGTCCAGGTGCGGATGGAGCGAGTGCGGGATTCCGAACTGGGTGTCGGCGTTGACGATCCTCCACGTCTCGGTGGTGTCCAGGCGGGGCCGTATGTCGACGCGGTTGATGTCGAACGGCTCGTTGTTGATGAGGTGTTCGCCCGTCCGCGGGTTGAAGGAGAGGGTGAACTCCCGCTCCACCGTGGAGGTCCCCAGGTCAGGTGCAGCGCGCAGGGTGCCCGGCACGCTGCTGGGGTCGCCCGCTGTGCGTACCACGTCGAAGCGCATGACCTCCGTGGTCTCGCCGTCGTACGGGAAGGTGTTGTTGAGGACCAGCTTCCTGCCGACGCCGTAGCGGCCGAAGTCCACGACGATCTCGTGCCGCTCGCCGGGCCACAACTGGAGCATCCGGGTGGGCACGGGAGCGGGCAGCAGGCCGCCGTCCGTGGCGATGTGGGTGAACTCCTCGCCGTCGCCGAGCTGGAGCAGGAAGGGCCGCTCGTTGGCGGTGTTGACCAGCCGCAGCCGGTACTTGCGCGCCGCCACCTCGAAGTAGGGGCGCGGGGAGCCGTTGACCAGGATGGTGTTGCGGCCCTCGAAGTCGTGCACGTCCCACTCCAGCGTGCCGTTGGCGGCGAACTTGGCGTCCCGCATCTGGAGCGTCACGTCGTACTGCCCCTTGGGCAGCGGCAGGTTCTCCTCGAACTCGTCGGTGAGGAGGTAGGTGGCGGCCAGGCCGCGGTAGATGTTCTCCGCGTGTGAGTGGTGCGAGTGGTCGTGTATCCACAGGGTGGAGGCGCGCTGCTCGTTCGGGTAGCGGAACAGCCGCCGCTCGCCGGGCTTCACCTCGTTCTTGGGGTGCCCGTCCGAGCGCTCGGGGACGTGACCTCCGTGCAGGTGCATGGCGAAGGGCACATTCAGCGAGTTGACCTGCTCGATGACCACTGGCCGGCCCCGCTCGGCCACGATCAGCGGGTTCAGCACGCCGTTGAAGGAGCGGACGCGGGTCCGGGTGCCAGGCAGCACCGTGACGTCCGCCTCGCGGGTGGTGAGCCGGTAGAAGTCGTGGCCGGCGAACCGGGTGGGCCTCAGCGGCGTGGGCACCTTCAGCGGCACGGCGAACGGCGACTCGGCGGCGCGAGCTGTACCCGGGCGGCCCCCGATGACCAGGCTCGCCGGAACGGCTGCCAGGACACCGGTGGCGGCACCGGCTCTGAGCATGCTTCTGCGTGTGAGCACGGATAACTCCCTACTGGGACGGACGGCTGACGGAGAGCCGGCGAGGAGCCGGCGGACGGCTCAGGAATCCCGGACCGACATCTGCGCCATGCAGGTCAGCAGGCTGCGCCGGAAGGTCGCGACGAATCCCTCGACGCTGCTGGTGTCGCGGGGCCTGCTCAGGTACGGGGCGAGCTTCTTCTCGACCTCTTCGACCCCCGGCTGGGTGGCCATGTGGCGGGCCACGGCGTCCAGATCACCCTCGTACTCGATGACCCGGACCATCGTGTCGTCGCGGATGAAGACGGCCGTCGCCAGGATGCGGGCGGCCTCCTCGCCACCATCGCCCTTGACGACGGGCGAGCCGACCCGGCGGAAGCCGGTGAAGATCTCGGTGATCTCTTTCTCGTAGCCGGGCTTGATGTCGTAGGTGATGGCGGCGAACGGCATGGACGCTCCTCCTTTGACAGCGGGCCGGTGACAGCGGGCCGGTGACAGCGGGCTGGTGACAGCGGGCCGGTGGCGGCGGGCTGATAACGGCGGCCGGTGGCGGCGGGCCGGGCCGAGGACCGGCCCCGCCATTCGCACCCACACCGCTAGTCGCCCGCTCGAAGGCGGCTGGGCCGGGCCTGAGGGAGCAGACCGGGAGCAGGTCCCGTCAACGGCGTCTTGAGCGGGTTTGTAGGTGCGGCTGCGACGGTGCTCAGCGCCGCGGACCCGCGAGAAGCCAGCCGAGAACCAGGGATCAGGAGGCGGGGTCAGTGACCACCGAGATCACGCGCACCGTCCGGGTGCACGCCGACGACGTCGAGGCCAACACCCGGCGCGGCGGCGACATCAGGACCACGCTCAGCCCGAAGACCACCGGATGCACCAGTGGGTTCGGCGGGGTGCTGACCCTGGCACCGGGCGAGCACGTCACCGAGCACTACCACCCGTACTCGGAGGAGTTCTTGCACCTCGTCACGGGGCAGTTGGAGATGACCATGGACGGCCAGGCCGTCGCGCTCGGTCCCGGCGACTCGCTGCTGGTGCCCATCGGCGTCCGGCACCGGCTGGTGAACACCGGTACGGAGACGGCGCACGCCGCCTTCCACCTGTCCCCGCTGGCGCCACGGCCCGACCTCGGACATGTGGACACCGAGCAGGCCGTCCGGCCCGAGCAGCCCAACCCGCAGGTCGGCGGTGCCTCGTGAGCCGTAGGGCCGTCATCACGGGGGTCGGCGTGGTCGCTCCTGGCGGTGTCGGACGGGAGGCATTCTGGAAGCTGCTGTCCGACGGGCGTACCGCCACCCGCCGCATCTCGCTGTTCGACCCGGCGTCCTTCCGCTCCCAGATGGCGGCCGAGGCCGACTTCGACCCGGTGGCCGCAGGGCTGGGCCCCCGGCAGATCAGGCGGATGGACCGCGCGGCCCAGTTCGCCGTGGTCAGCGCCCGCGAGGCCGTCGAGGACAGCGGCTACGACTTCGCCGCTGCCGACCCCGCGCGCACCGGCGTCAGCATCGGCAGCGCCGTGGGCTGCACGATGGGCCTGGAGGAGGAGTACGTCCTGCTCTCCGACGCAGGCAAGCACTGGCTGGTCGACCACACCTACGGCGTCCCGCACCTGTACGGCTACATGGTGCCCTCGACGCTCGCCGTCGAGGTGGCCTGGGAGGTCGGCGCCGAGGGGCCGGTCGCGCTCGTCTCCACCGGCTGCACCTCGGGCCTGGACTCCATCGGGCACGGCGTCCAGCTCATCGAGGAGGGCACCAGCGACGTGGTGCTCGCCGGGGCGACCGACGCGCCGCTCTCCCCGATCACCTCGGCCTGCTTCGACGCCATCAAGGCCACCTCGCCCAGCAACAGCGACCCCGAGCACGCCTCCCGCCCCTTCGACGCCGAACGCGACGGGTTCGTCCTCGGTGAGGGCGCGGCCGTGCTGGTGCTGGAGGACAAGACGGCAGCCGAGGCGCGCGGGGCGCGTATCTACGGCGAGATCGTCGGCTACGCGGGCCGCAGCAACGCCTTCCACATGACCGGACTCAAGGCCAACGGGCGCGAGATGGCCGAGGCCATCAAGGTCTGTCTGGACCGTGCCAGGCTCGATCCGAGCGCCGTCGACTACATCAACGCGCACGGCTCGGGCACCAAGCAGAACGACCGCCACGAGACCGCCGCTTTCAAGCGCAGCCTCGGTGAGCACGCCTACCGCGTCCCGGTCAGCTCCATCAAGTCCATGGTGGGCCACTCGCTCGGCGCCATCGGCTCCATCGAGGTCGCCGCCTGCGCCCTGGCACTCGACCGGCAGGTCGTCCCGCCCACGGCCAACCTGCGCAACCCCGACCCCGAGTGCGACCTGGACTACGTCCCGCTGACCGCCCGCGAGCACGCCATGGACGTGGTCCTCAGCGTCGGCAGCGGCTTCGGCGGATTCCAGAGCGCCACGGTGCTGGCCCGGCACGGTGCCGTGGACCACGAGAGGGAGGCGAACGCCGCATGAGTGCCGTCACAGCGCCCGCACCGCGCTCAGCCACCGGGGTCACCACCGCCGTACGCCCCCCGGTCGTCACCGGGCTGGGCATCGTGGCACCCACCGGCACCGACGCCGCGGCACACTGGCGTTCCGTGCTGGAGGGCACCTCGGCGATCGGCCGGATCACCCTGTTCGATCCCTCGTCCTACCCGGTGCGGCTCGCAGGACAGGTGCCGGGGTTCTCGGCCAGGGAGCGGGTGCCCAGCAGGCTCATCCAGCAGACCGACCGCTGGACCCACCTGGGCCTGGCAGCGGCCGAGGCCGCGCTGGCCGACGCCGGGGCGCACCCGGCCGAACTGCCCGAGTACGAGCTGGCCGTGGTCACCGCCAGTTCCTCGGGCGGCACCGAGTTCGGCCAGCACGAGATGGAGAACCTCTACCAGCACACTCCCGAATGGGTGGGCGCCTACCAGTCCATCGCCTGGTTCTACGCCGCCACCACGGGCCAGATCTCCATCCGGCACGGGCTGCGCGGCCCCTGCGGAGTGCTGTGCTGCGAACAGGCGGGCGGGCTCGACGCCATCGGCCAGTCCCGCAGGCTGATCCGTACCGGCGCCAAGCTGGTGATGACCGGCGGCACCGACGCCTCGCTGTGCCCCTACGGGCTGACCGCCCAGCTCACCACCGGGCAGCTGTCCACCGTGCAGGACCCGGCCCGCGCCTATCTGCCCTTCGACAGCGAGGCCAGCGGCTATCTCCCCGGCGAGGGCGGCGCGCTGCTCGTGGTGGAGGACGCCGACGCGGCCGAGGCACGCGGCGCCGGGCACCGCTACGGCCAGGTCCTGGGCTACGCGGCCGGCTTCGACCCGCCGCCGGACTCCGACCGTGGCCCCGTACTGGCCCGTACGGTCGGTGCCGCGCTCGCCGACGCCGGTCTCCAACCCGGCGAGGTGGACGTGGTGTTCGCCGACGCGCTCGGCGTTCCCGAGGCGGACAGGGCCGAGGCCGCCGCGCTCGCCGAGGTGTTCGGGCCGTGCGGCGTGCCCGTCACCGCGCCCAAGACCCTGACCGGACGGCTCTACGGCGGGGGAGCGGCACTGGACGCGGCGACGGCACTGCTCGCGCTGCGCGACCAGGTCATCCCGCACACCGCCGGTCCCTCGGCTCCCGCGCCCGGATACGGGATCGACCTCGTGCTGGGCGAACCGCGCCACCAGGAACTGCGCACCGCGCTGGTCGTGGCGCGCGGATACGGCGGCTTCAACGCGGCGCTCGTACTGGGCCACAGCGCTTTCCGGGACACGTAGAGAAGTGACGGGACACGAGAAGTGACGGGACACGACGAGAAGTGGGAGGAGACGACATGGCGGGCCACACCGACAACAGCATCGTCATCGACGCACCGATGGACCTGGTCTGGGACATGACCAACGACCTCACGTCCTGGACGCGGCTCTTCAGCGAGTACGCCGCCGTCGAGGTGCTGGAGGAGAACGAGAAGGAGATCACCTTCCGGCTCACCATGCACCCCGACGAGGAGGGCAACGCCTGGAGCTGGGTCTCCAAGCGCCTCCCCGACCCGGCGGCGCGCAAGGTGAACGCCTACCGCGTGGAGACCGGGCCCTTCGAGTACATGAACATCTACTGGGAGTACGTGCCCGAGGGCGAGGGCGTGAGGATGCGCTGGGTCCAGGACTTCCACATGAAGGAAGCGGCGCCCGTCACCGACGACGGCATGACCGAACACCTCAACCGCAACACGGCCGTCCAGATGAAGCTCATCAAGGAGAAGGTCGAGGCGGCGGCGAAGGCAGCGGCAGGGAAGCCGTGATCGCGTATCTCGCCCCCTCGGTCGTGCTGTTCAACGGCCTGGCCGCCGGGGTGCTCTTCGGCACCCAGCTCGGCGGCTGGCCGCTGCTGGCAGCGCTGCCGGCGGACAGGTACGTGCACGCGCACGCCTTCTTCGCCACCCGCTACGACCCGGCCATGCCGCTGTGTCTGCTGGGCACGCTGGCCGGTGACATCTGGCTCGCCGTGCTCGCGCCCGACGGCGCGGCGAGCGCCCTGTTCGTCCTGGGCGCCGTCCTGGCGGCCTGCACCGTGGTCATCTCGCTCACCCAGAACGTGCCGGTCAACAAGTGGATCCAGACGCTCGACCCGGACAACCTGCCGCAGGACTTCGCCGCGCGCGACCCGCGCCGGCGCTGGGGCGCCTGGAACCAACGGCGCAGCACGCTGACCGTCGCGGCACTGCTGGCCAACTGCGCGGCACTCGCGCTGTTGCTGTGACATACCGACATACCCGGAGGAATCTCATGGATCTCGGCCTCAAGGGCAAGAAGGCCCTGGTCACCGGCGGAACCAGGGGGGTGGGCCGGGGCATCGCGCTCGCCCTGGCCGAGGCCGGAGCCGACGTGCTCACCTGCTATCAGCGCGAGAGCGAGGCCGTGGCCTCGCTGGAGGCCGCGCTCAAGCAGACCGAAGGCGACCACCACGTGGTGTGCGCCGACGTGAGTGACCCCGACAGCGTCAGCGCCCTCATCGACGAGGCCCGCACCCGCTGGGGCCGCCTCGATGTCGTCGTCAACAACGCGGGAGCCATCAGCCACATCCCGTACGCCGAACTCCCCCTGGAGGAGTGGCGGCGGATCGTGGACACCAACCTGACCGGCGTGCACCTGGTCACCCAGGGCGCGCTGCCGCTGCTGGGCGAGGGCTCCTCGGTCATCGGCATCGGCTCCAAGGCCGTCGAGGCGGGCATCCCGCTGCGCTCCCACTACACCGCGACCAAGGCCGCGCTCGTCGGCCTGAACCGGTCGCTGGCCAAGGAGTTCGGCGGCAAGGGCATCAGGTTCAACATCGTCGCGCTCGGCGTCGTCGAGACGGAGAACCTGCACAAGATGCCCGAGGACCAGCAGAAACTCATGATCGAGCGATACAGCGCCAAGACCGCGCTCGGCAGGCTCGGCACGCCCGACGAGGTGGCGGGCGCCGTCCTCTGGCTGGCCAGCGACCTGTCCCGCTATGTCACCGGCGCCACCATCGGCGTGGACGGAGGGATCTCCTGATGAGCACCGGAACCGAGGGCGCCTACAGGGTGCTGCTGCGGATGCAGGTCAACCCCGGTATGGAGGCGGACTTCGAGAAGGTCTGGCGGGGCAGCACCGAGGCCGTCACGGGTCACCCCGCGTGCCTGGGCCAGTGGCTGTCCAAGTCCACCGACGAGGAAGCCGTCTACTACATCGTCAGCGACTGGGTGGACGAGCCCGGCTTCCGCGCCTTCGAGACCAGCGAAGCGCACCTCGCACACCGCGAGCGCCTGCACCCGTACCGCTCGCAGGGCTCCTTCAACACCATGTACGTGGTCGCGCACATACAGGGCTCAGCGGGCTCCGCGGGCTCAGCGGGCACGGCAGGCGCAGCCCATGCGCGGTGAGGTCCGGGTGCTGGTCCACCAGGCGGCGCGCGACGCCACCGAGCTGGCCGCGGTACGCGAGGCGTACCACCTGGTCAGCAAGCGGATGGCCGGGGTGCCCGGCATGCTCGGCAACGAGCTGCTGCGCTCACCCACCGATCCGACGGCACTGGTCGTCGTGAGCCGCTGGGCGGACTTCGCCGCCTTCCGTGCCTGGGAGGAGGGGCCCGAACACCGCGACGACACGGCCCCGTTGCGCCCGTACCGCGATACCCGGTTGAAGGTGCCGTTCGGCATTTACGAGGTCGACGCCGCGTACTGAGGGGCCCACCTTCCCCCGCCGCGACGGCGGGCGGCCACGACGTGGTGTCCGGCGGTGCCGAAATCCGAGAACCCAAGGGACTCCAATGACAACCTCCACAGCACCGCCTACAGAACAGCCCTCATGGGTCTCCTGCGCGAACTGCCGCTCTCTCGTCTACGGCAAGCGCTACCAGCGCCTGCTGCACGTGTGCCCTGAGTGCGGCGCCCACGCGCGGCTGGACGCCCCGGCGCGCATAGCCCAGCTCTTCGACGAGGGCAGCGTCGTTCCCCTCGACGTACCGGCGACCCAGCTCAACCCGCTGGACTTCGTGGACCAGCGACCGTACGCGGAGCGCCTCACCCAGGCCCGCCACAGGACGGGCCAGCAGGACGCGGTCATCGCGGTGAAGGGCCGTATCGAGAACCGGCAGCTGACGGCCGCCGTCATGGACTTCCGCTTCTTCGGCGGCAGCCTCGGCGTCGCGGCGGGCGAGGCCGTCACCACGGCCGCCGAGACCGCGCTGCGCGAGCGCACCCCCCTGCTCCTCGTCACCGCCTCCGGCGGAGCCCGGATGCAGGAGGGCGCGCTCGCGCTGATGCAGATGGCCAAGACCAGCAACGCGCTGGCCGAGTTGGACGAGGCGGGGCTGCTGACCGTCACGCTGGTCACCGACCCGACCTACGGCGGCGTCGCCGCCTCCTTCGCCACGCTCTCCGACGTGGTCGTCGCCGAGCCCGGCGCCCGGATGGGCTTCGCCGGCCCGCGCGTCATCGAGCAGACCATCCGCCAGAAACTGCCGGCCGGCTTCCAGACCGCTGAGTTCCTGCGCGACCACGGCCTGGTCGACGGCGTGTGGGAGCGCAGCGAACTGCGGCCCAAGCTCGCCCGGTTGCTGGCCGTCGCCGACACCCCAGGACCCGGCTGGGGCGAGGCGGAGGCGGACCCGGTCGTACGGGACAGCCAGCTTCTGGACCAACTGCCCGCCTGGGACTGCGTCCAGCTCGCCCGCGAGGCGGACCGCCCCACCACGCTGGAGCACATCGGCTACTGGCTGGACGGATTCGTCGAGCTGCACGGGGACCGCGCGGGCGAGGAGTGCGCCGCCGTCGTCGGCGGCATCGGCCGCCTGGACGACCTGCCGGTGATGGTGGTCGGGCACCAGAAGGGACACACCACGGCCGAACTCGTCCACCGCAACTTCGGCATGCCCTCACCGGCCGGATACCGCAAGGCCGCCCGGCTCATGCGGCTGGCGGCCAAGCTGCGCCTGCCCGTCGTCACCCTGATCGACACCCCCGGCGCCTACCCCGGCATCTCGGCCGAGGAGACGGGCCAGTCCGGGGCCATCGCGGAGAACCTGCGGCTGATGGGCTCGCTCCCGGTGCCGGTGGTCGCCGTCGTCACGGGGGAGGGCGGCAGCGGCGGCGCGCTGGCCCTCGGCGTCGCCGACCGGGTACTCATCTGCGCCAACGCCACCTACTCGGTGATCAGCCCGGAGGGCTGCGCCGCGATCCTGTGGAAGAACGCGGCCGAGGCCGCCGTGGCAGCCGACGAACTCGCCCTGGACGCCGCTTCGTTGCTGCGCCTCGGTGTGGTCGACGGGGTGATACCCGAACCGGAGGGCGGCGGCCACACCGACACCACCACGATGAGCGACGCCGTGCGGCGCGCGGTCGTTGTCGCCCTGCGCGAGCTGCGTACCGGAGGCGGCGCGGCCACCTCCGGTACGGGGGGCACGGACGGCACACGACCGGTGGCAGGACGCAGGCGCCGCTTCCGGGCCTTCGGCCTCGCGGAGACCCCCGCGGCCCGCGAGGTTCCGCCAGGGGGCCCTGGCGCTCCCGGGACCTAGGGAGCCGGGGCATGCAGGCGCGTAACGGACACGGCAACGGCAGGTACTACGGAGAGAAACTCATGAACGAGCTGACTCAGGAAAGTCCGCGCGCACAGACCGACGATGCGCTCGCCGAGCTGGACTACGACAACAGCGCCCTCGCCCTCACCGACATCTGCCGGAGCATCGCCGAGGTCATGCGGGTGGGCCCCAGCAGGCCGCGCAGGGTCCGCATCGCGCTGGGAGCGGCCAGCGTCGAGGTCGAGTGGGACGGCCAGGACACACCCGGGAGCACGGCGCCCGCCGGCCAGTACCTCCACGGCGCCGGCGCGGCGGAGGGCGCCGAGGCCGAGGCCGTGGTCGAGGGGCACCGCGAGTGTGCCCCGCTGGTCGGCACCTTCTACACGGCCCCCGCGCCCGGCGCCCCGCCGTTCGTCCAGCCCGGCGACCGCGTCGAGGCGGGCCAGCAGCTCGGCATCATCGAGGCGATGAAGCTGATGAACCCGCTGGAGGCCACCCGCGCTGGACAGGTCGTCGAGGTGCTGGTCGGCGACGGGGAGCCGGTCGAGTACGGCGAACCGCTGGTGCTCATCGACCCGGACACCACCGGCGCCGACGACGCCGACGGGGGTGCGTGACCGTGGGATTCGGCACCGTTCTGGTGGCCAACAGGGGCGAGATAGCGATACGCGTCATGCGCACGTGCAGGGAGATGGGCATCCGCACCGTCGCCGTGCACTCCACCGCCGACCGCGACAGCAGCCACGTACGGGACGCGGACGCAGCGGTGCAGATCGGCCCGGGACCGCCCCGCAAGTCCTATCTGTCGGCGCCCGCCGTCATCGAGGCGGCGCTGCGCACCGGCGCCGACGCGGTGCACCCGGGCTACGGATTCCTGTCCGAGGACCCCGACTTCGCCGAGATCTGCGCCGAGAACGGCCTCACCTTCATCGGCCCCAGACCCGAGGTGCTCGCCAGGCTCGGTGACAAGGCGGTGGCCAGGGCGCTGATGACCGACGCCGGGCTGCCCGTGCTGCCCGGCAGCCCCGGCACCGTCGACAGCGCGGCAGAGGCCGCCGATCTGGCCTCCCGGATCGGCTACCCGCTGATCATCAAGGCCGCGGCCGGCGGCGGCGGACGCGGCATGACCGTGGTGCGCCACTCCACAGACCTGCTGCCCGCCTACCGGCAGACCCGCGCCACCGCGCAGGCCGTCTTCGGCGACAACCGGGTCTACATGGAGCGGTACTGCGACAGCGCCCGCCACATCGAGGTGCAGGTACTCGCCGACGGACACGGCTCCGTGCTGCACCTGGGCGAGCGGGACTGCTCCGTGCAGCGCAGGCACCAGAAGCTCATCGAGGAGAGCCCAGGGCCAGGGCTGCACCCGCAACTGCGGTCGGCCATGGCCCGCGCCGCCGTGCGCGGTGCCCGCGCCATCGGCTACACCGGGGCGGGCACCTTCGAGTTCCTGGTGCACGACGAGGGCTTCTCCTTCATGGAGATGAACTGCCGCATCCAGGTCGAACACCCCGTCACCGAGGCCGTCTACGGCGTCGACCTGGTGCGCGAACAGATCCGCGTCGCGGCCGGTGAGTCGCTGCGGATGAGCCAGGAGGACCTGGTGCCGCGCGGGGTGGCCGTCGAGTGCCGCGTCAACGCCGAGGACCCCGAACGGGACTTCGCCCCCGCGCCGGGCACCCTGGAGGAATTCGTGCCGCCCGGCGGCCCGTTCGTCCGGGTGGACACCCACGGCAGGGCCGGGTGGAAGGTGCCCCCGCAGTACGACTCGCTCCTCGCCAAGGTCATCTGCTGGGCGCCCGAACGGGACGAGGCGCTGGACCGGATGGACAGGGCGCTGCGCGAGTTCCGCATCAGCGGGCCCGGCGTGCACACCACCGTCCCGCTGCTGCGCGACATCCTCGCCGACCCCGTCTTCCGCGAGGGCCGCCACATCACGTCGTTCCTCGACAACCGCTAGAACCCCCGTGGCCCCCCGGCCCCCCGGCCCTTGGGCGCAGGCTCCGGCCCGGACGGCCCGGACGGCCGGATGCCCGGCCGTCAGTCGTCACGAACCGTGATCGGCGTCGGCCCGTTGCCGCGCCGGCGCCTGTGAGGCGGCGGCGACGATGCGCGTCCGGTGGGAGCTACGCGTGAACAGCGCGACGAGCAGGGCGATCCCGGACACCCCCGCGGCGACGAGCGCCGTCGTGTGCATGGCACCGATGAAGGCGGGCCCGGCCGCTCCCAGTACCGCGGGGTCGCCCGTGGCCAGCGCCGAGGCGAGCGACTCTGATGCCGTGTGGCGGACGCCTGCCGGAGAGCCGGCGAGACGGTCCTGCATCATGCCCGAGTACCGGGACCAGAGAACCGACCCGAGGACCGCGACTCCGAGCGCGCTGCCCAGCTGGCGCAGCGTGTTCAGCAGCGCCGACCCGGCCCCGGCGCGCTCGGTGGGCACCGACGAGGAGGCCAGTGTCATGCCGGGCGCGAGGACGAGCGCGAAGCCGAGCTGCAGAGCGAACGCGTCCGCGACGAACCAGGCGGGAGCGGTGTGCACACCCAGTCCTGTGACGCAGGCGAACGCCGCGGTCATCAGGGCCATCCCGGCGGCGATCGTGGCCCGCGCCCCGAACCGTTCCGTCGCCTTCTGCGACAGCGGGGCTCCGAGCACCAGTCCGGCCGACAGCGGGATGAGCAGCAGCCCGGTCTGCAACGGCGAGTAGCCACGCAGGGTCTGCAGATAGAACGTGACGAAGTACAGGTAGCCGAAGACGACGAACGAGCCGAGGGTCAGCGCCACAGCGGCCACGGTGAACGAGGCATGCCTGAAGAGACCGACGTCCAGAAGCGGTTCGCGATGCCGTGCCTCGGTGAGCACGAGGCCGGCCAGTACGGCGATGCCGACGACGGCGGGCAGCCAGGTGCCGAGGTAGCCCCAGCCCTTGTCCGTCGCGTGGACCACCCCGAACACGAGCAGGCCGATACCCGCCAAGGACGCGGCGACAGGCATCATGCGCAGTTCTCCGGCACCGCTCGGCGTAACCGTGGGAATCCACAGCAGCGACGCGGCGAGACCGAGGAGCGCTATCAGGGCGACGAGTTCGAGGACGGAACCCCACCACATGCCCCCGCTCAGCAGCGCACCCCCGAGCAGCGGGCCGAGCGAGATGGACAGACCGGAGGCGGCTGCCCAGGAGGCGATGGCCCGTGCGCGTTTCCCGGCCGGGAAGATCCGCAGGATCACCGCGAGGGTGGTGGGCATGATCGTGGCGGCGGCCACGCCCATGAGCGCGCGGAGCGCGATGATCGCGGTGGGCGAGTCGAGGAACCCGGTGACGGAGGTCGTCACCGTGAAGGCAGCCGTGCCCCAGATCAGGACGCGCTTCAGGCCGAACCTGTCGCCGGCGTTCCCCGCGACGAGCAGGAAGCCGGCGAAGGTGAGCGTGTAGGAGTTCAGGAACCACTGCTGCTGGGTGGTGCTCGCTCCGAGGTCGCTCTGCATCGTGGGGAGCGCCACGTTGAGGATGGTGCTGCCCAGCAGCACCGCCGAGACCGTCAGCGTGAGTGCGAACAGCGCCAGGACGGGCCGGACCGTGGTCTGCTTCGTATCCGTCATCGGCGCTGCTCCGTCCCGCGGTCGGGCCCGGCGGCGATGACCTGGCGCCGCACGCCGGGAGAGCCGGGTACCGGGTCGGCACGGTGCCGCGCCGACCGCGGCCCCCGCGCCGGCTGCCGCTCCCGTGCCGGGTGGCCGTCCTCCCCGGCGACGCGGCCTTCTCCGTCCAGGACCGGCCGTCCGCCGAGCAGGGCGGGGTACCGCCTTGCCGGTAGCGATACCTGGCCGGCCAGGTCCGGGACGCCGTGGACGCCTGCCGGTTCGATGCGGTGGATCATGCGTGGTGCCTTTCGAGCTGTGGGCCGCGTACGGCCGCGAGGGCGGTCTTCTCGGTCTTCTCGGTGTGCTCGGTCCCCGGTCGCGGGGGCGGTCGTGGCGGTCTTGTGCCCTGCCCACCCGGCGTATCGGTGCGACCGGTCAGGACTGAGCCGCCCGGCCTCGGCCCGGCCCGGCTCTTGAAGCTCTGGAAACCGAAGCTCCTCTATCACTGACCAAGAAGTTCGATTCAGATATACTCGATCAGTGAACAAGAAGCAAGCTGTCGATCGCGCCAGGGTCGGGATCACGCTCGGCCATGTGGTCAGCGCGGCGTTCGACGTACTCGACCGGGGCGGTGTCGCCAAGCTCTCCACCCGCGCGATCGCGGCCGAGCTGGGCGTCAGCATGAACACCGTCATGTGGCACATCCGCACCAAGGACCGGCTCCTGGACGCGATGTCCGAGGCCCTCCTAGGAGAAGTCGACCTGGAGAATCTGCCGGAGAAGTGGGACGAGCAAGCGGCCGAGCTGCTGAGACGGCTGCGCCGGGCGATGCTCCGGCACCGGGACGGCGCCTTGCTCGTCACCGGTACGTTCCCCGCGGAACCGCGGACCCTGGCCTTCACCGACCGCCTGGTGACCGCACTCCTGCGGGGCTGCTCCAGCCGCAGAACGGCCGCGTGGACGGCCTGGAACCTCTTCTACTTCACCCTGGGCCTCGTCCAGGAGGAACAGGCGGCCACGCCCTCCGACGCCCGTGACCGCCTGCGCGAGAACGTGGACGAACAGCGCTTCCCCGGCCTGAGTTCGGCCCTGGAGGATTTCATGTCCGTCGACTTCGAGGAACGCTTCAGCTTCGGAATCGATCAGCTCCTCCACGCGGCCGTGACCATGACACCCCCCGGACGCTGAGCCCGCGAGCGACGCGGGCCCCGTGGCCGAAGCGGCCGACGACGACCTGAGCGTCCGGGCCTGAACGACCGGGCCTGAACGACCGGTCCTGAGTGTCCGGGCCTGAACGACCGGCCCTGAACGTCCGGTCCGGGTGAGCGGTCGGCCAACTCCGTCCGCTCAAGGCGCACTTGAGTCGGAGGGTGAAGCATGAAACGTGGACACTCCCCCCGACCGCAGGGAGCGCGTAATGGAATCCGTCATCCGCGCCGCGATCAGGCGCCCCCGCACGGTGATCGCCGTATGGCTCGTGCTGGCCGCGCTCTGTACGCCCTTGATGATGGGCCTGACCGGCGCACTGAAGGCGGGCGGGTTCGAGAACCCGCGCGGTGAGGACCGCAAGGGGCAGCAGGCGCTGGAGCGGGACTTCCACGAACCCGAGGAGACCCTCCAGGCGGTGCTGCACGACCCCGACAGCGAGGTGACCCGCGCCGTTCCCGAGGCGGCACGGCTGGCCAAGGGGTCGCCGGAGGTCACCTCCGTCCAGGACTACCGCGAGCAGCCCACCTGGCTGTCCAAGGACCGGCACACCACCTTCCTCCAGCTCGGCTTCGACGCGGACGCCACCACCGTGCAGGGCGAGATCGACGGCCTGCGCGAGAAGCTGGCGGGCGCACTCGGCGAGCGGAGGGTCGATGTCAAGGTCACCGGCGAGCAGGCCCTCGACTACGACATGAGCGTGCAGTCCGAGAAGGACACCGTCACCGCCGAACTGATCGCCTTCCCGCTGCTGATCATCGTCCTGCTGCTGGTCTTCCGCTCGGTCGGCTCCATGCTGGTGCCGATCGTGCTGGCCGGCGTCGCGCTGGTCGTCGCGATGGCGGCCGGTACCCTGCTGGCCCAAGTCACCGACCTGTCCGTGCTGTTCATGAACGCGGTCACCATCATCGGGCTGGCCGTCTCGGTCGACTACTGCCTGTTCATCATCAAGCGCTACCGCGACGAGCTGACCGAGGGCGCAGGGCCGCAGGCCGCGCTGGAGACCGCGATGCGCACCGCGGGGCACGCCGTGCGCTTCAGCGGCCTGGCCGTCGTGGTGGCCCTGCTGGCGCTGCTCATCCCGCGCATGATGGTCTTCACCAGCATCGCGCTCGCCGGGATCGTGGTCACCCTGATCGCCCTGGCCATCTCCATGACGCTGCTGCCCGCCGTGCTCCGGCTGCTGGGCCCGCGCATCAACTGGGGCTCGCTCAAGTCGCGCGAGCCGCGTGAGCCACTCGCGTCGGGTGAGCCACTCGCGCCGGGCAAGGCGGGTACGTCGGGCGAGGCGGGCATGCCGCGCGCCGGGCGGGGCGCGGGGCTGCTGACCCGGCTGCACCGCAGGCCGCTGCCGCTGCTGCTGATCTCCGTCGTGGTCTTCGGCGCGCTGGCGCTGCCCGTCGTGAACGTCCGTCTCCAGGCGCCCGTGGCCAGCGCCTCGATCCTGCCGAAGGACGCCGAGTCCCGGCAGGGCATCGAACGCCTCCAGAAGGACCTGGACTCCCAGGACCTCTTTCCGCTCCAGGCCGTACTGACAGCGCCGCGCGGCACCCCGCCCGGCGATCTGCTCAAGGCGGTCGGCACGGCGGCCGACCGTGCCGAAGGGCTGAAGGAGACCGGCTCGGTGCGGTCCGTCACCACCCTCGGGCTGCCGAAGGCGGCCCAAGAGGCCGCCGCATCCGGGCAGTTGGAGGCTCTGCCGCGCGAGGCGCGCGCCGCCTTCGCGGGGCTGTGGTCCCAGCGTGACGGCCGCTACGTCAGCCGCGTCGTGGTCGTCGCCAAGGACGAACCCGACAGCGACGGCGCCCACGACCTCGTACGCGATCTGCGCGAGGCACTGCCGGGCGCAGAGGTCGTGCCGGGTCTGGACACGAAGGTGACGGGTGCGACCGCGCACGGCGTGGACTTCGACGACGCGCTCGTCGGCGCGCTTCCCGCCATCCTCGGCGCCGTCGCGCTGATCACCCTCGCGCTGCTGTCCCGCGCCTTCCGCTCCTGGCGGCTGCCGCTGCTGGCGCTCGTTCTGAACGCCATGGTGGTCGCCGCGAGTCTGGGACTGCTGACCCTCATCAGCCAGGGAGCGCTGGGGCAGCGCATCGACAGCACCACTCCGGTGCTGCTCTTCGCCATCATGTTCGGACTGAGCATGGACTACATGGTCATCATGATCGCCCGCATGCGGGAGCGGTATCTGCTGGTGCCCGACCACAGGGGCGCCGTCACCGAGGGCATGCGCAACACGGCGGGCCTCGTGAACGGTGCCGCCGTGATCATGGTGGCCGTCTTTGTCTCCTTCCTCGCCGCCAAGATCAGCGTCGTGCAGCAGCTCGGGCTCGGGCTGGCGCTCGCCGTCGTCCTCGACGCCCTGGTGATCCGGCTGCTGGTGATGCCGGCCGCCCTGAACCTGCTCGGCCCCCGCGTATGGGGCCGGGTGCCCACGGCACCCTCCGCGCCCTCCGCCGGGCCGGTGCCGCAGCCGCGGTCGGCGACCGGCCCGGCGAACCCCAGCAAAGAGGTGAAGCTGTGAACAACCCGGCAACCGACAACGGACTGACGCCCTCAGGCTCCGTGGAAGAGCTCCACGACGCCGTGCGCGAGCACTACGACAAGCTCATCGACCTGTACGAGCAGCTGTGGGGCGAACACATCCACCACGGCTACTGGGACCTCGACGCCCCCGACGTCCCCCGCCACCAGGCGCAGGAGCGCACCACCCGCGAACTGACCGCCTTCTCCCGGTTACCCGAGGGCGCCCGCGTCCTCGACGCCGGCTGCGGTATCGGCGCCTCCGCGCTGCTGCTCGCCACCGAACACGGCTGCCGGATCGACGGCATCACCCTCAGCGAGGAACAGGTCGGCCGGGCCCAGGAGAAGGCGGCGGCTGCCGGAGTCGGCGAGAGCACCCGCTTCCGGCTGATGGACGCCATGGCCACCGACTACGACGACGAGACCTTCGACGCCGTCTGGGCCATGGAGAGCTGCGAGCTGATGCCCGACAAGAAGGCGTTCCTCGCCGAGTGCCAACGCGTCCTCAAACCCGGCGGCACCCTCGCCGTGGCCACCTGGTGCTGCCGCGACGACCGGCTCACGCCCGGCGAGGTACGGCTGCTGCGCAAGCTCTACCGCGACTTCGCGATCGCCTTCGTACTGCCGCTGGACCACTACGCGAAGCTCTGCGCCGAGCTGGGCTTCACCGACGTGGAGACCACCGACTGGACCGAGCACGTGCGCGCCACATGGAAGCTGTCGGCCGACATCGTCAAGCCCGTCGTCCGCGACCCCCGGGTGGTCCGCGACCTCATCAAGGCGAAAGGCTTCAACACCTTCCGCTTCTTGAACTCGGTCCCGCTGATGAAGCAGGCGTACGACAAGAACGTGATGCGGTACGGCGTCTTCCGCGCGAACAAGGCGGGGTGAGCGCCGGACCACCGCCGCGAGCCGGTCCCGCTCGTCCGGGTCCACCCAGGGTCCACTCAGGCGCCGGCGCCCCTTTGGCCCGCGCCGTGTGCTCGTCGTCGCGGCGGGGCTGAGCTTGGCCGCCGCGGTGAGTTCTCCGGCCGCCATCGAGTCCTTGGCCGGGGTCAGGTCCGGGCGACGCGAGTCCGTGCGGTTCAGGCCCAGCGCTGCGGCGGCTGCTTCATCGAAGGCGCCGGAGCCCTGCCGCAGTCGTCTCGTCCGCCGGTGCCCGGCCAGGTCCAGGCGGCGAGCGACACCAGCAGCCGCAGCTCAGGACCCGGGCGGGGTGAGAGTGATGCTCACAGCGTCATCCCTTCCGCGGCCTTGAAGCACGACCAGACGATCTTCCCGAACGGGGTGCGGTCCTCGACGCCCCAGCCGTCGGCGAGCGCGCTCACCAGGGTCAGCCCGCGTCCGGAGGTGTCCGTGGCGGTGGCCCGTCGGGCCTCGGGTTGTTGTTGGCGGCTGTCGTGCACTTCCATGCGTACGACTTCCTCGTCGACGTCGAGCTTGACCAGAAAGCCGTGTCCGGGCGCGGTGCCGTGGGCCAGGGCGTTGGTGGCGAGCTCGGAGACGCAGAGCCGGACGTCCTCGACGCGGCCCGGCAGGCCCCACTCGGCCAGAGTTTCGGTGGTGAATGTCCGTGCCTGGCCGACCGACTCGGGCCGGGCCTCGAAGAACCGCTGGGTCGTCTTGGTCATCACGGTCCTCATGACTCGGTGTCCAGGACGCGGGCGGTGCCGGGACTGCGGCGGTGGACGGGGCCGTTGCGGGAGACGGACGGGTGCGGGGGACGAGGACGGCGGGCCAGCAGAAGCCGGGAGCCGGCCGCTTCGATCCGCCGCCCGCGTTCGATCGCTATGGCCTTCGGCCCCATGTGCGACATGGCCGGGGCGACGACACCGTAGACGTCCGGCAGCGCGAGCACGTCCAGCAGCCCGGTGAACGCCGCGGAGGACGCATGGGCCGTCACCTCGCGGTCGGTGAAGACGCCGGACAACTGCAGCTCGTGGCTGCGGCAGTACTCCGCGAGCGACGCGGTCAGCGCTGCTTGCCGGGCCGCAGAGACCCGCACCAGTCGCAGGAATCCGTAAACCACCGGGCCGCTGACCCGGCGATGCTCCGTGAGGGGTTCCATGCTGAGGACCGTCCAAGAGGCTCGAAAAGCGGTGACCTCTTGAGCGTGGCCGCATCCCAACTCGCGGCCAATCACCGGGCGTTCCACTTCCGTTCCACTTCCGTCCCGCCGCCTCATCGCATCTGCTTCGATGGCCGCTGGAAGGGAGTGACGCGTGGCGACCGTGCACCACTGGACCGGCCTGGAGGCCAAGGCCCTGCGGTTCGCCCTGCGACTGAGTGTGCGGGCCTTCGCCCAGCAGCTCGGCCTGGCGGTCGCGACCGTGTCCAAGTGGGAATCCAGACTCGCCGGCACGGAGCCCAGACCCGACACTCAGGCCATCCTCGACACCGCCCTCGGCCGCGCGGATGCCTCCGTCCACCTGCGGTTCGAAACGCTCCTGTCCGAGATGACCAGCCCGCTGACCGCCGCCCGCCACCGTGTGACCGCCTCGGGCCCCAGGGCCTGGGAGTACGAGTCCTGGACGGATGACCTGGACCGGGTCGTGGTCGCCTTGTCCCGGCAGAACTTCACCTTCGCCGACAGCCTCCTGACCCGGTGGCTCAGCCGGTTCAAGGCTCCCGAACTGGACGAGAAGGGCCTGTATCTCTTTGCCCGGTCCACCGCCCTGCTCGGCGACCTCAAACGCGACCAGGGCGCCGTGCTCGGCCCGCTCTCCGCCCACCACTCCTACGCCGGCGCCCGCGCCATCTTCACCCAGCTCGACATCCCGCGCCGCGTCGCACAGCTCGACCTTTCCCACGCGGTCGTCACCGAGATGTCCGGCAAGCTGGAACTCGCCGCCCGCCACTACGAAACCCTCGCCGACGACGACCGGCTCTCCCGCCGCGACCGCGCAAGGGCCCGGCTGTGGGTGGGGACCGCGCTGAGCAAGGACGGCAACTACGACTGTGCGACCCGCATCATGCAGGCCGCGACCCGCGATTTCGAAGATCTTCAAGAACCCGATGATTGGTCAGTGGCCCACCAGAAACTCGCCCTCGCTCGCCGCGGCGCCGGTGACCTCGTCCAGGCCCTGCACTTCATCGGCATCGCCCGCAGCAGCGGGACCACCGAATCACCCATGCATCGCGTGCGACTGGACACCGCTCATGGCCACATCCTGCTCTCCGATCCGGCGACCCGGGATGATGGGCTCCGCATCCTCGACCGGGCCGCGCAGGTGGCCGCGCGGTACGGGCTCGTGCACCAACTGCGCAGCATCGAGGGCATCAGGGCCATGAGCGAGGGGCCGACCGGCTCCCGGCAGCGGTGACCAGGGAGGAACGCGTGAGCAACGACCAGCAGGCCATCACCGAGGACCAGTGGCGCCAGGCCAAGCTGATCTGGGACTACCACCAGATGTGCCACGAACCGCGGCCCGTCGACGTGGCGATCGGGCTGGGCAGTCACGACCTCGGCGTTGCCACGTATGCCGCCGAGCTGTACCGCCGCGGACTCTTCCCGACCCTGGTGTTCACCGGCGGCAACAGCGCCACCACCGCCAAGGTCTTCCCGCGCGGGGAGGCCGTCCACTTCCGGGAGCACGCCCTCGACCTCGGCGTCCCAGCCGAGGCGATCCTGGTGGAGCCGAACGCGGCGAACACCGGGCAGAACATCGCACTCTCCCGCGAGGTCCTCGCCGCCGCCGGCATCCACCCCGCGACGGTGCTGCTGGTCTCCAAGCCCTATATGGAAAGGCGATCGTTCGCGACCGCTCGCGAACTGTGGCCCGACGTCGAGACCTTCTGCGCATCGGAGCCGCTGGAGTTCGACGACTATCTGAAGTCCATCGGCGACGAGAGGCTCGTCCTGGACATGCTCGTCGGCGATCTCCAGCGGGTCATGGAGTATCCGAAGCTCGGATTCGCCATCGGGCAGGAGGTCCCGGGGGACGTGCATGCGGCGTACGAATCCCTCATCCGTGACGGCTTCACCAGCCGCCTCATCCCGTGAGCTTCCCGCTCAGGGCGGGCTGTGCGCGATCCACCTGCGCCGAACCTCTCCGGTTCCGGACAGGGCCGGCCGGCCCGACCCGCGTACATGAGTGCGCGCGCGCCTCCAGTACGGAGCCGCCTGCCCGGCGAAGGCTCAGGCGCGGGCCAGTGACGCGTTGCGGGCGGCGAACTCGGTGACCTGGCCGACCATGATCTCCAGGCGGCGTACGGTCCGGGCCGAGGACCAGACCGCGTCGTCGGTGGGGGCCATGTCGGCGGAGTTGACGGTCACGCTCATCGGCGTCACCCAACCCCGCAGGCACATGATGGCGTTGCGGACCTCGGCGACGGCGTGTGCGGCGCCGTGTTCGCTCCAGCCCACGGCGACGGCGCCCGTGGCGCGGCCGTCCAGGTAGGCGGGCGCGTCGCCGGAGAGGTCCTCCAGGTAGTCGAGGGCGTTCTTGAGCAGCCCGGACATTCCGCCGTGGTAGACGGGGGTGGCCACGATCAGGCCGTCGGCGCGGCGCACGGCGGCCAGCAGCCGCCGTGCGTCCTCGGTGCGGTGCTCGCAGCCCGGCTCGTACAGCGGCAGCCCGAGCTGTGGCGCCGGCAGTACCGTGACGTGGGCGCCCTGCCGGGCGGCCAGCTCGGCGCACACCCGCAGCACCTGCACGCTGAAGGAGCCGGGGCGCAACGAGCCGCCCAGCAGGGCCAGTTCGGGACCGCTCACGGAATCTTCCCCTCCGCCAGCATGCGGGCGAGCAGCGGTCGCTGCGCCTTGCCGCTGGAAGTCTTGGGCAGCGTCTTGCGGGGAACAACGACCACCTCGGCGGGCGTCAGCCCGGTGGCGCGGCTGACGGCCTGTTCGACGCGCTTGCCCAGCAGGGCGGCTTCCTCCGGGTCGGAGTGCAGCCGCGATTCGACGACCAGCACCAGCCGTTCGGTGCCCTGTACGGCGTCCAGGACCCCGACAGCCGCGACCCCGCCGGGGCGCACGCCCTCCACCGCGGTGGCGGCCAACTCCAGGGGCTGCGGCTGGTAGTTGCCGCCTGCGATGATGACGACGTCCTTGGAGCGGCCGGTCACGAACAGTTCGCCGTCCAGGCAGAAGCCCAGGTCACCGGTGTTCAGCCAGCCGTCGCGCAGGTCTTCGGCGGTGCGCTCCGGCATGCCGTAGTAGCCGTTCATCATCGAGTCGCTGGCCACCTGGACGGCGCCGGAGTGGCCCTCGGCAAGCTCGCGGTCCTCGGCGTCGGTGACCCGTATCCGGATGCCGGGCACGGGCAGGCCCGAGGAGACGTACTCCTGCGCGTCCTGCTCGGAGACGGGCGGCACCGCGACGCCGCGGTCGGCCATGCCGGTACGGGAGAGCACCTCCACGCGGGGCAGCGAGTCCGCGGGTGCGAAGGAGGCCGCGAGCCCCAGTTCGGCCATGCCGTAGCAGGGCCGCATGCTCTCGGGCCTGAAGCCGTGTGGCCGCATCGCGCGGGTGAAGTCCCGTACGGTGCCTGCCTCCACGACCTCGGCGCCGTTGAACGCCGAGCGCCAGCAGCTCAGATCGAGGCCCGCCAGGTCCATGCGGTGCGCCGTGGAGGCGACCAGCCGGTAGGCGAAGTTCGGCGCGGCGGAGACGGTACCCCGGTAGCGGTGGATGGTGCGCAGCCAGATCTGCGGCCTCGTCGCGAAGGACAGCGGGCGGAACAGCGCCGAGGGCAGGTCGTGCAGGAACGTGGACAGCAGACCGGCGACCATGCCCATGTCGTGGTGGAGCGGCAGCCAACTGATCATGATGTCGCCGCGCCGGTAGGGGATGCCCTCGCCGATGGAGTGGGCAGCAGCGAACACGCCGCGGTGGCTGAGCATGATGCCCTTCGCGGAGGAGGTGGTGCCCGAGCTGAACTGGATCAGGGCCAGCTCCTCGGGATCGGCTTCCACCGCCGGCTGCTCGACGGTGCCGGCCGCGAACGGCGGGCAGACGACGGCGAGTCCGAGCGGCGCGAGGGACTCCTCGGCCGCCTCGCGCAGCATCTCGTCGCAGACGACCGCGGTGGGCCCGGCGACCTCGACCATGTGCGTCACGCGGTCCAGCCACAGCTTGCGGCGGCCCACGGTCAGCGGCGGCTCGGCCAGCATGGGCACGGCCCCCAGGAGCGCGGCGCCGTAGAGCGCGGCCACCAGTTCGGGCGAGGTGTCCAGGCACATCACGACCCGGTCGCCCCGGCCGAGCCCGGCCGCAGCGAGCGCGGCGCCGGCCGCGTGGGCACGTTCGTGGAGCTGCCCGACGGTCATCCGGTCCGCTTCGTCGGGGGCCCCGGCGCCCTCGGCGGCCTCGGGCAGGTAGTAGGCGACCGCACCGGGTTCGCGCGCCGCACGGTCCACCAGCGCGGCGGCCAGGGTGCGGGCGTCGGTCATCCGGGCGGGGGCGGAGTCGGGCCGCCACTCCCGCCGGTCGGGGTGTACTGCTGCTCGGGTACTGGTCGTGCTCGTCATATCCGCTCCGGCGGTGACTCGTCGGTGTGGGTGTGGGTGTGGGTGTGGGTGTGGGGGTTGGGCTCAGGCCAGTTGGTGTGGGCTCGGGACAGCCCATGCCGGTTCAGGGCAGGACGAACGGGAAGCCGTGCGTCTCCAGTTCCAGCGCTGAGTCGGTGACGGCGGCGGTCAGCTCGTCGATGTCGGCCTCGTCGTGCGCGTCGCCGAGATAGATCATCGGCATGCTCAGCGTGAAGACGCCCCTGCGCCGCAGGAGCAGGGTCAGCAGGAACGAGCCGATCGCGTTCACGGCCGAGGCGAACTCGCGGTACTCGGCGTAGCTCTCCTTCTCCACGAAGCCGAACGTGCCGCAGTACTCGCCGAAGCCCAGCAGCCGCAGCGGGATCCCGGTGCGCCCCCGGAACCCGGCCAGCGCGCCCTGGAGCCGGGCCGCCTTGGCGTTGATCCGCTCGTAGAAGGCGGGCCCCGCCTCCTTCAGCAGCCGCAGCGAGGCGAGCGAGGCGGCCAGCGCCAGATGGTTGCCCGAGTGGGTGTTGACCAGGAAGGTCTTGTGGCCGACGTCCCCGGCGGACAGACCCGAGGTGCGCATGATGTCCAGGAGTTCGGCCCTGCCGCCCAGCACGGCCAGCGAGAGGCCGAGCCCGGAGGTCACCTTGCCGTAGGCGATCAGGTCGGCGTGCAGCCCGAAGCGGGCAGCGGCTCCGCCGGGCCCGAAGCGGAAGCCGGTCAGCACCTCGTCCAGTACGAACGGCACGTCCAGGGCGCGGCAGCGCTCGGAGACCTCGCGCAGCTCGGGGATGGTGTGCTCGGTGTAGGGGAACGACTGGCAGGCCGGGTCGGCGATCACACACGCCAGCTCGTGCCGGTGCTGTTCGATCAGCGCGAGCGCGGTGGGCGCGTGGTGGGGCAGGACCAGCACCTCGACGGGAGCGGCTCCGGCGAAGGCGGAGGCGGGCCGTACGCTGCCGTCGTCGCGCACGGCGGGGAAGGGCGCCAGACCCGGATTGCCGTGCGCCAGGAACGAGGTGTTGTGCGCCGCGACGTCGTGGACGCCGTGCCAGCAGCCCTCGAACTTGGCCACGAGCTGCCTGCCGGTGTGCGCCCTGGCCAGCCGGATCGCCGCTCCTGTGGCGTCGGTGCCGGAGTTGAGGAAGGCGAACTTCTCACAGTGCGGCAGGAACTCCCGCAGCAGCGCCGCCAGTTCGGGCTCGATGTGGTTGAGGTAGCCGTTGCCTGTGTTGGCGTGGGTCAGCTCCTCGCGTACCGCGTCGAGCACGGGCTGCGGGTTGTGCCCGAAGAGGGACTGGCCGCCGAAGCCCACGTGCATGTCCAGATAGGTGTTGCCGTCGACGTCGGTGATCCGGCTGCCTTCGGCCCGCACAACGGCGGGCGGGAACTGAGGCGCGTGGAAGGGCAGGAAGGCGTGGCTGGACGAGGCCAGCTCGCCCGCGCGCCCCGCCAACTCCTGTGAGCCGCGCTGCCGTTCGGCCAGCTCGGTGAGCAGCTCGCCCACCCACGGCTGCGACAGCAGCTCGGTCACGATGTCGGAAGCGGCACCGGCCGGCTCGGCCGTGTGCGTGTCGTCGGCCGTCGTGGACCGCGGTATCTCGGATGTCGTCATGGAACGGTCCGTCCACTCTCGGAAAAGGGGCAGGAAGGCCGCGGCGTCCGCCGGGCGTTCAGGGCAGTACGAACGGGAAGTCGTGCTTGGCCAGTTCTCGCGCCGAGTCGATGACGGCGCCGGAGATCTCGTCGATGTCCGCTTCGCTGTGCACGTCGCCGGTGAACAGCATCGGCAGACTCAGCGTGTAGACACCGCGGCGGCGCAGCATCAGCGTCAGCAGGAACAGCCCGATCGGGTTGACCGCCTCGGCGAAGGTGCGGTAGTCCGCGTAGGACTCCTCGGCGGTGAAGCCGAACGAGCCGATGAAGTCGCCGAAGCCCAGCAGCCGCAGCGGAATGCCCGTCTCGGCGCGGAAGCCGGCCAGCCGGGTGCGGATCAGCTCCACCTTGGCGCGGGTGCGCGTGTAGTAGGCGTCACCCTGCTCGCGCAGCAGGCTCAGCGAGGCGTAGGAGGCGGCCAGCGACAGGTGGTTGCCCGCGTGCGTGGTCTGCACGCACGTCTTGCGGCCCAGGTCGGTCAGTGCCAGGCCCGAGGTCGTCATGTGCTCCAGCAGGTCGGACCTGCCGCCCAGCACCGACAGCGGCAGCCCGAGCCCGGTGACGACCTTGCCGTAGCAGTACAGGTCGGCGGGGATGTCGAAGTGCCCGGCCGCGCCTGAGGGCCCGTAGCGGAAGCCGGTCAGCACCTCGTCCAGCACGAACGGCACCCGCAGCTCCCCGCACCGCTCGGCGACCTGCCGGATCAGCGGCACGGTGTGCTCGGCGTAGGGGTACGAGGAGGAGACCGCCTCGCCCAGAACGCACGCCAGCTCCTCGCGGTGCCTCTCGATCAGTGCGAGCGCGGCCTCGGTGTCGTTGGGCAGGATCAGCAGCTCGGTGGCGGGCGCCGGTGCCACCCCGGTCAGTGCCGGCAGGGGCGTCACCCCGTGCTCGCCGATCTCGGGGAAGGGCTCGACCGGGTGACCGTGGTACCAGAACGCGGTGTTGTGCGCGGCGATGTCGTGCACGCCGTGCAGCGAGCCCTCGAACTTGGCGACCATGCGGCGGCCCGTGTGGGCGCGGGTGAGGCGGATCGCGGCTGCCGTGGCGTCGGTGCCGGAGTTGAGGAAGGCGAACCGCTCGCAGTGCGGCACGAACTCGCCCAGCAGGGTGGCCAGGCGCTGCTCGACCGGATGCAGATAGCCGTTGCCCGTCGAGCGCCCCAGCAGGTCCCGTACGGCCTCGACCACGCGGGGCGGGTTGTGCCCGAACAGCGCCTGGGCACCGAAGCCCAGGTGGCTGTCCAGATAGGTGCGGCCGTCCACGTCCGTGATCCTGCTGCCGCTGGCTTCCTCGGTGACCAGCGGGAACTGGGGCGCGTGGAAGGGCCAGAAGGCGTGCGAGGACACCGACTTGGCCCGCACCTGCCCGGAGACGGCGAGGGACTCCTGCTGCCGCTCGGACAGCTCCGTGAACAGGTCGGTCACCCACTGCTGGGTGAGCAGATCGGCGACCAGGTCCTGGATGCCTGGTGATTCACCTGTCGTCATGGGGTCACCGCTTTCGTCAGCTGTCGGAGGAGTACGCGATCCGTCGGAGAAGTACGCGATCTGTCGGAGGAATACGCCATCCGTCGGAGGAGTACGCGATCTGTCGAAGAAGTACGCGAGGGGAGCCGGGCTCAGAACCTGATCAGCGCGGACTCCATGGTCAGGCCGGGGCCGAAGGCCATGAAGACGCCGTACTCGCCGGGTGCCGGGCGCAGGTCGCGCATCAGGTGGTCGAGGATCAGCAGCACCGTGGGGGAGGAGCAGTTGCCCCGCGAGCCGAGGATGTCCAGGGAGGGCCGCAGCACCTCGGCGGGCAGCCCGAGCCGTTCCCCGATGAAGTCGATGATCTTCGGTCCGCCGGGGTGTATGCCCCAGTACGCGATGTCCTCGGTGCTCAGTCCGCGCGGCTCCAGCAGCCGCTGGACGAAGGGACCGATGGTTTCCGACAGATACAGCGGCACGTAAGGCGACAGGGTCATCCGGAACGCGTCGTCCATCACCTTCCAGGTCATGGCCCGGAAGCTCTCCGGGTGCGTCTCGGTGTGCGTGCCCAGCACCAGAGGCCCCGAGGTCGCGGGCGGCTCGTCGGCGTCTGCCGCGGCCAGCAGCATGGTGGCGGCGGCGTCACCGAACAGCCCGTGCACCACGACCTGTTCCTTGGTGACCTCAGGGCGCAGATGGACGGAGCAGACCTCGGCGCAGGTGACCATCGCCAGCTCGTCCGGCCGGGCGGTGAGCGAGTCCATGGCCACCTTGATGCCGTTGAAGGCGGCGTAGCAGCCCATGTGGCCGACGAAGGTGCGCCGCAGATCGGCGCGGAGCCCGAACTCCTTGGCCAGCAGCATCTCGGGGGTCGGGCCCGCGTAGCCGGTGCAGCTCACGAAGGTGTAGCTGCCCACGTCCGCCGGTGAGACCGTACCGGCCGCCCCGTCGAACACCGCGGCGACCGAGTCCCGGCCCATGGCGAAGGCGTGCTCCTCCCAGGCGGCCATGCGCTCGCGCATGCTGGGGTACCGGTCGGCGAAGTGCTTGTGCGGCGGCCAGGCCATGTAGCGCTCGCGGACCTGGGTGTTGAGGAACAGGCTCTCGGCTTCCGGCACGTCCTTGTACAGCTCGCGGTAGAAGGCGTCGAACATCTCCTGCTGGCCGACGGGTTCGCCGACCGAGGCGGGTGCCAGACCCACGATGCGCGCCGCTGTCGCCGTCACGACACTCCCGCTCTCTCTTGCTCAACGGCTTCTCTGACCGCTTCCAGAAAGCCCTCTGTGACCTCGTCGGTCTCCTTCTGCGCGAACGGTTCGATGAGCACGACCACCACGGGCGCCACGTCGACGGACGCCTCGGTACGGGTCTCGATGCGCAGCCGCTGCTCGCCCTCGGCCGCGCCATCCTCGATGTGGAAGGTGCCCCAGGAACGGAAGTTGTGCTCGCCGTGCGGCTCCCAGGTGATCGCGTCGGGGTCCGAGGTGTCGAAGCGCGCCTCGTACTCGGGGGTGAAGGTGACGGCTCCGTTGGAGACGGTCGCCAGGCGGTAGTGGTAGACGCCGCGGGTGTCCGTGCCGTCTGCGGCCTCTGCGACCCGCTCCAGCGACTCCACGCCCGGCATCAGCCGGCCGCAGCCGGTCACGTCGTTCACCAGGGCGCGCAGCCGCTCCCTCGTGCAGCGCACGGTGATGCTCTTGTCGCTGGCTGATCGAACCCATGTCATGGCTGTGCCCTCCCGGGCTCGTCGGTGCCGGTCTTGGCGGCGTGGCCTATGTAGCTGACCGCCGTCGAGGAGGTCAGGCCGAACTCGCCCAGCGGGCGCCGCCGTACGATCGCGGCCAGCAGCCGGTGGCGGGGCGCCGTGGGGGCCAGCCCCCGCGGTTTCGCGAGCGCCAGTCCGTGCCGGGCCAGGGCCGCGTGCAGTTCGCGGGGGCGGATGAACATCCGCCAGTTGTGGGTGCCCGGGTGGATGATCTTCAGCAGGCGTTCCAGCACGAGGATGGCCATCAGATAGCTGGCAGCGGTGCGGTTGATGGTGTCGAAGACCAGCAGCCCGCCGGGGCGCAGCACCCGTGCGCACTCGGCGACGGCGCCCGGCAGGTCGTGCAGGTGCTCCAGCACGTCCGAGAGCAGCACCACGTCCAAGCTGCCGTCCCCGGCGGGCAGTTCATAGGCCGAGCCCACCTGGTACGTCACCTCGACACCGGTGGACCGTGCGTGTGCGCGCGCGGTCTCCACGGAGCCCTCGGACAGGTCGAGGCCGGTCACGGAGTAGCCCAGCTCGGCCAGACGCTCGCTCATCAGCCCGCCGCCGCAGCCGATGTCCAGGACGCGGACGGCCGACCTGTCCTCGCCCAGGCGGGCGCGCACGGTGCTGTCGAAGTAGCGCACCCGCGCCGGATTCATGTCGTGCAGCGCGCGCAGCGGACCTTCCGGGTCCCACCACGAGTCGCCGATCAGGGAGTAGTAGTCGTTGTCGATCGTGGCCGAGGACGGGTCCAGGGCCGTCAGGTGCCTGCCGGAAGCCGCCATCACAACCACCTCGGCGACTCGGCAGGATCGATGCCGAAGGCGGCCTTGCCGATCAGTTCGGCGGCCGTATCGGCTTCGTGGCCCCCATGGGCGCCGACGCGGATACGGGGCCCGGTCTTCAGGTCCTGCCAGATACGGGCGATGCTCGGCTCGGCCTCCCCGCCATGGCCGCGCACCTGCTCGTAGGCGAGGGAGACGACCTGCTCAGCCGCGGCTGCCGCCTGCACCCGGGGCAGGGAGCTGTCGGCGCGGGTGGTGTGCTGCCCGACCCCGACCCCGACCCCGACCCGGACCCCGCCCCCGGCGTTCCCGGTGTCCCCGGTGTCCCCGGTGTCCCCGGTGTCCCGGGTGTCCTCGGTCAGCGCGCAGTGCTCCAGCAGTGCGGTGGTGGCGGCCAGCGCCGCGCGCATCCTGGCGACGGCGAACTGGGTGCCGGGCAGCAGCGCCGGAGGCGGAGCGCCTGGCTGCGCTCCGGGTGAGCGCTCCGCGGGGGCCGAGCGCTCCTTGATGTCGGCGACGGCCAGCGCGTAGGCGCGCTCGGCGAGGCCGAGCAGCACGGCGGCCTCGGCGTGATCGCCCACGCGCGCTGCCTTCCCGCCGCCGCCGCTCCTGCCCTCGGCTGCGCTGTCGCTCCCGCCGGGCGTGGCCAGGCGGGCCGCCAGCGCGAAGGCGGTCGGCGCGCAGCCGCCGGCCACGATCCGCAGCAGCGCGCAGGTGCGCACCAGCGATCCGCCGTAGTCGGCGCCGAGTGCCGAGGTCAGCTCGGCGAGGTTCTCGGCCGTCCGCGCTTCCAGCGCGTCGGCTGTGCTGCCTGCGTGCCCTGCGCTGACGCCGCTGTCTGTGCGGCGTTTGCCGAAGGTGGCCGCGAGCTGTGCCACCTCCTCGGTGAGCCGGGTCCAGGACGCGGCTTCGGTGCTGCCCATCCCCACGGGTTCCTTCCTCGCGGTCACGGCGCTCACCCCGCCCAGCGGGGCTCGGCGAACAGCGGTACGTCCAGGGCCTGTTTGCCGGCCCACTCCAGAACGACGTCGCCGGCGGGCGGCACCAGCAGCCCGGCGACCACGTCCCTGTACATGCGCTGGAGCGGGTCGGCCGAGGCCAGCCCTGAGCCGCCCTGCACCTGCATGGCCAGCGTCACGACCTCGTGCGCGAGCCGGGTGACGGTGAACTTCATGACGCTCATGTCGATGTAGTGGCCCAGCGGGTCGACGTTCTCGTGGTCGGCGTGGATCGCCGCCTCCAGATACGCCTCTGCCGTCGCGAGCTTGGTGGCCATCTCCGCCACCCGGAACTGGATGCCGGGCAGATGTGCGTTGGGCTTGCCGATGACGCTGATGACCCGTTTGCGCTGGGTGGCGACCACATGCTCCAGCGCGCCGCGCGCGATGCCGACGAAGCAGGAGGCGAAGCTGCACCAGGCCCAGTGCACCCCGTTCATGAACAGCAGCGGCAGGGTGCCCCGCTCGCCGATCGAGGACTCCTCGTCGACGAACAGGTCCTCCAGTGCCAGCGAGTGGCTGCCGGTCGCGCGCATGCCCGCCGCGTCCCACTCGGCCGTGACCCGCACGCCGCGCTCAGGCTTGGGGATCAGGAAGGCCATGGGCTGCGGCAGTCCCCTGTCGTCGGTGGTGGCGGCGGAGAGGAACAGATGGGTGGCGCCGGGAAATCCGGTGAAGAAACCCTTGCGCCCGTTGAGGACGTAACCGCCTTCCACCGGTTCGGCCTTGGTGGTCGGGTGCCACCAGTTGCCGCCCACGCCCGGCTCGCTGAAGCCCCCGGCGATCACGGCGCCCTCGGCCACCTGGCGGCAGGCACGGGCCGTGCTCTCGCCGCCCAGGTTGGCGATCATGGCGAGGCCGTGTACATGCATGTTCACGGAGAACGCCGTCGAGGCGCAGCCCGCGGCCAGGATGCGCTGGGCCCGGCACAGTTCGGCCAGGCTCGCGCCCGCACCGCCGTGCTCCTTGGGCACGGTCATCGCGGTGTAGCCGCTGGCGACCAGCTCGGCGAGGTTCTCGTGCGGGAAGCTGGAGTCGGCGTCGTGCGCTGCGGCACGCTCGGCGAACCGGGGCGCCAACTCGCGGGCCAGCGCCACATAGTCGGTAGTACCTGTGGAGCCGGTGCGGCCTCCGGTGCGGGCCGGTGCGCCGCTAGACATAGGGCACCGTGTGCGCGCGCGGCAGCGGCGCGGATTCGCAGGCGGCCAGCGACTCGGCCATCGAGCCGACGCTGTCCGACTCGGACGAGAAGGTCTGATCCAGCCAGTGCATCAGGTCGAAGTCCGGGTATGCCTCCCGGATTCGGCGCCCCAGGGCCTCCAGGTTCATCGAGTCGAAGCCGAGGTCGTCGGTCAGTGAGGCATCCGGTGCGATCTCCTCCATGCGGAGGTTCGGCTTGACCGCGACCAGATGGACAGCCAGGGCGCGCATGTGGTCGGTAACGAAAGCTCCATCGAGCACGTCGATCATCTCCCGGTCTCAGGACGGTGTCGCCGCTCTCCCCCGCGTCGCGCCCCGCTGTGTGGGGGCGCGGCGGGGGAGTGCCGGCGGACCGTTCCAGGAGAATGGCGCTCCCGACTCGCGCCAGGCTCAAGGGGATCGGCGCAGATCAGCGCCGTGAATCCGCCCTCGCGGCCGTGGTGAGGTGCGCGCCGTTGCTGCGGCGGCGGGGCCTCTCCTCGCCGCCGCAACGGCGCGCACAGCGGACGGACCTGACCCAGGGAGCCTGCTGTCGTTCACCGTCTGCTGCCGTTCACCGCCTGCACCGCCTGCTGGCGTTCAGCGTCTGCTGTCATGCACCGTCTACTGGCGTTCAGCGCCTTCCCGCGCCGGCGCCTCCCGGTGTCAGCGCACGCGGAACAGGAGGTGCTGGCCGTGGCGGGCCATGGGCTGGGCGTCCTTCACGCTGCCCACCCAGGAGACCGCGACATAGCGGCCCGGCTCGGTCGGCATGGTCAGCGTGACGCCCTCGCCGGGCGACAGCGGCGGGGTGCCCAGGGGCGAGGCGATGGCGAACGGCGGAGGTGCCGTGCCGTCGAAGAACGCCTGCACGTCCTTCTCGGTCACCGCGTCGTCATCCACCCGGTAGATGATCGCCTCGTCGGGCTGTTCCGGTACGGAGTTGACGTACCGCAGCGGACGCCCCGCGCGTGCCGTGCCGCGCAGCACGAAGCGCGGACCTTCGCTGGTGTGCACGGCGCGCAGGGTCGCCGAGCAGCGCGGCCGGCCCGCTGTCCCGCCGGAGCCGTCAGCGCTGTCAGCGCCGACCGCACCGTCAGCGCGTGCCCGGGGCCCGTCCCGGACGGTGAGGGTGCGTACGTACTCCTGGCCAGGCGCGGGATTGCGGCCCAGGTCGCTCTGGAAGTCGCGGTACTCCAGCAGCAGATAGCGGCCGGGCTCCAGCTCCGAGGTGAAGTACGAGACGACGCCCGGGTGTACGGCGGCCCCGCCGAACAACTCGGCCGTGGCCATCAACTCCCGCGTGGCCCTGATGGTCTCCTGGGGCACCTGCGAGGTGAAGATGGTGCGCAGCAGTCCGCTGAACGCCTCTTCGCCGTGGCCGCCGCGCAGCCGGGCGAGACCGATGAAGCCGCAGGTGGCACTCGTGGAGACGGACCGGAAGGTCGTGGTACCCCGAGGCGCCGAGGACGGGAAGGTGAAGCCGTCCTCGCCGGTCACGATCTCCAGCGGTCCCGGCCGGGCGCCCGGCCGCGTGGTGGAGGGCCCGGCCCCGTGTGCCGTCCCGGCTCCGCGTGCCGTGCCGACCCCGGTGAGCAGGGCGGCGCCGAGGGCTCCGCCGGCTGTGAGGGCCCGGCGCCTGTTCCACTTCTGCATACGTCACCACATCCTGTGAGCACTGACGTTCGGGCCGCCAGCGAATCACCGGACACCTGGGTCACACTCAAGGATCTGTCGAGGCAGCGGCGTACCGCCCTTCACCAGCCGATGACCGTGCCGCGCCGGAAGAAGACGCCCGAGGGGCCGTCGTCCGCCAGCGTCGCGGCCCGCACGATGTCCTCGGCCGCCTCCTGCGGGCTCTGCTCGGCCGCAGGGCGCATCCGGGTGCGCACCAGGCCCGGGTTGATCGCGTTGACCAGCACACCGGTGCCCTCGGTCTCCTTGGCGAGCATCACGGTCAGCGCGTTCAGGGAGGACTTGGAGACCGAGTAGGCGGGGCACATGTCCGCGATGCCGATCGTGAAGGAACCCGTGCCGCTGGAGATGTTCACCACCCGTCCCCAGCCCCGCTCCACCATGCCGGGCACGAAAGCCTGGGAGACCCGCCAGGTGCCCAGCAGGTTCACCTCCAGCGTGCGCTCGACCAGGGAGAGGTCCACCCGCGAGGGCCGCTCGCCCCAGTCGAGCTGGACGCCCGCGTTGTTGACGAGGATGTCAACGGGGCCTGCGTGCGCGGCGGCCAGACGTACCGACTCCGCTTCCGTGACGTCCAGTACGGCGTGCGTGGCGCCCTCGCCCAGCTCGGCCGCTGCCTTGCGTACCGCCTCCTCGTCCCGGGCCGCGAGGACCACCCGGTGACCGTCAGCGTGCAGCGCGGCGGCCACCGCCTGGCCGATGCCCCGGTTGGCGCCGGTCACCAGGGCGGTGCGCCGCCGGGGCGGCTGGACGGTACTGCTCATACGTGCCTCCGGTCGGCAGCTCGGTCGCTCGGCGTGCTGGGCGTACGGTTCCCGGGGTGTGCGCTGTGCCGGTGGTGCGGGCGGCACGCCGTCGGACACGGTCTAGTGATGTGCGGAGATCGTGCGCGGAGCCTGGTCCTCCGTTCCCGGCCTGACGACCGTGAACTGGCCCATCATTCCCCTGTCCTCGTGCTTGAGGACGTGGCAGTGGAACATGTACGGGAAGTCGGCGTTGACGTGCCGCGGCATCGCGACCGCCAGCCGCACCTTCTCGTCCGGCGGCACGTGCACCGTGTCCTTGGCGCCGCGCAGATGGGCCGGCGGGCGCTTGCCCTTGTAGGTGACGACGTTGAAGGCGAGCCCGTGTATGTGGAGGGTGTGCATTCCGTCGCTTGAGGCGGTCACGTCCCACAGCTCGACGGACCTGGCCGCTGCGACCGCGTCGACGCGGGTCATCTCCATGTCCTTGCCGTTGATCTGCGTCCCGCTCATCCGGAACTCGCGCACCCTCGCGTCCCCTGGCACCTCGATGGCGGGGGGCGTGTCCCGCAGCCGCTCGGGCAGCGGCCGGGACTTCGACAGCTTCTGCGCCGCGCGCAGTTCGATGATGTCGAAGGTGTCCTCGCCGCCGTCCATGCGCTCGGTGGGGAAGCTGTTGCCCAGGTCCGGTGCGAAGCTGCGCAGCAGCGCCTTCTGCCCCGGCTCGAAGCGCACCACTATCTCGGCGCGCTCGGCCGCTGCCAACTGGATGCGGCGCAGCGGCACGGGGCGCTCCACCAGCCCGTTCTCCTGGGCGACCAGGTGGAATTCGCGGTTGTCCGTGAAGCCGAAGTTGTAGACGCGGGCGTTGGACGCGTTCATCAGCCGCAGCCGCACCAGCGTCGAGGTCACCTTCAGATGCGGGTCGTAGGTGCCGTTGACCAGGATGGTGTCGCCCAGCACGCCCACTCCGCCCACCCCGGCGAAGCTCTCCATCGTGGTGGCGCCGCGCAGCTCCATGGTGCCGTCGTCGTTGAACTTGCGGTCCTGGACGATCAGGGGAACGTCGTCCACGCCGTAGTCGCGCGGCAGCCCCGTGCGCTCCTCGGTCTCCTTCTCGTCGTCGAGGATGAACATCCCCGCGATGCCGCGCGTGACGTGGTCGGCGGTCTCCTCGTGCGGATGCGGGTGGTACCACAGCGTCGAAGCCGGCTGCTCGATCGTCCAGTACGGCTTCCAGACCGCGCCCGGCTCCACCATCTGGTGCGGGCCGCCGTCCATCGTGGCGGGCAGGTGCATCCCGTGCCAGTGCAAGGTGGTGGCCTCGGGAAGCCTGTTGTCGTAGGCGACACGCACCTTCTCGCCTCTGCGGGCACGCAGTGTGGGCCCGAGGAAGGTGCCGTTGACGCCCCAGGTCGGTGTCTGTTTGCCGGGCAGCAGCTCGGTGGTGCCAGCGCGGGCCTTCAGCTCGAACAGCCGGCCGGCCCCGTCGCTGCTGCCTTCCAGCAGGCGGGGGATGTGCACCGTGTTGGCGAACTCCAGATCGCCCACATTGCTCTGCCGCCGGTTCCGGTAGACCACGGCGAAGTTGACCCCGTACGCGCCCCCCACCAGCAGCCCCGCCCCCAGCACCCCGCCGGCCGTCAGCAGCACACGCCGCCTGACGCGGGAGCGCCTCGGGCGTAACTGTCCCTCGTTGTCCGTCTCCTCGGCGCGCGAGGGCACGCCCGGCTCTTCATCTTTGTCCGGTTCGCTCGTCATCGGACCATAGTGGCCGGTCATGGGCTCAGTGTGCGGCCGTCGGCTCAAGTGCCCCACGAGTCCCGCTGGAGCGCCGGTGGAGCGGGACCGTGAGTCCCTCACCCTCGCCCCTGGCCCCGGCCGCCGTCAGGCCGCGCTCCAGCGAGCCCCGAGAACCGCCCGTCAGCGTGGGCGCAGCCGAGGCGCGACCGAGGAGTGGAAGGGGAGCGAACGTGACCGCACATGAAGGCCCACCGCCGCGGCCGTCTGTCGAGGACGGCGGCCGGAAGCTCTTCTCCTGGCTGAAGACCATGCGTGACGATCACCCCGTCTGGCAGGACGAGCACGGGGTGTGGCATGTCTTCCGCTATGCGGATGTCCAGCGTGTCATCACCGAGTACGAGGAGTTCTCCGCCGATCAGACGAGGGCGGTGCCCGACCAGAGCCGGGTCTCCCGTGGAGACCTGACGCTGATGGACCCGCCCGACCACCGCAAGATGCGCATGCTCGTCTCCTCCGTCTTCACGCGTCGCGCCATCGACAAGCTCACGCCACGGATCACCGCGATCTGCGCCGAGCTGCTCAAGGACGTGCAGGACAAGGACGAGTTCGACCTGGTACGCGACTTCGCCTACCCGCTGCCGGTCACCGTCATCGCCGAACTTCTCGGAGTTCCGGCCGCCGACCAGCCGCTGTTCCGCGAGTGGTCGGAGACGATCCGCTTCAGCGACGGCGCCGACCCCAACAGCCCCGAGCTGATCGCGGCCGTCGAGGGCGCCGTCACCGCCACCACCGAGTACCTGGCCCAGCACTGCCGCAACCGCCGAGCCGAGCCGCGCGACGACCTGATCAGCAAGCTGGTGCAGGCCGAGGTCGAGGGCGTGCGCATGGACGACGAGGAGACCGGCACCTTCGCCGGGCTGCTGCTGATGACAGGGCACGTCACCACCGTCGTGCTACTGGCCAACGCGCTGCTGTGCTTCAACGAGAGCCCCGGCGTCTACCAGGAGCTGCGCGAGGACCGCTCGCTCATCCCCGGCGCGGTCGAGGAAGTGCTGCGCCTGCGCGCCCCGTTCATGCACACCAAGCGGGTCGCCAAGCGGCCCACCGAGGTCAGCGGAGTCACCATCCCGCCCGACCAGATGATCGAGGCATGGCTGCTCTCGGCCAACCACGACGAGCGCGAGTTCGCCGAAGCCGAGCGCTTCGACCACCGCCGCGACCCCAACCCGCACATCGGTCTCGGCCGTGGCGTGCACTTCTGCCTGGGCGCTCCGCTGGCCCGCCTGGAGGGACAGATCGCGCTCAACATGCTGATGGACCAGTTCAGCGGGATCGACGTGCTCCAGCGCAGGTTCGAGCCCTACGGCTGGGGCCTCTCCGGGGCCCAGCGCCTGCTGGTCAGGCCGCACCGCGCCTGAGGACGCGGGGGTCGCGGGGGACACAGGCCATGAGGCCATGAGCCATGGAAACGACGAAGGTGACCCATGACAGACACCGAGGGCGGGGCCCGGACCTCGTCCATGACGCTGTTCGAGATGCTCACCGGCCACATGGCGGCCCAGACCGTCCATGTCGCCGCCGAGCTGAACCTCCCCGACAAGCTGGCAGCCGGCGCCCGCACCGTCGCGGAACTGGCCGAACAGACCGGCACCCACCCGCCCTCGCTGCTGCGGCTCCTGCGCGCCATGACCAGCCTCGGGCTGACGGCGGAGACGGCCGAGGGCGAGTACGAGCTGACCGAGCTGGGCAGCCCGCTGCGTGCTGACGCACCCGACTCGCTGCGGTCCTTCGCCCTGCTCAACCTGCGCGAGGAGGGCTGGCGTTCCTGGGGCGAGCTGCTGCACAGCGTGCGCACGGGTGACCCGGCCTTCCACAAGGTCTACGGCATGAAGGTGTTCGAGTACACGGCCGCCCATCCCGCGGTCGGCGAGGCATTCAACGAGGCCATGGCGGAGAACACCCGCAGGGCCGCACGTGCCGTCGCCGTCGAGTACGACTTCTCGCGCTTCGGGACCCTGGTGGATGTCGGCGGCAACGACGGCACCCTGCTGGCAGGGGTGCTGGCCGCTCACCCGGGCCTCAAGGGGATTCTGCTGGACACCCCCACCGGCTGCGAAGGCGCCGAGGCCACTCTCACAGCCGCCGGGGTCGCCGGGCGCTGCCAGGCGGTCGCGGGCGACTTCTTCACCGCCGTGCCGGGCGGCGGCGATGCCTACCTGCTCAAGGCGGTCATCCACGACTGGGACGACGAGCACTGCGTGCGCATCCTGCGGAGCGTCCGCGCGGCGATCCCGCCGGGCGGCACCCTGCTGCTGGTCGAGCCGGTGATTCCCACGGGGCCCGGCCGGGCTCCGACGGTGCGGATGGTCACCAGCGACTTGAACATGCTGCTCTACACGGGCGGAAAGGAGCGCACGGACGAGGAGTTCAGGGCGCTGCTGGGCAAGGCGTCCTTCGAGCTGACCGACATCAGCGAGCCCATCCGCCCGCTGGACTCCCGGGTCCTCACCGCCCGCCCCGTCTGAGCCCCTCACGCCGTCCCGCACGGTCCGTACGTCCCGCACCTTCCGCAAGCGAGTGCCCCGTCCGGAACGGACGGGGCACTCGTGTGTTCACGCGGCACGCCGGCGCGGCCGGGCCCCAGCGGCCCGGACCCCCAGCGGCTCAGCGCGCGTAGGGGCTCGTGTCCTTGGGCAGCGCCTGCGCGATCACCGCAACCAGCAGCAGACCGCCGACGGCGATGACGGTGTAGGACCAGAAGGCTTCCGTGAACAGATCGGCCCGCTCGGCCGCCGGAACCCCGGCCACCAGCCGCTCCAGCCTGGAGCCGCCGCCGGACGTGCCTCCGGCGCCCGTGGCCTTCGCCGCCGCGCTCGCCAGCGGCGCGAACAGCCATACCGCCAGCAGCGCCGTGCCCAGGGCCCCGCCCAGCTGCACCGCCGCGTTGCACGAGCCGGAGGCCGCGCCCGCGTCCCGCGCCGTCACCCCCGTCCCGGCGAACATGAAGGACGGGCCGATCACACACACCGTGCCCACTCCGCCCAGGAACAGCCCGGGCGCCATCGGCACCCAGCCGCCGCCCGCGCTCAGCACCGTGCCGAACCACAGCAGCCCCACAGCGGCCACCAGCGCGCCCAGCGACACCACATGGCGGCCCAGCCGCGGCACGGCGTACCGCATGAGCTGCGCGGCGAGCGCCCCGCCCAGCGCCCAGGGCAGGAAGACAAGACCGGTACGCAGCGCGCTGTAGCCCAGCCCCATCTGGAGGGCGAGCGAGACCGCGACGAAGAAGCCGATCATCACGACATGCACGGTGAACAGCACGGCGGTACCCGCGCCGAAGCCCGGCAGCGAGAACAGCCGCAGCGGCACCAGTGCCGAGTGGTCCCTGCGGTCCTTGGCGCGCGCGTGCAGCGCGTACAGCGCCAGCACACAGGGCGCGGCGACCAGCGAGACCCGCATCCAGCCCGGCCAGCCCGCGTCCCGCCCCTGCACCAGCGGGTAGAGCGCGCACAGCAGGCCGCCGGTCAGCAGCACAACCCCCCACACATCCATGCGCAGCGGGTCCTTGGCGCGGGTGTCGGGCACCACCAGGGCAGCCGCGACCAGGGTGGCCAGCCCGAGCGGCACGTTGACCAGGAAGATGGCCCGCCAGCCGAGCCCGGCCAGGTCGTAGGTGACGAACACCCCGCCCAGTACGGGCCCCGCGACTCCCGCGAAGCCCGTCACGGCACCGAACGCGCCGCTGGCCGCGCCCCGTTCACGCAGCGGGAAGACGGCGTAGACCGTCGCCATCACCTGAGGCACCATCAGCGCGGCAGCCGCGCCCTGCACCGTGCGCGCGGCGATCATCAGCGCAGCGTCGGGGGCGATGCCGCAGGCGGTCGAGGCCAGCGTGAAGCAGACGACTCCCAGCAGGAAGAGCCTCCTGCGGCCGAACCTGTCGCCCAGCCTGCCGCCGGTGATGACCCCGGCACCGAACGCCAGCGTGTAGGAGGTCAGGAACCACTGCGAGGCCGCGTAGCCGGAGCCGAGGCCCTCGCGCATCGCCGGCAGGGCGACGGTGATGATGGTGACGTCCAGCAGATTCATGAACAGCGCCGTCAGCATGACGCAGAGCGCGGCCCACCGGTGGGGGTGCGGGGCGGCCTCACTCGCCGCTCCCGCCGTGCCGGCCGCCGCCGTACGCGTCATCGGGGCCCTCCGCTCACCAGGCCACGGGCAGCCGTGCCAGTCCCCGGATGAGTCCTGTGCTGTTCCATTGCAGCTCCTCCACCGGTATGGCCAGCCGCAGACCGGGGAACCGGCGCAGCAGGCTCGTCAGGGTGATGCTCAGTTCCATACGGGCGAGCTGGGCGCCCAGGCAGAAGTGGGAGGAGTGGCCCATCGCCAGGTGGTGGTTGGGCTCGCGGCGCAGGTCGAGCCGGTGCGGCTGTGCGAAGACAGCGGCGTCGAAGTTGGCAGCGCCCAGGTCCACCACCACCCCCTCTCCGGCCCGCACGGTGACCCCGCCCAGTTCCACGTCGTCCGTGGCGATGTGGGCGCGGGCCGAGCCGGCACCTGTGGGGATGTAGCGCAGCAGCTCCTCCACGGCGCGGGGCGTGATCTCCGGATGGGCGCGCAGGTCCTCCAGCGCCTCCGGGTGGGTCAGCAGGGTGTAGCTGAAGTTGGCGATCTGGTTGAGCGTCGTCTCGTGGCCGCCGATGAGCAGCGCGATACCGAGCCAGACCAGCTCCTGTTCGCTGAGCCGGTCCTCCTTGTCCCTGGCCAGTACCAGGCCGCCGAGCAGGTCGTCGGTGGGCTCGGCCCTGCGCTGCGCGATCAGTTCGGAGAAGTAGGCGAAGAAGTCGCCCATGGCCGTGCGTACCGCGTCGGGCCCTGATGCCGCGGCCCCCATGATGGTTTCGGTGAAGGAGCGGAAGCGCTCGTGGTCGTCGGCGGGAATGCCCATCAGCGCGCAGATCACGCGCACCGGCAGGGGCACGGCCAGCGCCTCCACCAGGTCGACGGGCGGGCCCGCCGCTTCCATGCCGTCCAGCAACCCGTCCACGAGGCGCTGGACGTCAGCGCGCATCGCCTCGATCCGGCGCGCGGTGAACGCCTTGTTGACGAGCCTGCGCAGCCTGGCGTGCTCGGCGCCGTCCATCGTCATGATCGAGCCGCCGGGCGGCGGTTCGGGCAGCCGGCGGGGGAGCGCTTCGGGCGCCGCGACCAGCTCCCTGGTGATGTGCGGGCAGGACATCACCTCCCGCACATGTTCGTAGCGCACGGCCAGCCAGGCGTCGCCGCCGTAGGGCATGCGCACCCGCGTCATCCTGGGTGCGGCCAGCAGCGGCCCGTAGCCGGGAGCCAGATCGAGCCGCTCGGGCGGGCCCAGGGGGTAAGGGGGTGACTCGCGTGGTTCAACAGCTCGCGCTGTGGCTGTCGTCGTGGACAACGGTGGCTCCTCCAGTCATGGCCTGCGGTGATCACGAGCGCCGCTCGGCCTGAGGCGGGAACCGTGACAACGCGGTCTAGGGGCTCGCTCAAGGCGTTCTCCAGAGGCGCTGGCCAGGCTGGGCCATGGACCGCTGAGGCCGCACGGCCCGGCACCGGCCGGGCAACCCGTATGCCAGGAGGACCCCGTGACCGTCACGCCACCCCGCACACGGCACGCGCCCGGGGCGCAAGAGCCCCCGCGAGGCGGCTTCTTCGCGCGCACGGCCGGCTTCGCGCACCGCCACAGGTGGACGGCGCTGATCCTGTGGCTGGTCGTGCTGGCGGGAGTCTGGGCAGCCGCGTCCGCCGCGGGGGAGCACTACCGCGACGACTACACGATCCCCGGCACCGAGACCCAGCGGACCGTGGAACTGCTGGAGGAGCACGGCTCGGCACAGGGCGGGGACACCGTCGAGATCGTGCTGCACGACCCCTCAGGACTCCGTGGTCAGGACACGCGGAGCGCCGTGCGGGCCATGGAGGGTGAGGTCGCGAAGCTGCCCGGAGTGGCCGCTGTACGGGGCGCCTTCGCCGAGGGCTCCTCGCTCTCCCGTGACGGCACCACCGCCTTCGGCACCGTCGAACTCGACCGGCCGGCCGAGGAGATGGACCCCGCCGACACCCGGCGCATCCTGGATACGGCGCGTGCGGTACAGGGCGGCGGACTCGGCGTGGAACTCGGCGGCGAAGCGGCGCGCGAGCTGGCCCAGGGCGGCTCGGGCCCGGCCGAGGGCGCGGGCATCCTGGCCGCACTGGTCATCCTCGTCTTCCTGTTCGGCACCGCCGTTGCGGCCGGACTGCCCGTCGTCACCGCCCTGTTCGCGGTCGGCACCACCATGGGCGCCATCGTCCTGGCCTCGCACGTGTTCACCATCGCCACCTTCACGCCGTACGTGATGATGCTCGTCGGGCTCGGCGTCGGTATCGACTACGCGCTGCTCATCTTCGCCCGTTACCGTTCCGAGCTGACCCGGGGCCAGGACACCGCAGTCGCCGCGCGCGCCGCGCTGGAGACCGCTGGCCGCACCGTCGCCGTGGCCGGCTGCACCGTGATCATCGCCCTGCTGGGGCTGGTCGCGCTCGGCCTGGGCGCCCTGCGCGGGGTGGCCCTGTCGGTGGCCTTGACGATCCTCGTCACGATGCTCGCCTCGCTGACGCTGCTGCCCGCGCTGCTGGCCGTCTTCGGGGCACGCTTCCAGCGGCAGTTCACCGCACGCGCGGCACGCCGCGCCGAGCGCGGCAAGGCGGCGGAGGGCGCGGGCTGGCGCCGCTGGGGCGCGGCCGTGCAGCGCAGGCCCGTCACCGTGCTGCTGCTGACCGTCGCGGCGCTGGGCGCGCTGGCCGCACCCGCGCTGGGCATGCGGCTCGGCTTCGCCGACGCGGGCAACGACCCGGCCGGCAGCACAGGACGTGCCGCCTACGACCGGATGGCCCAGGGCTTCGGGCCGGGCGTCAACGGCCCGCTGGTCATCGCCGTCGACGCGGGAGACGGCAGCGCGGCAGGACCCGCGCGCTCCCTGGCCAGGACCTTGGAGGACACCCGGGGCGTCGCGGGTACCGGCGGCGTCGTGCCGACCGAGGACGGGCGGGTGGCGACCGTCATCGCCTACCCCGGCTCGGCGCCGCAGGAAGCGGCCACCACCGATCTGGTGCACTCCCTGCGCGACGACGTGCTGCCGGGGCTGTCGGAGCGCACCGGGGCCGAGTACCTCGTCGGCGGCTCGACGGCCTCCGTCGTGGACTACTCCGACACGGTCTCCTCCCGGATGCCGCTGTTCGTCGCGATCGTCGTCGGGCTCTCGGTGCTGCTGCTGGCCGCCGTCTTCCGCTCCGTACTGATCCCGCTGAAGGCCGCCGTCCTCAACCTGCTCAGCATCGGCGCCGCGCTCGGCGCCCTCACCCTGGTCTTCCAGAACGGCTGGCTGGGCGAACAGGCGGGCCCCGTCGAGGCGTTCCTGCCCATCATGGTCTTCGCGATCGTCTTCGGGCTCTCCATGGACTACGAGATCTTCCTCCTCTCCCGTATGCGCGAGGAGTGGACCCGCACCGGGGACCCGGCAGGCGCGGTCCAGGAGGGCCTGGCCAGGACAGGGGCGGTCATCACAGCGGCCGGAGCCATCATGATCGTCGTCTTCGGCTCCTTCTTCCTGAGCGACGACCGGATGCTGCGCCAGTTCGGCTTCGGCCTGGCCTTCGCCATCTTCATCGACGCCGTCCTCATCCGCTGTCTTGTCGTGCCCGCCGCGATGCAGCTGCTCGGCCGCAGCGCCTGGTGGCTGCCGCGCCCGCTGGAGCGCGCCGTGCCCCGGTTCGGCCTGGAGAAGGACTGACAGGTACCGCCCACCGCGTATCCCGCAGAGAACGAGGTTGATCCATGAGCAGCACTCAGGCCGCCCGACCCCGCAGAGCGCTGCTGATCGGCTGCGGCATCGCCGGGCCCGTCCTGGCCATGTTCCTCCAGCGGATCGGCATCGAGGCCGTCATCCACGAGGGCAGCGAGGAGCCCCGCGACACGGTGGGCGCCTTCTTGAACCTGGCGCCCAACGGGCTCGCCGTCCTGAGGACCCTGGGCGTCGCCGACGAGGTGGAGAAGAGCGGCACCCCGACCCGCGACACCGCCTTCCTCAACCACAAGGGCAAGCAACTGGGCAGCAATCCGGCGGAGACGGTGCTCATCAAGCGCGGCCTGCTCAACAGGGCGCTGCGCGAGGCCGCACGCGAGCGCGGCATCGTCATCGAGTTCGGCAAGTTCTTCGACAGCGTGACGGAGCCGGCGGACGGCGCCGGTGTCGTCGTCCGCTTCCGCGACGGCACCACGGCCGAGGGCGACTTCGTGGTCGGCTGCGACGGCATCCACTCCAGGACCCGCTACAGCGTGCTGCCCGACGCGCCCAAGCCGGCCTACACGGGCGTGATCGGCACCGCGGGGTACACGCACTCGGCGCACGGGGCGCCCGAGGACGGCACCATGCGGATGTCGTTCTGCCTGGACGGCTTCTTCGGCCACCAGACCACGCCCGGCGGGGAGATCTACTGGTTCGAGAACTACCACCAGGCGCGCGAGCCCGAGCGCGGCGAGGTCGAGTCCGTTCCGCACGAGGTGTGGCAGCGACGGCTGCTGGACAGGCACCGCAAGGACCACAGCCCGGTGCCCCAGCTCATCGAGGACACCCGCTCCGGCATCCTCGGCTACCCCATCTACGACATGCTCTCCCTGACCACCTGGTACAGGGGCCGGGTCTGCCTGGTCGGCGACGCGGCGCACGCCACTTCTCCGCACGTGGGGCAGGGCGCCTCGATGGCGATGGAGGACTCGATCGTGCTCGCCAAGTGCCTGCGCGACATCCCCGACGTCGAGGCGGCCTTCGCCGCCTTCCAGGGGCTGCGCAAGGAGCGCGTCGAGAAGATCATCAAGGAGGGCCGCAAGACCGGCAACCAGAAGGCGGCGACCAACGGCTTCCAGCGCACCGTCCGCGACCTGGTCCTGCCCTTCTTCCTCAAGCTCGGTGTGAAGGCGACCCGGCCCGTCTACTCCTACCGCGTGGACTGGGACGAGAAGGTCACCCCCGGCGCGACGACCGCGCACGGATGACCGCACACCGGTGACGGCGGCACTCCGGTGACGGCGCGCCGGTGACCGCGTACAGGTGCGCGGCACACAGTTGGGGGGCACGCCCGCGGCATGCCCCCCAACTGCCGTGCCCCGCGCGGCCGTTCAGGACCCGTTGTGCGTGGAGAGCTGTACGAGGTTGCCCTCGGGGTCGGAGACGTAGGCCGAACGCTCGCCCCACTGCTGGTCCCTGGGCGCCATCAGGCCCTTGGCGCCGGCCCTGAGCGCCTTCTTGTACAGCGCGTCCACATCGGTGGTGATCACGACGATCTCCGACTGCTTCCGCTTGCCGGGCCCGATGTGCTTCAGCGGCGTGGAGTCCTTGATGACCTCGTAGGTCGCGAAGGTGAGGAAGTAGCTGTCGCCCAGGCTGACCGTGCCGAAGACGGCGTGGCCCGTTCCGGGGTAGCGGAAGTCGACCTGGAAGCCGAAGGCGTCGCGGTAGAAGCCCAGCATCGTATCGACGTTCTTGGCGTACAGACTCGGCTGGCCGTGCCGCACCACCTCGGCGGTCGCCGCAGCGCGCGCCGTGTGCGGCGCCGCTCCGGCGCCGGTGGGCGCACCCGCCACCAGGCCCACGGTCAGCGCTGCCGCGCCCGCCGTGCTCGCGGCCCAGATCCGGACAGCTCGTGAACGCATGGGGATCTCCTTCGTCGGATGCACCGTGCCACTCGTGTGGGGCAGGGGACGGCACCGCGCTAGAGGTCCGCTCGGGCTTCGCCAGCGAGGGGGTCAGACGCCGTGGCATCGAGGATCTCTCCACCGCTCCTCCGGCAGCCGGGGTCACGGTGCCCGGGTGGGTCCGATCCGGAGACCGACCTGTCCAGGACCCCGGAGGATTGGAGAAGTTCATGCGTGGTTCCACCCAGATCCTCGTCATCGGGGGAGGCCCCGCCGGATCGACGGCGGCGGGACTGCTGGCCAAGGACGGCTTCGAGGTCACCCTGCTGGAGCGCGACCAGTTCCCCCGCTACCACATCGGCGAGTCGATCCTCCCCTCGTGCCGGCCGATCCTCGAACTCCTGGGCGTCTGGGACAAGGTGGAGGCCCACGGCTTCCAGCCCAAGGGCGGCGCCTACTTCTTCTGGGGCCCCGAGGAGTGGGAGGTCAAGTTCGACAGCCTCGGAGACGACGGCAGCAACGCCTGGCAGGTCATCCGCTCCGAGTTCGACGAGCTGCTCCTGCGGCACGCCGTCTCGCTCGGCGTCGAGGTCCACGAGAACGTCGGCGTCAAGGAGCTGGAGTTCGACGGGGAGCGGCCCGTCGCCGCGCGGTGGGCCGACACCAAGAACCCCTCGCACCACGGCCGTATCGCCTTCGACTACGTCATCGACGCCTCAGGGCGCGGCGGTGTGCTGGCCGCCAAGCACATGAAGAACCGCGAGTACCACGAGATCTTCCGCAATGTCGCCGCGTGGACGTACTGGAAGGACGTCAAGCCGCTCGACCGCGGCCCCGAGGGCGCCATCGCCGTGTGCTCGGCCCCCGACGGCTGGTTCTGGGTCATCCCCCTCCACGACGGCACCACCAGCATCGGCCTGGTCACCGGGCGGGACATCTTCAACGAGAAGAAGAACAGCCTCGGCGGCGTCCAGGAGGTCTACGACAAGGCGCTCGGCGAGTGCGCCGTCGTACAGGACCTGCTCACCGGCGCCGAACAGGTCGCCGGAATGAAGGTCGAACAGGACTACTCCTACACCGCGGAGAACTTCGGCAAGCCCGGCTATCTGATGTGCGGCGACGCCGCCTGCTTCCTGGACCCGCTGCTCTCCACCGGCGTCCACCTGGCCACCTACAGCGCCATGCTCGCCAGCGCCACCGTCGCCAGCGTCCTCCGCGGCGAGGCGGCGGAGGACGAGGCGTGGGAGTTCTTCAACACCGTCTACCGGCACGCCTACGAGCGGCTGCTGGTGCTGGTCTCGGTGTTCTACGAGAGCTACCGGGGCAAGGAACACCACTTCTACAACGCGCAGAAGCTCACCCAGAGCCAGCGCGACGGGCTCAACCTCCAGGACGCCTTCGACCGCATCATCACCGGCATCGCCGACCTGGACGACGCGCAGGACGTCTACGCCAGCGTGCACGCGCACCTGAACGGGGCCGAGAGCGGTGACCCCAACCCGCTCGCCAACCTCAACAAGGTCCACGAGCAGAAGCAGGCCCCCATGAGCGCCGGCAACGCCGTCGGCGGTCTGTACCTGTCCTTCAGGCCCCGTCTGCACCTGGCCCGGACGGAGCCGGCCCGAGCAGAGGGAGAAACCCCGGCATGACAGCCCCCGCTCACGCCGAGTCGCCGGGCGACGGCTCCCCGGTCTCCATGCGGCCGTGGCCCCGCTGGTTCCGCACCCTGTTCCTGAGCGATCTGTGGGAGCGCTTCGGCTTCTTCGGCATGCAGGCCATCCTCGTGCTGTTCGCCGTCGCCCCCCGCGACGAGGGCGGACTCGGCCTCGGCAAGGCCGACGCCGCCGCGCTCTTCGGCGCCTGGATCGGGCTCGCCTTCATGCTGTGCCTGCCCGGCGGCTGGGTGGCCGACCGGATACTCGGGCCGCGCCGCACCCTCGTGCTCGGCGCCGCCATCACCACGGCGGGCCATTTCGCGCTGGCCACACCGCTGCTGTGGCTCACCCCCGTCGCGCTGATCCTGCTCGCCGTCGGCATGGGCCTGTACAAGCCCAACCATCAGGCCATGCTCAACCTGATGTTCCGCGAGAGCGGACGCCGTGAGGCGGGCATCTCCCTCATCTACGTCGGCATCCAGGTCAGCGCGCTCACCTCCCCGCTCATCGCCGGGTTCCTCGGCGAACGCGTCGACTGGCGGCTCGGGTTCGCCGTCTCCGGTACGGCCATGCTCATCGGCACGGTCCAAGTCGCCCTGGCACAGCGGCAGTTCGAGGGGGTCGGCGAACGCCCCGGGCGTCCGCTCAAGGCGCCCGAGGCCCGCCGCGCCAAGCGGCTCACGGGCCTCACCCTCGCCGTCGTCGTTCTGCTGCTGAGCGGCATGCTCGCCGCCGGCGGACTCACGGCAGGCAGCGGCATCGCGCTCGTCGGCATGGCCTCGATCGTCGCGCCCGTCGTCGGCTACACCGTGCTCTACCGCAACCGCGAACTGCGGCCCGACGACCGCAGACGGCTGCGCTCCTTCCTGTGGATCTTCCTGGGCTCGACGCTGTTCTGGTCGCTGATCGCACAGGACGGCTCCGCGCTCACGCTGTTCGCCAAGCACTCCACCGACCGCGACGTCTTCGGCTTCGAGGTGCCCGTCAGCTGGCTCCAGTCCGCGACCCCGCTGTTCATCCTCGTACTCGCCCCGCTCTGCGCCTGGTTCCTGCTCCGGCACGGCGGCGGACGCGCGGGGGTGCCGGCGAAGTTCTCGGCCGGGCTGCTGCTCACCGGCGCCAGCTTCCTGATCATGGCGCTCGCCGCGGGGCTCGCCTCCGGGGACTCCAAGGTCTCCCCGCTGTGGCTGATCGTCGTCTACTTCATGCACGCCTGCGGCGAACTCATCGTCGCCGCCGTCGGTATCGCCGCCGTCGCCGATGTGCTGCCGCGCCGCTTCATCGGGCACATGCTCGGCGTGCTGTGGCTGTTCGCCGCGCTCGGCGGCGGTGCCGGCAGCGGCCTCGTACGGCTCATCGACGTCGTTCCCGAGTACCTCTACTACCTCCTGCTCGCCGTGCTGGCGCTGTCCGTCGGCGGCGTCCTGGCGCTGCGCAGGCACGCCGTCGCACGCGGTCTGGCCCCGTTGACCGCCGAGGAGGCGGCAGCCTCGGCACCGCCCGACGACCCGGACGCGCGCGAGCCAGTCAAGGAAGGCAACCCCGTATGACGCTCACCAGCGACGCCCCGGCGCCCGGCACAGGGCCCGGTGGCGACCCCAACGATCCAGGCGGCATCGCCCGGCTGGGCCTCGGCTTCGCCTCGGCCAAGCTGCTGCTGAGCGCCCTGGAACTCGGCGTGTTCAGCGCGCTGGCCGGGACAGCCGACGGCACGGCCGAGGCCGAGGAACTGCGCGCCGCGCTCGGGCTCCACCCCCGCGCGGCGTCCGACTTCTTCGACGCGCTCACCGCCGCCGGGCTCCTGGAGCGCCACCACGGCCGCTACCGCAACACCGGGGCCGCCCAGCGCCACCTGGTGCGCGGCCCCGGCTACGCGGGCGGGTTCCTGGAGGGCGCCAACTTCGTGCTCTACCCGGCATGGGGCCGGCTGACCGAGGCGCTGCGCACCGGACAGCCGCAGGCCGAGGGCGACTTCGAGGCCATGCTGAGCGACCCGCAGGCACGCCGGATGTTCCTGGCGATGCAGGACTCGCTCAGCCAGCCGCTGATCCCGCACCTGCTGGACGCGCTCGACTGGGACGGCTTCGCCACCCTCACCGATGTGGGCGGCGCCCGCGGCAACCTGACGGGCCAGATCCTGCGCGCACGGCCCGGGCTGCGGGGCACGGTCTTCGACCGCCCGCAGAACGCCGGGCCGTGCGCCGAGCACACCGCGGGGCTGGGCGTCGCCGACCGGGTCACCTTCACCGGCGGCGACTTCTTCACCGATCCGCTGCCCCCCGCCGATGTCGTGGTCATCGGCCATGTGCTGGCCGACTTCTCCCGCGACGAGCGCAGAACGCTGATCGAGAAGGCGTACACCGCCGTCAACGACGGGGGCGCGCTGCTCGTCTACGACCCCATGAACGGCGACAGGCCCGACCTGGCGTCGCTGATCGCCAGCCTGCACATGCTCGTGATGACACCGGCGGGCGCCGGTTACCACCCGGGCCACTGCACCGGGTGGATGGAGCAGGCCGGGTTCCGCGACGTGAGCGAGCGCCGGCTCCCGCTGGGCAACACCCTGCTGACCGCGCGGAAACCGGCGGTCTGAGCGCGGCCAGGGGCACCGGTACGGACTACGGACTTCCGCCACAGACCAGACAGGAGACCACCGTGGAGATCGGAGTGGGCCTGCCCACCACCGTGCCCGACGTCGACGGGCAGCGGCTCGTCGAGTGGGCCGGGCGTGCCGAGGAGCACGGCTTTTCCACCCTGGGCGTGCTCGACCGGCTCGTCTACGACAACTACGAATCGCTCGTCTCGCTCGCCGCGGCAGCCGCCGTGACCCGGCGGATCAAGCTCGCGACGACGATCCTGCTCGCCGCCTACCGGCCGGGCACCCCGCTGCTGGCCAAACAGCTCGCCACGGTCCACGAGATCTCCGGCGGGCGGCTGGTGGTGGGGGTCGCCGCGGGCGGACGCGAGGACGACTTCCGTGCCACCGGAGTGCCCTACCACGACCGGGGGCGCCGCCTGGACGCCGCCCTGGCCGAGCTGCGCGACATCTGGGACGGCAAGGACACACACTCCGGCGTCGCCGGTATCGGCCCCCGGCCCGGCGGCTCCGGCCCCGGCTCCGGCCCCGAGATCATCGTTGGCGGCCATACGCCGGCCGCCATGCGCCGTGCGGCGCGGCACGCCAACGGCTGGATAGCGGGCGGCAGTTCGGCCACCGCCTACGCCGACCTCGCCGGGCAGGCGCGCGCCGCCTGGCGCGCGCAGGACAGGGCCGACCGGCCCCGGCTGGTCGCGCTCGTCTACGCGTGCCTGGGGCCCGGCGCCGCGTCCACGGCCGAGAGCTATCTGCGCGACTACTACGCCTTCATCGGGCCCAAGGCCGAGATGGCGGCCAAGGCGGTCATCACCGAAGCCCAGGCACTGCGCGAGACCGCCGCAGCGTACGCGGCGGCCGGCTGTGACGAGCTGCTGGTCTTCCCGTGCAGCGCCGAGCCGGCCCAGCTCGATCTGCTGGCCGAGGCGGCCCTGGGCTGAGGTGGCCCCGGGCCGAGCTGACTCCGGCCCGAGTTGGCCCCGGCCGAGGCGGCCCGGGCCGAAGCGGTACGGGAGTGAGGTGGCCCCGGGCCGAAGACCTCGCGGGGATGAGGGCCCCGCGATCCCCGCGGCGGCGGGGGGGGG
>NZ_JANCPR020000018.1 GCF_028657195.3 Streptomyces iconiensis
TCTCTGGGTGGGTTGGGGGTGTCTCTTGCTGGGGGTGGGGGGCCTAGCCTGGCGGGATGGGGTCTGATGAAGGTCGTGGTCGTTGGTCGGATCTGGAGCGTCCGCCGCTGAACGCGGGGGCGCTCAGGAAGGCGTTGGTGCGGGAGGACTCGTTGTGGGCCGGGTTGGAGGTGGTGGAGTCGATCGGGTCCACCAATAGCGAGCTGGCCGACAGGGCGCGTGAGGGTGTCGCGGAGGCCGGGAGTGTGCTGGTCGCGGAGGAGCAGACGGCGGGGAAGGGGCGGCTGGACAGGGTGTGGACGGCGCCGCCGCGTTCGGGGCTGTTCTTCTCGGTGCTGTTGCGGCCGGAGCCGCCGGTGTCCAGGTGGGGGTGGTTGCCCCTGCTCGCGGGGGTGGCGGTCGCGGGGGCTCTCGCGCGGGCTGCGGGTGTGGATATGGGGTTGAAGTGGCCGAATGACGTGCTGACGGTCACGGGGGGTGAGGAGCGCAAGGTCGGTGGGCTGCTCGCGGAGCGCGTGGGGGAGGACATGGTCGTGCTGGGCATCGGCTTGAACGTCACGCTCCGCACGGAGGAGCTTCCTGTTCCCACGGCGGGCTCGCTCGCGCTGGCGGGGGCGCAGGGGGTCGACAGGGACCCGTTGCTGCGCGCGGTGCTGCGTGGGCTTGAGGACTGGTACGGGCGCTGGACCGCTTCGGACGGTGACCCGACGGGGAGCACCCTGCTGGAGGCGTACGCGGCCGGTTGCGTGACCCTCGGCAGGACCGTACGGGTGGAGCTGCCCGGCGGTGACGAGCTGGTCGGGGAGGCCGTCGCCGTGGACGGTGACGGGCGCCTCGTGGTCGCTTCGGAACAGGGCGTACAGCAGCCGGTAGCGGCCGGTGACATCGTGCATCTGCGGCCCGCGACCGGAGAGTGAGCTAGCGCACAACTGCCGTAGGGTGGGCAATCGGCGGTGACATGCGGTGCCACCAGGGGCCGCCGAGCAGCGCCGGGCACGACTGAGCAAGAGGAACGGAAGGGCTGTGCGCAGGGACGACGCTTCGCCGCGAGGAGTGCAGGGAGCGGGCAGTGGCCGTGGATGAACCGGGCACTCCCCCGCGTGCGGCGGCGTCCGCCGCGCCGGGAGACGGCGAGGACGACGGCGGAGCGCGGAGCGGTGCCTCCCCTGAGCCGCCCGATCCCGACGGCTTCGAAGGGCATCACGGCTTCGACGGGTTCGCCGACCCGCAGCCGGTCTCCGACGACGAGACCGATCCCAGCGCGCTGCGTATCGAGGAGCTGATCCTCGGCTCGGAGCGGCAGTACACCCCCTTTCAGGCGGCACGCGCCGCCGGCGTCTCGATGGAACTGGCCTCCCGGTTCTGGCGGGCCATGGGCTTCGCCGACGTGGGGCAGGCGCGGGCGCTCACCGAGGCGGACGTGCTGGCGCTGCGCCGCCTCGCGGGTCTTGTGGAGGCGGGGCTGCTCAGCGAGACGATGGCGGTGCAGGTGGCACGGTCGACGGGGCAGACGACGGCGCGGCTGGCCGACTGGCAGATCGACTCCTTCCTGGAGGGCCTGACCGAGCCTCCCGAGCCGGGCATGACCCGTAATGAAGTCACCTATCCGCTGGTGCAGTTGCTCCTGCCTGAGCTGGAGGAGTTCCTCGTCTACGTGTGGCGCAGGCAGCTCGCCGCAGCCACGGGGCGTGTGGTCCAGGCGCAGGACGACGAGGAGACGGTCGATCGGCGTCAGGCCATCGGGTTCGCCGATCTGGTGGGGTTCACCCGGCTGACGCGGCGGCTGGAGGAGGACGAACTCGGCGAACTGGTCGAGGCGTTCGAGACCACGGCGGCCGACCTCGTGGCCGCGCACGGCGGCAGACTCATCAAGGCACTGGGTGACGAGATCCTGTACGTCGCCGAGGACGCGGGCACAGCGGCCGAGATCGGGCTGCGGCTCATCGAGACCATGGCCAACGACGAGACGATGCCCGAGCTGCGGGTCGGCATCGCCTTCGGCACGATGACGACGCGCATGGGCGACGTGTTCGGCAACACCGTGAACCTCGCGAGCCGCCTCACCTCGATAGCGCCCAAGGACACCGTCCTGGTCGACGGCGCCCTGCGTGCCGAACTCACCGCCTCGGGCGAGGCCCCCGAGTCGGAGAAGGAGAGCGAGGACCTCTCCGGCTACCGCTTCGCGCTCCAGCCCCTCTACCAACGTCCCGTCCGCGGCCTCGGCGTCGTCGAACCCTGGCTGCTGCGCCGCCGCGTCTGACGCCGCGTCGGCTTGAATTCCTTCTGTGCCGGGCGGGGCGCCGGGGGCGTCGCCGTAGGGTGAGTCGCATGGATCAGAGTGAGCGAATGTTCGGTGAGTGGGTGCGGGTCAGCAAGCACGCGGACACGCATGTGGCCGAGCTGGTGATGGACCGCAGAAACGCCATGAACGCGGTCTCGACCGGGTTCGCGGACGCGCTGGCCGAGGCGTGCGCCGCGCTGGTCGAGGACCCGGACGTACGGGCGACGGTGCTGACCTCGACGCACGAGAAGGCGTTCTGCGTCGGCGCCGACCTCAAGGAACGGAACGGCTTCAGCAACGCCGACCTGGAGGCCCAGCGACCGCACAGCCGTGCCGCGTACATGTCCGTGCTGGATCTGCCGATGCCCACCGTCGCCGCTGTGCACGGGTACGCGCTCGGCGGAGGGTACGAACTGGCCCTGTCCTGCGACCTGATCATCGCCGATCCCTCGGCCGTGGTCGGCCTGCCCGAGGTGTCCGTCGGTGTGGTGCCGGGCGGGGGCGGAACGCAGCTGCTGCCGCGCCGGGTGGGAGCCAGCCGCGCGGCCGAACTGATCTTCAGCGCACGCAAGGTCGCGGCGGCCGAGGCACGCGAGCTGGGCCTGGTAGACATGCTCGTGGGCGCCGGTGACGACCGTCAGGAGGCGCTGGCTGTGGCCGCCAGGATCGCCGCCAACTCGCCCGTCGCGCTGCGCGCCGCCAAGCGCGCGCTGCGTACCGGCTGGAGCATGGACCTGCGGGCCGGACTTGAGGTCGAGGACACGGCCTGGCGTACGGCCGCCTTCTCCGGCGACCGGGCCGAGGGGGTCGCCGCCTTCAACGAGAAGCGCGATCCCGAGTGGCCCGGCGTCTGACCAGGCCACGGCCCGCTTCGGAGCAGGTCACGCAGCCCGTAAGGCAGCCCGCCCGGCGGAAGGGAGCGAACCCTCCTAATCTTGGCCGTATGGGCCAGATGGGAGAGGACGCCGACGCGCGGCTCTGCGCCGTCGTGGGCCTCGCACAGGCCATGGCGGCGGCGCAGACCTCGGCGCCGGTGCCACGGGCCGACGCCGGCCCTCTCCCGCACCGGGACGTCGCCCACGCGGCGGCGCTCGGCGCGTGCGAGGCGATGGGCGGCACCTTCGCGGCGATCTCGTTCTGGGAGCGGGACAGGGGGCGGCTGCGGGTGCTGGTGAATGTGGGGGAGCGGGCGGCGGGCGAGGAGGAGTTCCCCGCCGACGAGGCGTATCCGGTCCATGACTTCCCCGAGATCACCGAGTTCCTGCATGAGGAGTGGGCGGGCGGCGGCAAGCCCCACGCCTGGGTGGAGACCAGCGCGGGGCCCGACCAGCCCCGGGGCCCGTATGCCTCCCCGTACCGCCACGAGCGGGTGGCGGCGCTGCGGCGGCGCGGCCGTGGCTCGTGCGTGGTCGCGCCGATCGTGCTGCACGGGCGTGCCTGGGGCGAGCTGTACGTGGCACGCGGCGTCGAGGACCCGGTCCTGGACGCGGGCGACGCGAGCTTCGCGACCGTGCTCGCCGCGATCATCGCGGCGGGCATCGCGCAGAACGAACGCCTGGAGGAGGTGCGCCGCCTCGCCTTCACCGATCCGCTGACGGGGCTGGCCAACCGGCGCGCCATCGACACCCGCCTGGACGAGGCGCTGGAACTCCACCGCGACCTGGGCACCGTCGTCAGCCTGGGCGTCTGCGACATCAACGGCCTCAAGCGGGTCAACGACGAACACGGCCACGAGGCGGGCGACCGCCTCCTCGAACGCTTCGGCAGCATCCTGTCCCTGTGCGGCGCGATGCTGCCCGGCGCGCTCGCCGGACGGCTCGGCGGCGACGAGTTCTGCCTGCTGGCCGTCGGGCCCGCGGCCGACGAGGTCGTACGGGCCGCCGACGAACTGTGCCGCAGGGCGGCCGAGTTGGAGCTGGGCGAGGGCGTCGCCTGCGGCCTCGCCTCCACGGGTGACCCGGTCGGCGACGTCCGCTCGGCCCGCCGCCTGTTCCGGCTCGCGGACGCGGCGCAGTACCGCGCGAAGGCGCTGCGCTCAGCGAAACCGGTCGTCGCGGGGCGCGACGGAGGCCCCGACGACCCCGTCGTCCACCTCGCCTCCACCCCCGCTCCGCCCCATCCACCGGAGCGGCGCCGCTTCCGCAGATAGGCGATCGTGACAGTTTGCAATTCACTCACTAGGGTTCGTGAATATGAATATGCACACTGTGGTGGTCGGCGCCTCGGATGTCAGCCCCGAGGAGGTCATCGCCGTCGCACGCGACGGCGCACGCGTCGAACTGGGCAGCGATGCCCTGGAGGCGCTCGCGGCGGCCCGTCGGTTCATCGACGACCTGGCGGCCAAGCCGGATCCGGTCTACGGCGTCTCCACCGGCTTCGGCGCACTGGCCGTCCGCCACATCGGCCCCGACCTGCGCGCCCAGCTCCAGCGCAACATCGTCCGCTCGCACGCCGCCGGAATGGGCCCGCACGTGGAGCGCGAGGTCGTACGCGCCCTGATGTTCCTGCGCCTCAAGACCCTCGCCTCCGGCCGTACGGGCGTACGCCCCGAGGTGGCCCAGCGCATGGCCGACGTGCTCAACGCGGGCATCACCCCCGTCGTGCACGAGTACGGCTCCCTCGGCTGCTCCGGCGACCTGGCGCCCCTCTCGCACTGCGCGCTCACGCTCATGGGGGAGGGCGAGGCCGAGGGGCCGGACGGGCGCCTGCGTCCCGCGGGCGAACTCCTCGCCGAGCACGGCATAGAGCCCGTCGAACTGCGCGAGAAGGAGGGCCTGGCGCTCCTCAACGGCACCGACGGCATGCTCGGCATGCTGCTCATGGCCTGTGCCGACCTCGCGCGCCTGTTCACCTCGGCCGACATCGCCGCGGCGCTCTCCCTGGAGGCGCTGCTCGGCACCGACCGGGTTCTCGCGCCCGAGCTGCAGGCGATCCGCCCGCACCCGGGTCAGGCCGCCAGCGCGGCCAACATGCTGAAGGTGCTGGCGGGTTCGGGCTTCACCGGGCACCTCCAGGATGACGCTCCCCGTGTCCAGGACGCCTACTCGGTCCGCTGCGCCCCGCAGGTCGCGGGGGCAGGGCGCGACACGCTCTCGCACGCCCTCACCGTCGCCGAACGCGAGCTGGCCGCCTCCGTCGACAACCCCGTCGTGCTGCCGGACGGCCGCGTGGAGTCCAACGGCAACTTCCACGGCGCCCCCGTCGCGTATGTGCTCGACTTCCTCGCGGTCGCCGCCGCCGACCTCGCGTCCATCGCTGAACGCCGTACGGACCGGCTGCTGGACAAGAACCGTTCGCACGGCCTGCCGCCGTTCCTGGCCCATGACGCGGGTGTGGACTCCGGTTTGATGATCGCGCAGTACACGCAGGCGGCCCTGGTCAGCGAGATGAAGCGGCTCGCGGTCCCGGCCTCCGTCGACTCGATCCCGTCCTCGGCGATGCAGGAGGATCACGTCTCGATGGGCTGGTCGGCCGCGCGCAAGCTGCGTACCGCTGTCGACGCGCTCGCCCGCGTCGTCGCCGTGGAGCTGTACGCCGCGACGCGCGCCGTCGAACTGCGTGCGGGAACCGCCGGCCTCACCCCGGGCCCCGCGGCGCGCGCCGTCGTCGCCGGGCTGCGGGAAGCGGGAGCCGAGGGGCCGGGCGCTGACCGTTTCCTGGCGCCCGATCTCGCCGCCGCCGAGGAATTCGTGCGCTCGGGCGCGCTGGTCGAGGCCGCTCAGTCGGCGACGGGGCCGCTGGCGTAGCGCGGGTGCCGGTTCGGTGCGGGGCGCGGCGCTGTGCCGCTCAGGTCTGTGTGCGCGGCTGCGTGCGCGCCCTGCGCTGTCCCTGCACCAGGACGGCGCCGCCGATGCCGACGAAGCCGAGGCCGCCCACCACGAAGGGCGTCGAGTCGAAGGAGCCGGTCTCGGCGAGCTGGGCGTGTGTACCGCGCTCGGCCGCGTTCTCGTGCTGCGAAACCCCCGGCGCCGACGTGCCTGTTCCGCCGGGGTCCTCCTCCGGGTCCGCATGGGCGGAGGGGACGAACCACAAGGCGAACAGCAGGCCGCCTGCCGCGGCTGCTGTGGCCAGCGGGCGTCGGTGAGCTGAGAGTGTGGAGAGTCCGGCTCCGGACACGAAAAGCCCCTCCTGGGTGCGTTTGGCCCCCCGTACGGCGGTGAACTTGCAGTACGCAGGCTGATGTTACTGAGTAGACGGGCATAGGGGGAAGCCGTGGTTCCGGTCTGGTGGGGACCGGGTTCGCGGCGAGGTGATGAGTGTGACCGATCAGAATGAGTGTCCTACCCCACAGTTTTACCGAATGTGGAACCGGTCATAGTCGCCTTTGCGTTCTCTTGCGTAGGGCTGGGGTGCGCATGTCCGTTTTCGGGCGCTGTGTGTGCGTACGCAGCAAAACCGGGGAGACATGGGGTTCCGAAGGCAAATGGAGAAGTCAGTGATGACGGTGGGGAAGCACCGTAGGGGCCTCGCGGCCACGGCCGTACTGCTCGGCGGTGTGCTGACGCTGAGCGGCTGCGGCATGTTCGGCGGCGACGACGGGGGCGATGAGGGGTCCGCGAAGTCCGACATATCCGGCAAGAAGGATAGTTCGGATGCGCGAATAAAGATCCACGCCAAGGACGGCTCCAACAACGCGAGCATCAACACCGGCGGCAACGTCACCGTCAGCAAGGGCAAGCTCACCAGCGTGAGCATGAAGGCGGCGCAGAGCGGCAAGCCCGTCGAGGGTGAACTCGCCGCCGACGGCAAGAGCTGGAAGCCCAAGGAACAGCTCGAACGCGCCACGAAGTACGAGATCACGGCGAAGGCCAAGGACGGCGAGGGCCGCAAGGCCGTCGAGAACTCCATGTTCACCACCGTCTCGCCCGACAAGAGCTTCATCGGCACCTATGCCGGTGAGGACGGTGCGACCGTCGGCGTGGGCATGCCGGTCTCCATCACGTTCGACAAGCAGATCGCGAACAAGAAGGCCGTCCAGTCCGCGATCAAGGTCAAGTCGACCGGCGGCCAGGAGGTCGTCGGCCACTGGTTCGGCGCCGACCGCCTCGACTTCCGCCCGCAGGAATACTGGAAGCCCAACACCAAGGTCACCGTCGACCTCGACCTCGACGGCGTGGACGGCGGCAACGGCAACACCGGTGTCCAGGACAAGGAAGTCACCTTCAACATCGGCCGCTCGCAGGTCAGCACCGTCGATGTGAAGAACGCGCGGATGAAGGTCGAGCGCGACGGCAAGACGCTCAAGGACATCCCGATCTCCGCCGGCAGCGCCTCCAACCCCACGTACAACGGCAAGATGGTGATCTCCGAGAAGCACAAGGAGACCCGCATGGACGGGAACACCGTCGGGTTCGGCCGTAAGGGCGCCGAGGGCTACGACATCCCCGACGTTCCGCACGCCATGCGCCTGTCCACCTCAGGCACCTTCATCCACGGCAACTACTGGGGCGCGCCCTTCGGTTCAGGCAACACCAGCCATGGCTGTGTCGGCCTGAAGGACAACCAGGGTGCGGGCAGCACCTCGACGGACGGCGGCTGGTTCTACGAGAACTCGCTCGTCGGCGACATCGTCGAGGTCAAGGGCTCGCCCGACAAGACGGTCCAGCCCGACAACGGCCTCAACGGCTGGAACATGGACTGGTCCGAGTGGAAGGCCGGCTCGGCGATCTGAGCCGCCCCACCGCCTCGCGGCGTTCCGCCCGCTCACCCGGGAGCGGGCGGTCCGCACAACGGTACGGCTGAACGGCCCCTCCGCGTACGTACGCGGAGGGGCCGCCGCGTTTTCCGTGCCGTGCCGTTTCCTGGGCGGGTGTCTTTCCCGGACCGGCGCCTTTCCCGGGCTGGTGTCTTTCCCGGGCTGGTGTCTTTCCTGGACCGGTGCCTTTTCTGGACCGGTTCCTTGCGGGACGGGCGCCTTTGCGGGCGGGTGTCTTCGCTGTGCCGACGCCTTCCGCGTGCGTGCGTGCCGCTGTCAGGGCAGGCCGAGCACCGAGGGGTCGTCCACCAGCTCCGTGAACGCCTTGCGCGGGTCCTGCACCAGGCGCCGCCTGGACAGGTCCATCAGCCCGCCCGTGGAGACCAGTTCGGCGGAGAGCGTGCCGTCCGTCTTGCGGATGGACTGGCGCAGCCGGAACGTCTTGCCGTCCGACCATTCGAAGGCGCAGCTCACGGTGACCTCGTCGCCTGCGCGCAGCTCGCGCAGATAGCGGATCGTCTGCTCCAGCACCACAGGGCCCACCCCCTTGGCGACCATGCCGGACTGCTCGATCCCCGCAGCCGCGAGGATCGACCACCGCGCGTGCTCCGCGTACTGGAGGTACACGCTCTGGTTCACGTGCCCCTGCGTGTCCGTCTCGTATCCCCGCACCGTCACCGGCACGGTGAACGGTTCCGGGTCCTGCGCTGCTGCCACGGTGCTCCTTCGCTCGTCGCTCACGGCAGGCATCCAAGCATGTGCCGGTGACAGCGTCGGTCCACGGGGCGGCGGACGCCGGCCCGCGGACCGGCGTTCCCGGCCGCGATGCCCTTGCGGACATGGCCGAAACTGGTCGGTGCCAAACGCTGCGTGCAGCGCACGTGGTGGGCGCCGGCGGGTGCTGCCTCCCCGGCGGAACGGACGGGGGGGTGCAGGATGCCCCTCATGTCTGGTATGTCGCTTTACGGTGTGCAGCAGGCCGGGCTGCGACCGGCCCCGGGGCCCAGCGGAGTGCGGGCCTTGCGCGCCGTGCGGGGGGACCGGGACCACCTCTGGCTGATCGCTGTGTGCGCGCTGTTCGGGGCGCTCTCGCTCGCGCTCGTACCACCGTGGCTGCCGCTCGGCTGGGACGAGATCGTCTACGCCAGCCGCTTCGCGCCGTACGGCCCGGAGACACCGTTCAGCGCGCCGCGCACGCGCGGGGTGCCGGTGCTGATCGCGCCCGTCGCCGCGGTCAGCGACTCGGTCGTCCTGCTGCGCTGCTACCTGGCGGCGCTCGCCTCCTGCGCGCTCTACCTCGGCTACCGGCCCTGGCTGCGCTCGCGTCGCCCGGCGCGTGCGGCCGGGTGCGGCGCTCTCGCGCCGGGCGGGGGAAGCGTGCCCGGCGGGGGAGGGGGTGTCCTGCCGGGCGGGCGAGCGACCGCGGCTCCGGCCGCGGCCCTGTACGCGAGCGTGTGGTTCGCGCTCTTCTACGCCGGGTCAGCGATGCCCAACCACTATGTGGCCATGGGCTGCGCCGCCGCCGTCGGCTGCTTTCTGCGGATCGCCCTGGCGGAGGCGGACCGTCCGGTGCTGCGGCCGGCCGCGGTCCTCGCCGCCGCGCTCGCCTGCGCCACGCTGATGCGGCCCCACGACACGCTGTGGCCCGCCCTCGTACTGGCGCTCGCCACGCTGTGCCCGCGCGGATGGCCGGGGCCATGGTGTGCGCGGCGCCGGGGCGCCGCCGCTGTGGCCGTGGCCGCCGGGCCGGTGCTCGGCCTGGTGCCGTGGGTGGTCGAGTCGGCGCTGCGGTTCGGCGGGGTGGCGGAGCGGCTGCGGCTGGCGAGCGCGGTCCAGGGCGGCATACGGCCTGCTTTCTCGCTGCCCGAACACGCGGCGGCGCTGGACGGCCCGCTGCTGTGCAGGCCGTGCGGCGCAGCGCCCGTGGACGCGGTGTCCGTGGCCTGGTGGCTGCTGATTCCGCCCCTGGTCGCGCTCGGGGTGCGCGCCGCGCGGGCACGGGAACGTACCGCGCTCGCGGTGCTGCCGCTGCTGGCCGCCGTGGCGGTCGCCGCGCCGTACCTGTTCCTTCTGGACTACGCGGCCCCGCGCTTCCTGCTGCCCGCCTACGCGCTGCTGGCACCCGTGGCGGCGCTGGGCGTGAGCACCCTCGTACGGGACGCGCCACGCGCCCGGCTCAGGTGGCTCGTTCCCGTGTCCTTCGCCCTCGCTTCGGCCCATCTCGGCGTCCAGCTCCACCAGTTGACCATCCACGCACGGGTGCAGGCCGGGGCACGCGGGGACTGGCACCGCATGCACGGCTTCCTGGCGGCGCACGGCGTCCGGCCCCCCTGCGTGCTCGACGGCGACGGTTCCGTCGTCCCCGTGGCCCATACCGCCGGCTGCCGCCCCCGCGCACATCCGGGCCGTGACGCCGCCGCCACGGCCTCGGCGGCAGCGGCGGGCGGAACGGCCGCCGCCACGGGAACCCCGGACGCGCTGGTGCTGCACGGGCGTACGCTCCCCGCCTGGGCGAGGGCGGCCGGCTGGCGCGCTTACCCCGTAACCGGCGCCTACGACCCGCGCTGGCACGTCGCACTCCCGCCGGACCGGGACCGGGACGGGGAGGAGCAGGGCGGCGCGGGGCGGTTCAGCGGATCGCGACCGGGCTGACGGGGGAGCCGGTTCCGCCGGTGACGCGGAGGGCGGTGGCGGTGAGGAAGAAGTCCCAGGTCCCGTCGGCGCGGCAGGCGGCGGCGAGCTCCTCCAGGTTCCACATCTCGCCGAGCATCATGCCCATGTCCCTGATCAGGACGGCGTGCAGGGGCACGAGGCCGTCGCCCGCCGGCAGGACCTCGACTCCCCAGTTGTCCGCCGCCACCATCGCCAGTTCGCGCTCATGTATCCACCCGGCACACTCGGGCGCGAGGCCGGGCTCGTCCTCCAGCCACCCGTCCCAGCCCTGCGTGAGCCCCTTGCGCATCCAGCCGGTGCGTACGAGCAAGGCGTCGCCCGTCGTGAGCCGGGTTCCTGTGGCCTCCTCGGCGCGTTCCAGGTCGGCAACGGTGAGGGCGCGGCCGGCCGGCAGCCACTCACCGCCGTCGAGTCCGGCGAGATCGAGGAGGACCCCGCGTCCGGTGAAGCCGGGCAGCGTCGCGTCGATGGAGTTGCGCACGGCTCCGCGTGCCGGGGTGACGGCGTCCACCGGGACGCCGTTGTAGAAGGCGCCGTCGTATCCGACGTGCGTGAGGCCGTCGAGCTGGGTGCCCGACTGCAGCGGCATGGTGATGAAGTCGTCGCTGATGACGACTCCCTCAGGGGCCGTGAAGTCGTGCGGGGTGACGGTCATGGTGTGTACGGGGTTGATCCGCTTCATCCAGCCGGTCTGCGGCCCGGTCGAGCCGACCGGGATGCTCAGCTCGTACCGCCGCCCCGTCCGGATGGCGCCGACGGCCTGCTTCACCGTGTCCGGTGTGACGAAGTTGAGGGTGCCCTTCTCGTCCTCGTCGCCCCAACGCCCCCAGTTGGACAGCTCTTTGCCGGTCTTCTTGAACGCGTACTCCGTCATCTCATGCCTCTCTCGTGCCAGGAGCTCCTCCCGCGACGGACGCCGGGGCGCCAAGGGGGCCGGGGTGCGGGGTGCGGGGGAGGAGCAGCCTGTTTCGCCGCACTGACCGCACCTCTGAAGGTGCACTCATTGCACTCCTGTGGGAGAGGGTACGCTGAGGGTGCAATGAGTGCAATATTCGGGAGTACCGCAGGCGGGACGGAACAGTGAGCGACGCACCACGGCAGCGGCAGCAGGAGATGAGCCGGCGCGAGTCCAGGAAGCAGGCGACCACTGCCCGGCTACGGGACTCGGCGACCAAACTGGCCGGCCGCCACGGGCCCGACCAGGTCACCATCGACGCCATCTGCTCCGACGCCGGAGTCTCCCGGCGTACGTTCTTCAACCACTTCGCCACCAAGGACGAGGTGTTCCTCGCCTGGGAGGAGTCGGACGACGCCTACATCGCCGGACTCATCGTGGCCAGGCCACCCGGCGAAAGCGCCGTACGCGCGGCGCTGTGGGCCATGATGACGACCGCCTTCACGCCCGAGCCGGGCAGCCGCACCGCCGTCGTCCGCGAGGTCATGGCGCGCAACCCCGATGTGGCGGCGCAGGCCACCCAGCTCACCCGCAAGGTCGTGCACGCCGTCGAGCAGGGCATCGCCGAACGCCTCGGCCTGGCCGTCGACTCCCACACCGTGCGGCTCGGCGCCGCCACGGCCGTCGCCGCGCTCGCCGTCACGATGCGCTCGGCGGACGCCGACGACGCGCGGCGGCGCGAGCGGTTGCTTGAGGAGACCTGTCGCGTCCTGGACCAGGGCTTTCTCACCGTCCAGCCCGCCGAGGCCGACTGACCACGGCACCGAGGGAGGGCACGGCCACCCCTCTGGCCCCCGCCCCTACCAGGGACCAGGCCAACCGCCCACCGGCCCGCCCCGGTGCTCACTCGGCCGCCCACCGCGCCCGGGCCCCGGGGGCTGTCAGCCGCTCTCCTCGGGATGCAGGAGGACCTTCGTCCAGCCGGGCTCGCGGTCGTCGAAGTGGCGGTAGCCCTGGGGTGCCTGCTCCAGGGGGAGTTCGTGCGAGACGATCCATGAGGGCGCGGCCCTGCCCTGCTCGATGAGCCCGCAGAGGAGGCGGTTGTACGCCTTGACGTTGCACTGGCCGGTGCCCATCGTCTGCCCCTTGAACCAGTGCAGCCCGAAATCGAAGGCCACCTCCCCTTCTCCTTCCCGGTAGAGCCGGTCAGGGCTGTGCGGGTCCTGCGGGAGGAAGATGCCCACGACGCCGATGCCGCCGGTGAACCGTACGGAGTGCACCAGGTTGTTGAGGGTGAGATTGGGGTGCTCGTCGCCCTGTGGGTCGTGCGCCTGGTAGCCCACGCACTCACAACCCCGGTCGGCGCCCGCGCCGTTGGTGAGCTGGTTGACCTGGTCGATCGGCGAACCCAGCGTGTCGTCGATCGGGATGGCGCCGATCTCCTCGGCCAGCGCGAGCCGGTCAGGGTGCCGGTCGACGACCATGACCTGTGCGGCGCTCTTGAGCTGCGCGGAGAGCGCCGCCATGAGGCCGACGGGGCCCGCACCGTAGATCACGATGCTCTCGCCCGGCTGGAGCCCGGCCAGCTCCGTCGCGTGCCAGCCGGTCGGGAAGATGTCGGAGAGCATCACGTAGTCGCTCTGCCGCTCCTGCGCCTCCTCGGGCAGCACCAGGCAATTGTGGTCGCCATAGGGCACGTTCAGCAGCTCGGCCTGGCCGCCGCTGTGGCTGCCCATGCCGGCGAAACCGTAGGCGGCGCCCGCCGTCAGCGGATCGGAGTTGGTGGTGAGGCAGTAGGCGGTCTTGCCCGCCTCGCAGTTGCGGCAGAAGCCGCAGGAGATGTTGAACGGGAGGCACACCATGTCGCCAACCCGCACCTTGTCGACGCCCTCACCGATCGCGACGACCTCGCCCATGTTCTCGTGACCCAGGATCCGCCCGGACTCCATGCCGGCCCTGCCCTCGTACATGTGCAGGTCGGAACCGCAGATGTTGGTGGTGGTGACGCTGACCAGGACATCGGTGGGCCGCTCGATCCGGGCATCAGGAACGTTCTTGACGCTGACGCTCCGCGCACCCTCGTACACAAGAGCCTTCATGTGCGCTCACTCTTTCGTTCACTACGGGAACGGTGTGCACGTCGGCGGTGATCGGCACGCCACTGTCCGGCCGCGCTCGTGCCGGTGATGTCCGTATGCGCCTGCGCGCGTCCGCGGTGTGCGCCTGTGCGGTGCGCGCAGGCGCACGTGCGTACCGCGCCGAACCGTCGGCGTCTTCGTTACGAGGCAACCGCTGAACGGATTGCCCAATATGTCCACCCTCCCACCGGGCCGCGCCATGTCAAACGCGCGCCTGACGGGATCCGTCAGCGAGGCGGGGCGCGGGCCCCGACGCTCAGGTCGGTGCGGGCCTCCGGCAGGCTGGGACGCATGAGTGCGTTCATGCCGTGGCTGGACCGCGCGTCGCGGGCGTTCTGGCGTATCAACGGGCGCCCCGTCGATCTGGCGGGTGCGCACCGGTGGTTGGCGGCTCCCACGCATGACGCCCGGACCGTCGGTGACGGATGGCTGCGCGCGGCTGCGGAGGCGCACGGCGGAACGGTCCGTGAGCAGGACGGTGGAGGCTTGCTGGCCGACATGTCGCAGCTCGACGGCCCTGACTTCAAGGCATCCGCACTGCGCCCCGAGGTCCGCGACTTCTACGAGCACACCTCCCACTGGCGCCTGGAGGTGTGGACCCGGTGGAGCCCTCTGTTCCGGCCAGGTGGCGAGCTCGTCTCGCGGTACTTCGGACGCCGGGTGCAACAGCTCGCGCTGCCGACGCGCCCCCTCGATGTCGCCCACGGCATGGACAGCAGAGTGTCCACGATCGTCGGCACCGACGGTGAGCAACTGGCCGCTGCCTGGATACGGAAGCTGCGGTCCACCGGCGAGTACGTCTACAGCGGCTGCTACTCGGCCCGGGTACTGCCCCGCTCCCACCAGCCGAGCGTCCACGTGGCCTTTCCCCTCGAAGCCGGCAACGTCCAGGTGTTCCTGCGCCCGCGCGTCTCGTCGACGGGCGCCCTGGAACTGAGCTCGCCCGCCGGTGCCTTCGGGGACAACGGCGCGTACGTGGTCGTGCAGCACCGGGGCCGCGCACACGCCGCCCGGGTGCCGCTCCACGAGACGTTCCGCGTCTACACCGACAGCGAGGGCACGCTGCGCACGGACCACGCACTCCGCCTGTGGTCCGCCACCGCCCTCCGCCTCCACTACAAGCTGACCCCGGCGACGGACACCTGAGCACGCGGCCCTCCCGGACCGCCCGCCGCCCCGTAACACGACGAAGCGCCCTGCCACGGGTGTGGGCAGGGCGCAGTCACGGCGCCCGGGCCTACGAGGGTGCAGCCATGTGACCCATGACGAACTTCACGGGTCGTCGGCGCTCCGCGAAGGCGAAGGATCACGACGCCCCCGCGCGACGGATGACGCTCCCTGTGGGTCGCCAGCACCTCCACACGACGGCCGTCCACACTCACCACGTCACCACGTCACCACGTCACCGCGCCGCACACGCGTGACCGGCTTCTGTCGGCCCTCACCCTTCACAGAAGGCAAGCCCCTTCATCTGCCGTGTTCGGACGGCCTCCCGGTAACGAGAGGGGGCCCCAGCAGCCGGGAGACCATCCACCGCACCGGAGCCGTTGCTGCGTTCCGTGCGGTCTCGGGAACGGCCATCCTGGTCCCCAACCGCTGCCAGGGGGCCCGGCTGCCTTGGCCGCTCCTGAGCTTGCGTAGCTGCTCACCCATTCTCCCCGTCCTCCAGACCGAACCGGCAGAACACGCTCTTGCCGCCGACCTCGCGGGGCGTCCACCAGACCGCGTCGGCAAGGCACTGGATGAGATGCAGCCCACGGCCGCTGTCCTGGAGCACTCCTTCCGAGGACAGGTCGGTGAGTACGTACTCGACGGGATCGCCCACTGGCAGCGTGCGAGGGGCGGAGTCCTCGTCGGCCACCTCGATGAACAGCCAATTCGGCCAGGCCCTGAACGCCACGGTGATGCGCCGCACGCTGCCGAACGCGGCTGAACTCCCGTCCGGAGTCGCGTGCAGTACGGCGTTGCCGACCAGTTCCGAGACGCACAACGTCGCGTCTTCCACGAGAAGCGGCCGGCCCCAGTCGTTCATGGTGGGGTTCACGTGCACACTCGGGTTCACGGAACGGAAGGGGGGTTCGCACGTGACCCTCTCAACGCCCCGCCATGCGTGGGACGATGAGCCTCCGCAATCAACCCGCCCAATGGCAGGGGCGATCGTGAGGAGAGAGCCGAACGAACGGCTGGCCTCACTCATGGCCGAGGCCATCAGCGAGAAGCCAGGTCGCCGGATCACCCAGGCCGACCTCGGATTCTTCGTGTTCGCCGACAGCGCACCCAGGTCAGGCACGGTCTACGCGGACTCCCTCCCCCTCAACATTCTGGACGGCCTCACCGCTCAAGCCCGAGGACGGTGCCTCAGCCGACCTCCTGCCGGAAGGAGAGGTCAACTGCGCTGTCCTCTCCTGGTGGCAACGTCCTGTGCCGTCGACTCTATGGTATCTAGATCTCCGCACTTGACTTGAATTCGCACCAGCTTGCCGGACAATTTATCGATTCCTCTGTGGGGGCCTGGACAATGAGATCAGTTCCGGTTCCGTAGTCGTCGTTCTGGTTCACTGTGATAATGGCACTCCTGCTTCGAGGAAGGGTTTCCGCGCCAGGGCTTCATCTATTTCACCAATTAGGCGCTGACGTTCAATGTTCGGTCCATCTCCTTGGTTCACTCATATCTCCGATTTCCTGAAGGAGCCGGTAGTCGGCAGGGGGCTCCCACGTACTATTTGATTGCGTGAGCCAGATGATTCCATGGTTCGGAAGAGTTGTGGAGCGGCTGATATCTCCTCAAGTGTTAGTGGAGGGCGACCCATGTTGGGCAGGGCTGTCAGCTGTCCACCGCTGACGGGCTATAGAGTTCGGCAGCTGACCGACGGCAGCTTTAGACTTCTGCGGTATGGAGTGGTTATCGCCCATCAGCACGGCACTTGGGGCAGGTATCGGTGTCGGTGCGACGCTGCTTGCCGACAGGCTCCGGTGGCGACGGGAGCGCGAGGACCGGGCACTGGAGACGCGGCAACAGCTCTACGCGGAGTACTCGGCCGCCCTCTCGCGGATCAGGACAGCACTCAACGAGGCCGCGAACGACCCCGGTTTGTCGGAGGGCGAGCGGCGAGTCAGGGTGCGCGAGCTCTTCCTAGCGCCTGGCGCGTATGAGCTGCGGCACCAACTTGCGATTCTCGCGCCCCAGGAAGTGATTGGCGCTTCCAGCGCGGCGTTCAAGCTGCTGCGCGACACCCGCGACCGCATCGCGGAGGGCGCCGATGCCGCGAGCGCGGAGTACGCGGAGCTGGAGGACGCCTACGACGTCGCGATCGCTGAGCTACGGCGCGTGATGCGCAAGGACCTCGGGGTGAGGGAAGAGGCGTAGCTGGCCGCTCACTGCTCCAGCACGAGGGCGTCCGGCGCTGGCCACGCGGTGATCGGGAAGTCCGACGCCGAGTAGACCTCAAGGCAGGAGAGGTACCCGTCGTGGACCAGCAGGAGCACGCCTGCTGCGGTGAGTTGGCCCGGGACCGGGAACGAGGCGGACGACACTAGTCCGTCCTCCACCTGAGCCGGAGGCGTGGCCGAGCGGTCGGCCGCGAGGTCTACCGTCACGCACCCGCACCCGCAGCGTCGGACTACGTGGGTACGGGAGAGCTGTCGCAGAAGCTCCTCCCGGCCCGGCGTGCCGGGTGGGAGGAGCGCTGCGACGACGGCTGCCGCGTCGCCGGAGAGGAGCGCCGGCTCAGTCACCCGCAGGCGCGATGCCCACCGGGCAGCTGACGCCCGTGCCGCCGATGCCGCAGTAGCCGCCGGGGTTCTTGTCGAGGTACTGCTGGTGGTAGCCCTCGGCGGGGTAGAACGGGCGGGTGGCGTCGGCGGGGAGGATCTCGGTGGTGATGTCGCCGTGGCCGGAGGACTTCAGGACCTGCTGGTAGGCGTCCCGGGACGCCTCGGCCGTCGCGGCCTGCGCGGGGGAGTGCGTGTAGATCGCCGAACGGTACTGCGTACCGCGGTCGTTGCCCTGGCGGAAGCCCTGGGTCGGGTCGTGGCCCTCCCAGAAGCGCTTCAGCAGGGACTCGTACGAGATCTTCGCCGGGTCGAAGACCACGCGCACGGCCTCGGTGTGCCCCGTCATGCCGGAGCAGACCTCTTCATAGGACGGGTTCGGGGTGGAGCCGCCCTGGTAGCCGGCGAGGGTCGTCCAGACGCCCTCCGTCTGCCAGAAGACGCGCTCGGCTCCCCAGAAGCAGCCCATGCCGAAGTCGGCGATCTCCAGGCCCTCGGGGTACGGGCCGAGCAGGGGGTTTCCGAGGACCGTATGGCGCTCGGGCACCGTGTACGCGGGCTCCGGGCGGCCCGCCAGGGCCTCCTCGGGGGTGGGGAGCTGGTTCTTTGACCGGCCGAACAGCATGGGTGCTCCTGTTCGAGGGAGGGTGGCGGCGAGCCGTCAGCTCGTCGCCTTGGGTTCGGTCACGGCGGCCGGGGCCGCCGCCTCGGCGGGCTTCTCCTCGAAGTCCACCCGCTTCATGTGCTTGTTCATGGACTTCATCAGCATCCACACGGCGACACCGATCACCGCGAACACGATGAAGCCGAGGACACCGGGAGTGACCTTGTTCTTGTCCAGCTCCTCCGCGAGGGGAAGGAGCTGGGCTGCCGCCGAATGTGCCGTCTGCGTCGCACTCATGGCATCAATTCTCCCGGATGCCCGCGAAGAGGTCGTCCTCGGGGAGGGAGGTGTCCACGAGCGACTTCGCCAGCTCGTACTCCTCCGTCGGCCAGGTGTCCTTCTGGATCTCCATCGGGACCCGGAACCAGCCGCCGTCGGGGTCGATCTGCGTCGCGTGCGCGATCAGCGCCTTGTCACGGATCTCGAAGTACTCGCCGCACGGAACGTACGTGGTCAGCTCGCGCTCCTTGATCCCCATCTTGTCCCAGCGCTCCAGCCACTCCGTGTACGGGGAGTCCAGGCCGCGGTCGAGCATGGCCTGGTGCATGGCCTCGGTCCGCTTCCGGTTGAAGCCCTGGTTGTAGTAGACCTTCTGCGGCTGCCACACGGGCCCGAAGTCTTCCTCGGGGTACTTCCCGGTGTCCGAGGCGCCGTCGAAGGCGACCATCGTGACCTTGTGGGTCATGATGTGGTCCGGATGCGGATACCCACCGTTCTCGTCGTAGGTCGTGATGACCTGCGGACGGAACTCGCGGATCAGCTTCACCAGCGCACCCGCCGCCTCGTCCACGTCCTGGAGTGCGAAGCACCCGTCCGGGAGCGGCGGCAGCGGGTCGCCCTCGGGCAGGCCCGAGTCGACAAAGCCCAGCCACGCCTGCTTGACGCCCAGGATCTCCCTGGCCTCGTCCATCTCCTTCTTGCGCACCTCGTGGATGTGCTCCTCGACGTACGTGTCGCCCTGGAGCTTCGGGTTGAGGATGGAGCCGCGCTCTCCGCCGGTGCACGTCGCGACCAGCACGTCCACCCCCTCGTCGACGTACCTCGCCATGGTCGCCGCGCCCTTGCTCGACTCGTCGTCGGGGTGCGCGTGCACGGCCATCAGTCGCAGTTGCTCAGTCAAGACTCAATCCTCGTAAGGTCAAAGCGGCCCCGCCTCAGCCCGGCCTCGGGGGCTTCGCGGGCGGCTTCTATAGTGACCGAATCAGCACCGCGATGTATTCCCGGTATTCCCCGCTCGCGCCTTTGAGAGGTACGGACCATGGTTGACCTGCGCCAAGAGGTCCCCGAGGGGCGTTACGGGCGGAGGAAGGGCGCGGCGGACGGCCGGGCCACGGCGGATGACGCGCGCTCGGACCGCCGCCTGAAGATCACCGGCGGGGTGCTGGGCGTCCTGATGCTGGCGCTCATCGCCTGGATCGGCGGCAGCTACATCTCGAACCAGGATGTCAGCGGTGAGCTGATCAAGTTCAAGGTCGTCTCGAAGAGCGCCGTAGAGGTCCACCTGGAGGTCCGCAAGGACGCCGGTGTCCCCGGCGTCTGCACCCTGCGCGCGCGTGCGGAGGACGGCAGCGAGGTCGGCCGCAAGGACGTCCCCATCGCCGCCGCCAAGGCGCGCGTCGACGAGATCTTCACCATGCAGACGACGGGCCTCCCGACCAGCGCCGAGCTGGTCGGCTGCCAGGAGAAGTAGCCAGCACGCCGGCACGCCGGGGCGCTGGCACGCCGGGGTGCGGGCCCACGCGGCGGAAGCAGCCGTGGGAGGGCGCGGCCTCGCGCGGCTTCGCTCCGTTACGGCGCTTCGGTGGGGGTCTGCCCTCCCGGAGACCTGCCACCGGAGGTCCGCCCTCCCGGAGACCTCCCCCTGCTCCCTGGAGACCTGCCCCGGAGACCTGCCCCGGAGGTCGGCCCCCGGAGATCGGCCTCTACAGGTCGGCCCCCGGAGACGCGTACGGAGGCTGGCCCTCCGGGGGCCGACCCGCCGAAGTCGCCCCGCGAAGTCGCCGGCCGGGTTGCTGAGGGTGACGCGCGCCACACCTGCTCCGGGCCTCCGGGCCCTCCCGAGTCGGTCGGCGGCAGATGCGCGTCCGGTCGGCCGGGCATTGCGGCAGCAACGGGAGGTGTCGGACACGGCTCCGTCCGGGCCGCACGATCTTCACCTTTTCCTGGCAGACGGCGCTTCCGTTTCTCTTGTAGCTTCGGCATCAACTTGCAGATGTTCACTGGCAAACGGGGGAGTTCATGTCTTTCGAACAGGAGTGGGCCGGTCTGGTCGAGAACGCGCGCGACGAGCAGTCCACGGCCATGCGCCTCAACGACGCTTCCGCTTCCAACGGCGGCGGCGGGGGCGGGGGCGGCGGGAAAACGCTTCGCGTGACGCCGCACGTCCTGCGCTCCCACGCGGGCCAGGCGGACAAGGTCAGCGACGAATTCGCGAAGGCGGACAACGAGACGATGCGGGAGACCGGCCATGTGCCCGGCTCCATGAAGGGCTTCGCGAGCGATGAGGCGTTCGCGGACTTCCAGAAGACGTGGCGCGCGCAGATGAAGTACCTGGACGGCCTCTACACCGGGGTCGCCAAGGCACTGCGCGCCGCGGCGACGACCTTCAAGGCGGAGGACGTCCGGCGCAAGGTGGAGATGGACAAGGTCGATCCGCCGCTGTACGGGCCGCCCGTGCCGAAGGACGGCGGCACCCCCTCTCTGGTCCCGCCGAACTCCCCACTGCTGCCGAACTCACCGCTGCTTCCCCCGCAGTCCGGGGACAAGCCCCTGTACGGCCCTCCGTACGCGCCGACGCTCCCGTCCGCCTCCGAGCCGAAGTCCTAGGGGGCACCGATGGACACTCCTCAGCTCAGCTACACCTCTGTGCGTGACGTCAACCTCGAACCGCTCCGGCAGGCGGTGAGCGCGTGGGGCAAGCTCCCCGGCAAGATCGACGCCGTGTCCACCACCTTCAGCCGCACCGTCTCCACGCCGCTGGAGGGATCCGGCTGGTTCGGCGAGACGGCGGAGTCCGCGTTCAAGAGGTTCCGCGGTATACGGCAGCAGATGTCCGAGGCATCCGGTCAGGCCGAGAAGATCGGCACCACCATGTCCGAGGCGCTCAAGGCGTTCGAGTCCGCGCAGAGGGCGCTCAAGGACGTCGAGGACGCGCTGAAAGACCCTCCGAAGGGCGGTGACGGCAAGCGCTATCTGAAGGTCAACCAGGCCGAAGGCGTCGTCTATCTCGACCCGCCCGACGACGTGGAGAACAGCCCGGCTCTCCAGAAGGCGTTCCATGAGTCGATCGTCACCTACAACAAGCGCATCAGCGAGGCGCTGGACGCCGCGAGCAACGCCGACCACGACCTGAAGACAGCCCTTCAGATCGACCCGCCGGGCAAGGGCTTCAACGACGACATAGCGGGACACCTCAAGGACGTCGACGCGGAGACCAAGAAGGACGTCGACGCCCTGATGAAGCTGGCGAACACGGAGGGCTTCAAGGAGAACCCCAAGCTGCTCTCCCAGTTCAACGGCATCCTCGCCAAGAACTCCCAGAACGCCGACTTCGCCGAGCAGTTCGCGCTGCGCAAGGGCGCGAAGGGCGTCCTCGACTTCTGGTACCAGACGGCCAAGCCGGGCTACGAGGACGGCCCGCTGGGCGAGCCGAAGAAGCGCCCGGCCGGAGTGACGAAGCAACTCGCGGCGCTCCAGGACAACCTGGGCGTCACGCTGGCCCTCGCCAGCCAGTCCGACTCGCCTGAGATGACGCAGTGGAAAAAGGATGCCATCGACCTCGGCTACAAGCGGCTGCCCGGAGAGCACCGGACGTATTTCGCCGACCCTCCCTACGGCTTCCAGGTGATGAGCAACCTGATGCGCACCGGGAAGTGGGACACGAAGTTCCTGGACACGTACGGCGACAAGCTCGTCGAGGTGGACAAGAAGTCCTTCACAGGGCCCGGCGGCCGGGTGGAGGACGACCAGACGCACCGCAAGTGGCTGGCCTACGGGCAGCAGCCGGCCGACTTCCTCAACTTCGGCCCCAAGTGGGACGAGGGCGAGGACCCGTTCACCGGGTATTTCGAGGCACTGGGCCACAACAGCGACGCGTCGACGGGCTTCTTCAAGGACGACGAGAACTTCGACCACGTGATGCGCGAGCGCACGTGGCTGCCGGACGGCGAGGTTCCCGACTCCGGTAGCCAGAAGGACTTCAACGGCCCCCGGGTCGCCCTCGGGCACGCGCTGGGCTCCGCCACCACCGGTCACGACTGGGACGCCCCGCTGAACGTACCGGCGGAGCACACCAAGGACCAGGCCGACCTCATGTCCAAGATCGTCAAGGGCACGGGGTCGATGGACGATGAGGGGAACGCGAACATCTCCCTGGCCCCGGGCATGCGCGAGGGCCTGGGGAACGCGGCGGCCGAGTACACACCGGACTTCTTCCGGGCCATGACCGACGGCGAGGGCGACGACAAGCTCTTCCCCATGTCCGGTGAACAGGCGGGCATGGAGCACCGTGAAGCGACGAGGTTCCTCGTGCAGCTCGGTCAGGACCCGGACGCGAACGCGGCGATAACCGCCGGCCAGAAGCTCTACACCGCCCAGGTGCTCGACCATCACCTGGGCGGCGACGTTCCCGAGGGGCAGCGGTACGACGCGCCTCCGCGTGACATCGTCCATGAGGTCCTCAAGACGTCGGGAGAGATGTCGGGCACCCTGGCCTCCGGCGCACAGGAGGGCATCATCGGCCCGGCGGTCCTGGAGGAGAAGGACTACGACAAGGCGACGCTCAGCAACCGACTGTGGGGCAACACCGCCTTCGGTTCCGTGGTGACCGGAATCAGTGTGGCGGAGCCCGTCGTCTCCGCTCACCCCGTCGGCGCCGCGGTCACCGCGGCGCTGGTCGTGGGGGCCTCAGGCGCCATGAGCAACGACGTGGACGCCGAGCACTGGGACATCAACAAGTCCGCCCCGGCGGCGGAGAAAGCCAGCGTGGTCTACGACGAGATGGCAGCGCGTGACGTGGTGCAGAACCAGAGGGTGCTCAAGGCCATCGGGGAGGAACACGGCGTCGATGTGTCGAGCAGCTGGGCCCGCCTGTACTCCGCCGAAGGCTTCAGCCAGGGCTACTCCAGGGTTGGGTCGACGGCGCCGTTCCTGACCTCCATCGAGCAAGTGAAGCAAATGGCCATAGAGAAATAAGGGAACGCACACGCATGAACCGCCCGCTCCGCATCACCCTGTTCACCGTCCTCGCCGTGGCCCTGGTCGCGGCGGGGGCCGTGGGTGGCGCCCTCTACGCCCATGAGGACCCCAAGGAACCGAAGAAGTTCTCCGAGCGAACGAAGGGCTCCACTTGCTGGGCGGCCGGATCGGTGCTGGACCGGCTCGTCCCCGCGTCCCCTTCCGCGGAAAGCTCGATGTACGCGACACGAGAAGAGCTTCAGTACGACTCCTCGTGCCTTATCACCGCGGACGGCAAGCAAATACTGCGGGTCTCCGTCAAGCAGCAGAACTCCGTGCAGAAGCTCGACCGGTTCGGCACGGGTGCGGGACACGGCAAGACGAAAAGCATCCCCGGCTTCGAGCAGGGCTGGTCCTCCCGGGACGTCGCCAGCGTCGCCGTGCCTTGCACCAAGAACACAGGCGACGACAACGCCACCAACCTGTACGTCAAGGCTCAGGCGTGGGGCAAGAACTACCCGCAGTCGCGCGAGGACATGGTGCGGATCGTGAAGCAGGCGGTCAAGAAACACCGCCACATGGTCTGTGTCACGCTGCCGACGTTGTACGCCACCTCGTAGGGAGCCGCCCATGGCGGAACGCCACGACCGGGCCCAGGCCGACGCCGATGCCGCCGTCGGCGCCATGACCGTCCGCCGTGCGGGCGCGGTCACGCGGGGAGTTCACGCGCGCGTCGAGTGGGCCTCGGAGCTGGGCCTGTGAGCGCCCGGTGGGGAGGGGCTCCGGGAAACGTGGGCCCCGCGAAAACGGGCAGGGGGACTGACAAGAACAGCCGCACACACAGGAGCACCGCACACACATGTACCGCTGGGAAACAACAGAGGCCGTCACCACTCAACGCGTGTTCGGAATCATCAGGTCGGCCACGCACCAGGATGCGGCGGCAGCCGCAGAGACCGTTCTGGACGCCGGGCTGCACGCGGTGGAGGTGGCCCTGACCACACCCCACGCGACCAGGGCCATCGAGGCACTGGCCACGGCGCGCCCTGACGCGTTGATCGGCGCCGGCACGGTCCTGGACGCCACGGCGGCCCGGCACGCGATCGAGGCCGGAGCCCGCTTCCTCGTCTCTCCCAGCCTGCACCCCGAGGTCATCAGAACCGGCCACAGATTCGGCGTGCCGGTCTTCCCCGGCGTCACGACACCGACGGAGATGGTCCAGGCGCTGGAGGAGGGCGCAGACGCCCTCAAACTGTTCCCGGCCTCAGCCGTGACCCCCTCGTGGCTGCGCGATGTACGTGCCGCGCTTCCCCAGGCGCCCCTGATCCCCACGGGCGGCGTGACCGTCGACAACGCCCCGGAGTGGATCGCGGCCGGCGCTGTGGCCTGCGGCATGGGCTCGGCCCTGACCTCGGGCGGCACGCGTGCTGCGGGGGCGCGGGTGGCGACGCTGCTGGACGCGCTGGCCCGGGCCCGGTGAGCCTCGCCCGATGAGCCGGGCCCGGTGAGCCGGGTCTGGTGAGCCGGGGCGTTCCGGGCGGTCACCGACCGGCGGCCGGGAGAGGGATGGCGCGCTCGCGCGCTGCCGGGCGCGTTCGGTGACGACACATTCGCGCAACGCGTACGGCCACACGTACGGCCAACGCGTACGGCCACACGTACGCCCAACACGTACGCCCAACGCCTCGCGGTCGCTGAGGGGTTGCCGACGGCCCGCCGTGGCTTCGCGCTGATGCGGTGCGCGGTGCGCGGTGCGTGGTGCGCGGCGGTCGCCTCGGCCCGGTACGGGGCGGCGTCCGACGTGCGACGACTGCTGCGCCGGGACACCGCTCGGTATCCGGAACGGCGCCCGGGCCGTTCCCGGACCACCCGGCGGCCCCCGTGGCCGCGAAACCGCGCCCGGGGGCCGGACGGGAATCGCGCCCGGCCCGGGGCCCGCTCGACCCCGGGGACCAGCTTCCGGCCCTTACCAGCACCGGCTCCAGGCCGCCACAGGGCCTGGTGTTCTCACGGCGCCCGCACCTCTGTGACCTGGACCTGGGCCCTGGGCTTCTTCCCTTTTCCGCCGGAATTGTTAAGCTCGTGGTTTCGCCCACCTCTGAAGGCGCAGCCTTCTTGGTAGGGCGATTGCTTATATTCCCACCAGTACCGACGAGGAGCACCTGTGACCCAGACCAGCGACAACGTCACCTGGCTGACCCAGGAGGCGTATCACCAGCTCAAGGCCGAGCTGGAGTACCTGTCGGGTCCTGCACGCACCGAGATCTCCAAGAAGATCGAGGCGGCTCGCGAAGAGGGCGACCTCCGCGAGAACGGCGGGTACCACGCGGCCAAGGAGGAACAGGGCAAGCAGGAGTTGCGGATCCGCCAGCTCCAGCAGCTCCTGGACAACGCCAAGGTCGGTGAGGCTCCCGCCGACGACGGCGTCGTGGAGCCCGGCATGGTGGTGACGATCGCCTTCGACGGTGACGAGGACGACACGATCACCTTCCTCCTGGCGTCGCGTGAATACGCCAGCGCGGACATCGAGACGTACTCCCCGCAGTCCCCGCTGGGTACCGGTGTGAACGGCAAGAAGGTCGGTCAGGACGCCGAGTACGAGCTGCCGAACGGCAAGATGGCCTCCGTGCGGATCCTGCGGGCGAAGCCCTACGAGAAGTAGGCAGCCAGGGCCGCGAAGGCCCCACTCACGAACGACCGGCGCACAGCGCGCCGGTCGTTCGTCGTTCCCCCGCCGGGCCCCGCCTCGTCCCGCCCTGCCCTGCCCCCGCGCCGGATCGGGAGCCGTCGTCGTCCGCCGCCGTCCTCCGCGCCGTTCCCCGGCGTCCCGGCGTCCCCGGCGTCCTGCGCGTTGTCGTCCCCGTCGTTGCCCGTCGTTGCCCGTCGTTGCCCGTCGTTGCCCGTCGGCGTTCGTCCGTCGTTCGTGGTGTGGGCCTGTTCACCTGGCGTACATGCGCCAAGCATTAGTTGTACAGGGCAAGCTGTTGGCCTTGACTCCGTTACGGGGACCACCACTCGCACCGGAGGACCGCACATGCCCAGCAGCAACATGCCCCGTCCCGCCCGCTCGACCCGCCGCCGCCTTGCCTGGGGCACGGCGGCCGTGCTGGCTGCCGGCGTCGCCGTACCGACCCTCGCGCAGGCCACTCCCGGCGGCGGGCCGGCCTCGGCGGGGGCATCGGCCGGAGCCACGGCGGCGGGTTCGGCGGCGGCCTCTCCGGCGAGCGGGCACAAGGCCAAGAACGTCATCGTGCTCATCGGCGACGGCATGGGCGACTCCGAGATCACCCTCGCCCGTGACTACACCGTCGGTGCGAACGGCCGTCTGAACATGGACGGGTTCCCCAGGACAGGCGCCTATACGACCTACTCGGTCGACGAGAAGGGCAAGCCGGAGTACGTCACCGACTCCGCTGCCAGCGGCACCGGTTGGGCGACGGGGAACAAGACGGTGAACGGACGTATCTCCAAGACGCCCGGCACCGACAAGCCGTTGCCCACCATGCTGGAGCTGGCCAAGAAGAAGGGCCTCGCCACCGGCAACATCACCACCGCCGACCTCACGGACGCCACACCCGCCGTGCAGAACGCGCACGTACGCGACCGCGGCTGCCAGGGCCCCGCCGACATGAAGAAGTGCCCCCGGGACACGCTCGGGCAGGGCGGGGGCGGCTCCATCGCCGAGCAGACCGTGACCACGGGCGCCGATGTGCTCATGGGCGGCGGCAAGGAGCATTTCGACCAGACCGTCACCGAGGGGCCGCACAAGGGCCGCACCGTCACCGAGCAGGCCAGGAAGGCCGGATACCGGTTGGTGACGGACAAGAGTGGCCTCGAATCCGCCACGCCCGGCACACCGCTGCTCGGGCTCTTCGCGCGGAGCGACATCCCCGTCGAGTGGACGGGCAAGCCCGCTGCCAGGGGCGGTACGGACCCGCAGCGCTGCACCACCAGCAACCCCGAACGCCCGGACACCACCCCCTCGTTGGAGCGGCAGACCAGCAGAGCGATCGAGCTGCTGGAGGCGCAGCAGAAGGGGAAGAACGGGAAGGCGAAGGTGAAGGGGCACGGCAAGAAGCCGGGCAAGGGCTTCTTCCTCCAGGTCGAGGGCGCCTCCATCGACAAGCAGGACCACGTGGCCGACCCCTGCGGGCAGATCGGCGAGACCGTGGCCTTCGACCGGGCCGTGAAGGTTGCCCGGGACTACGCCAGGAAGCACCCCGACACGCTCGTCGTCACCTCGGCCGACCACGCGCACGCGAGCCAGATCGTGCCCACCGACGCCAAGCCGGCCGGCCTCGCCTCGACCCTGATCACGGACGAGGGCCGGCCGCTCCAGGTCAGCTACTCCAACAACGACCCGGCCGCCGCGCAGGAACACACCGGCACCCAGGTCCGTATCGCCGCCTCGGGCCCCGGTGCCGACCGCGTCCAGGGCGTCACCGACCAGACGGACCTCTTCCACACCGTCACCGGCGCGCTGCGCTAGGCAGCCGAGTGGCGAGTGCCGAGTGCCGCTCACGCGTGCACGTGCTCCCGTAAGGGCCGGACGTCCGGCCCTTACGGGAGCACAACCCGGCCGCAGGCCGGCTCAGACGGTCGCCGACCTGTACTTGCGTACCGCCAGCGTGCGGAAGAAGAGGATGATGACCACGGACCAGATCAGGGACGCCAGCACCGGGTGCTGCATCGGCCAGGCGTCGGGGATGGGGTAGTTCGGGGGGAAGTTCCCGAACAGGTCGCGGCAGGCGACGACCGTCGCGCTGAACGGGTTCCACTCGGCGATGTGCTGGAGGAACGACGGCATGTTCTGCGAGGGGACGAACGCGACGGAGATGAACGTCAGCGGGAACAGCCAGATCAGTCCGCCCGAGGTCGCCGCCTCTGGCGTCCGCACGGTGAGCCCGATGAGCGCGCCGATCCATGTGAACGCGTAACCGAGCAGGAGCAGCAGCCCGAAGCCCGCGAGGGCGTTGAGGACGCCGTCGTGCGCGCGCCAGCCGACGAGCGCGGCGACGACGGCGAGGACGACGAGGGTGAGCGCCGTCTGCACGAGGTCGGCGAGCGTACGGCCGGTGAGGACGGCGCCGCGTGACATGGGCAGGGAGCGGAAGCGGTCGATGAGGCCCTTGTGCATGTCCTCGGCGATGCCCGCGCCCGCGCCCGCCGTGGCGAAGGTGACGGTCTGCGCGAAGATGCCGGCCATCAGGAACTCGCGGTACGCGCTCGGATCGGTGCCGGCGCCCGGGACCTTGATGGAGCCGCCGAAGACGTAGCTGAACAGCACGACGAACATGATGGGCTGGATCAGCCCGAAGATGACGACTTCGGGGATCCGCATCATCCGGATCAGGTTGCGCTTGGCCATCACCAGGGAGTCGGTGACGGACTGCAGGAACCCGCCGCGGCCTCTGGGTGCTGCCGTCGTGGGTGCCGGCTGCGTGGTGGTGGTCACTTCGCGGCCTCCTCTGTCCCGGGCTTCGCATCGGCCTTCAACTCGGGCTCGTCCTCGGCCGCGTGGCCGGTGAGCGTGATGAAGACGTCGTCGAGGGTGGGCCTTCGCAGGCCGATGTCGTCTATCTCGATGCCCGCCGTGTCCAGTTCGCGGATGACCTCGGCGAGGAGCTTGGCGCCGCCGGAGACCGGAACGGTCAGCTTGCGGGTGTGTTCCTCGACGGTGCAGCCGCCCTGCGAGGTGCCGCCGAGCTGGTGCCGTTCGAGGATGCCCCGGGCGGGGGCGATGTGTTCGCGCTCGTGGACGACGACTTCGATGCGCTCGCCGCCGGTCTGAGCCTTGAGCTGGTCGGAGGTGCCGCGTGCGATGACCTTGCCGTGGTCGACGACGGCGATGTCGTGCGCCAGCCGGTCGGCCTCCTCCAGGTACTGCGTGGTGAGCAGCAGGGTGGTGCCGCCGGCGACGAGTTCCTCGATGACCTCCCACAGGCCCTGCCGGTTGCGCGGGTCGAGCCCCGTGGTGGGCTCGTCCATGAACATCACGGGCGGGCTGACGACGAGCGCGGCGGCCAGGTCGAGGCGCCGGCGCATACCGCCGGAGTACGTCTTGGCCGTACGGTCGGCCGCGTCGGCGAGGTTGAAGCGGTCCAGGAGTTCGCACGCGCGTTTCTTCGCGTCGCGTCCGGACATCTGGTAGAGCTGGCCGACCATTTGCAGATTCTCACGGCCCGTCAGGTACTCGTCGACGGCGGCGAACTGTCCCGACAGGCCGATCGAACGGCGCACCGCCGTCGGGTTCTTGAGCACGTCGATACCGGCGACCACGGCCGTGCCGCTGTCGGGCCGGAGCAGCGTGGTGAGCACGCGGACCGCCGTGGTCTTCCCGGCGCCGTTCGGCCCGAGCAGACCGAGCACGGTGCCCTCGGGAACGTCGAGATCGACGCCGTCCAGAGCCCTCACGTCACCGAAGGTCTTCACCAGACCCTCGGCGTAAATGGCACCTGGCATTGGTGGACTCCCAGAAGTGTGGGTGAGTGAAGGAAAGGGATGCCGGACCTATGAAGATGCTAGATCTGTCGGACAGTTCCGGCATGTACGGAGTGCGGCGGGCCCGTGGCCCGGCCGTTCAGCAGTATGTGGGGACGCGATACATCGCGTCAAGCGATACGCGATAGCTCGCGTCTACTCGGGGTGTCCCGCGCCGTCCACGGGCATCCCGTACCGCCTCGCGTCGGGTCGGCGGAGCGAGCGCCGGGTCCGCCTCCGCCTCAGCTCATGACCCTGTACCCGGCGGCCTTCAGCGAGGAGGAGACATCGACGCAGTGCTCGGGACCCTTCGTCTCCAAGTGCAGTTCCACCTCCGCCTCGTCGAGCCCGAGCCGTGGATCGGTCCGTACATGGCTCACGTCGAGGACATTAGCGTCCACCACTGACAACTCCCTCAGGAGCGCTGCCAGGGCGCCGGGGCGGTCGGGCACCCGCAGCCGCAGCGACAGGTAGCGCCCCGCCGCCGCCATACCGTGCCGCAGCGTCCGCTGGAGCACCAACGGGTCCACGTTCCCGCCGGACAGCACGGCCGTCACAGGGCCCTCGAAGCTGCGGGGCGCCGACAGCAGCGCGGCCACAGGGCTCGCGCCCGCGGGCTCGACCACCATCTTGGCCCGTTCGAGACAGAGCAACAGGGCGCTGGACAGGGCGTCTTCGGACACCGTGACGATCTCGTCCACCAGGGCGCCGGCGATGGCGAACGGGATGTCACCCGGCCGCGCCACCTTGATGCCGTCCGCCATCGTGGAGAGCGAATCGAGCGCCACCGGCTCACCGGCCGCCAGCGAAGCCGGGTAGGCCGCCGCGCCCGCCGCCTGCACCCCCACCACGCGGATGTCGGGCCGCAGCGCCTTGAGCACCACCGCGATCCCCGCCACCAGGCCGCCGCCGCCCACCCCCACCACGACCGTGCGCACCTCGGGGCACTGCTCCAGCAGTTCGAGCCCCACCGTGCCCTGGCCCGCCACCACATCGGAGTGGTCGAACGGGTGGATGAGCACGGCGCCCGTGCTGTACGCGTACTCCTTGGCCGCCTCCAGCGCCTCGTCCACCACCTGACCGTGCATCCGCACCCGCGCCCCGTACTCGCGCGTCGCGGCCACCTTCGGCAGCGGGGCGCCGACCGGCATGAACACGGTCGAACGGACCCCCAGCAGCGAGGCCGCCAGGGCCACGCCCTGCGCGTGGTTGCCCGCGCTCGCCGCCACCACACCCCGCCGCCGCTCGCCGGCCGAGAGCCCCGCGATGCGTACGTAGGCGCCGCGCAGCTTGAACGAGCCGGTGCGCTGAAGGTTCTCGCACTTGAGCTGCACCGGGGAGCCGACCAGCGAGGACAGATGACGGCTGCCCTCGATCGCCGTCGTGCGCGCGACGCCCGACAGCGTCTTCTGTGCGAGGCGTACGTCGTCCAGGGAGACGGGCAGGGATGCGGGTGCCGCGCCCCCGCTTGCGCTGGTGGCCATGACGCCAGTCTGGCAGCAGGTGCGGGGGCCCGCCGGACGAGTCCACAGTGCGGCGGGCACCCCGTACCCGCTGCCGTACCGCGCCGTAACGGCCCCCGCTCAGGGCCCGCTCAGGGCCCGCGGTCCGTACGTGCCGTCGTCCGCGTGGTCACGGGTTCGTGCAGCGACGGTACGTGCGGCTCCCGGTCCGCGTACCCTTTGGGCCACCACCCCCGGATGCCGTACCACCGCAACACCTGGAACACGTCCACCTGGAACACGTCCGCAGACCCGAAGAAGCGAGCACCCCGGCCATGCCCACGCACCCGGACATGACGACAGACATGACAGACGACGACCACACGGCGCCAGACGAGGCAGCAGCCCTCAACGAGCCCGCCGTTCTCGACGCCTTGCAGCATCAGCTCGCCGTGTACGCGCGGCGCGCTGAGCAGACACGCCTCGGCGGCCTCGGCCACGCCCGCAACTCGATGGACCGCGCGGCCTACCTCCTGCTCAACAGGCTCGACCAGGAAGGGCCGATGGGCGTCAAGGCGCTCGCGGCCGGTATGGGTATCGACTCCTCGACCGTGACCAGGCAGGTCGCGCCGCTCGTCGAGTCGGGCCTGGTCAAGCGGACCTCGCATCCGGAGGACGGCCGCGCGGTCGTCCTCCAGCTCTCGCCGCGGGGCGAGTCGAGGCTGGAGGAGGTCCGCTCCTCGCGGCGCAGGCTCATGGAACTGATCACGACGGGCTGGAGCGAAGAGGAGCGTGAGACCTTCTGCTCGCTCCTCACCCGCTTCAACACCGCGATGCTCGACCTCAACCCCGCAAGCCTCAGCAACCCGCCCGAGCCTCCCTCCGGCGGAGGTCAGGACGCTCCCGCCTCTTGATTTGATCAGCGCGCCTGCCGTCCTATAGGCGGCAGGAGGCGTGCTGAGTGCGAGAGCGTCGTGCACGGCAAGAGCGCGCCCGCGCCCGGGAGTTCGAGGCGTTCGTCGCGGGCGCGGGTGGCAGGCTGCTGCATGCTGCCACGCTGCTCACGGCCGAACCGCCAGGCGCTGCGCCAGGAGCGCAGCGCCTGCTCGTCGGTGCGCTGGCGCACACCTGCGCCGACTGGACGCGGCTGCGGGGCGAGGACCCCTACGACCACACCCGTCAGGAACTCGCCGCCCGCTTCGCCCACACCGCCTGGCGCTACCGCCGCTCGCGGGGCGGGCTGCTCGGAATCCTCTCGCCCCAGGAGCGGTTGGTGCTCGTCCTGCGCCTGTACGAGGGCGTCGCTGAGGAGCAGACAGCCGCCGGGCTGGGCCTTCCCGTCGAACGGGTACGCGCGCTGTGCTCGCGTGCGATGGCGGCGATGCTCAGCAGGGGCGCGGCGCCGCTGCCGTCGGCCCTGCGCGAGGCGGAGGGAGCGCTGTGAAGCTGCCCGACCGCAAAGAGGCCGAAGTGCGGCGGCTGTTGGAGGCACCCGTACTGCCGCTGCCGCCCGATCTCGCCGAGCGGGCGCTGGTGCTCGGCGCCCGCCTGGTACGACGCCGCAGGCTCCTTCACCTCGCGGTGTGCGTGCTTCTCGTCGCCGTCCTGCTCGGCCTCGGCGTGTGGGCCCTCACGGCCGAACCCTGGTCCACGCCGCCCCCCGCGACCTCACCGACGCGCGGCTGGTAGCCCGCCCGCTGCGGGCCGCTCATCAGGTGGGGGTCTCGCCCGTGTCGACCGGTCGGCGGTCACTGGCCCGCTGGAGTTCCCTGAAGTCCTTGAACCACGACTGGTTACGTCCCGCGGTTCCGTCCTCGTGCTTCTGGACGGTGCGGGTGGCGTACAGGCTGTTGAGCATCCACGGCTTCTTGTGGGCGGTGATCCTCTCCACCATGGCGTCGGCCTGCACGACGCCGTACGTGGCCACGGCGAGCTTTCCGGTTTCACGGAACTGCCGCACCTGGTCCCGCAGATAGTGCCGGTTCTCGTTGAACCAGGGGCTCAGGGCGAGAAACGCGTTCCACTTCTCCTGCGGGAAGGGATGAGCGACAGCCGCCTTGAGCAGTTGCCACACCCGCGTCTCCGGGTCCACGTCGTCATAACGCTCGGCGAAACGGGCCGGAATCCTGTCCGCCATGTGCTGCTCCCAGAGCAGCACGAGGGAGAATTCCGTGGCGAGGAATTTCTGGTCGTCCCGAAGGCGCCCGACCACATGGTCCAGATACTTCTTGCTGTCGGCGAGCGAGGCCACGTGAGGATGGATGTCGACGCCCTCGATCTGAGGTGTGTCGTGGACGAATGTCAGCCAGCGCTCGGTGCTTTCGGTCTGCTTCTCCGGATCGTCCAGATGGTTGAGCGCGCCCATGTAGAGGCGGGTCCTGCAATGCCCCTTGAAATGCGTCTTGCGGTACGCGATGACGTGCTGCGCCACGTGCTCGTAGAAGGCGTTGAGCGCGGGACCGCGGTTCTGGCTTTCGAGGAAGGGCTCGTTGCCGATGGTCAGGATGTCCACCTTGCCCATCGCGGCACGCAGCACTTTCTCCACGCGCGTGAGTTCGGCGCCCATGAGCCTGCTGCCGGCCCTGGGGAACTCCTCTTCCTGGTAAGGGAACTTCAGCGACAGGATCGTGCCGTATCCCTGCTTGCTCGCGTCGAGCAGTGTGGCCACCGCGGCCTGGCGCTCCGCCGGGCCCTTGTCGGCCTCCGGTACGGGGATGAATCCGCGCACCCAGCTCGCCGAGAGCCCTTCCAGATGCGAGAAACGCATGTCGCTGGGATCTTCGTTGAAATTGGCGCCCAGTACGCCACTCGGCCCCGAGGGGGGACCTTTCGACCCGCCCTGTGCTTTCGAGCCCAGCCCGGGCTTCTCGCCGGAAGTCTTGCTTCCCCCCTCCGTGCTTCCCCCTTCCGTGCTGCATCCCGCTGTGAGAAGTGCGGCACCGGAAGCACCGAGCAGCAGCCGCCGTGAAATTCTCGACCTCTCGGAGGTCTTCCCGTTTTCCCGTACGCGGGGACGCTGCATGGCTTCCTCCTCCTGTGTCCATGACCGATGAACCGCTCAACCTGAATTCAGTCGAACACGGGGAAGGTCGCCCCCTCAATCAATCCCTCCCCCTTGTTACTCAGCCATGACAGGCCGAACAACGGACAGCGAAGGGGATTTGGGCCCCCGTACCCGTTCTCTCCCCGGCGGCTTGACCGGGAAGAGAACGCGTACGGAAAAGACGGAGAAAGCGGACTGAAAGAGGAGGAATAGGCAGAAGAGGTAAAAGAGGAGCCGAGGAGCGCTCTTCCTGGTCCGGTGCCTCTTAGTCCAGTGCCTGGGTGAGGTCCGCGAGGAGGTCTTCGGGGGTCTCGATGCCGACCGAGAGGCGTACGAGGTCCTGGGGCACCTCCAGCGCCGAGCCCGCCACCGAGGCGTGCGTCATACGGCCCGGGTGCTCGATGAGCGACTCGACGCCGCCGAGCGACTCACCCAGCGTGAACAGTCGTGCCCGGTCGCAGACGCGCACGGCCGCCTCCTCGCCGCCGCTGACACGGAAGGACACCATGCCGCCGAAGGACCGCATCTGCTTGGCTGCGATCTCGTGCCCCGGGTGCGAGGGCAGCCCGGGGTAGAAGACCTCGGTCACCTTCGGGTGTGCCGACAGCAGCTGCGCGACGCGCGTCGCGTTGGCACTGTGCCGGTCCATGCGGACGGCGAGCGTCTTGATGCCGCGCATGACGAGCCACGCGTCGAAGGGCCCGGCGATGGCGCCCATCGCGTTCTGGTGGAAGGTGAGTTGGTCGCCCAGCTCCGGGTCGGAGACGACGAGCGCACCGCCGACGACATCGGAGTGGCCGCCCATGTACTTCGTCGTGGAGTGCACGACGGCATCGGCTCCCAGCGCGAGCGGCTGCTGGAGGTACGGGCTGGCGAAGGTGTTGTCCACGACGAGCTTCGCGCCCGCGCCGTGCGCCACGTCGGCGACGGCGGCGATGTCGGTGATGCCGAGCAGCGGGTTGGACGGGGTCTCCACCCACACCACCTTCGTCCGCTCACGCAGCGCGGCGGCCACGGCCGCCGGGTCGGAGGAGTCGGCGACCGACCACTCCACGCCCCACCGCTCGACGACCTTCGCGAACAGCCGGAAGGTGCCGCCGTACGCGTCGTTCGGGATCACCACGTGATCGCCCGGAGTGAGGAGCGTACGCAGCAGGCAGTCCTCGGCCGCGAGCCCCGAGGCGAAGGCGAGACCGCGCCTGCCGCCCTCCAGTGCCGCGAGATTCTCCTCCAGCGCCGTACGGGTCGGATTCGCGGAACGGCTGTACTCGTAGCCGCCGCGCAGCCCGCCGACGCCGTCCTGCTTGTACGTGGATACCTGGTAGATCGGCGGTACGACCGCCCCTGTCGCGGGATCGGCGGTCTGCCCCGCGTGAATGGCGAGGGTCTCGAACCCGCCCGGGCTCCCGCCGCCGTGTCCGCCGCTGTCGATGCCGTTGTCGCGCTGCTCACTCATGAGAGCGAGACTAGTGGGCCGTACGGTGGAGGAAGGGGCGCACTCCATGAGGCCGCCCCGGCAGCACCCGCACCGCCAGTAGTCCGCACAGCACCGAGCCTCCCCTCCGACCGTCCCGAACACAGCGTGGAGACCCGACGCCATGGAAGCCCTGCTCCTCCTGATCGCCCTCGCCGCCATCTTCGGTGTGGTGGCCTACCCCGCGATGCGCCGCAGGCGGCTGCGCCAGGACGCGCACAGGGGCGTGTTCCAGGCCGTCGACCCGACGGCCGGTTACGGGTTCGTGCCCTCCGACCAGCTCGACGTGCGGCTGCCAGGGCCCGACCGTGACCTGGTGGAGGCGCTGGAGGAGACCCAGCGCACCCAGGACTGGCAGCCCGTCGCGCGGCTCCTCGCGTTCACGGGCGACGAGTACGAGCTGCGCTGGCAGCGCGTGCAGTCCCTGGCGGGCGCCGCGGCCATGGAACTGGCGCGGGCCCGCGAGGCGGGGGCACTGTCGGCCGACGAGAGCGCGGGGCAGGCCGGCGCCGTCTCGTTCGCCAAGAAGCCGGTACAGCAGGACGCCGGCTGGCTGCGGGACTGGCGCTCCCAGCAGCCCCGCGACCACGGCGGGGCACAGGTCTACGCGCAATTTCTCGTCTTCCAGGCCCTCGCCGACCCCTCCTCCGACGACCGCCGCATCATCCTGGAGGAGGCACGCAACGTCGCGCACGACGCCGCGAAGCTCGCGCCCTCCGACCCGACGCCGTACATCACGGAACTGTTCATCGCGCGCCACCTCGGATACCGCGAGGCCGACTTCGAGTCCCTGTGGTCCACCGTCCGCCGCCATGCACCGCACCACATGGGCGCGCACCTGGCGGCGCTGCCCTACTGGTCGGCGAAATCCGCCGGCTCCAGGGAACAGGCCGACGCCTTCGCGCGTACGGCGGCCGGACAGGCCCCCGACGGCACGCTGCTGCCCGCACTGCCGCTCTTCGCGACGTACACGCACCTGCCCGAGGTCAACATGGTGCGCGGGCTCTACCAGAGCGAGGACATCCGGCACGCCATCGAGGCCGCCGAGTACGCCGTCGACCAGGTCGAGGACGACCACCCCGTACGCCCTCACGTCCTGCACCTCCTCGTCTGGTTCCTCGTACGCGCCGAACGCTATGCCGAGGCCATGGAGGCCCTCGCCGCCGTCGACGGCCACGTCGGCGCCCTCCCCTGGGTCGACGAGGGCGACCCCGCCTCCGCCTACACCGCCTACCGCGCCCTCGCGGTGGCCGGCTGGGAGTCCTCCGGCGGAGCCCGCGCCCCGCACTCCTGACGGGCACGCCCCGTAGCGCGCGGGTCCCTGTCGGTGCGCGACCATGGGGCCATGGCCAACCGACTCGCGGACGAGACCTCCCCGTATCTCCTCCAGCACGCCGAAAACCCCGTCGACTGGTGGCCCTGGTCGCCCGCCGCCTTCGAGGAGGCGCGGCGCCGTGGCGTCCCCGTGCTGCTGAGCGTGGGATACGCGAGTTGCCACTGGTGCCATGTCATGGCCAGGGAGAGCTTCGAGGACGAGGCGACGGCCGAGCTGCTGAACGCGCACTTCGTGGCGGTCAAGGTGGACCGCGAGGAGCGCCCCGACGTGGACGCCGTCTACATGGAGGCCGTACAGGCGGCGACAGGCCAGGGCGGCTGGCCGATGACGGTGTTCCTGACGCCGGACGGCGAGCCGTTCTACTTCGGTACGTACTTCCCGCCGGTGCCCCGCCACAGCATGCCCGCGTTCCAGCAGGTACTGGAGGGCGTACGGGCCGCATGGCAGGACCGGCGCGGAGAGGTCACGGACGTCGCCTCCCGCATCACCCGTGACCTGTCCGAACGCACCATCGCCCTCGGCGCCGGCGAGCCCGGGCCGCCCGGTGCTGAGGAAATGGGCGCCGCGCTGCTGGGACTCACCCGGGAGTTCGACGCCGCACACGGGGGCTTCGGCGGTGCGCCGAAGTTCCCGCCCGCGATGGCCCTGGAGTTCCTGCTGCGCCACCACGCGCGCACCGGCTCCGAAGGCGCGCTCCAGATGGTCGAGGCCACCTGCGAGGCCATGGCACGCGGCGGCATCTACGACCAGCTGGGCGGCGGCTTCGCCCGCTACTCCGTGGACGCCGAATGGATCGTTCCGCACTTCGAGAAGATGCTCTACGACAACGCGCTGCTCTGCCGCGTCTACGCACACCTGTGGCGCTCCACCGGCTCCGAGCAGGCACGCCGCGTCGCACTGGAAACCGCCGACTTCATGGTGCGCGAACTCGCCACCAGCGAGGGCGGGTTCGCCTCCGCGCTGGACGCCGACAGCGACGACGGCGAGGGCGGCCACGCCGAAGGCGCCTACTACGTGTGGACACCCGCGCAACTCGCGGCGGCCCTGGGACCCGAGGACGCCGCGCCGGCGGCCTCCGCCTTCGGCGTCACCGAGGAAGGCACCTTCGAAGGCGGCGCCTCCGTACTCCAACTCCCCGACACCGGGGAACCCCTGACGGACGCCACCCGCCTGGACTCCGCACGCAAGCGCCTCTTCGAAGCCCGCGCCTCCCGCCCGCGCCCCGCACGCGACGACAAGGTCGTCACCGCGTGGAACGGGCTCGCCATCGCCGCGCTCGCCGAGACCGGCGCCTACTTCGACCGCGACGACCTCGTGGACGCCGCACGCGCCGCCGCGCGGCTCCTGGCCGACCTGCACACCCACGACGAGGGCCGCCGCCTCGTACGGACCTCACGCGACGGCGCCCCCGGCACCAGCGCAGGCGTACTGGAGGACTACGCCGACGCCTCCGAGGGCTACCTCGCGCTGTACGCCGTCACCGGCGAAGAAGAGTGGCTGCAAAGGGCCGGCACCCTGCTGGACACCGTCATCGACCGGTTCGCCGCCGAAGACGGCACGCTCTACGACACCGCCGACGACGCGGAACGCCTCATCCGGCGCCCCCAGGACCCCACCGACAACGCCGTACCCTCCGGCTGGAATGCCGCCGCCGGCGCCCTCCTCTCGTACGCCGCCTACACAGGCGAGGACCGGCACCGCGACGTGGCCTCCCGCTCCCTGGGCGTCGTACGCGCCCTCGCCTCCCGCGCGCCCCGCTTCATCGGCTGGGGCCTAGCCGTAGGAGAGGCCCTCCTGGACGGCCCCCGCGAGGTCGCCGTCCTCGGCACCCCACCCGAGGTCACCCCCCTGCACCGAGCGGCCCTCCTGTCGGCCGCCCCCGGCGCGGTAGTTGCCCTGGGCACGCCAGGCGAGTCCTCGGTCCCCCTGCTCCGCGACCGCGACCTCATCAACGGCAGCCCCACCGCCTACGTCTGCCACCACTTCATCTGCACAGCCCCCACCACAGACCCCACCCCCCTGACGGAAACAATGCGCGCCTGAAGCCCACCCCCCGCAAGCGATGCCGCCCCCGCCCCGCCCCCCCAGGGCGGCCCCGAACGTGCCCCCCTCGGACTCGACTTCAGGGCCGGCCCCGATACGGGCGGGGGAGTCCAGAGGGGGCGAAGCCCCTTTTGGCGGGGGGCGCCGGGTGGGGGTCCCCCCGGACGGAGTCTGGGGGAGGAGCCCCCCGACGCCCGGCCGGCGAGGCCAACGGGGAAAGGGGCGAAGCCCCATATACAAGAAAACAGCAACCTGGGGTGAAACCACAGGAACCACAACGGGGCACGGGGCAAAGCCCCATATAAAAACAGCCCACCCACCACAAGTGGAAGGCACAACATGACACCGCTCATGGAGACAAAAGAACAAACCGCACTACGCGAAGCGGTATCCGCCCTAGGAACCCGCTACGGCCGCGACTACTTCGCGGACGTAGTACGCGAAGGCAAACACACAGACGAACTATGGGCAGAGGCAGCCAAACTAGGCTACCTAGGAGTGAACCTCCCCGAGGAGTACGGCGGCGGAGGCACCGGCATCCAAGAACTCTCCATAGTCCTGGAGGAGCTGGGAGCAGCAGGCTGCCCCCTCCTCATGCTGGTGGTCTCACCAGCAATCTGCGGCACAGTAATATCCCGCTTCGGCACAGAAGCACAAAAGAACGAATGGCTGCCCACGCTAGCGAACGGCACCCGAAAAATGGCGTTCGGCATCACAGAACCAGACGCCGGTTCGAACTCCCACCGCATCACCACCACAGCCCGTCGCGACCCAGCGACGGGCGACTGGCTGGTGACAGGCCGCAAAGTGTTCATCTCGGGCGTGGACATCGCGGAAGCGACACTCATCGTGGGACGCACGGAGGACGCGAGGACAGGCAAGCTGAAGCCATGCCTGTTCATCGTCCCGAGAGACGCGCCAGGGTTCTCGCGGAACGAGATCGACATGGAGATCGGCGCCCCGGAGAAACAGTTCGAACTGGTACTGGACGACGTACGCCTACCCAAGGACGCACTCGTCGGCGACGAGGACGCGGGCCTGCTACAGCTGTTCGCCGGACTGAACCCGGAACGCATCATGACAGCGGCCTTCGCCCTGGGCATGGCGCGCTACGCGATGGGCCGCGCACTCGACTACGCACGCACCCGACAGGTGTGGAAAGAGCCGATCGGCGCGCATCAGGCCATCGCGCACCCCCTGGCGCAGGCGCACATCGAGGTGGAGTGCGCACGGCTGATGATGCAGAAGGCGGCGCGTCTGTACGACGAGGGCGACGACGTCGGCGCGGGTGAGGCCGCGAACATGGCGAAGTACGCGGCGGCCGAGGCATGCGTGCGTACCGTCGACCAGGCCGTGCACACGCTCGGCGGCAACGGGCTGACGCGCGAGTACGGCCTCGCAGGACTGATCACGGCGTCACGGGTGGCACGGATAGCGCCCGTGAGCCGGGAGATGATCCTCAACTACGTCTCCCACCAGTCCCTCGGCCTCCCCAAGTCGTACTGATGGGCGAGCCATTGATCCGCGTGGCACGGGCCGAGGGCATCACCACACTCACACTGGACTCGCCGCACAACCGCAACGCGCTGTCGTCCGCGCTGGTCGCCGAGTTGTACGCGGCACTCGCTGAGGCCGCGGAAGACACGGCGACCCGCGCGGTACTGCTCACGCACACAGGCAACACGTTCTGCGCAGGCGCCGACCTGACAGAGGTACAGGCACAGCCGCAGCCACAGGTACAGGCGCAGGTACAGGCGCAAGCCAAGCCGCAGGCGCAGGTGCAGGCACAGGACCAACCACAGGGACAGGCGCAGGCACAGGACCAACCACAGGGACAGGTGCAGGCACAGGACCAACCACAGGGACAGGCGCAGGCACAGGACCAACCACAGGGACAGGCGCAGGCACAGGACCAACCACAGGGACAGGCGCAGGCACAGGACCAACCACAGGGACAGGCGCAGGCACAGGACCAACCACAGGGCCAGGCACAGCCACAGGGCGGCCAGCCACCAACCTCAGCCCCCAAGGCCCTGGCAACCCTCCTCCGCACGGTGGTCGCCTTCCCCAAACCCGTAGTGGCCCGAGTCCAGGGCCACGTACGCGCCGGCGGTACGGGCCTCCTCGCGGCGTGCGACATCTCCGCGGCGGGCCCGGACGCGACGTTCGCGTTCACTGAGGCACGCATCGGCGTGGCGCCGGCCGTGATCTCGATGCCGGTGCTACCCCGCATGGACCCGCGGGCGGCGGCGCGCTACTACTTGACGGGGGAGAGGTTCGGGCCGGAAGAGGCGGCCCGTATCGGCCTGGTGACGCTGGCGGCCGACGACCCCGAAGCGGCGCTCGCGCCCGTGCTCGACGGGCTGCGACGAGGCTCGCCGCAGGGCCTCGCGGAGTCGAAGAAGCTGGTCACAAGGGAGGTGCTGGCCGCGTTCGACCGCGAAACCGATACCCTCGCTGACCTGTCGGCGCGGCTCTTCGCGTCGGATGAGGCCCGAGAGGGCATGAGCGCCTTCCTCGAACGACGGGATGCTGAATGGGCAGTGCGGCAAACGCCCGAGCGGTGAACGTCCGTGGTGCGGCGCCCAAGCAGGACCGCAGCCGCGCCACGCGGCAGCGGCTGCTGGAGTCGGCCGTGACCTGCCTGGCCGAGCACGGCTGGTCGGGCAGCACGGTCACCGTGGTCGCCGAGCACGCGGGCGTCTCGCGAGGTGCGGCGCAGCACCATTTCCCCACCCGCGAGGACCTGTTCACGGCCGCCGTCGAGTACGTCGCCGAGGAACGCTCGCGCGCCCTGCGCGAACTGCCGCCGCGCGCCTCGACGCAGGCGGCCGTGGAGACGCTGGTGGGCCTCTACACGGGCCCGCTGTTCCGCGCGGCACTGCACCTGTGGGTCGCCGCCTCCAACGAGCCGCAGTTGGAGCCCCGTGTGACGGCGCTGGAGGCCCGTATCGGCCGCGAGACGCACCGTATGGCGGTCAGGCTCCTCGGCGCCGACGAGCGGGAGCCCGGCGTACGGGAGACCGTGCAGGGCCTGCTCGACATGGCACGCGGCCTGGGCCTGGCCAACCTGCTCACCGATGACAGCGCGCGCCGGGAGCGGGTCGTCGCGCAGTGGGCCCGCCTCGTGGAGAACGGCGCGGCCGGCGCGACACACAACAGGTAGCCGGCACGCTCCTGGCAGCGGTCCCGCTCTCCGGCGCCGCCCTCTCCCCGGGCCCGCCGACGCGCGGACCTCCCGTCTCCGCCGCGCGGCTCGGCCCGACGCGCGGCCCGCCTCCGACGCGCGGCCCGCCTCCGACGCGCGGCCCGCCTCCGACGCGCGGCCCGCCTCCGACGCGCGGCCCGCCTCCGACGCGCGGCCCGCCTCACAGCGCGCGGCCCACCTCCAACGCGCGGGACCTCGACCCGCAGACCTCCCAACCCCCGTGTACCCCCCGCTGGTTCACGTCCACCGACATGGATATGAACCAGCGGGGGTTTCGCGCCGTGCACAGTCTTGACGGGCCTATAGGGCACTTCTAGTGTGACGGCCTGTTCAGCGATCTGGCACATGTTCATATGAATGAACCAGGGGAGCCGCCATGTCCGGATTGGACTGGGTCGTAGTCGCCGCCTATTTCTGCGTGATGGTCGCGATCGGCCTGTGGTCGACGAGGCGCATCGAGAACGTCGCGGACTTCTTCACCGCGCGCGGTCGCATACCGTGGTGGCTCTCCGGGATCTCTCACCACATGTCCGGATACAGCGCCATCATGTTCGTGACGTTCGCCGCCGTCGCGTACGACTACGGGATCACCGTCTACTTCTGGTGGCCCCTCACCATCGGCCTCGGCATCGGTGTCGGGGCCTTCCTCTTCGCACCCCGCTGGAACAGGCTCCGCGCCAAGCATGGAGTCAACTCCCCGCTGGCCTACCTCGCGGTCCGCTACAACCTGCCCACGCAGCAAGTGCTCGCCTACAGCGGCGCGTTGCTCAAGGTGGTCGACATCGCGGCCAAGTGGGTCGCCATCGCGGTGCTGCTCCAGGGCTTCGCCGACCTCCCGCTCGCCTGGGGCATCGGGCTCACCGGCGTGTGCACGATGTTCTACATGGCGTTCGGCGGGCTGTGGGCCGATGTCCTCACCGACCTGGGCCAGTTCATCATCCAGGCCGTCGCCGGTATCGCCATGCTCATCGCCGTCATGGCACACCTCGGCGGCGTCTCCTCGCTGTGGACGATGTGGGGCGACCTGCCGGAAGGGCACTCCGACCCGGTCAACGGCACCGTCTCCACCGGCCTGATCATGGCGTTCCTGCTCGTGAAGACCTTTGAGTACAACGGCGGCATGTGGAACCTCGCGCAGCGCTACATGTCCGCGCCCTCGGGCACCCGCGCGAAGAAGTCGGCGCTGCTCTCCAGCGCGCTGTGGCTGGTCTGGCCGCTCATCCTCTTCATCCCGATGATCGCGGCGCCGCTCATCGTGCCCGGCCTGGAGAACGGCGAGCAGTCCTACATCAAGCTCGCCCAGGAACTCCTGCCGACCGGCCTCATCGGGCTGCTACTGGCGGGCTTCTTCTCGCACACGATGGCCATGGTCGCCTCCGACTCCAACGTCATCACCGCTGTCATCACCCGCGACCTCGCACCCGCGATCATGCCCCGCCTCCGTGCGCTCTCGGACCGTTCGGCGCTGCTGTTCGCGCGCGTCACCACGGTCGCGTTCGTGACGGTGAGCATGGGGTTCGCGCTCTTCTCAGACCCCAACGGGTTCATCATGACCGTCGTCGTCAGCATCGTCGCCGCGACCATGGGGCCCATCTCCATCCCGCTGATGCTCGGCCTGCTGCCCTGGTTCAAGCGCCACGGTCCGCTGGCGGCCATCGGCTCCTGGGCGGGCGGCCTCGCCGTCTGGGCCTGGCTCTACTGGGGCGTACCGGACGCGAGCGAGACGGTGACCGTAAGCTCTCCGCTGCTGACCTCGCTCGTCCTGTACGTCGTCATCGGCCTGGTCAGGCCCGAACGCAACCCGGAGGGCGACGCCGTGGTCGACTCCCTCAACGACGACCCGCTCCCGGAGGAGGCCACCCTGCCTCCCGCCGCACCCCCGGCCACCGAGCCGCTCACCGAACCCCGCTGACACGGCCCTGTGGGCCCGGGAACCCCGTCCCCGGGCCCACACGACCCGGGGAGGGCGGGGAGCGTCAGGGACAGGACTCAGGCCGTGTATCCCTCGACATCACGCGGCGAACGGGGGCCAGGGCCCACGTACTTCGCCGAGGGCCGCACAAGGCGCCCTGTCCGCTTCTGTTCGAGGATGTGTGCCGACCATCCGGCCGTACGCGCACACGTGAACATCGAGGTGAACATGTGCGCCGGCACCTCGGCGAAGTCCAGCACGATCGCCGCCCAGAACTCGACGTTCGTCTCCAGCACCCGGTCGGGCCGCCGGGCCCGCAGCTCTTCGAGCGCGGCCTTCTCCAGTGCGAGCGCGACCTCGTAGCGCGGGGCGCCCAGTTCCTGGGCCGTACGCCGCAGCACGCGGGCGCGCGGGTCCTCGGCGCGGTACACGCGGTGTCCGAAGCCCATCAGCCGCTCGCCCCGGTCGAGTTGCTGTTTCACGTAGGCGGAGGCGTCCCCGCTGCGTTCGATCTCCTCGATCATGCCGAGCACGCGCGAGGGCGCACCCCCGTGCAGCGGGCCCGACATCGCGCCGACGGCGCCGGAGAGCGAGGCGGCCACGTCGGCGCCCGTCGAGGCGATCACGCGGGCTGTGAACGTCGAGGCGTTCATGCCGTGTTCGGCGGCCGAGGTCCAGTACGCGTCGACGGCGGCGACGTGCTTGGGGTCGGGCTCACCGCGCCACCTGCGCATGAAGCGTTCGACGATGGTGTCGGCCTTGTCGATCTCCTTCTGCGGCACCATTGGCAGGCCCTGGCCGCGCGCCGACTGCGCGACGAAGGAGAGCGCCATGACGGCCGCCCGCGCCAGCTCGTCGCGCGCAGTGCGCTCGTCCGTGTCGAGCAGCGGTTTGAGGCCCCACACGGGCGCGAGCATGGCGAGCGCCGACTGCACGTCGACGCGGATGTCGCCGGAGTGCACCGGGATGGGGAACGGCTCGGCCGGCGGCAGGCCCGGGTTGAAGCCGCCGTCGACGAGGAGCCCCCACACGTTGCCGAAGGAGACATGGCCGACCAGGTCCTCGATGTCGACACCTCGGTAGCGGAGCGAGCCGCCTTCCTTGTCGGGTTCGGCGATCTCTGTCTCGAACGCGACGACCCCTTCGAGTCCGGGTACGAAATCGGACATCTGGCGGCTCCCTCATGAATGGGCCGCCAGGGTCGCTGACGGCGGATCTGTCTGCTTGGGAAGAGGACGGAACGGTTCCCCTGCCGTGTCGGCGGCTAGAGGACCGGGCCGTTACTCCGGTCATGCCCGGCGGGGTGGGTGGTCACGCTCCGTCGACCCTCCCCCCGCCCTCGGCCGGGGGATGTCCCCAGGTCGGCGCGTCCACACCTGCCGGACGGAGCGGCAACGATAGCCCGTGATGTACGGATGCCACAGCTCCTGGATCAAGATTCTGGCTGGTCCGGCACGTGCGCGGCAGGGTGAGATGAGGCACAGGCCCTGATTCGTGGCCCTCAGGTGTGCGGAGAGTGTCCGGCGGGCAGACTGTCCGACCGCGGGCCGGTCGGATGCTGCAAGATAAGCGGCGTGCCTCACGATGACGACGCCGCCCGGACAGACGCCCGTACATCCGGCCGTACGACCGCGAGTTCACCACCAGCCTCGCCCACGCGTACGGCAACCACCCTCGACCCCGCCGCGATGCGCGCGCACTACCGCGCCGAGGGCCTCGCGGAGCCCGACCTCGCGCCCGACCCCTTCGCACAGTTCGCGCGCTGGTTCGCCCAGGCAGAGGCGAGCGGACTGCACGAGCCGAACGCCATGGTGGTCTCCACCGCCGACGAACAGGGCCGCCCCAGCTCCCGTACGGTCCTGCTGAAGCGGTACGACGAGCGGGGCTTCGTCTTCTTCACCAACTACGGCTCCCGTAAGGGCCGTGAGCTGGAGGCGAACCCGTATGTCTCGCTGCTCTTCCCCTGGCACGGCATCGCCCGCCAGGTGATCGTCTCCGGAGTCGCCGAACGCACGGGACGCGACGAGACCGCCGCCTACTTCCGCACCCGTCCCCACGGCTCCCAACTGGGCGCCTGGGCCAGCGAACAGTCCTCCCGCGTGGCCTCACGCGAGGAACTCGACCGCCTGTACGCACAGCTCGCCGCCCGCTACCCGGAGGGCGAGGACGTTCCCGCACCGGCCCAGTGGGGCGGATTCCGGGTGCGGCCCGAGACGGTCGAGTTCTGGCAGGGGAGGGAGAACCGGCTCCACGACAGGCTGCGCTTCGCGCGCACGGAACAGGACGGCTGGGAGGTCGAACGGCTCTGCCCGTAGGCGGCAGCTCCCGGAGCCCGGCGCTCTGCCAGTAGTTGCCCGGAGCACCACTGGCAGTCCGGCGCCGTGCGTAGCCGTTCGGAGCACCAGTAGCCGCACGTGGTCGTTCGACGCGCCAGTAGTCGTCGCCAGTGGTCGTTCGCAGCTGTCCGTGGGGGCCTCGTGCCCCTGCGGGCAGCAGAACGGCCCGTGGGCTGCTCCCCTCGCCGGAGGCGAAGGGCGCCGGTCGGACGAGTCCGACGAGCCCACGGGCCGGGTGACTGCTGGGTATTGGCCTCGCTGCACATGTCCGGGGGCGCCTCCCGGGCCCATGAGCGGGCCTTCACACTGTGGCGTCGGCCCTAGGCCGCAGCCACCTCACACGTCCGGTGATTGATCATCAGCCGGATCACCTCCTTTCCTGTGTGCCCCGCACGTTATGCACGGCCGCACAGGCGTGCAATCGAATTTCGGGGCGACAACGATTTTCCCGAACCCGGTGTGTGCTGGGTCACGTTCGAGTTGAATGATCCGTACACACGCGGTGGCGTTCCGCAGTCGGAGCAAGCAGGGGGTGCCGAGGTGGCGGCTCGATCCAAGACCCACTCCGCGTCGTCCTCGGACGGTGACGGCGGCGGAGCCGATGACGAACTCCTTCTCGCCGCACTGCTCGACGGCATGGACGCCGCGCTGTGCGCCTTCGACGCCGACGGCGTCGTCACCCACTGGAACCGGGAGGCCGAGCGCATGCTCGGCTGGACACAGGACGAGGCCGTCGGCAGGCAGGGCCTGGCGGGCTGGGCCGTACGGGCAGCTGACGCCGAGGAGGTCGAGGGGCAGCTGATGGGCGCCATGCGCGCCCCCGGACGGCAGGTGCACGAGTTCGCGCTGCTGACCAAGGACGGCGGCCGGGTGCTGGTCCGTATCCAGTCCTCAGGCGTCAGCGGCGCCGACGGCAGGCCCATGGGCGTCTACTGCGCTTTCAGCGAGGTGCACGCGCAGATCGACCTGGAGCGCTCGATCGCCCTGAGCGAGGCGCTCCTTGAGGACGCCTCCTGGGGCGTCGTCCTCGTCGACGCCGACCTGCGCCCCACGGTCGTGAACGCGTACGCGGCGCGTGCCTTCCAGGTCTCCTCGCGCGCGGCCCTGCTGGGCCGCCCGCTCGGCGAACTGCTGGAGCAGGGCGTCGAGGAGCTGGAGGGCGCGCTCCAGCATGTGCTGGGCGAGGGCGCACCTCCCGCGCCCGCCGAGATATGGGTGACGCTGCGCGGCCGGCAGCCGACAGGCGCCGAGGGCACGGGCGTACGCGGCGGGAGCGGGGGAGAGGGCGGCAACGGGGGCGGCGGGCCCGGCGGCAGAGGCGGTTCGGCCGACAGGCCCGAGGGGGCAGGAGGGGAAGCGTCCCAGGAGGCGGGGCGCAGGTGCTGCTGGCGCAGCGGGTTCCTGCGGCTGGCCTCACCGCTGGCCGAGGAGCCGGTTCCGCTGGGTGTCGCCTGGCTCTTCCAGGACACCACCGAGCACAAGCAGACCGAGCGGGAAGCGGCACGGCTGCGCTTCCGCGACAGGCAGCTCCACCGGGCCGTGCGCGCCGCTGGGGAGTGCGAGGACCCGCTGGAGGCGGCCCGCGTCCATCTGGACTTCGCGCTCGCCGGGTTCGCCGACCACGCCCTGCTGGACCTCGCGGCCGATCCGGGGCCCGAACCCGTCTCCGGTTCCGACGCGGGTCTGGACGCGCTTCCGCCAGGTGACCCGCGTCTCGTACGCGCCGTCCTCACACCGACAGCCGTCCGTGGCCGCCCCCCGCTCATCGAGCCGGGCACCGACAGCGGCATCCCCGTGGCGTACGCGGAGGGGCATCCGGCGCTCCAGGCGTACGCGCGCTGCGGTTCGGTCCGAGCCAGTGCGAGCGGCCCGCCCGCACCCGAGGGCTGGGCCGAGGCCCGCAAGTGGCCCGAGGGCACGGCGCACGGTCTGTGCACGGTGCTGCGCAGCCGCGGGCGCACGCTGGGGATCGTCACGTTCCTGCGCGACGCCGGGCACCGGCCGTTCGACCGTACGGACGCCGTCTACGCCGAGCAGATCGCCGCGCACGTGTCCGCAGCCGCCGACCTGGCGGACGCGATCGGGAAGTGAGGCCGCCCCCACGGACAGGGGCACGCGCGCGGCCACGGCGGGCGGTTCCTGCGGTATCGGGCCGGGACGGCGGGGACGGACGGGTCAGGAGTAGAAGATCCGGTCCGCGTACTCCTCCATGACGCGTGCGTTCCAGTCGTGACCGCCGTCGACGTTCCCCGAGCGCAGCATGGGGGGCTCGATGCCCCTGCGGGCCAGTTCACCCGCTGCGGTGGCGACGACGGCCTGCATCAGCGCGCTGGTCACGACGGTGGAGGCGGGCGCGAACGGCGCCTCGATGCCCTCGGCCGTCAGCTCGGCGTCGCCCACGGGGATACGGCTGTCGATGACGAGGTCGCAGTGGTCCTTGAGGAACGTACCTGTGGTGTGCCGGGAGCGGGTGCCCTCCGCATACGCGACCGAGGTCAGGCCGATGACCTTGAGGCCGAGCGCCCGGGCGTTGAGGGCCAGCTCCACGGGGAGCGCGTTGCGCCCCGACAGGGAGATGACGATCAGGAGGTCCCCCGAGCGCACCGGGCTGGAGTCGAGCGAGGCAGCCGCGAGCCCCTCGACGCGCTCCAGCGCGCTGCCGAGGGTGGCAGGCCGGACGTCGACGCCTGTGACACCCGGCACGTTGAGGAGGTTCATCACGGCGAGGCCGCCCGCGCGGTAGACGGTGTCCTGGGCCGGCAGCGAGGAGTGCCCGGCGCCGAAGGCCCAGACGCATCCGCCGTCGGCGATCACCTCGGCGAGCATGGTCCCCGCGGCCTCGACATTCTTCGCCTCCGCGTCCCTGACCTGCCTCAGCAGTCCGATCGCGGCGTCGAAGAAGTCCCCAGCCAGCGTCTTCTCGCTCATCCCGTGGTCCCTCGGGTCGTTGCGGCTGAGTGCCGTCGCAGGCTTCACCGCAGTCCTCGGCGCTGTCTTTTCGCACGTGCCGGCGCCTGTATTGACGCGATCACGGTGAGGTCTGGACCTTTCCCGTGTCAATACCGGGACCCGGCGTCAGTACCCCGTCTCGTCGGGCGCGGCACGGTTGTCAGTGCGATGCGTCAGAATTGGTGCCAGGGCCACCGCACCAGCTGACTAGGGGCTACGCATGTCAGGACTCATCGACACCACGGAGATGTATCTCCGCACCATCCTGGAGCTTGAGGAGGAGGGTGTGGTCCCGATGCGTGCCCGCATCGCCGAACGCCTCGATCAGAGCGGGCCAACGGTCAGCCAGACCGTGGCCCGGATGGAGCGGGACGGGCTGGTCACGGTCGCGGGCGACCGGCATCTGGAGCTGACGGCCGACGGGAGGCAGCTGGCCACGCGCGTGATGCGCAAGCACAGGCTGGCCGAGTGTCTCCTGGTCGACGTGATCGGCCTGGAGTGGGAGCAGGTGCACGCGGAGGCGTGCCGCTGGGAGCACGTGATGAGCGAGGCGGTCGAGCGACGCGTCCTCGACCTGCTGCGGCATCCGACCGAGTCGCCGTACGGGAACCCCATCCCGGGCCTTGAGGAGCTGGGCGAGAAGGCCGAGGCCGACCCGTTCCTGGACGCCGGGCTGGTCAGCCTGAGCGAGCTGGAGCCCGGTGGCGAAGGCAAGACGGTCGTGGTGCGCAGGATCGGCGAGCCGATCCAGATGGACGCGCAGCTCATGTACACGCTGCGGCGGGCCGGCGTGCAGCCGGGCGCCGTGGTGAGTGTGAACGCGGGTGCGGCCGGCGGCGTGCAGGTCGGCAGCAGCGGCGAGGCGGCGGAGCTGGGCTCAGAGGTCGCGGCGCACGTTTTCGTCGCCAAGCGCTGAGGGCGCGCGGATTCCGTCGAGCATCGTGGGATGCGGTGCGTATCACGCGCCGCACCTTCCCAATTGGCCCAGCCGGTATCAGAGTTGCCGGAACGCGAGCGACCGTGCGCGCACCGTGCGACGCTGTCGCTGGTAGGGAAAGCGCGCCCAGGGGACCGGTCGCGCTGAGGTGTGCAGGGGCGGGAGGGGAGCCGTCGATGCTGTTCCCGCTGAGTGATGCGCGGCGCATGACGGCGCCGGAGCACGGCAGAGGCCCCGGCGCCAACATCCGCCGGGGCCCCGCCTCCCCATGTCCCCCCCCGTGGCGACCCGGAGCCCCGAGCTCTCAGGGTCTGCCCCCCTCCCGGTTCCTGTCTCCCCGTGGGCGCGGCACACAACCCTGGCGCCATGTCACTCGAAGGTGGGGTGTTCGCCGCGGGACCAGAGTGTTCGAATAGAAGTTCGATAGGGTGACGCAGCGGTCAGAGGGAGTGGGGGTGCCAGGACGCATGGTGCGACGGATCAACGTGACGGGCGTAGGTGGAATCCGGCTGGCTGCCTGGGAGTTCGCGGACCCGCCCAAGGGTGGTCCCGGGCGCGTGGCCGACCGCGAACCCGCCCCGGTGCCCGAGCCGCGGAGCCAGGAGAAACCACCGGGCGTGCTGTTACTGCACGGCCTGATGGGACGTGCCTCGCACTGGGCCGGGACAGCGCGCTGGCTCTCGGGGCGTTATCGGGCCATCGGCCTCGACCAGCGGGGCCACGGCCGCAGCGACAAGCCAGGCGAAGGGCCCTACGACCGCGAGGCGTACGTCGCCGACGCGGAGGCCGCCATCGAACAGCTCGGCCTGGCCCCCGTCGCCCTCGTCGGGCACGCCATGGGAGCCCTTACCGCCTGGCAACTCGCGGCCAAGCGCCCCGACCTGGTCCAGGCCCTCGTCATCAGCGACATGCGTGCCTCCGCGCTGGGGGAGCAGTCCCAGAGCGAGTGGGAGGAGTGGTTCAAGTCCTGGCCCGTCCCCTTCGCGACGCTGGGGGACGTACGCAAGTGGTTCGGCGAGGACGACCCCGTACTGGAGCGTTCGAAGCCCTCGCGCGGAGAGTTCTTCGCCGAGGTCATGGCCGAACGCGCGGACGGCTGGCGGCCCGTCTTCTCCCCGCGCCAGATGATGCGGGTCCGCGAGACGTGGGTCTACGACGCGCACTGGGACGACCTCGCGCAGGTGCGCTGCCCCACCCTCGTCGTCCGCGGCATCGACGGTGAACTGGGCCGCGCCGAGGCGCAGGAGATGGTCCGCGTGCTGCCGCGCGGCATCTACGCCGAGGTGCCGGAGGCCGGCCATCTCATCCACTACGACCAGCCGGAGGACTGGCGCAAGGTCGTCGAGCCCTTCCTCCAGGCGGCGCTCCCCGCAGGCAGCTGAACCCGGCCGCCGTACCCCGGCCTCCTGCCCCCCCGGCATCCGAACCTCAGCCTCCGCCTCGGCCTCCGAGCCTCAGCCCGGCGCGCCTCGGTCTCCGAACCTCCGCCTCCGTTCGCCTCAGCCTCCGGAACCCGGCTTCGCCGCCCAGCCTCTGGATCTCAGCCTCTGCTGACCGCCACCAGGATCTCTGGGAGCCGGGCTGCCGTGCGCCGTGCGGCCAGGCGCAGGGTCAGCGCGGGCAGTGCCAGCGCGTAGACGGCGCCCACGGGCAGCAGCACCCACGTCTGTCCGCCGCTCATGTGCAGCCAGACGGCCAGCGCGATCATCGGTGCCGACAGCAGCCCGCCGCACACCATGCCGCCGAGGAGACTGACGTAGGCGATCGAGCCCTGGCCGGGCGCGATGTTGCGCCGGCCGTCGTCCTGGGGGATGGAGTACGGGAAGAAGACGGACGCCATCGTGCCCGTGGCGAGCAGTGCGCCGAGCAGCGCGACGGAGATCCCCAGTACCTCGGCGAACATGCCCCACGCGTCCAGGAGTACGACCGACAGCAGCACGACGGCACTGACGTAGGGGACGGCGACGAGTGCCACGGCGAGCAGCCGGGCGCGCAGCTCGACGTAGGCGTCCCGCACGGTGGACACCGTGGAGGCGACGAGCCAGAAGGCGGAGTAGTCCTGCCCGAACTGGTTGTACATCTGGAGCCCCAGCAGCCCGGCGGCCCAGCACGCGTTGTACGGGCTGCCCGTGCCCTGGAGCGCCAGCACCACGGGCAGCAGCAGGCCGATGCCGAGCGAAGAGGCCCAGCCCACCTTCGTCTTGGGGTCACGCCACGCATAGCGCAGGGTGCGCAGTATCACGGCACCTGTTCGCCCCTCGGGCAGCAGCGAGGCAGGGCCGCGACGGGTGCCACGCCGCTTCTCCGGGCCGGTCGCAGCCTGGAAGGTGGAGGCGTCGGGCGAGGTCATCAGCCGGGTCAGCGTGTGCTGCCACCACCACAGCAGCGCGGCCAGGGCCGCGCCCGCGAGGGCGAGTTGAAGCACGGCGACCGCGTACGAGCCCTCGCTCGCGGCGCGTACGGCGTGCACGGCCGAGGCGGGCGGCAGCCAGTTCAGCACCCGCGCCACGGGCTCCAGCGCCGAGAGGCCGCCCGGCTGGGAGAGCTTCTGGGCCCCGAGGTTGAAGAACTGGGCGCCGAGCGCGATGAGCAGACCGCTCAGCAGCGCCAGGTCGCGGCCTTTACGGCTGTTGAGCAGGCGGACGTTGGCAGCGGCGACGGCGCGCGCCAGGGTCACGCAGACCAGCACGAGCAGCGGCAGCGCGAGCACGGCCGCCACCCAGCCCGCAGCCCCGTGCGCGAGGGAGGCCACGGCGCCGATGGCCAGCACCAGTGTGAACAGCGGCCCGATACCCACCAGTGAAGCCGTCAGCAGCGCGGCAACCAGCCCGCGCGGGCGCAGCGGCAGCATCACCAGCCGCGCCGGGTCCAGCGTCTCGTCCCCGCCGGGGAAGAACAGCGGGGCCACGGCCCAGCCAAGGGCCAGTACCGAGCTCAACGTGACCGCGACCGCCGACGCCTGCTCGTGCCCCCGCAGCAGGAGCAGGCCCAGCAGTTGCAACGCGCCCATCAGCAGCGCGAGTACGACGGAGGTGACGAAGAAGAACGTCCTCCCGGTGGACTGGCGCAGCCCGTTGCGCAGCAGCGCCAGCTTCAGCCGTACGAAGGTCGAGGTGACCGCCGTCGGCGCCGCATGGGGTGTGGCGCTCGGCACGGTCATCGGGCGCCGCCTCCCAGCCAGTCGAGCGCGTCGCCCGCCGCCGGGCGGCCCTGCGCGCCGACCAGCGTGAGGAACGCGTCCTGGAGAGTCGGAGCGTCCCCGCGCACCTCGTCGAGCGGGCCGTGCGACCTGATGCGCGCCGTCGCCATCACGGCGACCCAGTCGCACAGGGACTCCACCAGCTCCATCACATGGCTGGAGAAGACCACGGTCGCGCCGGAGCGGGTGTAGCGCTCCAGTACGCCTCTGATGGTCTGCGCCGAGACGGGGTCGACGCCCTCGAACGGCTCGTCCAGGAAGAGGACTTCGGGGTTGTGCAGCAGCGCCGTGGCCAGACCGATCTTCTTGCGCATGCCGGTCGAGTAGTCGACGACGAGCTTGTGCTGCGCCCCGGACAGATTGAGGACCTCCAGCAGCTGCCCGGCCCTGCGCTCGGTCTCGTCAGCCGGAATGCCGCGCAACGCGCCCATGTGGGTGAGCAGTTCGGCCCCTGAGAGCCGTTCGAACAGGCGGAGCCCCTCGGGGAGCACGCCGATACGGGACTTGACGGCTACGGGGTCCTTCCACACGTCGTGCCCGCCGATCACGACGGTGCCGGCGTCGGGGCGCAGCAGCCCGGTCACCATGGAGAGGGTGGTGGTCTTGCCGGCGCCGTTCGGACCTACGAGACCGATGAACTGCCCTGCGGGAAGGTCCAGATCGATGCCCGCGACAGCGACGTGGTCGCCGAACGACTTCCACAGCCCTCGTACGGATACGGCGTGCGTTTCTGCCATCGGCCGGCCCCTCTCGTCTTGCGCGTGTTGGGGCTCCCGATGGTAGGCCGCAGTCCTGGGCCGGCTGTGACCGCCCGTACTCAGCGCTCCCGGGAGGCGGCGGCCTCGCGACCGCACGCGTAGGCGAGCGCGGGGACCAGTTCGGTGGCGTCCGGCAGCCAGCGGTTGGCCGCCGTCGGCTGGCGTGCCCACTGCACGGAGCCACGTGTGCCGAGCCTGCTGGGCGGCGCCGCCACCCAGTCGCCCTCGCCCCGTGCGGAGAGGTCGATCGAGGTGGGTGACCAGCCGAGCCTGCGTACGGTGTCCGGCACCTTGGCCGTGGCGCCGGGCAGGACGAAGAAGTGCATCCGGCCGTCGGGGGTGAAGGTGACGGGGCCGAGGGACTGCTCCATGCGTTCCAGCCGGGCCAGCGCGAAACAGCCGACGGCCTCGGAGACCTCAAGCGCGTCGAAGGCGCGGCCCGTGGGCAGCAGTACGGAGGCGCGGGGTTCGCTGGTCCACATCCGGCGCGCGGTGTTCGCACTGCCGGTGGCCTCGCCCGCCCAGTCGGAGCTGGTGGGGTGCGCGCCGGGCGCCGCGCAGCCGGAAGCACCGCAGACGCAGCGCGGTACGCCGTCCACCGCCTCAAGCCAGGTACCGGGGAAGACGTCCCAGGCGCGCTCCTGGGCGTAGCGCACCGCGTGTTCGAGTAGGGACTGTGACCGCTGCTGAGGGGAGTGCGCGCTCGTTGTAACTCCACGTGTGACTTCGATGGTGGCTTCCACGACCATCACAACTTTCGCATCCGGCAAGGGTTACGGGGCGCCTGCGGCGCCGGGAGAGGTGCATCGTTACCTCTCCGTCGCCGGAGTAGGCACCCGCCGAGGGAGTACGCACCCGGCGGACGGAGGGACGGGTCACACGGCCGGGGTCAGCCCGCGCGCGGAACGGCGCATGGGTGCATGTGTGGGGGCGCGTGCGCAGACGGGGGGCCTTGGGTGGGTAGATCCCCTCAGGCGCATTGTGCTGTGAAGGGTGGGATTTATACAGAGTCACGGCATATGCGCTGGGCAGTGATCATGCATAGCCTTCATCCAGAGGGGGATCACATGGCCGCGAGGCCGCTCGTCGCGAGGCAGCCCAACGAACGGCTGCAAGCGCTCATCCAGGAAGCCGCGTGCTCGAACGCGGGACTCGCGCGCCGCGTGAACATGTGCGGCGCCGAGCACGGACTGGACCTCCGTTACGACAAGACCTCTGTCGCACGCTGGCTCAGGGGCCAGCAGCCGCGCGGGCGCGCTCCCGGCATCATCGCCGAGGCGCTGGGCCGCAAACTGGGCCGCACGGTCACCATCGACGAGATTGGGATGGCCAACGGCAAGAACCTCGCCTCAGGAGTGGGGCTCCAGTTCGCGCCCACCGTGCTCGGAGCCGTCGAGCAGGTCTGCGAGCTGTGGCGGAGCGACGTGGGGCGCAGGGACTTCCTGACGGGCTCGACGGTCGCGGCCTCCGCGCTGGTCGAGCCCAGCCGCGACTGGCTGATCACCGCGCCCGACACCCAGGTCGCACGCGCCTCGGGCGCCCGCGTGGGCACGGCCGACGTCGAGGCCGTACGCGCCATGACGGAGGCGCTCTCCGAACTGGACCACCGCTACGGCAGCGGGCACATCAGGCCCGTTGTCGTGCACTACCTCAACAGCGTCGTCTCGGGCCTGCTGGCCGGCTCGTACCGCGAACCGGTCGGCCGCGCGCTGTTCGCCGCCGTCGCGCGGCTCACCGAACTCGCCGGCTACATGGCGGTCGACACGGGCCAGCACGGTCTGGCGCAGCGCTACTACATCCAGTCGCTCCGGCTCGCACAGGCCGCCGGAGACCGCGCGTACGGCGGCTATGTGCTCGCCGCGAGCATGAGCCACCTCGCCGCCTCCCTCGGAAACCCGCGTGAGATCGCACAGTTGGCGCGGGCGGCGCAAGAGGGAGCGCGGGGGCATGTGACGCCGCGCGCCGAGGCGATGTTCCACGCTGCCGAGGCGCGGGGGCACGCCCTGATGGGAGACGCGCGGGCCTGTCAGTCGGCGTCCACACGGGCGTTGACGGCGATGGACGCGGCGGACGCCGCCGAGGGCTCGGGCGACGACCCCGTATGGATCGCGCACTTCGACCGCGCCTACCTGGCGGACGAACTGGCGCACTGCCACCGGGACCTGGGGCAGGCGGAGAGCGCGGCGGCACGCGCCGAGGAGGCCGTCGCAGGGCACCCCGAGGGGCGCGCGAGGCGGCGTGCCATCGGGCTGTACCTGCTGGCGAGCGCACAGGTGCAGCAGCGCGAGATCGAGCGGGCCTGCCATACGGGGGCGCAGGCGACCGAGCTGCTGGGCGGGCTGCGTTCGGACCGGGGCGCCGAGTATCTGGACGACTTCCGCCAGCGGCTCGAACCGTACGGAGAGGAGCCCGTGGTCCGCGAGTTCTCGGCCCGCCTGGAACTGGCCGCGGTGGCGTGAGTCCGCGAACCGGCCCGCCCGGGCCGGGTCTGCGAACCGGCGGCCTGGGACGAGTCCGCGAACCGGCCGTAGTGGCGGGAGTCTGCTGCTATATAGGGCCTATATCCCCTTCGCAGGGACATGAGGGGAAGACGGTGTCTCCGTACTCTGGGGGCGTAGTCCCTCGTCCGTGTGAACCGGTAGCGTGAGCCGACGATTCCGTTAGCTATGCGAACGAGGAGTCTCGGTGACAACGCACAACGGACGCGGACAGGACGGGATTTCCGGCACTCCCGGTGACCCTCAGCTGCCCGCGGCCACGACCCCGCGCGAAGGGGTCGTGCTGCCGGCGCACGGTGACCCATGGACTCCCGAACAGCAGCAGCAGGTCCAGGCGGCGCAGGCACAGGTGCAGCCGCCGTCAGGGCAGCCCTGGGGGCAGCCCTGGGGCCCGGGAGCGGCGCCTGGCCCCGTACAGGGCGAACAGGGGCCCGGCGCAACGGACGGCGGACAGGGAGCCGGTGTACCGGGTGGGCCGGGACACGGCGGCCCTGACACGGCGCATCCGGTCGCTCCGGGGCAGCCGCCCGCCGCGTCGCAGCCGTTGCCGCCCGAAGGGGCGCCGGCGCCGCCGCCCCCGCCCCCCGCGCACGCGCCCATGGTGCCGGGAGCCGGGCACGTGCTCCCGCAGCCCGGAACGGACGGCTACGGGCACTCCCGGCCCGGTACGGATGGCTACGGGCACTCCCGGCCCGGTACGGATGGCTACGGGCAGCCGTTGCCTGGTACGGGCGGCTACGGGCAGTCATTTTCCGCGCAGTCGCCACCGCCGCAGTCGCCGCCGCAGTCGCAGCAGCCCGGCATCGGCGGGCCGCCCCCGTCCCAGCCGCTGCCCGGCGGCCCCGGTCCCGGTGGTCAGCTTCCGCCCGGTACGGACGGCTACGGGCAGCCGTTGCCTGGCGCGGGCGGCTACGGGCAGTCATTTTCCGCCCAGCCGCAGCCCGGGGCCGACGCCGCGTACGGACAGCCCGCGCACGGCACACAGGGCCGTCACGCCTTCCCGCCGGCCGGTGCCCACGCACCGGTGCCGCCTGCCGTGCCACCCGCGGCGCCCCCTCCTCCCACGCTGCCTCCCGAGCAGCCGCGGCCTCTCGACTCGGAGTCCACGCAGATGCTCCCGCCGATCACCGGCGAGGGTCCGCAGCACATCGGCATGGCCATGGACGCGGGCCGGGGGCACGGGCAGGGCCCGGGACAGGGACAGCCGGGTTCCGAGGACGGCACGCAACTGCTGCCGCCACAGCCCCCGGCGCCGGCAGCGGGCGCCGACTCCGAGGCGACGCAGTACATAGCCCCGGTCCCCGGGGACTCCGAGGCGACGCAGTACATGGCGCCGGTCACGGGCGAAGCTGAGGCGACGCTGCTGCGCACCCCGCTGCCCTCCGAGGGCGACGCCGGCGGCGGCACCGGCGCGCACGGGCAGGGCGCTCCCGGACAGGGCGCTCCCGGCCAGGGGGCGCCGGGGCAGGGCGCTACGGGGCCTGGCACGCCGCCTCCTGGTGAGCGGCAGCCGCTTCCCGAGTTCGAGAATCTCTTCAGGGCGGAGCCTTCCTCGCGCGACGAGCCCGACGACTCCCCGGGCTCCACCCAGAGCCTGCCGGTCTTCAACCAGGCGGCGGCGCAGCAGCACGAGCGCCAGCAGCAGCCGGGCTTCACCGGGGCCCAGGGCTTCGACCAGTACGAGCCGCAGGGCAGGGCCGCGCGGCGGGGCGCCGAGCGCGCGCGGAGCCGCAGACGCGTGCCGCCCGGGCTGTTGATCGGCGCGGGTCTCGCGGGGGTCGCCGTGATCGGCGTCCTGGTGGGTATCGGCCTCTCCGGCGGCGACGACACGAGCCCCACGGCGAACAAGAAGGACGCCTCCACGGCGCCCGCCGGGCACGAGGAGTCCTCGCCCCCGGCGTCCGATCCGGCCGAGGAGCAGGCCAAGAAGCTCGACGCACTTCTCGCCGACAGCAACAACAGCCGCTCCGCCGTTGTCAGTTCGGTGGAGCGGATCAAGTCCTGCAAGATGCTCGGCAAGGCGGCGACGGACCTGCGGGCCGCGGCGCGGCAGCGCACCGGTCTGGTGAAGCGGCTGGGCGAGCTGAAGACGGACAAGATCCCCAACAGCGCCTCGCTCAACTCCGCGCTCGCCCAGGCATGGAAGTCCTCCGCCTCTGCCGACAACCACTACGCGGGCTGGGCCGACCAGACGGCCAAGAAGCACGGCTGCCACAAGGGCAAGGCCAGGGGCACCGGCAAGGCCGTGGCGGGCAACCGTGCGAGCGGCGCCGCGACGGCGGCCAAGAAGAAGGCGGCACAGCTGTGGAACCCGACGGCACAGAAGTACAGCTTGACGAAACGGCAGTTCAGCGAGCTGTGACCGGGGGAGCCGACGGGGCAGCGGCGGGTACCGGCATCGGGAACGTATGGTCGATGACCATGCAGCAAGGTTCCGTGAAGTCTTCCCGCCGTGGGCGTCGTTCCACCACCATGGACGGCATGCCTGTCAATGACGTGCCCTGGTGGCGCTGGCGCAGCAATGTGCGCTCGGCGCTTCACATGCTCTCCGACCCGGCCTTCCAACAGGAGTGCTGGCTGACCGGCCGCCCCGGATACGGCGATGTCACCGACGCCGTCTACCGCCTCGTCGAGGACACGTGGCTGGACAACTGGTCGGCGGAGAAATACGTCGGCACGATCTTCAGGGACACGCAGGAGGCCGCGCTCGTGGACGCCGCCGTGCTGCGCGTGCTGCGGATCATGCACCAGGTGGGTGCCGATGCCCCGGTCGCCTCGTACATGGAGCACCAGTCGTGGCCCGACGCCGTACGGGCCGCGCGGGAGGCCCATGTGTACCTGGCCGCGAACGACGGCGAGGACCCGGACGAGGCCCCGCGCTCGCTGGACGTACTGGCGATCATGCTGCGGACGGTGTGACGGCGGCCGGTGTGACGCCGCCGGGTGGTGTGGACACGGGCGGTGCGACGGCCGCTTCGTGGCGCCGGACCGTATGACGCCGGGCGTCGCCGTGCGGAGCGGGGCACTGGTCCGGATATGCCAGTCTTGAGTTCATGAGCCAGTCGCACCCCGCCCCCGTCGCCGCTGCCGAATCCGAGCAGACGGGGCAATTCGTACTCACCCTCTCCTGCCCGGACAAGCAGGGCATTGTGCATGCCGTGTCGAGCTACTTGTTCATGACCGGCTGCAACATCGAGGACAGTCAGCAGTTCGGGGATCACGACACCGGCCTCTTCTTCATGCGCGTGCACTTCACGGGCGGCACCACGGTGGACAAGCTGCGGGCCAGCTTCTCCGCCGTGGGCGACTCCTTCCGCATGGACTGGCAGATCCACAGGGCCGAGGAGAAGATGCGCGTCGTCCTCATGGTCAGCAAGTTCGGGCACTGCCTCAACGACCTGCTCTTCCGCTCGCGGATCGGCGCGCTCCCCGTGGAGATCGCCGCGGTGGTCTCCAACCACACCGACTTCGCCGAACTGGCCGCCTCCTACGACGTTCCGTTCCACCACATCCCGGTGAAAAAGGGCACGGAGAACTCCAAGGAGGAGGCGGAGGCGCGGCTGCTCCGGCTCGTCGAGGACGAGCGGGTCGAACTCGTCGTCCTGGCACGCTACATGCAGGTTCTTTCCGACAACCTGTGCAAGCAGCTCTCGGGCCGGATCATCAACATCCACCACTCCTTCCTGCCGAGCTTCAAGGGCGCCAAGCCCTACCACCAGGCACACGTGCGCGGCGTCAAGCTGATCGGCGCCACGGCGCACTACGTGACGGCCGATCTCGACGAGGGCCCGATCATCGAGCAGGAGGTCGAGCGGGTGGGCCACGAGGTGACCCCCGAGCAGCTCGTCGCGGTCGGCCGCGACGTGGAGTGCCAGGCGCTCGCACGCGCCGTGAAGTGGCACAGCGAGCACCGCGTACTGCTCAACGGCCAGCGCACCGTGGTCTTCACCTGACCCGGCGCGTTCCCCCGGCCGCCCTACAGGCGGGAGAGCGAGGCGGCGGCGAACAGTACGTCCCGGATCGCCTCTCTGTCGCCGTCCTGGCCGGCCGCCGCGTCCTGTGGCGGTACGTGTCCCGCGGCCAACTGGCAGAACTCCAGCCCGTCCAGCGCCACATGGGCGACTTCCTCCTCCGGCGAGGCATCGGCGCCCGGTGAGTCCAGCGGGATGTACCAGTGGCCGCCTCCGCTGCCCTCCACCTCCAGGTGGAGTGTCCGTCCCGGCGCACCGGCGGCGGCCAGCTTCCGGGGCGGAGGCGCGAGGCCCGCGCGGCGGCGGCCCGCGATGGTGCCGGGGAGCTGGCGGGCCGCGAGGTCGACCAGCAGGTTGAGGTGCCCGGCTGCGGGTGGCCCGTAGGGATAGTCCACGGCGTCCGCGATGTCCTCGGCGTGCATCCAGCACTCGAAGGCGCGGTCGAGGAAGGCGTCGTGCAGGGGCAGGTCGAACTCCCCGTAGGAGACCCGGAAGTCCGCCGTGTCACCCTCGGCGAAGGAGACGTGACGGATCATCGCGTGGCCCTGGTCGCGCCACAGCTCGCGCGCCGCCGCCGTGTGGTGCTCGCCGGGATCGAGCGCCCAGAACGCCTCCGTACGCGCGACAGGGCCCTGAACGACGTCGCCGGGGAAGATCTCGCCGGGGAAGGCGGCGGCACCCCGTGCCTCGCCGGGTGAACGCCGCGCGGGACCGCCTGGTCCCTCCCCGTGGCGGAGCGGGTCGGGCAGCCCGAGTACGGGCGCGACCAGTCCGTCGACAGCGAACAGGTGGCCGATGACCCCGGCGACCGTCGTGTCCCGTTCGGCCTCGCGCTCCCCGTCGAACCAGCGCAGCCGCACCGGAGCACGCCATTCCGCGTCCGCCATGTCACGCAGCAGCGCGTCGAGCCGCGCGGTCTCCGCGTCGTAGGGCGCGGCCCAGTCCGGCACCGGGATGCGGGGCGGGCGCCGTACCAGGCAGCCTTCCAGCACGCGTGTGCGCAGCATCGGATCCAGGTCGAGGCTGTCCTCGGCGTGCAGCAGGCCCACCGCGTCCCGCAGCCGCAGTGCCTCCTCCGCGCAGGTGGCGCAGTCCGTGAGGTGCGCCTCGACGGCGGCCGTCTCCTCGGCGGAGCAGGCGGCCAGTGCCCACGCGCCGAGCAGCGACTTGAGGACCTTGTGGTCGAGCCCACCGGGACCGGGCGCGCCGTGCCCGTATCCGGCGGGCGTGGGCGGGGGTGCGGGCGGCTCGCCTCCTGGGGCTGCGGGCATGGGCGGGCCTGTGGGCATGGGCGGGGGTGCGGGCACGCCGGGCTCGTCCGGGTTCGGGGGCGGCCCCGGTGGGGCGCTCACTGACGGCGCTCCAGGCCGTGCGCGGTGCCCACGCCGCCATGTGCCGAGCCCAGGCCGTGCGAAAGGCCCACACCGCCCGAGGAGCCTGCGCCGCCGCCCGAGGAGCCTGCGCCGTCTGAGGAGCCCGCGCCGTCGACCTCCGGGGGTGGCGGGGCGGTGGGCTGTGTCATGGCGGAGGAGAGCAGTTGGAGCCCCAGCCGCAGCCGTCGCCGGGCCTCGTCCTCGGTGACGCCGAGCCGCTCGGCGGTCTGGCGGTAGTCCCTGCGCTGGAAGTACGCGAGTTCCAGCGCGGCACGCAAAGAGGCGGGCATCGAGGTCACGATGTAGTCGGCGCGCGCCGCTGTGGAGGCCGCGCGGACCTTCTCCTCGACCAGCTCGGCCTGTTCGGGCGAGTACGGGCCGTGGCCCCGCTGCCGCCGGCGCAGCCTGCCGGTGGCGATCCGCTGGGTCAGCGCGGCGATCCAGGAGCGCATCGGACCCTCGCGGGGATCGAAGGCGTGCGGGTTCTCCCAGACGTACGAGAAGACCTCGCGAGTGGCGGCGTCGGCGGCCTCGTCGTCGTCGAGTACCCGGTGGGCCAGGCTGTGGACCAGGGAGGCGAAGCGGTCGTACAGCTCACCGAGCGCAGCCGCCTCGCCCCGGGCGAGGCGCTGCTGCATCTTCCGGTCCCAGCGCGGTGATGTGTCATTCGCCATGGTGCTCCCCGGCCCTCGGCGCCGCTCGATTCCGTTTTCCGTGGTGGGAGCCCGGTCCGCTGCCGGAACTCCCGTCCTTGTTACGCCCGTCAACACCTCGAATGTAATGCGAGGGGCTGGCAACGCATGCCCCTTTGCGGCAATGTGCGCTCCGACGTGGTTGCTGATGGTGGTTATTCCGTCACAGGCTGCTTGATTCTGTGGGGAGTTGTGGGGGCGGAGCGGCCTGAGCTGCGGAAGTTATGGGGGCGTGACCAGAGGTTTCGGGAGGTACGACCTGGTGACGACATAAGGTCGTTCCTGGGGACCAGTTTCGGCAGGGGCCGGCCGGGCAGCCGAGTGCTGTAGGCGAACGACGAAGGGGTTGCGGGGCGTGTCGTTGAAGGTGCTGGAGGAGGAGCGGGGTGAGTGGGCCGTGCTCCGGGTCTCCGGCGAGCTGGACCTGGTCACCTCGCCCGCGGTACGGCAGCACGTCCATGACGCGGTGGCCGAGGGGCGGCACAGTCTGGTGCTCGACCTGTCGGACGTCCTGTTCTGCGACTCCAGCGGCGTGGGCGTCCTGATCGCCTCGCGGCGGCTGATGCGCTCGTGTGCGGGGCGGCTGCGGCTGATCCTGCCGGCGCAGGGAGCCGTGGACGGCTCGCACGTCAACCGTGTGCTGGCGGCGCTGGGCGTGCGCCGGCTCTTCGACTGCTACCCCGACCTGGACGCCGCCACGTCCTCCCACGCCGCCACCGGCCCGCTCACGGCCTGAGCACGCACAAGCCCGCACGCGGCCTGGGCAGGCGGTGCGCTCGGTGCGTACCGGTGAGCGTGCGGTGGGCCTGTGGCCGTCCGTGGTCCGCCTTTCCGGTCACGCGAAACGCTCCCTGAGCTTGTACTTGAGCACCTTCCGCAGCGCCTCGTTACGCGGCAGCGCGCTCACGACCTCCAGCTGCTCGGGCAGCTTGTACGTGGCCAGTCCCTCCGCCCGCAGGTACGTGGTCAGCTCCTCCAGCGTGACGTCAGGAGCGCCCTCCGGCTGCTCGACGACCGCGCAGACGCGTTCCCCACGCTCCCGGTCAGGCAGGCCGATGACGGCGGCGTCGCCGACGGCGGGGTGCTCGTAGAGCAGTTGCTCGATCTCCTTGGCCGAGATGTTCTCGCCCTTGCGGATGATGATGTCCTTGGTGCGCCCCGTCAGCACCAGGTGGCCGCTCTCCAGGAGGCGCCCCAGGTCGCCGGTGATGAGGAAGCCGTCGCAGTCGAATGCCTCCGCCGTCTGCGCGTCGTCGAGGTAGCCCTTGCACACGGCCTCTCCGCGCAGCCTGACCTCGCCCTCCGTACCGGCGGGCAGTGGCTTGCCGTCGGGCTCGGTGATCCGTATCTCCATCGCCTCGGGGGGCCGGCCCTCCGAGGTCGCCAGGTGCTCCGGGGTGTCGTCGGGGGCGCCCATCGTGATCATCGGGGCCTCGGTCATCCCGTAGCCGTGGGTGAGCTGGCAGCCCAGCTCGGCGACGACCTCGTGGTACAGCTCCGCGGGTTTGGCCGCGCCGCCGCCCGCGAGAAGGCGCAGGGTGGGGATGAGCGGGGCGCCGGGGCGCTTGCGCTGCTCGGTGAGGAACATCGAGTAGAACGCCGTTGAGCCGCCCGCCGTGGTCACTCCGTGCCGCCTGTAGCCGTCCAGTGCGCCGGGCATCGCGAACTTCTCGAAGAGCACGGCGGGGAACCCGTAGAGCAAAAGCATCACCAAGTAGTCGGGTCCGCCGATGTGCGCGTAGGGGAAGGCGATCGAGCCGACGTCGTCGGTACGCAGGTGCAGCGCGTGTGCCAGGCAGGAGCCTCCCGCGATGAGGCTGCGGTCGGTATGGCGCACACCGCGCGGATCGGAGGTCGTACCGGACGTCCAGTAGACCCATCGCACTTCGGTACCGTCCTCGGGCGCCGGTGGCAGCAGCGCCGGGTCGCCGTCCGGCAGCGCGTCGTACGCGGTCAGTGCGCGTGGCTCCAGGTCGAGGTCCCCGGTGATCCGCGCCGCCATCTCCCCGTAGTCGAACCCGCGCCACTGTCCCGGGTGCGCGTAGTAGGCGGCGCCGGTCGCGCGCAGGGCGAGCGTCACCTCGCGGTCGCGGTAGACGGGGATGACGGGGGTCTGGCGGACGCCGAGGCGCGCCAGGGCGAGCGAGAGGACCACGGTCTCGATACGGGTGGGCAGTTGCCAGGCGACGGTGTCCCCAGGGGCCACACCCAGCGCGTGCAGCCCGGCTGCCACGCGCTCGGCGCGGTCGCGCAGCCCGCCGAAGGTGAGCGTTCTGTCGTCGGCGGGGTCGTCGGCCGCCTGGATCAGCACGGGTGCGCCGGGGCTGAGAGCGGCCCGGCGTGCGACCAGCTCCCACAGGGTGCGCGATGCGCCGAGTGCGTGTGCGGTACCGGACATGCCGTCCTCCCGAGCTGACGTCCCGTCAGATTGTGCGGGAAGCGTAGGCCGCTACGCCTTGTCGGTCCAGAGGTCGCGGGGCTAGCCTCTATCTGACGGGTCATCAGATATGGGTGAGGGGATACTCCGGTGACGGAACTACCGCGCATCATCAGCGTCGACGACCATGTGATCGAGCCCGCGCACCTCTTCGAGACCTGGCTGCCGAAGAAGTACCGCGACCGCGGTCCGCAGCCGCTCACCGCCGGGATCGGCGAGCTGGAGTACGTCGGCGGCAAGTACCAGATCACCATGGACCCCGACGGGCCGCCGACCGACTGGTGGATCTACGAGGACCTGAAGTTCCCGTACAAGCGCAACATCGCAGCCGTCGGCTTCGACCGCGACGACATGACGCTCGAAGGCATCACCCGCGCGGAGATGCGGCGCGGCTGCTGGGACCCGAAGGAACGCCTCAGGGACATGGAGGCCAACCATGTGGAGGGCTCCCTGTGCTTCCCCACCTTCCCCCGCTTCTGCGGCCAGACCTTCGCCGAAGCGCACGACAAGGAGGTCGCGCTCGCCTGCGTGCGCGCCTACAACGACTGGATGGTCGAGGAGTGGTGCGGTGACAGCGGGGGGCGCCTGATCCCGCTGTGCATCATGCCCCTGTGGGACATCGACCTGGCCGTCGCCGAGGTACGGCGCAACGCGGCGCGTGGCGTGCGTGCGGTCACCTTCAGCGAGATCCCGACCCACCTGGGGCTGCCCAGCATCCACTCCGGCTACTGGGACCCCTTCTTCGCCGTATGCGAGGAGACGGGAACCGTCGTCAACATGCACATCGGTTCCTCGTCCCAGATGCCGGCCGCGTCCCCCGACGCACCGCCGGCCGTCCAGGCCGCGCTGTCCTTCAACAACGCCATGGCCTCCATGATGGACTTCCTCTTCAGCGGCGTATTGGTGAAGTTCCCCCGCCTCAAACTCGCCTACAGCGAGGGCCAGATGGGCTGGATCCCGTACGCGCTGGAGCGCGCGGACGACGTGTGGGAGGAACACCGCGCCTGGGGCGGCGTACGCGACCTGATCCCGGAACCGCCGTCCACGTACTACTACAGGCAGATCTTCTGCTGCTTCTTCCGTGACAAGCACGGTGTCTCGGCGCTGGATTCGGTCGGGCGCGACAACGCCACCTTCGAGACCGACTACCCGCACGTCGACTCGACCTTCCCGCACACCAAGGAGGTCGCTCTCGACCACGTCAAGGGCCTGGACGACGAGACGGTCTACAAGTTGATGCGCGGCAACGCCATCCGCATGCTCGGCCTGGACCTCGACCGCACCCTGGAGCAGTACCAGGCAGCCCGGGCCCGCTGATGGACCTGGGACACACACAGGAGGAAGAGGACTTCCGCAGGAGGCTGCGCACATGGCTCGCAGAGGTGCTGCCAGAACTGCCGCCCCGCCCGGACCCGCTGGACTGGCCCGGGCGCCGCGCCTACGACATGGGCTGGCAGCGGATGCTCCACGACGCCGGATACGCAGGGCTGCACTGGCCCGAGGACGCCGGCGGCGGGGGCGCCACACCCACCCAGCACCTGATCTACCTGGAGGAGACCGAACGCGCCGACGCGCCCTACGTAGGCGCCGGCTTCGTCGGACAGCTGCACGCGGGACCGACCATCGCGGCAGAGGGCACGCCCGCACAGCGCCGCCGCTGGCTGCCGCCCATCCTGCGCGGTGACGAGGTGTGGTGCCAGGGCTTCAGCGAACCCGGCGCCGGCTCCGACCTGGCGTCGCTCCGTACGCGCGCCGTGCGCGACGGTGACGACTACGTGGTCACCGGTTCGAAGATCTGGACCTCGCACGCCGAGGTCGCCGACTGGTGCGAACTCCTCGTACGCACCGACCCGCAGGCGCCCCGGCACCGTGGCATCACCTGGCTCGCGATGCCCATGGACGCGCCCGGCATCACCGTACGGCCCCTGCGCACGCTGGCGGGCTCGACAGAGTTCGCCGAGGTCTTCCTCGACGAGGTGCGCGTACCGGTCGGCAACAGGGTGGGCAAGGAGAACGACGGCTGGCGCGTCACCATGGTCACCCTCTCCTTCGAGCGGGGCACGGCGTTCGTCGGCGAAGTGATCGCCTGCCAGCGCGTGCTGCGCTCCCTGGCGCGCACGGCGCGGGACAACGGGCGCTGGGACGACCCCGTGCTGCGCCGCAGACTGGGGCGGCTCCAGGCCGAGTTCACCGCGCTGTGGCGGCTCACCCAGTGGAACGTCAGCGAGGCCGAGCACTCCCTGCGCCGGGGCGGTACGGGAGTGCCCGGCGTCGGCGGCTCCGTCTTCAAGCTGCGCTTCTCCGACGCGCGCCAGGAGCTGTACGAGGCGGCTGCGCAGGTGCTGGGCGCCTGTGGCTCCCTGGACGCCGACCACGCGTGGACACAGGAGCGGCTCTCCTCGCTCTCGTACACCATCGCGGCGGGCACCTCACAGATCCAGCGGAACATCGTCGCCGAGCGCATCCTCGGCCTGCCGAAAGGACGGTGAACCGGGCGTGGACTTCCGGCTCTCCGAGGACCAGGAGGCGCTGCGACGCGGCATGCGCGAACTACTGGAGGCCCGTTTCGACCATGAAGCGCTCCGGCACGGCGCCGAAGCGGAGTCCCAGGGCGCCGCGCTGGACGCGGGACTGTGGAAGGAGCTGGGCGAGGCGGGGCTGTTCGCGCTCCGGTTGTCAGAACAGGAGGGCGGTGTCGGGCTGGGGCTGCCCGAGGCCGTACTCGTCTTCGAGGAGGCGGGGCGCGCGCTGCTGCCGGGGCCGCTGGTCGCGAGTCACCTGGCGGCCGGTCTCGTGCCGGGCGCCGCGGACGGTTCCGTGATCGTCACGGCGCTCGACCTGGAGGCCCGTACGCCCGTCGAGCATCTGTCCTCCTCCGCGCGCGTTCTCGTTCTCGGCACGACGGTGAGCGCCCTGGCGCCGGGCACGCTCACGGTGCGCCCGATGCGCTCGGTCGACCCCCTCTCGCCGCTGCACGCGGTGGCGGAGGAGGACGAGCGCGCGGACGGGGAGGAGGTGCGCGAGCACGAGGACGAGCACCGGGAGGAGGACAGGAAGGGCCGGAAGGCCGGGGTGTACGGGAAGGCCGGGGTCGAGGAGCGGGCGGGCGCAGGCAGGGAATCACTGCAGGCCGATCCCGTGCGCCTGCGGCGTGAGGCCATGCTGCTCACGGCCGCGCAGCAGCTCGGCAGCGCGGGCAGGACGCTCGACATGGCCGTCGCCCATGCCCGTACGCGCGAGCAGTTCGGGCAGCCGATCGGTGCCTTCCAGGCGGTGAAGCACCTCTGCGCCGGGATGCTGGTCCGTTTGGAAACATCCAGAAGTGTGGTTTACGCCGCCTCGGTCACCGAAGACGAGAGTGAGGCACTCGCCGCCAAGCTCCTCGCCGACGAGGCCGCGGTGGCCAACGCGCGGGACTGTCTGCAAGTGCACGGTGGGATGGGCTTCACCTGGGAGGCCGAGGTGCACCTCCATCTGAAGCGGGCGTGGTTGCGTGCCGAACAGTGGGGAACGGCAGGGGCTGCTGAGGACAAATTGGCAGCAGCGCTCTAAACGCCGTTTCGCCGGATGATGTCCAAATTCATCCGGGTAATGCGGTGTTGCTTGATTACGCTGCGTTGATATTGCCTCGTTTCCATGAAGTGACCACCTGGAGCGGTAGAAGGCATTCCGCTCGGGTACGCTCCGTCGGGTGCGCGTACGAGATGAGTCTTCCGAGATGGTCGGCCAAGGGCCGGGGCGAGGTCTGCCGACCCCCGTTGACCATGGAACAAAGGGTGTCCAGGAGGTTCGCTCGATGCCGTTCGAGTCCCCGCTCCGGGCGTCGCACAGTATGCCGTGCGTTTACTCCTTTGCGCCGGAATATGCCTGAAGCGCTTGTTGTCGTCACGGCGAGTCAATCATGCTGTTCCTCGCCGAAGTCACAGTCCGTGACTTCATCAAAACGCGAGGCGATGTGTCCGCCAGTTCGGATGGTGTGAGCGGTGCAGGTGCTTCAGGAGCAGTTGGAGATCGGACCGGATCCGACGGAGGTGGCGCGCGCCCGTAGGTGGGCGAGGTCCCGTCTCGCGGGTGCCGGTGTGGACGCGGACGAGTCGCTCGCCGAGACACTGATTCTGTTGATCTCGGAACTTGTCACCAACGCGGTTGTGCACACAGGTTGTCCGGCTGTGCTGTGCATGCTTCTGCCGCGGCAGCGGGGCCAGGGCGGCCAGTACGGCCCCGCGGGCCCCGTGCGGGTCGAGGTCGCGGATGCCAGCAGCCGTCCCCCGCACCGGCGCCAGGCGGAGGGCGAGGACACCAACGGACGCGGCCTGGAACTCGTTTCGGGGCTCGCCGATCGCTGGGGCTGGGAGCGCGAGGCCGGCGGCAAGCGCGTGTGGTGCGAGCTGGACACGACGCCCCGGACCCCGGCCACCGGCCATGAGTTCGGCCCCGGCGCGAGCGGCCGTACGACCGGCATGGGCGCCCGTCCGGGCATGGGTCAGGCGCTGGGCCCGGACGTCTCCTGCGGTGCGCCCCTGTTGCCCGAGGCGCTGAGGCTGGGCGCGTTCGGCTGAACACGCGCCGGGCAAAACGGTCAAAGCCCCCAAAGTCCAGACCAGGTGTTGACGTGCCGTGCGGGGTTGATCACCCTTGGGTGGAGCGATTCGTCGCGAGGGGACGCCGAGAAGCCTGAGGTTGCTTGGCGAGTGCGGGTCGTGGTCCGGTGTCGGCCTCCATCGAGAGGCAGGGCCTGAACGCCGGAGCCGGGTGGCGGTCGCTGTGCCGTGCTCGGGGTGTGCATTCGCGCACCGCCACCCGTGGGGACTACAGGACCGCGACCGGTGCCACTGGGGCTCCCGTTCCGCCGGTGAAGGGTTCGGGCGGGGCGCTCAGCAGGAACTCGTAGCGGCGTTCCTCGGCGCAGGTCTCGGACAGTTCCTCCAGGTTCCAGTTCTGGCCCTGGAGCATGCCCATCTCGACGAGGTCGAGGGCGTGTACGGGCATCCACAGGTCTTCGATCTCGGGCGGGAAGATCTCGAAGGTCAGGGTGTCGTTGGCGACGGCCGCCACATCCCGGGTGTGGAACCACTCGGGGGTGCGCAGGGACAGGCCGGGGGACGGGTACGCGTACGCGTGTTTGTCGCCCGAGAGGTACTGCCGTATCTGCCCGGTGCGGACGAGCACGATGTCGCCGGGGCGTACGCGTGTGCCACTGAACTCCTCGGCGGCGTCCAGGTCTTCGGGAGTCACGGCGTGGTCGCCCGCCAGGGACTCCGCGCCGCGTGCCCGCGCCACGTCCAGGAGGACGCCGCGTGAGACCAGAGGCCGGGTCTTCTCGATGCCGCTGTAGGCGGCGCCGCCGTGCGCGGTCACGGTGTCGGCCGGGCGGCCGTTGTAGATCTTGCCCGCGTGCGAGACGTGGGTGAGGCCGTCCCAGTGGGTCGCCGCCTGGAGCCCCATGGTGACCGCGTCGTCGCTGGTCGCGACGGTGCCGGGGCCGAACAGCTCCAGATTGAGCGCGACCATGGTGTGCAGCGGGTTCACCCGCCCCGCGATCATGCCGGTCTGGACGCCGTCCTGCTGGAGCGGTAGCGCGAGGGGTACGCGGCGGCCGGTGCGTACCGTCGCCGCGGCGGCGCGCACCACTTCGTCGGTCACCAGGTTGAGGGTGCCGATCTCGTCCTCCTGGCCCCAACGCCCCCAGTTGTTCACGCGCTTGGCGATGTCGCGGAACTCCGGGTTGTCCGCCGGCAGCGTCATCTGTCCTCCCAGGTATGTCCGAACCGGCGTGCCGCCCACGGCTCTTGTCGTCGGGCCTTGCCGGCGGTCTCTTGTCTGTGGGTCTTGTGTTCGTGCGGTGCCTGCTCAAGAATCTAACGGTCCGTCAGAAAACGCGGGAAGGGGCGCGACGTGGGGAACTTCTTGTCAGGCAAGGTGGTCGCCGTGACCGGCGCCGGACGCGGCATCGGCCGCGCCGTCGCACTGGCCTGCGCAGCCGAGGGCGCGAAGGTCGTCGTCAACGACTACGGCGTCTCCATCGAGGGCGGCACCCCCGAGAGCGAGATCGCCGAGGCCGTGGTGAAGGAGATCGTGGCGGCGGGCGGCGAGGCCGTCGCCGTCGCGGACGACGTCTCCACCATGGACGGCGGCCAGCGCGTCGTGGACACGGCGCTGACCAGGTACGGCCGTGTCGACGGTGTTGTGTGCGTCGCCGGAATCCTGCGCGAACGCATGCTCTTCAACATGAGCGAGGAGGAGTGGGACCCCGTCGTCGCCACCCACCTCAAGGGCACCTTCACCCTCTTCCGCGCCGCCAGCGCGGTCATGCGCAAACAGAAGACCGGCACCCTCATCGGCTTCACCAGCGGCAACCACCAGGGTTCGGTCGCACAGGCCAACTACGCCTCCGCCAAGGGCGGCATCATCTCCCTCGTCCGCAGCGCCGCACTCGGCCTGCACAAGTACGGCGTCACGGCCAACGCCGTCGCACCCGTCGCGCGCACCCGGATGTCCGCCAACGTCCCCATGGAACTCAAGGAGATCGGCGAACCCGAGGACGTCGCGCCCCTCGTCGTCTACCTGCTGAGCGACCGCGCAAAGGAACAGGAGATCACCGGGCAGGTCTACACCGTCGCAGGGCCCAAGATCGCCGTGTGGGCGCAGCCCCGCGAGCTGCGGGCCGCCTACGCGGAGGGCTCCTGGACCCCCGAGCGGATCGCCGACTTCCTCCCCGGCACCGTCGGGACGGACCCGATGCCGATGCTGGAGCGGCTCAAGGAGATGACGGAGGCCGCTGCCAGGAAGGACAGGCCCAACGCGTGACCCCGGCAGGCGGCACGCCCCGCACCGCGGGAGAGGAGGACGCGTGGACTTCAGCTTCACCCCCGAGGACGAGGACTTCCGTGCCGCCGCGCGCGCCTGGCTGAAGGCGCATCTCGTCGGCGAGTACGCCGAGGCCGCCGGTCAGGGCCGCCCCGGCAGCGAACACGAGGCCGGCCCCGTGCGCCACCGCTGGGAGCGCGAACTCGGCCGCTCCGGCTGGATCGGCATCGGCTGGGACCGCACCCACGGCGCCTACGGCAACAGGGAAGCCACCCTCACCCAACAGGTCGTCTGGGCCGAGGAGTACGCCCGTGCGGGGGCGCCGGGGCGCGTCGGCCACATCGGCGAGAACCTCCTGGCTCCCACCCTCCTCGCCTATGGCACCGACGCACAGCGCCACCGCTTCCTGCCTCCCGTCGCCCGCGGCGAGGAACTGTGGTGCCAGGGCTACAGCGAACCCGGCGCCGGGTCCGACCTCGCCGCCGTACGCACCGCAGCCGTACGGGACGGGACAGACGGCGGGACCTACCGCATCACCGGCCAGAAGATCTGGACCTCCCTCGCACACGAGGCGGACTGGTGTTTCGTGCTCGCCCGCACGGAGCCGGGCTCCGTAGGGCACAGAGGGCTCTCCTTTCTGCTGGTGCCGATGGACCAGCCCGGGCGCGTGGACGTGCGGCCCATCCGGCAGATGTCGGGGACGGAGGAGTTCAACGAGGTCTTCTTCGACGGCGCCCGCGCCGAGGCCGCTCACCGCGTCGGCGCCGAGGGCGACGGCTGGCGGGTGGCCACGGGCCTGCTCGCGCTGGAGCGCGGCGTCTCCACGCTCGTCCAGCAGATCGGCTTCGCCGCCGAACTGGACGAGGTCGTGCGCCTCGCCTTGCACACCGGCGCGGCCGACCGCGACCCCGTACTGCGCGACCAGCTCGTGCGCGCCTGGGCCGAGTTGAGGACCATGCGATGGAACGCCCTTCGCACCCTCGGCGGCCCGGGCGGCCGGACCGAAGAGGGAGCACCCAGCGTCGCCAAGCTGCTGTGGGGCGGCTGGCACCAGCGGCTGGGCGAACTGGCGATGCGGGTGCGCGGTGCCACCGCCGCACTCGGACCGGAGGACTGGTCCCCCCAGCGCCCCTATGAACTCGACGCGCTGCAACGTCTGTTCCTCTTCACCCGCTCCGACACCGTCTACGGCGGCTCGGACGAAATCCAGCGCAACATCCTCGCCCAGCGGGTGCTGGGCCTGCCGAGAGAGGCACGTACGTGACGACGGAAGCGAAGACCTACCGGCACTGGATCGACGGATCCTGGCGCCGGCCGGAAAACGGCCACTACGAGGTCATCAATCCCGCGACCGAGGAACCCGTGGGGCGGGCCCCCGAGGGTGGCAGCCTGGACGTCGACGCCGCCGTACGCGCGGCGCGTACCGCCCAGGAGGAGTGGTCGCGCACCGATCCGCAGGAGCGCTCCAGAGTGCTGGACCGGATCGCGGAACTCCTCACCGAACGCGGACCGGAGCTGGTACCACTGCTCCAGGCCGAGACCGGGGCCACCCTCAAGGTCGCGCGCGGGATGCAGATGCCCACCGCGGCCGACCGCTTCCGCCGCTACGCGCGCGGCGCGCTGGAACCGGACACCGTGCCGCTCGCCCCCCAGCCCGTCCGGGCGAGCGCGCTGGCGCCCGGCGGACTGATCGGTGCGGCGGCGGTGCGCCGTCCCATGGGTGTCGTCGGATGCATCACCTCCTACAACTTCCCTGTTGTGAACCTCGCGGGCAAGATCGCGCCCGCGCTCGCCATGGGTAACGCCGTCGTGTGCAAACCCGCGCCCCAAGACCCCTTGGCCTGCCTGGAGTTGGGCCCAATCCTCCAGGAAGCCGGGCTCCCCGACGGGCTCTACAACGTCGTCACCGGGTCCGGCGCCGCGACGGGGGAAGCCCTCGTCGCGCACCCGGACATCGACATGATCAGCTTTACGGGCTCCACCTCCGTAGGAAAGAAGATCGCTGAAACGGCCGGCCGGACCATGAAGCGCACCCTCATGGAACTGGGCGGAAAGGGTGCGGCATTGGTGCTGGACGATGCGGGCGACAGCATCCGCAAAGCAGCACTGGGCTCGGTCGCCTCGACCTGGGCCTTTCACAGCGGCCAGATCTGTACGGCGCCGACGCGCGTGCTCGTACACCGCTCGCACTACGACGAGTTCGTGACTGCCCTGTCACAGTACGCTTCCGCACTGACACTCGGCGATCCCACGAAAGAGCGAACCGTGGTCGGCCCCGTCATCTCCGCAGCTCAGCGCGACCGGGTCGAGGCGTATGTCGAGGGCGCCCGTGAGCAGGGCGCGAAGATCGTGGTCGGCGGTGAGCGTCCGGACGAGCCCCGCGGTTTCTATGTCGCTCCCACGCTGATCACCGACGTCACCCCCGACATGACCGTGGCCCGCGAGGAACTGTTCGGACCCGTCGTCGTAGCCCTGCCGTTCGAGGATGAGGACGAGGCCGTGCGGATCGCCAACAGCACGCCGTACGGGCTCTACGACTACGTCTTCAGCGGCGATGCCGGCCGCGCCTGGCGGCTCGCCAGCCGGCTGCGCAGCGGGAACGTCGGCATCAACACCGTCCAGCGGCACCCGGAGACACCGTTCGGTGGCTTCAAGGAGTCCGGAGTCGGGCGGGACGGCGGTTCCTTCGGGCTGCACGCGTACAGCGAACTCCAGTCCGTCGTCTGGCCGTCGTGAGCCACCGCCGCCGGGCCCAGCAGGGCCCGGCGGCCATGAGGGAGTGAGGGAAGTGCCATGAGAGGCGTGATCCTGGAGGGCGAGCGGGCTCAGGTCGTCGATGACCTGGAGGTCCGCGCGCCCGGACCCGGCGAGGTGCTCGTCGGCATACGCGCTGCGGGCCTGTGCCACAGCGATCTTTCCGTGATCGACGGGACGATTCCGTTCCCGCGCCCCGTCGTCCTCGGACACGAGGGCGCCGGCGTGGTCGAGGCGGTGGGCGAGGGGGTCGGGCACGTGGTGCCCGGCGACCATGTGGCGCTCTCCACGATCGCCAACTGCGGGGCGTGCGCGGAGTGCGCGCGTGGGCGCCCGACCATGTGCCGCAAGGCGATCGGCAGGCCGGACCGGCCGTTCTCGCGTGGTGGGAGCACGCTGTACAACTTCGCCTCCAACTCCGCATTCGCCGAGCGCACCGTGGTCAAGGCCGTACAGGCGACCAAGATCCCCGAAGACATCCCATTCCCTTCGGCGGCACTCATCGGCTGCGGTGTTCTGACGGGCGTCGGCGCCGTACTGAACAGGGCGAAGGTCGACCAGGGCGAGACGGTCGTGGTGATCGGCGTGGGCGGCATCGGCCTCAACGTCCTCCAGGGCGCGCGGATCGCGGGCGCCTCCACGATCGTCGCCGTGGACGCCAACCCCGAGAAGGGTGACGTGGCACGGCGGTTCGGCGCCACTCATTTCGTCGACGCCTCCGCCGTGAGCGACACCGTGGCCGCCGTCAAGGAGATCCTGCCCGACGGGGCCGACCACACCTTCGAATGCGTGGGCAGCACCGCGCTCGTACGGCAGGCCATCGACCTGCTCGACCGGCATGGGCAGGCGGTGCTGCTGGGCATGCCCGCCGCCGACGCGGAGGCGTCGTTCCTCCCTGCCGCGATGTTCCTCGACAAGTCGATACTCGGCTGCCGCTACGGCTCCTCGCAGCCGCCGCGCGACATCGCCCTCTACGCGAGCCTCTACCGAGAGGGGAGGCTCATGCTGGACGAACTGGTCACCGAGGTCTATCCGATCGAGGACTTCGACAAGGCGGCGGACGACGCGCACCACGGGCGCGTGGCCCGGGGGGTGCTTACGTTCTAGGCTGCGCTCGCCTCTGCGAGGGGCCGGATGGGTACCCCGCCCCGGGGTGTGCCCCCGGGGCGGGGCGTGCCGACTACTAGGGCGTTGCTGTGGCTCGTGGACGAGGTCACTGACCTGGTGACGACCGTCCCGACGGTCAGGGTGCCGTGGCCGACGTGGACGCGGCGCCCCTCGCCCGCGCTGCGGGAAGCCGCGCGCCTCTTTTGCGACGCCGCGCGGCGTCACGTTGCGGGTCCCAGGCCCATGCTGACTGGACTGGCAGGGAGCCGGCCGACGTTCGCCGCCCGCTTCCGCCTGCGCTGTCCGGGCGCCACCTCGGTGACCTCGGCGTCAACGCGCGGTAGAGGCCGCGGGGTTGGCCGCCCTCCGGAAATCGGCCGCGAACCGCTGCCAGGAGTTGTCCGCGGACCAGCGCCGGTGCTGCTTGCAGCCCGTGCGCCAACGGTTGTTCCGGTCGCGGAGATTCCGTGAGGGTACGTCTGCGAGGCCCGTACGCCATTCCGGTGAGCGTTCGCGGAAACGGGGAATTGCCTCGGGCCGGCGCTTCGGGTCCGTTCAATCGCGGCCCATTCAGGGCAGTTTCGGGCCTCGCCGAAAGTCCTGGTCTGCCCCTGGGGCGCCCTGCATCCTGTTTCTGCCGCGTCCGTTGCGGGATTCCGGGATGCGGGGGGTGCGTGCCGACCTCGACCCGTGGCACGACAAAGGGGGAACCACTGTATGCGCACATCAGGAAATGCGGTGGCTTGTGCCTGCGCCGTACTGGTCGCGAGCGGCGGCCTGACGGCGAGCGCCACCGCTGCCTACGCCGGGGGCGTTACGCAGACGGCGGCACCGAAGGCGTCGACCACGTGTGAGGCATTCCAGAAGCCGTACGCGAGGTGCGCATCACCTTCCAAGGGGCGTACGCAGGGTGCCTACATGGACAAGGGTGACAAGGTCGACATCGTCGACCGGTACCGGAACGGCCGGTCGACGAAGGTGGTGCTCCACGTCAAGGGGAGCGGAAAAGCCTATTTCTCCAGCAACGGCAAGCAGCACAGGGTCATCGGGAACCGCTACACGGAAGGCAAGAAGGTGCGTATCAAGGTGTGCACCTCGTTCAGCAAGAAGGCCAAGTGCTCTGACTGGAGCGGCTGGGGGGCCACATGAAGCACCGCACACACCGACACGGGAAGGCCGTCGCAGCCGCCTGCGCCTTGGCCATCACCACAGGTGGGCTCGCCGCTGCCGCGGGGACAGCCTCCGCCGATACGCCCACGCCCCGTCGCGCCGCTGCGGTGCCGCTCGCGGAAGTGAAGAAGACGAAGTGCTACACCCGCTCGGACTCAGACATCACAGCCGGCTGCGCCTCCTCGAAGAAGAACCGGACGTTCACCTGGTTCGACACCGACGGGGACGACATCGGGATCGTGGATCGCTACCGCAATGGGCGTTCCACGAAAGTCAGGCTCAAGGTCGAGGGGTACAAGGTCAGGAATTACAGCAGCAAGGGCAAGAGTCTGAGGGTCGTCGACGCAAACTTCAAGGAGAACAGGGAGGTTCGCATCAAGGTGTGCACCTCATTCAGCAAGAAGGCCAAGTGCTCCGGTTGGAGTGACTGGGACTGGACCTGATCGCGGGGCAAAGGGAGTTCATCGGAATTCCTGCCGACGGGAGACGCCATCCATGAATGTACACAGGAATCGCATTGCAGTGGCTTGCGCGAGCGTGCTCATTGCGCCCGCACTCGCTGCGCTGCCTGCGGTCGCGGATTCGGGCAACGGGGCGAAGCCGGCACCGCACTTGAAGAAGACCACGTGCGAGCCCGTGATGGTCGAGCCGGCCGCGTACTGCCGTAGCTCGAAGCGGAACGTGACGCAAGTGACGTACATCGACAAGGGCGACAGGATCAAGATCCTTGACAAGTACAACAACGACCGCTGGACAAAGGCGGTCGTCCATGTCAAAGGTCACTCGGTGAAGAAGCTCAGCAGCAAGGGAAAGAAGCACCGGGTCGTCGAAGGCCACTACCCCGAAGAGCGGTCGATCCGGGTCAAGGTCTGCACCTCATGGACGAAGAAGGCCAAGTGCAGCGGGTGGTCACGCTACTTCGCGACCTGAGGCGCGGGGTGCCGACTACTGGTGGCACCGCTCAGGCAGCCGCCGTACGTTCCGTCTCCGCGCGGAACGTACGGCGGTACGCGCGCGGGGAGACGCCGAGGGCCGCGTGCAGGTGCTGGCGCAGGGAGGCGGCCGTGCCGAAGCCGGCGTCCGCTGCTACCCGATCGACCGGCAGGTCCGTCTCCTCCAGCAGGTGTCTGGCCCGCTCGATGCGCTGCTGCGTCAGCCAGCGCAGGGGCGTGATGCCTACTTCTTCGCGGAAGCGGCGGGTGAAGGTGCGGACGCTCATGGTTTCTTGTGCGGCCAGTTGGCTGAGGGTGAGGGGGTGTTCGAGGTGGTTGAGTGCCCAGGAGCGTGCTGTGGCGGTGGAGGCGAGGCCGGGTGGGGGTACGGGGTGGCGGATGAACTGGGCCTGGCCGCCGTCCCTGTGGGGTGGCACGACCGTGCGGCGCGCCACTTCGTTCGCCACGGCCGAGCCGTGGTCGCACCGGATCATGTGCAGGCACAGATCTATGCCTGCGGCCTCTCCCGCGGAGGTCAGCACGGAACCCTCGTCCACGTAGAGCACGTCCGGGTCGAGGCGCACCTGCGGGTAGAGCGCGCGGAAGCTGTCGGTCGACATCCAGTGTGTGGTGGCCCGCTTCCCGTTCAGCAGGCCGGCGGCGGCGACCAGGAAGGCGCCCGTGCAGATGGAAGCGATCCGGGTGTGCTGGCCGACCCGGTCGAGCGCTGAGCGGAGGGGGCCAGGGAGCGTCCCCGTGGTCTCCGTCTCGTCAGGTTCGTGGGTCGCCGGAACGATGACGGTGTCCGCCTCTGCCAGTGCCTCGGGGCCGTGCGCCACATGGATGGGGAAGTCGGCGTCCGTACGCACGGCGCCGGGCTCCACGGCGCAGGTGACGATCTCGTAGAGAAGCTCGCCCTCCGGGGTCTGCGCGCGGCCGAACACCTGGTGGGCGAGGCCGAGTTCCATGGGCATCACACCGTGCCGTACCAGCACGGCCACCTTGTGCCTACGGGGGTGTGTGAAGACCTGTGGTGTCGCGTTCACGGCCGCCTCCTCAGAGTTGTGTGGCGGTTTCGGCGAAGTGACCGGCGGTACGGGCAGTACCGGCTTTCACGTCTGTGTCTGTGTCCGTGCCCGCGTCTGTGCCTGAGACCGTGCCCGCGCCTGGGACCGTGCCCGCGCGGAACGTACGCCTGTAGGCGCTCGGTGAGACGCCCAGGCTCGCCTGGAAGTGCATACGGAAGGTGGCTGCCGAGCCGAAACCGGAGCGCTGGGCGATCTGGTCGACGGACAGGTCGGACTCCTCCAGGAGCGTGCGGGCCCGCTCGGTGCGCTGCTGGGTGAGCCACTGCTGTGGGCTGATGCCTACTTCTTCGCGGAAGCGGCGGGTGAAGGTGCGGACGCTCATGGTTTCTTGTGCGGCCAGTTGGCTGAGGGTGAGGGGGTGTTCGAGGTGGTTGAGTGCCCAGGAGCGTGCTGTGGCGGTGGAGGCGAGGCCGGGTGGGGGTACGGGGTGGCGGATGAACTGGGCCTGGCCGCCGTCCCTGTGGGGTGGCACGACCGTGCGGCGCGCCACTTCGTTCGCAACGGCCGAGCCGTGGTCCTTGCGCACCATGTGCAGGCACAGATCCACACCGGACGCGATGCCGGCCGAGGTCAGCACGGAACCCTCGTCCACGTAGAGCACCTCGGGGTCGAGCCTGACGTCCGGAAAGAGGCGCTGGAAGCGACCACTTGAGCGCCAGTGCGTTGTGGCCCGTTTTCCGTCCAGGAGCCCGGCTGAGGCCAGCACGAAGGCACCCGTGCAGATGGAGGCGATGCGGGTGCCTGGCCGGATGCGCGCGAAGGCGTCCATGAGGCCGGCGTTCAGTTCGCCGCACAAGTAGGGCTCGTCGCGCTCGTGGGCCGCGGGCACGATCACGGTGTCCGCCTCGGCCAGTGCCTCGGGGCCGTGCGCCACGTTGATCGTGAAGTCCCCGTCCGTTCGGATCTCGCCGGGCTCGGTAGCGCAGGTCACCACCTCGTACAGCGGCTCTTCCGACGCGGAACGTGCCTTGCCCATCAGGCAGTGCGGGATGCCCAGCTCGATCGGCAGCAGACCATGACGCACGAGTACGGCGACCTTGTGGAGCCCCGGGCGGGTGAAAGCGGTCATGGCCCGATCCTCGCACATAGTGACCTTCAGGCCACTCGTTCGGTGAGGGCTCGCAACGGAAGCTGGTCCGCGTGACTCAGACGCTCCCCTCACAGCCGCCTTCAGAGGGCGACGCCCCTCAGTCGGCCTCCCCGGAAGATTCCCCTCAGCCGCTTTCCCCGGACGCTCCCCACCAGTCGCACGCGAAGGGCTCTCCCTCTCAGCCGCACGCCCGGGTCGGCGCCCCACGTCCGCCGAAGGTGGCGGGCGGGCGGCGCCCGCGCGTACACCGCGCCTGGTGGGTCGCGTTCGTCTGCTTCGTCGCTCTCGTCGGGGCGGCGGGATTCCGAGCCACTCCGAGCGTGTTCATCGACCCGCTGCACGAGGAGTTCGGCTGGTCGCACGGCACCATCTCCTCGGCCGTCGGCCTCAACGTGCTGCTGTACGGGCTCACGGCCCCCTTCGCCTCCGCACTCATGGAGCGTTACGGCATCCGGCAGGTCGTCTCCACCGCGCTGCTGCTGATCGCGGCGGGCAGTGGCCTGACGGTGTTCATGCAGTCCCAGTGGCAGCTCGTTCTGTGCTGGGGCGTTCTGGTCGGCATCGGATCGGGCTCCATGGCGCTCGCCTTCGCCGCCACGGTCACCAACCGGTGGTTCGTCGCCCGGCGCGGCCTGGTCAGCGGCATTCTGACGGCGGGCAGCGCGACGGGCCAGCTCATCTTCCTGCCGCTGGTCGCCCTGCTTGTGGAGGGCTCGGGATGGCGCACCGCCTCACTGGTCGTCTCCGGGGCTGCACTACTTGTCGTCCCTCTGGTGATCTGGCTGATGCGGGACCACCCTGAGGACGTCGGTCTGCGCCCTTATGGAGCGCCCGTCGGCCACGTCGCGCCCGTGGCTGACCCGGCGGGCGCCACGCGGCGCACCCTTACGGTGCTGTGGTCCGCCGCACGCACCCGGGTCTTCTGGCTCCTCGCGGGAACGTTCGCGATCTGCGGGGCCTCGGCCAACGGCCTTATGGGCACGCATTTCGTCCCCGCGGCGCATGACCACGGGATGGCCGTTCCGGTCGCCGCCTCGCTGCTCGCGGCCATCGGCGTCCTGGACCTGATCGGCACTGTCGCCTCCGGTTGGCTGACCGACCGCTTCGACGCACGCAGACTACTTGCGCTGTATTACGCGCTCCGTGGTCTGTCGTTGCTCGTGCTGCCGATGCTGTTCGCCGACTCGGTGCAGCCTCCGATGCTGTTCTTCATCGTCTTCTACGGCCTCGACTGGGTCGCCACGGTGCCGCCCACCATGGCGCTCTGCCGCGAGCACTTCGGTGAGGACAGCGCCATCGTCTTCGGCTGGGTCGTCGCCTCGCACCAGGTGGGTGCCTCCCTCGTCGCCTTCCTTGCCGGGCTCGTGCGCGACGCCACCGGCACCTACGACCTGGCCTGGACGGGCGCGGGCGCGCTGTGCGCGATGGCCGCACTGATGGCACTGATCATCCGCCGTCGCGTCTGAGCCGCTACGGGCAACCATGTGGTGAAGAGGGGAGCAGGGAGTGTGGCCAGAACCTTGCACTTGTCGTCCATACGGCCACTCGTTTCGTCCGGAGCGTCCGCGCAGGATCGGACGCATGAAGACACTCTGGATTTTCGCCCACCCTGAAGCCCGTTCCCTGAACGCCTCTCTGCGTGACGCTGGAGTGAGCACACTGCGCGGACTCGGCCATGAGGTACGCGAGTCCGACCTCTACTCCATGGGCTGGAAGCCCACCGTGGACACCGGTGACTTCCCCCGGCGGCCAATCGGGCGGCTACTGGTCGGCGAAGAGCAGGAACGCGCGTATGCAGGAGGCGGGTTCAGCGCTGATGTGCGGGCCGAACAGGAGAAGATCGCATGGGCCGACACGCTGGTCTTCCACTTCCCCATGTGGTGGTTCGGGCCGCCGGCCATCCTCAAGGGGTGGTTCGACCGCGTGCTGGTACAGGGCTTCGCGTTCGGAGTGAAGGCCCCGGACGGACACACCCGGCGCTACGGCGACGGAGGGCTCGCGGGCAAGCGTGCCATGGTGCTCACCTCGGTCGGTGCCCGCCCCTCCGGCTTCGGCCCCCGGGGTATCCACGGCCACATGGACGACGTGCTCTTCCCGCTGCACCACGCGATCTTCTGGTACACGGGCATGGAGGCCCTGCCGCCCTTCGTGGTGTACGGCGCCGACCGGATCACCGAGGACGGTTTCGCGCCGGTCGAGGAGGAGTTGCGGGGCCGCCTGCGCGAACTCCCCACCATGGAACCGCTGGCGTTCCGCCACGAGGCCGGAGGCGACTACGACGAGGACCTGGTGCTCAAGCCGCACGTCGCACCCGGCGTCACGGGAAACACCGCCCACTACCGCGAACGGGCACTCGTAGCGCGGTGACCACGGGCGCCGACGGGTGGTGACGAACGGGTCCTGCGCGTACGTCGTCGGGCGCGCAGCTCACGTACAGAAGCGCGGAGACCACGTACGCCTATGGCGCGTCCAGGCGCTCGAAGCGCCCCAGCTTGCCGCGGTGGAACAGGAGGGGATCGCCGTCTCCCTCTTGCGCGTCCAGTGCACGCACGCGTCCCACGACGATGAGGTGGTCGCCGCCCGTGTGAACGGCGTGGATCTCGCAGTCGATCCAGGCGGACACGCCCTCCAGCAGCGGCGAGCCGGTGACAGGCGCGGGGGCGTGGGTGACTCCGGCGAACTTGTCGGCGCCGCTCACAGCGAAGGCACGGCACAGTTCGTTCTGGGCGGCGGAGAGCACGTTCACGCAGAAGACCCCGGCGCGGGCGATGCGGGGCCAGGTGGTGGAGGTGCGGGCGACCATGAAAGACACCAGCGGCGGTTCCAGCGAGAGGGAGGCGAAGGACTGGCAGGCGAACCCGGCAGGCCCCGTCTCGCCCTCGGCGGCCGGGGCCGTGACGACAGTGACGCCCGAGGCGAAGTCCCCCAGTACGCGGCGGAAGACGGCCGGATCGACGGGGGCGCGCTCGCCGTCGCGTACGGCGCGCAGGTCGGGGCGCGGCAGCGCCGTCGGCGCCGCGGCCCCGTCCGGCGGATGCGCGGGCGCGGCGGACGTCGCGGTCGTGGTGGACGAGCCGACCGCGCGCAGATAACGCACCGCGGTCGCTGCCATACCGGCATGTCCCATCATGGCTTCATTGAATCTGATGCTCCGTCAGATTGGAAGGCTTGCGGGCCGGTTGACCCCGCATGAGGAGTCGCCTGCCTCTCCAGGGTAGCCACACCCGCTCTACCGGCCCTCGAACGTGGCGTCACGCCGCTCGACGAAGGAGTCCACGCCCTCTCGCGCGTCCCGCGTCGTCATATTGATCTCCTGTGCGGTCGCCTCGGCGGAGAAGGCGGGAGCGCGGCCTCCGTCGAGCGAGTCGTTCACGAGCCGCTTGGTGAGCGCCAGCGCCCGGGTGGGCCCGGCCGCCAGCCGCTCGGCCCAGGCACGCGCGGTCTTCTCCAGGTCCGCCGCAGGAACGACGCGGTTGACGAGTCCGATGCGTTCGGCATCGGCCGCCGGCAGCGAGTCGCCGAAGAACATCAGCTCCTTCGCCTTCTGCGGCCCCACCAGCCGTGGCAGCAGATACGCGCCACCCCCGTCGGGTACGAGCCCGCGCCGCACGAAGACCTCGACGAACTTGGCTTCCTCCGAGGCGATGACGAGGTCACAGGCGAGCGCGAGATGCGAACCGATGCCGGCAGCCGTGCCGTTGACCGCCGCGATCACCGGCTTCTCGCAGTCCAGTACCGCGGCGATCAGCCGCTGCGCGCCGCGCTCGATGGTGCGGGCCACATCGCCCGCCACACGCTCACGGCCCGCGTCCGGGGTGCCCCGCAGATCGGCGCCCGCGCAGAATCCTCGCCCCCGCGCCGTGAGCACGACCGCCCGTACGGCAGGGTCGGCGGAGGCGTCGGCGAGCAGCGAAATGAGACGTTCGCGCTGGTCCCAGGTGAGGGCGTTCATGGCGTGGGGACGGTCGAAAGTGATCCACGAGACGCCGTTGTCAGTGGCGTGCGCCACACTTTTCTCCACGGGTTCTTCACGGGGGGAGGACGTCATGAGGAAGCTCCTGTTCGCCATGGGGCGGGCGTGCTCGGTGCGTTGGGAACGGGCGGCGCGCTGGACGCGCCGGGTGCGGTACGCGGGACGGACGTGCTGGACATGGCGCGGCCCGTGGGGACGGCACGCCCGCATGGTGCGCCACCTGCCGCCCACCGCCAAGACGGGACCGGCCCGCGGAACCGGACCTGCGCTCAAGTCCTGCCCCGCACTTGGACCTTGCCCGGGTCTCAAGGCTGGGTCCGCTCGCAAGCCCGGGCCCGCTCGCAAGGCCGGGCCCGCTCGCAAGGCCGAGCCATGCCTCGCGGGTGGCCCGGCCCGCGGAGGCGGCTTCGAGTCTGGCCTCTGGTCCGGTCCGGGGCCCTGGCCCGGCCCCGACCCCGATCCCGGTATCGGGCCCCATCAAAGGCGAAGGACAAGACCAGAGCCAAGGGCAATGCTGGGGCCAACGCCAACTCCAGGGCCCTGTGCGGGCGTCGGCGGCCCCAGCCGGTGCGCTCTCACCGGCAGACGGCGAGTGCGTCGAGTGCCACGGCGCCCTGTCCGCGTGGCAGGACGACCAGAGGGTTGATGTCCAGTTCCGCGAGCCCTCCCGACTGTCCGTCGCCGCCCAGTTCCAGGGCCATCCGCTGGATGCGGAGGATGACCTCGACGAGCGCGTCGGTGTCGGCCGGCGGCCTGCCGCGCACGCCGTCGAGGAGCGCGGCGCCGCGCAGCTCGCCGAGCATGGCGCGGGCCTGGTCCTCGCCGAAGGGCGGGACGCGTACGGCCGAGTCGCGCAGGACCTCGACCAGTACCCCGCCGAGCCCCACGGTCACGGTGGGCCCGAACAATTCGTCCTGCGTGATGCCGACGACCATCTCCACGCCCGGGTCGACCATCTGGCACACGAGTACGCCGTCCAGTTCGATGCCCTCCTGCTGGGCGATGTCGGTCAGCTCGCGATAGGTGTCCCGTACCTGGCTGGCCGAGGTCAGCCCGATCCGTACGAGGCCGTACTCGCTCTTGTGCGCGAGCTGGGGGGCCGACGCCTTCATGACCACCGGATAGCCGACCTGAGCGGCGGAGCGGACGGCGCCGGCCGCGCTGGTGCACAGCTGTTCGCGCGGTACGCGGACGCCGTAGGCGCGCAGGAGCTGCTTGCCGGCGTGTTCGCTGAGCTGCTGGCCGGGGCGCAGCAGTGCCTGCGCCTTGCGGACCGAGGGGGAAGGCGTGCGGGGTGCGTCGTCGAAGGGGGAGCGGTAGGCACGGGTGAAGCGGTGGTGGCCGAGATAGGCGCTGACGGCGGTGACGCAGTTGGAGAACGTACGGAAGGTGGCGACGCGGGAGGAGCCGAGCAGTGTGTCGCGGTAGGCGTCCTCGGTGCCGACGGGCGAGCCCCATATGACGCAGATGAGCTTGTCGGTCTCCTCGGCGGCGTCCACGAGGTCCTGGGCGAGCTTGTCGCTCATGGGCGGGAACGGGCCGGTGATCGGGCAGACGAGCACCCCGACCTCCGGGTCGGCCAGGATCGCATCGATGATCTTCCTGCCGCGCCAGTCGCCCACGGGGTGACCGCCGTTGTCGATCGGGTTGGAGACGTTGAGGTAGTCGGGTATCCAGGTGTGCAGCTCGGTCTGCTTGGAGTCCGAGAGCGTCGGCAGGGTGAGTCCTGCGGAGGTCGCCATGTCGGAGAAGTGCGCTCCGGTTCCGCCGGATATCGAATACACGGCCACGCCCTCGGCGCGCGGCGGGCGCGCGCGGGCCAGCAGGGCCGAGGTGTCCTGGAGTTCGTCCAGGCCGTCCACGCGGATGACGCCGTACTGCCGCATCGCCGCATCGACCGTGGTGTCGGCGCCGGTGAGCTTGCCGGTGTGCGAGGCGGCCGTACGGGCTCCGGTCTCGGTGCGGCCGACCTTCACGGCGACGACGGGTACACCGTTGCGCGCCGCGCGGTCGGCGGCGAGGAGGAAGGCACGGCCGTCCTTGAGCCCTTCCACGTAAGCGGCGATGGCGCCGACCTCGGGTCGGGTGGCGAAGTAGGAGATGAAGTCGGAGGTCTCCAGGTCTGCCTCGTTGCCTGTGGGCGCCCAGTGGGAGAGGCGTACGCCCAGTTCCTGGAGGGTGAAGAGGGGGCGCCCCTGGTGGCCTGACTGCGTGATCAGCGCGATGGCGGGACCTTCGAGGTCGTCGCGGAAGTGTTCGAAGGCGTTGAGGTTGGTGTTGGGCCCCAGCAGCCGCAGACCCGAGTCAGCGGTCACCTCCGCGAGCCGCTCCTGTGCTGCCGCGCCCTCCTCACCGGTCTCGGCGAACCCGGAGGCGAAGGCCACGGCGAACTTGGTCTTCGTATCGGCCAGTTGCTCGATCACGGGCAACGGGTCGGCGACGAGGAGCACCGCGAGGTCGACGGGTTCGGGCAGGTCGGCGACGCTGGGCGCGCAGGGCAGCCCGAAGACCGTCTGCCGCGTGGGGTGCACGGGGTGCAGCCGCGCGCCGACCCGCTCGGCCCAGGCCAGCAGCTGGCGCGTGATGCCGGTGTTGGGCCGCCCCTCGGCATCCGAGGCGCCCACGACGGCGACGGACTCGGGCCGGAAGAACCGGTCCAGGTCGGGCACGGGCGCGTGCAGAGGACGTCCGCTGACGTCGAGGTCGTCGACGGGGGTCTCGGCTCTGCCGTGAACGGCGCCGAGCCCCTCCGCCTGCTCGCCGCAGGCCAGCACGCGGGCTGAACGGTGGGTGGTGGTGAGGGTGCCGTGAGTCGATCCGAGCATCGTTCTCGCCCACTCCTGTGTGATGGCCGACACAACTGAACTGACGCAGTGTCAGATTACTCAACTGACGCTGTGTCAGGAAGTGGTGCGCGAGTGATTGCCGACCCGGGATGCCGGGCCGCGGTGTGCAGGGACGGGTGAGGGGCGGGCGGGCGCGCGGGCTCCGGGGCGCCGCCGTGGCCCGGCGCTGGCCCGGCGCTGGGCCGGCGCTGGGCCGTGCCGGGCCGGTACTGAACCGGTGCGACGGTCGCTGTTGTGGTCGCTGCTGGGCCGGTGCCGTGCCCGGTGCCGGACCGGGAGCGGACCGGTGCCGCGGACCGGTGACCGTGATCCGGTAGCCGTGATCCGGGCTGGGCCGGTGTACGGGTGGCACATGGCTGGTGCGCGCGGTCGGTGCGGGACGCGCGTGGTCCGGTGGCCAGGTGCCGGTGCCGGTGCCGGTGCTGGGGCCGGTGCTGGGGCCGGTGCTGGGGCGGTCGGGCGGACGGTCGGCGCTGCGGTGGTGCGGTGGTGCGCCCCCTCCGGTCGGCGGTGGGGCACCGCCAGCCGACCGTGCGGGTCAGCCGACCGTGCGGGTCAGCCGACCGTGCGGGCCACCGCGCGGGCGATCCTGTGGGCGTCGAGTGCCAGTTCACGCAGTGTCCCGCTGATGGGGTTGGAGTACCCGGTGAAGTACAGCCCCGGCGCCGACGGATGGGCACGGGGCCCGTGCGCGAGGGGGCGTCCGCGCGCGTCCAGCACGCCGAGGTGGCCGACCAGGTTCTCCAGGCCGCGCCGGAACCCGGTGGCTGCTATCACCACCTCAGGGCTGAGGGTTTCGCCGTCCGCGAGCTGCACCTTCGCGCCGTCGAACGACTCGACGGCGGCCACAGGCTCCACCTTCCCGGCCTGCACCGCCTTGATCAGCCCCACGTCCTGTACCGGGATCGCGCCCTCCAGCACACGCGAGTACAGCCCGGGTTCAGGGCGCGGCAGCCCGTACGGGGTGAGGTCGGGCACCGATACCTTCGCCAGGCGTGCCGCCACCCGGTCGACGAGCCGTACGGGAAGCCGTCGGCACAGGATCGCGCTCCGTTGCGCGGGCCAGCCCAGGGTGGAGCGGCGCACGATGTGCGGGGGCGTGCGGACGGCGAGGCGTACGCGCCCGGCGCCGCTGTTGGCGAGGTCGGCGGCCAGCTCGGCGCCCGTGTTGCCGGCGCCGACGACCAGTACGTCCTTGCCCGCGTACGGAGAGGGTTCACGGTACTGGGAGGCGTGCAGGAGTTCGCCGGTGAAGGTGTCGCGGCCGGGCCAGGACGGCATGTACGCGGTGTGGTTGTAGCCGGTGGCGACGACGGTGGCCCATGTGGTCAGCCGTCGGCCTCCGTTGGCGTGCAGTACCCACTGCCCTCCATTGCGTTCGACCGTGTCGACCTCGACGCCCGTGGCGACCTCGATCCTGTGATGTGCCGCGTAGTCCTCCAAGTAGCGCACCAGGTCGGCCCGTGCGACCCAGCGCCCGTACGAGCGGGGGATGGGAAGGCCGGGGAGTGCGGACTGGGCGCGGGTCGTGTGCAGCCGTAGCCGCTCGTAGTGTCCACGCCATGAGGCCCCTACCGAGGGGGACTTCTCCAGTACGACCGCGCTGATTCCGCGCTGCTGAAGCGCGGCGGCGGTGGCAAGGCCGCCCGGCCCGGCACCGAGTACATGAACGGGGCTGCCGTCATCCGTCATGGGCATGCCGACGATCCTAGTCGCGCGGCCCCCTTGCGCACCTCCCCGTGCTTCCGGTGAACTGACGCCCCGTCAGTTGAACGGCGCATCGGCGACTGCCACCGGCACGGCCGGTGCGGCAGGAAGGGTCGGTGCGTCAGGTACCGGCTCTTGCGGGTTCCGGGCACTTCCGAACGCGTCCGGACAGTTCCGGAGGGCCCCGGGAAGTTTCGAGGAGGGTGAGGCATGGAGACCGTCTGGCTCAGTGGGGCCGAGTGGCTCGCGGTGCTGCGCGTCGGGCTCGGGCTGTGGTGGCTGGAGAGCTGGCGGCACAAGGACAAGAAGGGCTGGTTCGAACGCGGAACCGGCATCGCCTGGGCCACCGACGTCGCCTCCAAGCACCGGTGGGGCGCGGTGACCAAGGGCTTTGACGCAGTGGTGAAGCCGCGCCCACGCGCCATGGCGTACATCGTCGTCTATGCCGAACTGGCACTCGGGCTCGGCCTGATCGCCGGGTTCCTCACCCCGGTCGCGCTGATCGGCGGGCTGCTGCTCAATCTGCTCTACCTCGTCCTGATGATCCATGACTGGGCCGAGCAGGGGCAGAACGCGATGATGGCGCTCATCTCACTCGTCGCGCTCTTCGGGATGAGCTGGCAGACCTGGTCGCTCGACAGCGCGTGGGGGCTCTTCTGATGGGGGCGGCACCGAGGTTCGATCTGCCCGAGGCCGACGCGTTCACGCGCGCGTACTGGGAGGCCGCAGCCGAGAGGCGGCTGCTGCTGCGCAGGTGCCGCGCGGAGGGGTGCGGCGCCGCGCACCACTACCCGCGCGAATTCTGCCCCCGCTGCTGGAGCGAGGACGTCGTCTGGGAGGAAGCGAGCGGGCACGCCACCCTCTACACATGGTCCGTCGTACACCGCAACGACCTGCCCCCTTTCGGCGAACGTGTTCCGTATGTCGCGGCCGTCGTCGAGCTCGCGGAGGGCCCACGCATGATGACCGAGATCACCGGGTGCCCGGAAGAGCTGCTACAGGTCGGCATGGCGCTCCGCGCGGACTTCCGCAGGCAGGAAACAGGCGACACCGTGGCGGTGACGGGTGGCGGTGAAGGGGAAGGCGGCGTCGCCGTACCGGTCTTCCGGCCCGCGTGATTCCGGCGCTGTCAGCCTTGATGCGGGGTGGTGCGCCACGAGGTGGTGCGCCGCGAAATGGTGCGCTACAAGGCGGCAAGCCGCTGGGCGACACGGCATGCCATGGCATGAAGTGGTGAAGCGGCGGGACGCGAAGCCAGAAGCCGCGTGACGTGACGTGGCGCGGCGTGACGTGGCATGCCATGCGCTGACGTGTTCCGGCACGGCTGTGAGCGGAGACGTCGGCGGCGCGGCGCGTAGGTGCACGGCGGCGCCGCGTAATTCGCTGGAGAGCGGGGCCCAGGTTCGCGCATGCTGTGGGGTGTGCGTATCAGAACAGCGACCGAGGCCGACTGGGCCGCCATCTGGCCCTTCTTCCGCGCCATCGTCGCCGCGGGAGACACCTACACCTTCCCTCGCGACCTCGACGAGCGCGCGGGCCACGACATCTGGATGCTGGAGCCGCCCGCCCGCACCGTCGTCGCCGTGGACGAGGACGGCACGGTGCTCGGCTCGGCCAAGATGAACCGCAACCACATGGGAGCCGCTTCGCACATCGCCGGTGCCAGCTTCATGGTCGACCCGGCGGCGTCCCGCAAGGGCGTGGGCCGTGCCCTTGGCGAGTACGCCCTGAAGTGGGCGGCCGAAGAGGGGTACCGCGCGATGCAGTTCAACGCGGTCGTGGAGACCAACCACCGAGCGGTCGCCCTGTGGAAGTCGCTGGGCTTCCACATCGTCGGGACCCTGGAAGAGGGCTTCCTGCATCCCGAACACGGCTACGTGGGCCTGCACATCATGTACCAGCGCCTCACGCCGACGACGTAGCGGCCGGCCGCGGAGGCCGCGTCGGTCTCGCGGAGTCCACGCCGGGAACCCCGGCCTCAGGGACGGTAGATCGTGCCGGGGACCGGCTTCGCGGGGGCGAGAAGTTCCGGCACGGTGACGAAGGTGTAGCCCTTCTTCTTCAGTGCCTTGATGATGCCGGGCACTGCGGGAACGGTGCCCTTGTAGATGTCATGGAGCAGGATGATGCCGTCGCGTTCGGTCTGCTCCAGGACGCGCTTCTTGATCAGCTTCGAGTCGGTGGTCTGGTAGTCCTTCGCCGTCACGCTCCACAGCACCTGTGAGACGCCGAGGCTCTTGGATATCTCGCTGATGTTGTCGTCCGTACGCCCCTGTGGCGGGCGCATCAGGGTGGGCTCGGTGCCGGTCAGCTTCTTGATCTCGCGCTGGGGGCGGCCTATCTCCTCGCGGACCTCTTCGTCGGACAGGTCGGTGAGGATGCCGTGCGACCACGTGTGGTTGGCGACTTCGTGGCCCTCGTTCGCGATACGGCGCACGAGTTCGGGATAGCGGTCGATGTGCTTCTTGCCGAGCAGGAAGAACGTGGCGGGCACCTTGTCCTTCTTCAGGATGTCCAGCAGCTTCGGGGTGTTCTGACTCGGGCCCGCGTCGAAGGTGAGCGCCACGCACTTGGTCTCGCCGCAGTCCGTCCCGCCCGGCTTCCCGGCCGCCTGGGGCGCCGGCTCCTTGCGTGCGTCGTCGGGCGAGACGGTGTCGACCTTCGCGCAGCCGCTCACGGCGAGCGACACGCTCACAGTCGTCACGAGGGCAGCGGTCACCGCGGTTCGTATGCGCTTGATCTTCATGTGCAGCACTATACATAGCGAGTATATAGCGAGTGTATAGAGGGCCAGTGTAGTGCTGGAGTATAGACGGGGTGTATAGGCGCCCACCACGGCGTTCAGTCATGCGAAAGCGCTGGGCAGCGGTCGGACCGCAGGCTCAGGAGTGGGGCGGGGAGAGAGTGTGGGCCGAGAGCGGGGGTTGGGGCCGGGCGCGCTGAGTGGCGTCAGTCGCGGCCGAGTACGACCGTGCCCGAGGAGCAGAACCAGCCGCCCGTCCCCGAGGCGACGGCCAGTTCGGGCAGTGCGCCTCCGGCCTTGCGTACCTGCCGTGCCTCGCCCGCCTCGCCGCGCAACTGCCGTACGGCTTCCACCAGAAGGAAGAGGCCCCGCATCCCGGGGTGGCACGCGGACAGGCCGCCCCCGTCGGTGTTCACCGGTAGTGCTCCGTCCCGCAGGAGCCGCCCCTTCTCGACGAACGGGCCGCCCTCACCCTTCGCGCAGAAGCCCAGGTCCTCCAGTGTGACGAGGGTCATGTAGGTGAAGGCGTCGTAGATCTGTGCGAGGTCGATGTCGGCCGGGGTGACACCGGCCCGCTCGAAGGCCGTACGTCCCGAGGCGGCGGCAGGTGAGACCGTGAAGTCCTCCCACTCGGACATTGTCGTGTGCGAGACGGAAGTGCCGGAACCGAGTATCCATACGGGCGGCTTGGCCAGGTCCGGTGCGTGGTCCTCGGCGACGAGGAGCACGGCGCAGCCGCCGTCGGAACGTATGCAGCAGTGCAGCTTGGTGAACGGATCGGCGATCACGGGGCCCGCCAGTACGTCGTCCACGGTGATCGGGTCGCGGTACATGGCGTCGGGGTTCGTCGCCGCGTTGGCGCGCGCCTGTACGGCCACCTCGGCCAGCTGCTCCAGCGTCGTGCCGTACTCGTGCATGTGGCGGCGGGCCGCCATCGCGTACTTGGCGACAAGGGTGTGCCCATAGGGGACCTCGAACTGGAGCGGACCGCGCGCGCCGAAGGACAGGTTCGAGGTGCGGCGGCGTGCCTTGATGTCGGCGCGCGCGGTGGACCCGTAGACGAGAAGTACGGCGTTGGCGTGCCCTTCGGCGATGGCGTCGGCCGCGTGCGAGGCCATGACCTCCCATGCGGCGCCGCCGACCGAGGTCGAGTCGACCCAGGTGGGGCGCAGTCCGAGGTACTCGGCGACCTCGACGGGGGCGAGGGTGCCGAGTCCGGCGGAGGCGAGACCGTCGATCACGGAGCGGTCGAGTCCCGAGTCGGCGAGCGCACGGCGAGCGGCCTGCGCGTGCAGCGCGTACGGCGTCGCCTCGTCGACCCTTCCGCCGTCGGACAGGGCGACCCCGGCGACGGCGACCCGGCGCCGGCCGGTGTGTGAGCGGGATGAGGGCTGCGGAGCCGTCCAAGTACCTGCTGCAGACATAAATCTGACGGTACATCAGTTCTCTGGAGGGGGAACAGGTGACAGTGGGACGCGCACCTCTGGGCATCTGGGCCCGGTGTACCTAGCATGACGCCCCGTCAGATCTGAGGGGAGCTGTCGATGGACACCGCGTTCACCGAGGAGCAGGACGAGATACGCCGCACGGTGCGGGAGCTGCTCGCGCGGCGCTGCGGCCCCGACGACGTGAAGTCGGCGGTCAGGACCGGCGCCGGGTACGACGAGGAACTGTGGCGCACGCTGGCGGGCGAGCTGGGCCTGCCCGGCCTGACGCTGCCCGAGGAGTACGGCGGCGTGGGCTGCGGCGCCGCCGAACTGGCGCTCGTCTTCGAGGAGGCCGGCCGCGCCCTGCTGCCCTCACCACTACTGGCGACCGCCGCGCTCGCCGCGCCGCTCATCGCCTCGCTGGGTACCCCAGCGCAGCGCGGTGCGCTGCTGCCCTCGCTGGTGTCGGGTGAGCGCACGGCGGCGCTGGCCGTACCCGCGGGTGCGCTGCCCGTGGCACTGGGGCTCACCGGTGACGCGGCGGAGGACGCGGGCTGGGCGGGCGGCGGCCGTGCGGGCGGCATGCAGGCGTACCGCGACCAGCAGCGGCCCGGTGGATGGCGGCTCTACGGGGAGTGCGGTCAGGTGCTCAGCGGGCACAGCGCTGGACTGCTGCTGGTGGCCGCGCACGCGGGCGGCTTCGCGCGTAGTCGTACGTTGCTCTTCCTCGTGGACGCCGGATCGCCGGGGCTCGGGTGTGTCCGGCAGACGGCCCTGGACGAGACACGGGCCGTCGCACGGCTCGAACTGCGGGACACACCGGCCCGGTTGCTGGGGACCGACGACGAGCGGGCCGCGAGCACCGCCGCCGCTCTCGCCCGGCTCGGACCGCGCGTGGCTGCGGTGCTCGCGGCCGAGGCCGTAGGGGCCGCCGACAGCGCCCTCACCCGCACCGTCGCGTACGTGAAGCTGCGCGAGCAGTTCGGGCGGCCCATCGGCTCGTTCCAGGCCGTACAGCACCGCCTCGCTGACGTCTACGTGCAGGTGCAGGCAGCGCGCTCGGCGGCGTACTACGCGGCGTGGGCCGCCGACGCCCACGTGAACGCCCATGAGCACGCCGACGCCGACGCCGACGCGCGAGCGCGTGTACGGGGCGACGCGACGGCGGGTGGGCTCGCGCTGGCGCAAGGGCTGGAGGCGTTGCGGCTGGCCGCGGGAGAGGCCGTGCAGTTGCACGGTGGTGTCGGCTTCACCTGGGAGCACGAGGCGCACCTGTACTTCAAGCGCGCCGCGGGTGACGACCTGCTCTTCGGGCCCGTGCACAGGCTGCGCGCGCACGCCGCGGAACGGGCCGTGCTGTTCGCACCCGACGCCGGAGCCGACGGTCACGCGAACGGCGGCCGGGCGAGGCGGGAAGCGGGAGAACACGGAGGGCGGGAGACGGGAGAAGAGGCGGTGACCGGGAACAGCAGGGAAGAGGCAGAACGGGACAGGAAGCGGCAGGAGGCGGTCAGGGCCTGATGGACAAGACGAAGGCGATCCAGAAGGTGTCCTCCACCCGGGCTTTCGCACGGATCGCGCCCCATGTGATTCCCGTGCTCGACCGCGCGGTGCACCGCCTGTCGCGCGGCAGGACGATGATGAGCACCCAGATGCTGCCCGGAGTGGTGCTGACCTCGACCGGCGCCAAGAGCGGCCAGCAACGGGTCACTCCGCTCGCCTGCATGCCCGAGGAGGAACGGGGGAGCTGGCTGCTCATCGGCAGCAACTTCGGCCGTACGGGCCACCCGGGCTGGACGGCGAACCTGCGCCGTCACCCCGATGCCCGGATCAGCTGGAAGGGACGCGACATCGCCGTACGCGCACGGCAGTTGGAGGGTGAGGAGCGGGCCGAGGCGTGGGAGGAACTGCTGCGGTTCTGGCCGCCGTACTCCGTCTACCAGGCGCGGATCGAGCGCCGTATACGCGTGTTCAGACTGGAGCGGCGCGAGTGACTGAGGGAGGCAGACCGCGCGGCTGACGGTGCGACTGGTTGTGGGACGGAAACCGCGCAACTGCCGTGCCATGGGGACTGGGCGACTGACTGCGCGACCGGCCGGGGGCGGCTGGAAAACGGACACCGCGCGGTGGGCGGCGTTACTGGCGTACTACTGGTGATGCGGTTGCCGTGGGACCGGCGGTGCGGCCCCCGGCGTGACCGAGCGGGTGGCTGACGGTGCGCGCGCCTGCGGTGCGGGCGGTCGGCGTGATCAGTGGTCGCGCCCTCGCGCTCTGCCGGCCGTCACCTCCTCCGGCCGTTACCTCGCCGGCTTCTTGCCCGTCACGCCGAGGTGCACCAGGAGGGCGAGGCTGGGCTTCAGCTCGGACTGTTTGACGCCCCAGGTCTGGAAGCCCTTCTGGTGGCCCGCCACGGAGGCCAGCATGGCCACGAGGGAGCCCGCGACGGCGGTCGCGTTGATGTCCTTGTCGACCTTGCCCTTGGACTGGAGGTCCTTGATGGAGTCGGACAGGGAGTTGTTGACGGAGTTCAGGATCTTCATGCGGATCTTGTAGAACCGCTTGTCACCCTCGGCGGCGCCGAGGTCGACCACCCGGAGGATCGCGTCGTTCTTGCGCCAGAAGGAGAAGAAACCCTCGACCAGGTCCTCCGCCGTCTGTCTGCCTGCCTTGCCCACCCAGGAGCGCCCGGCGACCAGGTCGGTCAGCCCCGCACCCTCCTTCGCCATGGCCTCGGCGATCTCCAGCACGGCGCCCTCGACATCGGGGAAGTACTGGTAGAAGGTCGCGGGGGACGTGCCCGCTTTCCGTGCGACGTCGATGACCTTGACGTCGCGGTAGGGCGACGAGCTGAGCATCTCGCTGAGGCAGTCGAGCAGCTTCTGCCGCGTCGCCTGGCCGCGGCGTCCGGCCACCCGGCCGTCGACGGTTCGAACTTGTCCTGTCATGCCGTCAGCTTACCGAGGGGTGATCGGCCCGCGATTCCTCCGCATGCAAATGGGGTGCGACCACTCCGGCACGCGGTCAGAGCCCCTCGGCGGGACCACGAGGAGATTCGGAACATGACCGACAGCACCCGGCAATTCGCCGAGGGAGAACCCTGCTGGGCAGAGGTCACGCTGCCCGACGCCGAGGTGGGAAAACGGTTCTACGGCGCACTACTGGGGTGGACATTCGAACCGGCGCGCTCCATGGAGGACGACGGAGGGCCGCTGCACGGGACCGATGGCGGCAGGCTCCCGCACGCGGCGGACGAGGGTGGCCACCTCGCGGCGCTCCACGGCAGGCCGGTCGCCGCAGTCCGTGAGTGGTCGGGGCACGGACTACGGGCCGTCTGGCGGCTCCACCTCTCCACCGCCGACGCCGCCGCGGCCCTGACCCGCGTACGCGACGCGGGCGGCCGGGTGGTCGCGGACGCGGTGGAGGTGCCGGGCGGGGGCGTGACCGCCGTCGCCGCCGACCCCGGAGGCGCGGACTTCGGCCTGTGGGAGCCGCGAGGCGGCCGTACGGGTTTCGTGGCCGCCGACGAACCCGGCGCCTACGTGTGGGGCGAAGTGCTGGCGCGTGAGGAGGACAGAGAGGCCGTGGACACCTTCTACGAGCGGGTCTTCGGGTTCGGTACCTACCCGGCGGACTTCGGGGCCGGGAGCCCGGCCGAGGGCACCGACTTCGCCGTATGGGTCCCGTCGGGCGCCCCGGCCGGAGACGCGCGGGCGATCGGCGGACGCGGAACGCTCGATGTGGCCGCTTTCCCCGAGGCGGCACCACACTTTCTGACGTACTTCTCCGTAGCCGACTGTGCGGGGACGGCACATACGGCGGTGCGGCTCGGGGGCCGGGTGCACAGCGGCCCCATGGACACCGCGTACGGATGCCACGCCGTGCTCGCCGACGACCAGGGCGCGGAGTTCGCCGTCATGACGCGCAGCTGAGGGCGGCTCCGGAATGGAGTGGGCAGAGGGTTGGGGGAGCACCGCGAGGAGAGATGACCATGGGGGAAACACGGGGAGTTGAGAGGAAGCTGACAGGAGAGGAATGCCGGACTCATCCAGCACTGGGGTGCTTTGGTGTATGACGAAGACACTTACGAGCCGCCCCCGGGTTCGCAACCGCCGCGTCAGCCAGGAAGAATCAGCCTCCGGACCGCAGGTCCGGCACGGCAGTGAGAAGCTGCACGGGGCGGGAAGTCGTACGGCCCCTACGGGGAGGTGGCAGGCAAAGTGGTGGAGCAGCTGACGCAGCACGATCCGCGGCGGATCGGCCCGTTCGAGGTGCTCGGCCGTCTCGGTGCCGGCGGTATGGGGCTGGTCTACCTCGCGCGTTCGGCCTCGGGCCGGCGCGTGGCGATCAAGACGGTGCGTACGGAACTCGCGGAGGACCAGCTCTTCCGGGTGCGCTTCACCCGCGAGGTGGAGGCGGCGCGTGCGGTCAGTGGCTTCTACACGGCGGCGGTCGTGGACGCCGACCCGCGGGCGGCCATCCCGTGGCTCGCCACCGCTTATGTGCCCTCGCCCTCGCTTGAGGAAATAATCAACGACTGCGGTCTGCTGCCCGTGCAGGCGGTGCGCTGGCTGGCGGCGGGGATCGCCGAGGCGCTTCAGTCCATCCATGGCGCGGGCCTCGTGCACCGCGACCTCAAGCCGTCCAACGTTCTCGTCGTGGAGGACGGTCCGCGCGTCATCGACTTCGGTATCGCCTCCGGCGTCTCCAACACCCGCCTGACGATGACGAATGTCGCCGTCGGCACCCCCGCCTACATGTCGCCGGAGCAGGCGCGGGACTCACGCAGCGTCACCGGCGCCAGCGACATCTTCTCGCTCGCCTCGACCCTCGTCTTCGCCGCGACCGGGCACGCGCCCTTCCATGGGGCCAACCCCGTCGAAACCGTTTTCATGCTGCTGCGTGAGGGCCCCGACCTGGAGGGCCTGCCCGACGAACTGCGGCCCCTGATCGAGTCCTGTATGCGCATGGAGGCCGACCAGCGTCCTACGCCTGCCGACCTTCAGGCACAGCTGGCCCCGCACCTGTTCGCCGCCGGCAGCGACGACAGCGGCACCGTTTCCGCCTGGCTGCCCTCGACCGCCGTCTCGCTGATCGAGCGGCGCAGGGGAGGACGTACGGGGCTGCGGCGGCAGAGCGCGGAGAACAACGGCGGGGGCGCGGCGGCGCCCCACGGTGGCGCCCCGGGCGCGGGGCAGGGCGTGCCCCCGCCGCCCGAGGGCCCTCCCGTCTCACACGTAGAGCCCGGCCCCGCGGCCTCGGCGCACTCCGCTTCCGCGCAGTCCGCCCCGGCACCGGCTGCCTCAGCGCCGGCGGGGAAGTGGGAGCACGGCATTCCCGCCGGGCCCGGGGGCCCGGCCGCCATCGGCGGCGCCGGGGCCGAGCCGGCGCCCGGTCCTGACGCGGGCCGGGGCGCTGGGCCCGGCGGCGCTCAGGGCACCGGTTCCGCGCCCGTCGTCTCGCGCCCGTCCTCGCAGCCGGGTACGCCCGACGGCGGTCCCGTCAGGCTGCCTGGTTCGCATGTGCCCATCGGCCCGGGGCCCCGCCGCCCGGACGAGTCGGGGCGCGAGGCCGGTACGGGTGCCTCGACCGGCTGGGTGCGCCCGCCCAACGGTGCCCAGCACGCGGCGCCGCCCCAGCCGCACGCGCCGCCGCAGACCCAGTTCCCGCCGCAGGCGTCCCCGCCGTCACAGCCGTTGGGGCCTGGCCAGATGCCCGGTCAGGCGCCCGGTCCCGCACCCTCCGTGCTCGGGCAGCCGCAGGGCCCCCGGCACGCGGGCGGGCAGGACCACGGCGCCGCTGCCGCACAGGGCGGCCTGGCCGTCGGCCCGCCGCACGCGCCGCCGCTCGACGGGATGCCCGCAGCTCCCGCGGTGCCTCCCGCGAGCCCGCCCAGTCACGCGGTGCACCCCGGCCACCACGTAGCGCAGCAGTCCCAGCGGTCCCCTCAGCCGCAGCAGTCCCCGTCAGCGCCCTCTCCGCCCGCTGCGGAACCGCCGCCGCACTCCGCCGCCGCGCCGCAGCGCTGGCGTCCCTGGCGGTTCCGCATGTCGAACGACGTATGGGGCTCACCGGCCGTGGCCGACGACCTGCTGTACGTCACGTCGTTCGAGGTGCACGCGCTCGATGTGGCCAGCGGCCGACGGCAGTTCAAGACCCGTGAGGTCGCCTGGTCCATGGCCGTCTCCGGCGGACGTGTGCACGCTTCCGACGGACCGAGCCTGTACGCGCTCGACGCCACCAACGGCTCCGAGCGCTGGCGCCTGGCAACCGACGGCTGGGTCTACTCCCTCCAGGTCGACCGGGGCACCGTCGTCACCGGTACGCGCGGCGGCGGCGTGCAGGCATGGGAGGCCGCCAGCGGCGAGAAGCTGTGGGAACTCTCCGGCGCGCAGGCCGACTTCGAGACCCCCGAGGGCGGTCCCGTCATCGTCGACGGCACGGTCTACGCCTGGGCCGAGGGACGGCTGTACGCGCTGGAGGCCCGTACGGGCAGCGAGCGCTGGTCGTACCCGGTGGGTGACGCGTCCGCGACGGGCGGCGTACCCGTACGGCTCACGGCGGCCGAGGACGGCGCCGTCTACGTGTGCGCCGGCTCCCGCGTCTTCGCGCTGGACGCGGCAACGGGCACCGAGCGCTGGCGCTTCGATGCGCCCGCCGCCTTCCTGAGCCCGCCCGCCTTCGTTCCCGGGCCCGGCGTGACCGGCGGCGGCATCTACCTCGCCGACTACCTCGGCATGGTCTACGCACTCGACACCGGTAACGGTCACGACCGCTGGCGCATTGCCACCGAGGCCCGCCACTCGACGGAGGCCGTCGTCACGGCCGACGGGCTCGTCCACCTCGGGAGCGGCAGCGCGCTCTACACCCTCGACGCCGTGAGCGGTGCGCCGCGTTGGCGCTTCGCGACCGGCGCCGACATCGTCGGGGCGCCCGTCGTCGCCGACGGACGCGTCCACTTCGGCTCCGGTGACCACTGCCTGTACACGGTCGACGCGGTCGGTGGCCAGCTCCGCTGGAAGCTGGCCACCGGCGGTGAGATCACCGGCTCGCCTGTGGCGGCCGGTGGGGTCATCTACGCGTGCAGCAAGGACCGTTGCGTCTACGCGCTCGACGCGGCGAAGGGCACGGGGCAGTCCCGCACCACGTAGCCCGCCCGCCCCACCTGTGCCCCGCATGTATGCGTGCGCTCACCGGCTGCGGTGAGCGCCGCGTTGGCGCGACGCCCCATGGGGCGCGATGCCGTGATGCTCCATTGGGCATGATGCCGCGACGCCGCGTGCGCGCGGCAGCACCCTTTCGCGCCGCGGGCACGCTCAGCGAACTCCGGCCCGGGTGCGGCGGGATCGGGTCAGGCCGGTCCTTCGGGTGGCGTGGCGTCGCCGGTCTGTGCGAGTGGATGTTCGCCGCTGCGGTGGGGAAGAAGCCCGTGTCTCTTCCTCTGCGGACACCCGGTAGTGAGCCCTACTCCGGTGGCTGGAAGCCGCCGATCTTCTGCTCCAGCAGTTCGGCCAGCCGTAGTGGGGTGCGGTCCTCGGACATGGGGCCGATGAGCTGCACTCCTACTGGCAGCCCTTCCGGGGACCGGCCCGTTGGTACGGCGGTGGCGGGTAGGCCGGGCATGGTGGCCAGTCCGGCCCAGACGAGCTGGTCGAAGTAGGGGCAGGTGACGCCGTCGATGTCGATCCGGCGTTCCATAAGGTCGGGGTTGTGGTCATGGGGGAACGCGGGAGTGGGCGTGATGGGACACAGCACGGCGTCGAACTCGGCGAAGAGCTGCCGCCAGCCATGGCGGTGCAGCTCGCGTCGGTTGTTCGCCTCGATCCAGTCGCGGTGGCTCAACACGATGCCGCGCAGCCGCGCCGCGTCGAGACCCTGGTCGTCCGCGCTCAGTCCGGCGGCGCGGTTCCGTAGCTGTTCCATTTCGACGGGAAAACGCGCAGGGGAGCTCGAAAACAGCAACTGCGTGTAGAGCGTCCCGGCTTCGGCCAGGTCGGGCAGCAGGGGGCTGTGCCGGTCGACGCGGGCGCCGCCGTCGGCGAGCGCGTCGGCCACCCGGTTCACGCCCGCCCGCACGGCGGACCCGGTCGGAATCAGCGGATGTTCATCGAGGACCAGGACCCGGAAGTCGCAGAGCCGCTCGTGGCGCGCGGGCGGCAGCGTCAAGTGGTGCGCCACACCGAGCGTCAGCGGGTCGGGTCCCGCCATGACGTCGAGCAAAAGCGTGAGGTCCCGGGCACTGCGCGCCATGGGACCGACGACGGCGAGGTCGAGGTCGGCCGGCAAGGCCGGCGCGGGCGGCGGGACCATACCGCGGGTTGCCGCCAGCCCCAGTGTCGGCTTGTGTGCGTAGACACCGCAGAAATGTGCGGGAGTTCGCAACGAACCGGCGATGTCGGAGCCGATGGAAAGGGCGCCGAATCCGGACGCCAGGGCCGCCGCCGATCCACCCGAGGATCCACCCGGCGTGCGGCCGTGATCCCACGGGTTATTGGTGGTGCCGTAGATCTCGTTGAAGCTCTGCACATCTTGCAGCCCCAAGGGCACATTGGTCTTACCGAGCACCACGGCGCCCGCGGCCTTGAGCCGTGAAACCTGTACCGCGTCCTCGGCCGGTATGTGGTTCCGGTACGGCGGCATACCCCAGGTCGTGGGCAGTCCGGCGACGTTGTAGCACTCTTTGACCGTCACCGGAATTCCGAGCAGCGGCCGGTCCTCACCGCGGGCGCGTGCCCGGTCCGCACCGCGTGCGGCGGCCCGTGCGCGGTCGAAATCCGGCACACAGACCGCGTTGACCGCCTTGTCTTCCCGCTCGATACGGATAATCGCCTCATCGGTCAGTTCCGCCGATGTCACTTCACCGGTACGCAAGGCAGCCGCGAGTTCTTCGGCCGTCTGAAGATTCCATCCCATGAATCGGGACCGTATCGGCCTCTTGGGCAGGCCAGAAAATGCCGTTTCGCGCAATAGGACGGCTGCCGCAATACGCGACATGTTCCCCGCACGGCATGTTCCTCTTCGGCCCGGAGATGCGGCCCGGAGATGCGGCCCGGAGATGCGGCCCGGAGATGCGGCCCGGAGATGCGGCCGGCGGGCGGCCGGCGGGCGGCGATTGCGGCGCGCGGGCTATTTATTTCGCCGTTGCGGCGGAAAAGAATGGGATGGGCGCCGCGTCCGGGGAAGAGGGCCCCGTGGGCCCTGTTGGGTCCTACGCCGCGTGCCTGTGGTCGCCCTGGTCTTCCTCGCCGTCTTCCTGGGGGCGCCAGGAGGACGGCTGGTTCTGGGGCGGGGGCGGCGCGGGGAACTGGCGGGTGTTGTCGGGGCGGGCGGTGTCCGCGTGGGCCTCGTCGAGGCGGTTGTCCTTGCGGTGGCGGCCCGAGCCGGCGCGGCCCCGCATGACGACGGCCGCCGCCAGGAGGAGGACGCCGCCTCCAAGGGCCATCCCCGCACCGGAGTTGAGGCCGTTGTCGGCTGCCGTGAGGCTGCCGGCGGCCTGGCCCTGGCGCACCATCCACAGGATGGTGAAGCCGAGGGCCAGTACGGCTGCGACCGTGACCGTCAGGCGCGAGCGCAGCACGATACCCAGCACGGTGAGGACGGCCACGACCAGCATCACCAGGAAGAGGCCGGTGAAGAGCGACGCCCCAGCGCCGGTGATGCCGCCGCCCTCGAAGAGCTGGGTGAGGCGGAAATCGCGCCCATGGCGGCCGTCGTACCAAGGACGGAAGGGGCTCCATACGGCGACCGCCGCTCCGATGAGGGCGAGCAGGGACCCGAGACTGTTCCGGATCATCGGCTTCGCCTCCCTAATCCGGCGCCACTTTCCGGCGCCGCGCGGGTGCGTGATCCACTCTCGACGTTACGCCGCCGGGAACCCGCTCGCCACTGGTGGCGTCTCCAGCCGGTGACACAGTTGTGCTGCACGCGACAACCGTCGCGATCTGGCCCACGGGGGGACCTCTTCATGATGCGTATGCGCCACATCAAGCTGCTCGCGGCCGTCACGATCGTCCTTGTGACGCTGAGTGGCTTCAGTCCGGCGCGCAGCTCAGGCGGGCGCGGTGGCGGCGGCAAGAGCCACACCAGCGGGGGGAGCGGCGGGGGAGGGTGCAGCAGCGAGAAGTCCAGCAGCCACAGCGGTAGTTCGGACAGCTACGACAGCGACCGTTCCGGCAGTTACGACAGCGGCGAGGGTGACGGGCGCCGGCGTACTCCCCGGTACAACTCCAGCAACGGAGGCACCGGGAGCAACGGTTCCGGCAGCGATGCCTCACGCGGCACCCGTAGCGCTTCCGGATCGCTCATCGAGTGCGCCGCCGCGTCGAAGAGCCGCCCCAGCGCCACCGTACGGGTACGTAACAAAGGCTCCCGCCGTGGGACGTTCACGGTGAAGGTGCGCTTCCGTGACGGTGCGGGAAGCCTTCTGGACAGCGGTTCCGCCGGCGCCACGGTGCGCGGCGGGAGCACGAAGCGGGTGCGGGTCAAGATGAGCGCACCCGAACTGGTCGCACAGGTACGCAGCTGCGAAGTGGAGTACGTGCTCTGACCTCCGCCAGTAGGGCCGCTCTTCCGGCCCGTTGGCCTCGCGTACGGGAGGGCGTCCGCCTCACCAGGGGAGGGCGCCCTCGGCGTCGAAGTAGCCTCCGGTGGGACCCTGGGGCCCCACCTGTGCCATGCGCACGATGATCTCGGCGCCCTGTTCGACGGTCTGGACGCCGGTGTTCCCGTTCAGATCGGTCCTGGTGAAGCCGGGCTCCACCGCGTTGATCCGCAGGCGTGGGAACGCCTTCGCGTACTGGACGGTGAGCACGTTCACCGCGGCCTTCGAGGCGGGGTAGGCGACGCCGGGGTAGGCGTAACCAGGGGTGCCGGGGGTGGTGAGCCCGGTCAGCGAGGCCAGCCCGCTGCTGACGTTGACCACGACGGGGGCCGGTGAGCGTTGCAGCAGCGGGAGGAAGGCGTGGGTGACGCGCACGGTGCCGACGGCGTTCGTCTCGAACGTCTGCCGCATCTGCTCGGCGGTCACCTCGGCCGCGCCGATCACGTTGTTCTCCGCGTCCCGGCCCTCGACACCGGCGTTGTTGATGAGCACGTCCAGCCCTCCGGCGGCCTCGATGGCCTTGGCCGCCGCCTCGACGGACGCGTCGTCGGTGACATCGAGCTGGATGTCCCGCGCACCGAGTCGCTCGGCGGCGCGGCTGCCGCGTTCGGCGTCCCGACTGCCGAGGTAGACGGTGTGGCCCGCCGCGACGAGCCGGCGGGCGGTCTCGAAACCGAGACCCTTGTTTGCACCTGTGATCAGTGTCGTTGTCATGTGTCCACGATGCGCCACTTCCGCACGACCGGCCAGGTGTCCCCTTTTCCTGGGACCGTCAGTACCACGCACCGCCCGTGCCACCACCGCGCGGGCCACCACCGCGCGGGCCACCACCGCGCGTACCGCGAAGGTGCGGGCCGCGCGGTGCGCAGCGCCGTTCGCGGTGCACAGTGGTGTCATGGCGGCAACGGAGTTCGGGTACACGGTGCGGCGCTGGCGTGACCGGGTCTCACCGGAGGCGGCCGGGCTGCCTACGGGTGGACAGCGGCGGGCTGCCGGGCTGCGCCGCGAGGAACTGGCGCTGCTGGCCGGGATCTCCGTCGACTACGTCACCCGCCTCGAACAGGGCCGGGCCGCCCACCCGTCGGAGCAGGTCGTCGAGGCGCTGGCACGGGCGCTGCGGCTGTCGGCCACCGAGCGCGCGCACCTGTTCTCCGTCGCCGGTCTGGTGCCGCCAGGGCGCGGCACGGTGCCGGGCCACATCACCCCTGGCGTGCAGCGGATGCTGGACAGGCTGAACGGGACTCCTGTAGCGGTCTTCGACGCGGCGTGGACGCTGTTGCTCGCCAACCCGCTGTATGTGGCGCTGATGGGCGAGTGGCACGGCAACGAGCGCAACGCGGCATGGCGGACCTTCCTCGGCTCGGGAAGCCGGGTGCGCCACACGCCGGAGTCCCGGCGCGCGATGGAGGCCGCGCAGGTCGCCGAGTTGCGTGCGGCGGTGATCAGCTACCCGGCTGACCAGCGGTTGCGTGCCCTGCTCGCGGAACTGCGTACACAGAGCGCGCGGTTCGCCGAACTGTGGGACGCGGCCGTCGTGGGCCGGCACGAGGCGTCACGCAAGACCGTCGACCACCCGCGGGTGGGTGCCCTGACGCTGGACTGCGACGTGCTCAGTGTCGGGGGCAGCGATCTGCGCATCATGGTCTACACGGCCGAGCCGGGTACCCAGGACGCCGAACGGCTGGCGCTGCTCGCCGTCCTCGGTACCCAACCCATCGCCGGCTAGTCGGCTGGAAGCGCGCTGGACCGCCCCCGGCAGGATCCGGGTACCGGCCTTCCCGGCCGTGGCCCCCACCTCACGGGGCCATACACCTACCGCACCCGCACCTCCCCGCCGGGTCCGGAGCCGCTCGCTCCGGACCCGGCGCGTCCGGGCCGGTCGGCGAAGAGGGCTGCCTGGCGTTCGGGGGAGAGGTTGCCGAGTGCGATGAGGTGCGGTGCCTGGGCCATCGCTTGCGTGCGTGCGGCTTCTTTGGCGGCCCATACGGATCTGACGGTGCCCTGGACGGCCTCGGTCGGATACGAGGCCAGTACGCGGGCGCAGCGCCGCGCGGCGTCCAACGCGCCTCCTGGTGGCGCGAGTTCGGACACGAGTCCGGTCTCGTAGGCGCGGCGGCCCGATATCCGTTCCGCCGTGCCCATCAGCGCCATCCGTGCGACCTCGCCGAACGGCATGCGCTGGGCCATGCCCATGGCCTCATAGGCGCTGACCATCCCGTAGGTCGTGTGCGGATCGAAGAAAGTGGACTCCTCTGTGGCGACGAGAAACTCCGTTTCGCTCAACAAGTAGAAGGCGCCTCCGCACGCCATGCCCTCCACAGCGGCGATCACGGGGACCCACAGGTCGTTGGCCTTGGGGCCGATGGTCAGCAACGGGTCCTCGATGGCGTACGGGGAGTGCGGCTGGGGCACGTCGCCCGCCACTTCCCTGTCGATGCCCGTACAGAAGGCTCTGCCGCCAGCGCCCGTGACGACGGCCGCCCGTACGCCGGGGTCCGTACGGAAGCCGCGCCAGAGTGCCGCGAGGGCGCGTGCGTCGGCGAGGTCGATCGCGTTGTGCTTCTCGGGGCGGTCCAGTACGACCGTCGCGACGCCTTCGACGGTCTCCGAACGGATGCTCATGGCCGCTCCAGCAGCCAGCGCGGCACCGTGGTGCCCTCGTCCGTGTTGTGGAAGGCGACCTTCACTGGTGCGCCGATGCGCAGCTTCGCCGGGTCGACGGAGTTGAGCGCGGCATCGGGTGAGGTGACGAGGTTGCCGACCAGCCGGATGTGGGGTGCCTCGGCCAGCTCGACGACGATCGCGTTGTACGGGGCCAGCTCCGCGTACCCGGGCAGCAGCGGAGGGTGGGGGAAGACGTAGGACCAGATGCGGCCCCGACCGCTCATCCTGCGCCACTCGCTGTCGAAGGACTGGCAGTGCGGGCAGCAGGGGCGCGGGGGAAACCGGAGCGCGTCGCACTGCGTGCATGCCTGTACGCGCAGCTCGCCCTGTGCGGTGTACTCCCAGAAGGGAGCACCGTCGTCGTCGGGCACGGGCGACAGCAGCGCGGCGGCGGGTGCGGCCGGTGCGTTCGGATGCGCATGCGCGTCGGTGTCCGTGTTCACGTCCGTGTTCACGCCTGTGTTCGTGTTCGCCATGGGTCAACTCCTCAGCAGCAGTGCGGAGGTGGGCACGCCCTCGCCCGCCGTGACCAGGCAGGTGGAGGCGTCGGGTACCTGGGCCGTAGAGGTGCCGCGCAGCTGTTTCACGCCCTCGTTGATGAGGTTGAATCCGTGTACGTACGCCTCGCTCAGGCCGCCGCCCGAGGTGTTGAGCGGGAGCCTGCCGCCGATCTCCAGCGCGCCGCCCTCGGTGAAAGCGGCGCCTTCTCCGCGCTCGCAGAAGCCGTAGCCTTCAAGAGAGAGTGGGATGAGTGGGGTGAAAGCGTCGTATATCTGCGCGACATCCACATCCTGTGGACAGAGATCGGCCGTCTTCCAGAGGTGCTGCGCCGCCGTCCACGCCGGGCCCGTGAGCGGATCGTCGTTCCAGTAGTTGACCATTCCGTGGTGCTGGGCGGGCAGGCCCTGCGCCGCCGCGTGGACATAGACGGGTTTCTGGCGGCAGTCGCGTGCGCGGTCGGCCGAGACGATGACGCAGGCGAGGGCGCCGTCGGTCTCCAGGCAGTTGTCGAAGAGGCAGAGCGGGTCGCTGATCCAGCGGGCGGTCATGTACATCTCGCGGGTCAGCGGGCGCTCGTACATCATGGCCGCGGGATTCTGGTTGGCGCGGTTGCGGCACGCCAGCGCGACGTTGAACAGGTGGTCGCGGGTCGCGCCGTACTCGTGCATGTAGCGCCGCGCGAGCATGCCGATCTCGTCGGCGGGGCGCAGCAGCCCGAAAGGGCGCGTCCACTGTGCCGGGGTGGGGAGTTGAACGCTGGTGTTCTTCCAGGGGCGGGCGCCCGAGCCCCGTTTGCGTGAGCGCCAGGCGACGCCCACGGTTGCCTGTCCCGTGGCGACGGCGGCAGCGAGATGCGCGACGGTGGCGCACGAACCGCCGCCGCCGTAGCCGACCTTGGAGAAGAAGGTGACGTCGCCGGCGCCGATGGACTTGGCGACCTCGACCTCGTCGGTCTCCTCCATTGTGTACGAGGCGAAGGCGTCCACCTCTGAGGGAGCGATACCCGCGTCGTCCAGCGCCCGCAGGATGGCGCGGCAGGCGAGTGCCTTCTCGGATTCGGGGAGCCGCTTGGCGAACGGCGTCTGGCCTATGCCGACGATCGCCGTGGCGTCCTTCATGGCCACCTCCGGGTCTGTTCCGTTGCTGACAGGGGAGGAGGCTACAGCTAATCTGACGGGTAGTCAGCTAGTGCGGGTCCGGCGGCGAGCGAGAACGTCCCTGTCACACAGGCGCGTTGCCGCGGGTCATATAGGTGTAGCCAGCGGTTCAGAAGGAGGGCGCGTGGTGAGTGGTACGGAGACTTCTCCCGGACACGGGACCATTCCCGGACTCGTACGAGCCGCGGCCGAGCGGTACGGCGCCCGCGAGGCCGTTGTCGAAGGGCGCACACGGATCAGCTATGCCGAGCTGGGCGAACGCGTCGAACGGGCCGCTGCCGCCTGCCTCGCCTCGGGGGTCGAGCCCGGTGACCGGGTCGGCATCTGGGCACCCAACACCCTGGACTGGATCGTCTCCGCGCTCGGCGCCGTCACGGCCGGCGGCGTTCTCGTGCCGCTCAACACCCGCTTCAAGGGCGCGGAGGCGGCCTACGTCCTCGAACGCACCCGCGCCAAGCTGCTGTTCGTGACCGGCACCTTCCTCGGTACCTCCTACGTCGCCTCACTGCGCCGCGCGACGGCCGAGGGACCCGGAGAGACCGCCGGTGCGGAGAGCGGGGAAGGGGGCACCTCGCGGCCCGGTGCTGCCCGGCCGGGGCCTGCCGGGAGAGGACCGCTGCCCGGACTGCCGCATCTGCGCGAGGTGGTGGTGCTGGCCGAGGACGCGCCGGCGGACTTCAGCTCCTGGAGCCGCTTCCTGGCGCGCGGCGAGGGTGTATCGCAGGAGGCAGTCCGCGAACGTGCCGCGCTCATCGGCCCGGCCTCACCCTCCGACATCACCTTCACCTCGGGCACCACGGGCCACCCCAAGGGTGCGGTCGTCACCCATGAGCAGACCCTGCGCGTCTACGCGGTGTGGAGCGAGATCGCGGGGCTGGAAGAGGGCGACCGCTACCTCATCGTGAACCCGTTCTTCCACACCTTCGGATACAAGGCCGGAGTGATCGCCTGCCTGATGCGGGGCGCGACGATGATTCCGCAGCCGGTCTTCAGCGTGGAGACCGCGCTCGCGCACATCGCCACCGAGCGCATCAGCGTGCTCCCAGGACCACCCACCCTGCACCAGGCGATCCTGGACCACCCAGCACGCCACAAGCACGACCTGTCCGCGCTGCGCCTGGTCGTGACCGGCGCGGCCGTCGTACCCCTGGAACTGGTCGAACGGCTGCGCGCCGAGCTGAAGGTGGGCACCGTGCTCACCGCGTACGGACTGACCGAGGCGTCCGGCACCGTCACCATGTGCCGCAGAGGCGACCCGGCCGAGGTCATCGCGGGCACCTCCGGACGCGCGATACCGGAGACCGAGGTGTGCGTCGTCGCCTCGACCGGAGCGGTCCAGCCGCCCGGCGAGCCGGGCGAGGTGCTTGTGCGGGGGTATCACGTGATGTCCGGGTACTTCGAGGAACCGCAGGAGACGGCCAGGGCCATCACGCCCGACGGCTGGCTGCGCACGGGAGACGTCGGCGTCATGGACGCCGACGGCAATCTGCGGATCACCGACCGGATCAAGGACATGTTCATCGTCGGCGGCTTCAACGCGTATCCCGCCGAGATCGAGCAACTCCTCGTCCGCCACCCGGACATCGCCGACGTCGCCGTCGTCGGCATACCGGACACGAGACTGGGCGAGGCAGGCAAGGCGTTCGCCGTACGGCACAAGGGCGCCACCGTCACGGCCGACGAACTGATCGCCTGGTCCCGCCGCGAGATGGCCAACTACAAGGTGCCCAGGGAGGTCGAGTTCGTGTCCGAACTGCCCAGGAACGCGAGTGGGAAGGTGCTGAAGACACGCCTGCGGGGCACGCGGACTGCACCGGCGGGTGCGGGCGGGTGACCCCGGCCGTCGGAATACCCGGTGAGGTGGGGCGCGTTGGGTGCAGCACGGAAACAACACGCCTGCCCTACCGCTGAGGAGCTCACGCCATGGCCCTGACCCCGGAAGAGCGCGAAAGATTTCTGTCCGAACCGCGCATCGGCGCGCTGGCCGTCGGGCGAGGTGAGAAGCGTGGGCCCCTCAACGTCCCCATCTGGTACCAGTACGAGCCTGGCGGCGAGCTGTGGGTCCTCACCGCTCGTGACTCGGTCAAGGCACGTGAGATCGCTCGGGCCGGACGCTTCACGATCCTCGCCGAACGCCTCGACCCCACGGTCCGTTACGCCTCGGCCGAGGGCCCCGTCATCACCACGACCACCACGACGGAGGCAGAACTCCGCGAGATGACCGCACGCTACCTGCGCCCCGACCGCGTCGACGCCTACGTGGCGGAGGGCTCGGCGGAAAAGAACGTGACCATCCGCATGCGCCCCGAACACTGGCTGGCCGCCGACCTCGGCGCCATCTGAGGATCCGCCGGACCCGGGCGGGCCCGGACCTGGGCGGGCCCCGACTCGCACAGGCCCTACCTGCACGGGCCCCGACCTGGGCGGGCCCTGACTCGCACAGGCCCTACCCGCACGGGCCCGGACCTGGGCGGAGTCCACAGGCGGACACGGGCGGACACGGGCGGACACGGAGCCGCACGGGCCTGCCCCAACCCGCACGGGCCTGCCCCAGCCCGGGGGGCCTGCCCAACCCGGGCGGGTGCCCCAACCCGTACGGACCCGGGCAGGCGCCCCAACCCGCATGGGCCCGGACGAGCCCGGACCCGTACAGGCGGATGTGGGCGACCCATTCGGTTCGGTCCCCGGTGTGAGCGGTGGCGCGAATGGCGAAGAGGGCCTCTCCGTCTCGGGGGAGGCCCTCTCCGGTTCCGGTTCCGACGCTGGTGCCGTTGCCGGTGGTGGTTCGTGTGGTGAGATCCGGCGGTGGGGTCCTCCGGTGCTAACTGGAGTGTCGGTTGTCGATGCCCACGGTGCTGCTACTGATGTGGTGGTTGCCACCGACGACGCCCGAGCTGTGTCGGCTGTCGGTGTCCACGGCAGTCTGGGAGGTTGCCGAGGACCCCCCGTCGCTGGTGAGCGCGAGTGCAGGACTGGCCATGGCGCTGAACACACCCAGGGTGAGAGCGCAGGTGGCGACTATCTTCTTCGAGCGGGTCACGACAACTCCTCTATGGGGGACTGCGAACCGTGATTCCTTTGTTACGCTACGACGCCGTTGGGGGACCGAAAATGATCGGTTCCTTTCGTTGGCCTGGAACAGGCGGCGAAGGGCCGATTCCGGCCGGGCTACCCCTGGCGAGGCGGCCTTATTGGTTGAAGCGTTCATATCGTTCATATCGACGAAGGCCGCTGTCGACGGCTCCCCCTCTGTGCCGTCGACAGCGGCCCACGTGTCCCCCGTCGGCCTGATGTCAGGTCGCGGCTTCCCCCGTTGCTACCCCGTTGTTCCCGTTGTTCCGTTCCCCCGCCGGCGGGGCCCTTGTCCCCCGTAGGCCCCGCCGCTTCCCCCCCGTTGTGCCGTTCCCCCGTGAGCCCTGTTCCCCCGTGGGCTCCCGCTTTCCCCCGTAGGGCCCGCTTCCCCCGTGGACCCTCATTTCCCCCTAGGGCCCCGCTTCCCCCGTAGGGCCCCGGTCCCCCGTGGGGCCCTGTCCCCCCGGGGCCCCGTCGTTCCCCCGTACTTCCCGGGCTTCCGAACCCCCCAGTCCGGCCGCCTGAGCGGGAAGGATCAGGAGGCGTGGCGGCTTGTGGTGCCGATGTCGCTGTTGGACTCCTCGGCTTCCTTGGCCACGCCGTTCGCCTCGGCCGGGTGCTGCTCCTTGGCCTCGGCATCCGACGCGTGCCGGCTGTCGGTGCCCACGTCCGAGGCGTGGCGGCTCTCGGTCCCGACGTCCGAGGCGTGGCGGCTCTCGGTCCCGACGTCCGAGGCGTGGCGGCTCTCGGTTTCCACATCAGAGGCGTGCCGACTCGTGGTGCCGACGTCCGACGCATGGCGGCTCTTGATGCCGATGTCAGATGCGTGCCGGCTCTGAGTGGTCAGCTCGTCGTCGACGGTCACGGTCTTCTGTTCGTGGGTTCCCATGGTGGCTGTCTCCTCTTCTGTGGGTTTGACGGTGCCCGTCCAGCGGCTCCCCCGTGGGCCGCCGGACGGGCGTGCGATGGCCGCCTGCCATGGGCGAGGTAGCGGCCTTTCCCCCATCGATCCGCCTGCCCCCCGACGCGCCGGATCGATGTGATTGAGCATGGACCGCGGTGATAAACGATTGATGAACGTCCGCTTGCATCGCACCCTGTACGGCGAGCGAGGCTTTCCGCCACGGAAGGAAACCCTCCACCGTGCGGCGAGCAGCGCTCCCTCCAGGATGGGCAACGCTCCCACGGCGAGCGGCGCTCCCTGCCCCGTGGGCGAGGCTGCCCTACACGGCGAGCGAGGGTGCGAGCAGAGCCCGGACCTCACTGGCCTCCGGGGCGTCGATCTGGTCGAAGATGGTGAGCGCCTCTTGCCAGCAGGCGCGTGCGCGGTCCGTCTGGCCCAGCGCCGTGAGGGACTTGCCCAGCACGACGAGCACGGTGCCGCGGCGCCACTCGCCGCCGATACCGCGCAGCGCCAGTGCCTGTTCGGCCTGGCTGGCCGCCATCCCGGGCTTGTCGGCCGCGAGATAGACCTGCGCGAGCCTGAAATGGACGGTGCCCTCCCACAGGTGCTGCCTGCTGCGGCGGAAGATGGCGAGGGATTCGGTGAACCGCTCCTCGGCCTCGTCCAGCCTGCCCGCCGCTGTGAGCACGGTGCCGAGCGCGTACAGCCCGTTCGCCAGCCGCATGGAGACCTCCAGCTGGCGGTAGATGGACACGGCCTGCGAGGCCAGCTCCACGGCACTCTCGTGGCGGCCGAGGCCGACGTGGGAGCGCGCCAGGTTGCTCAGCGCGCTCGCCTCGGAGGGGCCGTTGTCATACGCGCGGAAGGCCGTGACGGCCTGGCTCAGATATTCCTCGGCGTCGGCCCAGCGGCTCTGGTAGATCGCGACGATGCCCCGGTCGTTGAGCGCGTAGGAAGCGGCGATGGGGTCGTCGGCCGCGCGGGCCAGAATCATCGCCCTGCGGGCTTCCTCGTCCGCGTCGTCGAAGCTGCCGGTGGTGAAGTGCAGCCCGGTGCGCACCGAACGGGCCCGTGCCTCGGCCTGGAGGTCACCGGCCTCGTTCGCTGCCTCTTCCAGGAGCGTGGCCACCTGCTCGAACTGCCGGACGTTGACGCCGGCTTCGGCCAGATCGATCGTCGCCATGAGCAGGTCAACCGCACGACGCAAAGTGGAGCCCTGGGCGAGCTGACGAGCGGTCGCGAGATAGCTTCCGGTCTCCGTGAAGTGCCAGTTGACAGCGTCCGCGTGGCTCTCGAACGTCAGCCCCGGGTGGTCGGTCGGCGTCAGGTGCTCCACCAGGCGCTCTCCCGGCTGGTCCATGGAGTGCACCGTTGCGGCCGTTGCCAGGTAGAAGTCGAGGAGGCGCGAGAGTGCCGCGTCGCGTTCGCTGGGCGGTTGTTCGTCGCGTTCGGCGCAGGCGCGTGCGAAGAGGCGTACGAGGTCGTGGAGGCGGTAGCGGCCGGGTGCGGCCGATTCCAGCAGGGAGGTGTCGACGAGGGATTCGAGCAGGTCCTCGGCGTCCTCGGCGCTCAGGTCGAGCATCGCTGCCGCGGCCCGCAGGGAGATGTCGGGGCCCTCGACCAGGCCCAGCAGGCGGAAGGCGCGGGCCTGTTGGGCGTCGAGCTGGCCGTAGCCGAGTTCGAAGGTGGCGGCGACGGCCTGGTCGCCGGCCTGCAGTTCGTCCAGCCTGCGGCGCTCGTCACCGAGCTTGCGGGCCAGTACGGAGACCGTCCAGGTGCGCCGGGCCGCCAGCCGCGCCGCCGCGATACGGATGGCGAGGGGCAGGAAGCCGCAGGCGGCGACGACGTCCATGGCGGCTTCGCGTTCGGCGGCGACGCGCTCTTCGCCGACGATGCGGGTGAAGAGGGTCATGGCCTCTTCGGGGCTCATCACGTCCAGGTCGACCAGGTGGGCGCCGGCCAGGTCGATCATGCGGGTGCGGCTGGTGACCAGGGCTGCGCAGCCGGCGGTGCCGGGCAGCAGGGGGCGTACCTGGGCGGCGTCGCGTGCGTTGTCGAGCAGGGCCAGCACGCGGCGGCCGGCCAGGAGGGAGCGGAAGAGCGCTGAGCGTTCTTCGACGCCGTCCGGAATGGCTGAATCAGGTGTTCCCAGGGCGCGCAGGAAGGACCCGAGTACGGATTCCGGGTCGGCCGGTGAGGATCCGGCGCCCTGCAGGTCGACGTAGAGCTGTCCGTCGGGGAAGCGGTCGGCCGCCGCGTGTGCCACGTGGATGGCCAGTGTCGTCTTGCCCACTCCGCCGATGCCCGCGACGGCGGAGACGGCCATGACGGTGCCGTCGGCCTGCGCGAGCTGGTCGCCCAGTTCGGCGACGAAGGAGGCCCGGCCGGTGAAGTCGGCCACGGTGGCCGGAAGTTGTGCCGGGCGGGTGACCGTCTGGACGGCCGCAGCCGAGGGCTCGTCGGCCTGGTAGGTCAGTTCGTCGTCCGCTTCCAGGATGCGCTGCTGGAGTTCGGACAGCTCCTGGCGGGGATCGACGCCCAGTTCCTCGGCGAGCAGGCGCCGGGTGTCGGCGTAGACGGCCAGCGCCTCGGCCTGCCGCCCGCTGCGGTACAGCGCGAGCATCAGCAGCTCGCGCAACCGCTCCCGCAGAGGGTGCGCAGCGGTGAGTGCCGTCAGTTCGCTGACCGCCTCCGCGTGGCAGCCGACCTGCAGGTCCAGGTCCAGGCGGTGTTCGAGGAGGCCGAGCCGCCACTCCTCCAGGCGCGTGCGCTGCGTCTCCGCGTACGGTCCCGGCACATGGGCCAGCGGCTCGCCCTCCCATTGGGCCAGCGCCGCTGTGTACTGCTCGCGCGCTGCGGCGCGGTCGCCGCCGGAGGCCGCCTTTTCGGCGTGCATGGCCAAATCGTGTGCGGTGTCCAGGTCGAGAAGGGCCTCGGGGCCCGTCCGCATCGCGTAGCCGCCGGACTCGCTCACAAGGAGTTCAGCGTGGCTGCCCAGTGCCTTGCGTATGCGGGAGGCGTAGGTACGCAGCGCCGCCTTCGCCTGCTCCGGTGGCTCCTCGCCCCAGATCGCGTCGATCAGTTCCTCGGCTGTCGCGGTGTGTCCGCTGCGTAGCAGCAGCGCTGCGAGCAGCGCTTTCTGCTGAGGTGAGCCCATGGGAAGCGGCTGTTGGCCGCGCCATGCGCGCACGGGACCGAGCACCGCGAAGCGAAGCTGGTGATCCCGGTGCTCCGTTTCGCGTTCGGTGAGGTCCTCGGCGCCCATTGGTGCCCCCTGCATTCTGCGCTCCACTGCCGCAGGGTCAGTCTGCCTTGTCCGTGGCATGTACGTCAGCTCGGGTACCGGCCTCTCTACCATCCCTTCGAAATTCCTCGCCCGTTGAGGGCGCTCCGGGGTGTTGAACGGCGTGCACGGTGCCCGCCAGATAGCTGACGGATCGTCAGATCGGCGCTACCGTGGAGCACATGGAGACCTTCCCGAAGATCATCTCGGTGGACGACCACACGGTCGAACCTCCCCACGTCTGGCGGGACAGGATCCCGTCGAAGTACCAGGACACCGCACCCCGTATCGTTCGCGCGCCACTGAAGGAAATGACCTTCGTCGGCGGCAAGTTCGCGCCGAAGATGGGCGAACCGGGCGATGACGGACCCATAGCCGACTGGTGGGTGTACGAGGACCTGCACCGCCCCCTCACCCGGCTCGACACCGCCGTCGGCTACTCCAGGGACGAGGTGAAGCTGGAGGCCATCACCTACGAGCAGATGCGCCCCGGCTCCTACAGCGTCCCCGAGCGGCTCGCTGACATGGACGTCAACCACGTCCAGTCCGCGCTCTGCTTCCCCACCTTCCCCCGCTTCTGCGGCCAGACCTTCACCGAGGCCAAGGACCGCGAGCTGGGCCTTCTCGGAGTGCGCGCCTACAACGACTGGATGGTGGAGGAGTGGTGCGGCCCCGAGGCGCACGGCCGCCTCATCCCGCTCACCCTCGTGCCCCTGTGGGACGCCGAACTGGCGGCCCAGGAGGTACGGCGCAACGCCGCACGCGGCGTACGGGCCGTCTGCTTCTCCGAGATACCCCCGCACCTGGGGCTGCCGTCCATCCACGGCGACGAGTGGGACCCCTTCCTGCGTGCCTGCGACGAGACCGGCACCGTCATCGCCATGCACATCGGCTCCTCCAGCAGGATGCCGTCCACCTCGGCCGACGCGCCGCCCGCCGTCGGCTCCACCATCACCTTCGCCAACTGCTGTTTCTCGATGGTCGACTGGCTGATGAGCGGCAAGTTCGACCGCTTCCCCAACCTGAAGATCATGTACGCCGAGGGCCAGATCGGCTGGATCCCCTACATCCTGGAGCGTGCCGACGTCGTCTGGGAGGAGAACAGGGGCTGGGGCGGCGTCGCCGACAAGGTGCTCCAGCCGCCCTCGCAGCTCTTCGCCGACCACGTGTACGGCTGCTTCTTCGACGACGCGTTCGGGCTGAAGAACGTCGACGCCATCGGCGTACCCAACGTCCTCTACGAGACCGACTACCCGCACTCCGACTCCACCTGGCCCAAGTCCAAGGAGGTCGGCGAGGCGCAGATGGGTCACCTGCCGGCCGACCTCGTCGAACGCATCGTGCGCGGCAACGCCATCGACCTGCTCGGGCTCACACCGGAAGGGCTGTGGGCGGGGGCGGCCTGAACGGACCGCGGGGCCACTCTCGCACGGAACATCCCGCACATATCCCGCACGGACGCCGGGGGGCGGGGACCGGTGAGGTCCCCGCCCCCCGGCGTCCGCCGTCGGGCCCGAACGCCGTCGGGCCCGAACGCCCGTGCCCGCTCAGCCGTGCAACAGGACCGGCACCCTGGCGTGCCCGAACGCGATGCACGAGGGCACCTGTGCGATCTCGGATTCGGGCACCGCGAGGCGCAGGTTCGGGAAGCGCGCGAAGAGCGCGGGCAGCGCCGTACGTGCCTCCATGCGCGCGAGCGGAGCGCCCATGCAGAAGTGCACGCCGTGTCCGAAGGACAGGTGCTCGCCGTGCTCGCGCAGGAGGTCGAAGCTGTCAGCCGTCGGGCCGTACTTCTCCGGGTCGCGGTTGGCCGCCGCGATCGTGGTGAGGATGGCGTCGCCCTGCCGGATCATGGTGCCGTCCGCCAGTCCGATGTCGTCAACGGCGAAGCGCAGCGGCAGGTTGGAGATGCTGGGCGCCCAGCGCAGCGTCTCCTCGATCACGTCGTCCCAGGTCGCCGTCCCCTCCCTGACCAGCTTCATCTGGTCGGGGTGTGTGAGCAGCGCGTGGACCGCGTTGCCGATCAGGTTGACGGTGGTCTCGTGCCCTGCGCCGATCATCAGCAGCAGGGTGTCCAGCAGTTCCTTCTCGTTGAGGGTGCCGCCCTCGTCGTCACGGGCGGAGACCAGCACGCTGGTCAGGTCCTCGCCGGGCTCGCGCCGCTTGGACTCGGCCAGGGCCCCGAAGGCGGCCTGCATGTCCACCGCCGTACGCGCCGCCTCCTCGGGCGTGAGGGTGGTGTCCATGATCAGGTCCATCAGCCGCTTCATCTCCGGCCGCTGGTCGTCGGGGACGCCGAACAGCTCGCAGATGACCAGCATCGGCAGCGGGTGCGAGAACGAGGAACGCAGGTCGAGCGGTGCGCCGCCGGCCGTGCCCGTGCCGGTGTCTGTGCCGGTGTCTGTGCCCGCCTCTGTGCCCGCGTCTGTGTCTGTGACGGACCGTTCCATCGCGTCGAGCAGCTCCGTCGTGATCCGTTCGACGCGCGGCAGCATCGCCGCGGTGCGACGCGCTGTGAAGGCGGGGGCCACCAGCTTCCGGAGCCGCTTGTGGTCGTCCCCGTAGGAGCTGAGCATGTTGGTGACGCCGACCCAGGTGCGTATCCAGCTCTCCTGGAACTCGCCGCGCTGCCAGGCGGGCCAGTGCCGCCGGGGGTCCTTGGAGACGCGGGGGTCGCGCAGCAGGCCCTTGAGCACCTCGAACTCGCTGATGTGCCAGGTGCGGATTCCGGCAGGCAGTTCGACGAGGGTCGCGCTGCCGCGCTCTCTCAGCTCCCGTGCCTCGCCGTGGATGTCGCGGCCGAGCGGGTCGAGGGCGACCGGCGGCTGTTCCATGGGATCTCTCCTGTTCGTCCGTGGGTGATCGGAGTGAACCGGGCGGGAAGCCTCTCCAGCGCGCGCTGGAACGGACCGTGCCGGTACGTCAGTTCGTTCGGCGACACCATGGGTTCGAGGTCGGACAGCCAGGCGGTGAGCCGTTCGATCGCGGTGGTCGCGATGAGCATCGCGGGCTGCTGAACGGGGCAGGCGTGCGGTCCGGCGGCCCAGGCGAGGTGCGCGCCCTTGCCGGAGCTGGTGACGCCCGCGCGCTCGCCGGGCCGGGTACGGCCCCCCTGGGTGCTGGCCGCGGCGTACGAGACGAGCACGAGCTGGCCCGCGCGCAGCCACACCCCGTGGAAGTAGACGTCCCGCTTGGGGTAGTGCGCGGAGTAGTTGGCCATCGGCGGGTCGTTCTGCAGCACGTCGTGCAGCGCGTCGCGGGGTGTCAGGGCGCCGCCCGAGAGGGTGCTGTAGTACCGGTCGTCGGCGAGCATGCGGTTGAGCGCGTTGCCGATGAGGTTGGCCATCGGCTCGTACCCGGCGGCCATCGTCACCACGATCTGGTGGATGACCTCCTCCTCGGTCAGCCCCTCGGGGTGATCCATGAACCAGGAGGTCAGGTCGGGGCCGCGCCGCTGCTTCTTGGTCTCCGTCAGCTCCCCGATGTAGCGCGTATAGGCCGCGTCGGCCGCCTCCGCCTCCTCCGGGGTCTTGCTGTCGAACATGCCCGCGATGCCCGCGATGAGCAGGTCGCCCTTGGCGTCGGACAGCCCGAAGACCCGGTTGAAGAGCAGCAGGGGCAGCAGCCGCGCGTACTGGCCCACCAGATCGACCTGTCCGTCCTGGCCGAAGCGCGCGATGAGGGTGTCGGCGACCTCCTTCACATGGCGGCGCAGCTCGTGCGGTTCGAGCCGCGCGAAGCTGTCGGTGATCACGCGGCGGTAGCGGTCGTGGACCTCCCCGTCGGTGAACAGCGCGTTGGGCCTGCCCCGCAGCATCGGCATCACGGCCGAGTCCTCCGGCACGCTGTCCATCCAGACGGTGGCGTCCTTGGACCATGTGACCGGGTCGTGGAGCAGGTCGAGCGCCGCGCGGTAGTCGGTCACCAGCATGGCGCCCACTCCGGGCGAGATCTCGACGGGCGCGAGGTCGCCGTACTCGCGCAGCCTCTCGTAGACCGCGTACGGGTCGGCGGCGAACTCCGCGCCGTACAGCGGGACGACGTCGTGGCCCGGCTCGACCAGCGGCGGGGGCATGGGGCCGGTCCCGGATCCGGGAACGGGCCCGGGACCGAAATCGGGGCCAGGGCCGGGGCAGGTTCCGGCGCCCGCCGGACCTGCCGGAGGTGTGGGCCCGTGTCCTGGGGCGGCGGGGGCGCTCACGCTGACTCCTGGGGCATGCGGTCGAGGACGTGGCCGACGAGGGCGATGAGCGCGTCGGCCGCCTGGTCGCGGTTGCGCGCGTCGCACAGCACGAGCGGTGTCTCCGGGTGGAGGTCGAGATGGTCGCGGAGGGTGTCGGGGTGGTGTGCGGGCGAGTCGGGGAACGAGTTGACCGCCACGGCGTACCGCAGCCCGGCCTCCTCGATCATGTCCATCACCTCGAACGAGTCGGCGAGGCGGCGGGTGTCGGCGAGCACCAGCGCGCCCAGCGCGCCCCGCGCGATGTCCTGCCACAGGGGGCGGAAGCGCCGCTGGCCCGGTGTGCCGAACATGTAGAGGACCAGATCGCCGGGGAGAGTGAGCCGCCCGAAGTCGATGGCGACGGTGGTCGTGGACTTGTCCCGGACACCGGCCAGATCGTCAACGAGCGCCCCGCTGCGGGTCATCACCTCCTCGGTGTGCAGGGGAGCGGTCTCCGACAGGGAGCGGATGAAGGTGGTCTTGCCCACCCCGAACGGCCCCGCGACCAGCAGTTTCACCAAAGTCTGGGCGTTCTCGCCCAGATACATGGAGCTGGCACCGGCGTCCGGACTAGGAGGACTTGAGAGTGCGGAGTCCATCGAGAACTTTCTCCAGAATCTGCCGCTCGGGCAGTTCGGCGTCGGGAATGGGTGCGCGGACCTGCAGATGGCCCGCGTCGACCAGTTCGGCCACCAGGACCTTGACCACGCTCACCGGGAGCCGCAGGTGTGCCGCGGCCTCGGCGAGCGAGAGCGCCCCCGGACGCAGCAGTTCCAGCAGGCGCGCTTCCTGCGGGCTGACGCCGCTGACCGGCCCCCGTGTCGCGCCGTGCAGCACGGAGAGCCGGTCGAGCGTGTTGCGGCTGGGCCTGGCACGTCCGGACGTCGCCAGATAGGCGGGGACCAGACGCCTGGTGTCGCGGGGTGCGGGTGTCATGTGGCCGCGTTGTCCCGGGGCGGGCTGCTCATGGCCTTCGCACCGAGCGAGGCCACCTGGACCTGCATGTGGTGGGTGACGATGCCCATGTTCACGTCCGGGCCCGCGAAGACGGCGAGGGTGGTGTTCTCGCCGGCGGGGATCGCGAACACCCAGCCGTGGTTGGACTCGATCACGGTCTGCCGCAGCCTGGTCTCGTACGACCCCGCGAACGCACACGTGGTGGTGCGCGCGGCGCCCTGGAGTGCGGACAGCATGGCGGCGACACCGTCCGCCGCGTCCCGTTCCAGACCTGGCGACCGCCCCTCGATGAGGCCGTCACCGGAGATGACGGCCGCGTGGATGACGTGCGGCAGGTCCAGCAACGGGGCGAGCACCCATGAGGTGTCCTCGCGGACGGATCGGTGAGCGGGGGTTGTCATGCGCGCGTATTCCCTTCAGCGGAACGGGGGTCGGCGGGGCTGGGGGGGCCCGAGGGATCTGTGGCGCCCGACTCGGAGGGCGCTTCGGCCTCGGCCGCCGCGCGCCCCGAGGCGGTGCCCTGCTGGAACGCGGCCCAGCGCTGTGCGCTCTCCTCGGGGGAAGCGGAGGCGCCCTCGGCCGCGGTCGCGTGCGGGCCTACGGCGTCGTACGGGGCCGCCGCGTCGTACGGGCCCGTCGCGTCGTACGGCTGCTGCGGGTGCCCGGCGGCAGCGGGGTCGCGCTCGGGCGCGTTCTGGGAGCGGCGCCTGCGGCGGCGCGGCAGTTCCGTGTCGTCCGCTTCCGCACCCGCGTCGGACGGCTCCGCGAAGGGATCGCCCGCGCGTGCGTCCGCCGTGCCGGGGAGGTCCTGGCGCGCGCGCAGGTCCTGGGACACGGGCGGGTGCTGGGTGGAGGCCCGGCCGGGCAGCGGGGGACGATGAGAACCCGAGGCAGCGGGCAGGGGCGCCATCGCGGACATCGGCTGTTCGGCCTCGTCGAGCAGGGTGAGCAGCGGGTCGCCGGGGATGTGCACGATGGCGCGGACACCGCCGTACGGCGAGGCTTCCACGTACGTGGTGAACCCGTACTGCCGTACGAGCTGGCCCACGACGGCGAAGCCGGTGCGCGGGGGGTCGCCCAGTTCGGTGAGGAGCAGGGTGTCGGCGCCGGCCATCAGCCGTGCCGCCTGCTGGAGTTCCTCGGTGTGCATGCCGACGCCCGCGTCGTCGATGATGACCGAAGCGCCCTTGTTGCCCTGCTGGAGGGTCACGGCGACGGGCAGTTCCGGGTGGGAGTAGTGCAGCGCGTTGGCGATCAGCTCGGTCAGCACGACGGCGACGGGCTCGACCGCGCGGGCCACGACGCCGACGGGGTCGCGGAGCTGGTTGGTGACCTGGACCCGTTCATAGCCGGTGAGGCGGGACATGGCGCCGACGACGATGTCGGCCAGGTGCGAGTTCTCGCGGGTCAGTCCGGGCCAGGCGCCGCACACGACGGCGGTGGACTGCACGCGGCGCAGGGCCTGTTCGTTGAGGAAGTCGGCGGCCAGCAGGTCCTCGGCGATGAAGGGGTCGTCGTGTTTCTCCTGCATCGTCTGGAGCAGGCTCTGGAGCTGGTAGAGCAGGGCCTGGATGGTGGTGCTGGCGCCGCGCATGGCGGCCTGCGCCGCCGCGTCCACGCGGACACGTTCCTTCACGACCGCGTCGTCCACCTGGGCCAGCACGGAGTTGAACGCCTCTTCGAGCGCCGAGCCCGCGATGGCGGGGTCCAGCGGGCCGCGAACGGGCACGTGGGAGTGGGCCAGTGAGGCCGCCAGATCGGGTACGCGTGCTCCGGCCAGGTGGCGGACCTCGGCCTCCGTGGCCTGGACGCGGGTCGTCAGCGCGGCGTGGTGGTGTGCCGCCGTGCGCAGTTCCGCCTCCAGGGCCGTCGTGCGCTGCCGCGACCGTTTCGTCTTCTGGTGCGAACGGGCGAGCGCGAGGCCAAGCACCAGGGCGGCGGCCGTCCCCACGGACAGGAGCACGGTCAGCACGACCGGTATCTCGGTCATCGATGTCCTCGAACAATTGGGTTGTCGGGCAGGGGGTTTTGCTGAGGGGCAGGTGGCCCGGCTACTTGTTCCCAGCGGTCCGATCCATGTTCCCCCAGTGTCGGGCTTCGCACATCCAGATCCGGAACACGAGTTCCTACTTTCTGTTCGCAACGACCTTTTCCATGACCATTCCGTGGCGCGGGCGTGGGGGTCCGGTGATGACGGGGCGCCATTCCCTCACAAGCGGCCCCGCGCGGTGCGCGACCCCGGTTCCGGGCGATCCCGGACTCCCGCCGCGCGCGGTCCACGACTCCCGCCGCGCGCGATCCCCGGCCCCTGTACGCGCGATGCGCGCCGCCCGTGCCGCGCCCCTTGTCTGATGGGCCGTCAGATAGCAGCATGGCGGCCCGTAGCGGGCGGGCCGCGCGGTTCACAGGGCGCGCACAGGCCCGCTCGCCGGAGTCGAGGAGGGCACACCCCGTGGGGAACTTCCCGTCGGACCGGCTCGCGTACGGCATGCAGCTTCCGGTCCAGTCGCAGAGCGCCATCTACGCGGAGCCGTGGGAGGCCGAAGCGGGCGCAGAGGAGCTGCTCGCCGTCGCCCGCGCGGCCGACGAGGGAGGCTTCGCCTACCTCGCCTGCTGCGAACACGTCGCCATACCGAGGCGGTTGGCCAAGGCGATGAGCACCGTCTGGTACGACCCGGTGGCCACGCTCGGCTTCCTCGCCGCCGCGACCTCGCGCGTGCGGTTGCTCAGCCATGTCGCCGTCGTCGGACTGCGGCATCCGCTGGCCAGCGCCAAGCAGTACGCCACCCTCGACCACCTGTCCGGGGGCCGCCTGATCCTCGGTGTGGGCGCGGGGCACGTACGCGAGGAGTTCGAGGTGCTCGGCGCGGACTTCGAGGGGCGCGGCGCTGTCCTGGACGAGACCGTGGAGGCGCTGAAGGCCGCGCTGGGGGAGGAGGAGTACCCGGTGTTCGAGGGTGAGCGCTTCTCGTTCTCCGGTCTCGGCCAGCGGCCCCGGCCCGCGCAGTCACCGCGACCGCCCCTGTGGGTGGGGGGCTCGTCGGCCCCCGCTGTGCGCCGTGCGGCGCTCAGGGGTGACGGCTGGCTTCCGCAGGGCGACCCGCGTGACGGGCTGCCCGCGCAGATCGAGCGGATCGGGCGGCTGCGCGAGGAGGCGGGTCTGGCCGGGGAACCGTTCACGGTGGGCGCCATCACCGAACCCCTGTACGTCGGCGAACCCGCCTGGGACGTGGGCCACCGCACGCTCACCGGGACTCCGGAGGCCCTCGCGAAGTCGCTGCGGGCCTACGCGGGGATGGGCGTCCACCAGATCCAGATCCGCTTCAGGTCCCGCTCGGTCACCGAACTCCTGGACCAGATCGCGGCGTTCGCCAGGGACGTGGCGCCGCGGCTGAACCCCTGACCGGAGCGTGTCGTACCGGAACCGCCGAAGGAGAGGGACGGGCATGGGCAAGCTCGACGGACGGGTCGTACTCGTGAGCGGCGCCGCACGGGGACAAGGCGCGGAGGAGGCACGCCTCTTCGTTGCTGAGGGTGCGCACGTGGTGCTGGGAGATGTGCTCGACGAGCAGGGCGCGGCCGTGGCGAAGGAACTGGGCGACGCCGCGGCGTACGTCCATCTCGACGTACGCGAGGAGAGCGGCTGGGCCCGGGCCGTCGAGGCGGCGAAGAGCCGGTTCGGCAAGCTGGACGGGCTGGTCAACAACGCCGGGATACTGCGGTTCAACGAGCTGGTGACCACACCGGTGGAGGAGTTCCGCGAGGTGGTCGCGGTCAATCAGACCGGCTGCTTCCTGGGCATGAAGGCCGCGGCGCCGGAGATCGAGACGGCCGGCGGCGGCACGATCGTCAACACGGCCTCGTACGCGGCGCTGACGGGCATGGCGTTCCTGACCGCGTACGCCGCGACCAAGGCGGCGATCGTGGGGATGACGCGCGTCGCGTCGATGGAGCTGGCGGGGAAGGGGATACGGGTCAACGCGATGTGCCCCGGCGCGATCGACACCCCCATGACGAACCCAGCGAAGGCGGCGGAGAACGGGCTGAGCGTGGACGACGGTTCGGCCGAGGCGCTGGACGCGTTCTACGCGAAGCTCGTACCGCAGGGGCGGGTCGGCAGGGCCGACGAGGTCGCGAAGCTGGCGCTGTTCCTGAGCTGCGAGGACTCCTCGTATGTGACGGGCCAGCCGTTCGTGGTCGACGGCGGCTGGCTGGCGGGGGTCTCGGTTCTCTGAAGGACGCGTCAAAGGGTGACGGGGCGTCAGGTATTGACGGTCCCCGGCGCCGGTGCCAGAGTCGTCGTATCAGATCTGACGGTGCGTCAGAAACGTGTGAAGGAGTGAACCGCCTTGGAATTCGGGCTCTTTGTTCAGGGATACGTGCCCGCCGCGCGGGCCAAGGCCGAACCGCAGGCCGAGCACAACGCACTGCTTGAGGAGACCGAGTACGTCATCCAGGCGGACAAGTCGGGCTTCAAATACGCCTGGGCCTCCGAGCACCACTTCCTGGAGGAGTACAGCCACCTCTCGGCGAACGATGTCTTCCTCGGCTACCTCGCGCACGCGACCGAGCGCATCCACCTGGGCTCCGGGATCTTCAACCCGCTGCCGCAGGTCAACCACCCTGTAAAGGTCGCGGAGAAGGTCGCCATGCTCGACCATCTCTCCGGCGGGCGGTTCGAGTTCGGCTCGGGGCGGGGGGCAGGGTCCCACGAGATCCTGGGGTTCCTGCCGGGCATCACCGACATGAACCACACGAAGGAGATCTGGGAGGAGACCATCGGGGAGTTCCCCAAGATGTGGCTCCAGGAGGAGTACGAGGGCTTCCAGGGCAAGCACTGGTCGCTCCCGCCCCGCAAGATCCTGCCGAAGCCGTACCGCGGCTCGCACCCGGGCATGTGGTACGCGGCGGGCTCGCCCTCCTCGTACGCGATGGCGGCGAAGAAGGGCCTCGGGGTGCTCGGCTTCAGCGTGCAGAAGATCTCCGACATGGAGTGGGTCCTTGAGTCCTACAAGGGCGCCGTCAAGGACGCCGAACCCATCGGCGCCTTCGTCAACGACAACGTCATGGTCACCTCCACCGCGATCTGCGCCGAGACCTCGGAGAAGGCCCGGCAGATCGCCGTCAACGGCGGCCTCAACTACCTCCAGTCGCTCCTCTTCCGCTACCACGACACCTTCCCGCGCCCCGAGGGCATCCCCGAGTGGCCGGAGCTGATCCCGGAGTACACCGAGGAGATCGTGGACCTGCTCATCTCCGAGGAGCTGATGATCTGCGGCAACCCCGACGAGGTGCTCCAGCAGTGCAAGCGCTGGGAGCAGGCAGGCGCCGACCAGCTCTCCTTCGGCCTGCCCATCGGCATCCCGTACGAGGACACGCTGAACACGATCAAGCTGATCGGTGAGCACGTCATTCCGCAGATCGACACCGACCCCGTACACCGCACCACGCGCTTCCGGGAGGCCGCACGTGCTTGACCACGCGATACGGGGCGCGACCGTCGTGGACGGCACGGGCGCGCCCTCGTTCCGCGCTGACATCGGTATCAGGAACGGACGGATCGCCGTCATCGCCGAACCGGGACAGCTGCGCGAGGAGGCCCGTACCAGCCAGGACGCCACGGGCCTCGTGCTCGCACCCGGCTTCGTCGACCCGCACACGCACTACGACGCACAGCTGTTCTGGGACCCGTACGCGACGCCGTCGATGAACCACGGCGTCACCACCGTCGCCGGCGGCAACTGCGGCTTCACGCTGGCGCCGCTCAACCCCGAAAGGCCGCAGGACGCCGACTACACGCGGCGGATGATGTCGCGCGTCGAGGGCATGTCCCTGATCGCGCTGGAGGAGGGCGCGCCCTGGAACTGGTCCTCGTTCGGCGAGTACCTCGACGCGCTGGAGGGCCGTACGGCCGTCAACGCGGGCTTCATGGTGGGCCACTGCGCGCTGCGCCGGCACGTCATGGGGCCCGACGCGATCGGCGGGCAGCCCACCGAGCAGCAGATGGCGGCCATGCTGCGGCTCTTCCACGACGCCATGGAGGCCGGCGCCTGGGGCCTGTCCACCACACAGTCCTCCACCCACTCCGACGGCGACGGGAAACCCGTCGCTTCCCGGCACGCCAAGCCGGAGGAGCTGCTCGCGCTCTCCCGCGCCGTCGCCGAACACGAGGGCACCCAGATCGAGGCGATCGTCGCCGGCTGCCTCGACCAGTTCTCCGACGACGAGATCGACCTGTTCGCACGGATGTCGGCCGAGGCGGGCAGGCCCCTCAACTGGAACGTGCTCACCATCGACGCCTCCGTACCCGAAAGGGTGCCGCGCCAGCTCGTCGCCAGCGAGCGCGCACGCGAGGCGGGCGGGCGCGTCGTCGCGCTCACCATGCCGATCCTGACGCCCATGAACATGTCGCTGGGCACCTTCTGCGCCCTCAACCTCATCCCCGGCTGGGGCGACATCCTCGGCCTGCCCATCCCCGAGCGCATCGAGAAGCTGCGCGACGCCGATGTGCGGGCCGAGATGCTGCGCCACGCGGACAGCAAGGAGGCGGGCGTCTTCCGGCGCCTGGCGAAGTTCGACCGGTACGTCATCGGGGACACCTACTCCCCGGAGAACGAGGGCCTCACGGGCAGGGTCGTACGTGACATCGCCGCCGAGCGCGGTCAGGACGCCTTCCAGTGCATCGTCGAGATCTGCTCCAACGACACGATGCGCACGGTCCTGTGGCCCATGCCGACGGACAACGACCCTGACTCCTGGGAGCTGCGCCGCAGCACCTGGGAGCACGAGGACGTGATGCTCGGCGGCTCCGACGCCGGGGCGCACCTGGACCGGATGTGCGGTGCTCCGTACACCACCAGGTTCCTGGGCGACTGCCTGCGCGGCAGGAAGCTGGTGGGCCTGGAGCAGGCGGTCAAGATGCTCACCGATGACCCCGCGCGCCTGTTCGGACTGCGCGAGCGGGGGCGCGTGGCCGAGGGCTGGCACGCCGACCTCGTGCTCTTCGACCCCGAACGCATCGACGCGGGACAGGCCACCCTCGTCCACGACCTGCCGGGCGAGAGCCCGCGCCTGGACTCCGAGGCCGTCGGGGTCGTCGGCGTCTGGGTCAACGGTGTCGAGACCATCCGCGACGACAAGGTGACGGGCGCCGTCCCTGGCACGGTCCTGCGCTCGGGCCGCGACACCGAGACGGTCAGCACCCGCTGACCTGGCCGGCACCCGCTGGCCTGGGAAGCACCCGCCGAACCCCCGGGGGCGTGGGGGAGGGGCACACCTTTCCCCCACGCACGCCCCTTCCCCACGCCCTTGGCGGCCCGCACGCCGGTCCGTACCGGCACCGGCCCCGGCGTCAGCACCACCGGCGTCAGCACCAGTACCGGCGTCAGCGCCTGCGCAGGGACGGGTCGGTCAGGGCAGGGGCCGTGTAGTAGAAGTCGTCGCGGTTCAGGTCCTTACCCGGCGGCACGATCTCGTCGATCCGGTCGAGCACATCGGCGCTCAGCTTCACCTCGGCGCCCGAAAGCAGCCCCTCCAGCTGCTCCATCGTGCGGGGGCCCAGTAGCACCGAGGTCACAGCGGGGTGCGCCCGTACGAACGCCGTCGCGAGGTGGCGCAGCGGCATCCCCGCCTCCTCCGCGAGCTGGCTCAGCTTCTCGACGGCCACCAGCTTGCGCGCGTTGCCGGGCAGCGCCGGGTCGAACTTGTGGCGCTCGATCGCCGTACGTCCGCCGCTCAGATCGATGTCGGCCGCCGAGCGGATACGGCCCGACAGCCACCCGGCTGACAGCGGCCCCCACACCAGCACGCCCAGCCCGTAGCGCTGCGCCGTGGGCAGCAGGGACGCCTCGACGCCGCGCGCCAGGATCGAGTACGGCGGCTGCTCCGTACGGGGGCGTACGTGTCCGCGCCGCTCCGCCGTCCACTGCGCCTCGACCTGGAGTTCGGCCGGGAACGTGGAGGTGCCGATCGCCCGCACCTTGCCCGCGCGGACGAAGTCCGAGAGCGCGGAGAGCGTCTCGTCGATGTCCGTGTGCGCATCCGGCCTGTGCAACTGGTAGAGATCCACGTGATCGGTGTCCAGCCGTCGCAGGCTGTCGTCGAGCGCGCGGGTGAGCCAGCGGCGGCTGTTGCCCCGCATGTTCCGGTCCTCGCCCATGGGCATGTGCCCCTTGGTCGCGAGGACCACGTCGTCGCGGCGGCCCTTGAGCGCCCGCCCGACGATCTCCTCGTTGAGCCCGGCGCCCGCGTACACGTCGGCGGTGTCCACGAGGTTGATGCCCGCGTCCAGCGCGCGGTGGATGATACGGACGCAGTCGTCGTGGTCGGTGTTGGTCTGGCCGAGCATCATCGCGCCGAGCGCGTGCTCGCTCACCGAGATGCCCGTGCCTCCGAGGAACCTGTACTCCATGCTGCCTTTTCCTCTGCTTCCTGTTCTTCCGGTACGTCTGCCCGTGCGCTGCGACTGCTTGTGCCGACCGGCTGTCCGCTGCCTGTGCCGATCGGCTGCTTGTACCCCCGCTCCTGCCGTGCCGGGTGCTTGCTGGAGCACTCTGTGCTCCGGTCGGCGCCGGCACCAGATCAGGTCCAACCTGGGTCCGGCAGTACCACCCAGTGCCCGCCCGTACCCGCGGCCTCCCGTTCCGGCCCGCCGGTACGGATACTGGGTGGATGACGACGGGCAGCCGGGAGGCGACAACGAGCAGCCGGAGCGCCGCGGAGGAGAGCGCGCACAGTGCCGTGAAGGAGAGCATGGGGATCGGCTCCTTCCTCAGGACCCGCAGGGCGGACCTGGCCCCGGAGACGCTCGGGCTCGCGCCCACGCTCAACCGCAGGCGCGTCCCTGGCCTGCGCCGGGAGGAGGTGGCCCAGCTCGCGGGGATCAGCGTCGACTACTACATACGGATCGAGCAGGGCAGAGCCGTGGGCATCTCCGAACCCGTGCTCGACGCTCTCGCGCGCGCCCTGCGCCTGACCGACGACGAGCGCACCTACCTCGGCAACCTCGCCGATCCCAGCTTCCCCGCCGGAACGCTGTCGCCCCCCGTCGTACGGCCGCAGATGCAGTGGGTGCTCGACGCGATGGACCCTGTGACGCCCGCCTACATCGTCGGGCCCGGGCTGGACTACCTCGCCTGGAACAGGGTGGGAGCCCGCTTCGCCTACGACCTGGACGCGCTCGCGCCGGAGCGGCGCAACGCGGCACTCCTGGTCTTCCTGCACCCCGACAGCCGCGCCCTCCACCCCGAGTGGGACGCCGTGGCAGCCGAGACCGTCGCGGCCCTGCGCGCGGAGACAGGGCGCCACCCCTGCCACCCGAGGGTCAAGGCCGTCACGGCGGAACTCCTCAACCGCAGCGCCGAGTTCAGCGCGCTGTGGGAGGCACAGCAGGTACGCGAGACCATGTCGGGGACCAAGCGTGTCCGGCACCCCGGGGTCGGTGACATCGAAGTGGCGTACGAGACGTTCGCGCTCACCACGGACGAGAGCCAGATGCTGTGCGTGTACACCGTCGAACCTGACTCGCCCTCCCAGGCCGCACTCTCCCGCCTGGCCGCTCCGGACCGCACACACGGTGTGGCGGAAAGCGCGTAACGGGCAGCAGCTAACGAGCAGCAAGTAGCAGGCGACAAGCAGCGAGCGACAAGTAGTACGCCGCGAGCAGCCCGGAGCGGGCAGTCAGCAGTACCCGCGAGCGGTCCGGAACGAGCAGCAAGTAGTACGCCGCGAGCGGTCCGCAACAAGTAGCGAGCAGCCGCGACAAGCAGCAAGTAGTACGCCGAAAGCACCCAGCAGTGCCCCGCAAGCAGCCAGTAGCGCTCAGCCCGCCCCGCCGCCCAGCCACACCGGGTTCGTCATGGCGGCCATGGCGCCCGGGAGCGCGGCGCCCTCCTTGGCGGGGTGGCGCAGTTCGGCCCGTACGTAGGTGGCCAGTGACGGGGTGGTGCGCCAGGTGAGCGAGGGCGCGGGCCCCGTACGCATCTCGCCCTCATCGGTGAGCAGGCGCAGCGTCGCGCCCTCAGGGGCGCCCTCGGCCTTCACCGTGACGTCGACCTGGGTACCGGCGCGTGCGCGCAAGGTCTCGCCCATGCCCGCGTACCCGCCCGTCGGCGTGGTCGCGGTCAGCTCCAGGGAGACGCGGAAGGACTCGGCGAGGTACGAGCGGCCCGTGCGCAGCGCCGCCAGGAGCGGGCGGCGCGCGAGGTCGTCGGCGTACACCACGGTCTGCGGGAGGCCCACCACCTGCGGCTCGCGGTGCGCGTCGCTGTTGCCCATGGCTGGCAGCCAGGAGTCCGTGCTGACCAGCATGTTGTCCCAGGCGGCGAGGGCGAGTTCGTCGTCGGCCGTCCACGGCCCGTTCCAGACCTCGACCGCGTCGGCGTGCTCGTAGCCGAACTTCCACTGACAGCCCACGAACGGGCAGTTCGGGTGCGCGGGCACCACGAGGCCACCGGCGCGGCGTACGGCCCGCGCGAAGCGCGCGTACGCGTCGTCCCGGGCGCGGTAGCGCCAGTCCAGGAACACGCCGGGGTCGGTACCGAGCGCCACGTAGTGACCGTTGCGGGTGGTGATCTCCTCACCGCACAGGATCAGCAGGTCGTCACCCCACAGCCCCTCCCACGCGCTGTGCCCCGAGGTGGTGTTGTGCTCGGTGGTGGTGACGAAGTCCAGCCCGGCAGCGCGGGCCGCCGCCGCTGCCTCGGCGGGAGTGCGGGCACCGTCGGAGTGCACCGTGTGCAGGTGGCAGTCACCCCGGTACCAGGCACGCCCCCTGCCACCGGCCCGCTCCGGCGGGTACACGCGCCTCGGCGTCTTCCCCGTAGGGCCGTGCCGCAGCGTGACGGTCACCTCGTAGTCCATGCCTTGCGGTGCCACCGTGTACGGGCCCAGTACGACGTGCCATGTGCCCTCCCTTACGGGCCCCGCCAGATAGCCGGGGGTCGCCTTCTGGGCGCTGAGCGCGAAGGAGTTCCGGAACCCGCCGGACCAGCCCCGGAAGCCCTTGCCCCCGAGCGCGGTGCCCCGCTCGTCGAAGATGCCGATGTCCAGCGCGTTGCCTGGCGTGCCCTTCGGTACCTCGGGCTTGTCGTAGCGGTAGGAGACCGCGATCTCGTGCACCCCGGCCGGCACCTCGACCGGCAGGTACACGAAGTCCGGTGCCCCCGTGGGCAGATGGCCCCGCAGCGTCCGCGTGGCCTCCTCGCCGTCGGCGGCCCGCGCGAAGCTCATGGAGGCCGGCGTCAGCGCGGTGGCCGCACCGGCCCCCACCGACAACCGCAGCACCTCACGCCGCTGCGGCCCACGGGGCTCATGTGACTCACGGGATGCATGGGTCTCACGGGGTCCCTGGTCTCCGTCGCCGTGCGGTCCCCCGCGTCTCCCGCTACCGTCTGCCCCCGGTGTCCCGGCCGTTCCCTGTGTGGCGTCCATGCCGAAGGTTGTACGCGCGCCCGGTGCCCGGCGAAAGTACCGCGGAGGTCATGGAGTTCACGTACGGGTGAGGGCACAGTGTCGGGATGCGGATCTCGACGACCATCCTTCTCACCGACGAGACGATCCGGCCCGCGAGGCTGGCCCGCGAGCTGGAACAGCGCGGCTTCGGCGGGCTGTACCTGCCCGAGCACACCCACATCCCCGTCAGCCGCGACACCCCGGCGCCCATGGGCGGCCCGCTGCCGCGCGCCTACGGGCGGACCCTCGACCCCTTCGTCGCGCTCTCGGCCGCCGCGACGGTCACCGAGCGGCTGGCGCTCGGCACCAGCGTCAGCCTCGTCGCGCAGCACGACGCCATCGCGCTCGCCAAGCAGGTCGCGACGCTCGACTGGATGTCGGACGGCCGCTTCACGCTGGGTATCGGCTTCGGCTGGAACGTCGAGGAAGCGGCCGATCACGGCGTCCGGTGGAGCACCCGCCGGGAACTCGTCCGCGACCGCATGGCCCTCATGCGTGCCCTGTGGGCGCCCGAACCCACGGCCCACGACGGAGAGTTCGGCTCCGTGCGCGCCTCCTCCGCACACCCCAAGCCGGCCCGCCCCGGCGGCCCCCGCGTTCTCGTCGGCGGAGCGGCAGGACCCAAGCTGTTCGCGCACATCGCCCAGTACGCCGACGGCTGGCTCCCCGTCGGCGGCCGGGGCCTCTCCGCGAACCTCTCGACCCTCCACGACACCTGGGCCGAAGCCGGCCGCGACGGCACCCCGGAACTCGTCCCCAGCTTCGTCCTGCCCACCCCCGGCAAGCTCGCCCACTACCGCGAACTCGGCGCCACCGAAGTCGTCCTCCAGCTCCCCCCGGGAACCGAGAACGACGTCCTGCGCGCCCTGGACGACTACGCACAGTATCTGTGAGCCGACCGGGAGAGATCTGTGAGCCGACCGGGAGAAGCCCTGAGCGGGCTTCTCCCGTCAGTGGTCTCCGTGACTCTGGCGGTCGCTGAGGGGTGTGGAGCGTGAGAAGGAAAGGGCCCGGATGAGCATGCGACCGGGGGAGCCGGACGGCCCCCTCGTGCCCATGCCCGCGGTGACGCGAGAGGCATTGCGGGAGGCAGTACGCCACATCAGACCGCTGAACGTGACCCAGTTCGACCGTGAGCTGGGCGAGGCGTTCGATCAGTCCGTGCGGACAGGTTCTACGGGCTGGATGCGAGGCTTCCTCGTGAAGTGGGCCACTTTCGTGGCCATCGAGCGATGGCCCGAGCGCGCGGCTGCCCTGCGCGCGGCGGAAACCGTCGCGGAAAGCCCCCACGCCACCGACCAGAGCCTGCGCGAGGCCCAAACGGAAATCGCCCAGCTGCTCCACGAGGCCCAGCAGGAGATCGTTCAGTGAGTGCTGGCTCCCAGGACGGCGAGGGCCGGCAGTGGGAGTGGGGCGCCGACGAGGACTTCGTCGTCGGTGGGCTGCCGCCCGAGGCGATGGGCGGGATTCGAGCGGTCCTGCGCGGGCTCGTAGACCTGGCGGAGTTGCGTATGGACGCGGGCCACGACTACGACGAGCAGAACCCCCGCGAGCTGCGCACGTTCGCCACGGAGCGACTCGTGCTCTGGTACCAGAAGTTCGAGCACCGCAAAAGGATCTATGTGGTCCGCGTCAACTGGCTCGGCTGACGGCCGCGTTCGCGGGGTGGCAGCGGCGGCGGGTTCGCCTGCCCGTCCGGAGCCCGCGTGACCCGCTGAGGGCCCGCCGCGGACATTCCCGCGAACCGCTGTGGCCACTCCCACAAAATCGGGGAGGCGCGTAGGCGGGGCGGGGCCGACGAGGGGAAATACCCTCAGGGGATGACCTCACACGGACAGGCGCCGACGGCGAACGCGATGCGGCGCGCGCTCAAGAGGGCCCGCGACGGCGTGGCCCTCGACAGCACGGAAGCCGCCGTCCTCCTTCAGGCGAGGGGCGAGGACCTGGCGGACCTCACCACCTCGGCGGCCCGCGTCAGAGACGCGGGCCTCGACGCGGTGGGACGCGCCGGGGTGATCACCTACTCCCGCAAGGTCTTCATCCCTCTCACCCGCCTCTGTCGCGACAAGTGCCACTACTGCACCTTCGTCACCGTGCCGGGGAAGCTCAGGGCCGAGGGACACGGGATGTTCCTCTCTCCTGACGAGGTGCTCGACATCGCGCGGCGTGGCGCGGAAATGGGGTGCAAGGAAGCCCTGTTCACGCTCGGCGACCGCCCCGAGGACCGCTGGCCCGAGGCCCGCGAGTGGCTGGAGTCGCACGGCTACGACGACACGCTCGCGTACGTACGCGCGATGGCGATCCGCGTACTGGAGGAGACCGGTCTCCTCCCGCATCTGAACCCCGGCGTGATGTCGTGGACCGACTTCCAGCGCCTCAAGCCCGTATCGCCTTCCATGGGCATGATGCTGGAGACGACGGCGACCCGCCTGTGGTCGGAGAAGGGCGGCCCGCACTACGGTTCGCCCGACAAGGAGCCGGCCGTACGGCTGCGTGTGCTGGAGGACGCGGGGCGCTCCAACGTGCCGTTCACGACCGGCATCCTGATCGGCATCGGGGAGTCGTACGAGGAGCGCGCCGAGTCCGTGTTCGCGCTGCGGCGTACGCAGCGCGCGTACCACGGCATCCAGGAAGTCATCGTGCAGAACTTCCGCGCGAAGCCGGACACGGCGATGCGCGGCATGCCGGACGCCGAACTGGAGGAGCTGGCAGCCGCGATCGCGGTGACCCGGCACATCCTGGGCCCCTCGGCGCGCGTGCAGGCCCCGCCGAACCTGGTCGACTCCGAGTACGCGCGCATGATCGGTGCGGGCATCGACGACTGGGGCGGCGTCTCGCCCCTGACCCCCGACCATGTCAACCCCGAGCGCCCCTGGCCGCACATCGACGACCTCGCGGCCAGGACCCGCGAAGCGGGCTTCGAACTGCGGGAACGCCTCACCGTCTACCCCGAGTTCATCCAGCGCGGCGAGCCCTGGATCGACCCCCGCGTGCTGCCGCACGTGCGCGCGCTGGCCGATACGGAGACGGGGCTCGCACGCGAGGACGCGGTCGTGGAGGGCCGTCCGTGGCAGGAGCCCGACGAGGGCTTCGCCGGCCTGGCGTCCTCCGGCCGCACCGACCTGCACCGCACCATCGACACCGAGGGCCGCACGTCCGACCGGCGCGACGACTTCGACGAGGTGTACGGCGACTGGGCGGAGCTGCGCGAACGCGCGGCCCCCGGGATGGCGCCGCAGCGCGCCGAGAGCGACGTACGGGAGGCGCTGAACCAGGCAGCCGACGACCCGACCAAACTCAGCGACGACCAGGCCCTCGCCCTCCTGCACGCGGACGGGCCCGCGCTGGACGCGCTGTGCCGTACGGCCGACGACGTACGGCGCGAAGCGGTCGGTGACGACGTCACGTACATCGTCACCCGCAACATCAACTTCACCAACGTCTGCTACACCGGCTGCCGTTTCTGCGCCTTCGCGCAGCGCCGCACCGACGCCGACGCGTACACCCTCTCCCTCGAACAGGTCGCCGACCGCGCCCAGCAGGCATGGGAGGTCGGCGCCGTCGAGGTGTGCATGCAGGGCGGTATCCACCCCGACCTGCCCGGTACCGCGTACTTCGACATCGCCCGCGCGGTCAAGGAACGCGTACCCGGCATGCACGTGCACGCCTTCTCGCCCATGGAGGTCGTCAACGGTGCATCGCGCACCGGCATGTCCATCCGCGAGTGGCTGACGGCGGCGAAGGAGGCCGGGCTCGACTCGATCCCCGGCACGGCGGCCGAGATCCTCGACGACGAGGTCCGCTGGATCCTCACCAAGGGCAAGCTGCCCACGGCCAACTGGGTCGAGGTCATCAAGACCGCACAGGAGCTGGGCCTCGGCACGACCTCCACGATGATGTACGGCCACGTCGACCAGCCCCGTCACTGGCTCGGCCACCTGCGCCTGCTCGCCGACATCCAGAAGTCGGCGCTGGACAAGGGGCTTCGCGGCTTCACGGAGTTCGTGACGCTCCCGTTCATCCACACCAACGCGCCCGTCTACCTCGCGGGCATCGCCCGCCCGGGCCCCACCACCCGCGACAACCGCGCGGTGACGGCCATGGCGAGACTCCTGCTCCACCCCTACGTGCCCAACATCCAGACGAGCTGGGTGAAACTCGGCACGGAGGGCGCCGCGGAAATGCTCCGCTCCGGCGCCAACGATCTGGGCGGCACGCTCATGGAAGAGACCATCTCCCGCATGGCGGGCTCCTCCTACGGCTCCTACCGCTCCATCAAGGACCTCACCGCCATCGCCGACCTGGCCGGCCGCCCCTCACGCCCCCGCACCACGCCCTACGGCGAGGTCCCCGCCGAACGCGTCCGCGCCGCCGGCGCCTCCGACGGCCACCTCCCGGAACTGCTACCGGTCCTGGACTGACCCGCCCAAGGCTCACGCCCGGACAGCGACGGGCTCCCGGCGATCACCGGGAGCCCGCTGCCGTACGGCCTACGCCTCTCACCCTGCGTATCCGCCGGCGCAGTTGCTGCGCTCGCCGCTGGTCAAACGGCAGTTCCCGTTGTCGGGGCCGCGACCCCGTCAGCTCTCGTCCACATGTCTGCGCCACTCTCGGGCACCGGAATCCCAGTAGACGAGGACGGTACGCCCGTGGGGGTCGCGGGCCGCCAGGGCCTCCAGGTCGGTGGCGGCCAGCTTTGCCAGCGCCTCGTCCGTCGGGTCACCACGCATCTCCAGCCAGGTGTTGGCGGCGCTGTCCCCAGCTTCGTACCCGCCCGTTGGCCCGGCGCACGGGGGTCAGAGGTGGTGGACTTCCCCGGTCTCGATGAGCTGCCGTTCCCGCTCCGCCGCTCTGCCCCGTAGATCCTTGCCCCGAGCGCGGGCAGCCACCTTTCGACGCTCCAGCCCTTCACTCAACGAGCCCGTAGAAGCCCTCAAAGTCCTGCCGCCACAGTAGGAGCCACAACCCCACTCCCACAGCCCACCGTCACCCTCTGCGCAGAATCCGCACGCGCCGAGGGGCTCCCGGCGGACACCAGGAGCCCCTCGTCGCCTGCGGGTTCAGATGACGCGGTCACGGACGGCACCGACGAACGCGGCGAACGCCGCCGTGCTGACGGTGAGTACGGGTCCGTCCGGGTTCTTGGAGTCGCGTACGGGGACGACGCCGTGCGACACGGCGAGGTCCGCGGCAGCCTCGATGCACGCACCGCCATTGCTGCTGTAACTGGATTTGCGCCACACGGCGCGGGTGTACTCGCTCATGTGCACGCCTCCTTACGTGTCTTTGCCGATGACGGGGTCAGATGGCGCCGTCACGGATGGCGCCGACGAATGCGGCGAACGCCTCGGTTCCGATGGTGATTACGGGCCCGCCGGGGTTCTTGGAGTCGCGTACGGGGATGTTGGCGAATCCGTCGGCGACTTCGAGGCACTCGCCCTGGTTCGAGCCGCTGTAGCTGGACTTGCGCCACATGTGGCCGGGGTACTGCTCGCTCATGTGTATTCCTTCATGATCGATTCGATAGCCACCGCGCTGTCGTCGGGGCCCAACGCCGTTGCGGTGAGCAGATCATAGGCACTCCGAGCCTCCGCGACATGGGCCTCCTCGCAGGTCACGTACCCGGTGGGAAAGCCGTCCACATGCACGACGTCGGGCTGGTCGGCGAAGGACAGCACACCGTAGGGACTTGTTCCCGCGTGGTAGACGCTGTGTCCCGCAGGCACGATCTGCACCACATGCGGAGGGGTCGTCGCCATGGTCAGCAGACGACCGAGCTGCTCATGCATGACCTCGGCGTTCCCTGCGGTACGGCGCAGCGCGCTCTCATCGAGTGTCACCCACACCTGTGGCGGCTCGTCCCGGTCCAGGATGTGCTGGCGACTCATGCGCAGGGCGACGGCCGTTTCCAGCTTCGGCGGTCGACCTGTCGCCAGCACCGCACGCGCGTACGCCTCCGTCTGGACAAGCCCAGGCACCAGGTGCGGGTTGAACAGCCTGATGCGGGTGGCTTTCGCTTCCAACTCGACGTAACCACGGAACCAGGGCGGGTACGCCTCCCGCGTGATGAAGCGCCACAGCCTCACGAATCGCCCATGCGCGTCGGGGAACCGCCTGTCGCATGCTTCCGCGAACTGTCGACTTGCGAGGCGGTCCCCGGCCAGGATCTTGGACACCAACGTCTTGTGGCAGTGGGCTACCGCAGCCAACTCGCTCGCGCGGGTGTCGGTCCTCTTCAGCTCAAGCAGAACTTCGTTGCCGAAGTGCGCCAATGCTGAGGCGGTGGGGTCGCTCAGGTCTACGCCGTCCGTCTCTGCGGCCATGAGGGCTCCCTTTTCCTTGATCACGCAAGTTGACAGTCCCGTCTGTCATCTGGTCCCCCCTGGTACGGGGAGTGTGCGTGACCTCACGATCGGTGAGCACGACGTTACTCCGACTCGCGAGGCGGCAAGCCGTGAATCACAATCCCAATTCGCCCGACTACAGGCTCGGTTCACCCGCCACACAAGCTGGTGACGTGAACCGAAACCGGGCGGCCACCGAACTCGCCCTCTCCGCCGTCGTCGCGGAACTCCGCAAAGGGCTACGGGCGCACGACATCCGGGCCCGGGACGTGGTGAGCCGGACCGCGCATCAGGGGAGGAGCGGCGTCGACGTGCGGGGCATGTCGCTCGGGGACGCGGCCGTGCTGGCGGTGGTTCTCAACGAGTCGGCGCCCGGCGCGAAGCCGGCGTCCGATGGGTAGCCGTATGACGCTCCGGGTAGGCAGGATCGGCCCGGACGGAACAGCTCAGTTCGGGCCGAAAAGGGTGATCAGCGCGGGGGCGAACGATCCGCGACCGCCCGACGCGAACCCGTGCGCCTACCCACCTTGCCGGTGCCCGGTGCACCGGCAAGAACCGCAGGAGCCGCGCGAGCCGCGTGCGGGACATGACGCGGTACGGGAACCACGGGAACGTACGGACGACGGCCTCGCTGATCATCTGGGCACCACGGACAGTCCACACGGACACCACATCTGACCGATCCCCGTCTATTAGAGTGCGGGGCCGGGACCGTGGGGGAGCAGTCAGGAGGGGCGGATTACGTGGCAGCTTCGGGTGGCTCGGAGAGCGGTGGCGGGGCTTCCGCAGGGACGGCCATATGGGGCAGGGCCGAACAGCAGGACTTCCGCAGCCGTGTGCGCGGCTGCCTGCTGGGCGGCGCGGTCGGTGACGCGCTGGGTGCCGGCGTGGAGTTCGACTCCCTCGCGGAGATCAGGACCAAGCACGGCCAGCAGGGCGTGACGGACTACGTTCCCGCATACGGTCGCAGGGGCGCCATCACGGACGACACGCAGATGACCCTCTTCACGGTCGACGGCCTGATCCGCGCGCATGTGCGCCGTGACACCGGCGCCTGGCATCCGCCGACGGACGTGCACGCCGCCTACCGCCGCTGGTCGGCGACCCAGCGCGACTGGGGCCCCGACGAGCGGCGCGACGAGGACGGCTGGCTCGCCCGCGAGGAGTGGCTGTACGCGCGCCGCGCTCCCGGCAACGCCTGCCTGAGCGGGCTGGCCGACGACCGTATGGGCACGCTGGAGAAGCCCAAGAACCCGGAGTCGAAGGGCTGCGGGACCGTGATGCGCTCGGCGCCTTTCGGGCTACTGGTGGGCTGGGAGCCCCAGTTGGTCTTCCAGCTCGCCGTCGAGTGCGCGGCGCAGACGCACGGGCACCCCACCGGCTACCTCGCCGCCGGCGCCTTCGCCGCGATCGTGCACGCGCTCGCACGCGGCGAGGCACTGGACACGGCCGTGCAGCGCGCTCTGGTCCAGCTCGCCGCACGTCCGGGCCACGAGGAGACGACCGAGGCGCTCAAGCAGGCACTCGGCGCCGTACGCCAGGGCATGCCGTCCCCTGACAGGGTCGAGGCTCTCGGCGAGGGCTGGACGGCGGAGGAGGCGCTGTCCATCGGCGTGTACTGCGCGCTGGTCGCCGAGGACGTACGGCACGGACTGCTGCTGGCCGTGAACCACGGCGGTGACAGCGACTCGACGGGCTCCGTCTGCGGAAACCTCCTCGGCGCCATACACGGCGAGACCGCGCTGCCGCCGGGCTGGGTCGCCGAGATCGAGGGCCGCGCCTCGATCCTCGAACTCGCCGACGACTTCGCCATGGAGATGACCCAGGGCCCCGCACTGCACGGCCCGGCCGCTGCCTCCCCGGCCTGGCTCTCCCGCTACCCGCGCGCGTAGCGCCCGCGCCCGCGCCCTGACGACTCGAAGGTACGGGGCACGAGGTACGAGGCACCTGGCGCGGAGCGCATCCGCGCATCAGCGCATGATCTCCCCGGCGTTGACCAGGAGGCACTGGCCCGTGATGCCGCGTGCCCTGCCGGAGGCGAAGAAGACGGCGGTGTCCGCGACATCGCCGTCCGTCGCCATCTCGGGCAGGGCCATCTTCTCCTCCAGGCGCCCCCGTACCGCGTCCTCCTCCACACCCTCGGACTCGGCGGCCCACCGCACGTACCCCTCGACCATCGGGCCCCACATCCAGCCCGGCTGCACGGTGTTGACCCGTATCCGGTGCGGTCCCAGTTCGCGCGCGAGCGAGTACATGGTGGACACGAGCGCGCCCTTGGAAGCGGCGTAGGCGGCCTGCCGTACCTGTGAGGGCGCGGCGACGGAGGACTGCGTTCCGATCATCACGACCGAGCCGCCCCCGCGCCCGCCGGCCTCCTTCAGCGCGGGCAGACAGGCGCGGGTCATGCGCAGGGTGCCCAGCAGATTGATGTCGAGGACCCGTTCCCACTCCCCGAAGTCGGCGTCCTCCAGACCGCCCATGAGGGTGTCCAGCGCGGCCACGTGCACCACCGCGTCGATCCCCCCGAACCGCTCGCACGCCAGCGCGGCCAGCGCCTCGCACTGTGCCTCATCCGCGATGTCGGTCACCCTGTGCGCCGTACGGTCACCGTCCGGGTCGATCTCCGCTGCGCACTTCGCGAGGTTCGCCTCCGTACGGGCGCCGAGCGCCACGTTCGCGCCCTCCCGTACGCACGCCGCCGCGACCTGGTGTCCCAGACCCGCGCCGACCCCCGACACCACCACCGTCTTGCCCCTCAGCAACATGGCGTCTCGCCTCTCGATATCTGACGCTAAGTCAGATACACCGTAGGGGGACGGAGATGAGAGAGGAAGGGGAGGCAGCGATGCAGGAGGACACCCGCAGCGAGACCTACGCCGAACTCGCGGCGCTCGGCCCGTACGGAGTGCGCCCGGGCCACGCGCTGATCACGATGGTCGAGCCGCATCCGGGCCACGAGTACGCCTACAACCGCTGGTACGAGGACGACCACTACATCGCGGGCGCCATGGCGATGCCATGGATCTACGCGGGCCGCCGCTGGGTCGCCACCCGCGACCTCCAACTCCTGCGCTATCCCGAGGAGTCGGCCGTCGCGCAGCCCGTCACGGCCGGCTGCTATCTGTCCACGTACTGGATCACCGAGGGGCGTTACGCCGACCACATGAAGTGGACCGTCGGCATCAACAAGCGCCTCAACCGGGACGGACGCGTCCACCAGGAACGCACCCACGTCTTCACGAGCTTCCAGGACCACGAGACCACGGTCTACCGCGACGGTGCGGCCGGCCCCCGCGACTTCCACGCGCTCGACCATCCCTACGAGGGCCTGGTCCTGCAGGTCATCGACTCCGAGGGCCCCGAGCAGCGGGACGAGCTCCTGGAGTGGCTGCGCACCAGCCACCTCCCGGCGCGTCTCAAGGACTCGCCCGCCGCACTCGTCACCGTCTTCCGCCCCACCCCGCTGCCCGGCGACCGCATGACGTACGTGAAGCAGGTGGAGGGCGTCGACACCCGCCTCACGCTTCTCTGGTTCCTCCAGCAGGACCCCCGCGAGTGCTGGGACCCCTGCTTCACGGGGCTCACCGAGGCCATCGGCCAATCCGGGCTGGGCACGCTCCAGTTGGTCGCACCCTTCGTGCCGACCGTTCCGGGAACGGACACCTATGTGGACCGGCTGCGGTCCTGACACACACGCGGGGAGGCGGTGCGGCGTCCGTTCCCGGAACATGACCGAGCCCCCTCGGCCGGGACGGCGAACCTGTCGAGAGGGCTCCGGTCGGTCGTCGTACGAGCGGCGTGGCTCAGGAGTTCCGGAGAGCCTCGCCGTTCAGCGCGTCCACAAAGCCGGTCCACGCGGCGGGCGCGAAGCCCAGCCGCGGACCCGCGACGGCTTTCGAGTCGCGCACCGAGATCACCTGCGGCGTCGCCGACCTCACCTCAACACATGCTCCGTTCGCCGAATAGCTCGATTTGGTCCATGTCTTGGTCGAACCTTTTGCGATAGCCATGTCTGCTCCGGTCTGCTCCGGTCGATTTGCGGTGCGTCGGTGACGCTACGCCGCGTTCTTCCGTCATGGAGTGGACGTTCACTCGACCGGATGGCATATTCCAGGCAGCTCTTCACACTGCGCGAGGCCCGGGTGTAGCCTCCCCGGCTTCAGCCACGGGCAAATTCCTTCGTCACGTTCTCGATGAACTCCCGTGTCTGGTCCGGGTTCAGGGCACCGGCCCGCAGATGCTCGTACATCACGCTGTAGCTCTGCACGTCGTGCGGCTTCTCCAGATAGAGGTCGCTCGTCACGCCTTCCAGATACACGACGGAGGAGTCCGAGGCGTCCGGGAACTCAAGAATGGCGTACTGCCCGTTGACCCCCGGATGCGCGCCCAGCGCGAACGGCATCACCTGGATCGTCAGATGGGGCAGCTGCGAGAGCGCGATCAGATGCTCCAACTGCTCGACCATGACTTGCCGTCCACCGATCGCCCTGCGCAGCGCCGCCTCGTCCAGCACCGCCCACATCCGCAGCGGATGGCGGGGGTCCGACACCCGCTCCTGCCGGCGCATCCGCACCTGCACCCGCTTCTCGATCTCCGGCGCCGACGCCTCGGGAAGGGCGCCCATGCACACGGCCTCCGCGTACGAACGGGTCTGGAGCAGCCCGGGAACCACCTGCGGCTCATAGACACGCAGTGAGGCCGCGTCGGTCTCCAGCCCGATGTAGACGCTGTACGGGATGTCACCGAACGCGTGCCACCAGCCCTGCTGGCGCGACTCCTTGGCCATCTGCATGAGGGAGTCGACTATCCGGCGGTCCTCCACCTCGTAGACGCCGCACAGATCGCGCACGTCCCGCTGGCTGATGCTGCGCCGCCCGTTCTCCAGCCGGCTGATCTTCGACTGGGACACCAGGAGCCGGTCGGCGACCTCCTCCGCCGTCATGCCGCGCTGCTCGCGAAGACGGCGCAATTCCTGACCCAGTCGGCGACGCCGGACTGTGGGATTGACGTTCGACGCCACGGGACCGCACCTCCGTGTAAGTACGACTACTTGAAGCAGGTTGCCACCAACATGTGCACCGGCGCTGCCAAATGGCAACAGAGAGTGCGGGTCTGAGTACAGCAATCGCCGGAGTTCGCGTACAGCGGTCCGGAAAACAGCGCACGCGCGGGGTGGCAATCCGGCCGTCGTTCTGGCGGTCGGACTACCACCCCGCGCGTCTTCGCGGCTCCGTAATGTCTCTACGGTTCTGGTTTTCCCGCTGGTGCTTTCCGTGTGTTCCAGGTGCTGTTGATGGAGTTGACGGTGTTGGTGTCGGTGACATCGGTGCGGTGGTTGCCGGCAGTGCCGAAACCGCCCTCTCCGCCGCGCGCGGCCTGTGGGCCGACGCCGGAGACGCAAAGGGTCAGCGTGCTCCCACCCGGGCCATCGCACCCGCCACCTGACGCGGCTGTTCGGGAACGTGCCGGGCCGTGGCAGCCGCTGGGACTGCCGCCGTCCGCGGTGCCGGGTGTCCTGCCGGGCCACCCGTTCCGCCGCCCTGTGCACGCCGCGGCTGCTGCGCGACGCCGTTCTGCACGTCCATCACCGCGTGTGCGACGAGTCCGCCCATCGGGTCGTGCCTGATCAGGTCCCGGAGCCGGGAGCGGCATGACCGTCCCTCGTTGCCGGGATACAGGTGCTTGCCGAGGCCGACCGCATGGGCCAGCGCGGCGAGCGCCGCTGTCCGCGGGTCCGGTGGGACCCCTGTGCGGATGGCGGAATCCAGCCGGGTCCTGATCTCCCGGCTGATCGCTGTCTCCGTCGCCTGGTAGCGCGTCGTCGGCAGCACCCCGCACATCTGGCCGGAAACGGCATGCACCATGCCGCACCGCTCCAGGTGTGTGAGATAGGTTTGGCGAAGCCCCAGCCGGGGCCCGCCGATCCAGTGGACAGCGCGCACGGGGCTGCCGCGCCTGCGCAGCAACTCCAGTGCGGAGTCCAGGGTCGGATCTCCGGTCGGCCGTGGCAGCACCACGGCGATACGATCCCCATCAGGGGCTATCCGTCCTGCCAGAGCCAGCTCTACTAGCTGGGCCCCGGCCAGGCCGAGGTCAAGCGACTGTGGCTGCGCCGTGGTACCCGTGGCCGGGTCCAGGGCGAGCAACAGAAGCTCCTCCGGAATTGTTCTGCGGCTCCTGCCCATCCATGCCTCCCCGCGTGGATGAATGACAGGGTGACCCCTCTCACAATGGTCTGTCGAGAGTGCGCGGACCTTATGGACGGGAACCAGTAGGTATGTCGTTCTCGTCTGCCGAGTGGGGAGGCCAAAGAGTCGACCCTGACGAGCGCTGCCGCATCAGGTGGCAGCCGCGGTGCACAGGACACTGTTAACTGGTATGGCGAGCGGCGAGCAGCAGCATCAGGAGGCATTGGTGGCGGGCGAATCCCCCGACAGGTCGGAGCGGGAGAGGTCGTCGGGGGAGACGACGGAGGGCGGCGGCGTGGTTGCCCGTCCTGACGAGACGGCCGAAAACGAACGGCTGAAGGGTGCGGGCACCAGCGTCCCCGCCCCCGCATCCCCCGCAGGCGACGAGACCAGCACCGGAACGGGTGACGAGACGGACGACAGGGCCGAAGGCCAGGAAGCGTCCTCGTCCCCTGACGACACCGGGCGCGAGAGCACCGGCACGTCCGGGACCACGAACACGGACGAGACGGCGGACACGGACGAGACGGCGGACACCGGAAAGACACCGGCCGCCGGCGGGAGCCCGGATACGGGCGTGAGCACGGAAGCGGGCGGCGGCGAGGGCGGCACGGACGAGAAGGACGTACGTCTCAAGTCCGCTGTCGCCGCGTGGGTCGCGACCGAGGGCGACGGCGAGGCAGCGCCAGCGGGCGGCCCCGCCGAGGACGAGGACGCCGCCGGTACGGGGTCCAGGAGCGGCACCAAGGGCGCGGAGAGCGCCGGTGACGGCGCCGGGCAGGCCGGGGCGGGGGAGGCCGGGAGCGGCGCCTCTGCGAGCGATCTGCCGGTGCGCCGCCCGCAGCCGGCCAAGCAGTCGAAGCCGGCGAAGCAGGCGGCGCGGCCGAAGCGTGAGCAGGCGAGCCGGGCCGGCAGTGACGGTACGGCGGACAAGGCGCCCGGGGGCGACCCGCCGACGGCGATGTTCGGGATCCTGCGCCCCGACGACGTGCGTACCGCCGAGGACAGTGACGAGGCGGCTGCCGAACGCGCCGAGCGGCTGACCGCGGCCTTCTTCGGCTCCTCCAAGGGTGAGCAGAAGAGCGGCGAGGACGCCGAGGACGCCGAAGGCGGCGAAGACACGGGCTCCGGCGGTACGCCGGCCCCCGAGGCGAAGGCGGGCACGGCCGAGGAGTCGGGTGCCAAGCCGGGCACGGCGGGCGAGCGGCCCGTCGACCAGCCCACCGCGACGTTCCGCACGAAGGGCGCCAAGGACACCAAGGGAGCCGGGGGCGTCGGGAGCGGGAGCAAGGACGCAAAGGGCGACAAGGCGGCAAACGGCTCCAAGGGGGCCGTCGACCAGCCCACCGCCGTTTTCCGCACCCCGGACGTCGCCAAGAGCGATCAGGCCGCCAAGGACGCCAAGGACGGACAGGACGAGAAGAGCGGGAAGGGCGAGAAGCCGCAGGGGGCGCAGAAGCCCGGGAAGGGCGACAAGCCGGACAGCGGCGCCACGTCGTCCCGGTCCGGCACGAAGCCCGGCATCACGTCCGGTGCGAAGTCCGAGGGCGCGTCCCAGGCCGCGTCCGAGGGCAAGGCCAAGGCCGACCCGCGTACGCGTGGCGAGGAGGAGTCCGAGGCGGAGCGGACCAGCCAGTTCATTCCGCTGAAGTCCACGGACGAGCCCCGTACGCCCGCCAGGGCGCTGCCTCCGCAGGCGCCCAAGGCTCCGCCGGCGCCGCCCATGCCGCCGAAGGCGCCCCAGGCCGGTGCTGCGGCCGGTGCCATGCCGCCGGCAGCGGAGGCCGAGGGGCACGCGGCGCCGGAGATGACCCGGCAGCAGCCGATGCCCGATCCGCCGCCGCTCGACCTGCTGGCGCAGCTCACCAACACCCCGCCCCCGGCCGAGACGCCGCTGCGCACCATCAGGCGGCGCATCAAGGTCTGGACGCCACTGGTGCTGCTGCTCGCCGTGGTGTTCGTCGTCGTCCAGGCCGTGCGCCCGCTTCCGGCGCCCGAGCTGGCGATGACGGCGTCGAGCACGTACGCGTTCAAGGGCGCTGAGCCGTCCGTGCCGTGGCCGTCCGAGGGCCAAGCCGTGCTGGAGGTGGACGGGCTGGGCTCGCTCGGCTCGTACGGCAAGCAGAAGCCGGTGCCGATCGCGAGCGTCGCGAAGGTGATGACCGCATACGTCATCCTCCGCGACCACCCGGTCAAGAAGGGCAGCAAGGGCGCGAAGATCCCGGTCGATCAGAAGGCCGAGGACGAGGCAGGACTCAGCGCGCAGAACGAGTCGACCGTCAAGGTCAAGGCGGGCCAGAAAATCACCCAGCGCGAGGCGATGGACGCGATAATGATCGCGTCCGCGAACAACGTGGCGCGACTGCTGGCACGTTGGGACGCGGGGTCGGAGAAGGCGTTCGTCAAGAAGATGAACGACGCGGCCAAGGACCTCGGCATGACCAACTCCAAGTACACCGACCCCAGCGGGCTGAAGGCCGAGACCGTGAGCACGGCGGCCGATCAGGTCAAGCTGGGCAAGAAGGTCATGGAGCTGCCGCTGTTCCGCGAGGTCGTGCGGCAGCCGCAGTACGAGGACGGCAACGGCAAGACCCAGCCCAACTGGAACAAGCTCGTCCCGCTCGACGGTGTCGTCGGCATCAAGACCGGTACGACGACAAAGGCGGGCGGCAACCTGCTGTTCGCGGCCGAGAAGAAGATCGGCGGCACCAAGCAGCTGATCGTCGGGGCTGTTCTGGGGCAGTACAAGCCGTCGATCCTGGACACCGTTCTCGCCGAGAGCAAGAAGCTGATCGATTCGGCGCAGGACGCCATGGCGACGCGCAAGGTAGTCAAGAAGGGCGATGTCGTCGGCTACGTCGACGACCAGCTCGGCGGCAAGACCCCCGTCGTGGCGACCAAGGACGTCACGGCCGTCGGCTGGCCGGGCCTGAAGGTCAAGCTCGGTCTCACCGACAAGGGCACGTCCATTCCGCACGACGCGAAGCCCGGTACCAAGGTCGGCACCCTGACCGCGGGAGACGGGCCGGGACAGGTGAAGGTCCCGGTGACCCTTCAGAAGTCCATGACGGAGCCGGGCTTCGGCTCCAAGCTGACGCGCGTGGGCTGACGGACGGCACTCTCCGCCGCGACGGCAACCACCTCGTCGCGGCGGAGAAACCGGCGCCATTCCGGCGCCACCGGTGCCCACGGCTCGTACGGCGGGGCCGGTCGGGTAACGTCTGGCGGATCTGAGCCGAGCTGTACGGGGACGGGGAGAGAGCGCAGTGGCCACTGTGCACCCACCGCAGACGCCGGCGTCGTATGTCGATGCCGACGCCAGTGCGGGTGACATAACGGGGACATCGGGCGGGCCGGAAGCACCGGCAGCCGACGGGTCCCTCCCCGGACCGCGCCCGGAAACGGACGGCCGGACCGCCGGGGCCCGCTGGGCCCGGCACAAGCGCACCCTTCTCGTCGCGGTCGCCGCCATGGTGGCCGCGACGGTGTTGCATCTGGTGTGGCTCCGCTTCTTCGCGAGCAGCGGCGGCGACCTCGCGGCGCAGGACGCCTGGGCCGAGTTCGCGGGCCAGCACCCGGGTTCGGCGTACAACCTCGCCTGGTACGGGGGGCTGCACCCCGTCTCCTACAGCGTCATCTCGCCGTACCTCATGGCGGTCATCGGGGTGCGCACGACGCTGATCCTCTCCGGCGTGCTGTCGTCAGGGCTGCTCGCGCTGCTGCTCGTGCGGATGGTGCCCAAGCCGCTGGTGCCCGCGCTGTGGGGCGCGTTCGCGTTCGCGTGCAACGCCGCCTCGGGCCGGGTCACGTTCGCGCTGGGCATGCTGTTCGGGCTCGGGGCCGTCACCGCCGTATGGATGTGGCCGGCGCGCTGGCGGGGCCGTGGCGCGGGGCGCGGACCGCGGTACGTACGTGCGGCGCTCGTGATAGCGCTGTCCGCGCTGGCGACATCGGCAAGCCCCGTGGCGGGACTGTTCCTTGAGGTCGTCGCCGCCTCGCTGTTCCTGGCACGACGGCACGCCGCCGGCTTTGCGCTGGCGGTGCCGCCGCCCGTCGTCGTGGCGTGCGCCGCGCTGCTCTTCCCCTTCCAGGGCAACATGCCGATGCCGTTCGTCTCGGTGGCGTTCCCGCTGCTCGGCGCCGTGGCCGTCGCGCTGCTCGTGCCCAAGTCGTGGGTCGCCGTACGCGTCGGCGCCGCCGTCTACGCGCTGGGGATCGTGCTCACCTGGACGATCCCCTCCCAGGTGGGCTCGAACGTGGAGCGGCTCGGGCTGCTGTTCGGCGGGGTGGCGCTGCTCGCCGCAGCTCCGGTCGTGGTGGGGAACGGGCGGCGTGCCTGGCGCTCCCGCAAGGGGGCCGCGATGATCGTCGCGTTGATCCTGACCTGCGGCTGGCAGATCGCCAAGCCCACCTGGGACATCGTGCACACGACCCCCGAGACGGCCTGGGCCCGCGAGATGGCGCCGCTGGTCGAGCAGTTGAAGAGGCTGGACGCCGACCGCGCCCGGGTCGAGGTCGTGCCCGTCAACAGTCACCGGGAGGCGTCGGCGCTCGCGCCCTACGTCAACCTCGCGCGGGGCTGGAACCGTCAGGCCGACCTGGAACGCAACCCGCTCTTCTACGAGAAGAAACTGACCCCCGAGCGCTACCACGCGTGGCTGCGTCGCTGGGCCGTGCACTATGTCGTGCTGCCGGCCGACCCTCCTGACCTGGCGGGTGGCGTCGCCGAGGCGCGTCTCGTACGCGACGGGCAGCCGTATCTGGACGAGATCTGGTCCAACGACAGCTGGCGCGTCTTCCGCGTCGCCGACCCCGTCCAGATGGCCGAGCCGCCCGCCACGGTCAAGCGCGCGGACGCCGAAGGCGTCACCGTGCGCGTACGGGAGCCTGGCCCCGTGCTCGTACGGGTGCCGTGGTCTCCGTGGCTCGGCCTGGTGGACAAGAAGGGCGAGCGGATCGAGCCGCCCGACCACGAGGACGAGAACCGCAACGGCTGCCTGAGCGAGGCGACCCCCAGCTTCGGCGGCCCGCCGCCCGAGGGCAAGGAGGAGCCGGTGCTGGACACCTGGACCGTCCTGGACGCGCCGCGCGCCGGCACGTACCGCATCGCGGCGCCCTACAAGCTCCCGCGCGGAACGCCGTGCCCCGACGGGCAGGAGAGCCGGGACACGGCCGACTGAGAGGCGTGCGCGCCCGCTACGGCTGACGTCCGTCCGCGCCGTAGTGGCGAGTGATGATCTCCAGCACATGGCCGTCGGGGTCCAGCCAGTAGACGCCACGACCGCCGTCGTTGTGGTTGATCTCGCCGACGCGTTCACGGTAGGGGTCCGCGTAGTAGGTGATGCCCGCGGCCTTGATGCGGCCGAAGACGGCGTCGAACTCCTCCTCGGACACCAGGAACGCGTAGTGCTGCGACACGACCGGCTCGTCCCCGGCGTCCGCGTAGTCCAGCGCGACGTCGTTCCCCATGACCACGGGGAGGAACGGGCCGAACTGAGGCTGCACCTCCAGGCCCAGCAGGTCCGCAAGGAAGTGGGCCGAGTGCTTCTTGTCGCTCGCGTGCACGATGGTGTGGTTGAGCTGGACCGACATGACCGTGTCTCCTCTGGCTCGTCGCCGCCGCCCTTTCCGGGCCGTTCACCCTTTCCAACTCCCTTGAGCGGCCGGGAATTTCGCCGGACCGGTCGGTCCTTGGGCGTAGGTCCCCGGTCGGGGACGGGGAAGAGGGGTGCGGGCACATGCCGAGGGCTCACGCTGCCCACCGCGCGCCGGCCCGGCAGGTCAGGCCAGTCGGCGGACCACGCGGCGCAGTTGCTCGGCGTAGTGCTCCTGGAACTCGGCCGACTCCGGGTCGAGACCGAAGATCGCACGGACGGTGTGCGGCATGACGACGGGGCCGACGACCGCGCCGGTGAGCAGGAGCAGCATGGCCGCGGGGTCGAGGTCGTCGCCGATCTCGCCTGCCGACTGGCGGCGCCGGAGGTCCGAGAGGTCTTCGCGTTCCTGTTCCGGCGCGGTGCCCGTCAGTCCCGCCCAGACGTTCAGCCGGGGGCCGCGCGGATCGTCGAGCGCGGCGCGCAGGTAGCGGACCATCAGCTCGTCGAGCGGCACCTCGGGGTCGTTGAAGGCTTTTTCGCGCTCCAGCCACTGCCGGCTGAGCGCGTTCCACAGGCCCTCCTTGCCGCCGAAGTAGTACGCGATCAGTTGCTTGTTCAGGCCGGCCCTGTCCGCGATGTCCTGGACGCGCGCTCCCGCGAACCCCTTAGCGGCGAACTCGTCGTTGGCCGCCTCCAGCAGCAGGCGGCGGGAGCGCTCGGCGTCGAGCTTGCGCGTCCCGGGTGCGGGGGCGCGGCGCGGGGTGCGCGCCGCGTCGGCTGGTTCGGGCCGGGGAGCGGGGGAGTCGGTCACGGGGGCCAGCGTAACCGGGTGCGGACCGGTTCATCCATCTTTCTGTTTGACAAGTTCAACCGTTTGGTTGAACTATCGGCAGGGACAGAGAAAGACACGTACAGAGGGGGATTCGCATGATTCTGGTGACCGGAGCGACCGGGAACGTAGGGCGCCCGCTGGTCGCTGAGCTGGCCGCTTCCGATGTCAAGGTCAGGGCTCTGACCAGGGACCCGTCGACCGCGCTGCTGCCCGCAGGTGTCGAGGCGGCCCGCACGGACGAACTGGGCGCGGCACTCGAAGGAGTGGAGGCGGTGTTCCTGAACCCGGCCGTCTTCTGGGACGGCCCCGCCGAACTGCTGCGGCTCGCCGCCGAACGGGGCGTGCGCCGGGTGGTCACGATGTCCTCGTCCTCCGTCGTACGGGCCGACGTGGCCTCCGACAGCCCCATCGTGATCCACCACCGCGAGCTGGAGGCCGAGGTGGAGACCGCCTGCACGGAGAGCGGCATGCGCTGGACGCATCTGCGCCCCGACGTCTTCGCGACCAACACCCTCGGCTGGGCGCCCCAGGTCCGCGAGAGCGGCGTCGTGCGCACCGCCTACGCGCAGGCGCACTCCGCGCCCGTGCACGAGGCCGACATCGCCGCCGTCGCCGCGCTGGCCCTCACGGAGGCGGCCGGGCTCGACGGCGCGGGGCCGGTGCTGACGGGGCCCGAGTCCGTCACCCAGGCCGAGCAGGCCCGCCTCATCGGCGAGGCCGTGGGCAAGCCGGTCTCCTTCGAGGAGATCTCACGCGAGGAAGCACAGGCCGCGCTCGTCGCCCAGGGAGCGCCGGGCGGCGTCGCCGACACCCTGCTCGACATGGCCGCACAGGGCGTCGGCACGCCTGCCGAGGTCTCTCCCGCCGTGGAACGCCTCACCGGCCGCCCTGCCCCCTCGTATGCCGCCTGGGCCCGCGACCACGCGGACGACTTCCGCTGACGGGCGACCTGAGCGAGACGGGTACGTGCTCGGGGGCATGTGTGCGGGGGTGGGGGGTGCGGGGGCACGTGCCTCAGGGAACGTACGCGGGGGAACGTGACCGGGGGAACGTGAGTCGTACGCCGTCGCTGTGGCATCGCAGCGGCGGCGTACGGCTGTTCCTCGATGAATGCCTTACCGGAAGGTGAAGGCTCTACAGGGAGAAGGCTCTACCGGAAGGTCTCCCTACCGGGAGACGGATCGCCCCTGTGCACGGGGCGTGCGGGATGCGTCGCCCGCCGCGCGGAGTTCGGCCAGTTCCGTCGGTTTGCCCGTCACCGCACCCGCCACCAGGCGGTCCACACCGGGCACCCGCGCGGCACGCATCGCGGCCCTCCGTGCCCACAGGCGGGTACGGCTCTCCGGCAGGAACCAGCGCGTTCCCTGGCGTGCCACTTGCTGCTTCTCCTCCACGACCGGCCGCCACACCTGCTCGTAGCGCGCGAGCGCGCCGTCCAGGCCGTGTTCCTCCGCTGCTGCTCCCTGCGCCACTTGCCCTTCCATGGTGCCTATTTGGTCGGCGAGTACGTAGGCGCCCGCGATGCCGAGCGAGGCGCCCTGGCCGGCCAGGAGCGAGACCGCGTAACAGGCGTCGCCCAGGAGCACGGTCCTGCCCCGGCTCCAGCGGGGCAGCCGGGTCTGTGCGACCTGGTCGTAGTAGATCTCGGAGTGCGGCGGGCACGCGGCGAGCGCACTCGGGGCCACCCAGCCCAGGGAGCCGTACTCCTCCCGTACGGCGGCCCGCGCGTCTTCGGGAAGTGGCGCTCCATGGGTGCGTGTGCGGTGCACGGCGAACGCGGCGACCCGGCCGTCGCGCAGCCCGTAGAAGCCCATTTGCCGCCCCACGGTGTCCGTGAGACAGAAGCGGCCCGCGACCGCTTCGCGCACCACAGGGTCGTCGAAGACGAACGCGGCGGTATGGAAGCCCAATTGGCGCACGTAGTGACTCTCCTCGCCGAAGACGAGTGCGCGCACGGTGGAGTGGATGCCGTCTGCGCCCACCAGGAGGTCGGCCGCTACGGTGCTGCCGTCGGTGAGCGCGACGCGTACGCCGTCCGGCTCGTCCTCGACGGCGGCGACACTCGTGCCGTAACGGATGGCAACGCTCTCGGGAAGGTGCTCGCGCAGGGCGAGTTCGATGTCGGGCCGCATGATGCTCAGCAACTTGCCGCCGAGGAGCCCCGCGAACTGCCCGTAGTCGATACTGGCCCGCTGCCGTCCGTCGGTGTCCACGAACGAGGCGCCGCTGAGCGTGTAGCCCAGTTCCCTGAAGCGGGGCAGGACGCCCATCGCCTCGGCCGCCTCGTAGCCGGCACCGAAGAAGTCGATCATGTACCCCTGTGGACGCGGTCCCGGCGCCTTCTCCACCATGTCGACGTCCCAGCCCAGCCTCCCCAACTGGTGTGCCAGCGCGAGCCCTGCGATACCCGCTCCACAGATCACGGCCTTCATATGGGTCACCTCCTGTGCGTGTCGGTCCCTCTCGCCGCCGGCCTGGCGGTCGGTCCGGCCGTCGGCCCGTCGGCCCGTCGGTCCGGCCGTCGGCCTCTGTCGTCGGCGCCTGTCGTCGGCCCCGGGGCCGCTCTAGGAGCCGCCCTCGGCGTCCCCCGTGCTGTCCGTACGGGAGAGCAGCCGCCGTAGCACCGGGGCAGTGCCCGCCGAGGTGAGACCCGGGTGGACGGGGCGGTGCAGCATCAGCCCGTCCAGTGCGGCCAGCAGCACGGCCGCGGTCTCCTCCGGGTCGGCCACCACCCCGTCCCGGCGCAGCCGCCCCGCGACGCTGTCCCTGATCCGCGCCAGGACCACCTCCAGGTCCCGCCGCAGTGCCTCGTCCCGGCTGGCCGCCAAGTAGGTCTCCGTGAACAGCAGCGAGGTCGTGTCACGCCCCGTGTAGGCGTCCAGCGCACCGAGTGCGCCGTCGAGTGCCTCCTGCACCGTCGGCGCCGTCTCCAGGAGCCCCGTCAACTCGTCCACGAGGCCCTTCACGGCACCGAGCGCGGCCTCGGCGAGCAGGGCCTTGAGTGAGGCGAAGTGGTAGTGCACAAGGCCGGGTCCGACCTCGGCGCGCTCGGCGAGCGCCCGGGTGCTGACGGCCGACCAGCCGCGCTCGGCGATCAGTTCGGCGCCGGCGCGCAGCAGCCGGTGACGCACCTCGCGCCCCCTGTCCGCCGCTGTAAGGGCTGCCATGTGACGTCTCCCGTGTCTCGTCGGGCCTGGGGCACCTGTCCTGATGCCTGTCCTGTATGTGCGCCTTGGTGCCTGGTTGTTCGGGTGTCTGCCTTGGGCGCCCGTCTTGGGCAACTGCTCAATCCATCTGCCCAAAGGGTAACCCATCGCGATCCGCGCGGTCTCCATCGCGATCCGCGCGGTCTCCAACGTGTTCCGCGCGGTCTTCAATGGGTGGCGTGGCACAGGGGAAAGCGCGTGCGAGGGCGGCTCAGGGAGACTGTGGTCCGGCCCCCCGGTGTCGCTAGGCGGAGCTGTCCGCCGCCCGGCTCGCCTCGGCCAGGGCGAGGGGCCAGGGGAAGTCCTCGGGGCGGCCTTCGCCGGGTGCGTTGGGTACGAAGCCGCCCTCTCCGTAGAGCACTCGTACGCCGGCGCCGCGCAGGGTTTCGAGGGAGCGGGAGAACTGCGGGTGGCGTGCGTAGGCGGCGTTTACGCAGGGCATCGCCACCAAGGGCACGCCTTTTCCGATCGCCTCGGCCGCGAAGCCGACGACGAACTTGTCGGTGAGTCCGAGGGCCCACTGGTTGACCGTGTTGAACGTCGCGGGCGCGACCAGTGCGACCGTGGCCGGGGGCCATACGTCGGGCCGGCCCGGCAACTTGTAGTGCGAGCGCACCGGGTGGCCCGACTGCCGCTCCAGATCGGGGAGTTCGCCTTCCAGCCAGTGGGCCGCCGTGGGGGTCAGCCCCAGGCACACGTCCCAGCCCGCGCGCTGGGCGTCCCGTACGACGGCGCCCGCCTGGAGGACGGGAGGCGCCGCCGAACCGAGCAGGTACAGCACAGGTGAGGACATGCGCGCATCCCACCACAAGCGCCTGAGCGCAAGCCGGACAGACACGAACGGGTGGCGCCCTGTGCGGAACATGTTCCGTCCTGTGGGCCGCGCGTACGGTTCCGAGCGTCGAGTGACCTTGGGTGACCTGACCTGCCGTGGGGACAGGGAGCGACCGTGCGGGCGGGGACAGCGGGCGACCGCGGGCGGGGACAGCGTGCAACACGGAACGGAGGCCCACATGCACGGGCTGAAAGAGGAACACGCGGGCGTCCGTATCGCCCGGCAACGCAAGCTCGCGGGGCTGACGCAGCGGGGCATGGCGGCCAGAATCCCCTACTCCTACAGCCTGTTGCGCCAGGTCGAGGAGGGACGCAAGAACGCGTCGCCCGACCTGGTGTCGGCCGTTGCACGCCTGCTGCGCATCGACGTCACCGTACTGACCGGGCAGCCGTACGTCACCGAGCTGCAGCAGGACAGGCTCGCGGCGCTCATCCGCCCCATCCGTGAATCCCTCGACCTGTACGACCTGTACGCGCCGGAGGACGCCGCGTACTCCGGCCCCGCCGCCCCGCGCACCGACGGCGAACTCGCCGAGGACGCCGACAACTTGTGCCGCATGGTGCGTGCGACCCAGCTCAGCAAGGCGGCGAACGCGTTGCCCGGGCTGATCGGCGAGGTCACCCGCGCGGTGCACCATGCCCCCACGACGGCCCTGTGGCAGACGCTCGGTTCGGCGTACCGCACCGCGCACGACCTGGCCACGAAGCTCGGCTTCTACGACCTGGCCACCATCGCACTCGACCGCATGGGCTGGGCGGCCGAACGCGGTTCCGACCCGCTACTGGCAGCCGTACGCCAGTACATGCGCGCGCTGGCCTACTTCCGTGAGGGCGAGCACCGCATCGGCCTGCGGCTGATCGGCGCGGGCCGTACGGCGCTCGCGCAGGCCGATCCCGGCCATCCGCGCACCCTGGTCGTGTCGGGGCAGCTGCACCTGGGCGCGAGCGTCATCTCGGCCCGCGCGCACGATGCCGAGGCGGTCACCACGCACCTGCGCGAGGCAACGGCCCACGCCGCACGCACCGGTGAGGCGGCCCACGTCCACTGGCTCTCCTTCGGCCCCGCGAACGTCGCGGTCCATGAGGTGTCGGCGCAGGTGGAGATGCACCGCTACGGCAAGGCGCTGGAGCGGGCCCGCGACGTACGGCTGCCGCACGGCTGGCCCATGTCACGCCGAGCCCACTTCTGCATCGACCGGGCACGCGCCGAGATGGAGACGGGGCGCAGCGACGCGGCGCTGGAGTGCCTGATGACGGCGCGCAAACTGGCGCCGCAGCAGACCCGCTACCACCCCGGCGCCCGCGAGACCATCAACGGTCTCGTGCACCAGCGGCGCCGCACCCCCGACTCCCTCGACAACATGGCGGCATGGCTCGGCCTGTGAACCGGGCGCGTGTGCAGGTGTGTTGAGCAGGAATTGAGTACTACTGGTGCGCCGACGGGGCAGGCGGCCTACTGGCGCCTGAGTGTCACTCGGTGGTGACACTTAGCAGCCTCCGGTATCCGCATCCTGGTCATCCATCAGGACGCTGAAGACACGGGGAGCAGAAGCCGTGACCGTGAGATGGCCCCTTCCTACGGGCCTCGACGCCGTGCTGTTGCCGGCGGGGGAGTGGTGGGACGCGGTACGCGTACCCGTGTTCCTGGGCGAGGGCGTGCTGGCCCGCCTGGGCCCCGCGTCGGGGGCCGTCATCCGGGACCCGTACGGAAGCAGGCTGTACTGGCTGATCGAGCCCCGCACGGCCCGCGAGTGGACGTTCTGCGAGTTCGCGTCGGTCCAGGTGCTCGGCACCGCCAGCTGGGTCACCGTTCCCCCTGGCACCCGCCGCAGCCCTCCGGGCCCGCACTGGGCGGTGCCCTGCACCCCCACCACCTTCCTCACCCCCACCTCACGCCTCCACGCGGCCCTCCACACCACGATCAGCCACGCCCTCGGCCCCCGGCAGGGAACGGCCACGTAGGGAACGGCGACATAGGGAACGCGACTTGGGGAACGGCGACCTAGAGTGCGTGGCCGGCCTCCGGGGCGTTCCTGTAGTGGTGTGAATCGTGGTGGCGGCGCGCGTTCTCATGGTGACGCGAACCGACGTAGCCGTCCGGGCGGACGAGGACGGTGGTGCCGTCCGAAGCGTCGTAGGCGGAGAAGGCGTGCCCATCCGTGTCGATGACGTACGGGTGAGGCGCCGACTGACCGGGACGCAGCACCGCGTAGGTGTGCGGTGCGTCCGGAGCGGGCGTGCCGAACACGAGACGGGTCGCGTGGGGGCCGCGGTAGAGGTCGAAGAGCCGGAGCGCCTTGCCGTCGGCGTCCTTCACCGGTGCGTCAGGTGCGCGGTCCCCCGCGACGAGCCGCCCCTGGGACGTTCGGTAACTCACGTCCAGTTGCCGGGTGTTCTCGCCGCGCTCGTGCGCGTCCTCGGTGCCTTCCTTGTGCCGTCGCAGGAGTTCTTGGCTGATGCCGAGCACCCTGTCCGCGACCGCGCGCCGTTCGCTCTCGTAGCTGTCGAGCAGTTCCGGCGAGCCGTCGGCCAGCTTCCAGCCGAGGTTGTAGGCGTCCTGCACCCCGGTGTTGAGCCCCTGCCCACCGGTCGGCGGATGCACGTGTGCGGCGTCGCCCGCGAGGAACACCCGGCCGACGCGGAAGCGCGCGGCCAGCCGGACGTTCGGCCGCCATACCGTCGACCACGCCATCCTCCCCAGCCGCACGGGCGCACGGACCGCGTCGAGCTTGCCCTGCAAGGTCTCCAGTGACGCCTCGTCGTCCCGCGGGGACAGGGGAGCCCCGAACTGGAACAGTCCGCCCGTGTTCGGGAGAGGGGTGAGCTGTACGCCGGCCATCGGTGCTGCGGCACTGGCGAACCAGTAGCCGTACCGGTGGTCGAGCCCGTCGGCCGCCACATCTCCGAGCAGCATCCGGAGCGTGTCGTCCGTCGTGCCCTCGAACGCGATGTCCAGCCCTTTGCGCACGGTGCTGCGCCCACCGTCGGCGCCCACCATGTAGGACGCGTGTACGGTCTCGCCGGTGGACAGGCGCGCGGTGACGCCGTCCGCGTCATGGTCGAAGGCGACCAGTTCGGTGCCCGATTCCACGCGCACGCCGAACCCCGCGAGCCGGTCCCTGAGTATGGCCTCGGTCTGCGACTGGCCGAGGGTCCACGCGTTCGGATACGGCACATCCGGCGTCGGCGCACAGGGCTCGGCCATCCGCCGCTCCTCCGCGAACCTCCCGTCGAGATGTACGCGTATCACCGGCAGCGAGGCGCCCTGCTGGAGCACCGGTTCGAGAACGCCGAGGTCCTCGAAGACTTCGAGCGTGCGCGGCTGCAAGCCGTCGCCTCGCGAACCGGCGAAGAACCGGGGTGCCTTGTCGATGATGCGTACGTCACCACCGCGGCGTGCGAGGTCGATGGCCAGGGTCAGACCCGTAGGACCCGCGCCTACGACGATCACATCCATGTCTGAATCTCCATTCACTGAATTAAGATTCATGTTGCTGGCTTGGTACCGTTCGCGTCAAGGAGGTGCCGTGAAGCGCAAGGACAGGGCGGCGGAGACCGAGGCCGCGCTGAAGGCGGCGGCGAAGCGGGTGTTCGCCGAGCGCGGCTACTTGAACAGCAAGATCATCGACATCACCACGGAAGCCGGCCGCGCGGCAGGGTCCTTCTACAACCACTTCGCCGGCAAGGAAGAGCTGCTCGAAGCGCTCCTCGCCGATTTGTCGGAGCAGACCGACGACGCGGCGTCCGCGGCCGACCATCTGTCGGACTTCACCGACCCGGAAGCGGTGCGCTGGCACATCGCCTTCTACGTCCGCTTCTACAGGGAGAACGCCGCGACGATGCGCGCTCTGCAGCAGGCCGCACTGGTCAGCGAGAGCTTCGCCCACACCCTTGCCCGGTTCACCGACGAGGAAATGGCCGACATCCTGGACCACGTCAGGTACCTCACCGCCGCCGGATTCCGGCTGCCCGCCTCACCCGAGGTCACCCTCCGCCTGATGTTCCAACTGTGCGACGCCTTCCTGCAGTCCTGGCAGCAGGCGTTGCCGGACCTCGGCGAGGAAGAGGTGATCGAGGCCATGACACGCTTCGTCTACCGCGGGCTCACGGGACGCGACTACTAGGCCGCTCTTCCGCGTGCCGCGCGACCAGTGGTTCGCGGATGACGACATCCGCGCGGCAGGGAGCCGACCCACCGGAGGAGGCGGGCGCCTCAAGCGGGGAAGCGGGGCGCCCCAGGTGCGGCCCGCATGGGTCGTTCTCCGGCCGGTGTGAGGGCAGCGGCTCGGCCGGCAACGTGAGCGATGTGATGTACGGGTCCTGGGCGTGGGGACAGCGTCCAATGGGAGGTGTGTCGGGGATGAGTTTCCGGCTCGCGGCATACGCCGTGTGCGTCGAGGGCGGACGGGCGCTGCTCGCCTGTCACGTACCACCGGAGGGCGAGAACAACTGGACGCTTCCGGGCGGCAGGGTCGAGCACGGAGAGGACCCGTTCGATGCCGTGGTCCGGGAGGTCGCTGAGGAGACCGGTTGCGACGCGGTGGTCGAACGGCTGCTGGGCGTGGACTCACGGGTCGTCCCCGCAGCCGAACGCACCATTCCTGGTGGACCAGAACACCAAAATGTCGGCATCTTCTACCAGGTCCGCATCACAGGCGGCCAGCTCCGGCCTGAGCCGAACGGCGACATCGCCCGAGTCGGTCTGGACCCCGATCCCCGAGGTCGCCGGGCTGCGCCGGTCATCACTGGTCGACATCGGCCTCGCGCTGGCGCAGACCCTTCCGGCAACCGGCCATGTCGCTCCCGTTCCGGTAGGCGGCCTGATCCAGCACTGAGGCGGCCACCGGCAGCCGCCTGGTCCGCCCGCTCGACCGCTCGCTGTCTGCGCCGGGTGAACGGCCGGGCGAGCGCTACCAGTCCGTCCTTTTCCGGGGCCGTTCCGCGCCCGTTCCGCGCCCGTTCCGCGCCCGTTCCGCGCCCGTTCCGCGCCCGTTCCGCGCTCGCAAGGAAGGGGCCGGTTTTCTGTGCCCGCAAGTAGAGGGGCGGTCCGGCCCGCGTGTCCGGTAGCGCGCGTCGGCCGGCCAGCGGGTCGGCGGTCGGCTCAGGCGGGTCGGCCCCGGTCCAGGCGGTCGGCCAGGCCCGCGGCGGTGAAGGCGGCTTCCCACTCGTCGCGGCCCTCGGGGAAGTGGGCCCAGCTGTCGTAGTGGGCCGGAACTATGCGGCGGGCGCCGAGAATGCGGGTGGCCTCGGCGGCCTGGGCGCGCTGTCCAGCACGAGCAGCGCGCCGTCGAAGAGGGCGGGGAAGCGAGGGGCTCCGGGACCCAGCCCTTGCTCACTCGATGATCGCGGTGGCCTCGACCTCTACCAGGTGCTCGGGTACGTCCAGCGCGGCGACGCCCACCAGTGTGGCGGGCGGGACCGGGGTGGACCCCAGTTCCGCTGCTGCCCGGGAGAGACCCTCCGAGAAAAGGGGCATCTTGTCGGGCGTCCAGTCGACTACATAGACGGTCAGTTTCGCCACGTCGTCGAAGGAACCGCCGGCTCCGGCAAGCGCTCTGCCGACGTTGAGGTAGCACTGTTCGACCTGCGCTGCGAGGTCGCCTTCGCCGACCGTGGCCCCGTCGGCGTCCCAGGAGACCTGTCCGGCGACGAAGACCAGCTTCGTCCCTGTAGCGATCGACACCTGCCTGTAGGCACCGATTTCCGGCAACCCACTGGGGTTCACCAAAGTGATGGCCATGCTGCCGCCTCCTTGCCGCTGACTCTCTTGTGGTTACTCGGGCACCGTAGGAGAGTGGCGGCTGACAAGGAAGGACGCACTTTTCAGTGACTGGGGGACCTTATGGTGACCAAGCAGTTCAGCGGCTCGCCCGACGAAGCGGACCTGATGCGCGCCGACTCCCTGGCGCGGGAGATCTTCTCGGACATCGCCAACAAGTGGGCGCTTCTGATCATCAACGTTCTCGATGAACGCACCCTGCGCTTCAGCGAGTTGCGCAACGAGGTCGAGGGCATCAGCCACAAGATGCTCACCCAGAACCTGCGCATGATGGAGCGCAACGGTCTCGTCGAACGGCATGTGCACCCCACCGTGCCGCCGCGGGTCGAGTACACCCTCACCGCGCCCGGCCAGGCACTCCGCGCGACGGTCGACGGCATGTGTGCCTGGACCCACCAGCACCTCACCCACATAGAGACCTCCCGCCACCGCTTCGACGCCTGACGGGGCCCTTGGCCCGATGCCTGGCGGCCCCCGCCCCGACGCCTGAGAGGGCCCGTCCAGCGCCTGGTGGGTCGGTCCGGCGTCTGAGGGGCCCGTCCAGCGCCTGAGCGGGCCGGTGCGGCGACTGGGGCGGTTTCGGCGCCTGACGGGTCCCGGCCTCCGCGTGCGTGGGCCTTCGGAACCTCTGGCCGTTACGCGGCGGTTGCCTCGATGAGGCAGAACGGTTCGGCCTGCGGCAGCGCGGTCACCGAGACGAGGGACAGTCCGGCCGCACGGAGCACCTCCTCGAACTCGGCCCGGGTCCGTTCCCTGCCGCCTACGTTCACCAGCATGTTGAGGTCACCGAGGTACGTGAGTCCCGCGGTCGTGGTGTCGACGACCTCGGGCAGAACGGGTTCCACGATCAGTACGCGCCCTGTGGGCGGCAGCACCTCGCGGCAGTGGGTCAGGATCGTGACCACCTGTTCGTCCGTCCAGTCGTGCACGACGCTCTTCAGCAGATAGAGATCGGCGCCTCCGGGGACCGAGCGGAAGAAGTCCCCTGCCACCAGCGAGCACCGCGTTGTGAGCCCCTGCCGCTCCAGCGTCGCCGGTGCCTGCGCCAGGCCCTCCTCGGTGTCGTAGACGACGCCCTTGAGGGCCGGATGCGCGCTGAGCACACCGCTGAGCAAGGTGCCGTTGCCGCCACCGACGTCGGTGACCGTGGTGAAGCGGCCGAAGTCGAAGGCGTGCGGCAGCGCAGCTGCCGTGTCCACGGTGGCCTGGCTCATGGCCGCGTTGAACACCGTGGAAAGGTCGGGGAGTTCCTTGAGGTGACTGAAGAAGTCCTTCCCGAAGACCGTGTCGAACACGATGTCGCCGGTACGGACGCTGTCGTCCAGGTGTTCCCAGGCCCGCAGGGCCATCGGCTCGGTGAACAGCCGGACGAGCGAGGTGAGCGCGTCGGGCCGTCCGGAATCCAGCAGGGCGCCGGCGGGAGTCACCGAGAAGGACCCTGCGGTGTGCTCGCGCAGCAGGCCGAGGCTCGTCAGGGCACGGAGCAGCCTGGTCATCGCCTGGGGGAGCGCACCGGCTTCCGCCGCCACGTCGGCCGCCGTCCGCTCCCCTTCGCCGATCAGCTCCATCACGCGCAACCGGATGGCCGCGCGAAGAGTCTGTGCGGCCAGGCCCCCGAACGTGAGCTGCATGACAAGGTCCTGTGCGTCCTGTGCGTCCTGGGCGCCCTGCGGGTCCCGGGTGTCCCTGCCGCCTTGAGTGCTCTCTTTGGTGTCGGTCGTCATGTGGCTGTGCGTCATGGCTGTTGTCGCTTCCCCTCGGTCGTGTCGGTCAGTGCTCCCGGCGTGCAGCCGGCGAACGCCAGTACGTCGCGGTGCAGATGGGGCTGGTCCACGTAGCCGCAGGCCGTGGCCACCTCGGCCGGGTCGTCGCCTGCGCGCAGGCTTCTGACGGCGTGATCGAAGCGGACCAGCATCGCCGCCCGCTTCGGGGTGAGGCCGAGTTGGGCGCTGAACCTGGACCACAGCCGTTTACGGCTCCACCCGCAGTACGCGGCGAGGTCGCCGACCCGTACCCGGCCGTGCTGGACGACGATGTGCTCCCACCCGGCGGCCACCTCCGGATCGACCGCCTGTGCTCTCGCACGGCGGTGCCCCAGGAACTCGTCCACCAGCGCGAACCGCTGTGGCCACGTCGTGGCATCGGCCAACTGTTCCCGTAGCCGACCTGCCTGCCGCCCCCATATGGCGTCCAAATCCGTGACAACGCCGTCCAGCTCGGCCGGCGCGATGCCCAGCAGAGACGACGCGACGACCGGTGACAGCTGCACCTCGACGCACTCGACGCGCGCCCCGCGAATGCGCGTGGGTCCCGGGAACGGGGTGGCGACAAGGCTCGCGAGCGTCTGCCGGCCCGTAGTGCCGTCGACCACCAACGCGTCGTCCCCGAACCCCACCACGACGGTCACGACCGGCTGCGGCAGCACCCGCATGTCGAGCCCGGCCCCCAAACGGTCGCGGAACGCCGCTACTTGCATGCCATCGGCCCGTACGCCGCCCACAGGAACGGACACCTCCCAGCCGACTGCCGTCTCATCCACTGGGGCCCTCCCGGACGTCATATGGTGCAGTGCTCGCTGCGCGTGCCGACAAGTAGTGCGCCGCGGCGCGTGCCCTCGCTCGCGTGTCCTCACTATCGGGGTGCCGGCGGCGTGCGTCTTGGACAAATGTTCCGGAGCGAACTGGACGCCTGAGCGAGCCGGGCACCTGAGCGAGCCGCGCTGCGGCACCCGCGCTGCGGTTTCGGCTCACCAGGGGCGAAGGTCTACGCTCGCGGGCACCGCCGCCGAACGAGTAGCGAGTACCGAGTACCGGGTAACGAGTACCGAGTAGGGAGTGGCCGCGATGTCCGATCCGCAGGTGGGCGTGATCGTGGTGACGATGGGCGACCGGCCCGACGAGGTCGAGGCGCTGCTGACGTCGGTGGCCAAGCAGAACGCGCCACCGGAGCGGATCGTGATCGTCGGCAACGGCACGCCGCTGCCCGACTTCCCCGCTCTGCCCGGCGAGGTCACGTACCTGGAACTGGAGGAGAACCTCGGCTGCCCCGGCGGGCGCAACGCCGGAATCGCGAAGCTGCGCGCCTTCGGCGACACCGATGTCGTGGTCGAACTCGATGACGACGGACTGCTCGTCCAGAACGACGTGTTCGACCGGGTACGCCGCCTGTTCGCCTCCGACGCCCGGCTCGGCATCGTCGGCTTCCGTGTCGCCGACGAGGACGGTGAGACGCTGCCACGGCACGTCCCGCGGCCCGGAGGCCGGGAGCCGATGCGGAGGGGCCCTGTGACCGGATTCCTCGGCGGCGGCCACGCGTTGTCGATGCGCATGCTGGACGAGGTCGGCGACTGGCCGGCGGACTTCTTCTTCACGCACGAGGAGACCGACCTCGCGTGGCGGGCACTGGACGCGGGCTGGGAGATCCTCTACGAGCCCGCGCTGCTGCTCCAGCACCCCCGGACCTCCCCGGCCCGGCATGCCGTCTACTACCGCTTCACCGCCCGTAACCGCGTCTGGCTGGCCCGTCGCCGCCTGCCGCCGCCGCTGGTCCCCGTGCACCTGGGCATCTGGACGCTGATCACCCTGCTGCGCACACGGTCACTGGGCGGCCTGCGCGCCTGGGCGGCCGGTTTCCTTGAGGGCTGGCGCACCCCGTGCGGTGAGCGGCGGCCCATGCGCTGGCGCACGGTGGGGCACATGGCCAGGCTCGGCCGCCCGCCCGTCATCTGACCCCGTCGGCCCAGGAACCGGGGCGCCGCGCGGGCGACCACGCAACGCCCCGGTCCGTCACGCAACGCCCCGGTCCGTCACGCAACGCAACGCCCCGGCCCGGCCCGTGCGGTGCGGCGTATCAGTCCTGGTGGACGACGTTCTTGCCGGGACCGCCGGAGAGGGTGTCCTTGCCCGGCCCGCCGTACAGCGCGTCGTCGCCGCTGTTCCCGTAGATCGTGTCGTCTCCAGCGTTGCCGCGCAGGATGTCGTTGCCCTTGTCGCCGTACATGAAGTCGTTGCCGGCCCCGCCGTTGACCGTGTCGTTGCCGTCTCCGCCGGACAGATGTTGCCTGTCGGCGCCGCCGTTGATCACGTCGTCGCCCGCGCCACCGTCGACGGCGCTGTCATGGCCGTCCGAGTGGATCGTGTCGTTGTCGTCGCCACCTTGCGCGATGCTGCCCTCGGCCGCACGGAGCGTGTCCTCGCCGTCGCCACCGCGCACCACGCCGACCGGGCCCACCATGAGGTCGTCGTCACCGGCCCCGCCATTGACGCTGTTGCCGTCGACGCGGCCCGTCCCCCTGTGCGTGTCCTGGCCGTCGCCCAGGTCGATCGAGGCGAAGTAATACGCCTGGTCGGTGGAGTTGTCGTACGCGACGTCGTCGTCGCCGTCACCGAGCGCCAACTTCAAGGTGGCGTACGGGTCCTGGCTCTCCAGGGTGGCGACCGTGCAGGAAACCTTCGTACGGTCCGCGCTGTCGGGGTACGAGCAGCCTTCCCCCGTACGGATCGGAACGGCGTCGTCGATCACATAGGTGACCTCGTCCGGCCCTTTGGGCATCGACGCGGTGACGGTCACCTTGTTGGTCTGCCCGGAGCCTGCCGTGTAGAGGATCCCGTGGTCGCTCGGGCTGAACGCGGCGGTCGCCGACGACGGCGCCGCACCTGCCGTCCCAGCGAGGAGGAACGGAGCGGCCAGCCCCGTACCGAGAGCCAGCGTCAGCGCCGACGCGGAACGGAAAGCCTGGCGTCTGGGAAGGGGAAAGCGCATTGCATAACCTCCATGAGGCGGATCCTTCTGACAAATATGTGTGACTCCCATCTTTTGCGTGTGGTTGCATTCAGGTTCGCGGAAAAATATGTCCTCCCACTCCCGGCGAAGACAACAGAAACGCCTCTGACCAGCGGAGTTCGACCGACGATCCGCAGTACTTCGCTACCCCGTAAGGCGTGATTCAGCGAGAATTCACGGAGGCGGGTCAAGCATTCCTCGCAGGACTCGGTGAACCACCGCCCTCCAACCGGCCAGATTTCGGCGGCTGTTCGCCGGGAATCGGTTGGACTCACGTCCACGGTTCCGCTCTGCTCGGGAAGACACACAGGACACACGAGGCTTCCGGCCGCCAAGACAGAGGCCCGCAGCTCGGGAGCGGAAGCGCCCCCCCGGGAGTTCCGCAGCCAGCGCCGGCAGCCGTGGATGACACGCACGCCGTACGGTCCTGGACGGTCGTTCCACCGGGGCACCGGTCGCCCGTCAGCGGCCCAGTGACTACCTCATTCTTTCTCCGGCCCCGGCACAGGCTTAAAAGGAGGAGTCCCAGCAAGACCCCGTATTGCGCTGCGGACTGTACGGTCACTCTTCGGCGACCAGAGAAAAATCGCTTTCAAGTAAAACCGCAACGCCTCGCGTTTCCATCCCTTGTTGTGGGCCGCTCCGCCCAGCGCGAGCGCTGCGGATGACCTGACTCCTCTCGTTCCCGCGCCGAGGGCGTACCGTCGCAGTTCTTCTGCGGCCTGCTGCCGTTCAGGGAAGACGCTTTCGATGATTGCTACAGTCAGGGCGACCTCCGGAGCAACCTTCGGATGGCCGACCCGCACGATGACACTGCCGATGTCGCGCGCCTTTTCATATTCGCGGACCGCGAGATGTTCCTTCATCAGGTCTTCAGCCACCCGGGACGGGAAAGCAGGGTCTTCCCGTACGGCACCCGCCACTCCCGCCGGGTCGCCACCCTGGTATTTGTTCTGCGCCTCTCTCAGCGCCTGCTCCGCGCGGTCGTACTGCCCCCTGCGTAAGTAGCAGTAGCCGAGACTTACGAGGAGTGATCCCGTTTCCCTCTCGGAAACCGTATGCCGCAGAGCCTTTCTGTACCCCCGAACCGCCGCAGTGTAATCACCTCGCCGATACGCGAGATGAGCCATTCTCCGAGCGCGTTCGATCTCTGCACGCGGGTGCCGGGCAGCGTCTTGCGAGTGTTTTTCCCCACCGTCACGATGTTCACATGCCACCATGTCGAGCCCCCCCCGGGTCGGAAATCATGGCGGTTCATGATAACCGAGCCATCCTTCGAAGAAGGGGACGATCAAGGATCGAAAAAAGCGATCACCAGTCACCCCTGTGACTGGTGATGCCCGCACTGGTAACGCTCACCCTTACCAGGTCAACGGAACGAGGTCCAGGCGTCCCGAAGCTACGCGCCTGAAGCAGGCGATAGGCGATTGTCGGCATACGCACGTACGGGGCGCAGTGATCCAACGAGCGAGTTCCCCGAAGCACCTGGCGGTCGACAATCCGAGAACGGCCCGTTCCTCTGACCTCATCGAGGAAACCGGAAGGCCGGCATCCCAGGCGGAGGCCGTTTCGACAATGTCGCGGGCCGAACCCTGAACGCGGGAAACAGCGGAGCGGACTCGTGGTCGTCAGCCGACCCAGTCCGCGGCGTAACCGTCGTAGGTCCCGTCATGGACGGCCAGATGGACCCACTGGTCGACGTACTCCTTGAACTCCTCGTCGCCACGAGGCAGGAGGTACGCCTTCTCACCGAAGGCGAAGGGCCTGTCGGGGTTGATCGCGCAGAGTTCCGGTTCGAGCTTGGCCTGGTACTCGGTCTCGCTGCTGTCCGTGATCATCACGTCGGCGCGGCCCGCGACGATCTCGTCGAAGACCGTGGTGTTGTCGGTGTGGGTGATGACGGTGGCCTCATGGATGTTGGTTTTGACGAATGCCTCATTGGTGCCGCCCGGATTGACAATCACCCGCACACCCGGCCGGTCGATCCCCTTCATGGACTGGTACTTGCTCTTGTTCTCGCAGCGGGCGATCGCGGCCTTGCCGTCGACGAGATAGGGCGTGCCGAAGTACACGTCCTGAGCCCTGGCCAGGGTCACCGAGACGCCTCCCATACCGATATCGCACTTGCCCGCGGTCAGGTCACCCATGAGTTCGGCCCAAGTGGTCGCCACGAACCGGGGCTTCACCCCCAGGCTGGTCGCCAGGTTCTTCGCCATGTCGATGTCGATACCGGTGTACGACTTCGTGGCGGGGTCCAGGTAGCTGAACGGCCGGTAGTCACCGGTGGTGCACACGCGCAGCACTCCGCTCTCGGGCACCTTGTCCAGGAGGGTGGTGGAGCGGTGCCGGCCGGACGGGCCCGGGGCGGTGCCGGCCTGGGTTGCGCAGGCCGTTCCGCCGATGGCGGCGGCGAGCACGAGAGCGGTCAAGGTGCTTCTGCGGCGCATGGCTTCACGTTTCGGCCGGAGGGCAGGGCGGACGCGTTCCTGCAACGAGTCGTACCGAGGAGGCGTGACGGGCGGACGGAGCCCGCATCGCCATAAGCGGAACGCGCCTCCCACCAGCACACCCCGCTACTGACGCGCCCGACCGCGGCCGGACCACGCTTGCCGGGCATTCCGCGACACTTCTCATGACGCCCATGACACCTATGACGCCCATGGAACCCATGTCGCTGTGCATCTGCTGTAAACGGCAGAAGCCCTCCCGCTTACTGCGCGGAAGGGCCCCTGGCCGGGCGTTTCTCTGTGCCCCCGGCAGGATTCGAACCTGCGACACCCGCTTTAGGAGTCTCCCCTGATCAAGGCCGTGACCTGTGCCATCGTGGATGTCGGTACGCATGGCCTGGGAAGACTCTCCGCCGCAGTTCTCACGTATTCGCGCGGCTTCTCGTCCTCATGTGCGCTGAATTCGTTCCGTCTTCAGGTGAGGGGCGTCTGGCGCTCGACTCACCGTCAGCCGCCGCAGCTGGCAGCACGGCAAAATCTGCGGCTGTTCGTTTCCGGATCAGTCCTCGGTGGGTGCGACAGCATGACGCCACACGGTGATGTCCACGGTGACGTAGTCGCTGGAGTCTGAGGAGGGCGCTGCGCCCCGGTAGGTGACCAGGGCGAGATGGCCCAGCTTGGAGCGGACACAGATGTGGACTCCCGGAGACAGGGAGGACTTGGGAATGTTCCGCGTGTAGCGGGTCTCGGTGCGGCACGTGTCCAAGGAACCCTTTTCGCCCTCGTTCAGCAGCACCAATCGGGCGTCGGTCTGCGGGTCGGTGCCCAGCCCTTCGTCATTGAAGCCTTTGCCGAAATACGTGAGGTCGGGATGCTTGTTTCCCACCCGGCGCACCGGCTGTACGGGCTGGGCGTTGAGGAAAATGCCGTAGTCGTTGGTGATGTCCACACCTTCGGAGGTGCGCGGCTCGGGGGCGTCGGAGGAGGACGTTGCGGAGGGGGAGCCGGAAGGCGGCGCCGAGGGCGACTGTCGGCCCTTCGCTTGCGAGTCGCCGCTGCCGCCTTTGTGGCCCCGGAGACCATCAGCGAACAGGAACGCCGCACCGACCCCTGCCCCGAGCAACACCAGAACCGCCACCGCAACGATCCAGGGGCGGATCTGCTGCCCGGACTTGAGCGGGTTCCTGGAGGGCGAAGGCGATGAGGGCGGGGACGAGGCACTCTTCCGGGCCGGCGGCTGATGTGGCGCCCCCTGTCGGCTCGTAAGAGCTGAGGCCGCATTGTGGACCAAACAGATCTGCGCCCCCCTATTCCGGTTGTTCTGCTGTGGCGCGGGCAGAGACTTGGCCTTCAGACCGTCGGCGACCGTGCGATACAGCGTGTCCGTGTTGAGTAGGGGGCCCGCACTCGGCACGCCATGGCGCAGTACGTGCAGCAGTTCTGCTGTGAACGCCGTGTATTTTTCGCCTGGCGGCGCGAGCGCTCGCACGTTCTCACCCGTCGCAGTGATGACGACGCTGCCCTCGACGCCCACCTCGTTCACAAGAGCCTCTCCGATAGTTCCCATCCCGCCGGCCAGTGCGCGCCCGCTGTAGCAGCAGTCGAGGATGAGTACCTTCTTCGGCGCCTTGCTGCTCCGCATCTCCCGCCGGATGTCTTCGAAACGCAGGGCGTCGTTGACCGATTGGGAGGTGACCTTGGATTTCGGCAGGGCCAGGAACAGTTCCTGGTTGGTGGGGTCGAGCAGGCCGTGGCCGGCGTAATACACGAGCAGCGTGTCCTCGGCCTTGAACGCGGCGGTGGCGAGGGGGTCAAGGACCTGCCCTGCCGACTGCCGTTCGGCGAGCGTCGCAATCTGCTCGGGCGGCAGACCCCAGAGCTTCGGGTCTTCCAGAGCGTCCCGGAAGGCCATCAAGTTATTGGTGACTGCGGGAAGTCGTTCGAGGTGCTCATACTTCGCCGACCCGATCAAGACCGCCTGGGAACGCCGAGGATCTGACAGGGACCCCGCCATGGCCTGGTCAGCCGTTCGCCGTGCCGGACTGTAGGGCCTCGGCGACCCTGCGGATGGCGTCCGGGTCTGCGGAATCGAGCGTCACTGTGATGCCGTTGTGAGTGATCTGCACCGACGGTGCGGTGGGGCGAGTGTTGCGCCAGGCAAGCACAGTGAAGAGGAGCGAGGCCAGCGATTCGAAGTGTTCCAGGAAGAGGTCGATGAGGTCGAGGCTGGGCCCCATGTGCCCACGACCCTCCTGTTCCGCCTGTGGGGCCAGGAGCGCTGAACGCAACGCGGTTTCGTTGCGCAGCCAGTCGCGCAGGGCCGCTATGTTCTGCCCCGAACTGTCGCCCGCAATGGACAAGGTGACACGCATGCTGCTCTGCTCCCCCACTCGTCCTCCTCAACTCTCGTACCGGAGACCGTTGGTGACTATATCCACGGCTACGGCCAAAAGATGTGTCGATGGAGGACCTGAAGCATTTCCAACGGCCCTTCGTGGCTCGCCCCGCGGTTATGGCACTACTCGCCCTGCTCATGGCCCGCGAACGACTCAGGAGAAGCGGGTGCTTGTCGCCGTCTGGCGCTTCACAATCGGAGGCCAAGCTTGCTGAGCGGCGATCAGCAGTTCCGTCTCGCCGCACGGGGGCGGAACTGGCCAGTGGCGCGGGTCCGGGTGTCTACTGCCAACCGTTCAACGAGACCTGGGTCCCATCCCTGAGGTCGTGGTGCAGGGCACTTGCGGTGGTCTTCACGAAGTTCTCCGGAACGGCGTCGACGCCGACCCAGCACACCTACACCTGTGCGTGCTTGCGTGGTTCTCGAGCTCTCCGGCCCACTCGTAGGCGGCGAACACGACGGTGAGGAAGCCGTTCGGTGCCTCGGGCGCGCCAGGTGCCGTGGATGATGTGGGCGTCCTTCAGGGACTCGGGCTGCACGGTGAGCCCGTCTCCTCGTATCTTGCGGGTGCGGTCGGGTGCCATGCCCTCAATGAGCGTCAGGGCCTGAGAGCAGAAGGCGACTCCCTCGTTGGCGCGGTCCCGGGCGGCCAGACTGTCGCCGGCGTACGTGAGGGCGTGGACGCGCTTGTACTTCTCCGGCTCGCAGCGGGTCAGGGCGTCCCAGTGCTATTGCTCGGCGTCTAAGTGATCGGCCAGGGCCACCAGCAACACCGCGCCGGCCTGCGAGACTGTCCCGCTGCCACCGCCCTCGACGCGGACACGCGGGTACGACCCGATGCGCTTACTCACCTGAAGAGTGCTTCTTTCCGCGCATGCTTCTTTCCGCGCAGCCAACAGGGTCCTAGACGAGTCCCATCGTTGCAGGTCAGGAGGACTCTCCGCGTGCCGAATGCCTGCTGCTGTGCAGCAGCAGGCGGCGCCTCAGCGGTTGTCGTCGCCGGGCGTGGGTCGCTTTCCCATGGGCTTGTCCATACGGTCGGCGTTGTTGCTCACCCGCTCGTAGATCTCCTCGACCACATCCGCTTGTCGATTACGAAGATCCGGTTGCCGACGAGTGTTTGGTGGCCGGCTTCCAGCCGAGACGTCTGCCGGTCTCACGCGCCGTACGGCGGACTTCATCCAGCTCGCCCAGCTCCGCAAGCTCGCCGCTGGTGAGAATCAGCTGGCCGTAGTAGTCCTCGTACTCTGCCTTCAGCCCGGCCCTGATCAGGCCCTCAAGGTGCTCGATGAGATGTCGGTACCGGCCCTGGGGACAGCTCGTCCTTCTTGGGCAACGGGCACAGCTCCCACAGGGAGGGGCACAGGCGCATGCGTGCCATATGTGTGCTGCAAGCCGGAGGCCCCGCCGCCCTCACGGACGACAGGGCCTCTGACCTGCTGCTTTGCTGTGCCCCCGGCAGGATTCGAACCTGCGACACCCGCTTTAGGAGAGCGGTGCTCTATCCCCTGAGCTACGGAGGCGAGGACTGGGTTGGTGAGGGTTCGAGGGTTCCGGTGAATCACCGGTCGCGCCCTGCTCAGCCAGTCTGGGTGGCAGCGGGTTAAAGCTGCCGGGGCTAGCCTACCGGGTTCGCGGCGTGGGATGGGACCGGGTTGTGTGGGGGGCGCCAGGCAGGTGGGGGGAACGGTCAGGGGCCCGGCGGGTACGTGACCGGGCACGGTACGGGCGCTGCCCGTCCGGGGCGCGTAAGCGGGGCCCGGCGGTGGCCGGGAGGGCCACAGCGCGAGAGTGGTGGCGCGAGTCCAGGGGGCGTGGGCGAGCGCGGTGCAGCCCGTGGGGTGGCCGGGCACGCACGGGTGCCGGGGCACGCACGGGCCCGTGCACCCGGTCCCGACAGGCTCAGGCTTGATCGTTCCCGGTCGGCCCGGTCGGCCCGGTCGGCCCGGTCGGCCTCGTCGGTTTCTCGGTCTCAGGCTTGGGTTCGGCTTGGGCCCGGAACTCGGCCCGTGGCCACGTCGGCTCGGGCTCGACTCGTACCCACGGGGACTCGGGCGCTCGGCTCGTACCCGCGGCCACTCGGGCTCGGCTTGTGGTCGGGACGGCGCTCGCCGCATGAGTGCGACATGGGATCCGCAGGCCCTCGGTGTGTCCTTCGAGGAGGGGCCCGCCGTCTCCGCCGAGGGTGAGGACGACGGCGCCCGCGCTGCCGCCCGTTCCACCGGGCCCATGTGTCCGCCTCACAGGAAGTCGATGGCGGTCAGGTACCGGATGTAGGCCGGCCGCGCCCGACCTGGAACGCGCCGTCTCGGAGCCGGACGGACTGCTGGAGCCTTCGGGTGCTGAGCGGCGCCCACAGGGCCCGTACGGGCTCCTACGGAGCTCGTACGGCCCGGCCGGCGGGGGCGGGGAGCCGGCCGACCGCCCCGGCCCCAGCAGTTGGCGGGCGGCGGTCATCGGTCCGGGCCGTTCATTCTGCGGTGGCGTCGGCCCTTGGCGTCTGCTGTTCGGGGCCGGTCTCCGCGTTCTTCTCGGCTGAGCCGGTGGGCGGAACATGGCGCAGGGCGACGGCCGCGAGGATCGCGCCGACACCGGCGATGACGGCAGAGGTCGCAGCGGCGACGTTGAACCCGCTGGCAAAGGCGTCGCGAGAGGCCCGCAGCAGGGAAGTGCCCAGTTCGGTCGGGAGGTGGTCCGCACTCGCGATCGCGCCGTCGAGGTTGTCACGGGCGGCTGCCTCGGCATCGGCCGGCAGACCCGAGGGCAGGTTGGCCTCGATATCGCTGCGGTACTTGGCGACCCCGATGCTGCCGACAACCGCCACACCGAGCGAGATACCCAGGTCGTTCACGGTGGAGCTCAGTCCGCTTGCCGCGCCCGCCTTCTCCGGGGGCACCGAACTCACCACGAGGTCGGTGGTGAGCGCCATGGACGGCGCCACGGCCGGATAGACGACGACGAAGCTCGCGATGAGCAGCGGCAGGCCCGCGGTACTCCCGACCTGGGTGAGCAGGATGTAGCCGACCGTCTGCACGCCCAGGCCCATGGCGATGACGTACCCGGGCCGTACCAGGCGGGCCATGACGGGCGAGAACGTGGCCACCAGGATCAGCCCGAGCGCGGGAGGCAGGATGGCCAGGCCCGTCTCCAACGGTGAGAGTTTCGTGACCAGTTGCAGGAACTGCGTGAACATGAGGTACACGCCGCCGAGCCCGGTCGCGGCAAGGATGAACACGCCCAGCGCGCCGCCCACGGTGCGGTTGCCGAAGAGCCGTACGTCCAGTAGCGGCGCGGACGAGCGCAGCTGGCGGACCGCGAACAGAAGACCGAAGACCACACCCACGGCCACGGCCAGCAGGGAGAGGGTGAGCGGCTTGCCCGCGGCGACAGCCTTGATTCCGTAGATGAAAGGCAGCAGGGAGGCCAGCAGCAGGAACGCGCTGAAGATGTCGAGCCGTCCCTGACCGGTGCCCCGGTGCGCGGGCAGCAGCAGAGGTGAGCCGATCAGCACCACCAGCATGACCGGTACCGCGACCAGGAAGGTCGCCCGCCAGGAGAACGCCTCCAGGAGAAGCCCGCTCAGCAGCGGGCCGAGCGCCACGCCGCCTGAAATGCCTGCGGCCCAGGCCCCGATGGCCACGCCGCGCTGTTTGGCGTCATGGAACATCGTGAAGATCAGTCCGAGCGTTGCCGGTGTCTACGCGGCGCCCGCGAGCCCGAGCACCGCTCGCCAGGCGATCAGCATCGCCGGGTCGTCGGTGCTCGCCGCGGCGATCGAGGCGACACCGAAGACGGCGGCGCCGGCCATCAGCAGGGTCCTGTGACCGATCTTGTCACCGACCGTCCCCATCAGAACGAGGAAGCCGGCCATGAGGAACCCGTAGATGTCCAGGATCCACAGCGTCTGCGTGCTACTGGGCTTCAAGTCCGCAGCCAGAGACGGAACTGCCAGGAACAGGATCGTGAGCATCATGAACAGGAGCATCGTGGGCAGCACCAACAGGCCCAGCGCGGACCATTCCTTGCGCCCTGCCCTTGGTGGCTTGGGCGATGCGCTCGCCTCGGACATCGGTTCTCCTCTCTCGGCGGACGCCCGGCAGACGCCGCCCGTGCGTGGCTGACCCGGCACGCGTCGCTCACCTGGATCGGATACAGATACCCCTACGGGGTAAGCGTATGGCAAGGTATGGCGCGGGCAGTTCCGTGTCAAGGCTGCTGAACGGGCTTGCGCTGAAAGGGACTTCACCCGAGAAGGGCGGGCAACTCCCGCCCTGTACCGGTGCGTTACGGCGAACCGACGGCGGAGGCGGAGCGAGGAGTGAGGGCGGGAACGTGGGGTGGCCCGGACCTGTCCACGGACTCTCACGGAGAGAGAGCAGGCGTGGCCTGTAGGGGGTACGGGTATAGCGGTCGACGACCGCCCGAACCCGTCTGCTCAGGTCCCCGGTGCGGTCCTGCGCGTCCTCGTACGTCATCGCGCGCCGGCGGCCCGCGCGCTGGTGGCCTCGCGTCCGCAGCGGCGCGTGCGGCACAGGTGGCCCCGCTGCTGAGGACTTGCCATCTAGTAGCGCGCACGGCGGATCGGCAGCCGCCATGGGGCGCCGGCTACGGGGCGCCGGCTCATGGGAGACCGGCTAAGGCTCGTGGAAGACCCGCTGACGGTGCCGGCCGACGGGCACCGACTACCTGGCACCCAGCCGTTGGATGCCGACTACTGGTGCGCCGGTTCCATGGGCGCGCAGGGTGCCGACTACTGGTGCGTGGATACGCGTCCTCAAGCCGTACAGCGCGTTGCAAGCCGTATGCGTGCCGCGTGACGGCGAGGGAAGTCCGGTCGGCCTCCTGGTGTGACCCAGTGTCCGACGGGTGTACTGAGGCGTGGGGGGGGGGCGGGTGGG
>NZ_JANCPR020000019.1 GCF_028657195.3 Streptomyces iconiensis
CCCAACAACCTCCCCACCTACCCCTTCCAACACCACCGCTACTGGCTGGAAGGGCCCTCCGCGCAGGGCGATGCCACGAGCCTGGGCCTGGACACCCTGGACCATCCCTTCCTCAGCGCGGCCACCACCCTCGCCGACGGCGACACCCTGCTCCTCTCAGGACGGCTGTCACGCCGGCACCATGCCTGGCTGGTCGGTCACTCTGTCGACGACAACGCCCTGCTGCCCGCCACCGCCTACCTGGAGCTGGCCTTCCAGGCTGCCGGTTGGCTCGACTGCGGCAGCGTCGAGGAACTCACCCTGGAAGCACCGCTGTTCCTGCCCGAGCACGGTGGCGTCCGGCTCCAGGTGACCGTCGATCCCCCTGATGACGAGGGCCGGCGCGCGATCAGGGTGCACTCCCGACCGGACATTGCCGGCGACGGGACACTGGACGAGGAGGTCGTCTGGAGCCGTCACGCCGCCGGCGTGCTCGCCCCCGCCTCCGCACAAGCCGGTACCCCCCTGGAGGTATGGCCGCCGCCGGGTGCCGCGGAACTCGACGCCGATGGCCTCTATGAGCGGCTCGCGGATCTGGGCTACACGTACGGAGCCGCCTTCCAGAACCTGTGCGCGGCCTGGGCGCTGGACCACACCGTGTACAGCGAGGTGGAGCTCGCGCCCGAATACCATGCCGACGCCGCCCGTTTCGGGATACACCCCGCTCTGCTGGACTCGGCGCTTCACGCCATGGGGCTGGGGGACTACCTCGGCGAAGGCGTCCAGTTGCCGTTCACCTGGTCCGGAGCCTCCCTCCAGGCCACCGGTGCCACCACACTGCGTGTCGCCCTCGCCCCGGGTGAGGGCGGTGAGAACACCGTGACCTTGTCCGTCGCGGACCCCACAGGAGCACCGGTCGCCCGGATCGAACAGCTCACCCTGCGCCCCGCGCCGTCCGGCCGCCCGCCCGCCGGCCCCGTCCGCCAGGCGTCCGACGCGCTGTACGAGCTGGAGTGGGTCGAGGTCGCCGGGCCCGCCTCGGAGCCCACCGAAGCTCTCCCCCCGTACCGGCTCGCCGGGCCCGTCGGCCCGTTCGGCGACCTGCCGTCGCTGCTCGGCGCCCCCGTCGAGCGGGATGCCGAACTGACCCTGCTGCCGGTATGCGTGCCCGGGGACGGGGCCGGGAGCGGCGGCACACCGGCGGCGGTGGGCGCGGCCGTACAGGATCTGCTCGACCGGCTCCGTGACGTGCTGGCCGACGACGCAGACGACAACGGCCCGCTCGTGGTCCTCACACACCGTGCCGCGCCCGTCCTGCCGGGCGATTTCCCTGAGCTGGCGAACGCTCCGCTCCTTGGGCTGCTCCGGTCGGCGGCGACCGAAAACCCGGACCGGATCATCCTCGTCGACTTGGACGACGAGGCCGCCTCGCTGTGTGCACTGCCCGCCGCACTCGCCACCGGGGAACCTCAACTAGCCGTACGGGGCGGCGAGTTGAGAGTACCGAGGCTCACCAGGAGCGTTCCGGAAGCAGCGCTGGAGGTACCGGGGGACGGCTCCGCCTGGCGGCTGGAGACACCCGGAGGCTCGCCGGACGACCTGTGCGCGGCCCCGCACCCCGCAGCGGAGGCTCCGCTGTCACAAGGCCAGGTGCGGATCGCCGTACGCGCCGCCGGGCTGAACTTCCGGGACGTGCTGACCGCCCTGGGCATGGTCCCGGTCGGGGCACCGCTGGGCACAGAGGCCGCCGGCACTGTGCTGGAGACCGGCCCCGGGGTAGCCGATATCTCTGTCGGAGACCGGGTCTTCGGTCTGGTTCCCGGCTCGGTGGGCCCGATCGCCGTGGCAGACCGGCGGCTGATCGCACGGATCCCCGACGGATGGTCCTTTGCCCAGGCGGCCGGCGTACCGGCCGTGTTCACGACGGCCTATCACGGCCTGGTGGAGCTGGCCGACCTGCGGCCCGGCGAACGGCTGTTGATCCACTCCGCGGCCGGCGGCGTCGGGATGGCGGCACTGCAACTGGCCCGGCACCTCGGTGCGGAGGTTTTCGCCACCGCCAGTCCCGGCAAGTGGGGGGCGCTGCGCGCCCTGGGCCTCTCCGCCGGGCATCTCGCCTCCTCCCGGACCACGGACTTCGAGAGCGGCTTCCGTGCGGCCACCGGCGGCGAGGGCGTCGATGTCGTGCTCAACTCGCTGACGGGCGATTTCATCGACGCTTCACTCCGGCTGCTGCCGCGCGGCGGGCGGTTCGTCGAGATGGGTATCGCCGATCTGCGGGACCCCGAGGCGGTCGCTTCTGCGCATGAGGGCGTGTCCTACCACGCCTTCGAACTGCTGGAGATGGACGCCGAACGCGTCCAGGAAACACTGCGCCACGTGCTCGCCCTGTTCGAACGAGGGGTTCTGGAGCCGCTGCCGGTCAGTGCCTGGGACATTCGCCGGGCGCCCGCCGCCTTCCGTTATTTCAGCCAGGCGCGACAGGTCGGCAAGGTGGTGCTCACGGTACCGCCCGCCGACACGGACGACGGCACAGTGCTCATCACCGGCGGCACCGGCGCCCTCGGTGCCGCGCTTGCCCGCCATCTGGTCGCCGAACGGGGTGTCCGGCACCTGGTGCTGACCGGACGGCGCGGTGAGCGGGCCCCGGGAGCGGCAGAGCTCGGCGCCGCGCTCACCGAGCTCGGCGCCGACGTGCGTATCGAGGCGTGCGATGCCTCTGACCGCGAGGCACTCTTCCGGCTGCTCGGCTCGATCCCGCCGGAGCACCCGCTGACCGGGGTCGTCCACGCCGCGGGGGTACTGGACGACGGTGTGCTCGCCTCACTGACGCCGGAGAAGGTGACCGCTGTGCTCCGGCCGAAGGTGGATGCGGCCTGGCATCTGCACGAGCTGACACGCCATCTGGACCTGCGGTCCTTCGTCCTGTTCTCCTCGGCATCGGGTCTGCTCGGCGGTGCGGGACAGGCCAACTACGCGGCGGCGAACGTCTTCCTCGACGCGCTGAGCCGGCACCGCCGGGGCCTCGGCCTGCCGTCGACCTCGCTGGCGTGGGGCATGTGGGAACAGTCCAGCGGCATGACGGGACATCTGGCTGAGGCCGACCAGGAGCGGATCAGCCGGGGCGGGCTGCTCCCCATGTCCGTGCCCGAGGGCCTGGCCCTTTGGGACGCGGCCCTCGCCGCGGACCGGCCTCTGCTCGTTCCGGCCCCGCTGGACCGTGCGGCCTTGCGTGCCCAGGCCGAGGAGGGCACGGTTCCCGCGATGCTCCGCTCCGTGGTACGGGCTCGCGCGGTGCGGCGCGCCGCCCAGGGAACGCAGGTCTCGGCGGTCCCGCTCGCTGATCGGCTGGGGACCCTGCTTCCTGCCGAGCGCGAGCAACTGCTGCTCTCTCTGGTCCGCGACCAGGTCGCGGCGGTACTGGGGCATGTGGAGGCAGACGACATCGCTGCCGAACGAGCGTTCAAGGAGATCGGCTTCGACTCGCTCACCTCGGTGGAACTGCGCAACCGCATCGGGGCAGCCTCGGGGCTGCGGCTACCGACGACCCTGGCGTTCGACTTCCCGACCCCGGCCGCGCTGGCCGGTCACCTCCTCGCCCAGCTGGCCCCGCAGAACACAGCGGATCACTCCGCGGACCTTGAGCGGCTGCTGGCCGGAATCTCCGTGGACAGCGAGGACTTCCCTGCGATCAGGGACCGCTTGCGCGCCGCGCTGTGGCAGTGGGACGAGGCCGTCTCGTGGTCGGGCGACGGTGGGGACCAGGGCGCCGGGACGGCGAGCGATCTGTTCGAAGCGACCGACGCGGAGCTGTTCCAGGCCCTCGACGAGGAACTCGAAGCGCCCTGATCGCAGGAGCGCCCCCCGGCCCGCCCCGTCAACCGATCAACCCATCGAGAGGAGAGTGCGGCTGCCATGAACACCGAAGACAAACTGCGCGACTACCTGAAGCGGACGACGGCCGATCTGCGCCAGGCCCGTCGGCGCGTCAAGGAACTGGAACACAGGGATCACGAACCGATCGCGATCGTGTCGATGGGATGCCGGTTCCCGGGAGGAGCCGACTCACCGGAAGCACTCTGGCACCTGGTGCGGGAGGGTACCGACGCGGTGTCCGCGTTCCCGGAGAACCGGGGCTGGGACGTGGAAGCCCTGTACGACCCTGACCCGGACCGGCCTGGCACGACCTACACCCGGGAAGGGGGCTTTCTGGACAGCGCGGGAGAGTTCGACGCCGCGTTCTTCGGAATGGGCCCCCGCGAGGCGGTCGCCACCGACCCCCAACACCGGCTGCTGCTGGAGTTGTCGTGGGAGACCTTCGAACGGGCAGGCATCGCTCCCGGGTCACTGCGGGGCAGCCGTACGGGGGTCTTCGCCGGGGTGGTGTCACAGGCGTACGTTCCCCCTCCCGGTCGGGTGCCCGACGGCTTCGAGGGACACTTGATGACGGGGAACGCCACCAGCGTCGCCTCCGGCCGGATCGCCTACCACCTGGGGCTCGAAGGTCCGGCAATCACCATCGATACGGCGTGTTCCTCTTCGCTGGTGGCCATGCACCTGGCGGCCCAGGCGCTGCGCCGCGGCGAGTGCGACCTGGCGCTGGCCGGCGGCGTGACGGTGATGGCGACGCCCGTCCTGCTGGTGGAGTTCAGCCGCCAGCGGGGGCTGGCGCCGGATGCCCGCTGCAAGGCATTCTCCGCGGACGCCGACGGCACGGGATTCGCGGAGGGCGCGGGTCTGGTCCTGCTGGAGCGGCTCTCCGACGCCCGGCGGGCCGGGCGTCGGATCCATGCCGTGCTGCGCGGCTCGGCGACCAACCAGGACGGCGCCAGCAATGGGTTGACCGCGCCCCACGGCCCCGCCCAGGAACGCGTCATCCGACAGGCCCTGGCCGATGCCCGCCTCACCCCGCAGCACGTGGACGCGGTCGAGGCGCACGGTACGGGGACGACACTCGGCGATCCGATCGAGGCCCACGCGCTTCTTGCGACCTACGGACAGGACAGGCCGGATGACAGGCCGTTGCACCTGGGGTCGTTGAAGTCCAACATCGGACACACCCAGGCCGCAGCGGGCGCCGCGGGCGTCATCAAGATGGTGATGGCGATGCGCAACGGTCTTCTCCCCAGGACCTTGCACGCCGAGGAGCCGTCCCCGCACGTGGACTGGTCGTCGGGAGCGGTTTCGCTGCTCACCGAAGCGCGGCCCTGGCTCCCTGACGGCCGGCCCCGGCGGGCCGGCGTCTCCTCGTTCGGCATCAGCGGCACCAACGCGCACGTCATCCTCGAAGAGTTCTCCGACACCGCCCCCGCCTCGGCCTCATCCTCGCCGCACGACATGCCCGCCCCCTGGGCGCTGTCGGGTGCGACGGAGTCGGCTTTGCGCACCGGGGCCGGATACCTGCTGGAACACCTCGCCGAGCATCCCGGCCTCACACAGGCCGAGGTGGGACACGCGCTGGCTGTGCGGCGTACGGCGTTCCCGAAGCGGGCCGTCGTCCTGTCGGGCACCCGCGAGGAGCAGTTGGAGGGCCTGGCCGCGCTGGCGTCCGGCAGCCCGGCACCGCGCGCGGTGCGGGGTACCGCGGCGGAGCGGCTGACCACCGCGTATCTCTTCACCGGGCAGGGAAGCCAGTGGGCCGGCATGGGCCATGAGCTGTATTCCTCGCACGCGGCCTTCGCGGCGTCTCTCGACGAGGTCTGCGAGGCGTTCGACGGGTTGCTGCCGCACCAGCTGAGAAAGATCCTCTTCGCGCGTCCGAACAGCCCGGAGGCGGAGTTGCTGGACCGTACCGAGTACGCGCAGCCCGCGCTGTTCGCCGTCGAGACCGCGCTCTTCCGTCTGCTGGGCGAGTTGGCGCCCGAACCGGACTGGGTCGCCGGGCACTCACTCGGCGGCCTGACGGCGGCGCACGCCTCGGGTGTCCTGTCTTTGGCAGACGCCTGTGCGCTGGTCGCCGCGCGCGGTCGGCTGATGCAGGCGCAGCCGGACGAGGGTGTGATGGTCGCCTGCGAAGCCACGGAGGAGGAGATGGCCGAGGCGGTGTCCCGCCACCCGGGACTGGTGGACATAGCGGCGGTCAACGGGCCTTCCGCCACGGTGGTCTCAGGTGAAGCGGCGGCGGTGGCCAAGGTCGCAGGGGCCTTCTCGGAGCGTGGGCGCAGGGTCAAGGCCCTCCAGGTGAGTCATGCCTTCCACTCCCCCGACATGGACGGCGCGCTGGCCCCGTATCGCGAAGTGGTGGCGGCGCTCGCCTTCCACCCGCCCCGCATCCCGGTCGTCTCGGAGGTCACCGGCGTCCAGCTCACCCCCGACGAACTCCGGCAGCCGGACTACTGGGTCCGCCAGTTACGCTCCACGGTCCGCTTCGGCGACGTGGTCGCCGCGCTGACTTCCGCCAGGGTGACCGCCTATGTCGAGATCGGTCCGGACGCCGTTCTCGCGCCGATGGCCGCGTCCTGCCTGCCGTCGTCGGGGCCTGTCGTGGTGCCCACGTTGGTACGCGAACAACCGGCGGACGCCGCCCTGTCCACGGCCCTGGCACGACTGCACTGCGCCGGGGGCGCGATCAACTGGGACGCCTGGTTCGGGCGCCCGGCCGGGCCGCACGCGGAGCTGCCGACCTATCCCTTCGAGCGGCAGCACTACTGGTGGCCCACCGGCACGCTCACGGCCGGGGACGCGGTCCCGGAAGCTCTCGACGAGTCCGGTGCGACCGCTGCGGCCCACTCCGGAGCAGACTCGGGGGACAGTCTGCTGGACCTGGTCCGCATCCATGCCGCCCACGTTCTCGGGCATCCCTCTCCCGATGCGATCGCGGCTGAGGACAACTTCGTGGACATCGGATTCTCGTCGTTCACCGCGCTGGAGGTGCGCAACCGGCTCTGCGAGTCCACCGGTCTCGAACTGTCCCCCGTGCTGCTCTTCGACTACCCGACGCCGATGTCCGTGGCCGAGTTCCTCGAACAGCAGTCCGTCGCCTGACATAAGGCCCAGGAGCAGGTGCCGTTCCGGGGGTGGCGGGCAGCTACCGTGCAAGCTGATCCCCAGCTGTGCAATCCGGATATCGATCAAGGGCCGGGGCCTGGCGGAGCGGCCGGAGACGAGTCACGTACCGCTTCAGCCAGCGTCTCGACAATCCGTGCCGCAGGGCGCCGCAGAGTACTGACTGCGCTGCAGAAGCCCTCGGCGACGAGCGCCTGCTGGGGCAGCTTGCGGCCTGCCGCTCGGAGTGGTCCTCCGCCCTCACCAAGCCGGCCGACACAGCCGGGGGGACAGCCAGTTCGACGATACGTACGGATGGCCGCTGCCAGATCTCGCGGCCCGCTCTCCAGCCCGAGCCCCGGCAGCTACCGCTCCGGCCGCGCCGAACCCGGCGTCGTCTCCCGGCCGGCGAGGCGTGATCGGGCCGTCACTGGCCTCCCGCCGGAACGGGAGCAGACCCGGTGGTTCCGCGGTCGTCGCCGGGCTGCCGGGGAGACGACGCGGGGATGGCGTTGTCGATGAGGACGGCGGCGATGGCGGCGGCGGTGGGGAAGGATTCGCTGTTGAGGACCCGGGTGCGGGCCGAGGCGCCGTCGATGAGCAGGGCCAGTTGTTCGCCGAGTTGTTCGGGGTCGGTGGCGCCGGCTTCGCGGGCGGTTTCGGTGAGCCGCGCGGCGATGGTGCTCTTGTAGTCGCGTGCGTACTGGGACGCGGGGTGCTGGGGGTCGTGGAGTTCGACGGCCGCCGCGATGTAGGGGCACAGGGGCATGGACGCGGGCATCTCGAAGGCGGCGAGGAGTCGTTCGCGGGGTGTGAGGTCGGTGCGGTCGAACACTCCGGGCATGACGTCGGGATCGAATCGGCGCAGGTATTCGGCGACGAGTTCGTCCTTGCTGGGGAAGTGCTGGTAGGCGGTGCGCTTGGACACCTGGGCCACGGCGCAGAGTTGGTCCATCCCGGTGCGGTTGATGCCCTGGTCGCGGAACAGCTGCTGTGACGCACTGAGGATGCGCTCACGTGCGCCCCTGCCGCGGCGCCGGCCCAGGGGGCCCTTCTCCAACTCCGTCATGCCTCCAGCCTAGACCGTTCGGTACGGACCGGTCTACATATGCCTGGACCGTGCACCCTCCGCGATGACGGAGATTCCGCAGGGTGCGAGCGGTCCGGTGCTCGTCGGTGCGTCATGGCGCACCGGGCGTCCCACGGCGGAGTCGGTACCGACCGGTGTACGTAGCTTGCGCTCCGGTCAGCCCCCGGATACGTTACGTACACAGCTTGGTATATGTAAGACCGAACTGCTTCGGACAGCCATCAATGCAACGGAGTGATCGTGGGAAAGCTCGATGGCAAGGTAGCGGTGATCACCGGCGGATCCACCGGCATGGCACTGGCCGGCGCCCAACTGTTCGTCGAGGAAGGAGCGCACGTCTTCATCCAGGCCCGGCGGCAGGAAGCACTGGATGACGCGGTCAAGCTGATCGGCCGCAACGTCACCGCCGTCCAGGGGGACGCGGCCGAACTGGACGACCTGGACCGCTTGTACGACACCGTGAGGCGGGAAAAGGGCTCGATCGACGTGCTGTGGGCCAGCGCCGGGACGGGCGAACCCGCCGTCCTCGGCGAGATCACCGAGGAACAGTTCCACCGCGCCTTCTGGCTCAACGCACGCGGCACCCTGTTCACCGTGCAGAAGGCATTGCCGCTGATCAACGACAACGGCTCGGTCCTCATGACCGGATCCAACGCCTCCCTCGGCGCCTTCCCCGGCTGGAGCCTCTACGCGGGAAGCAAAGCCCTCCAGCAGGCATGGGCCCGCGTCTGGCTCAACGAACTGCGCGACCGCAAGATCCGGGTCAACGTCCTGACCCCCGGCCAGGTCGCCACCGCCAAACAGGAAGAGCTGTTCGACGAGGAGACCAAGGCCGCGTTCGAATCCCTCATCCCCCGCGGAAAGATGGGCCGCCCCGAAGAAATCGCCACCGTCGCCCTGTTCCTCGCCTCCGACGACTCCAGTTACGTCAACGGCCTGGAACTGGTCACCGACGGCGGCACCACCGCCATCTGACCCACGCCAGGAACGCCGCGGACACACCCCACAACAACCCGGTCGCCACCACGAACTGATCTCGGACGCGGACATCCGCGACATCCGAAGTGTTGCGCGGGCGTCACCGAATCCGCGTGCCGTCGATGGTTCGTGAGCGGGACAGCGCGACACCTCGTGAACAGGAAGAGAGCACACCTCATGAGCAGCATCACCCTCATAGGCACGGGGAACATGGCCCGTACCCTCGGCACGCTCGCGGTGGCGGGCGGCAACACCGTCGAGGTCATGGGACGCGATCAGTCCAAGGCCGATGACCTGGCCAAGGCTCTGGGCGGCGGCGCGACGACGGGCAAGTGGGGCGCCGTCCCTGCCGGGGACATCGTCATCACGGCCCTGTTGTACGACGGTGTCGTCCCGGTCGTCGCCGAGTACGGAGACGCCCTCGCGGGCAAGGTCATCGTCGACATCAGCAACCCCTTCAACGCCACGTTCGACGGACTGGCCCACAGCGAAGAGACCTCGATCGCGCAGGAAGTCGCCAAGGTGGCCCCGGCCGGCGCCGACGTGGTGAAGGCGTTCAACACCATCTTCCGCAACGTCCTGGAGAAGGGCCGGCCCAACGTCCTCATCGCCGGCGACAACGCGCAGGCCAAGGCGGGCGTGGCGGCATTCATCGAGAGCCTCGGGCTGCGCCCGCTGGACGTCGGCGGCCTGAAAATGGCGCACTGGCTGGAAGGAGTGGGCGTGGTAACGGTGGGCCTCGCCAGCAACGGGGTTGGCCACTGGGACTTCGCCCTCGGCGTCAACGAATTCACCGGCTGAGCGCCCGGGGGCGGGCAGTCGGCGGACAGGGCGTCCATGTATGCGTGATCGGGCTCGGCCCCGACATCCCCGCCCCCCAGCACCCAAAGGTCGCCCGCCCCCTGCGTAACGCCATCGAGATCGAGGACGTGTGGTTCCGCTACGGACACGGCCTGCCCTGGGTGCTGCGGGGCGTGAGCCTGCGGATCGAGGCAGGCGGGCCATCGCGCTCGTGGGAGTCAACGGTTCCGGTAAGTCGACTCTGGTCAAGCTGCTATGCCGGTTCTACGACCCGACCCGGGGCCGGATCCTGTGGGACGGCACCGACCTGCGGGACATCCCGCCCAGTGAACTCCGCGAGCGCATCGCCGCCACCTTCCAGGAACCCATGCGCCATGACCTCAGCGCGAGGGAGAACATTGGGATAGGCGAACTCAGCGCTCGTGTTGTCGGGCGGGCAGTGGCAGCGCATAGGGCTCGCGCGGCTGTTCCTGCGCGCCGACGCGGACCTGCTGGTCCTGGACGAACCCACATCGCGCCTCGATCCCGACGCCGGGTACGAGATCCGCACTCGGCTCCGGACGCATCGGGCCGGGCGGACCAGCGTGCTGATCTCTCACCGGCTGAGCGCGGTCAGGGACGCGGACACCATCGCGGTGCTGGAGGACGGCCGGATCACCGAACGCGGCGACCATCGGCGACTCATCGCCCAACAGGGTACGTACCACCGGTTGTTCACTCGCCAGTCCCGCAACTACCGCGAAGAAGTCACGCCGGTGCCGGACAAGACGGACCCGTACGGTGACGAGGCTGCGCTTGCCGGCGGCGGCCTCGGCGCCTGAGCCTCCATGTGCCCGGAAGGAGCCTACGTGCCCACCGCTTTGACCACTGCCGCAGCAATCGTGGCCCTGATGACGCTCGCCGCCTTCCTGGTACGAAGGACGTGCGTTCTCCTCGATGTCACCGGCACCAGCATGCCGCCCACCTACCGCGACGGGGACCGGCTGCCGGCAGTCAAGGCACCCACAAGGCTCATACGCCGAGGGGCAGTCGTCGCGATCCGGCTACGCACAGGCCCCGGCTCCCACGACGTGGAAGACACCATCGAGGGCCACCCCGTGGCCACCTGCGTGCTCAACCGTGTCGTGGCCCTCCCCTGGGACGACGTGTCGCACCACCTGCGCCTCACGAACCCACCGCATGCCACACCCCCCGCTCCCCTGCCCCGCATCGTGCCCCTTGGTCACGTGTTCGTACCCGGTGACCACCGTGAGGTCAGCCGCGACTCCCGCCACAAGGGGCCCGTCCCTTTGGACCAGATCACCGGGGTGGTGCTGTGCGGGATCCGCCAGTCGGTCGTCTGGGGACATTCGAGACCCTGCGGCCATGCGGACACCGGGTGCACACCCGGTGCTGACGCGCGGTCAGATCCCGTGAGGCCGGCTGCCGACGGCGTCGGCAGCGGTGGGGGCGGGGCGCAGACGCCGGGCGAGGAGGACGCCGCTCAGGGCGAGGGCTCCGGTGAGGGCGAAGATGCCGAACAGTGCGGTGCGGATGTCGGCGTCGTAGTGCTGTGCGATGGCGATGGCCGCGCCGCCCAGACCGGCGATCAGGCCGGTGGCGAGGGTCTGCGCGAGCTGCAGTGCCCCGCTGACCTCGCCCTGCCGCTCGGCGGGTGCCTGCTCCATGGTGTCGGTGGTCGCGGCGTTGAACCCGATGCCCATGCCGATGCCTCCGATTCCCCAGCCCACCACGGCGATCCAGGACGGTACGGCCTCGACGAGGATGGCCAGGGCGATCACCGCGACACCGGCCAGCAGGACGACGAAGCCGAGGGCGACGCTGCCGGTGCGGCTGCCCTGGTTCCTGCCGTCCCGTTTCGCCTGGAGCGCCGAGCCCACCACCCAGGTGATCGCGCCTGCGGACAGTCCGAGACCGGCCTGGGCTGCGCTCACGCCGTGCAGTTCCTGGAGGCCGAGAGGCAGGAACGCCTCGCTGCCGAAGTAGACGCCGCAGAGGAGGCCGCGGATCACGATGCCGGCGCCGGGCCCTGGGCGCGCGCCGAGAGTGCCCTTCGGTGTCACCTGACGCAGCGCCGGCACGGCGATGGCCACACCCAGCAGGGCGAGCGGGACGAGCAGCGCGAAGTTCTTCAGCAGCAGCGCCTGGAGAAGGAGGCCGGTACCCGCGGTGAGCAGGACGGCGCCGGTCAGCGGCCCCTTCCACCAGGGCAGCGCGGGAACGCCGGCCGGTGCGGGAACGGCTCCCGGTACGGCGCCCGCGTTCCGGGGACGGTTGAGCTTGCGCAGCCCAGGAAGGGTCAGTACGGCGGCGATGGCGATGAGCGGCAGCATGAGCAGGAAGACCGCACGCCAGGTGGTGGCGTCCGCGAGTGTGCCGGCGAGGACGGGGCCGATGAGCGAGGGGATCGTCCACGCGGACGAGAGCAGCGCGAACATGCGGGCCCGCAGGTCCTGGGGGTACGCCAGTCCGATCACCGTGTACGCCACGGCCATCACGGCGCCGACGCCGAGGCCCTGCGCGAACCGGCCCAGCAGGAACAGTGGCCAGGACGTGGCCGCTCCCGCCACAGCACAGCCCAGCGCGAAGACGGCCATGCCCGTCATGGCAGCACGCCACGGGCCGACCCGGTCGGCGGACCGTCCCGCGAGGACGGTGCCGATGATGTTGGCGAGCATCAGCGCGGACAGGCCCCAGCCGTAGGCCCCCAGACCGTCCAGCTTCCGGGCGATGTCGGGCAGGACGGTGGCCACACCGAGTGACTCGAACGCGACCATGCCGACCGACAGGACGACGCCTAACGTGAGGGTCCTGTAAGGGCCGGCGAAGACGCTCTCCGTCGGCTTCGGTTCCGTGGCGGCCGATGGTGCGGGGCGGTCGCCTGGTCCCTCCGTCGCCTCGTCGACATGCTGAGACATGGCGGTCACTCCTCGCGAGATATTTCCGTTCCGTATTGGAACGGAACGGAAGCATATCTATACTGGCGCGATGGTGAACACCCCGAACGGCACCCCGGCAGGCGCGCGACCGGCCGCCAGGCAGCGCTCCGGAAGGCCGCGGGACGAACGTATCGACGCGGCCGTACCCAAGGCTGTGATGGAGATCCTCAGCGAAACGGGCTACGCCAACCTGACACTTGAGGCGGTCGCCGCCCGTGCGGGTACGAGCAAGCCGGCCCTGCGCCGCCGCTGGCAGTCCCGTCAGCACCTCGTCGTCGACGCTCTCGCCACGACGATCGGCACCCAGCCCACCCCGGACACCGGGTGCACGCACTGCGACCTCATCGCCGGGATCGGCACCCTCAGCCAGGCGTTCACCACCACGGTGGGGCGGCGCACGCTGCCAGCCCTGGTCGCGGACCTCGCCGACGACCCGGAGCTGGAATCGGCGTTCCTCGACAAGTTCTTCCACCCGCGCCGCGCCTCCACGGCCGAGGCTCTGCGGCGCGGGATCCAGCGGGGGGACATCCGCGCCGACGCCGACATCGACCTGCTCCTGGACATGCTGGCCTCGACCACGTACTACCGGGTGCTCTTCGCCCACCTTCCCGTCACGGCCACGCTCGCGGAAGACGTGGTCAAGCTGGTCCTCGGCGGGGTGGCCACCGAGCAGTGGCGCGTCCGGAGCGGGGGCGTGGACGGTACCTGACCGCGGGTCAACATTCGGGTGCGCCGGGGTCGCCCGGCTACAAGGCGAGGAAGTGCTGCTTTGCTCAGCCGAGACGTCGAACTGTCCGCCCTGGGAAGGGTGCTGGCATCCGCGGCTTCCGGAATGGGAGCCAGCCTTCTCCTGGAAGGCGGTATCGGCGCCGGTAAGTCCCATCTGGTGCGCGCCGCGCTGAGAGCCGCCCGGAGCAGAGGGTTCGAGGTGATGTTCGCCCGCGCTCTCCAGGCCGAACGGGCCCTGCCGTACGGCCTGCAGCAACAGGTCCACGACCAGTTACCCGGTGCCGTCTCCCCCGTATGCGCGGCGGAAGCGGGCGGAGCGGCCCCGGGCCACGCGGCCACGCTCCCTACGCACCGTCTCGTCGCCGAGCTCCCCGCGCGGGCTCCGTTGCTGAGGGTCGTGGACAACCCCCAATGGGCCGACGCGCACTCGCTCCACTGGTTCGGCCGGTTCATGAACAGCCTCGAAGGCCGGCCTGTCGCCCTCGTCGCGACCCTGGCGTGGGACCACTCCGAAGTGAAGAACGCCGACCAACGGCCCGTCGGCACCGCGTCGTTGGCCGACGTGGCCTCCGAGTTCCACCGGCGCGAGGTGCTTCAGGGCCTGAACGCCGACAGCGTCGGCTATCTGCTGGCATCCGCCTTCGGCGAACCGCTGGACACGGAGCTTGTACGCGCCTGCCACGAGGCCACCGGCGGCAATCCCCTGCTGGTGCGGGCCCTCCTGCGCGAAATGCGGCGCAGCGGAATCGGTCCGGCCGATCTGTCCGCCGGGCGCATCGCCGAGCTCGGCTCGGCCGAGGTCGCGGAGATGCTCGTCGCCCGGTTCGAGGAGTGGTTCCCCGAGGTCGGCAGGGCCCTCGACCTCATCGCCGTCATGAACCGTGTCGAGTCCTCGCACGTGGTCGCCGAACTGGTCGGTATCCCCAGCGGGGTGGCTGCCGACGTACTCCATACCCTCGTCCGCTGCGGAGTCCTGGACGAGACCCCGGCGGGCACCGGATTCAGCCGGCCGATGATCCGCACGTCGTTCCTCACCGCGATGCCTCCCAGTGAGCGCGCCCGGCTGCATGCCGAGGCCGCCAAAGCTCTGCACGGCATGGCCGCTCCCCGCAGCGAGATCACCGCACACCTGCTCCGTTCCGCGCCGGTGGCCGAACCCTGGTCCTGCCGGCTGCTCATCGACATGGCCGACAACGCACGTGCCGAGGGCGACCTGAAGAGGGCCAGGGCCTGCCTGGAGCGCGGCTCGGAAGAGTGCGGGCCGGGAGAGGAACCGGGACTGCTGCGGCGGCTGGGCCACGTCGAACTCGCCGAGGACCCCGCTGCCGCAGTCGCCGTGCTCCACCGCACTCTGGGCCTTGCCCCCGAGCCCGACGAACGGCGGGCCGTCGCACTCGTCGACCTGGCGCAGGCCATCTGCCTGACCGGCGATGTCGCTGCGGCTCTTCGGGTCATGGAGAACGAGGTGGCGGACTTCGAACGTGCCTCTGCGGACAAGGAGTTAAGCGCCGGGATCTCCGCCGTAAGCGGCCTGCTCACCCTGCTCGACGGCAAAAGCACACAGCGGACGCCCGCAACGGTGCTCACGGAGGCCACCGCCATCCCCTGGATCCGGCGCTCCCGCGCCGCCCTGTCGGCCGTGTGCGCCCAATGGGACGGTGAGCGGCGCGAGGAGGCGGTACGGCATGCCCGGCTCGGACTCAGCGAGCCGGTCGAATCCGTCAACGCCCATGCCGCCGTACGTCTCGCACTCCTCCTTGTCCTGTCACGCGCGGGCGAGCACGAGGAGGCGGCGAAAGCGTGCGGCACGATCCTGAGCAAGGCGACGGCCGAGGGTTCCGGCAGCGTGACGGCGCTGGCCCTCGCGGTGCTCACGGAGTGCGCCTTCCGGACGGGCCGCCTCCAGGAGGCCGAGGACGCGGGCCGCGAGGCACTGGAGTACGGACCCGGCCGCCACTGGCTCGGATCCGCACAGGCCCGCTGCCGGCTGGGCGGTACCCTCCTCGAATCCGGCGACCTCGAAGGCGCCCAGCGACTGCTTCTCGACGACAGACCCCACACCCCCGACGTGCTGGTTCCCGCGCTGTTGTTCCACCGGGGGCGGCTTCAGGTCGCGGTGGGCCGGGCCGAAGCGGGCCTGGCCGACCTGGAGGAGTGCGGCCGTCAACTGCGGGCGCGTGGCTGGTCGAACCCCGCCGCGTACCCCTGGCGCTCCGAAGCCGCTCTGACCTACGCGCACCTCGGCAACCACGCCGTCGCCGAGCGGCTGCTCCAGGAGGAGCTGGAGCTGGCCCGCGGCTGGGGTGCGCCGGACGCCATCGGCAGAGCCTTGCGGGTACTCGGCCTGCTCACCCGTGGCGACGGGAGAGCAGCGGTCCTGGGAGAAGCTGTCGGCTTCCTCCGGGAGTCCGGCGCCGCCCTCGACGAGGCCCGCGCCCTGCGCGACCTGGGGCCGCGAGCTGCTGCGCACGGGCACCGCCCGGCAGGCTCGGGAGCATCTGCGTGCGGCCATGGGAATGGCCGAGAAGAGCGGCGCTCATGTGCTCGTCCGTGAGCTGGGCCAGGGCACGGGGAAGAGGCGCCCGCTCGTAGCGCTGCCCTCTTCGGGGTGTCATCGGCGGCGGCCGATGCGGGGAAGGGACGCCGGACGTGACGCGGTACGGGCGCGGACGTTGAGCGCGGCTCGCTCGCGGCGATGTCCCGCTGGTGGGCGATGCCACGCTCGTGGCGATGCGGGGGCACCGGCACGGGGGACGTTCGCGTCACCGCCGTCAGGCTGGTGACGCGTCCGCCTTCGAGGCGGTCATGGCCAGGACCGGTTCCCACGCAGCGGACCCGGGAGGTGTTGACATTGACCATACGGCCAATATTATTGACCGTATGGTCAACAGCATTGGGGCACCAGCACACGCACCTCATCGGCTCGGTGCCGTCAGCGCACTGGTGTGGAGCTACGTCGCAGCCATGGCCGCAACCGTCGTGGCGCTGGCGCTCCTGGCGTTCACGGCCCCCGGGCAGGCGACCGAGGAGGCATGGGGGCACGCCGTGATCGTCATGCTCTTCGCGGTCCTCCTTCTGGTGCGTCTCCGTTCGGCCCGGTCGGGCAGCACCAGGGCGGTACGGGCACTCGGCGTCATCGCTGCGGCGCTGCTCGTCGTGAACCTGGTGGAAGCCGCCCTGCCGGACGTCTTCCCGGAGTGGATGCGGGTCGAGATGGTGGCGATCGCTCTCTGGATGGCGGCACTGATCATCCTGGTCCGCCGTTCGGCACGCCGCTGACCGCGCATCGACTCCCCAGGAATGGTGCTGTGAACACACCCCGCTCAGAGCCTCGCCCGCGCACCCGCCAGCGCCTCAGCGAGGAAGTACGTCGGACACAGATCATCAAGGCCACCATCGCGGTGGTCGCCGAACTCGGCTACGAGAGTGCCTCTTTGGCCCGGATCGCCGAGCGGGCGGAGGTCTCCAAGGGCCTGGTCTCGCACTACTTCACGGACAAGGACCACCTGATGGAAACGGCCGCCAGGACCACCCTGGCGACCATGAGGCAGACCGTCGCAGACTCTCTCGTCCTGACCGATCCGATCCCCGAGGTCATCCGTGCCGCGATTCACCGTGCGGCCAGTCTGGGTACGACGCACCAGGCCGAGCTGACCGCGATGCGGCAGATCAGCACCAACCTGCGTCACGCCGACGGCACCCCACGGCTCGGCCTCAGCGACTACGAGCAGACCTACCAAGGCCAGGAAGCCCTGTTCCGGCGCGGTCAGGAAGAGGGCACACTCCGCGACTTCGACACCCGGGTCATGGCGGTCACCTACCAGGGAGCCATCGACACGATGCTCACCTATCTCCACGGCCGTCCCGAGGCCGACGTCCACCACTACGCGGACACCCTCGCCGACCTCATCGTCGCGGCCATCAGCCTCCCTCAAACGGCCACTCGCCACCCTTCGACCAGCTAGAGCCCGATCAAAGAGACACCCTCCGGCTGTCCCGTCGGCGCGAGTCCGCGCGGGAGACGGCCGCTGTGGTCCCGCAGCCCGGGACGGCTCGCTGACCCGCAGCACCGTGCGGCCGGCCGTCGAAGTCGGGGCTGCGGCCCGAGTGGCAGGACCCGTATCGCGGCGTACGCGTCGCCGCCCTCAACGGCCGGGATGCCGGACCGTGTTCGGGGTCCGGCTCTGTCGGAACACGGCGGGACACGGTCTGGGCGCGTGCTGCGCGCTCAGTTCGTCCACGGCGCTGACGGCAAGGCCGGGAACGTCGAGAGCGCGAACGCCGTGCGCGATGCCCTGAAGCAGCAGCTCTGCTCCCGGGGCTGTGAAAACCCCTGGCCCCTCTCGGAGTTGACTTCCACGCGCGGCAGAGTGCGTTACTCCTGCCGGCATCGGCGGCAACCGGGCCCGTTCGCCACCGGTCGCGGGCCGGTGATCGCGGGCCGGTACGCCCGCTTCTCGGGCTTCGCCCGGGCCGCCGTGCACTCCGGGAACGGATACGACCGCGCCACGCCGCTGACCCTGCGGCCCCAGGTGCACCCACTCGCGCGGGCCTGGCCGAACGGGCGGACGGGCGGACGGGCGGACGGGATCGAACTGCACGGCGCCACTGGCACGGAGTGCACCGGCCGCCTGGGGGGCTCCCAGTTGGGCCACTTCACAGTCACCTGCGTCGCGGATGCCGGGCTGCGTCTGCTCCGCGCTCAGCGATTGCACGGCCCATACGGATCAGCAGTCAGCGCGTCTCATCCGTCTTCCGTCCGGAGGTGCGCCCCGGGCGGCGGGGCGGGGGAATCGAACCGTAGGGGGCCCACCGAGCCACGGCGCGGGCGATGCCCCGTGCCTCAACGCCGGCCTGGTACAGCGCTCCGCTCAATGGATTACTGAAACCGGTGAAGTAGAGATGGGGCGCTGTCGCGCACGTCTGAGGTCCGCGCACGAGGGGGTACCCAGCGTCGTTGAGGACTGAGGGGGCAGCGAGCAGGCTTCCCAGTTGGGGGCGGTAGCCGGTTGCGGCGATCACGACGTCTGGGGTCAGCCGGGTGCCGTCGGCCAGGGCGACGTGCGATCCGTCGAACCCCTCGACCGCGGCGACCGGCTGCACCCGCCGCGACCGCACGGCGGCGACGAATCCGTGGTCCAGTACCGGATTGACGCCCTCCGCCTCGTTTCGGCTGAACGCGCCGGAGCGAGGAAGGGGAATGCCGAAGGACGTCAGATCCGGTACGGCACAGCGCTGCGTCAGCAAGGACGAGCGGTCGCGCCATGCCGTGGGCAGGAACTCCGTCAGCCGCCCGGCCACATGACCACGGCTGGAGCTGCGCGGCAGGATGTTCGGCGGCGTCCGCAGTGAGAGCCACACCCGGCGCGCGCCGTGCTCGCTCAGTACGGCCGCGATCTCGGTGCCGCTGTTCCCCGCCCCCACCACCAGCACCGTGCGCCCCTGGTAGGGAAGGGGATTGCGGTAGTCGGCGGCGTGCAGCAGCGCCCCCGAGAATCCCTCACGGCCGGGCCACTGCGGCATGTACGGCGTATGGCATCGCCCCGTGGCGACCACCACCGCACACGCCGTGAGCGTGCCGCCGGAGGTGTGGACCCGCCACGGGGCGTTGTGCTCGCCGTCGTGGGGTTCGATCCGGTGCACCACGGTGTTCAGACGCACGTCGAGCCTGTGGTGGGCGCGGTAACGCTCCAAGTAGCGCACGAAGTCGTCGCGTCCCACCCACGCCCCGCACCGCCGGGGCAGACGCAGGCCGGGCAGGTGAGAAGACCCGCGCGTCGTGTGCAGCTGCAGATGGTCGTAGCGCCGTGCCCAGCTCGCCCCCACACGCTCGGCGCGTTCCAGGACCGTTACGGGCACTGCCGCACGGCGCAATATCGCTGCGGCTGCCAGGCCGCTGGGGCCGGCGCCGATGACAGCGACGGGAGGAAAGGGCGTAGTGACATAAGCCGAGTGGTTCATCGCGCGCAGAGTAGGCCGCTCCGTGCCCCTCGCAGGGTGGCTGCGGAGACGACGTAGCTGTCCCGGAGAGGCGAGAACATGCGGCCCCCGCGGGAGCTCCCACCCATCTCCGGGCGGCCGGCAGTTCACCGACCCGCTGCGAGACGTACCCGATCAGGTGACCCCACGATCACGCCGCTCGCCAACCCATGACCAGCCGCTACCGGGAGTACCGCCGCCCGCTCATGGAGCGACTGCCCGAACTGACCCGGTCCCCCGTGGTCTTCGGCGAGTGGGCCGAAATCCGCGCCGACTACGCCGTCCACGCGCGTCGTTGACACTCCGCAGCCCGCACCCGCCTGGCCTCCTCCCGAAGGAGGCGGCAGCGGCCCGTGGCGCGGTCCCGGCACACCAACAGCAGGTTGAGCGTGATCGAAGAAGAAAAGGACCACACCTCCCCCGCAGAGAAGCCGTCAGGGGAACTGCACGGTCGAACCGCTCTCATCACCGGCGCCACCTCCGGCATCGGCCTGGAGGCCGCCCGCCTGTTCGTCCGCCAAGACGCGAACGTCATCGTCTCCGGGCCGTAGCGCCGAACGCGGCGCCAGGGCGCTCGCCGACCTGCCGAACGGGCCCGACACCGGGGCGCTTCGTAGCGGCCGACCTCGGGGGCCTCGACTCGGGCAGCGCCCTGGCGGAGCAGGCCGGCCCGGTCGACGTCCTCGTCAACAACGCGTCCGTCTCCCCCGCCGCCCCGACAGCCGAACAGAGCATCGGGGTAGTCGTAGCCTTTGTCTCCGTGGAGCTTGGCAGGCCGTCGGCCGACCTCCCGGTCACCGTGCCGCCGCCGGCCACCGCCCTGCGGACGTTCCGGAGCCGGTGGGACCACCCGCTCGGACAAACTCCCACAGGTCGTCCGCCACCATCCGCTCAACGAGCGATGCAGTCACCGGTCCAGACAGCCGCAAGATCGCACCGAACGAAATGACGTCCAAAGCCGCTATCGACGCGCTGCTTGGAACGCGGCGCATTGGAGAATCCACGGACTCACGTACGGGGCGGTTCAAAGACGATCACTCAGGGCACGGTGATGACGATCTTCCCGCGTGCGTGGCCTGCGGCGCTGACGTCATGGGCCGCGGCGGTCTCCTTCAGCGGGAACGTGGCGTGCAGGGGGACGGTGAGGCGGCCCTGATCGGCCAGGTCCGCCGCCAACTGCAGCCCTGCCCAGCCCGGTGACTCTCCTGCCTCCGAGCGGGCGAACCGTACGCCGTGCCGAGCGGCGTCGAAGTCCGCGATGGTCACCACGCGGTGCGGGTCGCCGACGATGGCCACCAGTTCGGCGAGGGAGCCCTTGCCGGCCGCGTCCAGAACCACGTCGACACCGCGCGGAGCCAGGGCGGCAACGCGTTCGGCCAGGCCCGGGCCGTAGGTGACCGGTACGACGCCGAGCCCCTCAAGAAAGCCGTGATTGCCCTCGCTGGCGGTGCCGATCACGGTGAGGCCGCGGGCCAGGGCGAGTTGCGCGGTGAGGGTACCGACACCGCCGGCGGCACCCTCGATCAACAAGGTCATGCCCTCGGCGGCGTCCAAGGCTTCCAGCACACGCGTGGCCGTGTCGATATTGCCCGCGGCGCCACCCGCTTCCCCGAAGGACCACGACCGGGGCTTGGGCGCCCACGCCTCCAGCACGGCGTACTCGGCCGCGCCGCCGCCCTGGTCCACGAAGGGAACGAGGCCGAAGACCGCATCCCCCACGGCGGTGCCGGTCACCCCCTCCCCCACCTCGTCGACGATGCCCGCGGCGTCCATGCCTGGTATGTGGGGCAAGCCCAGGGAGACGAAGTCCTGCAACATCCCTGAACGCAGGTACCAGTCGGCGGGGGTGACACCGGTGGCACGCACGGCGATGCGGACCCGGCCGGGCCCGGCGTGCGGCTCCTCGACCTCTTCGACGGCAAGAACCTCGGAACCGCCATAGCGGTGGTACTGCACAGCAAACACGGACAGCCTCCATACACACGGCACGTCATTCGACAGGAGAACCCACAGCCGCTCACCTACGCGGCCGGGAGCCGACCGCGGAAGCCCGCAGCCTCACGTCACGCTAACCGGCTAAACGGTCGACCTCTTCCGTTTGTGCTTAAGTGGGAGACATGCCTGACCGACTGTCTCGGAACCCGTCCACTTCCCCCGCCGGCGCCCCCGCCCCGGGGCAGCGAGCCGACGCCCGGAACAACCGTGCTCGGCTCCTCCAGGCCGCTCGCGACGCGTACGCCCTCGACGGCACCGGCGTGCCCTCCAGCGCAATCGCCCGCCGAGCCGGTGTGGGCGCCGCCACCCTCTACCGGCACTTCCCGACACGCGACGCGCTGATCTCGGCCGCGTTCTCCGAACAACTCGGCCAGTGCGTTGCGGCCGTCGACGAGGCCCTCAACGACGACGATCCCTGGCGCGGACTTCGCACCGTCCTCACCGAGGTGTGCCGGATGCAGGCCGAGGACCGCGGCTTCAGTGCCGCGTTTCTCACCGCATTCCCCGACGCGCCCGACGTCCAGCGCGAACGTGCCCGCGCGGAGTCGCGCCTCGCCCGGCTGGTACAGCGTGCGAAGGACACCGGGCAGTTGCGCAAGGACTTCGACAGCAGCGACATCACACTGCTGTTCCTGGCCAACAACGGCGTCCTGCGGGACTCCCCGGCGGCCTCCATGGCCGCGTCCCGCCGCCTGCTCGCCTACTTCCTCCAGTCCTGTCGGCCGACGGACGACACACCGCTGCCCGAACCCGCACCACTCCGCCTCGACGACCTGTACAGGGCACCGCGTCGAACGGGATGACCGGATTGCCGAAGACAAGTTCCCTGATCCGGTGGCTGATCGGCATGTGGACCTCAGCTGTCATGAGTTCGCGGTGGTCGTGAGCCGGTCGCCGAGTGCGCTTCGCCGGTACAGCACATGCCGACCGTCACGTGTCCGGGTGACCAGTCCTGTGGAGTGCAGGACGCGCAGGTGTTGGGAGACAGCGCTTGGGGTGACCCTGAGGCGGCGGGCGAGCTCTACGGTGGGCAGCGGCTCTTCCAGGAGGCCGAGCAGTCTCGCTCGGGATGAACCGAGCAGAGACACCAGGGCCGTTGTGTCGACGGTCGGTATCTCCGAGCCCCACAGCGTGGCCACTCCCCGGCTGGGATAGACGAGGCTCGGCGGCTCGTCCGGGCTCACAGGCGGCGCGGGCTTGTGTGCGAACACGGACGGCAGGAGCAGCAGCCCCCGGCCGGATGCCGCAACCCGGTTCCTGCTGATCATCTTGTGGATGTACAGCTCTCCGTCTTGCCAGCGCAGGTTCGGGTGCATGTCGGCGAACAGCAGTCGGGCGCCCCCCAGGGCGAGCTGGCGGGCGCGGTAGGTCATGTCGGCTTCCAGCACCAGCCGCATCTGCTCCCACACCGGCTCGATGGCCACCTCCCAGTACTGCCGCAGGAGATCGCAGATGGCGTCGCGGAGTCTGGCGACAGGTGCGTCTTCGGCTGCGGTGGCGTCGCGGAGCGCTTCGGGAAGAGGGTCGGGCGCGTGCGCGAGCAGCAGGTCGTGGCGGACTCGCGCGCAGGGCGCCTGACGGACGGCGAAGAGTTCTTCTTCGAAGGCCGGCGCGAAGCTCGCGGGATTCGGGGTCAGGAAGTCGGGGAGGGTACGCCGCTGGGCGACCAAGGACATCAGCAGACCGGTGTCGAGCGTGCCGAGCCTGCCAAGTACGGACCTGCGCCAGGGCAGATGCAGCGCCGACAGACCCGGATCCTGCAGCACCCGCAGGCTGAACAGGGTCTCGTGCAGGGGCGAGAGGGCGAAGGAGGTGTCCGCGAGGTCCTCGACGCCAAGCACAAAGCTGATCATTAAGCCATACGCTACATCGATTGGCGACGCAACGCCGATGCCGTGGACTTCCTCCCATGACACCCACAACTCATGTGCGGCGGACGGCGGTTGTCACCGGCGCTGCCCGCGGTATCGGCGCCGCTGTCGCCAGGCGCCTGGCAGGCGACGGCTTGGCGGTCGGCGTGATCGATCTGGACGAGACGGACTGCGCCGATACCGTGGAGGCCATCACAAGTGTCGGCGGCTCAGCGCTGGCCGTCGCCGCCGATGTCGCCGACGAGGCCGCGGTCACTGCGGCCGTCGCCCGGATCGCCGCCACGTTCGGACCGCCGATGGTGCTGGTCAACAACGCCGGCATCGGACCCCGTGCTGACCTCGTGGACATGACCACGCAGCAGTGGGAGACGGTCCTGGGGATCAACCTCAGCGGCCCCTTCTTCGCCACCCGGGCCGTCTGCTCGCACATGGTGACGGCCGGGTGGGGACGCATCGTCAACATGTCGAGCGTCTCCGCTGTCGGTGATGCCGGCCGCGTCGACTACGCCAGCGCGAAGGCGGGTGTGCTCGGGTTCACCAAATCCCTCGCTCTCCAGCTCGGCCCGCATGGCGTGACCGCGAACGCCATCGCGCCGGGATTCGTCGTGAGCGACATGACCAGGGCCTCGGCCCGGCGGCTCGGCCTGAGCTTCGAGGAGTTCCGGCACAGAGCGGAGCAGTCCATCCCGGTCGGCCGGGTGGGCCTGCCTGACGACATCGCACATACCGCCTCCTTCCTCGTAAGTCCCGGCGCGGGGTTCGTCTCCGGCCAGGTCATCTACGTCGCCGGCGGGCCGGTGGACTGAAGGATGAGCCGCCGGATGACCCTGCTCCTCGCTGTCACCTGCGCCGTGGCAGTGGGCAACATCTACTTTCCGCAGGCCATCGGTCCGCTGGTCGCCGCCGGGCTGCACGTGTCGCCCGATTCGGCCGCTGCGGTGGTGACCGCCACACAGATCGGCTACACGGCCGGGATGGTCCTGCTGGTGCCGCTCGGCGACCGGCTCCCGCACCGCTCGTTCCTCGTCGTCCTCCTCGCCCTGACCGGCCTGGCACTGCTCGCAGCGGGTTGCGCACCGGCTCTGCCTGCCCTCATTGCCGCCAGCACCCTTGTCGGTCTGACCACCGTGGGCGCGCAGATCGTTGCCCCCATGGCGGCTGGTCTCGTGGCCGCCGACCGCCAAGGAGCGGTGATCGGCACCCTGCTGAGCGGATCGACCGGCGGCATGCTGCTGGCCCGGACCTTCAGCGGCACGCTCGGTGAGTGGCTGGGCTGGCGGGCTCCCTACCTGGTCGCCGCGGTCCTGGCCCTGATCCTCGCCACCGTCTTGGCGTTCGCGGTGCCGACCACAACCCCGTCCTCCCGCCAGCCGTACACAGCGCTACTGGCCGAGCCGCTGCGCCTGCTGCGCACCGAGCCTGACCTGCGCCGTTCGTGCTTCTACCAGGCAACCGTCTTCGCCGGGTTCTCCGCGGTCTGGACCTGCCTGGCGCTCCTGCTCGCCGGACCGGCCTACGGGCTGGGTGCCCAGGCGGTAGGAATGATCGCCCTGGTCGGCGCGGCGACCATGGTCTCCGCTCCGCTCACCGGCCGCCTGGTGGACCGCTACGGCCCCGACCCAGTGAACCTGGTCTGCATGCTTGGCGTCCTCATCTCGGCCGCGATCCTCACCATCGGTATCCGGGGCGGCACGCTGGGCCTGGCCTCCCTGACACTCGGCACGCTGCTCCTCGACACCGCGATGCAGTCCGGCATGGTCGCCAATCAGGTCCGCGTCTACGCCCTGCGCGTCGACGCCCGCAGCAGGCTCAACACCGCCTACATGACCTGCGCCTACCTGGGCGGCAGCGCAGGTTCCTGGCTCGGGACGCGCGTCTGGAGCCAGGTCGGCTGGTGGGGCGTGTGCGTGCTCGTCGCGCTGCTTGCCACCCTCGCCCTGGCCCGCCACCTACTGGCGCTGTACACGTTCGAGAAAGGCCCGGCCAGGAACCGTGCGGCGAATGCGGATGGCCACGGCCACCTCCCTGGCACTGGTGGAAATGATCAGACACCGTGCGGCGCCTCCGTTACTCGGCCTCGCCGTCGCCTGACTCGTCGTGGGCGTCGGAGTCACACAACGGGCGCAGGCCAGGCGCCGCGGGCCGGGTGAGGGCATAGCGGACGAGGAAGCTTTTGTGGTCGTACTGGGGCGGGGAGAGCCGGGCCGGACACGCACGCCCACTCATATAGGAGCTGGAGGTCAGACATGCGACGTAGGAGTTCCTGCAACTTTGGGCTGCGCCATCTCCACCTGCTGTGGTGGTCCACTCGGCGCCACCACCATCGACACCGCTCCCGTCTCTGCCGCCACCGCCGGCACGTCTACGCCGACGCCAGACAATAAACAGAAGCGGACAGCGGCTATCTACGGCTGCCGTCCATGAGTTTCGATTATGCTTCGAGCGCGCTGCAGATATGTCCGCTTCTGATGTCTCAGGGTGCTGAAATATTTCTCATTGTCTCGAATGTACTTGAGTTGGATCTTGCTTTCTTCCCTGACCCAGCCTGACACCAAGTTGGTGCGACGCTTGCATGCGACGTCGCCCTCGGCGACGCGAATCTCTCGTGTTGAGGGTTTCTTTGTCTTGGACCAGGCACGGGAGGTGGCCGCATCGTAGGGATCAGAGTAAGCAAAACCCTCTCCCTTCATGCAGTCAGACCATTTGCGGATCAGCGAGGAAACGGCTCCAGTCTCCTGAGATTCTTCAAGCCCTTTTGCGCTGAGTTTATTAAATAGGGGCTGGTCCATCTCAATCCCGTCCCACATCCTATTATAGGTAGTTTCCCAGCAACCCTTGCCGTCTTCCAGGGCGGCTGCGCGGGCGTTGGGGCTGAGATGTTTTTCCCGCTGTTCTCTACGCTCGGCCACCACGGTAGGGGCCAGGATCTCCGGGACGGAATGATAGCCGTACCGCGACGCAATCGTCTTCTCGATCACGCCGTATCGCCGGCGGTTCCTCCAGTCGCCGAACTTTGGCCGCTCTATTTCGCTCCATTCAAACCCTTTGGCTTCCATGCAGCGTTCGACAAGAAGGTCCTGGGCACCTTCGGCGTAGTAAATCTCATCGACGGAAAGCTCATAGTCATCGAATGGAAGTTTCAGGGCGAGCACTTGTGATGACGGTGCAGGGGCGTCCGCCTCGGACACGGGCCCATGTCCACGATCCGATGCCGACGAACACCCCGTCGCCATCAGCACCGCAGCAGTGGGCGCTATTCGCTGAAACAGCCTGTGCATATGTCACCCTCCGCATGAAAGTGGTGGCATCGGCGTTTCACCGATGCCACCACCTCACGACCTTACAGGAACTTCACACAGCTAGTGTCATTGTCGAACCCATTGTTACCGAACGACGAGTCCCGCGAGTTGGGCTTCGCGGTGTAGTTGTCGCCGGTGCAGGACGTACCCTTGTCCCAAAGGCCAACATAGTGATTCCGGAAGTTCTTCATCGAGCTGGCTGAGTTCTGCATACTGTCCCCGTTGTCCCACTTATTGCCGGACAGTTCATGGTCGCCGCTGGTGAATGCGCGCGTACCGCCGCCATAGTTGTTGTTCTGGAAGAGCTGGAAGGTCTCTGCCTTCAGTTCCACATCGGCGCTAGCCGCCGGAGCGAAGCCGATGGTGCCCGCGGCACAAACGGCCAGCAGGCCGAGCGGGAGTGCGATCTTACGCTTCATGGTTTCTCCAATCGAATGGGATGCGATTGGGCGCAGGTCAACCTGTTGCACAAACACCAGGCGGCAATTAGCGAAGCCGGCCGACGTCCTGAGTGCCCGATGAGGCAACCACATGGCACGAATATTCGTCAACGTCCGAATAAGCCTACGAATTCGAATGAAATATTGCAGTTTGTGAATGTATGATCCTGATTTCATGATTCGCGCGGCCGATACGCCAGGCACTGCTGGCGGAACCATGCAGTTACCTTTCGGTTAGCAGGGTGATCTCCGATGCAGCGATTGGGCTCTGAGCAGTGGCTACGCCACACCGCCCTCGGGTGGGCCGAGCCGACGGGGGCCCGAGCGGAGGGCTGCCGCATCGGGGTGCAGGACCTGTGTCCGTTCAGGCAGCGGTCTCGGGGGTGCGGCCGTGACCGGCACAGGCCCCCTAGGTCGCTGCGGGCCGGGTGACGAACACTGGCCCAGCCGTAGTCAGCCTGACCGGTGCTCCGCTCCCGGGCATGGCCATGGCATGGCGGCTTCTTTCCATCTGAGTGAGCTCTCTCAGCGTGCGCCTCGGATCGGTGGTGGGGACCCTGTCCGCAACAACGAGGCTCCCGTGCCGTTGAGGGAAGTGTTCGAAGCCTCAACACATCAGCGCAGGAGCCTCGTTGGTTCTCGCCCCTGCCGCCGAGTGGGGTCACCATGCTCATCGTCATCCGCGAGGATGACCGCCGCTGCAAGCTCCCGCCCCACCGGCGTGCGCCGGTCGGCCTGGTGCACGTCCGGGCGGAGCCAATGGCTGACGTCGACCGCGAGGACCAGGCACCCGTCGGCGACCTGCGGCTGCGGCAGGCCGACCAGCACCTGCCGCAGCCGGACCACATCAACGTTCCCGCGCTTCAACGCGTCGTTCATGGCGCCGATCCGCGCCGATGTCAGGCCACCAGAGTGAGGTCCACCGGGGTGACCCCGACCCGTCGGCGCACTGCAACGGGGACGTCTACGCCCTCGAATGTCCGCCCGCCGTACTGTTCCAGACCGGGCTGGTCCTTGAGGGTCTCGTTGACCGACTCGATCAGCTGCCGGACGATCCGACCGGCCGCTCCCGCAAGTGAGCCGGCTCCTGCCTCGTCAGCCGGGCCGGGTGCGCCAACGTTCCGTTCTCGGCAGAGACCGCGTCGTCAGCGTCCTACGAGGAGTGCGGGCGCTGTCCTGACGTTCTCACCGGCGATCCGATGCGGCAGGTTGAGCATGCGGTCCGCCCGCCGGGGATGGACCGGGGCCGGCCTTATCGAGGGGTTCGGCAGGTCTGCAGATATGCGGTGGTCATTGTGACGATCTGGTTGGTCAGGTGGGCGGTGTCGAGGTGGTGGCTGCGGCTGGTGAAGCGGTGAGTCAGTGACTCGATGGTGGCCAGCACCATGCGAGCGGCCAGCTCTGGCTGGTCGACGTGCATCTCGGGGTCGGAGCGCAGCAGCGCGGCGGCCGTTTCCACCGCGTCCTGCTCCACCTGCCGGAAACGGGCCAGCAGTTGCGGCGGCCGAGGGGCTTCCTCGAACAGCACCTGGTGCAGTCGTGGGTTGTCGGCGTGCAGCCGGATCACTGCCGAGGTCAGTTCCGGCAGCCATTCCCGCGCCGGCCTGGGCCGGCTCAGACACGCTTCTACCGCCTCGGCGGTCTGCTCAAGGTGCGCCTGGGCGAGCACCACGAGGATGGCGTCCTTGTTGGGGAAGTACTGGTAGAGCGAGCCGATCGACAGCCCGGCCGCCGCGGCGATCCGGTCCGTGGTCCCGGCGGCATAGCCATACTCGGCGAAAACGCGAGCCGCTCCGGTCACGATCCGCTCCCTGGTGCGCCAGGAACGCCGCTGGACCGGTGTCTTCCTGGGCTGGTACCCGGACGACGAGCGGGGCATCGGGGCCTCCGAAGGCGAGTACCGAAAGCGAGGAATCCCTCGTAGCCTACCCGGGCGTCCAAGAACCCCCGGGAGGTACCCAGATGGCCACCCCGCACACCCACCCAGCAGCCGGCCTGTCCCCCGCGCCGTGGCTTGCCGCCGCGCCCTTTCTGCTGCCCTACCTGGTCTACGTGCTACACACCCTTGAGGAATTGCAGGGCTTCGCCGCCTGGGCTTCGGAGCACTTCGGCCCGGAGACCACCGGCACGTTCGCCGCGTACCACATCCCGCTGATGCTGCTGGTGCTCCTCACTTCCTGGCGGGCCGTGCTGGCCGGCCGGCACGGCGGCTGGGTGGTCATGGCCGCCGCCTTCCAGTGGCAGTTCGCCGTCAACGCCCTCTTCCACCTGACCGCCTGGATAGCGCTGGGCGACTACGCCCCCGGGGCGGTCACCGGGGCGGTGGTATCGATCCCGGCCACGGTGTTCTTCTTCATCTGGATCCGTCGTCAGCGCCGGGCCACCGTCGCTGAACTCACCCTCGCGGCGGTCATCGGCACGCTCATCGCCGCCCTTGCCATCGGATTCTTGTTCCTCTAGCGCAACGCGGACAGGGGCGCCGAACGGGACGACAACGAGGGCGACCCCCGCAGGTCCTCCACGCGGCGGACCGCTCCGCACCCGGTGGCGGCGGGGCTGGTCGGTTCCCACCCCTTGGGAGAGGTTCCAACCCCTTGGGAGAAGAGTCCTCGTGCCGTGACGGAAGTGACAGCATTACGGGAGTTGAGCCAGAACCGAGAAAGGACGGGGGGCAGATGGCCTCTCTCGGGCAAGCCGTGGTCGTGGACCGGGTGGTGAGCGAGGAGGCCCAGCCACGGCGTGGGCCGGGCAACTTCGTGGTGCGTACGCTTGCCGACCGCGCCCTGGAGATGGGCTCTGTTCCCGGCGTTCCCGGCGTTCCCGGCGTTCCCGGCGCGACCAACGCCGGGCGCGCGCTGTACGAGACACGGGGCTGGAAGAAGCACACGACGCTGGCGAGTGCGTCTACCGGCCCTGAAGCGGGAGCATCGGCTGTGCGAAGGGTGGCCGATCGTACCGCTTCAACCAGGCCGCGTAGCGTTTCCCTGCTCGACAGTGCGCGACGATGAGAGTGGAAAAGTGAGCACGGCGCAGCCGGCCCGCATCTACCGCGCCAGCGGGTGACCAGCGCCTCAACGTCCTCGGCCTCGCACCTGAAAGTGCCCACGACACCGCGCGGCTCGCAATCGGTTCGTCCCCGCCCTCTGGAAAGCACTCGAAGGAGGAACCGGCGGTCAGCTCCCCGTCTTCGCTGCCGACCGCTTGCTCAAGGACTGCTTCCGCTGGTGGTTCCCGCTCGACTCGGGATGGTCGAGGACATCGGCGAGGGGTGCGCTCCGTCTGGAGGGAACGGACTGATCCGGAACGGTGCCGACCCGGCTCGCCGAGTCGGTGTGTCGTCTTCCCACGGTTTCGGCGTGGGATGAAAACGCCTCGGCGGCGGGGGCCTGAAGCGTGCGGCATACGTGTCAGCCTCGCCCAGGCCCCGCGCCGCCGAGCACTTACTACTCCTTGCCGGCGCGGTCCTGGAGGACCTCACCGAGGACGAAGAAGGCGTTGAGCGCGGCGGGGAATCCGGCGAAGACGGCCATCTGCGTGATCGTTTCGACGATCTCCTCCTTGGTGTTCCCCGCGTTGAGAGCGCTGTCGATATGGGTCTTCAGCTGAAGCGGGGCAGTGCTCATCGCGGTCAGACCGGCCACGGTCAGCAGTTCACGGGTCTTGACGTCCAGGCCGGGCCGGGTGAACACGTCACCGAGGGTGAACTCGATGAGGAGGTCCGCGAAGCCCGGGGCGATGGCTTCGAGAGCGTCGAACGACGCCTCGCCGGCCGAATCCTGGTGCAGGTTGTTGTAGTAGGCGATGCCCCGCTGGAAGCGCTCGCTCTTGACCTGGGTCTGGTCCGTCATGTCAGTTCCTTCGTTCTTGGTTCGCGCTGGGCCGCCTCACGGGGAGGGCACGGCCGTTGTCCGGAGGTACGCGTTCGTGTTCGCTTCCGTATGCCCACAACGCTAAAACCTGACGTCGACGTCAGATGCAAATCGAAGAGAGAGGGATCGAAAAGAGAGAAAGAGAGGGGAAGGAGAGCCCTGCCTGCCGCAGCGCTCAACACGGCGCACAGCTCGATGACGCGGAACGCGCGCCCACCCGCTCCATCCGGCGCGGGCCCGCCGACGGCTCCGACGCACTCGCCTGCCCCCGCGCCCGCCGCGCCACCCCGCGGTGAACGCCGCACCGCGGCCTGCGATGGCCCGGACGCCGTCACCGCCGGTCCGGCCTTCGTCCGCAACGGCCACACGGACCTGCGTCGCAACGCCGCACGGACCTGCTCGCCGCCAACCCGCCGACCCCCGCCTTCTACGGCGACATCTACGCCGCCCCGGAAACCGGACAGACCTCGCCCGCTTCCCCTTCCCCGACCCCGCTTCCCGGCGCTTGCACCCCGATTGGGAGCAAGCAGCCGACGTCGCGGGCGCCATCCTGCGCACCGAGGCCGGCCGCAATCCCTATGACCAGGAGTTGCCGGGACCTCGTCGGGGAGCTGTCCGTCGCTGTCCATCCGCAGCGACGGGTTCCGCACCCGCTGGTCACCCACGACGCCCGCCATCACGGCACGGGCACGTCCGCCATCACGCACCGGCACCGGCACCGGCACCGGCACCAAACGCTTCCGCCACCACGCCGTCGGTGACCTCCCTCTCGCCTACGAAAGGCTGGAGACGGCCGCCGACCCCGGACACGGGAGGGCCCAGGCCAGGCGTAACCGGAAGCTGCAGAAACGGCACGCGCCGACTTCGCCGGCCTACAGCAGCACAGCTCCAGCCCTGAACAGCTAGTCAGCGCTGCACGCCGCCTGGTCGCAGCTGTAGGAAAACGGGGCCCCGATCTCTGTAGGAGTCTCCGTGGGAGAACGGGGCCCCGCGTACGGGAACAGGACGGGCCACGAGAGGACGACCGTGGGTGCCCCGGGCGGTCAGTCGCCTTGGCCGGCCCGCTCGATCAGCTCGATGACCGGCCCGTGTGCCAAGCCGTCCAGGTACACGAAGCGGGCCCGGCCCGCGATGGCCCCGTCGAAGACGACATTCGGGTCCTCGCCCGCCTCGCGCAGCGCCGCGAGATGGCGGTCGACGCTTTCGACGGCGTAGGCGAGATGGTGGACACCTTCGCCGTTGGTCTCCAGGAACTCCGTGTAAGCGGCCGGTGAGCGGCTGGATCAGTTCGTCTCCGATGCTCCGGTGCCGATGAAGCCGAAGCGAGCCGAGCAGGAGACCTCCTGTCCGTGGAACCGGGCCTCGGCGAAGTGGAGATCCATGATCCGCTCGGTCTTGACGGCCCACCGTCGCTCGTAGTCCGCTGCGGCACTGTCGAGGTCCGCCACGACGATGCCGACGTGGAAGAGGGGAGGAAGGGCGGGGGACATGGCAATCTCCTGTACTCGGGGCGAGGCTGCGCACCAGACTGCCCGACCACGATCGCAAGTGGCCCAACGGGGGTCGGCAGACGGGGACAGGGGCGGAGGCGTCGGCCGCGGGCGGCTGACACACCGCAGGGCGGCGAGGTCACCGGTGATGAGGACACTTGAGCCTTGGTGCTTGCGGACCCGGGCCGTCACGTCAGATGGCACAGCGCTTCCGCATTGCCGAAGGCGATCTTGCAGCGGTCCGCAGGGTCGGGGATGGCGTCGAAGAACTCGCGGACTGCTGCCGCGTCGGGCCGGTGGAAGGGGTAGTCGGTGGAGAACAGCACCTGATCGGCGCTGGTGAAGTCGAGCGTGTGGCGCAGCAGGCGTTCTTGGAGCATTCCGCTGCTGGTGATGTGGATATTGGTGGTGAGGTAGTCCGAGACCCGGCGTTCGAGGTGCTTGGCGATGCCCGAGAGGCTGTCGACCCGGTCCATCCAGAACAGCAGCATCTCGCCCCAGTGACCGAGCACGAGTTGGAGGTCGGGGTGGCGGTCGAAGGTGCCACTCAGGATCAGTCGTAGCGCCGCGAGGCCCGCGTCCATGTGCCAGCCCCAGCCGAAGGTCGCCAGGCCGAGGTCGACCTGGGGGCCCAGGCCCCGGTAGGCGGCATCGCGCAGCCGGTTGGACGGGATCTGCGGATGGATGAAGATCGGCTGGTTGAGGCGGGCCGCGGTGGCGAACAGGTCGTCGTAGGCGGCGTCGTCCAGTGGGCGGTCGCCGGCCCGCCCGTGCACCATCGCGCCGACGTGCCCCAGGCGGGTGGCGCACCGTTCGAGTTCCGTGGCTGCCGCCTGGGGGTCGCCGGTGGGCAGGGTCGCGAATGCCCGGAGCCGGGTGGGGTGCGCGGCGACCGCGTCGGTGGCCTCGTCGTTGGCGTCGCGAGCCAGGACGACGGCTTCGCGGGAGGGGAGGGCCTGGGTGGCGGGGGTGACGACCGACAGGACGGACAGGTCGATGCCGGCGGTGTCCATGGCCTCGATCCGGCCCGGTCCGATGTCTTCGAGCCGGGCTTGGTTGTCGCCCATGGTGTTGAAGGCGACGCTTTCGTCCCGCTCGGTGCCCTGAAGCAGGTCGAGCGCGTCGCGGATGGCGACGCTGTTCCAGTGTTCCTCGATAGCGATGATCTTCATGTTCCCGTTCTCCGGCTCGTCTCGTCAGGCGTAGGGACTGGTGGTGTCACCGAGCAAGAGGTCTCGTCGTCTGCCGGTCGGTCGGCCGGGCAGCGCATCGGCCTCCTCGGGCGGGACCAGGTCGACACTTTCAGGGTGAGGCGGTCGCCGGTGGCGGCCAGGCGGTACGGCTCGGTCTCACTCGTGCCGCGGACCGTGGCGGTCACCTGCCGGCCCTCTCCAGGTGTGCGGCGACCAGGCGCAGGTCGGGTCGGCCCGGGCACGGCCGCATGAGCCAACTGTCGTTTGACAGGCAATGTACGAAGCAGGCAAGTGACTGTCAAACGATAACTATCTGGCGACAGGCAAGTTATCCTGGTGGGGTGGACGAGAAGCAGACCTCACAGCTCTTCGAGCTCGCTGACCTGATCCTGGCGGTGGGCCGCCATATCCACGCGTCCAAGGAAACGGCAGCCGAGTCCGGGACTCCCCTGGAAGGAGCCGTGATGCGGTTCATAGACCGCCACCCGGGCACGACTCCCGGCGCGGCTGCCGAGGCCACCCAACTGATCTCCAGCAACTTCAGCAGGGCACTACGAGGGCTGGAGAAGAACGGGCTGGTACGGCGGGACGTGGACGAACACGACGCGCGCCGCGTACGCCTCTACCCCACCGACAAGGCGCAGGAGAACCTGCGGCGGCTGCGGGAGACCTGGTCGCGTCTGCTCGACGGGACCGTCACCGATGCCGATGAGATCGCCATGGTGATTTCGACCCTTCAGCGCATCGAGACCCAGCTCGCCCAGAACCGCCCGGACCGCGCCGACCACCAGGACCGCCCGGACCAACTCCGGTAAGACCGGCGGCGGGTACACGCACTGCTGGACCGCTTCGCGGCGTTCCGCCAGGGGCGGTCACACCCGGCACCACCCGCGCGGACGCCCGTACTCTCCTCGTCGCCCACCGCGCCCATGCGCCAACTCCTCCGGCGCTGCGTAGGCTTCGGCGCCCTTCCGCCGCGCGGCCGAGCACGATGCGGCGCATCCCTCCGCTGCCTCACGCCGTCGTTTCGGTTCGGTGACGGGCGGGACGGGCTTGGCGAGGGGCCGGTACGTTGCACCGGCATGAGATCCCGTATCGCCGTGGTCGGCAGCGGCCCCGCCGGCCTTGCCTTCGCCCGCGTTCTGCAGCGTCATGGTCACCCTGTCACCGTCCTCGAACGTGATCCCGCACGCGACGCCCGCCCCCCGGGCGGCACGCTGGACCTGCACGAAGGGCTGGGCCAACTGGCGCTGGAGAAGGCGGGGCTGCTGGCCGAGTTCCAGACGCTGTCCCGTCCCGAGGGGCAGGCCATGCGCATCCTGGACACGGACGGGGCCGTCCTCCGCGACTGGCAGCCCCGCCCGGGAGACCGGGCCAACCCCGAGATCGACCGCGGGCAACTCCGTGACCTGTTGCTCGGGCCGCTGGACGTGCGGTGGGGGCGGGACGTGACGGAGGTGGTGCCGGGGAGCCGGGATGGCGTGCTGGTCCATTTCGCGGACGGGCGGCAGGAGACGTTCGACCTCGTGGTCGGCGCGGACGGTGCCTGGTCGCGGGTACGCGCGGCGGTCTCGTCCGTGACGCCGCAGTACACCGGCGTCACCCTGGTCGAGACCTCCCTGGACGATGTCGACATCCGCCACCCCGGCCTCGCCCGGCTGGTCGGCGACGGTTCCGTGGCTGTGTACGGCGTGAACCGCGCGCTCGTCGCCCAGCGCAACAGCGGCGGCCACGTCAAGGTGTACGCCCAGTTCCGCGCGCCTCTGGACCGGCATACGAACCCCGGCCGGCGGCGGGGCCCGAACCAGCACGCTAGCCAGGACCCGGCCGGCGCCGAGGCCCATGTCGAGGCCGACGCCGACGCCGAAGCCGTGCGATCGCGCCTGCTGGCTCTGTTCGACGGCTGGGCCGCTCCCGTCCTCGACCTCCTCCGCCACGGCACCGCTTTCGCCCACCGCCCCCTCTACACCCTTCCCGTGTCCCACACCTGGGCCCACGTCTCCGGAGTGACCCTGCTGGGCGACGCCGCCCACCTGATGCCCCCGTTGGGAGTGGGCGCGAACCTCGCGATGCTGGAAGGCGCCGAACTCGCCGAGTCCATCGCCGCCGCCCCCGGCCCTGGAGATCTGGACGAGGCCGTCCGCGCCTTCGAGGAACAGATGTGGGCACGGGCCGGCAGGTGGGCGAGCATCACGACCGCCGGTCTGGAACGCCTCGTGAGCCCGGACCCCACTGAAGCCCTCGCCCTCTTCGACGAGGTCCAGCCTTCCTGACTGCCAGGCACGGGAGCAGGGCCTGGCAGGGCTGTGGTTCTTTGCGCCCGGTGGTCGTCCGGGAGCTGGACGCGACGGGCGGGCCGCACCGGTCGGTGAACCGGTCTTCGCACACAGGGCTGTTGCGTTCTCCGCGGACTCGGGTGGCAGGCGATTCCGCCTTCACCGTGTCGCGTCAGCCCGCTTCGGGCCCGTTGTCGTACCAGTAGGCGCCCTGCACGGAGCCGCGGCCCTTGGGTGCGCCCTCGCCGCCGATCCACCAGGTCTCCATGCTGCGGGGAATCCGCGACACGGCGGCCACACCGCCGAAGGCGGCGCCGCTGCCGAAGGCGGAGTGCTGGTAGACGGTCCACTTCCCGCCCTCGTACCAATGCGCGCCCTTCACCTCACGCTGGGGACCGACCCACCAGATCTCCATGCTGCCCGGGATCCGGGACACCGCGGCGATCCCGGTTCCCGGGGACGCCCCGGCGTTCGGTGCGATGCCGTAGCGGGCCCACTGGGCGCCCTCGTACCAGTACGCGCCGTCCACCGACGCGACGGCGCTGCCGGTGTCAGCGATCCACCACACCTCCATGGTGCCGGGCGCGCGTGAGACCGCAGCCATGCCGCCGTTGACCGAGGCGCTGCGGGCCGGGGCGATCTGGTAGCGGGACCACGGGCTGCCCTCGTACCAATGAGCGCCCTCCACCGACCCGTTGGCACCGATCCACCACAACTCGATACTGCCGGGAATCCGCGAGACGGCGGCCACTCCGCCCCGTACAGCGGCGCTGCCGTTGGGCGCGATCTGATAGCGCGTCCACTGGCCGCCCTCGTACCAATGGGCTCCTTCCACGGACCCGTTGGCGCCGATCCACCACAGTTCCAGGTGGCCGGGGACCCGTGACACAGCGGCGAGGTTGCCTTCGCTGTTCACGCTGCCGTTGGGCGCGATCTGGTAGCGGGACCACGGGCTGCCCTCGTACCAGTAGGCGCCCTCCACCGACCCGTTGGCGCCGATCCACCACAACTCGATGCTGCCGGGAATCCGCGAGACGGCGGCCATTCCGCCGCTGCCGGAGGCGCTGCCATTGGGCGCGATCTGCTGGCGCGTCCACTGGCCGCCTTCGTACCAGTAGGCGCCTTCGACCGATTGGTTGATGCCGGTCCACCAGATTTCCATGCTGGTGGGGATCCGGGACACCGCGGTGATGCCACGGGTGTCAGTTGCGCTGCGTTCTGGCGCAATGTTGTATTCATGCCACGATGCGCACATCTGGAGCTCCTTTCAACTTTTGCACCGGAAAGTAGCAACGGGGAAACGGGAGGGGACCGGCGCACAATCGTGCGCCGGAGGCACGATCGCCCGCCCCGGCGCGCGCAGTTCCATGGTCAGGGCCTTTTGCGCTGGCATTCCCCCGACGCCGACCGCACGGAGGTGTTCCGGCGGGCGGGTCCGGCAGCGAGGCGATCAGGCTCAGCGGGGTGTTCCGGCTGACCGGCGCGGCGAAGGCCCCCGTCATCCGGGCGCCTGCCCCGGCCCGCGAGCGTGAGACCGGCCGAAACCAGCGTCGACCGCATCCGTTCGGTCCGCCGACCGAACCGACGGGTGAGCCCGGGCACCTGCTCGGCGAACGTCTTGCGCGTACAGGCGGCGACCTCCGCACAGACGGACCGAGGCCGCTCAAACACCAGCACTACTGCCTTGCCTGCCGCTGGCAGATCACAAGGAAACCGCAGGTAGAAGCCGCTCGTTCGTTCTGACCCGCAACCGGACCCGCTGCCCGGCAGGTGACCTGCCGGGCAGCGGGTCAGGGCTCCGCCCCTGACGACCATGTCGGTCACCTCGGCCGACTCCACAGACCCGCCTTGCACCGCGGGGAGCAGCAACTCTGCGAACTGCGGCCGTACTTCGCATCGTTCACGCCGCAGCCCGGCCGATCACACCGCCTCCCGGCCTGGCGAATTCCGCCCTGGCGAATTACGGGCTGGCGAATTGCGGGCTGTCTCAGCCGCCCTCACGAGCAGATCGACAGCCGCACCGCGTACCCGACCACAGGAAGTGGGCCAGAGCCCCGGCTCGGCTACAGAGCCCAGGTTCGATTACAGAGCCAGGTTCGGTTGCAGAGCCAGGTTCGGTTGCAGAGCCAGGTTCGGTTGCAGAGCCAGGGTGTGCGCCACTGTGCGCACGCGGTGTCGCGGGGCGGGCACGTACACAGAAGCCTGGAGGAATCCGTGGCGAGTAGGGCGGGTCTGCGGATACTCCGCGCGCCGTCCGGCTACCGGGCACGCACACCCGAGACCGACTTCCCATGGTCGGCGAGCCCTTCGGGTGACCGCTCGCCGCGGGCCAGGTGAGGGCGAGAGAGAGGGCGTTGGGCGCGCGTGCCGGTGGTGGGGTGCTGCGTAAGGAGCTGGTCTTCGTAGGTGTGGTGGTGGCGGGTGGTGCGGCGGTGGTGGAGGAGTGCGGCGGCGCGGTCGGGGTCTCCGGCGTCGATGAGGGCGCGGGCGAGGGTGTCTTGGATGATCTCCCGCTCTACGCGTACTCCGCCGATGCGCTCGATCTGGTGGTCCAGCCCTGACAGCAGGTCCACCGCGGGGCCCGGCCGCCCGGCGCTGAGGTGGGCGAGGGCGTGGGCGACGGGGGCGAGGACATCGCGGTAGTCGCTTCTCTCGTCTGCCCCGGCCCGGCGGGCGAGGGTGGTGAGGGCGTCGGTGTCGGCTGCGACGGCGAGGGCCAGTGCGAGTTGGAAGGTGTGGAAGACCTCCGCCCAGCCGCCCGGTTCGGCCATCAGCCGGTGCAGGTCGGCGGTGTCGGTCGTGCGGGCGGGTGTGTGACCGGCAAGCAGCAGCCGCCAGTTGGCCGCCGCCCGCATCCCGACGTCCCCCTCCCGCAGCTCCGCATCAGCGCGGCGGCGGGCGCCCTCCACATCGCCACTGGCCAGGTCCTGCAAGGCGGCGTGCCATTGCAGGTGGGGGCGCTGGATCGCCTGTGGGTCGCCGTCGAGCCAGGTGTCGATGAAGCGGGTGCAGCCCGGCCCGGTTCCCTGGTGGTGTTCGGCGTGGGCGCGTGCGTGGGCGGCGGGCCCGGAGCGCGGGTTCACGCGCAGCGCGTGCTCGGCGAGGTACCAGGCGTCCTCGATCCGGCCCTGCTCCACCCGGGCGGCTGCCGCACAGCTCGCCCACGCCCATGATTCAGGCCCGGCAAGCCGGTACTGCTCCTCGATCAGCTGCTCGCCGCGCTTGCGGTGGTCCACCGATCCGCACTGGTCGAAAGCGCCCAGCATGGTCGCGGCGAGGACATCCGCCGGGTACTGGGCGAAGTGCGCCACCAAGTGTTCGGCGGTGCGTCGGTGTGCCTGGTGCGTGAAGAGCCAGGCCGCGTGGACGAGTGACTGTTCCCGGACAGCACCGGCCGCCTTCGCATCCGCGTGGGCACGCACGAGTTCCGCGCGCAGCACCCCGTCGCTCAGGTGGTGGTGCCGGGAGAGGACCCACAGCATCCGGGCCACCGGAGAGTCCGGCTCCGCCGACCGCCACGTTTCCAAAGCGGGCAGGGCGCGCCCTGACATCGCCAGCCACTCGCCCACCGCTGGGTGCTCCGCCAGCCGGTCGTCCGGGAACGTCACCGTCATACGGCTCTCCTCCCTAGGACCAGAACACCCGGCACGGGGAGCCAAGAGCGCAGCTGCCGCCGGAGTTGCCGTGCGGGGCACGCTCCAGATCCATCGGCAACTCCTGCGCGGCAAGCCCGTCGGGCACGCCACGCTCACGATCCATCGCCCGACCCGAAGCGGCCTCGCCGCGCGCCATCGGCTCCTCGCCCGGGAGCGGGGCCGGCTTCTGTGAACCAGTCATGACCTCCTCCTTCCTGAAGACCGCGCCGCCAGCTCACGAGCAGGCAACGCAGCCGGATCCGGACCACAGGCGAGTAGCCACCCCACGAGGGCAAGACACCCGGCCCGCGGGATCTCGCCCGAATGAACCACCGGGGTTGCACGCCGGCCCAAGGCCCCCTCCCCCGGCCCATCACGCCAGGCCACAGCCGCAGAGGCACCCGGGCCGCGGCACCGACGCTGGCGATTCCGGCCTACGCCACCGCGCTGGACCGGCAGCGCGGCCAGGCCCTCGCGTAGCGAAGAGCAGACGCCGGCCGAACTTGCCGAGGGAGGGAGTGGTGATCTGGCGGGCTGCACCAGCGGGCCGAGCAGCGGCTGGGCAGGCCGGTGTGGCTGGTGGGGACGACCACTGAGTTCTACGTTCCCGCGTACTGGGCCTGGACCCCGCCCGCGCCCGGCCGACCAGGGCGGCGGTCGGCGGCGATGCGGTGGGGGATCTGGCGCGAGGAGAGCCGGCGCCGCGGGTGGGGACAGTCATAGCCCTTGTCGCCGTGGAGTTTCGTGGGGCATCGGCGCCTCGGGTCGCGACGGGAGCGGACGGGCGGGATACCGCGCACCGGCGGGATGAGGGCATGGTGAACCGCCGGAACGCAACCACTCCTCAAGGGGCCGAAATCCGGCGGCGGTTGGTTCCGTGCACAGCCCGAGGGTGCGGCCACAAAGATGATCGCGGCCGGCACCTCCCTGTCCCGTACCGCCACCGGCCGCCGCCCTGCGGGCACTCGGGAGCCGGCGGAACCACCCGCTCGGACGACTCCCCCAGGTCATCCGGCGCCATCCGCTCAACAAGCGAAGCGGTCACCGATCCGGACTGCCGCGAGATCACACCGAACGAAACGTGTCAGTGGTCCTGGGGCTGCTGGCGGCCACGCCGGACGATGTCGGCACCGATACCTGAAGCGATCAGCGATGCGACCGCGCCTTGCGCGTGCGCGAAGCGTTGGCCGCGACCCCAGTACGGGTCGTTGCGGCCGGCCAGGAGCCGGAGCTCGTCGGTGGTAAGAGCGAAACCGGCGCCCATCGGCAGGCTCAGCAGGCGCTCCAGCCGTCCGGAGTGTGCGAGCAAGGCGGTAACACCCACGGCGAATCCGATGGCCATGCCCGGGAGGAAATGGTGCACGCGCGTGGCACCGCTGCTGCGAAGCTCCAGCACCCACCGGACCAGGCTTCGCGTCCTGGGCAGCGCCCGGCGTCGTTCACGCACGTAGTTGAGGGTCCGGGATGTCGCGATGGTGACGGCGAAGCTCGCGGACATACCGAACAGGACCTGCTCAGGTCCCGGTGTGCTGTTGTACCCGCCGATGACGCCACGCGCCGCTCCGGCCACCGGAGCGCGCCGCCTTCGCCCCTCCGTCGGCGGCTCCTCCGGTTCCTCCCGCCACGGGCCAGGGCCCCCGCTGCTCGTCTGCGACATGCCGCTCCTCCTCGGCTACTGGTATGGCCGTCTCCCGCCACAGAACCCGACTTCCCTTCTCGCCGGAATGCATCCCCAGCGACCGTCCCCGGTCGCGCGACGGACCACTGTGAACGGACGATCAGCCGTCGAACCTGTCCGGCGCAGCCCACCCCTGGACGCCGGCTCCAGCGCGCCCCCTTGGCGGCCCGACGTGGTCGTCCACCGCGGCTACGGCAAGAACCGCACCAAGACCCAGGGCGCGAACACAACAGGGCTGGCTGAGCAGGTCGCGGAGGATGTCTGGGCGCTTATCCGCGGGGAACAACTGGCGCTGGTCGCCACGGGCGCGGGAGCAACTGGCTCTGCAGACCCGGCTGTTCGATGGCCGCATCGGCAACGGGCCCGGTCCACGCGCGGCCTCGGAGTCCTGGCTCATACACCGGCCGCCGCACAGCAGGTGCGTCAGGGGCTGCGCATACCTTGCTGTGCCGGAGGGGTGCCGGCCTGTCGTGCCGGGCCGGTGATGTCGTCAGTCCCTCGCGGTGCGGCGGGCGTAGGCGCGGGCGGCACGGGCGCGGTCGCCGCAGCGGGTGGAGCACCACTGGCGGCGGCCGTGCTTGAGCAGGAAGCGGTTGCAGGGCGGCGAGGCGCAGGCGGTGAGGCGGGCGGCATCGGGGGCGGTGAGCAGGTCGGCGGCGTCGGCGGCCATGGCCGCGAGGGCATGTTCGACGATCGCGGTGGTGGGGTGGGGTGTGGCGCGGTAGGGGCCGGTCCTCTCGTCCCACACCAGGAGGGATGCGGTGGGGACGCGGGTCATCGCGTCATTGATCGCCGTGACGGAGGCGGGCAGGGCGGGCTGCCCGGCGACGCGGGAGGCCAGCAGCGATCTGACCTGTTCGCGCAACGAGCGCAGCTGTGTCGCGCACACCTCCGCCAGGCCGGCGTCGGCCGGGGCGAGGTCGCGCTGTACCAGCCACTGCTCGGCCTGCGCCGGGGTACCCAGGAGGTCGGCCGTGTGCCCGCCGGGCAGTGCGACGGCGCTGTTGGCCAGGGCCAGGGCGGGGTGCTCATCCTCGCCCGGTGCCGACGGCAGGGCGGCTTCTTCCGTCACGAACTCTTCCATACTTCTCATGGTACGGGTTGCATCCATCCGTGAGGTACGCATACAGTCGACTCACGGTTAACACACAACCTATCCGTGAGGAACTTCTTTCGTGTCTTCCCCGACCCTCCAGACCGCCCCGTTCCCTGTTCGCGTCTTCGGCGGCCCGACTGCCCTCTTCGAGTACGGCGGCCTGCGCTTTCTCACCGACCCGACCTTCGACGGTCCCGGCGACCACGAGGCACCGGCCGCCGTGCTGACCAAGACGGCGGCGGCTGACGGCAGCCCGGACGATCTCGGCCGCGTCGACGTGGTCCTGCTTTCCCACGACGAGCACGCCGACAACCTCGACACCTCCGGCCGGGCCCTGCTCGCCGACGTCCCGCTGACGCTCACCACCCCCGGCGCCGGGGAGCGTCTCGGCGAGGCGGCCACCGGCCTCACCGACTGGCAGTCGGTCGAGCTCCAGCGCCGGGACGGCGGGCCCGGCACGGTCACCGTGACCGGCGTGCCCGCCATCCACGGCCCCGGCCCGCGCGAGGAGGTCGAGCCGATCACCGGCCAGGTCGTCGGCTTCGTCCTGACCGGCGAGGGCCTGCCCACCGTCTACGTCAGCGGCGACAACGCCTCCCTCGACGCGGTCAGGGACATCGCCGAGCGCTTCGCCCCGGTCGACACGGCCCTCCTCTTCGCCGGAGCGCCCCGCTTCACCGAAGTCTTCGACAACGAGGTGATCGTCCTGGACAGCGCCCAGGCCGCACAGGCCGCGAAGATCCTCGACGCCGGCCGCGTCGTCCCCGTCCACTACGACAGCTGGGCCCACTTCACCGAGGGCCGCGACGAGCTCGTCGCCGCCTTCGCCGCCGCCGACCTCACCGACCGCGTCGACTTCGGCGTCCGCAGCTGACCCCACGCGCGCAGGGCACGTGGACCGGACGCGGCAGGACGCCGGCCGACAGCGACCCGCCGCGGCTGTCGGCCGGCGCCCGGCCCCTCCCCCACCTCCCGCACCTCCCGCACCTCCCGCACCACCGAAGGACCGCACGACCATGACCGACCCGATCCGCGGCACCCGCCATGGCTGCGCCCCCGCCCCGCTGTCCGTACTGGACTCCGCCATGACCGGCACCGGCCAGAGCGCCGCGGAGGCGCTGTCCGCCACATCGAACTCGCCCGGCTCGCCGACCGGCGCGGCTTCACCCGCTACTGGATGAACGAGCACCACGCCATGCCCGGCGTCTCCACCTCCAGCCCGCCCGTCCTGCTGGCCCGGCTCACCGCGGAGACCAGCAGGTTGCGGCTCGGCGCAGGCGGGATCATGCTGCCCAACCATCCGCCGCTGGTCGTCGCCGAACAGTTCGGCATGCTGGACGCCCTCGCCCCCGGCCGCATCGACCTGGGCCTGGGCCGCGCCCCGGGCACCGATCACGCCACGGCCGACGCCCTGCGCCGCGGCGCGAGCGGCGCCGAGGACTTCCCCCAGCAGGTGGCCGAGCTGCTGCACTTCCTCGGCGACGACTTCCCGGCCGAGCACCCCTACTCCGACCGCGTGTACGCCGTGCCCGGGCCCGCCCAGGACCGGCTCAACGGCGTCATCCCGCCCACCGGCCGCCTGCCGGTGTGGCTGCTCGGCTCGTCCGGCTACTCGGCGCAGCTCGCCGCCCGGCTCGGCCTGCCGTTCGCCTTCGCCGCGCACTTCAACCCGCGCGATGCCGTGGCCGCCCTGCGTGTGTACCGCGAACGGTTCACTCCGTCCGAGGCCCTGGCCGAGCCGTACGCGCTGGTCAGCTTCACCGTCGCCGCATCCGACGACGAGGGTGAGGCCCGGCGCCAAGCCGGCACCCTCGCGCACGCCATGCTCCGCATGTTCCAGCGCAAGTCCTACCTGATGCCGTCCCCCGAGGAAGTGGACACCTACACCTACGACGCCCAGGAACGCCAGGCCGTCGACAGCTGGCTGAACCACGTCCCGCATGGCACCCCCGAGCAGGTCACCGCCCACCTGAACCAGGTCCAGCGGGACTCCGGAGCCGACGAGCTCATGATCGGCAGCGTCGGCCACTCCGTCCAGGCCCGGCTGCGTTCCACCGAGCTGATCGCCGACGCCTACGGCATGCCCGACAGCCCGCTCTGACGCGAGGCGGGCGGCGGCCCCCCGGCCGCCAGCCACCCACGCCTCCACGTCGCCCGCTTCCCGTCGGCCTGCTGTGATGACCCCATCCCCCTCACCAGCACGTCCGGCCCTCCCGGGCTGTCCAACAACGTACGGAGACGACATGAGCGGTACATGGCTTCCGCCCGAGCAGTACATCGCCACCCTTCCCAAGGCCACCGTCTACGGATGTTTCTTCGTCACTGACCAGGACGATCGCCCGATCCAGTTGCGCGCCGCCCACAACCCGGCGGTGTGGCAGTGGCCCGGCGGCAACCTGGACGACCCGGACGAGACGCCGTGGGGCTGCGCGGTCCGCGAGTGCATGGAGGAGACCGGTCTGCGCATCGCGGATACGCCGCGGCTGCTGGCCGTGCACTTCCTGCCTCCCCTGGGCGACTGGACCACCCACAAGATCGGCTTCGTCTTCGACGGCGGGCAGCTCGACCACGACCAGATCGACCGCATCGTCCTGGACCCGGACGAGCACACCGAGGTCGCCGTCCGGCCGCTGGAGGAGTGGCGCACGGAGATGGGCGCCTTCTCCTTCCGCCGGCTCGCCGCGGTCGCCGAGGCCCGCCGCAGCGGATCGGTCTGCTACCTGGAGCAGTCGCCTACGTCCTGACCTTCGCCCTGCACAGTGGTCGTCGCCGGGCGGTTGCCGCCGGGCGGTTGCCGCACCGTCCGTTCACCATGTCGGACCGGTTCTCGGAGCGCTGCCCGGTCATCCGTCCAAGGACACGTTCGGAGACGGCGAGTTCGTCCCGCTCGGCCCGCGCTTCCGTAAGCCGTTCGGCCAGCTGTTCTTCGAGTTCGTCCAGTTCCGCGCGACGCACGGTGATCCGTTCCGGCGGCTCGGGATCCAGCATGCGGCGGATCGTAGAAGGTCGCCGTACCGCAGCGAGCAAGAACCGGACCATCGAGTCCCTCCCTCGAAGGGGAGGGACCGTGGTCATGCCGTCAGGCGGGTGCCGCGGCGCCAGATGGCGCGGGTGTTGAGGGTGTCGCTGATGTCGCTGGTCGGGTCGCCGTCGATCAGCAGGAGGTCGGCGCGGAGGCCCTCGGCGATGCGGCCCCGGTCGCTGAGGTGGAAGCGGCGGGCCGTGCTCGCCGTGGCCGCGCGCAGAGCCCGTGCGGGTGCGAGGCCGGCCGCCACCAGGTGTTGCAGTTCGTGGTGCAGGCTCGCCCCGTGTGCCAGACCCCCGAAGAACGTCTCGGGCATGGAGACGTCGGTGCCGGCCAGCACGTCGACACCGGCGGCGTCCAGCGCGCGCACGGTGTCGTACACGTCGTGGAGCTTTCCCTGCGGGTAGCGGTTGTAGCTGGAGCGCAGGGTCCGGTCCCAGTCGGCGTCGAGGCGTGCGGCGACCCGGGGGTCGTCGGCAAGTTCGCTGCCGGTGATCCCCATCATCGAGGCGTTGAGCGTGATGCAGGGGATGACGAACATGCCCGCTTCCTTGATCACGCTGATGATCTCGGCGGTGTGCGGCTGGTCCATGAACACGTGGGTGACGCCGTCGATGCCGGCTTCGGCGGCTGTCCTGGTGGCCTCCACGGTCAGCGCATGGGCCACGGTCAGTGCGCCGTACTTCCTGGCTTCGGCGACACCGGCGTGCACGGTGGCCCCGTCGAGCGCGGGCAGCCCGGGGTGTCCCTCCACGCTGCCGTCGTCGATCATGAACTTGATGAAGTCGGAGCCCCGGGCGAGGAGTTGCGGCACGAAGGCGGCGGCCTCCTCGGGTGTGGTGGAGAACGGCATCAGGGGCATCACCGGGGGAAGGTCCCACTTGGGCCGGAACCCTTCGGGCATCAGCTCGCTCGGGTGGCCACCGGGCGGTGTGATGGCGAAGCCGGAGGAGCGCACGTCAGCCTGTGTGTCGTCGTCGGTGACGGCCCCCCGGTTCTCCCGGGTGTTCATCCCCTGCATCTCCAGTTCGGTCGTCACCCCGAACCGCAGAGCGAGCGCCAGGGAGCCCGGGGCGGAGTGGACGTGGGCGTCGATGAGTCCCGGCAGCAGTGTGGCGCCGCTGCCGTCGACGATCTCGCTGCCCTCGGGAGCGTCGCCACCGACGCGGACGATCCTGCCGCCGTCGATGACCACGGTCCGCACGCCGACCGCCTTCTCCCCGTCGAAAATCTGCGCGTTGGTAATCGCGGTGAGCGCCATGGCGGCCCGCCTCATTTCCTAGCTCGTTCAAGATTTACATACCCGATGCTATGTAGTTATTGAAAGGTATGCAAATGTGCCGGCCGGGCCTAGACTCGGCACATGAGCAGCACGTCCTCCTCCGAGCAGCCCTCCGACGACCCGGCGCTGGATCAGATCGGCCCGGCGCTGTCCCGTCTGCGGCGACGCACACCGGCATCGGGCAAGGACCTCTCCCGCAACCTCGTGCTCAACGTCATCGCCGACGCGCCGGGCGAGACGACCGTCGGCGGGCTTGCCACAGAGATGGGCGTCGCGCAGCCGGTGGCCAGCCGGACCGTCGCCGCCTGCATAGCGGACGGGCTGCTGCGGCGGGCGGCATCCCAGTCCGACGGACGCCGCACCGTGCTCGAACTCACCGAGAACGGCGAGGCCGAACGCAACCGCTTCGCCGCCGAACAGCGAAGAGCGTTCCTGGAGATCACCGTCGCCTGGTCACCGGAGGAACGGGCCCTGTTCGCACGGCTCCTGACTCGATACGGAACCGACGCCACCGCCTGGTCCAGGAAACAGACCACAAGCCGCGAGGGAACGAGCGCCCCGAGTCCGAGTCACGGCCAGGAGCCCAGGCATCGAGCGCGCTGACGGTCGATCTGCTGTTCCGGCACTCGCCCGTGGACCGGGTGAGAGTCCTGGGAACCGACCGCACCACCCCTATGACCTCTGATTCAAGTCGGCGGAGGCTCGGTGCTGTGCCGTGCGCGTGAGCCGAACGACTCGCCTTGACGGCCACTGACGTTCACGCCAACGACGGCTCGGCGGCAGCGCGGGCGAGGCCGCGTCCGCCGGCCGACCGGGTTCTGTGCGCCTTGTTCTCGCGCGCCCGGTCGCCCGGCCGGTCGCAACCCGGCGCTTATGCGCCGATCTCGTTGTCGGCGACCCAGTTGCCGTGGAACCCGAAGGGCACGCGTCGCGGCAGACGGACGCGTGCCACGGGAGCTGCCGTGACGTCGGCGGCGTCGAGCACGACCAGTTCGCTGCGATCGGTGTTGCCGTCGTGGACGACCGACAGAATCCAGCCGTCGTCCTCGGCTTCGGCGCCGGGCCGTGCCACGAACGTCGGCTCCTGGGTCACGCGCCCTGTTCCGAAGTGATGTGTGGACGCCTCTCCGGTCGTGGTGTCGAACTTGACCAGCGGGCCGGGTTCGAAGCTGCCGCCGAGGTCACGGTTCACGTCGTCGGAGAGGCGCAGGCTGTCGGGACCGGTTGCGCCGAACCAGCCGTAGCGGTGGGAGCGCCCGGCCCGTTGCGGGTTGATCCGCGGCCATTCGACACTGCGGTCGGAGATGATCTGCTCGGAGACGGTCCCCCGGTCCGGGGCGATGGTCCAACGGGCCAGCGCGGGCAGCCCGTCGGCGGGGCCGCGGAAGCTGTCGCGGAAGACCGTGTCGTAGCGGACGACATCCATGACGATCGAGCCGTCCGGGGCGTCGTACGCGTTGAGCACGTGGAACACATAGCAACGCGGCGCGTCGAACCACGTCATCTGATCCGCCGTGCCGCCACGCGGCAGCACTCCCACCCGCGAGGGGTGCTCCTCGTTCCAGCGCATCGGGAGCGCGTCGCCGTTCTCGGGTGCTCCCGCCTCCAGTCGGCCGACGGCGTCCATCGACAGGGTCACCGGCAGGTCGAGCACCACGACCCGGGTGGCGGTCATCGCCATGTCGTGAACCATCGGCACCCCGGAGACAGGCAGTTCGGCGGTGTGCGTCGCCTTCCCCGTGGCGTCCAGGACGACGTAGCGCAGGTGGTCGGCGCCGGGCCTGATCAGGTAGTTGATGGCATGCATCTCGCCGGTCACCGGATCGATCTTCGGGTGGGCGGTGAAGCCGTCCTGCAATGCTCCGCCGACGTCCCAGGTCGACATCCGGTTCAGGTCGGGGGCGATCGAAACCGGTGCCCCGCCTCCCTCGACGAGGGCGAGGAGCCGGCCGCCCTGGGCGAGGATGTTGGTGTTGGGCGAGTCCTCGGGAACGTCACCGTGGACGAAGCGGTTGCGGTACCACTCGGCACGCCCGTCGCGCAGACGGATTCCGTGCACCATGCCCCGGCCGACGAACCAGTGATGGCCGCTGCCGGTTTCGTCGGACCCCGTCGGGTTGGGGCCGATCCGCAGGTAGCGGCCGTTCAGCTCGGAGGGCAGCGTCCCGGTCAACGGCAGGTCGTCGACGCTCACCTCGTCGGAGACGGGGGCGAAGTTGCCCTCCAGGTAGGGATTACGGATCGAGGTGGTCATCGATGTCTCCGATCGTGAGGACTGAAGGTGCAGCCTGTACTGTTTGGATACTCCAATCCCGGAGTCGGACGTGCAATGCCGGGATTCAGACCATCCGGATCGGGGCAAGGGATGCCAACGTTCTCCGCCAGCGCCTACGTCGTGCTCGGTCTCCTCGAACAGTCGGGTTCCGCGACGCCGTACGCGCTCGACCGCGAGATCCAGCAGAGCATCGGACACTTCTGGGCCTTCCCGCGGTCCCAGATCTACGCGGAGGCCGCCCGGCTCGTACGGCACGGTCTCGTCCTGGAGGAGCGGGAGGCCACCGGGCGCCGACGCAGGACGCTGTCGCTCACCCCGGCCGGGAGGGACCTGCTCGCCAAGTGGCTCACCGGCCCGGCCGATCACCCCACGGAGATCCACGACGAGGGCCTGCTGCGGCTCTTCTTCCAGCAGGACGGCTCGTCCGGCGCCGCGCAGATACAACGCCTCGCCGCGCAGCAACTCCAGGAGCACCGCCGCAAGCTCGCCGAGTACGAGAGGATCCTCGCATCGGCCCCCGCCCTGGACGAGCCCGAACCGGACTCTCCTGGGCCGGGCCTGAGGTTCCAGGCCCCGCAGGCCGCTGCCCTGGCCTACGGTCTGCGTTTCGAGCAGACGGCCATCGCCTTCTGGACGGAGATCGCCGAGCACGGCGCCGACGTGGCGGACCCACGCACTCCGGCGGCCGAGACGGTGAGCAACCAGTGAGCGGGCGCTCGGTGTTCGTGCGAAGCCGCGCGATCAAGCCCGACACGGTCTGTTCAGGTGCTCAGTGGCGGTACGCGGCTGTCGCGTTCTCGGTGAACGAGCGGAGCAACGGGTTGGTGTCACCCTCGTTCCACACCGCCACCACTCGGCTTGGCGCCATGTCGATCAGCGGCACCACGGCCAGCTCTGCCGGCAGGTCGTGTCCGAGCGGGGCCAGGCCGATCGTGCCGTTCCACAGCACCGCCTGCAGGCATTCCTGGACGACGCGCACCACTGGGCCCTCACGCGGCTCGCCGCCGTTCCAGTACGACTGCCAGAACGGGTCGGTTCCCTGCGGGAACTGGAACCAGTGACGGTCGCTCAGGTCGGCCAGCCGCAGCCGGTCGCGGCGGGCCAACGGATCGTCGGCGCGCAGGACCACGCCCACCGGATCGGCACGCAGCTCACGCACCGTCAGGGCGGTCTCATCGAACGGCGCCCGCGTCAGGGCGACATCGACCAGGCCGGCGCGCAGCCCGCAGGTCGGGTCGGTCAGATCGGTGTCCCGGATACGGATGTCGATGCCGGGGTGGCGTCGACGGTAAGCGGCGGCCAGCCTGGCCGCTCCCGGGTCAGTGCTGTCGCCCAGGATGCCGACGGTGATCGTCGCGACGCCGGCTGCCGCCGTCACGCGTACGAGGACGCGGTCGGCCTGGTCGAGCAGGGCCCGCGCCTCGTCGAGCAGCACCGCGCCCACAGCGGTGAGCGTGACACCCACAGGCGAGCGGGCGAACAGCAACGCACCGACCTCGGCCTCCAGTTGCCTGATCGCCCGGCTCAGCGGCGGCTGGCTCATGTGCAGTCGAGTGGCGGCCCGGCCGAAGTGGAGTTCCTCAGCGACCGCCACGAAGTAACGCAGGGTACGTAGCTCCACGCTGCGACGATACCCGGACGGCATCGGCGTCACGGAAGCGGTCTTGGACAGTCACCAGGCCCGGGCGGTGCACTCGGGACATGAGCGAAGAAGCGAAGACCAGCACCGCACCGCAGGCCGACCCCGCCGTGTCGGTGGTCGGTCCCGACGACGGGGAAACGATCGCCATAGGTACCACGCGCATGCGCGTCCTCGAAGACGGCAGCCATACCGGGCACCGCCTCGCAATCGCCGAATCCGTCCTCGCCCCGCACACCCCCGGACCGCCGCAGCACCGCCACGCCCTGCACGACGAGGGCTTCTACATCGTCTCCGGCACGGTGCGGTTCACCGTCGGGGACCAGGTCCACGACGCCACCGCGGGCGCGCTCGTGATGGTCCCGCCCGGCGCCCCACACACCTTCGCCAACGTCACCGGCCAACCCGCCGTCATGCTCAGCACGTTCACCCCCGACCTGTATGTGCAGTACTTCCGAGACCTCCAGGACATCACCGCCGGCGGCCAGCCGCTGACGCCACAGGCCGGCGCCCACGCGATGAGCCGCTACGCGACCGAGCCCGCAACCGACCTCGCCTGAAGCCGGCGGGACGTTCGCCGGCCACACCCCGCTCGCGCCCACGCTGCTCCCGCTCAAGGCCCCGGGTCTCAGAGCTGTCCCGTGGCGGCAAAGATCGGTGTTGGCGGGGTCACCGATGTGCTCCGCCCTTCCGTATCGAGGATGTGCCCGCCCCGTTTGTACGTCCGGAGGCAGATGTACCGGTCGGCGATGGCGGCGGAAGGGAGTTCGCGGACCAGTGCGGCTTCGAACGGGGCGATCTCCGCGGTACTGCGGAACCACATGGTCAGCAGCAGGTTCGAAGGACCGGTGATCGCCTCGACGACCCGGCACTGTGCGAGGCTGCCGAGCACCTCACCGGCATGGTTCATCTCGTCGGACGGCACTCTGAGCATGAAGGTGGTGGGGACGACCGGCCCGAAGACGGTGTTCGCGCCCTCGCAGCGCAGCGCGATCCGGCCAGAGGCGATCAGCTTCTCGACGCGGCGCCTGGCCGTGGGGCCAGTGGTCCCGCACTGGCCGGCCAAGTCCGCCCAGGGCCTGCGTCCGTCGTACGAGAGGGCCTCCAGCAGGGTGCGGTCGAGATCGTCGGGGGCGGAGCCAGGCCGGCGGGGTGCCGCTGCCGCAGGGCGCGTCAGCCGGGTGGACTGCTCCAGGTCCAGCGCCTGCACCTGCCACCGCGATCCCTCCCGATAGGTTGTCAGCCCGATCAGCGTGGTCACGCAGGCGATGCCCTCGATGGTTTCGATCCGCTCGCTCAGCAGCCGTTCCAGGCTGTCGAGGTCTGGGGCGAAGGCGTCGACCAAAAAGTCCGCCGCGCCGGATGTCGCCGACATCGAGACCACCGCCGGCTCGGCGACGAGTGCGTCAGCGACGCCCCGTTTGGCGTGCGGGCGGCAGCTGACGACCAGGAATGCCGCGCATCCGTACCGCAGAAAGGCTTGGCCCGGTCCGACCGCGACCCAGGCGGCGCCGCTTTCGGACAGCGCCTCCCACCTTCTGGCCAGGGTCTTCGGCGTGTGGCGCAACGGCCCGGCCAACTCCGCCCAATCGGCACGGGGGTTGAGCTGGAGGGCGTTGACGAGCGCGATATCGAGTTCAGAGCCGGTCCCGTTGTTCATATCGGGCAGTCTGGACCCTCTCTGTGTTGCGTATGTGACAGATCACGAGCCCAGTGATGCGCCTCACCCACAGTGGGTGCGCACCCCTCCGTGATGCGGACTCTCCGCATCCGTGGAAGCCGAGGTTCATGATGCAGACACAGGTGCCAGCGGCCGAGGAGCCGGCCAAGGCAGTGGCCGCGCGGCGCCTACCGGCCAGGGTGCTCTTGGCCTCGATGGCCCTCGTCGAGCTGCTGAGCGGCGTGACCCAGGGCTATCTCACCCCGCTGCTGCCTTCCCTGGGCGGCGCCCTGCACATCACGGATGCGGGACAGACTCGGATCTACCTCCTCTCACAGCTCGCCTTCGCCGTGTGGACGCCGCTGCTCGCCAAACTCGGCGACGTGTACGGATACCGCCGCCTGCTGCGGGTGTCCATCGCGCTCGTGGCGACCGGTTCGTTGCTGATGGCGGCATGGCCGAGCCCGTTCACCCTCTCCGTCGGTGTCGTGCTCCAGGCCGCCGTTGTCGGCTTCATGCCTCTGCTCATCGGCATTCTGCGGTACCGGGCGCCGGAGTACCGGCGCTCCGGCATAGGTCTCCTCGTCGGCGTGCTGACCGCGTCGGTCGGTGTCGGCGGCGTCGTTTCGGGCTCGTTCAGCGAGCACTCGGCCACCCTCGGCCTGTGGGTCGCTGTCCCGGTCGCGGTCCTGGCCGTTGTCGCGGGCATGCTGCTTCCGGACGGGGCTCCGCGCGTCGGCGGACGTCTGCCGCTCCTGGCGTTCACGCTGCTGACGATCGGCCTCGTCGGCGTCGTGTCCGCGCTCTCGATGGGCGGCACCTGGGGATGGATCTCGGCCCGTACCGCCGTCTCGATGGGCGGCGGTCTGCTCGCCATGGTCGCCTGGGTCGCCGTCGAGGCCCGCGCGAGGACGCCGCTTGTCGATCTGCGGACGCTGACCCAACGGCCCGTGGCCATCGTCTCGGGCGTCACGTTCTGCCTGGCGTTCTCGACGATCGGCTTCTTCGGCGCGAACGCCGTCTTTCTGGGGACCTCACCCGGCAGGGCCGGTTTCGGCCTGGACTACGGGCCACGCGCGATCGCGCTCGTCGCGCTCGCGCTGAACGTGTTCGCGCTCGGCAGTTCGCTCTCCACCGCGGCGCTGCTGCGCAGGTTCGGCGAGCGCCGGACGCTCGCGCTCTCCGGTTTCGTCATCGCCGCGTCGTTCCTGAGCCTGCTGGCGTGGCACGGCTCGGCGCCGCAGTATCTCGTCGCGATCGCCCTGCTCGGTATCGGGTTCGGCGGCTACCAGGCTTCGACCCGGGCGCTGTGTGTCGAGGGCGTTCCGGAACAGGACACCGCCATGGCGGCGGGAATCAACGAGCTCGCACTGTCGTTCGGCGCGGCGATCGGCGCTTCCACCGTGGGCGCGATCATGTCCGCCCACCAGGCGCCGACCGGCGTGACGATGCACGCGTACGTCTGGCTGTGGTCCGTGTGCGCGGGCGTCGCACTCATCGGCACCGGGCTGGGCCTGAGGTACCGCAAGGGAGAGGAGCACCGATGAGCGCCGACCACGCCGGGGTCCTGGCCGACGCCACCACCCCGATCATGGCGGCGGTCGACAGCTGGTCCGACAGGCTCGTCCAGCTCAGCCACAGCCTCCACAGAGAGCCGGAGACCGCGTTCGAGGAGCACCGGTCCTGCGCGAAGATCGTCGAGCTTGTCACGGCCGCCGGATTCGCTGTCGAGCGCGGAGTCGGCGGCCTGGACACCGCGTTCACCGCCACGCGCGGCACCGGTGAGCTGACCCTCGGCTTGTGCGCCGAATACGACGCGCTCCCCGGGATCGGGCACGCATGCGGGCACAACGTCAACGGCGCCGCCGCGGCCGGCGCCGCGCTGGCCCTGGCCACCATGGCCGACGAACTGGGCATCCGCGTCAAGCTCATCGGCACGCCCGCCGAGGAGTCCGGCGGTGGCAAGGCGATTCTGCTGCGGGCCGGAGTCTTCGACGACGTCGCCGCGGCGATGATGGCCCATGCCGACGGGCAGGACACGGTCGAGGGCTCCTCGCTGGCGCTGACCCAGTGGACCGTGGACTACACCGGCCGCTCTTCCCACGCCGCGACCGCGCCGTGGGAGGGCGCGAACGCCCTCGACGCCGTGTCCGTCGCCTACCACGCGATCGGCCTGCTGCGGCAGCAGCTTGAGCCGGGATCGGTGGTCTCCTTCGCCGTCACCGAAGGGGGCAGCGCACCAAACGTCATCCCCGCGCACACCCGGGCGGCGGTGGAGGTCCGCGCCCCGTCGGTGCCCCAGCTCCACCGCACCCTGGCCCGGGTCCGCGCCTGCCTCGAAGCCGGCGCGCTCGCCACAGCGACGAGCGTGGAAATCACCGCAGCCGCCGAGGAGTTCGCCGACCTCCGGCAGGACCGAAGCATGACCCAGGCGTACGTCAGAGCGCTCAAGGCCCTCGGCCGGACCCCGGTGTCACGCGCGGGTGAACACATCGCCTCGACCGACATGGGCAACGTCTCGCAGGTCCTCCCGTCCATCCACCCGACCATCGGCTACGACGTCAGCGACGCCGCTCACCACACCGCCGAGTTCACCGAACACGGAACATCGCCCTCCGCCGATACCGCCGTACTCGACGCAGCCGCAGCGATGGCCCTCGTCGGCGCGGAACTCGCGCGCGACCCAGGGCAACGGACCCGGCTGCTGCACGGAGTGAGGGAACGGCCCCCGGCGCGCGGAGATGCGCGGGAACCCACATGAAGGGCAGGCGCGGAGCAACTGCCCCACCACACCGCCGCGAACAGGGTCGTCGGGCCGCAACGGGCGGCTGAGTGACATGCGGGTACCAGCACGCAACCCACCGTTCGCACGGCGCTGACCTCCGCGACCGCCGCTACAGCCCGTCCCCCGCGACCAACCTCCGCGGCCCAACGGCGGCGGGCCGGCTGGGGGTTGGTGTGCGGCTGGTCGCGCGAGGGGTGGGCTGCGGGCAGGTGTCCTTGCCATCATTGTTCGGTGGACGATGACCAGCGCATACACCCCTCCAAAGTGGCCGACGACCGTGCGTCGCTCACCTCGTTCCTCGACTACCAGCGGGACACCCTGGCCATGAAGTGCCGGGGGCTGACCGGCGGGCAGCTGAAGCAGCAGGCGGTCGAGACCACGGGGCTCACACTGCTGGGCCTGGTACGCCACGCTGCCTCCGTCGAGCGAAGCTGGTTCCGCTTCGCCCTGAACGCCGAGGACGTCAAGCCCTTGTGGCCCGACCAGGCCGGCGGCACGGCCGCCGAGTTCGACGTCGAGGACGCCGACGTGGACGAGGCGTTCGCAGCCTGGCGCCAGGAGTGCGCCCGCGCCCGTACCGTCGCTGGTTCCTTCGCTTCCCTGGACGACACCGTCGACTGCGGCGGCGTGACCCTCTCACCCCGCTACGTCCTCACCCACATGATCGAGGAGTACGCGCGCCACAACGGCCACGCCGACCTCCTGCGCGAAGCGATCGACGGAGCCACCGGCGAATAAACGTCGTTCGGCCAATGACCGTGTCCCTCCGCCAGCACGCCGCCACCGCCTCCCAGCAGGGCCCGGTGTCCGCCAGCGGCGGCATCCAGGGGCCGTCCTTTGCACACCGGGCCCGCGCCCTCCCTCCGTAAGGCGGCCACCAGCACGCCCAATGACTGAGAGTTACCCTCGGCCGTCGGTCAATCGACCGCATGAGTGACCTTTTCATTCGGAATCACCATTGCGATCACCCAGCATGAGCGGTCCATGAATCCCTATGTCTACATGTGCACCATGAGCAAACGAATGGGCTTGTCCAGCCCCATGTCCCTGGCATTTTCGACGGGCGCGCTATTGGCGATCGGTGGTGCGCCGGCAGCCGCGGTAGGCGACAGCGGCGGCAGCCTCCAGATGTCGAAGGAACTCTCCCTCAAAACCGTGGGAGCCGAGGACCGGCTCCAGTACACCCTCAAGATCAACAACCCGACCAACAGGGCCTTGTCCGACGTCCATGTCGAAGACAACCTCGGTAACGTCGCCGACGACGCCCGGCTCCTCAGCGGCCCCAGCAGCACGACCGGCACGGCGTCCGTGCGGGGCAGCGCCCTCGCCTGGGACGGCGATCTCGCGCCCGGCTCGGGCGCCACCATCACATACACGCTCACGCCCAAGCCGGACAAGGGCGTCTACGGCAACGCCGCGACCGTCACCTACGGCGGCAAGACGTCCAGCGTCTGCCGCAGCACCTACGACACGACCGAGGACGCACAGACGCTGGGCTCCGCTGAAGCGCAACTCGGCGTGTCAAGCTGCTCCGTTGCGCTGCCGATCGGCGCGTCCGCCGGCACCTCCCTCGACGGCGACCCGCAGACGAGCTCGTCCGGCTTGGCCTCCGGAGCCTCTGGGAGCGCAGGGAACACCGGGACCTCCGGGACCTCCGGAAACTCCGGGACCTCCGGGACCTCCGGGACCTCCGGGACCTCCGGGACCTCCGGGAACGCCGGAGGCACCGGGACCTCCGGGAACTCCGGAAACTCTGGGAACGCCGGAGGCACCGGAACCTCCGGGAACGCCGGGAGCGCCGGAACCCCCGGGAGCAACAGAACCACCGGGTCGCCCGATGGGGCCGGCACCGGGAGAGCCGCGTCGCCCAAGTCCGCACGGCCCCCCGACTCGTGCCGCACTCCCTCGGGAGCGCCGTGCGTCTCCGCCCCGCACGCGGGCGGCGGCGGCCGTGCTGTGGAGCTCGCGGCACGTGGCACGGCGCCCAGCGGACCCAACGCCGAATCCGGGTCCGCGGTGCCGTATGCGGTCGGCTCGGCAAGCGCCGTGGCGCTCGCCGGGCTCGTCCTTGGTGCACGGGCCGTGAAGCGCAGGCGCGAAATTTAGCGAGCACACCGTGAACAGCACATGCAACGAGGGTGGCCGCCCACGCGGCCGTCCGGTCAAAGGGCCCAGTCGGGCCGTGCGGCTGTTCCGCACACTGTGCGCCGTATGCCTGATCGCCACGGCGGCCATCTTCGTTCCCCCCTTGATGCCCGACGCCTCCGACAACGACGCACAGCGGGCCTCGGCTGATGCGAAGGTGACGGCTGCCCCCATGTCTCCCTCACATCCGCTGCGAGTGAAAGCGGCAGACATCGGTGTCGACGCCAAGGTGGTGCAGCTGGGACGCACCCCTGACGGGTCCATCGGCACGCCGCCGAAGAGTCAGCGCAACCTGGTCGGCTGGTATCGCGGCAGCGTCACGCCGGGCGAGCGGGGTTCGGCCGCCCTCGTAGGCCATGTCGACTCGGACAAGCAGCGGGCGGTGTTCTTCCGTCTCAGCGAGTTGAGGGCCGGGCACAAGATCTCGGTACGGCGAGCGGACGGCAGCACCGCGCAATTCACAGTGGACACACGCAAATTCGTAGAGGCGAAGAACTTTCCCTACTGGCACGTCCTGAGCCGGAAAGGAGGTCCCGGCCTGTGGCTCATCACCTGTGCACCGCCGTTCGACAAGAAGACCAAGACGTATAAGACAACGCTGCTCGTCCACGGAAATCTCACCGAGACCGAGCGAGCAGCCAGTTGACGGCGGACCCGAAGGTCCTGGGTCCACCGTGCGCGTCCGGGCCGTGGAGCGCCCTGAACGGAAGGTGCCTGCCGGGACCAGGTTGACGGGAGCTCCCCAGGCTCCCAGCAGCCCCGGCCGGCAAGGAGCCGCCACCGCACCACGGCCCGTGACGCGGCTGGAGCCGACGGAAGTCCAGGCTTCAGCATCCTCTCGGGCGCCGAACTCACCGTCACCGCCGCCCTGTTGGCCGACGCCGACGGCGTCGCCCCTGAGGCGTCGCCGCGGGGTCCGGCGTCGCTGCCCTGTACGCACGGCCGCGGCGGGGACGCCGCCGGCCGCACCGGGCCGCCGGTGACTGGGCAGCCGCGTCTGCCTGGCCCTGGGGAGCGCACTTGGGAACGCCGGGCGCCACGCCGGTCATCAGTTGGCCCGCGCCTCATATGGACGGTCCGGCAGGGGCGAGAGGGGAACGCAGTGTGTGGTGTCCGCGGGCACACCGGTGTGTGCCACCCCGTCGTCGTCGCGGTAGCGCCATGCGAACGGCACCCCTTGTGCCGTCATCACATCGGGGCCGTTCATGAGTTGGAAGTGCAGGTGCGGCTCGGATGAGTTTCCGGAGTTGCCGCATTCGGCGATCTGCTGGCCCGCTGACACCCGGTCGCCCACGGCCACCTCCAGCGACCCGCGCCGCAGGTGTGCGAAGGCCGCGTACACGCCGTCGCCGAGGTTCAGGACAATGTGATTCCCGAGCAAGTGGCTCGGCCAGCCGAGACCGCGGATGAAGCCCTCCAGGTAGAGGAAGAGGAAGGCGGGGAGCGACATGCGCGACAGGTGGTCCCGCTGTCCTCCCGCGGTCGCGACGACGACTCCGTCGGCGGGGGCGAGCAGCGGCCTGCCGAACGTGGGGTAGCGGCGAGGGCTCCGGGCGAGTGGCCAAAGCCAGCGGAAGGGCGGGGCCTGCGATGTGACTCCTTGGCCGCTTCCCCCTCCTTCGGGTACGTATTTCAGGTCGATGGCGTACGTCTGTGCGTGGCTGTGCGTGTGACTGGGAACCTTCGTCGCCGGGCCGTTGAGCGCCAGCCAGCGCCCCGTGACTGGGGCCCGGAGCAGCAGCGGCTCGCGCCCCGGGGGCGGGCGCTGTTCGCGGATCAGTGTCACGCGCATGACCCGTCCGGCGATCAGCAGCGCCACACCGGTGTACCAGAGCGGGCCGATCCCTTGCACATTCACCACAATGCACACGGCGCCGGCGGCGAACACCAGGCCGTAGCGCTTCCACAGATTCACGAGCATGTGCACCTTTTCGCAGGTGTGTCAGTTCGAGCGGTGTCCGCATCCTGACATGGCGGAACGGAGGTGCCGGCGTGGCCACCGTCACGAGGCTCCGACGGGGGCCAACTGCTGGCCGGCCAGCCGTCGGTAGGTGACGTCACCCTCCATCAGCTCCAATTGGCTGCCCACAGGACACGGTCCGGACGTACCGCAGTCCATGTTCCGACGGGTACAACTCGCGGTATGCCGGGACTCATGGAGCCTCGGCCCATGTCCACATGCCCTCTTGAGAAGTCATCCGGGGCGGACGATCCCCACCACGCCCAACGGCCTACCGGCCCACATGAGATGACCCCTGAGGCGGAAAGCTGACCAGTAGGCGATCGAGCCGGGTCTCCCATGTGGAGGCCGTGTCCGAGAGTTCGGCGGGGTCGACGGCCAGGCGGAGGCCGGGAAGGCGGTGGATCAGCACCTCCACGGCCGTCTCGATGATGGCCTGCCCGACGCCCTGCCCGGGGCATTCGTGGGGACCGCTGCTGAACGCCAGGTGGGCTTGGTTGCCGCGTACGGCGGTGCCCGTGTGGGGGCGGATCTCCGGGTCCAGGTTTCCCGGAGCCAGGCCGAGGACGAGCAGGTCGCCGGCCTTGACGTGCTGGCCGCCCAATTCGCAGTCGGCGGTCGCGAACCGGCCGGGAAGCACGGCCAACGGCGGCGCGTTCCACATCACTTCTTCAACGATCGCCGCGGTGGTCATCTGTCCGCTCACCAGGTCGGCGAGGCGGGAGCTGTCGCTGAGGATCATCTGGAACACACGCGCCAGGAGGTTGCTGGTGGTGGTGTGTGCGGCGAGGAGCACGAGGCGCAGGTGGTTGTGGACCTCCTCGTGCTCCAGAGAGGCGGGATGCTGGATCAGTCCCGAGGTGAAGTCCGGGCCTGGTTCGGCGCGTTTGTGCGACGTGAGGTCAGCGAGCACCCGCGTGATCCGCTCGTTGTGCACGATGGCGTCCTCGCCGCCCTTCATCACCTGGGCGCAGGACGCCACCAAGTGTTCACCGTCCGTCTCCGGGAGGCCGAAGAGCCGCGTCAGTACGAGCATCGGCAGGTGCTCGGAGTACTGGATGACCAGATCGGCGTGCCCGGTGTCCGCGAAGGCGTCGATCTGCCTGTGGGCGAAGTGGACGACGTGGCGGCGTATGCCGCGGTTGACCACGGTCTCCATGGTGTCGGTGACCGCTCTGCGCAGCCGCTGATGGGGTTCTCCGTCCTGCGAGAGGCAGTCGGGGCGCCACCCCAGCATCGGAATGAGTGGCGAGGTCTCCTCGATCCGCCCCTCCTTCCAGTCCCGCCATGTGCGCGAGTCCCGGCTGAACTGGCTGGGGTTGTCCAGCGCCCGCCGGTTCTCCCGGTAACCGAGCACCAGCCAGGCGGGCACGTCGCCCTCCAGCAGTACGGGCGCCACCGGCCCGTACTGTTTTCGCAGCCGGGAGTAGGTTCCGTACGGGTCGACCGTGGACTCCGCCGCGTACAGCCTCGTCGTGGCGCCTGCGGGCCGCACGGGACAGCCCGCAGGCGGGTTCGGTGCGTCCAGGTGCGGGCTGTCGGAGGACTGGGGGTTCATCGGGACTCCAATGCGGCAACAGACCGTTCCTTGATGTGGCGGACGAGCGCGATCAGCACATCGCGGCTCGATACCCGGTCGCGTGCGTCGCAGGTGACGATCGGCGTGTGCGGGGAGACGGCAAGAGCCTCCCGTACCTCATCGACGGGGTGGTTGCGGGCGTCGGGGAAGACGTTGAGGGCGATGACGAACGGCACCTCCAGCCTCTCCATCTCCTCGATGGCCCGGAAGCTGGATCGCAGCCGCCGGGTGTCCACCAGGACGACCGCGCCGAGGGCGCCCTTGAACAGGCCGTTCCACAGAAACCAGAACCGCTCCTGCCCCGGCGTACCGAACAGGTACAGCACCAGCTGCTCGTTGAGGCTGATCCGGCCGAAGTCGAGGCTGACGGTGGTGCTCTTCTTGTCCGCGACGCCCACCAGGTCGTCGACGCCGACGCTGGCCTGCGTGAGGGTTTCCTCAGTGGTGAGCGGCACGATTTCGCTGACCGAGCCGACCATGGTCGTCTTCCCCGTGCCGAAACCGCCGGCGACCATCACTTTGACCGACCGGCTTCCCGCGTGCAGCGCTTCCGCCCGTTGCGGAAATGCCGGCTGGTCAAAGCCGTTGAAGTCCACTGAGTACCTCCTCAAGAAGCGCGAGGTCGGGCCCGCGGTCGCCCGTACCCGCGACGGGATCACGGGCTTCCACCTGGCCTGTGTGCAGCAGGTCGGCCAGCAGCACCGAGAGAATGTTGAAGGGCAGCCCGAGGTGCGCGCCCAGTTCGGCCACCGACAGCGGGTCACGGGACCACCGGAGGATCGCGTCGTGCTCGGGCTGGGTCCCCGGTGCCGGTGCGGAGCGGGCGACGATGAGGGTGGCCACATCGAGGGTCGCCGCTTTCGTGGCGGGCGCGCAGCGGCCACCTGTGAGGACGTAGTAGCGCTCCAGTCCGGTCCGGCCCGGGCCCCGCTGCGGCCCGGTCATCCAGGCTGCTCCTGCCGCGGAACGGTTCCGAGGAGGTCGCCCATCCTGCGGGCGCAGTCCCTCATCTGGTGCCCCAGCAGGCCCTGATCGAGGCCCTTCCTGGCCAGCACGCCCAGATACGTCTCGGTGCCGGCGCGTACGACGAAGAGATGTCCGCCGTCGACCTCGATGCCTGCGAGCCGTAGCTGGCCCTTCTCCTTGGGGAACTGTTCGGCGACGGGCTGGGCCAGTGACTGCAGGCCCGCGACGATGGCGGCGAAGCGGTCGGCGTCGTCGGGGTCCGCATCGTAGGAGGTGATGGCCTTTCCGTCGGAGGAGGCCACCAGTGCGAAGCGGATCTCCGGGATGCTCTCCGCCAGCTCCCGGAGCGCCCAGCTCAAGTCGGTCTGGTGCTGCGTCATGTGGCTAGTCACTCTCTTGTCGCTCGTCGGGGCGGCCGTGCGTGTCAGGTCCCTCCGCCGGGCCGCTGCCGGAGACGAAGGCGGCCAGCCCGGTGAAGGACTCCTCCGGCGGCACGCCCGAGGTGTCCTCCCCCGCGGGTGCGCTCATGGCGTGGCGGGGGCCCGGTACGTTCCTTGGCGGTCTGTCCCGCTTGGGCAGTCCGCCCGGTGTGGTGTCGCCGGTGAACGGCTCCTCGTCGAGCGGCTCCTCGTCGGGGCCGGCTGTCTGCAGCGGGCCGTCCGGGACGGTGGGAGGGCCGGCCGTCGCGGGCTCGGGTGCCCGCTGCGGCGTGGCCGACCGCCCCAAGGCCGACTCCGAGTACGGACGCTTGTCGAGGGGCTTGAAGTACCTGTGGGGCACCACGACGACGACGGCGGTGCCGAGCCACGGCGAGTCGTCGAAGGTGACGGTGATCCCGTGCTTGCGGGCGAGGTTGCCCACGACGCGCAGGCCGAGCTGCGCGTCCTCCGCCAGGCCGCCGGGTCCCGAGCCGACGGCCACGCCGTTCAGCAGCCGCAACGCCTGACGCCTCTTCTCCTCCCTGAGCCCTGTGCCCGAGTCCTGGATCTCGATGCCCAGCCCGTTGGGCACTTCCCTGCCGGACACGATCACTGGCTCCGCCGGGGGCGAGTACCGGGACGCGTTGTCCATGAGGTGGGCGAAGATCAGCGTGAGGTGGTCGACCAGGTTGCCGTCCACGCCCAGTTCAGGAAGCCTGCGCACCTGTACGCGCCTGAACTCCTTGATACGGGCCATACCGCCCCGGACCACGCTGAGCAGCGGCTGCGGTGTCTGCCACTGCCTGCCCGGCCGGTCGGCCCCGCCCAGGACGACGATGCTGGCTGCCAGGCAGTCGGCCGGGCCGATCTCCTGGTCCAGATCCATGAGGTCCCGGGCGACCGCCGGCAGGCGGGAGTGCACGCCCTGCATCTCGTGCAGCTGGGCACGGATCTTGTTCGTGTAGACCTGCAGTCGGCTACCGATGCTCACCACCGACCGCCGGGCCGAGGTGCTGCGGTCGAACTCCTCCTCGATGGCGAGCAGGGAGGTCCGCAGAATCTTCCTGAACGTGCTCCGGAACTCCTCCGGTACGGCGGGGTCCTCGGCGAGCGGCCGGAGCACGTCGTCCATCGCCGCGTTCTGGCGCAGCTCGTCGACCGCCCTGGGCAGGAACTCCTCCGCCAGCCGGACCAGTTGCACCTTGTGCAGCTCGGTCAGCCGGGACAGCCCGGCGTACAGCGAGGAGACCTCGGTGGCGTGCTTCTCCTCCGCGGACGCCAGCCGCTGTTCCCACTGTTCCTTGTCCCGCGCCGCCTGTGTCCGGTGTTCCCCGGCGGCCTGGCGCGTCCGGCGTTCGGTGTAGAGCAGTCGCTCGACGCAGACGGCTGTGGCCGCTGTGGCCACCGCCCCGACGATGAGAGCGGTGAGCCTGGCCTGGGTCGTCCCCGTGGCCATCGCCACAAGCGTGGCCACACATATAGCGACGGGCAGGGACCACCATGCGTACCAGGCAGTTGGCAGCCGGGCCGCGGGTGGGGCGGAGGCAAGTTCCATCGGGATCCTCAACCAATTACTGAAACGGGGGCGGTCGGAACGCACTCGTCGCACAGCCGGTGCCGTACGCGGAGGCGGCATTCACCGAATCGCCTGCCGGTACTTCTGGTTGCTCGGATTCCGTGTGTTCCTTTTCTCGGGGCGCCAGGCGGGTGGGCGGCAGGCTCCGGCTCCCTGCGAGTGCTTCAACTCGCCGGGCGTTGTGGAGTTTAGCGAGGAGAAGGTCCGCGTTGCAGAAGATGCTGTGTTCTGCCATGCATCTCGAATTTCCGTTCGGATGTAACGCGTGAGACTTTCCTGGCCCGTTCGCCGGGGCATCGCGCGGATGACGCCGCTGGAGACGGCGAACGGGCCACGTCCAGCGCACAGTCGGCGGAACGAGTGCGCACGTCCCGCGCGCATTCCGGCTCACGCCGGGCGCTACGAGACGCCGACGACATACAGCGCCGACAATTCAGCTTGGCGTCATGGCGACACCCTCTGAGCATCCATCCGCTGGACGAGCCGACTCCTTGATCGATATCGCCTCTCTTTGATCAGCCCCACGGGCAGGGCACCTGGGGGTACCCAACTCGGATGCATCCGCCGATTGTGGGGAGACTGTCACTAGCGCCAAAGGCACCCCGCGCAGGCCGCGTCCGGCCTGCGGTGAACGGTCCTCGCGGCGACGGGGCAGCAGCTCTGTCGCCTGTTTGACCTGGCCCGACAAGTCATCGACCGACAACTTCACCCGGCGCCCTCTTGTCCGGGGAAGAGCACCGAGCCACCGTATGCCCCACCGCACCACGCATGGCCGTCATGCACTCAGCACCGACGTGAGCGTTCCCACGAGCAGGAGGACTCACCGATGGGACGAAACGGGGTCAGCGGAGAACTGGCAAAGGTGGTCACAGCCAACGTCAGGAGCTGCACGGAAGATTACAAGCGTCGCGAAAAATCCAGCATCGCGCGTCGGAACAAAACCGCCCGCCGGGAAGAGCGGCACAGCGGGAGCGTGACCTTTTCCGTGCAAGGGGCGCTGGTCCGTGCGCCCAGGGAATTTCCCGCGCCCGACGAGCACGGCGCGGAACGCCTGCGCAGGCTGGACGAGTGCCTCGCCGTCATCGAGAGGGAATTCCCCGGTGTGGTGGAGACCGGAATCAGCCTGTGCCGGCTCTCCTGCGCGTTGCTGGAAGGCGCGTGGCGCGAGCGGGCGGAGGCCACGGACGTTCCTGCTTTCGATGATTCGTGCACCTGTACGCTCTGCGCCCACTTGCCCAAGCCGCTCAGCCGCGATCTGAAGGACTACGACTGGCGCAGGAGCGACGGCCGCCCGCTCTCGGTCAAGACGTGGCCCTACCGGAGAGAACTCGACAGCGTGCTGACCGGCGGCTGGGTGTGGACCAGGAAAATGAACGACTCCGACCGGGATCTCGGCCTCAGGCTCCGGCACGAGGACGACATTCTGGTGCTCCACGAGTACAAACGCGTCGAGGCGGCGATCGAGGTGTCCGCCACCGCGCGGGTCATCGAGCAGCGCCTCGCCGAGGACCGCACGACCAACGGCGCGCGTGCCCTGGTATGCGGCCTCTACGCCGCCTTCAAGCGGACCGTCGACGAGTACTGGCTCAAGCGGCATGTGTCGGGCACCGCCGCGCTCCCCCAGTCCACGCCGCTCGACAAACCTGCCTACACCCTGCTGCAGCTGATGGACTGCCTGTTCTGGCACGTCTCACCCGACGCCGAGCTCTGGCAGGAAGAACACCTCGCCTCGCTGGTCCTGTGCCGCGTGCTCAACGACATGACCGACGTACGCGCGGACGCGGTCACAGGGGAGGTCAGCAACTTCTGGCTGAGCTCCATGTCCACGCACGACAAGGCCCTGTACGGCGCCTGCGTCCTCGCGCTGATCAAGTACGGGTGCATGCCGGAGTCCCACGGGCCGCTGTGGAACGGGTGGCTGATGGGCACCACGATCGTCTGGGAAGGGCTGACCGGCCGGCACGCCCTATGGTTCGACGGGATCACCAACGGCCTGCCCCCGGGGGACGACTGCCTGCTGTGCGGCATCGAACCCAACGCCTGCACCGGCCTGCTGACCGACGGCGTCGCGCTGCGCACCGGCGGCGTGCCCATGGTGGACGTACTCGGCGAACGCGCGGCCCAGCTTTCGGCACGCTGCCATGCCGAACACCCGCGGGCATGGCGGCTGTTCGACCGGGAACTCGCCGCCTTCGAGGCGCTGCACGGGGAATGGCGCGGTGACATCGGCACAACCTGGGAGATACTGCGCCGCACGTACATAGCGGCCGTCATCGCCTCCCTGGCCGGCGGTGAGGGCGCCCGCGACGTCCAGATCGACTCCGGGGACGTCGGCGCCGACCTGTTCCACGCGCTGCACCGACCGCCGACGTGGAAGGAGGACACGGCTCTGCTCGCCTACATGTTCGGCTGCGCTCACCCGCACTTCCTGTGGAACGGCCAGGGCTTCGCGCCGACCGCGGTCGGCGGTGACTGGCTGGACGGCTGAACCGCTCGGGCAGCCGGCCCGTAACCGTTCTCCGGCACCCTGACCGGCGCTCCGAGTCGCACCCTCGTCACGTCCGTCAGGCCGGCGATGCCGTCCTGCTGTCGCGGTCGCGGTGGCCGTGGTGGCCGCCCCGCACAGCACCGTCGTTTCCGGCGGCGCCGGACAGGCCGCTGAGCTGCTGCGTACGCGGGAGGGGCGCGGCATCGGTGTCGCGCGCGTGCGCGACGATGCCGCCTCGCGCGCGGCGCCGAGGGACCCGGTCGCCGCCCGGGGGCCGTGGTGGCCGTGGGAGTGCGGGCTTGTGCCGCAGTCGCCTCATCCGCCGGTTTCGGGTTCGCGGGCCGCGAAGGCGGCCGGGGTGAGACCGGTGTGGCCACGGAAGAAGCGGCCGAAGTTCGCGGGATCGGTGAACCCGAGATGGACGGCCACGGCCCGGGCGTCCCAACCGGCACCTCCCAGCAGGCGGCGGGCTTCGAGCAGCCGCCGCTCGTCGATGACCTCACGCGCTCCCTTGCCGGTGGCGTCCCGGGCCGCGCGGCTGAGGGTGCGAACCGAACAGCCGAGCAGCCCGGCATAGTCCGCAGCCCGGTGCAGTTCCCGGAAGTGCAGCTCCAGGGCTTCCACGAACCGTGCGTACGTGTCCCTGCCGCCCATGCCGCCCGCCGCCGCGCCGGTGGGGGTGACATCCGGGGAGCCGGCGAGGCGCAGCAGCAGCGATTCGAGCAGGCTGCGCCGCAGAGCGTGGTGGACATCGAGCCGGCGACGCCCCAGTGCACGGTGTTCGTCCAGGAGCTGGAGTGCCGTCTGCCGCAGCCAGGCCGCGTCATCGGGGTGCGGGCTCAGTACGGCAGGGGCCTCGTGCGCGGTGAGCGGGGCCAGCAGGCGGGCGGTCCCTGCCGTCAGCACATCCGGCTCGAACAGGATGAACAGGCCGCGGGCGGCGCCCGGCGGATGCCAGCACTGCGCCTGCCCGGGACGAACCCACAACCACTGGCCGCAGGCGACGGTCCGCGTGACGTGGTCGACATCGTGGAGCAGCTCGCCCTCGGTCACCAGGATCAGGTAGTGGAAGGTGGCGCGGCCCGGACGGGGTGGGTTCCACGGCCAGTCGTCGTGCTCGGCGAAGAAGTCCTCGACGGTGCTCACCTCAAGGCCGTATGGCGTACCGACCGGGGGCTGGAAACCGTACAGCGGAACCGCGGCCCGCACGGCCTGTCCACTGCGTCCGACTCCTGGAGAACTCCCAGGGTGTCGCTTGTCGACCATCACGTGTCCGCAGCCTACCGCCCGGTTTGCCCGCTTCGGGGAAAGGATGGGATGTGCCGCCGTGACCGTGCGGCTGCCGTCAGCGTCCTTCGCCGACGCACCTGCCCACCACCATCCCCGGAAAGGAAACGCTCGTGAACGGACCGACCCTGCAGACGTTCGCCGCCGAGTGCGCTGAGGAACTTCCCGGAGCCCAGCTGGAGCAACCCTTCGGTCCTGACTGGGAGGTCTTCAAGGTACGCGGCAAGGTGTTCATGCTGATGACCGAGGTCCCCGGACGTCCCGTCGTGATCCTCAAGGCGGACCCCGACGAGGCCCGCGCGCTGCGGGAACACAGCAGCCACATCACCCCCGGCTACCACATGAACAAGAAACACTGGATCACGCTGGAGGGCGGGACAGGGATGGACAAGAAGCTCGTCAAGGAACTCGTCACCGACTCCTACCTGCTCGTCGTCGCCCACCTGCCCAAGGCCCGGCAGCCCGTCGATCCGCACACCTACGGCACCGGCACGGGGGTGGCCCGGTGAGCGCGGCCGGTGACCACCTCCAGGACACCGCACGCAAGGCGGCCCACGCCCTCCCCGACGTCAGCCACGGCCGCCCCTTCTCCCCCGGACTCGACGTGTACAAGGTCGCGGACAAGGTGTTTCTGATCGTCACCGACGACCCGGACGAACAGATCATCACGGTCAAGTGCGAGCCCGAGCACGCGCGCGCACTGGAGCGCGGCTACGCCGCGATCACCCCGGGCCGGTATCTCGACAAGAGACACTGGGTCTCGCTCGGGCCCGGGCGCGGCATCACAAAGCGGCTGATCAACGATGTGGTCGAGCACTCCTACGACCTGGTCGTCGAAGGTCTGCCACAGAGCAAACGCCCGCCGCGCGCTCCGGGCCCGGACGCGACCGCCCGGTGAGCGTTGGCCGCGCTCCGCTTGGACACGGTGGCGGCGAGATCAGGGGACGGGAACGATGCACGCTTCCTGGGCGACGCTGTCCCTGCCGCAGGGGTGCAGGCGATACGGGGGGCCTTGGTGGGGAAGGTTTTGCTGCTGGTGTTGAAGTACATCTTGCCCGTCGGGATGTCGTGGCTGCGGCCCTTGACGACGTACTTGCCGGTGTCGCACTGTCCCGCGCCCAGCCATATGCGGGATTCGTAGTCGTTCTCCGTCCAGGCCGAGCGGCAGCGCGACGAGGCCGCGCGTCGTGTGCGAGCGGTGCGTCGGGGCCGAGCGGTGCGTCGGGGCCGAGCGGTGCCTAGGGGCCGATGTGGCCGGCGCGGCAACCGCGGGCGGTCCCGGGTCCCGCCTGGCGCCTCGGACAGGCCGGCCACCTGCTGTCCTCGGACGAGGGGGGGCTACCGGCCATGGCTCACTCCTTGTCGGCCCTCCGCCGGAGTATCGCCTGTCCCACCAAGGCCCCCAGCATCCCGCCGGCCCCGCCGGGGCTGAACGCGAAGGGCCGGCCGAGCAGCCACATCATGAGCACCCCAGCGACGAACCCCCCTGCGATCGCTATCGCCACGGCCCCGGTCCAGAACCTCCACGACATACCCCACATCCCCCGCATCCTCACAGCTCGCGTCCGGCGGTGGCGACGTGAGGTTGTCCAGACCGCCTCGACGCCGCCGGTCCGGCGGCCCGATTCGTCTGCCGCCCCGTGCTGATGGTCGTCCAAGCGATGGGCGGTATCGAACGTCAAGGTGTCGCCCTGCTGTCCGCCTCAGCCCTCTCTGGTACACCCGGCTCACCACCCTCCATCCGGTCGACGGCGTCCTGCGCACCTTCCGGCCGCCGCCCGCACCTCGTACGTGATCCCTGCGTCCAGCATGACCTGCTCAACATGCCTGCGTACCTGTGGAGACGGCCATCCTCAGCCGTCCATGCAGAACGCGCAGCACTCCGTCGAGAAGGTGGCCCGGTGAGGGGTGAAGGGGGAGGGAGACCGGGTGGCGGGTCAGGGAGGCGCCGCGGCGTTCCACGGTGTTCATCACCTGGTGCTGGAAGATCAGGCCGGGGCGGTACAGCAGTTGGTACTCCGGGGACTGCGGGGCGAGTGCCTCTTCTGCCGCTGCCAGGGCCTTGCGGGCCTTGCGGCAGGCATGGGCGAGCAGGTCCCGTACCCCGGGGGTGTCGCGGCCCGACTCCAGGTCGGCGCGGGTGACGTCGAAGCGGGCAAGGTCAGTCAGGGGCAGGGTGAGCTTCCCGCTGCGCAGGTCCTTGGCGAGGTCGGCGAGGTCGTCCGTGCGCTGGACGGCTTCGGCGTTCGCATGGTTCGCGGCGGCGGACGGCTGGGGTACCCCGGGCAGAACCGCCGGGTGGATGAGGCGATTGAGCGGCACGTTGATGCGCTCGATGTACTGGTAGTAGTCCTCTTCGGTCGGGTACTCGGTGTACGTCAACTGCTGGGCCTGGCCCGCCATGAGGATGTGCACGTCGGCGTGGGACAGCTCGCGCGCGACCACGGTGTGCAGGAAGGCGCGCAGGAACGGCTGCTCGGCCCGGCCGGTGACCAGCCCTTGCCGGACCTGTTCGTTCCAGGCATGCAGCGGTCCGGGGTGACGCCGGTTGACCGGTACATCGGCCAGGTTGTCGCCGTGGAGACCGAAGGCGATGACGGCGAACAGATACGGCTGCGACGCCGGGGGCACGAAGAACCGAGCAGGCATGTACCACAGGGGGTAGCGACGGAACGCCATACCGGCCGCCGCCGTGTAGTCGGCCCGGAGTCGGGCATGCCCCAGGCCGGCCGCATCCAGTGCATGACCCCAGGGGGTGAGCGCCCGCGACCGGGCGATCCGGGACAGCGGCTTCCAAGCTGAGGGCATGAGCGGGCTTCCTCCCAACGCCCGCGTGCTGCACACGCGGTGTGTATGCGGAACGGGTGGCGCACACACCACCCGGGTATGTCACTTTCCAGAATCAATTAGTCACCGTATGTATTCATTTGGAGGATGGATGCCCACACAGGTCCCTCGGCATGTGGCCTGCATCATGGGCGGCAACGGCCGCTGGGCCGGGCAGCGTGGACTCGCCGCCGCCCATGGCGATCTCGCTTCCGCGAGCGCCCTCAAGGCGATGTTCGAGACCACTGAGGAGGAGGGCGTCGAATGGCTGACGCTCCTCACTCCCGCCGAGCAGTCGGCGAGTGCGGAGGAGACAAGCTTCCTGTTGCCTTTTTTCGCGCAGCACGTCCTCGGCACAGCCCTGGAGCGCCTGCACAGCGAAGGCGTACGCGTGCGGATGCTGGGGGCCACCGGCCCTGGCATCTCCGAGGACGTCCGGCACCGGCTACGTGACGCGGAGGACCTGACCCGCGGCAACACCCGGCGGAACCTGACGATCGCCTTCGAGCACGGCGGCCGGAGGGACGTCCTGGACGCGGCACGCGAGTTGATCGCCCGCCGTGTCCCCGCCGACAAGGTGACGGCGGACACCCTCCCCCAGTACATGCAGTGCCCCGAACTACCCGACGTCGACCTCCTCATCCGTACTGGAGGCGAACACCGGATCTCGGGCTTCCTGCTGTGGCACTGCGCTGACGCCGAACTCGTCTTCCTCGACGTCCCCTGGCCGGACTTCCGCACCGACCATCTGCGGTACGCCCTGGACCTCTACCGGCGACGCCACCCCGACCAGGCCGCGGCCGACCCTGCCTCCGGCGAGACCTACCCCGCCCCCGCTCAGCGTCCCGGCTCGGGCCTCCCGGCCGACGCCGGCGTCCCTGCTGGCGATGGTCTGCTGACCAAGCTGCTCCGCCTCCCCGGCACCCTCGCCACCTACCTGGGCCTCGTCCTCCTCGACGGGCTCCAGGAAACACTCAGCTACGGCGACCCGCAGATGAACGGGCCGGACTCCGGCCTCAGCGACGGGCCGCCCAGCCCACCGGCGCCCTCCGGTTCCTGACAGCCGACCAGCGCCCGCCGCACCGCGTCCCCAGTACCGGCCCACTCGTGGACAAAGCCACCGCCCTGTCGTTACCCCGCAGGTCACGCTGCCTTCCGTCCTGGCGTTCAACGCTTTCAACAGGTCGTACACCGAGTCCGTGAATCGCGGTGTTTCAGCCGGGAAGCACGGCGAGGAGCCCGGGCCGTCGCCTCCCCCAGAGGCCAAGCAGTTCGACGTTCCCGTCATACCGGGCCGAGGTGTGGTGATGTTGCGGAAGGATGAACTGCCGTCCCGGCACAGGGCTGTTGCGCCGGGGTGGTCGCCGCTGTATTACCGGGGCGACCCATTGGAGATCCTCTCGGGACACGGGAGGTATGTGCGGGACGCGCAGGGGCGCTCCTATCTGGACCTCTACGGGGGGATCGGCGCGAATCTGCTCGGGTACGACGTGCCCGAGGTGCGCCAGGCGCTGGAGCGTCAGCTGCGTACCGGTGTGGTGCACACTTCCACGTTCTATCTCAGTCGCTCTCACGTGGAGTTGGCCGAGCGCGTGGGGCGGTTGTCCGGCGTTCCCGACCCCGTGGTGTTCTTCACCTGCTCGGGCACTGAGGCAGTGGAGACAGCGTTGTTGCTGGCCACCGAGTATCGCCGCAGCCGTCAGGTGGTCGCGCTGCACCACGGCTACCACGGGCGCTCCTTCGGTGCCCTGGCAGTGACCGGTGACCGCCGGTGGCAGGGTATGGCGCTGTCCCCACTGAATGTTGCTCATGTCCCGGCGGGACGCGCGGACCCTCAAGGAGCTGCACAGGAGGATACGGCGGCCTACGTGCGGCGGTGTGCTGCTGAACTGGAGGGGCTGCTCGATGGGGTTCTGCCGCCGGTGGCGGCGCTGTTGGCCGAGCCGGTGCAGGGGGTGGCCGGTGCGGTTCCGCTGGAGCCCGGACAGCTGGCTGCCTACGGGCGGGCGGCGCGCGAGCGCGGAGTACTGCTGATCGTCGATGAGATGCAGACCGGTTGGGGTCGCACCGGACGTTACTGGGGCCACCAGTGGGCCGAGGCACAGCCCGATCTGCTGGTGTTCGGTAAGGGCGTCGGCAACGGGCTGGCGCTGGGCGGCGTAGTGGGACGTCGCGAGGTGATGTCCTGCCTGCCCATGCCCAGCGTCTCCACCTTCGGCGGCAACCCGCTGGCCACCACGGCTGCCGCGGCCACCCTCGACGTACTCGAAGAGCGCGATCTTCCCCGCTACGCACATCGGATCGGCGGACTGCTGCGCAGCCGGCTGGACGGGCGGCTGCGTGAGACGGCTTCCGCACGGTCTGTGCAGGGGTGGGGCCTGCTGTTGGGACTGGCGTTCGTGGATCCGGACACCGGCGCCCCGAGTCCCGCTCGCGCCGCAGCCGTGCAAGAGGAATGCCGGGCGAGAGGCGTACTGGTCGGGCTGGGCGGCACTGCCGGCAACCGGCTGCGGCTGATGCCGCCCCTGACCCTCACGGAAGAAGAAGCGCGACACGGCGCAGATGTCATCGCCGCCGCCGCGCAAGAGACCGACGGGTGCGGGAGGAGCACTTGAGATGCGGACACAGGATGCGGACAAGCTGGCCGCGCTGCGGCCCTTCCCCCTGACCTCAGTACAGCGCGCTTACCTGCTGGGGCGGGATGAGGAGCAGCCTCTGGGCGGCATGGGCTGCCATATGTCCTTCGGATTCGACGCCGCCACCGCGCCGGATCCGGGCCGGCTCCGACACGCTTACCAGCGGCTGCAAGAGCGCCACCCCATGCTGCGTGCCGTCTTCCCCGACCAGGAGCACGGCCTGGTACGCCCGCAGCCTGTAGGCCAGTTGACGGTGCACGACCTCACCGGTGCATCGCCGCAGGAGCGTACTTCGGCCCTGCTCCGCGTGCGCGAGCAGTTCGCGCAGCGCACATGCGACCCGGCGCGCGGCCCGATGATGGAGCTGCACCTGTCGCTGCTGCCGGACGGTGGCGCCCGGCTGTATGCCGACATCGATCTGCTGGCGGCCGATCCGCCCAGCATCCGCACCGTTTTGAACGACCTCGCCCAGCTCTACGCTGGCGAAACCGGTGAGCTGCCGCCGCTGGGCTACGACTTCCCCCGGCACCAAAGCGAGTACGGCCGGTGGGGCATCGGAGCGCGCTCGCGGTCCGAGGAGCTGAACGCCGACGAGCTGGCGCACGTGGAACTCAGTGCACCTCGCCTCCCCCTGACTCAGGACCCGGAGTCGGCGTCAGGCGGCCGGTTTCACCGCCGCACCCTCTCGATACCGCAGCAGGGGTGGCGGCGGATTCAGGAGAAGGCCGCGCGAGCGGGTGTGCGTCCCCGGGCAGTCCTGTATGCCGCCTACATCCATACCCTGCAGCGTTGGAGCGAGGGCGACCACTTCTTACTCAACGTGCCGCTCTTCGACCGCCCCCGGGCCCACCCGGACATCGATGCCACCGTCGGGGACTTCAGCCGCCTGTGTGCCTCGCCAGTCACCGACACGGGCGCCAGTACCCTCCTGGAACTGGCCCGCAGCGCCCACGCGGACGACCATGCCCTGCGTTCCGGCGGCCAGGCGGCCACATGGGAATCCGTAGCTGTTGCCGCGCGCCGGCGCGGGCAGGTGCCGCCCCTGTTGGGAGCCGTCTACACCGAGCTGGACGAGCCGTGGGCGGGGGAGGAATTCACCCGCCGCTTCGGGGCCCTGTCCTGGGCGCTCACCCAGACGCCTCAGGTATGGCTGGACTGCCTGGTCCACCCCACGGGCGAGGGCATGTGCATGGCCTGGGACGCGGTGGACGATCTCTTCCCGCCCGGTGTCCTGGACGGCATGGCGGAGCACTGCACCACCGTGCTCACCGCCTTCGCCGACCGCGACTGGCACGCCTCCGTGCCCACCGGCCTGCCCAGCGTGCAGGCCGATGTCCGTCGGCAGGCGAACGCCACCGAGGCGCCGGAAAGCGGACGGCTGCTGCACGAGCGGTTCTTCGACCTGGCGGCCACCGCCCCCACGCCGGTCGCGCTGCGCTGCGGGGGCGAGGCGGTCAGCCGGGGTCAACTCGCTGAACGGGCCCTGCGGGTGGCCGCGCTGTTGCAGGAGCACGGCGTGGCGGCGGAGGAGCCTGTCGGTGTCTGCCTGGGGGCGGGTACCGAGCAAGTCGCCGCCGTGCTGGGCGTGTTGGCGGCCGGCGCCTGCTACGTTCCCGTCGGCCCTGACCAGCCCGCACAGCGCCGCGACCGCATTCTTGGGACAGCCGGAGCGCGGATCGTCCTCACCGGTCCGCCGGACGGCGCCGACCACGAGGAAGGCGGCGACCACGAGGAAGGCGGCGATGCCCGTCCGGCGTACCTGCCGGTGGCCGAGGCAGCCTCTCGTCCGCCGCTGGGGCGGCCGGTCGAGGTGGACCCCGCAGCACTCGCCTACACCATCTTCACCTCCGGCTCGACCGGCTCCCCCAAGGGCGTCGAGATCGAGCACCGCTCGGCCGTCAACACGCTCGAAGACCTCAACCAGCGCGGCGACATCGGCCCGCAGGACGCGTGCCTACTCGTCTCCGCGCTCGACTTCGATCTGTCGGTGTACGAAATCTTCGGCCCGCTCATGGCCGGAGGGTGCGTGGTGGTGCCCAGCGGCGAGGAGCAGCGGGACCCGGAGGCGTGGCTGCGTCTGATCGGCGAGCACCGCGTCACCGTGTGGGACTCGGTCCCCGTGCTCTTGGAGACGCTGATCGCGGCCGGGGAGACGGCCCACGAGACAGCCCAGGAGACAGGCGAGGTCGCGGGAGCGCTGCGCGGCCTGCGGGTGGCGCTGACCGGAGGCGACTGGATCGGCATCGACCTGCCGCAGCGGCTGCGCCAACTGGCGCCCGGCTGCCGCTTCTTCGCCTGCGGCGGCGCCACCGAAGGCGCGGTCTACTCCAACCTCTTCGAGGTCGAGGAGGTCTCCCCGCAGTGGACATCGCTGCCCTACGGGTATCCGCTGCGCAACCAGCGTTACCGGGTGGTCGATGGGCAGGGCCGGGACTGCCCCGACTGGGTGCCCGGCGAGCTGTGGATCGGCGGGCGCGGTGTGGCCCGCGGCTACCGAGGCGACCCGGAGCGCACCGCCGGGAGCTTCCCCGCAGCCGAGGACGGAACACGCTGGTACCGCACCGGCGACATGGGTCGCTACCGCGACGACGGTGTCCTGGAGTTCCTGGGCCGCGTGGATCACCAGATCAAACTCCACGGCTACCGCATCGAACTCGGCGAGGTGGAGGCCGCCGTCGCCGCCCACCCCGACGTCTCACGCGCCGTTGCCGTCGTGACCGGGCCGGAGGCGCAGCGGCGGATCGTCTCCTTCGTACAGCCCGCCACCGACACCGTGGACCTCCCCGCCGTACGGCACCAGGCGCGGGACTGGCTACCTGACTACGCGCAGCCCGACGACTACCTGATCCTGCCCGAGCTGCCGCTGAACGACAACGGCAAGATCGACCGCAAGGAACTGGCCACCTGGGCCACGCCGCACACCGAGCCAGTGGACCAAGAGCCGCCGCAGACAGCAACGGAAGAGACACTGGCCCATGAGTGGTCAGCGCTGCTGGAGACCTCCGTTACCTCCCGGCACCACAACTTCTTCGAGCTGGGCGGCAACAGCCTCTCTGCCATGCACCTCGCCACCGCCATCCAGCGCCGCTTCCACACTCGGGTGCCGCTGCGGCGGCTGCAGGCGGCGGCCACCCTCACCGGCATGGCCCGCGCTGTGGACGACGCGTGCGCAGACGGGCATCGCGCCGGCCCGAACGGCAGCGAGGCGAGGACATGAACCCCACCCAGCTGCCCGGGCCCGCCGGCGAATGGCTGCGCCCCCTGCACACCCCCGCCGGCGCCCCACTCCGCCTGATCTGTTTCCCCCACGCCGGCGGTGGCGCCAGCCTCTTCCGCGCCTGGGTGCCCTCCATGCCCGACGACTGCGCGCTGTGGGCGGTGCAGTACCCCGGTCGTGAGGACCGCATCACCGAGCGGCACTGCGACTCGGTTCCGCAGCTCGCCCGCCGCATCGCCTACGCGCTGCAGTGGGCCATGGACACCCCCTACGCGCTCTTCGGACACAGCATGGGCGCCATCGTCGCCTACGAAACCGCACGTGAAGTGGACAAACTCGGCCTCACCAGCCCCCTGCGGCTCATCGCCTCCGGCAGTCCGCCGCCCGACCAGGCCGCCGCGGCCTGCCGTGCGGAGCGCGACGCAGCATCGCCACCACCCGCGTCGGCGCAGGAGGCGGAGCGGCCCGTCACAGCGACAGCCCTGGAGACCGACACCGATCTCCTCGCCCGTTACGGCCCGGATCCCGGCGCCGTGCCGACCGAGGTGCCCCTCACCGTGCTGCGCCACGACGACGACCCGGACCTCGACACCGGGACGGCTCGCGGCTGGGCCGCGGTGACCAAAGCGAGCTGCCGCCTGCGCACCCTCCCCGGCGACCACTTCACCTGCGTCACCGACCCCGAAAGGACCATTGAGGAGACCATGTCGGCCCTCACAACGGCGCACCTTTCCGACACAAGGAGGACAGCATGAACGCCACCCCCGGCCTCACCAACGGCACCACCGAACTGCTCCTCAAACGCGAGGCGTTGTTCCACCGTCTGACCGACCCCGAGGCCATCCCACGGTTCTTCGACAGCGTCGCTGAGAACGTCAGCTGGACCCTGCACGGCAAACACCCCCTGGCCGGCGAATACACCTCCAAGCAGGCGTTCCTCGACCAGGTCATCCACCGCCTCGGCCCGATGATGCGCAACGGCCTTCGCTTCCAGATCAACCGTCTGCACATCGGCGACCCCGTCACCGTCGCCGAGATGGAAAGCACCTCCATCGGCCACGACGGCGCGCCATACGACCAGGTCTATGCCTGGATATGCACCTTCGATGAGCGCGACACCATCATCAACGTCCACGCCTACGTCGACTCCGTAGCCGTCATCGAATTCCTCCGCCGCAACGAAGGGTGACAGGAGCCCGGTTCGGGCCGGCCGATGTCCCACCGGCCGGCCCGAACGGCACGAGGCCGGGGCCCAACACAGCCGATCGCCGCCGCTGACACAGGGCCGGGTGAGTATGCGCGAGCCAAGACGGCGCTGGTGCAGGAACTCACCGACGATGCTTGCGATCAACTGGGGCTGCTATCGGCGCCCGTGCGGAGAAATCAGTGGGCCTTGCCCAACCTGGCTGAATGCAGGGCGAATTAGAGGGTGCCGCGTACGGGAAAGCCCCGCCAGCTTGTAGTTGCGGGCGGCGAGGGAGAAAGCCGCAGTGGGCTCCACGGATACGCAGAGGTTCAGGTGGATTCCGGTGGATCAGCTCTCGTGCGGTGCGGGCGACATGGGAGGGGCGGGCGCTTCGATCGAGAGCGGCGCGTCCGGTCCGGGGAGGAAGTACACGGCGTAGAGGACCAGCGGGCTGTTACACAGGTTGTCCCCGATGTGGGCATGTTCCGGGCCGCTGTTCTCCACGAAACACCATTCCTCGGCGTAGGTCTCGGTCGACCAGTCGGTAAAGGTGCGGGTCAGCGTGCCGGCGCGCACGACTGCGAGGAGCGGACCCGGGTGGTAGTGCCATCCGGTGGTACCGCCCGGCGGCAGAGTGATTTCGCGCATCGTGACGTGCGTGGCATGCCGGCCCAGGTACGGGAGCGAGCACGCCAGCACTCCAGTGGCGAGCCCGTCGTTGTGCGCGGGAGGCGCATCGTCGGGGGGCCAGGGCGCGGGCGAGTCCCCGGGGAGAGCCAGAGTGGCGAGGATGTCCATCGGGGTGGTCACGAGGTTCCTCCCCTCAGGCGTCATCGCCGAAGTCCGGAGGCAAGTTACGGGCAACCAGAAGATCGTCGTTGGACATCCCCGCCGGCACCATGGGCCAGACCATGGCTTCTTTGGAGACCATGAACTCGACCAGCACGGGCCTGTCCTCGACCTTCGCCGCCTCTTGGATCACCCTGTCGACATCCTCGGCCCGCTCACAGGTGAAGGCCGCACAACCGTAGGCACGGGCAAGTGCGGCGATGTCAGGGCTGGTGTCCAGGGATGCCGCGCTCAGGTCGGTGTGCGCGTACTCACGGTCGTAAAAGAGGTCCTGCCACTGGCGCACCATGCCCAGGGTGCCGTTGTTGATGACCGCCACCTTGATCGGGAGACCGCTGTGCACGCAGGCGGCGAGTTCTTGGTTGGTCATCTGGAACGAGCCGTCGCCATCTATCGCCCACACACGGGCATCGGGCAGCGCCGCCTTGACCCCCATGGCAGCCGGTAGGGCGTAGCCCATCGTCCCAGCGCCACCGGAGTTGACGAAGGAGCGCGGCCTTTCGAACGGGATGAGCTGCGCGGCCCACATCTGATGCTGTCCTACCCCGGCGGTGTAAACGGTCCCCGGACCAGACGTCAGCGCGCCCAGACGTTCGGTGACGTAGTGGGGAGAGAGCGCCCCGGGGGTGGGTGAGTAGCCGAGGGGAAAGCGCTGCCGCAACTCCTCCAGCCTGCTGAGCCACGGGCCGTGCCCGGCCCCGTCTTCGGCCGTACGTCCGGATTGGCGCGCGCGGTCGGTGCGCAGTTGCGCCAGGAGGGCGCTGAGTGCGGGCGCACAGTCAGCGACGATCCCTACGTCGGGCCGACGCTTGCGACCGATCTCCCCGGCATCGATGTCGACGTGGATGACACGGGCGTCAGGCGCGAAGGAGTCCAGTTCACCCGTGACACGGTCATCGAACCGTGTCCCCAGCGCCAACAGCAGGTCGGCCTCCTGGAGGGCCGCGACGGCAGTCACGGAGCCATGCATGCCGGGCATGCCCATGTGCAGCGGATGTCCGCCGGGTCAGGGGTCGGACGCGGCTCGTGCGGAAGCCGCAGGTCCTGCGAGAGTTCCAGGTACGTGGCGCCCTGCAAGGCATCCTTCGTTATATCCACCAGAACCGGGCCCGGGCGCCCGCTGACCGCCGCGCGTAGCGCCCTCGCAACCGTGGGCCCGACGTCCTCGGCCTTGGACACCTGGGCGTTGAACTTGGTGACCGGAGCCGTGATGGAGCAGATGTCGCTCTCCTGGAACGCGTCACTGCCGAGTAACCCGCTGGGGACCTGCCCGGTGATCGCCAGGGTCGGGACGGAGTCCATGCGCGAGTCCATCAGCGCGGTGACCAGATTCGTGGCACCGGGCCCTGAGGTCGCCACACACACCCCCACCCGCCCTGACGCCTGCGCGTAACCGGACGCGGCGTGCCCGGCACCCTGTTCGTGGCGGGTGAGGATGTGCTGTATCCCGAGGGCCTCGCTCATGCGCTGGTACAGCGGCAGGATCGCCCCGCCGGGGATACCGAACAGCGCCTTCACACCGTGTTGCTGGAACGCATTGATCACCGACTGGTGCATGAGGGTTTCGAGCGCGGCATCGAGCGTCGAGGCGGTGTTGCAGGCGGTCCGGCGCAATTCTGTAACGGATGGGGAGAAGGTTGAGTACGAGTGCGGTTGAGCCGTGTGCGATACAGAGGGATCTCGCCTCTGAGCTTCTAAAGACGAACGGTGAGAACGGATTGCGTGGGGCGCGTTCACGCCATCCCCTTTACGACGGGAATTCCCGCACCTGAGCGACCTCCTCGAAGGCCACTTCCGCAACGTCCGCCAGCGGGCCCTCACGGTCGCCCGAGTTCCACGGCCGGGCCTGTGGCCTCCTGGCCGCTGTGAGGTGCATATCCGGTCATGACCGCTTTCGGCATGACCGGTTCCGTCGTGGCCACTCCACTTCCCGACGGGCTACGTTCCCTTCACCCACCGCACCACAGCAGGGTGAACGCCCCTCACACGCCGCCCACCGGGCAGATGCCCGACACGTCTTCGGAGGCCCCCGTGCGTCACCTCACCCGTGCCTTGGCCACCGCTGCTGTCACGGCGTTCATGGGAGGCGTGCTGGTCGTGCCGGCTGCCGCGTCCAGCCCGGCCGCACCGCCGGCGCCCACCGGCTGCACGACCTGGACGGAGAACGACTACGAATCCGGCATCTGGGTCGGCGCGGGCCAGTGCGACACGGGCAAGTACGTCGTCGAGGTCCGTTGCCGCAACATCCTGACCGGCACGATCTACTTCAGCACCGGGAGCAGGACGTTCCCGACCAAGGCCCCTCGCATCGCCTACACCCCCTGTGACAGGGACAGCGTCGCCCAGGAGGCATGGATCGTTCCGGTCTCCTGACCACACACCGCCTCCGGCCAGAAGGGACGGCGCGCGGAACCCACCGGCACGGCAGCGGTTTCCATGCCTGGCGGCCTGACGCTCCGGCCGCCGGGTTCCATTCCGAGTCTGGCGTGGGAGGAGTTCGGCACAGTGCATTCGCTGGGGTGTTCATGAGCGCACACCCAGGAGCCGCCACCAAGGGCCGTGGCTGTTGACGCACTCGACTGTCCAACGCGGCCATCTCCAGTCGTGCGCGCTGCCGCATGGGCACCTGGCGATCACGTGGTACCCATCGGGGCCCTTGATCCACGTGCGGGTCGAACTGTGTTCTCGCATTGCTCAAGTGGCCTGCTCCTCCGGCCCGTTGGTGCGCAGGATCTGCTGTGGAACTCGTTCGACTGTCCCTGGTCCATTCGTATGGGTTGTTTAAGTGTTCATGTCTGGTGCGTGGTGAGGTGCCTGCCGAACTGTGGGTGTGGCGGGGCCGCGTTCGGCCGGGTGGTGCCGCTGTCTTTTTGAATTTCGGCCGGAGGGGAGGTGATTGCTGTGGAGGACTCACGTGAGGTGTACGAGGTGCCGACGGTGACGGATGCGGGGGACTTCTCCGAGGTCACGCAGGGCGACCTCGCCGGCTGGACCTTCGATGGCGGGCACGCGCCGTTCGTCTACATGTTCAAGGGCCCCGAAGGTTAAGGGGCGGTCGGCGGGGCGGTGTTTGCCGCCCCGCCGGTCTTGTGCCCTACCGGGGGCACGTTTCGCGCAACACCCAGCGCGCTTACCGCTCCCCCAGCGCGCCCCGACCGCCCCGACCGCCTCGCCCCGCCCGGCACCCCGTTCCCCGTCGCCGAACTCGGCACCGAGGCCGCCGTCGAACGGCTCACCTCATGGTTCGGTGAGCGGTGGAATCCCCGGGCCGCCGTTACCTTCCACCGGCGCCTGGACGCTCTGGGTTCAGCCACCTCCTTCTGGATCGGCCAAGGCCGGCTCACCACCGGCACAACCGGAAGGCCGGCAGACGGCATCTCGCGTACGTCGCTCAGGGCTTGATGCCGGCGGCCTTCCACGGGGCTGGCTGCCGGTGCACGGTCGAGGGCGAGGCGGTGGCAATGTACGCAGCCCGCTCACACCGACCACGCACGCCAACCCTGCGTGGCGTCCACGGTCCCCGGGGGCCGCGGCAGGGCGGCGGACGGGGCTTCCTCTCTGGTGCTTCGTGGTTGCGGTCAGGGCGTCGTGAGGCCGAACCAGTAACTGAAGGTCTCCAGGAGGGAGTTGAGGCGGTTGAAGGGTTCGATGGTGCCGGTGGGGATGGTGAGAGCGCCCTCGCTGTACAGCTCGCCCGGGGTCTTGGCGCCGATGGCGAACTCGTTGAGGCCGGTGCGAGTGATCTCGTACATGGCGTCGGCCGTGTCCTGGTCGGCGGCCCGCGGAGTGTGGACGAGGACGCCGTTGCGGAGCCGCACCGTGCACTCGGACGGGTCGTCCGGGAGCCCTCCGGTGACCGTGAGGCCGAAGGAGAGCGGGTGGCTCGCGGCGGCGGGGCCGTTGAGGCGGATGCCGACGTAGTCGAAGAGCATCTCCAGCGGCATGGCGGCCAGCACGGGCGGGGTGATGATCTGCGGCGAGGGCAGGTTGGGCGGGGCGCCGTCGGCGGACCGGGTGCGCAGCTCGTGTGCGGCGGCGAGGTAGAAGTTGCGCCAGGGGCCGCTCTCGGCCTGGTAGCCGAGCTGTTCGAGGACGTCGGCCTCCAGGTGGCGGGCGTCCTGGTCGGTGGGGTCGGCGAAGACGGCGTGGCTGAGGAGTTCGGCGGCCCACCGGTAGTCGTCGGCGTTCTTGGCGTTCTCGTACGTCTGGCGGGCGAGCGCGACAACGGTGGCGGCGCCGCCCATCGCCTCGACGTACCGGAGCCCCGCCGCCTCCGGGGGCAGGGTGTGCAGGTGGGCGGCGTTGCCGTCGTACCAGCCCAGGTAGCGCTGGTAGACGGCCTTGATGTCGTGGTTGACGGTGCCGTAGTAGCCGCGGTTGAACCACTGTCCGGCCAGGGACTCCGGCACGTGGGTGTCGAGGTCCTCGGCGATCTCCGTCATGGTCCGGCCCTGGTTGGCCAGCCGCAGTGACTGGTCGTGCAGGAAACGGTAGAGGTCGGCCTGGCTGGTCAGGAACGAGACGATGGCGTCAGGCTTGTCCTCGGTCTTCCAGCGGGGCCAGAAGTGGCTGGCGAACAGGGTGTCCGAGCGGTCGGCGTACCACTCGATGGACTGGGTGAGGTACTCCGACCACGCCTTGGCGTCGCGAACCTGGGCCCCGCGCAGGCTGTAGAGGTTGTGCAGGGTGGGGGTGGCGTTCTCGGCCATGCACAGGGTGCGCACGTCGGGCAGGTAGAAGTTCATCTCGGCCGGGGCCTCGGTGCCCGGGGTGAGCTGGAACTCCATGTTCACGGGCCCGAACGCGTGGGGGTGGCCCTTCTTCGCCCTGTGCGGGGTGACCTCGAACGTCGGGGGCAGCAGTCCGGACGATCCGGCGGACATGCTCTTGCCCAGCCCGGCGTCGACCTGGCCCTGCGCTGACCGTTCGAGGAGCGGCCCGTACATGAACATCGCGCGACGCTGCATGGCGTTGCCCGCGTAGACGTTCTCGCTCACCGAGTGCTCCAGGAAGCCTTCCGGGGCGATGACGTCCACGCCCTCGGGCAGCTCGCCGTTCTCGAACAGGCCCAGCACGCCGCCGTAGTGGTCGAGGTGGGAGTGGGTGAAGAGCACCGCGCGGATGGCGCGCTCCTGGCCTCGGTGCTGCCGGTAGAGCTTGAGGGCTGCCGCGGCGCACTCGGCGCTGATCAGGGGGTCCACCACCACGATCTCCGGGGACTCCCCTGTGGGGTCCTCCAGGAAGGAGATGTTGGACAGGTCCATCCCCCGCACCTGGTAGACGGCGTTGGGGACGACCTCGAAGAGGCCGGTGTACATGTTCAGCCTCGCGTTGCGCCACAGGCTGGGGTTGACGGTGTCGGGCGCCGCCTCCTCGTTCAGGAACGTGTAGGCGCTCAGGCTCCACGCGGGGAGCTTGCCGTCTTCCCGGCCGATGGTGAAGTCCGCGGGCAGCTCTTCGAGCTGCCACTGTGCGGCGAGGGCCCTCTCGGCGTCCTCGTCCCACGGGGGAACGGGGACCGCGGCGTTCAGGTCCCTGGTCAGGGTGGTGGCGGGCTGGGGTGTCCTGTCGGTGGAACCGTGCATCGGTCGCTTCCCCTCTGTCGGCCGGAGGCCGAGCCTCCGGAGCGGATTCGGCTCGCGCGCGACTCAACGGCCCACCCGGCGACGGGGATGGCGTGCTCCCGTGGCGTGGGCGGCCCGACAGCACGGATCCTCCCAGTGCGTGCCTGGGGCAACCAGACGGGGAACCGGTCAGCCGGACAGGTGTCCTGTTCCGTCCCCGCGGTCCCGGACCCGTGGGAGCAGGGGGAGTCCTGTCGGCGCGCGGTGCGGTCGCCGACGGTGCCGAGGGGGACTTCCGGCCGGTCCGCGAACGGGTTGGGGCCGCCGCCCCGGTCTTGTTTCCGGCCTTGTCGATACCCCGCGCCGTTGCGAAGCTCCGCAAGGAATCCGACGTAGGAAAGGGGCAGCGATGGGTGTGGTTCTGGGCGACTTAGAGGTCGCGTTCACCACCGGTTTCACCGCGCGATGGAACGACCGCAACAGCGGCGGCAGGTTGAACACCGGGTTCTGGCAGCCGGTTCCGCCCGCCGGGTTCCGGGCGCTGGGTACCCTCGGCCGGCCCGACTACGGCGACCCCAACGGCGTCGGTGTCGCCGTGTGCGTACGGCAGGCCGAGGGCAGGCCACAGGCGCTCGCCGACCCGGTCGACTACGAGTGGCGGTACGACGACAAGGGCTCCGGGGCGCGCTTGAACGGCAGTACGTGGCGCCCCGTCCCACCGAGCGGCTATGTCGCGCTCGGGGACGTGTGCGCCGACAGCCACTACAAGCCCGCGCTCACCGACGCGGTGTGCGTACGCGAGGACCTGACCGCGCCCGGCCCGGCCGGGGGGCTGATCTGGAACGTGGCCGACACCGGCGGACGGCACCGGGCCAGCATGTGGCGCATCACCGCCCCGCCCTCGTACGTGGACGCCACGGAGGGGCCGACCAAGGCGATGATCGCGCCCGGCGGGTTCGTCACGGTCGCGCAGTACGAGCAGCCCGCCTTCGAGGAGCAGATGCGGGTGCTGCGGCTGCCGTTGCCCTCGGAGCGACCTGGAACGCTGCCCGCGCCGCCGCAGTTGACCGGCCGCTCCCGGCCCGCATCGGCGACCGCCCCGGTCACCGATCACGCGGTGCGGGTACCGATGACGGCCGTCGTCGACACCGGCCGGTCGGTGGCCTGGAAGGTCGCCAACTCGCCCTTCTACACCATCGAGCGCCAGGTGGCGTGGAAGCTGCTGATGTTCGCCAACAACGCCACGTCCGTCGACCAGTGGCTGGAGGACGCGGTCACCGTGGGGGTGGAGAAGTCCACCAGCGAATCGTTCCAGGTCACCACCGGCGTCTCGGTCACGGTGGAATCCGGCGTCCAGCTCGCAGGGGCCGGATCCCAGGTCTCCGCCACCGTCAGCACGGAGCTGGGCTACGCGACATCCACTTCGGTGTCCCACTTCGAACAGCGCACTGTCACCCGCAAGATGATCACGCCCGCCGGTCATGCCGCCGCCATGTGGGTGGGCGCGTACTCCCTGCGTACCGTGCGCGGCGACGGAAGCGTGGTGGGCCAGGCGCTGGCCTTCGACGGTGACAGCTTCCACACGGACCAGTACCCGGACTGAGCCATGGACCGAGCCATGGACCGAGCCATGGTGCCCACTTCGGAAAGGAATCGCTGATGGCCGCTTCGGAAAGGAACCGCTGATGGCCACTGTCACCACAGCCGGCACGTGGAAGCGTGCCAGCCCCATGCCACCCGAGGACCTCCGCGGCGAGGGGACGAACCAGGTCCGCTGGGGAACCGCTGACGAGCAGAACCGCGAGACCGGGTACACCTTCACCGGCGGTACGACCGACGCCCGGCTGGACGGCCACGAATTCACGCTGGGCACACTCACGTACGACAACTACATACGCGACCCCGGGGTCTACATCTTCAGCTTCTGGCTGATGCTGACCGTCCGCGTCGCCGTCGAGGGCAGCCCCGAGGCGGAGTTCACCTACGTCGCCTCTCACGCCGATATGGGGGACCAGCAGCGCGACGTACCGGACTCCCTGACCTTCATGACCAGTCCGCCCGAGCAGAGCATCTCGATCGACGGCGTCCCCTACACCGTGGTGCTGTGCGGCTTCCCGACCGACCGCGACGAACCGCCCACGGACGTGCTGCGGGGCCCGGAGAAGTCGAGCACCACCGTCGAGCTGCACGCCATGTTCGTCCGCAGGGACGGCGTGCACCTGGCCATCCGCGATGTCCACTACGCGGGCACCCCCGACGAGGAGTACGCCGAGATCGTCAACCACTGCGCGACCGGCCTCGGGCTCAACGGCTGGGTCCTCAACGTTCACCCTGGCCAACTCCCACCACCGCAGCCACCCCGCGCAAACCCAGGCACTGCACCGCTACCTGCGCTGGCGCAATACCGACGCCCGCCACCCCGACGTACTCACCGCCCAACGCAAGGAACGCGCCCGTGTCCGCCGCGAGAAGGGCATCCGCTGGGGCGGACGCCCCCTCAACACCGCAGCCTGACTCAACACCGCAGCCTGACCAACCGCGAACCGCAGTCCCCGAGCGCCGAAGGAGGCAAGTTCAGAAGAAGGACAGCGACAGAAGGATGACTCAGGAGGCGGACGGTTCGATCTCCCCCGCAAAGACGATGACCTGGTCGATGAGGCTCCGCCGCAGATGGACGACGTCCGTTCCCGCCAGGCGGGGACCTCCATCCGGCGTGGTGAAGACCCACTGGTACCGGGCCCACTCGTCAGGCATGTCCACCGCCGAGCAGCGCACCATCGTGCCGGTCCCCGCAGGGTGGCGCCGGATGTCCAGCACGAACCGCTCGACCGCCGCGATCCCTTCGCTGCGACCCAACGGCCCCCAGAAGACCACGTCTGAGGTCAGCGCCTGGGAGAGCAGAGCAGTCACGTAGATGTCGTCCGAGGCGTTGAACGCGGAGATGAACATGTCGATCGCGGAGCGTGCACTCTCTTCCTGCATACCCCAGTAATACCAGCCGTTTCGCGTGCGCTCGTCCCGTGAGCCGCCTTCCGATCACGGTGAACCATTCCGGCCACAGCACTACCCGCCAACGGGACTTCGTCGCGCCCCAGTTGCTCAGGTCGTGGCAGGAGACCGACCGCGAGCATTTTCGCTCCGTTCGAAGACTGGGGGCGTCACGGTGGTGCGGAACGCCGGGGACGCCGTTGCCGCACGTCCCCGGCGTATGGCCAGATGGCTGTCAGGGATCTGGGAACAGCTTCTGCTGGCGCTTCTCTCCCAGAGACAGGTGCCACCCATGACCGCGCCCATGAGGACCCCTTCCTATGAGAGCTACCAGAACGCTGTAGGTGGCTCCGTTCCCCGCGCTCAGCGCTGCGGGAAGCCAGAACGCAAACATGACCGCTCCCACGCAGGTCGCCATGAGGGCAGGATGCCTCGCAGAGAATCTCTGACTTCTGGTGGGCGGACGGCTGCGTTTTTCGAAGCGCCAATAGGCATCAACGAAACGAGCCATCAGACTCCTTGGCTTCGGAGACCCCATCCGATCATTCTGCCCTCAGCCCGGGAGGTTTCGGTCACGCTCGTCACATTCGAAGCGCACCGCGCGGTGGGCCCGGGCCGGGAACGTGTCGAGCCCGCGGCGAGGAGCGCCGAGTGGGGGGGATCTGCGCGGCGTCACGGCTCTGAGCGTCACTGCGATTCGGCCCGGGGGTCCTGGAGGGCGCGGACGAGGTAGTCCTCGTCGATGGGCTTGGGGTCGGGCAGGTCACCGATGGCTTCCAGCAGATGCGCCCGGTCGTAGGTGCGGCGCTGCGCGAAGTAGCCGAGGAGTCGTGTCTGTCCGGCGATGAGAGCCTCGGCCGGGGTGGGGTCGGTCAGTTCCGGCACCGGAACCAGGGCTGCGCCGGGGAAGCGGCGCTCCAGTGCGCCGGCCGCCGTTGCCGTCGCGGTGTTCTGCGGATGGGTGACGTGCAACGTCCGTAGTGATGGCGTGCCGCGAAGGAACTCGGCGGCGCGGACCATGGCTTGGGCTGCGTAGTCGGCCTGGAGAAGGTTCAGCGTGCCACCTGGATCAATGGCCGCTCGAAGGCGCAGGGTGTCTCCGCGACCCCGTTTGAGGGCGCGCAGCAATGTCTGGCCCTTGTCCCGCATGGACAGCGCGCGAGCTCCCGCGTCCACCGCGCGCACCAGGTGGTCCAGTGGCTGACTGGGCAGGCCGGGGGGTACTGGGCGGTCGGTGACGAGGATGCCCGGCCGCATGATGGCCACCGGACGTCGAGTGCCGCGGGCCCAGGCGTGCACCATGGTCTCGGCGGTGTACTTGGCCTCCTCATAAGGGACTTGGAAACCGGCGTCCTCGTACAGATCGTCTTCCTGCACATGGCCGGTGAGCCGGCGGCCCGCTACGGCGATGGTGCTGATGTGCACCAACTGGGCGTCCGGGGCGTGATCGGCGAGTTCCAGAAGGTGGCGAGTGCCGAGCACGTTGGCCCGGTACACGGGCACAGGATCGCCGTCCAGGCTGAGCAGAGCCGCGCTGTGCCAGATCTGGGTGAGTGCGTCGGTGGCCCGCGCGTGGGCGTCGGCACTCAGCCCGAGGCCGGGTTCGGTGATGTCGCCGCTGACGTAGCGCAGCCGCGTGAGAGCGCCGGCCGGCAGGGGCGGGGCGTCGAGCCAGGTGACGGCGGCCTCGGTACGGGTGCGCAGGCTTTCCTCGCTACCGCGGCCGAGGACGGTCACGGGCTCATCGCTGGGACGGGCGAGCAGTTCACGAAGCAGACGGCAGCCGACGAAGCCGGTGGCCCCGGTGACGAGGATGGACAAGACGCCTCCACAGCAGAGGTGCGACTACAGCGGGTGAGGGGCTGACCGTACGCCTCCGGTAAAGGCAATCAGACCGCGTAGCCCGTCTCCGTGCGTTCGCGTCACTCAGAAGAGAGCAGGTGAGCAGTCTTCTCGCTGCTACCGGAACGAGTGAAACGCAACCCGATTCTCCTTCACCGCAAGGGATTCGCCGGGTACGCACCTCCGTAATGTTACTGTCCGTGGCGGTTTGAATACCCGTCTCGTCATCTCCCGGAAGGCTGCACACATGTACCAGGAACCGGCCGTGTCCGATGAGCGTGCGATCGCCGTCGTGGGGGTGTCCTGCCGTCTGCCCGGCGGCACGACCGGAATGAACGAGCTGTGGAGCGCCCTGGAGGAGGGCCGCGACCTGGTCACCGAGATGCCTCCGGACCGGTTCGACGTCGACCGGTTCGTGAACACGGAGATGCCGCGCCCGGGCAAGACCTACACAGCGGCGGGCGGCTTCCTGGATGACATCGCTGGTTTCGACGCTGCCTACTTCGGCATCTCCCCCAAAGAGGCTGCGCACATGGACCCGCAGCACCGGCTGCTGCTGGAGCTGACGGCGGAGGCCCTGGATGACGCAGCCATCGCTCCGGAGAAGCTGGCCGGCACCGACGCCGCCGTCTACATCGGTATCTCCGACGCCAGTTACGCCGGACTCACGGCCCTCGAACCGCGCACCATGAACCCCTACACGATGTCGGGCGGGGCCTCCTCGATCGCAGCCAACCGGCTTTCGCACACCTTTGATCTGCATGGTCCGAGCATGGCGGTGGACACCGCCTGCTCCTCGTCCCTGGTTGCCCTGGACCGGGCGTGTCACACGCTGTGGGAGGGCACCAGCAAGGCGGCACTGTGCGGCGGCGCGAATGTCTTGCTCAGCCCCATTCACTACGTCGGTTTCTGCCAGGCGTCGATGCTCTCTCCGAGCGGCAGGTGCGCCTCATTCTCCGCCGATGCCGATGGGTTCGTTCGCGCCGAGGGGGGCGGCATGGTGGTGCTGAAGCGCCTGACCGACGCGCTGGCCGACGGCGACCGGATCCACGGGGTGATCCTGGGCAGCGCCAGCAACTGCGACGGCAAGACCATGGGCCTGGCCCTGCCCAGCGCCGAGGCCCAGGAGGACCTGCTGCGCCGCGTCTACGCACAAGCGGACGTGCATCCCAACGAGTTGGTGTACCTGGAGGCGCACGGCACGGGCACCGCCGTGGGGGATCCGCTGGAGGCACGGGCCATCGGCCAGGCCCTGGGCATGCGGCGGATCACCGGTCCGCTGCCGATCGGCTCGGTCAAGACCAATGTGGGACATCTGGAGCCCGCCTCCGGCATGGCCGGCCTGTGCAAGGCACTGCTCGTTCTGCGGCACAACACGATCCCGGCATCCCTGCACGCACAGCAGCCCAGCCGGGCCATCGACTTCACCGGCCTCGGCATCGACCTGGTCACCCGGAACCGGGCCCTTGCGGACGCATCGCGTCCCGTGGTGGGCATCAATTCGTTCGGCTTCGGCGGCGCGAACGCGCACACCATCCTCACCGCAGCGCCGCCCGTGCAGCCCGAGCCATACGAGGCGAGCGCGGTGCCGCCGGAGGGCCTGCCGGTTCTGGTCAGCGCGCGAACGAAGGCAGCCCTGGCGCAGGCGGCGGCACGCATGGCCGTACACCTGCGGAGTGCCGGTCCGGAGGACTTCTACGACATCGCCTACACCTCCTGCCGGCGCCGGGGCCTTCAGGAGCACCGTGCCGCGGTCCTGGCCGCATCGGCGCCGGAGGCTGCCGAGCAGTTCGACGCGCTCGCCGAATCGGGTACGGACGGGACGGCCCAGGCGGTGCACGCCGGGCGGGTGGCCTTCGTCTACTCCGGCAACGGGTCGCAGTGGGCCGGCATGGGAACGGACCTGCTGGCTGAGGACGCCGTCTTCCGACAAGCGGTGACGGCCGTGGATGCCGAACTGACGCCGCGGTTGGGGTGGTCGGTCGCCGAGTACCTGGCCTCGCCGCCCGAGCAGTGGCGGCTTGAGGCAACCGAGGTGGCGCAGCCGTTGCTGTTCGCCGTTCAGGTCGGCCTCACCGAGATGCTGCGCGGCCAGGGCGTCGAGCCGGCCGTCGTGCTCGGGCACAGCGTCGGCGAGGTGACCGCCGCCTTCACCGCCGGCGCCCTCACCTTGGCGCAGGCGGCCGAGGTGATCACGCAGCGCAGCCAGGCCCAGGCGGCCACCGCGGGCGCAGGCCGGATGGCGGCCGTCGGGCTGGCGCCCGACCATGTCGCGGAGGTACTCAAGGTCTACGACGGGAAGTTGGAGGTCGCGGGCGTCAACAGCGCCCGGGACGTGACGGTGGCCGGGGACGCCGACGCGCTCGCGGCCCTCGGCGAGCAGCTGACCGAAGAAGACGTCTTCTTCCGCGACCTGGGCTTGGACTATGCCTTCCACAGCCGGGCGATGGACTCGCAGCGGCAGCCACTGACCGCCGCGCTGAAAGACCTTCAACCACACCCGGCGGACATTCCCTTGTGCTCCACGGTCACCGGCACCCGGATCACCGGCACCAGCCTGGCCGGTGAGCATTGGTGGCACAACATGCGCGAGCCCGTCGCCTTCGACAAGGCCGTGGACGCGGCGCTGAACGACGGCGCGGACATCCTGCTGGAAATCGGCCCCGACCCCGTGCTGCGCACCTACCTGCGGCGCATCACCGAGGCACGCCAGCGGACGCCGGTCGCGGTCCTGGGAACTCTGCGCCGCGAGACCGACGGCACCGCTGCGATGGCCTCCGCGCTGGCAGCCCTGCTGGCCGTGGGCGCCCACACCGACTGGTCCCGCTACTTCCCCCGCCCCGGCCGGGTGACCGATCTGCCCGCCTACCCCTGGCAGCACGAGCGCCACTGGGCCGTGCCCAGGGAACAGGCCGACTGCCCCCCGGCGGAGCACCCGCTGCTCGGCAACCGGGCCCCCGCGCCCTCCCCGCTGTGGACAACGGCGGTGGAGCCGGCTCGGGTGCCCTGGCTGACCGACCACCGAGTCGCCGGCAGCGTCGTCATGCCCGCGACCGGGTACGTGGAGATGGCGCTGGCCGCCGGCCGCCTGGCCTGGGAGGCACCGGTGGAGGTCGAGCATCTCGACATCGCCGCCGCACTGGTGGTGAACTGGGCCGACGCATCCGCCGTCAAAATGCAGATCGCGCTCGACCCCGACAACGGCCTTCTGCGGATCTCCAGCGCCGACGGGCACAGCGGCGAACCCCGCACCCACGCCCGCGCCCGCGTGCGCAAGCTGCTCACCCCCCGCCCGCAACCCATCGACGTGGCCGCACTGCGCCAGCGGTGCACCCGCCGGGTACGGGCAGAGGACCACTACACCGCCTGCGCAGATGCCGGCCTCGGCTATGGCCCCGCCTTCCAGGTCCTCACCGACCTGCACACCGGCGAGCGGGAAGCCCTCGCCCACTACAGCCACCCGGCGCCCGGCGCGCCCTACACCGCGCACCCGTCGTTGCTCGACGGCGCCCTGCAGTCCTGCGCCCCGCTCCTGGCCGGTCTCATGGCCCAGGACCGGGCCTACTTGCCCGCGGCCATCGGCGCCGTCCGGGTGTGGGGCACACCTGCTGAGTCCGGCGTCATCGCCGTACGAGAACGCTCACGCACCGAGTACGAGATCTGCTGGGACATCACCGTCGCGTCCCCTGACGGCACCGTCTGTGTGCAGCTCGACGGCTGCCGTCTGCGCCGCTTCGCCGGCGTCCCCACAACGCCCCTGGCAACTACTCACACGGTGCTGCGCGCCGCACCGCGCGACAGTGACGCCTGTTCCTCGGCTTCCCCTGTGCCTCTGCCCAGCGAGGTGCTCACCGCGTGTGCGCCCCGGATCGCCGAGACCCGCGCGGCCTGGCGGGAACTGGACTACAGCAAGGGCCGGGCACGTCTCCTTAAAGTGTTCGCGCATAAATTCATCGCAGCGGTCCGGTCGCTGCTACCCGATCCGCGGGCGCCCTTCACCGAGGAAGACCTCGTCGAGTACGGACTCGATGGTCGCCAGCTTCGTTTTTTCAAGATGCTTCAGCCGCTGGTGGAGCAATACGGGCTGCTGCGCAAGGAGGCAGATGACCGTTATCTTCTGACCGGTTCGCCGTCTGAGGAGTCCTTGGAGGCATTGCTCGCCGAGGCGCCTCAGTTCATCGCCCTTCAGGCGCTGAGCCTCCAGCAGCTCGCGCATCTTCCCGACGTCCTTCGCGGAGATCACGACCCGATGGAGCTGCTGACACATGACTCGTCAGCCAGAACTCTCGAAGTGTTCTACGACATTGACCCGTTCTGTCATTTCTACAACCGTCTGACCCGCATCCTGCTCAAGGAGATCGTCCAGAGCTGGCCCGAGGGCCGGCCGCTGCGTGTCCTGGAAGTCGGGGGCGGTACGGGAGGTCTCACCGCCCAGTTGCTGCCGGTTCTCCCGCCGGAGCGAACCCGCTACTGCTTCACCGACCTTTCCTCCTTTTTCTTCGCCCGGGCCCGTACCCGGTTCGGCGCCCACGACTTCGTCGACTACCGCACGTTCGACCTGGACACGCCGCCGGCCGAACAGGACTTTTCCCTCCGGGCTTTCGACCTGATCGTGGCGGGCAACGCGCTGCACACCGCCAAAGACCTCACCCGCGCCGTCGGACACCTCACCAGCCTTCTGGCACCCGGCGGCGCCCTGCTCACCTTCGAAACTCACACCCCAGAGGTACTGGCGCCGATTTTCGGCGGACTCGACAGCTTCTACGCCAACACCGACGCCACGCTGCGGCCCCGCTCCCTGCTGCTGCCGCACGCGGAGTGGCCCGGCCTGCTGACGTCCTGCGGCTTCGCGCACGTCGAGCAGACCGGCGACGATGCCGACGAACCCGGGGCCAAGGACGGCTCCATCCTCCTGGCCACCCTGCCCGCCACGCTGCCGCACGAGACGGCACCGGGGGTCGGCGACCGTACGGACGCCGCCTTCGTCGTCGCCGCGGAGACCACCACGGAGCTGCCACTGGCAACGGCGGTGACGGACCTCCTCATGGAATCCGGTGGACACGGTGCACAGGCCGTCCTCGCGCCCACTGCGCAACACGAGTGGGAAGCTGTCCTCGGTCCCGACGACGCCCCGCCCGCCGTGGTGTTGCTCCTGGGGGAGCTGGCCACAGACGACCCCGACGCGGTGGTGGACCAGACAGTCCAGCGCGCGGAAATGCTGCGGACTTGGTCAGTCGCTGTGGATCAGAGGCAGCACGGCAGCAAGCGCCCGGAACTCTGGGTCGTCTCCCGCCCCAGTGGCGCCGTGGAAGCCGGCATGGAGGCCGCCCAGCCGGCCGACGCGGCCATCTGGGCACTGACGCGTTCCCTGACCAACGAACAGCCCGGCATCCAGTGCCGACGAGTGTCCCTGGCCCGCGTGGGTGACCTGGACGAAGACGCCTGTCGTATGACCCGCGAGTTGTGCGCGCCCGGCGACGAGGACGAGATCGTGCTGACGGCACAGGGCCGCTTCGTCGTTCGCGAGCAATACCGCCCCCGTGCGCGCCCGGCCACCAGCGGCCTGCCCTACATGCTCCACGCCCGCAACCCCGGCCTGTCCTATGAATTGTGCTGGCGGGAGACCGAGCAGCCCGAGCCCGGCCCCGGCCAGGTGCTCATCGAGGTCAAGGCAGCCGCCCTGAACTACCGGGACATGATGCGGGTGACCGGCCTGCTGCCCGCCGAGGCCGGTGAGGACCTTCCGGTGCCCGACGGCTACGGGCTGGAAGGCGCGGGCCTGGTCGTCGCCTGCGGCGAGGGCGTGACCCACCTCAGGCCGGGGGACCGCATCTCCTGCCTGTGCCCTGGCGCGTTGGGCTCCTACGCGCTGGCGCCGGCCGAGGCCGCCCTCCCGCTGCCGGACAGCATCACGTTCACCATGGCCGTCACCATGCCGGTGGCCTACGCCACCGTTGTCTACAGCCTGGGCACCCTCGCCCGTCTCCAGCCCGGCGAGACCGTGCTCATCCACGGCGCGGCAGGCGGCGTGGGGCTGGCAGCCCTGCGCTACGCGGTCGCCCAGGGCGCCGAGGTCATCGCCACCGCCGGCAGCGAACTGAAGCGCAACTACCTGCGTGCCCTGGGCATCACGCACGTCCTGGACTCCCGTTCGCTGGACTTCGCCGACCAGGTCCGCTCCCTCACCAACGGCCGTGGCGTCGACGTGGTGCTCAATTCGCTGGCCGGCGAGGCCATGGTCCGCAGTCTCGAACTGCTCCGCCCCGGCGGTCGCTTCCTGGAACTGGGTAAACGCGACTTCTACGAGAACAAGCCGCTGCTGCTGAGGCCGTTCAACAACAACATCGCCTTCTTCGGCGTCGACCTCACCAAGGTCATCGCCGACGAACGCCAACTCACCGAGCTCTTCGCAGAGCTCACCGACCCCGCGATGCAGCATGTACTGAGCCCCCTTCCGCACAGCACCTTCCCCGCCGCCCGCGTGGACGAGGCCTTCACCTTCCTGCAGCACTCCCGCCACCTCGGCAAGATCGTTGTCGCCTTCGACCCCCTGGACGAGCCACCGCTTGTTGAACACCGCGCCCGGCCCCACCACCTCGACCCGGACGGCACCTACCTCATCACCGGCGGCACCAGCGGCTTCGGAGCCGAGACCGCCAAGTGGCTCGCCAGCCAGGGGGCCCGACACCTCGCGCTCGTCAGCCGCCGCGGTCCCGACGCGCCAGAGGCCGACGCGATCCTCACCGCCCTGTCCGCCCAGGGCGTGCAGGCGACCGCCTACGCAGCCGACGCCGCCGACCTCGCGGCCATGACCGACCTCCTGGCTCATATCGAAGCCCAGGGCCCCCCGCTGCGCGGCGTCGTCCACGCCGCCATGCACCTGGACGACGAACTGCTGCGCGACCTGGACCGGGACCGCATCGCCGCTGTGCTGCGCCCGAAGATCGCCGGCGCGATGGTCCTGGACCAGCTCACCCGGAACCGGGAGTGCGACCTGTTCCTGATGTACTCCTCCAGCTCCGCGACGATGGGCAACATCAAGCAGGCCCCCTACGTGGCCGGCAACCTGTATCTGGAGGCCCTGGCCCGCAACCGCCGCGACGCGGGCCTGCCCGGCCTGGCGATCGCCTGGGGAGCACTCGATGCCGGTTTCGTGGCCCGCAACCACCTGGCCCCCAGCCTGGCCGGCGTCGGAATGCACACCGCCAGCACGGACGAGGCACTCGCCGAAGCCCAGAAGCTCTTGCACAGCGGGGCCACCGCGGCCAGCGTTGCCCGCATGGATTACGGTGCGCTGCGGGCGTTGGCGCTGGGTACCAGCCCGCGCATGGCCGGCCTGGTACCCACCGGCAGCGACACGCGGGACGAAGCCGAGGAACTGCTGCGCCGGCTGCGCCAACTGCCGGCAGAGGAGGCGCTGAACCTCCTGGCGCAGAGCATCGCCTCACGGATCGCCGAGATCATGCAGATGAACGTCGACGAGGTGGACCTGCACCGGCCGCTGGATTCGTTCGGCCTGGACTCGCTCATGGCCACCGAGCTACTGGTGAAGTTCCAGAAGGACTACGCCATCAACATCCCGCCCATGGAGCTGCTGCGCAGTACCACCGGGTCCATCACCGACCTGGCCCAACTGATCCACCTTCGCCTGGCGCTGGCGCCCAGCACCGTGGCACCAGCGCTCCCGGCCCCGCGGGCCAGCCAGGAAGAAGAGCCTGCCACGCCCGCTGAGCGATCGGAGCCGGCTGAAGACGAACCGGTACCGGCGACCCAATGAAACCGACCGTCTTGTTGCCGCCCGGTACGGCCGGCAACAAGACGGCTCTGCCTCACCGGGGGGCGTTTACCGCTGCCGCGCGAGGTCTGCCATACGGGTCAGCCGTTGTGAGGTCGTCTCGTCCACCGGTGTCATCACCGTCATCCGGTGTCCCGTCCCCGTGACGCTGGTCGAGACGAAGTTGAGGTGCAGCAGGCCCACGAGGGGACTGTCCAGGCGCTTGGTTTCGTACCGCTGGAGCATGACGTCGTGGCGACTCCACAACCGTGCGAATTCATCTGACCGCTGCCGTAGTTCACCGACCGTCGTCGCGGCTGCCGGAGTATCCATGTCGCTGCCGACGACGGCACGCATCTGCGCCACCATCCTGGTGGCGACGATGTCGTCATCTACATAACGGCTACGCCAGTCAGGATCTGTGAAAAACCGCACCGCGCAATTGCGTTCCGCCAGCGGAATCAGGTCCATGTCGGTAAACAGGAAACGGTAAGCGCGGTTATAGGCCACCACATCAAACAAAGAAGTCTGCAGGCACGCGGGGTACGGATCGAGTTTGTCCAGAACCGGCTGGAACGCCGCAGGCAAAGAAGGGTCGCTCACGGCGGACTCGGCCGGTGACACCCGCACCCCGGCAAGCCGCCGCAGATGCTGCCTCTCGGTGTCGTCCAACCGCAGCGCTCGGCCGACCGCCACCAGAACCTGCATGCTGACATTGATCGGCCGGCCCTGTTCGAGCCAGGTGTACCAAGTGACCCCGACCCCAGCGAGCACCGCGACCTCTTCACGCCGCAGGCCGGGCGTCCGGCGCCGGCCGGTGGAAGGAAGACCCACCTGCTCCGGAGTCAGCCGTTCACGTCGGGTACGCAAGAAGTCGCCGAGCTCACGGCTGATCACAGGGGATGCGGTGTCCATCATGTCTCCATCTTCTTCCACCTGGGAGGTGTGAGCCAGGTGCTGTCAGTACCTGCATAAACAGGCTCCTGGTAACAGGATGAGCCCGTCGCCAGGATGGGCTGATGGTCATCGGTGGCCGGCTCGGAGATCTGTACGGGAGACGCAGACTCTTCCTCACAGGGATGGCGGGCTTCACCGCGTTCTCGCTGCCGGCGACCGCCGCCCCGCACATCACCGTGTTGCTGGTTGCCCGCGCACTCACCCCTACCTACCGAGGCCCGTGGCTGTCGACCAGCCGGGCGTGGCATCCGCGAGGGCCCGGCCGCTGTGTGAACCCGCCCGTCGAAACGAAGCCGGTAGCCAACATGCCGTGCGCCGGGTGCGCTTGCCTGGCTCGCCGCTCCTCGCCCAGGCACACGAACACGTGGGAGAGCGGCACGGATACCAACTGCCGCCCCGCAGAGTGTCTGTCGGACGGGCGCGGGCACGGTGCTGCCGATCATTGGGTCCGGTCCGGCGTCAGGCGGCCGTATGCCACTTCAGGTAGGTGCGCCGGCGCCGGGCACGGACGAGCCGTTCGTGGAGGAGGGCGACGGCCGGAGAGCGGGGCGTCTTCGACGGCTTGCCCGTAGCCAGGCGGGCGAGCTGCCGCGACGTGGCAGCCTGCACGGCTGCGGCTGCAAGCATTCTGTTCCGGAAGCGGGTGCGGGGCGGGCGGGCCTGTGCGTCGCCGCCGGCAAGCCACTGTCCCGGCAGAGTGGGGTCGATGGCCAGGGCCGTGGCCAGGCCGACCATGGCGACTCCGGAGTCGATCACCTGTTGGGCGACCACGCGTCTACGGATCCCTCCGGTCAGCAACAGTGGCAGCGGCGAGGTGGCGACGAGCCGCTCGGCGAGTTCGAGGAAGTACGCCTCGCGGGCAAGGGTGCGGCCGTCAGCGGGGAAGCCAGCCGTGGCCAGGCTCTCGATGCTGCCGCCGGACAGCTCGACCAGGTCAGCTCCCGTGTCGGCGAGCATCTTGATCACGTCACGTGCGTCGTCGGTGTCGAATCCGCCGCGCTGGAAATCCGCCGAGTTCAGTTTCACTCCGACCGCGAAGCCCGCGCCGACTCGCTCACGGACCGCGCCCGTGACATCGAGCAGCAGGCGGGCGCGGTTGTTCAGGCTGCCGCCCCAGCGGTCGTCACGCCGGTTCACCAGTGGAGAGAGGAACTGGGAGAGCAAGTAGCCGTGGGCGGCGTGGATCTCGACTCCGTCGAAGCCGGCCCGCTGGGCCCGTTGTGCGGTCACGGCGAAGCGTTCCACCGTCTCGTCGATCTCCTGGGCTGTCATCGGCTGGGGCGTCGGATACATGCCGGAGAGGCCGCCGGCGTCGAGCGGCACAGCGGAGGGGGCCCAAGTGGTGCCGGCGAGGTCTTTGGGGACGACGCGCCCAGGGTGGTTGATCTGCATCCAGATCTGCCCGCCTGCCGATCTGCCGGCTGTCGCCCAGCGCTGGAAGGGCTCCAGAGCCGTGCCCTGTTCCAGGACGACGTCGCCCGGCTGGGCAACCGCTCTGCCATCGATCATGACGTGTCCGGTGATCAGGAGCCCGGCACCTCCCGCGGCCCAGCGGCGGTAGAGCGTGGAGAGTGCGTCACCAGGCAGCTGGCCTGGCGCGGCGAGCAACTCTTCCATCGCGGCCTTCGCGATCCTGTTGGGCAGCGGAGCACCGTTGTTCAGGTGCAGCGGCTCATCCAGCGTGGCCATCTCTTCTCCCATGACGTCGACTCCGAGCGGCCCAAGTCGGGCCTTCCATACCGTTGTTCGTCTTCGCGCCGCAGATTGGGGCGTCAAGAGGTGGCGGGGTCGAGGTCGCTTACGTCGTCGAATCCGGCCTTGCGGTTGAGGTTGCCGGTGATGCGGGCGACCGTGGCCCGGGGAAGCAGGCGCGACGCCCAGGTTCCGGCGCGGCTGGAGGCGCGTCCGGGAAAGGAGACGGACCGGCCATGTGCGAAGTCGTCGAGGGTTGCGGCAGCGACGCCGGCGGGGGTGTCCGTGGCCTTCGGGTCCATGGACACGCTCGTGCTGTCGAAGAATCCGGTGTCGGTGGCCCCCGGGTGGGCCGCCATCACGCGTAGGCCGGTATGGCGGACCTCCTCGGCGAGCGCCTCGGTGAACGAGAGCACGAATGCTTTGGTGGCGGCGTAACTGGCCTGGTACGGCATGGGCTGGAAGGCGGCGGTGGAGGCGACGTTGACGATGCCGCCGCGGCCACGTTCGATCATTCCGGTGCCCAGGAGGTGGACCAGACCGACCAGCGCGGTGACGTTCACGTCGACGGACTGAAGGTTGGGTTCGAGGGGACGGCCGAGGAAGGGCCCTACCGACCCCGACCCGGCGTTGTTGACCAAGAGGTCCACGTCCAGGCCGAGTTTCCCGATGGCGTCGACCACCGTCTGCGGGGACCGCCGGTCCGACAGGTCCGCGACGACCACATCGACTCGGACGGAATACGCCTTCCGGATCTGCCCGGCAAGGCTGTTGAGCGCGTCGGCCGAGCGGGCGACCAGGACGAGGTGTGCGCCTCGGGAGGCGAGTTCCCATGCGTAGGCCGCGCCCAACCCTTTCGAAGCGCCGGTGACCACGGCGGTGGTGTTGGTGTAGTCGTGCATGAGCGAGTGCCTTCCTGTTCGGCAGGGCGGCCGGTCCGCGTCGGAGCGGACGGGCCTCGGGAAAGACGGGACGCGGGGAGCTTCCCGCTGCGGCGACGGCCTCGCATCCACAGCGGGAATCAGGCCACTTACTTCGAGGTTCGAAGAAAATAACACTTCGTAGCTCGAAGTAAAAGGTTAGGATGCGGCCATGACGCGAAGCGCCCTTGAGACGGCGGTGGTGGCGAACCACGAGATCTTCATGCAGACCAGCGACCGGATCGAGACCGTCCTGGCCGAACACGGTCTGACGCACGCAACCGCTCACGCGCTCTGGGCGATCGACCCGGCCGAGGCGCCGCCCTCGATGAAGGAATTGGCGAGCCGGCTGTACTGCAACGCACCCAACCTCAGCTTCGTCGTGAACCAGCTCACCGGTCGGGGATTCGTCGAACGTTCCACCGACCCCACCGACCGCCGCTCACGCGTCGTAGCGCTGACGGAGGACGGGCGACGGGTACGGACCGCGGTGATCGAGGCAACACTGGCCCTGAGCCCCTTCGCTCAACTGGACACCGACGACCTGCTCAACCTGGTGGGTCTCCTGGGGAAGGCGCTCAAGCGGACGGCAGGCCCGGCGTGAGAGTCGGCAGACTTCAGGACGTGACAGCCGCCGTTCATGATTTCGCCCCCTTGGCTTCCGTCGCCGCCGGCGGGACCGCGCGTGGACGAGGATCGTCAAGCGGACCCTGAACGGGGTCGGTACGGATGGCCTGATCTCTTGGAAGGTCAACGTCGACTCCACGGTCTGCCGGGCGCACCAGCACCCCTCAGTTCACGCCCGTACTGGTCGTGCCCGTACTGGAGGTGATCCGGTGTACGGGGCGGCGCGCGAAAGGCCGGAGCGAGCCCGGGCGGACGAGGCGTACGACTCTCGCAAGAAACCTTCCCGCCTGCCCAAGTCTTCTGCGGCGCGCACGAGTTCGGGGAAGGCGCGTCCCATGGCCGAGCCGCGCCTGGTCTGGAGGACCCCGGCGCCGGGCCGGGCGAAGACGAGGCAGCGGTAGCCGCCCCACTCGGGCTCGTACGCCAGACCCGGACCGGGTCGGCATCCGCTCGGCGCCGCGACTCAGCGCCGTGCCCTCAGCCCCTCGATGAGCAGGTCAAGGCCGAACTCGAAGAGCCGGGTGAAGTCCGTGCTGGTGAGCGTGGGCAGGCCGGCCTGGAGGTGGGGGTACTTCCCGGCCGCCACCGTATCGGCGAGGACACCCGGGTCCGCCGGGCCGGCGTCTCCCCGCTGGAGGGCGGCCTGCTCCTCCAGGGTGTGACCCACGGTGAAGTTGGCCACGGTGTAAAGCGCACGCGCCGCGTCGTCGTCGGGAAAACCCGCCGCACGCATCACGCCTACCACGGTGTCGGCGAAGCCCAGGATGTTCTCCCCCGTCGAGTGCGTACCGGCGAACACCCGTGCACCATCACGACGGGCGAGCAGGGCCGTGCGCATCGCGCGGGCCAGGGCCGTCAGCCGCTCGCTCCAGTCACCGCCGCACGGTTCGGCGGCGGCATCCGCGACGCCGTCCATCATGCGCTCGGCCATCGCCGTCAGCAGGTCCTGTTTGGTCGCGAAATAGCGGTACAGCGCACCGGCCCGCACCTCCATCGCCTCGGCGAGCTGCCTCATGGTCAGTGCGTCGAGTCCTGACCGGTCCAGCAGGTCGAGGGCTGTCTGCAGGGTGCGCGCACGGTCGAGTCGCGGGGGCCGGCCTCGGCCCGTGCTTGACGGGGAACTCATGGGCCTCACTATAGTGAACCCCGTTCACGTGAACGTTGTTCACAAATAAGAGGGAGGACACCCCATTGGACGTCGACGTGATAGTCGTGGGTGCGGGGCCGACCGGGCTGATGCTCGCCTGCGAGCTGGCGCTGGCTGGTGTGCGGACCCGGATCCTGGAGCGCCGCGCCGAGCCGCAACGGGATTCACGGGCGCTCACGCTGCATCCGCGCAGCCTGGAGCTGATGGATCAGCGCGGGTTGCTCGACCGGTTCCTGTCGCTCGGCCGGACCGTGCCCGGCTGGCACTTCGCCCGGCTCCCCACCCATCTGGACTTCTCCGCGCTGGACTCCCGGCACGGCTACACGCTCTTCCTCGCCCAGGCCCGCACCGAGGCGCTGCTTGAGGAGCGGGCCAGGGAGCTGGGCGTGGAGATCCGGTACGGGCACGAGGTCGTCGCTCTCAGCCAGGACAGCGACGGGGTCGAGGTTCAGGTGCGGGGCCCCCGGGGCGTCGGAACCCACAGCGCCCGGTTCGCTGTCGGATGCGACGGCGGACGCAGCCGGGTGCGGGAGGCTGCCGGGATCGGCTTCCCGGGCACCGACGAGACCTTCACCGGCGTGCTCGGCGACGTGGCCGTGATCGACGGGGACCCTGCGGTCCTCGACGCTGCCCGTGCCCGTGGCGTCCTGGTCGCGCCGCTGGAGGACGGTCTGACCAGGCTGGTCTTCGTGGACCCTGAGCGGATGCGGGTGCCGGCCCGTGAGCCCGTGACCTTGGAGGAGTTCCGCGCGTCCCTGGTCCGGATCTGCGGCTCCGACTGCGGTGTCGCCGAGCCCCGTTGGCTCTCTCGCTTCGGCAACGCCACCCGTCTCGCGGAGAGTTACCGCTCCGGCCGGCTCCTGCTGGCGGGCGACGCGGCCCACATCCACTTCCCCGCGGCAGGCCAGGGACTGAACACAGGCATCCAGGACGCCATGAACCTCGGCTGGAAGCTGGCCGCGGCTGTCAACGGCTGGTCACCGCCCGGGCTGCTGGACAGCTATGACGAGGAGCGCAACCCGGTCGGCCGGGCGGTCACCGAGAACACCGAGGTCCAGACGCTGCTCGCGGAGCTGACACTGGTCCCGCAGTACCAGCGGCCCGGTGCGGCACTCCGCGAACTCTTCGACGAACTCCTGCGCATGGAAGAGGTCAACCGCAGGCTCGCCGCCCAGGTCTCCGCGCTCGGCACCGCCTACCCGCCGGCGAGCCCCGGGGCCGACCCGCTGGTGGGGCGGCGGATGCCCGACATCGGACTGACCGCCACCGCGTCGGAGGCGACGCGGGTCTACGAGCTGCTGCCCGAGGGTCGGTTCGTCCATCTCGATCTCGCCGGCGACCCGGAGCCCGGGGCGGTCACCACGGGCTGGGGGTCACGCGTCACCGCGGTCGCCGTTACGAAGCGGGACGACCACGCGGACCTGGACGGAGTGTGCGAGGTCCTCGTACGCCCAGACGGCCACATCGCCTGGGCCACACGCACCGTCGACATCGCCGCGCGCCGTGCCGAGCGGCACGAAGCGCTGTCCACCTGGGCCGGAACGCCCTCCTGAGTACCGGAAGGTCACCGTCATGTCCGTACAACGCGTCAATCCCCCCGCCGTGCACAGTCCGACCGGGATGATCAGCCAGGTCGTCACCACCGAGAGAGAGCGGCTGGTGCACCTGTCGGGCCAAGTCGCCTGGGACGCCGAAGGCCGGCCCGTCGGGCCCGGTGACCACGGGGCCCAGGCCGCGCAGATCGTCCACAACATCGAGGCGGCCCTCGCGGCGGTCGGCGCCACCCGGGACGACATCGTCAAGGAGACCCTCTACGTCGTGGACTACAGCCCCGCACTGCTGCCCGCGATCTTCGGGCCACTGCGAGAAGGTGTCACCCTGGCCCCCGCGAGCACACTGGTGGCTGTGCCCGCCCTCTTCGCACCGGAATACCTGCTGGAGGTCGAGGTGGTCGCGGCGCCGCGAGCGGCGCGCACGGCACCGGACCCGGCAGCAGGGGACTCATGAGCCCGGTGCCAGCCACCGGCCTCGCCCAGCAGCAGCTGAACGCGCGGAGTTGGGGGCGGTGTTCGCGCGGGTTGCACGGCGGACCGGGGCTTACTCGGCCACGGTAGCGAGGCCGGGGCACTCATCTACGCCGTACGGAACCGGTCCTGCTCCACCTCGGTGACCAGCCCGGCACCCAGCAGCCTGTGCAAGTGCTGGACCGCCGTCCTGCGCTCGACCGGCCCCACCTGCGGACCCTCGACGTGGGGCCGGTACACCAGCCGGTGCTCGACGATGTCCTCGACGGTCCGCGGCTCGCCGAGGAACGCCAGAAGCTCAGCGTCCCGTTTCTCCACCACGCCGGCGAACGCGTCGAGCCGCCGTCGGAACTCCGCCGCCCCCTCGATGACGCCCTTCTGATGGGACGTGCCGTACCAGCGCGCGCCGATCTCCCGGCAGCGGCGCATCGACGCCTCGAAGGCCGCGAGATCGCTGCCGGTATCGCCGTAGTACGGCCCGAAGGAGGTCAAGTCGATGTCCGCGACGAACAGGAAGCCGTCCGGCTCGATCAGGAAGCCGCTGTGGCCCGCCGTGTGGCCGGGAAGGTGTACGACCGTCACCGTGCGCCCGCCCAGGTCGAAGACGGTACCGTCGGCAAGTCCCTTCGCGTCCGGCCGCCCGCGTACGTGGAATTGATCCCGCAGCACCGCGTCGGCCGCCTCGGCCGCCTCCGGCGGCAGGCCGAACCCGGCGACCAGTGCCTCGCAGGAGCGCAGCCCGTCGAGGTCGGCCTCATGGACGTGGACCGGCACGTCGTAGCTGCCGAGCCCGGCGATGTGGTCCTCGTGCGCGTGGCTGACCAGGACGGCGTCGGCGGGCGGCGCACCGTCGACGAGCGACAGGGAGGGGTCCACGACCAGCGACTCGGTCGTGCCCCGTACGAGCAGCGAATTGCCGTACGGGTAGGCCCCGTTGTTGGCGCCGACCAGCACGCTGACCTCGCCGTACTCCACCGCCGCGTATCCGGTGGTGTGCGTTTCCATGATGTCTGCTTCCTTCGATCGGACTTACGGTCCGGGGTTCACATCGCGTGCGGTACCGGAGAGTTGAAGACAGATGCGGGGCGACCGTTGGTCGACGAAGCATCCGGGTGGGGTTCGCGACGGCCCGGTCGAAGGCGTCGCGGCACTGGGCCGGCTGCGCCGCGTCGAGGCAGTCCTCCACATCAAGGCAGTCCTTCGAGTGGACGGCGCCGTCGTTCCGGAACGTTTCCCGCACCGGCTCGTCCATCACCCTCCTCCCTCATGCCCGTCCCGCGGTGGTGAGTTGAGAGCACGGTAGGGCGCCCTCCAATTAAACACAACAGTCGTTACGAGAAAGGTGCGGGGGCCTCACGAGGCATCGAACAGGGAGACCGACGGGTGAGCGACGAGGGCGACGAGGGCGACGAGGACGAGGAAGGCGGAGCCGAGCAGAGTGCCCTCAGCCGGGCCCGCCACCGCTGGTTCGGCGCCGACCCCTCCGCTCACCGGCGGGTCCTGCGCCACACCGGAGAACGGGAGCCCTCATCAGCCCGGAATCGGCCACTCGTCCACCGGGCAGCTGATCCGCCCCGTCCGTGCGACACCGCCGAGGCCCACGGTCACCGCGCGGGCGGACCGTCGATCGGCGTAGGTGCCTCATCGTGTGCGTCCCATGGCGAGTGCGGTCATCCATCGCCAGTTCAGGGGAGAACTCGGCGCCTTTGTCCCGGGGCGGGTGCGGGGGACGAGGACGCGCAGGGCTCGCCGGCGCACGGTGCAGAGGACGGGGGTGGGCAACGTGAGTGCCTCACCGTCGACCGCGACAGGGATGTTCTCGGCCTCGGCTGAGATTTCCGCTCGGCGTGCCGTCAGGAAGTTGAGCGCCGGCGAGCGCTCTTCGCGCAGGGCCACGTCGGCCACCTGGACCGCGTCCTCCACCCGCACGCCGATGATTCCGAGCTTGCCCCCGTCGAGCCGGGTCCGCAGACTCGCGGCCGTGAGATCTGGGGTGGCGTAGGCGTTGTTGCTGACGAGGACCGCCTGCTGCCCGGCGAGCTGTCGCTCACCGGCGGTCACTTGCAGGCGTCGGTCCTTCTCCCCGAGCAGGTCGGGCAGGAGACCGAAGGCGGTTTCCGACTTCGCGTCGCGGTACTCGGGGCGCTGGACGATGTCCGCGTACACCCCGAACGACACGGTGTTGACGAAGGGCCGCCCGTTGACCGAGCCCAGGTCGACGCGGAGTTCTTCGCCGTCGGTCAGCGCGTCGAGGCAACGGGCCGGATCCGTACGGTCGAGGCCGAGGTCCATGGCGAAGTGGTTGCGCGTTCCTGCCGAGATCACCAGGAACGGGAGATCGTGTTCGACTGCCACCGCCGCGACCAGCGCCTGAGTGCCGTCGCCGCCCGCCACCCCCAGCAGATCGGCGCCCTCGGCCACGGCCCCGCGCGCCAGCGCCTCCACGTCAGGGCCGCCGCCCTGTGTGTCGAGCAGGTGTACCTGGGCGCCCATCTGTTCCGCCTGCCCCACCAGCCCGAAGCGGCCGACCTTTCCACCGCCCGACTCCGGGTTCATGATCAGTACGGGCCGCCGGGGCGCCGGCCCGGTCCTGCCGCGCATCACGTACGCCTCCCCGGTGGCGCGCAGGGCGGCCCGCGCACAGATCAGAGCCACGCCGTACAGCGCGAGGGCCAGGAGTTCGTGGCCCCACACGTCTTCCCGGATCCAGTGGAGAAGCGCTCCGAGTGGTGCCCCGACCGCAAGGAGCGCACCGAGCAGCCGGAGCGGGCCACGGCGGGCGCCCAGCCACCACAGCCCCACGGCGGAGACGACAATGCCGCCGAGCCCGCTCAGGAAGATCAGCGGGCCGGCCTCCACCAGCGCCAGGAGCAGGACGCCGAGTGCGGCAGCCAGTGCCAGAAGAGCGCAGCGGGCCAGGAGCCGCGCCGTTCCCCACCTGCCTCCGGATGCGCCCACCGCCACCACCTCCGGGTCCCAGCCTCTCCCACCCGGTACGCTCCGGCGCTCCGGGCCGCGCCGAGCGGGAGACGCTCCCGGCCGGCTGTCAGCCGCGCGGTGCGGAGGCGAAGGTCCTCGGTAGCGCGGACATGTCCCGCAACTTCGCGAGAGCGACGCCCGCCCCCTCTGGCATCCGCTGACGCGCGAGGGCCTCCGCCGCCCTTCCCCGAACGGGGTCGGCAGCACCCCAGGACTGAGACGCCGCAGGCCAACGGCTCATCGTGCCGCGCCCGTTCACCCAAAACCCGAGGGGCTGCGGGCGAAGCAGGCCCGGCACCGGCGTGCCACGGTCACGCGCATCCGCCGGACGGGCGGCACCGTCCTCCCGTCCGTGGCCGCCCGGTTCAGGCGGGGAGCGGCATGCCCGCGGCGTGGAACAGTCGGTCGCGGGAGGCCGCCGCCTCGTCGAAGACGGCGTCGCCGCCCTTCAGTACGCCGTTCTCCTTGAGGACGTCACCGGCCACCATGACCAGGTCGACGTTGCCGGCGTGCCCGCCGGCGACGATCGTGGCGGCGGCGTCCGTGGCGGGCAGCATGTTGGCGTGGTCGAGGCGGATCATGACGAGGTCGGCCGCCTTGCCGGGGGTCAGGCTGCCGGTGCGGTCGTCGATCCCCGCCGCGCGAGCGCCTTCGATGGTCGCGAAGGACAGCAGGTCGGCGGCATCGAACGTGGGCAGGCCGGGGACACGGTCCATCGGACCGGCAGCGCCGGCGAGGATCAACTGCTGATAGGCGAGCGTCGCGCGCATGACGCCGAACATGTCGCCGCTCACGATCGTCTCGGTGTCCACGCTCAGGCTCGGGCGGACACCGGCGGCCAGCAGCCGGTTGGTGGCGGGCTGGCCGAGGCCCGGCATGAAGACCTCCAGGGCGCCGGCCACGGACGCGGTGGCGCCGCGCGCGGCCAGCATCCTGAGCTCCTCGTCGGTCGACGTGCACAGGTGGATGAACGTCATGTCCGAGGCCAGCAGCCCCGACTCCTCAAGTTGCCGGACGGCCTGCTGCTTCGCCCCCCACTCGCCGAGCCCCACGTGCATGCTGATGCGCAGGTCCAGTTCCCTGGCGAGCCGGATGTCCCGCTCGGCCACATCGGCGGTGGACAGCTCGGGGCCGCGGAGCATCGCGTTCAGCGTGACCCGTGCCGAGTCGTCGGACAGGACCTCGTTGCGGATGCGCCGGATGTCTTCGGGGTGCGTACGGTCACTGCCGAACTGCCACTGTTCGGCCTCCGTGGACGGCCACCCGTGGTCGAAGACGGCCCGGATGCCCGACTCCCAGTGCGCCGCGATCGCCGCGTCCGAGTGCTCGGGACTGTTGCTGATGTGGGACTCGTCCCGCACCGTCGTCACCCCCGAGTCGAGGGACATCAGGTCCGCCGCCAGGTTGCCGGTGTGCACGTCGCGGGGGTCGAAGTGCTGGCCGAGGCCGATCTGCACCTGGTTGCGGTATTCCTGGTAGGTCCAGGCGGGGCCCAGGTTGCGCAGCGCGCCCTGCCAGTTGTGGCGGTGGGTGTCGATGAAGCCGGGCAGCACGGCGTTGCCTGTGCCGTCGATGATCCGGGCCCGGTCGTCGGACAGGTCCCGGCCGACTTCGGTGATCCTGCCGTCGGCGACGAGCACGTCACCCACCAGGGTGCCGAGCTCCTCGTCCTGCGTCATCAGATACGCACCCTTGATCAGAATGCGGTCCTTGTTCCGGGCCTCATTGGGCTGGTCGGTCTGGTCGATCTGGTTGGGCTGGTCGGTCTGGCCGTGAGACATCTTTCGTTCCTTTCGTGCCATGTACGGCACTGTTCTGTCCGTGGGCGAAGGGGTGATCACTGCCCGGTCGTGCCACGCGGTCGCCGGGAGGCGATCCAGACGGCGGCGAAGGTGAGCAACGCGCCGGCGATGGTGAGGACGGAGGGAGACTGGCCGCCGGAGGGGGCCAGGAAGTCCAGGGCGATCGAACTGGCCAGTTGTCCCGCGATCGAGGCCATGCTGAGCAGCAGGACACCGATGCGGCGTACGAGGAGCGCCGAGGCGCCGATGAACACCACGCCGCACAGGCCACCGAGGTAGACCCACCAACTGGTGGGCAGCGGGTGCCCCGACGTCCCCTGGAAGAGGGTCTTCACGCCCCAGGCGGCGACGAGAAACACCGCTCCGACACAGAAGTTGAGCCAGGTCGCCGCGAGGGGCGAGCCCGACGCGGCGGCCGACGCCCCGTTCAGGGCCTGCTGCACGCCGAGCAGGAAGCCGGCGGCTATCGCGGCGAGGGCCGGCAGGACGATCTCGACGGGTGCCGGGGTGTCGGTGAAGCGGGGCAGGGCGGAGACGACCGCGGCTACCAGGATGACGGCCGCTCCCGTGAGCCGCGCCGCGACCGGGCGTTGCCGCAGACCGCCGCCGATGCCCCGGGCGTCCACGATCAGCCCGGCGAGGGTCTGGCCTGCGATGGCCGACACGGTGAACACGGCGATACCGGTGACCAGCGCGGCGGTCGACTGAGCCAGGGCGAACGTGCCACCGAGTACACCGGCCAGCAGATAGCGGCGGGGAAACCGGCCTTCGCGGGCTGCCCCGACCAGGCGGCCCAGCGCACCGCGCAGTCCTCGGGAGAAGAGCGCGAGGACGGACAGCAGCACGAGCCCGCCGGTGAAACTGATGGCCGCAGCGGCGATGCCATCGTCGAGGCGATGACTGAGCTCGCCGTTCAGACGGGCCTGTACCGGTACCACCATGCCGGCGGCGATGGCCGCCGCGACGGCCAGGTAGCCGCCGCGCTGAACGGCCGGGCGGGAGTGCCCCGGCGGCTGAGGACCGGGCCCGGCGGTACGGCGGCCCGGTTCGGGCGGTGCGGTGGGAGTGCTCATGTCGATTCCTTCAAGCGGCAAAAGGGGTGCGCCCGGAGCGGGCCGGTCGTCCCGGCGGGGCGCGGTCCCGGTCAGAAGTCCGTGTTCGCGATGTCGTCGAGGATCGAAGGACCCTTCGGCGACCAGCCGAGCACCCGTCGGGCGGTGTCGCCCGCGGCCTGCTGGTCGAGCAGCAGGGCCTCGCCGAGCAGGCCCAGCCGGTCCAGCGTCTGCACGACCGGCTCGGACTCGACCCGTCCGGCCAGGCCGACGGTGCGGCTCACCGCTTCGCTGATCTCCCGCACGGTGGGGTTCACGCCGCCGGTGCCGAGGAAGTAGGAACCGGCCGGTGCCTTCTCCAGCGCGAGTACGTACAGCTCGGCCAGGTCGTCCACGTGTACGGTGCTCCAGTGCTGGTCACCGGGGCCGACCATGGTGAGCGCCGGAGTCTTTCCGGCACCTCGCGGACCGGCGGCGACGAGGTTGAGCAGGCCGCCGCCATGGCCGTGGACCACCGCCGGGGCGACCACCGAGGTGCGGACGCCCCGCGCCTCGCGTACGCGCTGGGCGAGCGGCACCCGCCAGGCGGCCAGCCGCGGGGCGTTCATGGCGGTCGACTCGGTGATCGCCGAACCGCTGCCGTGCACCCAGATGCCGGTGGTGTGCACGAACGGCCGGTCCGTGTTCCGCAGCGCGCGCAGGAAGCTCGCGACGGCGGTCTCGTCGACGGCCGCGCTGGTCTCGTCACCCGGCGAGGCCACATGGATCACGCCGTCCCGCACGGCCGCGAGTTCCTCCAGGGTGTGGCCGTCGGACAGGTCGGCGATCACCGGCTCCGCGCCCTTGGCCCGCACCGGCTCGGCCTTTTCGGCGGAGCGGACCACGGCGGCCACCTCATGTCCCCCGGAGATGAGCCGGTCGAGCACCGCGGCCCCGATGTAGCCGGTGCCGCCGGTGAGCAGTACGCGCATGATGGATCTCTTTCGTTGACGTTCCGTGGGCGGGGCGTCGGCCCGCAAGACAACGGTCGTTTCCCCCGGCTATCGTGTCCAACGAATGTTCCCGAATACGCGATCGCCAGCACCGATTAATCAGGAGTGGGTGTGGACCAGAGACGGCTGGAGTACTTCCTCACGGTCGCCGAGGAGCTGAACTTCACGCGGGCGGCCGAGCGGCTGCACGTCACGCAGTCCACGCTCTCGGCCGGTATCAAGGCCCTGGAGCAGGAGCTGAGAGCCGAACTGCTGCTCCGCTCCACGCGGTCGGTACGGCTGACGGAGGCCGGTTCGGCGTTCCTGCCCGAAGCGCGCACCGCGATCGAGTCCCTCGACCGGGCCCGGGCCGCCGTGGAGCCGCTCGCCAAGGGCTTGCGCGGCAGCCTCACCGTGGGCGTACTCAGCGGGCTGACCGTGATCGACGTGCCCGCCCTGGCGGGCGACTTCCACCGGCGCCACCCCGAGGTCCGGCTGCGCACCGAGACCTCGCAGCGCGGTACCTCCGGGCTGATCGAGAAGATCAAGGAGTCGCACATCGACGTGGCCTTCGTGGGCGCCAACCTCAAGGACGACCAGCTCAGGACGATGGCCATCAAGAAGTACGACATCCAACTGCTGGTCCCCGCCGACCACCGCCTGTCCGGCCGGAAGAGCGTGCGAGTGCGGGACATCGCCGACGAGTCCTTCGTCGACATGCCCGCGGGCTTCGGCCAACGCCAGCTCGTGGACGACGCGTTCACCAGGGCGGAGCTGTCCCGCCGTGTGCTGATCGAGGTCTCCGACATCACGACGATCGCGGACTACGTGGCACACGGCCTGGGCGTGGCGCTGCTCCCCCCGGACTTCGCGGAGCCGGCCGGGGACGCGGTGCGGGTCGTCCCTCTCGTGGACGCCCGTCTCTCCTGGACGCTCAGCGTGGTCGCCTCGGCAACCCGCCCGCCGACCCGCGCACTGCACGCCTTCCTCGACCTCATCCCGCACCACATCCACCGCGACCGCGTGTTCTGAAGCGACGAACACCCCCGGGCTCGCACGGACGGGAGGCGCACTCCCGACCGAGGCTCCGCTGAAAGCACCCCGTCACGTCCGGCAACCCTGTTGGTGCCGGCGCTACTTCGGCGTACTGGAGCTGCCTGAGCCGGTGTCTGACCGCGCGGGTGATCTCGCTGAGGTCTGCGGCGGCGAGGTTTTCGCTGTCACGCTCGGCCAGCGGCCAGCGGCCAAACACCCTCGCTCGGGTTCAGATCCGGTAGCCCGGGATGATGCGCAGGGAGAACACCGACCCGGATGCCCCCGAAGCCGGATGGGCCCTGTCATCAGGCGGAGCCGGTTCCCGCCGCCGAGTGGGAGCACTCTCGCAAGGCGCCTCGTCACAATTTCTCTGAGCTGCGGTGATGTCCCACAGACCGGAGCTGGTGGCGGTCTACCGGCCTGGCCCGCGGCCCGGGATCGCGGTTGCTGACCAGATCACTCCGTTACGGGAATGCACTCATCGAGCAGGTCGACGACGTCGCGCCAGGCTCGCTGCGCGTGCTGTGGGTGGTAGCCGACGCCGGGGACCATGGGGTGGTCGACCGGCGGATGGTGGAAGGCGTGCAAGGCGCCGCCGTAGACCGCGAGGCGCCAGTCGACGCCCGCGGCCTGCATCTCAGCGGTGAACGCGCTCCGTTGCGCGGGCGACATGATCGGGTCTTCCGACCCGACCCCGGCCCACACCGGGCAGCGAATGTGCACCGCCTCGCCCGGTCGGCCCGTGGTAGTTGCGTTGACTGTCCCGATCGCGCGCAGGTTGACGCCGTCGCGCCCGAGTTCCAGCGCGATGGCGCCCCCAGTGCCGTAGCCGACGGCGGCTATACGGTCAGGATCGGTCCGCGGTTCGGTGCGTAACACGTCGAGCGCCGCGTGGCCGATGGCTCGCATCCGGTCGGGGTCGTCGAGCAGCGGCATGCAACGGGCCAGCATCTCCTCGGGGTCGGCCAGATAGCGCCCACCGTGAAGGTCGAAGGCCAGCGCTACGTATCCCAGCTCGGCGAGGGCATCGGCCCTGCGGCGCTCGACGTCGCTGAGCCCCGTGCCCTCTGGTCCGAGCAGCACCGCGGGCCGGTGGTCGACACCGGCCGGGAGCGCGAGGTGCCCGATCATCGTCAACCCGTCGGCCGGGTACTCGACCGTACGCGTCGTAATCGTTGTCATGGGTCTGGACTGTAGTGATCGTCGAGCCCGGTCCGGCCGGTGTTCCGCCGCCGGCAGAACAACCCGGGTATCCCAAATACGGCGATGGCGCACAAGCGTCACAACCCGATGGACCCATTCCGCCCCGAATGGACTCCTTCCGCCCCGAGCGGCAGGACCGCTACCGGCCGAAGGACCGCAAGCGCATCCCGCGGCGGATTCCGGACGAGCTGTTCAACGCGCTGTTCGCCGGGCTGAAGTATCACCGCGACCGGGCCCTGCTCGGCTTCTGGGTCTCCGCCGGCGCCCGGGCTGAGGAACTGCTTACGCGCTGCGAGAAGGGTGTCCTTCCCGGCCGGCGGCTCATCGCCAGAATGCTGAGCGCCGACGCGTTCCCGATCGAACAGCTGGCGAAATGCCAGTCCAGCTCATGGACGTGGCTGGACCCGGCAGGATTTCCAGAGGGAGATTCGAGCACCTGTGCTCGCGACAGTGTCGACCCCGCGCTACACGGGGCGAAGAACAGGGTCGATCCCGGCCAGGATTTCGTGCAGCTGACGAGCCCCCAGAGCCGCGCGGTCGTCAGGGTCCCGCAACAGCTGCTCGCACAGCTGCATCGCGTCGTCCCGGTCCTTGGAGAAGACGCTGAACACATCGAGGATTGCGGTGTGGATCCAATCGCTGTGGTTCGAGTCAGCGACTGCCAGCGCTGAGGCAACGACCGCCAACCCGATTTTGTCCTTTCGCCGGAGCACGGCTTCCGCAGTCACCCGGGTGACGAAGGTGTCACCGGGGTCGAGTACGAGGTCCAGCAGTGGCCCGACGGCCTCCTGCCTCTCGGCGAAGCCTGCCAGCCCGTGACCGGCATCCGCCCGGTCACGGTAGTCGTGACTTCGCCCGAGCTCTCGCAGCGCCATGACCGCTTCATACCGCCGATCTCTGTCCACCTGCTCACCCACCCCTCCCGCGATGTGCGGTCAAGTACCACCAAGGCACCCTCATATGATCGCCGGGACAAACCCCAACGTTCGTTCCGGCGGATCAAGACGTCAAAGGCTCCATGACACGTACCGCACCTTGACGGAACAGGTCCGGTGTCTCTACGGAGACGAATTCGGACCGACGCCAGAGTGCGACCTCGACCATAGGGAGCACCACTCGTCGAGGAACTGACTCTCGCTGACGCGGATTCAATCCTCGCCCTCCTCGACGAGCTCGGTCCGTTCGGTCGAACTGGGCCTGATTGACCGCTCCCTGACCTGCCGGTCCCCCATGGCCCGAAGGCCACCTCCGGGCGCTGCAGCAGGTCACAAGCCGTCAGGGCCCTCACGGTTTCGTCGGCCGCGAGGTCGCGGATGCTGTCCACTTTCTCCCGCACCGTGACCGGCGGGCCGTCGACCAAGCCCGCGGCCCGCTTGACCGCATTCCCGCTCCACTGGCACCGACCCGTGCGCTCGTTCACCGGCGGGGCCCTGGCTCTGCTCGAACGCATCCGGCGCGGACGTCAGTATCCGGTGCACCCCGAACAACACGCCCTCCTGCCGCTGTTCGTCAGGCCATCGCCCCGTTACCCAGCGATACGTGCGGACCGTCTGGACCGTGTGGAAGGACGCCCCGATCTCCTCAGTGAAAGTCCTGAGCGAGGCTTCCACGCTCAGCGTTTCCTCGTCCTCGATATCCTCGATGGGCTGGTGCCCGCCGTGACCGCGTAACGGCTCACTCTCCAGAGCCATGTCGCCCACCGCGAACCGGCACCGGGCCACCGCGTGTACCAGCCCCACCCACTCCGTCACCAGCTCCTCGAACCGGTCGCGCGGCACGTTGCCGATCGTCTGGCCACGGCACTCACCCCCAAGGGCTGAATCTCCGGTGCCTTGGGGCGCCGCCCGGTGGAAGGAAGACCCACCCGCTCCGGAGTCAGCCGTTCGCGTCGGGTACGCAAGAAGTCGCCGAGCTCACGGCTGATCACAGGGGATGCGGTCTCCATCCTGTTCCACCCGCGAACTGTGAGCCAGGTGCTGTCAGTACCTGCATAAACAGGCTCCTGGTAACAGGATGAGCCCACCACCAGCATGGACTGATGACCACAACACCTACCCCACCGTCCCTACGTTCTGAGAGCGACGACAAGAACGCCGGCGCCCCGGCGCCCCCATCGAGCACTCAGGCGACCACGCCCCCGACGCTGGGCACGGCCGGGCTCCTCACCACGCTGACGGCCCTGCTGCTGTCGGTGGTGAGTTTCGCCGCGGCCGGCATCGCCGTGCCCGACATCGGTGCCTCACTGCGCGCCTCAGCAGCCGAACAGTCGCTGGTGGTGTCCATATACGCCCTGGGCTTCGCTGTGCCGATGGTCATCGGTGGCCGGCTCGGAGATCTGTACGGGAGACGCAGACTCTTCCTCATCGGCATGGCGGGCTTCACCGCGTTCTCACTGCTGGCGACCGCCGCCCCGAACATCACCGTGCTGCTGGTTGCTCGCGCGCTCATGGGTGTCTCCGCGGCGGCGATGGTCCCTCAGGTGCTGGCGACGATCACGGCGTCGACCCAGGGACGGGAACGCGCCAGGGCAGTTGCCCTGTTCGGCGCGACCGCGGGCGGTGCCACGGCCGTCGGCCAGGTCCTCGGCGGCGTACTGCTGTCTGTCCCCCTGCTTGGCGCCCCCTGGCGCATGGTCTTCGCGGTGAACGTTCTCCTGGGCGTTCTGGCGTTCATGGCCGCCCTGCGCTGGATGCCGAGCACCAGCTCGCCGGGCCACCGTTCGCTCGACCTGATCGGCACGGTACTTCTCGGATCCGCACTGCTCGCGCTGCTGCTCCCGCTGTCCCAGGGAGGGGCACTGGGCTGGCCCGCATGGTGCTGGGCGCTGCTGGTGGCGGCCCCGGTACTGTTCGCCGCGTTCTGGAGGTGGCAGCTCCGGCTGCACCGCGACGACCGTGTACCCCTTGTGCCGCCGCCCCTGTTCCGGTTGAGGTCGTACCGGCTCGGCCTGGTGATGGCGCTGATGCTCCAGTCCGCGTTCGGCGCGTTCACGTTCCTCTACGCGCTGTCCACACAGACCGGCCTCGGGTGGTCCCCGATGCGCGCGGCGCTGGTGCTGCTGCCTTTCGCCCTGTGCTTCCTCGTCGTGTCGATCTGGTCGGGAAGGCTGGCTCCCCGCTTCGGGTTCCGCCGGCTGCTGACGATCGGCGGAGTTGTCCAGGCAGTACTGCTGACAGTGACCGCGGCATGCGTCTTCTCGCAGGGTGCCGAGCTGAGCTCGTGGACACTCGGCGCTCTGCTGGTCGGCGTCGGCGTCGGCCAGGCACTCATGTTCGGGCCTTTGGTCGGCGCGATGATCACCGACGTGCCGCCGGCTTCGGCAGGAGCGGCATCCGGGGTGCTGCAAACCACTCAGCAGGCCGCGATGGGCCTCGGCGTGGCCGTGACCGGCGGGCTTCTCGGCGCGGCGATGGCCAGCTCGTCAGCCCCAGTCGCTGAGGCTTACACGACAGCACTCGCGATCTGTCTTGTTGTCCAGGCCGCCTTCGCAGTCATCTTCGCCGCCTGTGCCCTCGCACTGCCCAAGCGCTGACACGTCAGAACGCGGAATGGGCGTCCAGCGCCGTACCAGGACGCTGGACGCCCACCCGATGACGTAGTCAAGTCAAGGAACAGCGGCTGCGGTCCTGGGCTCGGCCGCCAGCCGCAGGCCGACCTCAACGAGGGTCCAGCCGAGGCGGGTACGAAGGCCCCGGCGGCGCCGGTCCGCGGAGACGAGACGGTACGCGTCGGCTTCGGCGCGGAGTTCGGCGGCGCGGGCATGGTGCAGGACGAGGTGGGTCTCGGGGTGGGTCTCCGGGTGCATCGGGCTGCGCCCTTTCAATCCGCTCCCAGGTCTTCCAGCAACCCACCCCTCGGCCGCTCTCCCCCTGCCCCTGCCGGTCAGGGTGGCGGCGCGCGCTGTCTGCCGCCTGCGGGAATTCAGGTGGCCTCAGCGAACGATCTCGGTAGGGTCGGGCAATGCCCGAGCTGGAGCGGCTGCATGCCGGCCACGCACCGGCGGTCCTGGCCTTCGAGCTGGCGAACCGCACCTACTTCGCTGCGTCGGTCTCCGACCGCGGCGACGACTTCTTCGACCAGTTCACCGACCGGTACAACGCCTCGCTGGCCGAGCAGGAGGCCGGCATCTGCGCCTTCTACGTGCTTGTCGCGGAGGACGGCTCGGTGCTCGGCAGGTTCAACCTGTACGACTTGGAGGATGGCACTGCCAGACTCGGCTACCGGGTCGCGGAGCGGGCCGCCGGCCGCGGCGTGGCAACCGCGACCGTCCGGAAGCTGTGCCGGATGGCGCCCGCGACGCACGGCCTGCGCACGCTGCGGGCGGCCACCTCCCACGACAACGCCGCGTCCCAGAAAGTCTTGACCAGGGCCCGGTTCGTCCCGGTTGGCTCTGCCGTCCCGGCCGATCTCGGCGGCAAGTCAGGCACTTGGTATCAGCGCGATCTCCAGCCGTAGAACTTGACCTTGCTCGTGGGTCGGCTGCTGGAAGGCTGCGGCCACCGCTGATCATCGGCGTGGGAAGACTGACGGATCTTGCGATGGCCGCCGGTCACAGCGTGGACCCTGCTCGCCGCAGGAAGCGTTCGAGGGCCTGATGAGCCGGGTAGCCGGCCGGTTCGCCCGGGATGAACTCCGGTGCCGGGCACGGGAGCTGATGATGCGAATGCTGTCGGAGCTGCCACGCAAAGACTGTTGGAGCGTCGCCGAGTGGGCCGGAGAGGCCACCCCGGGTGGCATGCAGCACCCGCTCGCCCGGGCCTGATGGGATGCCCCGGACCCCACGGGATGCCGACGCCCTGCGCGATGACGTGCCCGAATACGTCCTGGAGCATCCACGCGACGAAGGTGCAGCGCTGGTGGTCGACGAGACCGGGGACGTGAAGAAGGGCACGAACACTGTCGGCGTCCAGTGCCGGCGCCAGCGCACCGGCACCCCCGGCAGGATCGGAAACGCGCAAGTCGCTGTCTCCCTCGTCCACGCGGGGCTGCGTGAACACGCAGCGATGGGCCCGGAGTTGCACATACCACACTCCCGTCTTCGCGACCCAGCCGGAGCCGGCCGCCCGCATGACCGGCCGGTTTCTCGATGCGGGGCACCGCGCCGGCTGAGTTGTCGCGGCTGTCGAGGTCTACGGCGGCAGCCCAAAGCCGTGCTCCGCAAGCTGCGCTCTGCGCTGGAAGAGCGCCAGGCCGGCTACGTACTCCCGTCGCCTGCTCACATGAAGCCACCACCGGCGCGCGGAAGTTCCGCCGGCAAGTCCGAACCGGAGCCCTGACCAGCGGACAGCAGCCGCACGCCGTCTGGGCACAATGACCAACGAACCCGAGCAGGAAGGCCCGACACCGTGGACCTGGACGAGATGTTCGGCGAAGGCTGGTGCGTAGCACTCGCCTCCCGCCCGCTCGCCGAAACCCTCCGCCTCATGGGCGTCGCCAACCCCGTCCCCTGCCCCGAGGGCGTGGACCAAGCCGCACACTTCCTCCAAGAGCACCAGGGTGAAGGCGCCTTCGTCCTCGGCCGCGACATGGCCGGCGGCTGGGCCCTCACCATCGAATTCGAAAGCTGGATCGGCTTCGATGACGATGTCCTGCGCACCCTCGCCACTGACGGCCGCACCGCCATCAGCGCCTATCGCGACCCCGACACGAAGACGGCCACCATCGCCCATGACGGCGCCGTACTCGGCCGCCTCGACCTGTCCGGCGGCTACTTCGACGGCCCCTCCGGCAGCGTGGACGCCGCCCACCCCGTCGTTCGCTCCCTCACCGCGGCCGGCTTCGACGCCTCCCCCGACTGTGAACCCACCGGCGAAGCCGCCACCGAAGAGCCCGAAGGCTGCCTCATCCTCGCCGTACGCGTCCTGACCGGCATCACCCTCACCGCAGCCGACTTCGAGGCCCCCTGGACCGGTGGCCTCTCCCGCCCCGCCCTCTCACCGGGCCAAGCCTCGTGAAGGCGAGGTAGGGCGCGGAGAAGACCGATGAGTTGTTGGGCCGTTCCGTTCGGATCACCGAGCGGGCCGGAGGAAGATGCCCGCAATGTGCAGTCGGCCAGGTAGATGGTCGCGGTCTTCTCGTCACGGGTGCTGATTCCGCCCGGTTCGGATCCTCGTAGGCGCCGGCCTGGGCCATGAGGGCGGTGAACACCCGTTCCCAGATGCCGCCGACAGCCCACACCCGCAGCCGGTTGCAGGCACCTCTCAGCTGCCGTACTTCTCGGGCGGGTGCGCCCGCTGCGACCGGTCCGGGACTTCCAGGCGATCGCGTCGATCGCCTCACGTCACGGTGGTCCCCTCACGGGCGCCCCGCATCGGTGCTCGGTAACTAATTCAGGAAATAACGGCTCGATCCGCGCCCACCGCGCGCCAGCCAACGGCACACCCGGGCCGGCGTTCTGACGACCGGAACGAAACAGCCGAGGTCAGTGAGATCCGTCGGCTGGTTGCTCAGCCCTCGTCCGCCGCCGGTCCGGCCGGCCTGGGAGTGGTCTCGCTGATGACGCCGGCGAGGCGGTGCAGCTGTGCGGCGAGTACGTGCCGCTCCTGCGGAGTGAACTGCGACAGAGCCGCGTACTGGCGTGCGCGCAGCTGGGCCTGCATGACGGCGAGGTGTTCGGCGCCTTCCTGGGTGAGGCGGATGAGGACCTGGCGCTCGTCCTGCGGTGAGCGGCGCCGGGTGACCACGTTCTTGCCCTCCAGCTGCTTGAGCATGCGGGTGGCGGTGGGCACGCTGACCTCGGCGTGAGCGGCCAGGCGGCCGACGGGCAGGCCCTCATCGCCGGCGCCCTCGGCGAGGGGGGTGAGCAGGGCCAGCTGAGCCAGGGACAGGCCGGCGGCGTACTGGCCGACGGTGGCGGCCCGCGAGCGCCGCATCGCGTAGAAGAGCCGGTCGGCGGCCTGGGCCAGATCTTCGACGCCGGGCTCCCCGGGCAGGCCAGGGGCGCTGCCGGTCTCGGATTTGCCTGCTTCTCGCATGACCGTTAGCTTACTGAAGAGAAATCATTAGCAAGCTAACTGTTAGAGAGCAAGGTAAATGTCCTTTCCCGCTCGCATCGACGTCCACCAGCACATCGTTCCGCCGGTCTGGGGCGAGACCCTCGCCGCGCAGGGCCTCGACTCCGGCGGCTGGGCCGTCCCGGACTGGAGCCCGAAGAGCGCGATCGCGATGATGGACCAGCAGGGCATCGCCACCGGCGTCCTGTCCGTCACCGCTCCAGGCGTCCACCTCGGCGACGACGCGCAGGCCCGGGATCTCGCGCGTGCGGTGAACGAGTACGGCGCCGAGGTCGTCAAGGACACCCCGGACCGCTTCGGCCACTTCGCCAGCATCCCGCTGCCCGACGTCGACGCCGCCGTGGCGGAGGCCGTCCACGCGCTGGACAACCTGCACGCCGACGGCGTCGTACTGATGTCCAACGCCCGTGGCCGCTATCTCGGCGACCCGGACTTCGAGCCGCTGTGGGCCGAACTCGACCGCCGGGGCGCAAACGTCTTCGTCCACCCTGCCCAGCCCCCGATGGACCTGCTCCCTGGCACCCCCGCGCCGCTCGCCGACTACGTCTTCGACACCACACGCAGCGCCCTCAACCTGGTGCTGAACGGCGTTATGAACCGCTGGCCGAACGTGCGGGTGATCCTCTCTCACGGCGGCGGCTTCCTCCCCTACGCCGCGTATCGCTTCACCGGCCTGACCTCCACCGTCGTCGACCGCGAGCGCAAGGCCGAGGACATCCTGCGCGACCTGAAGCGGTTTTACTTCGACACCGCCCTGTCCGCCAGCCCCAGCGCCCTACCCGCTCTGCTCGCCTTCGCCGCACCAGGCCACGTCCTCTACGGCAGCGACTGGCCCTTCGCTCCGCAGGAGGCCGGCAGCTACTACGACCACTTCCTCGACACCTACCCGGACTTCACCTCCGGCCAGGCAGAAGCCATCGACCGCAAGAGCGCCGAGACCCTCTTCCCCCGCCTCGCCCACTGACCCCACGGACAGGCACCGCGAAACCGCTACGGGTCGGGCAACGCCTTGAGCCGGGTCGGACGGTGATCGAGTTTCCCGGTCGCCGAGCCGCGCTCACCGATGAGCGGCAAGCACTGCCGCGAGGCCCTCTCGCAGGTCTTTGACGAAATACCCGGGAACCTCCAGCGACGGGAAATGACCCCCGCTTTCGGGTGTCCGCCATCGGACGATCTGTCGGTACCGCTCCTGCGCCCAGGGGCGCGGGCACTTCTCGACGTCGCGCGGATACATGGTGAGTGCCGACGGGACGTCGACCCGGAGTTCGGGGTCCAGCGAGTTGTGGCTTTCGTAGTAGATACGGGCCGCCGATGCGCCGGTCCGCGTCAGCCAATACAGGGTGACGTCGTCGAGAACGCGGTCTCTGGAAATCGTCTCGAACGGGCTGTCGTTGGTATCCGACCACTCGGCGAACTTGTCAAGGACCCAGGCAAGAAGCCCGACCGGTGAGTCGACGAGCGAGTAGCCGATGGTCTGCGGCCGGGTCGCCTGCTGCTTCGCGTACGCCGCGCGGTGGCGCCAGAAATCGCGGGTTTCCTCGGTCCACTTGCGCTCGACCGCCGTCAGCCCGTCCGTTGTCAACCCGGGCGGTCCCTCCGCGAACGTTGTGTGGATGCCGAGAACGTGCGCCGGGAATCTGCCGCCGAGCAGCGTGGTGATATTGCCTCCCCAATCGCCGCCGTGGGCTGCGAACGTGCTGTAGCCGAGCCTTTCCATCAGCTCCACCCATGCAGCCGCGATCTTTTCGGTTCCCCATCCGGTGGTGGCCGGCTTGTCGCTGTAGCCGAAGCCGGGCAACGACGGGACCACGACGTGGAACGCCGGCGCGTCTGCTTCTTTCGGGTCCGCCAGTTCGTCCACCACATCGACGAACCGGGCGATGCTGTCCGGCCAACCGTGCGTCAAGAGCAGAGGGGTGGCGTCCGGGCGCGCGGATCGGCGGTGCAGGAAGTGGATTCCCAGATCATCAATGGTCGTGCGGAACTGGCCGATCTGGTTGAGCCGGTCTTCGAACGTCCGCCAGTTGTACCCGGTGCGCCAGTAGTTCACGACCTCGACGAGGTCGGCGAGCGGAACCCCTGTTCCCATCGGCGAGGACCGGGCTCGGCGCCACAGACCGTCTCGGCCTCCGGCAGCCGCGCCGCGGCCAGTCGCGCGCGCAGATCGTCGAGGTCGGCGTCGGTCGCGTGGGCTTCAAATGCTTGCACGTCGCTGGTGAGACGGGGCATGAGACCTCCTGGCCATCGTGGAACCGGCTAAGGCGGTTCTAGCAGTTCTCCGAGCCGCGCCGCAACCGGCTAAGGTGGTTCCATGCGTACTGGTTTCCCTGACTTCCGCCTCGGCAGCGTGCTGGCGACCAGCTTCACGGGGACTCTGTCGGAGCGTCATGGCGAGGCCGTGGAGCGCATTCCCACGCCGCACCGGCTCATCGACTGGCTGGCGGTGAACGGCCTTGCGGTGGACTCCTGCACCGGCGCCCAGCTCGACCTCGCCCGGGAACTGAGGGAGTCGATCCACGCCGCCGCGACAGCGGCGGCGGTCCAGGTCGCTCTCCCTGCGCCCGCTGTGCAAGTCATCAACGACTGCAGCGTCCAGGGCCGGGCCGCGGCGATCCTGACGCCCGAAGGTGAACGGCGATGGCGCCTCAGCTCGGCTTCCCGCGTGGAAGACGCCCTCGGCGTGATCGCCGCCGACGCGATCAGCATCATCGCTGGGGAGCGGGACGGGAAATTGGCCCTGTGCGTCTCACCAACCTGCCAAGCGGCCTTCTTCGACACCAGCCAAAGCCGCACCCGCAAATGGTGTGACATGAATACGTGCGGGAATCGCCAGAAGAAAGCGCGCTTCAATGCCAACCAGCGCAAAAACCCCCGACCGGCGAAGTGACCGTTACCCCGGTACATCCGCGCGGGCCCCGCGTCCGCGACTCATCCGCAGCGTTGGACGCACACCCCAACGGCACCGCTGAGAACGTCCGCCGCCCTCGGTCAGCGTCCTCGAAAGCCGGGCAACGCCTTGAGCCGGATCAAGCGGTGGTCAGGACTTGCCGGATCAGGCGGTAGTCAGGACTTGCGGTGGTCAGAGCTTGCGGTGGACCGAGACCGCGTAGGCGCCGTCGGTGTAGGGCTCGCGGGACCATGTCGCGTACCGCGCCTCACGTACGAGGCCCGCCGCCGCGCAGTGCGCGTCGTAGTCGTCCGCTGTGTACCCGCGGTCCACGGAGAAGCCCGCCACCAGGCGGCCTTCCGGCCGTACATGCGCCGCTACTCCGGCGACCAGGGCAGGTTCCGTCCCTGGCGGGGTGAACAGCGGGACGTTGCCCGCCATCACCACCACATCGAAGGACGTGCCGAGGTCGAGACCGGCCAGGTCGCTCAAGTGCCAGGGGATGTCGGGCGCGAGGCGCCGGGCGGTGGCCAGCATCGACGCGTCGAGGTCCACGCCCACCACGTCGATCCCGTGCCGCGCCAGCTCGATCGCCACCCTGCCCGTACCGCACCCCGCGTCCAGGACGCTGGACGGCCCCAGGGAACGCACCAGTTCGGCCTCGCCGTGCACGTCCCCGCCCTCGGTCGCGATGCGGTCGAACCGGGCCTGGTACTCCTCGCCATTCCATGCCATACCGGCACCCTGGCACATCCACCCGCACCGGCCGCAGCTCGCCCCCCGCCTGTTCACCGGCCATGACCGGGGGCAGCGACATCCGGGTGCCGCTCGCCCGATGCTGCTCATCCGGTGCCGCCCTGCGCGCGGACGGTCGCGTGCGGCTGGGCCGCCGCTTTCAGGGGCGGTCAGCGGGTCAGTGGCGACAGCCGTCGTGGCCCGTTCCGCCGGGCGTGATGCGGGCGCCCTGCGTCGTGGCGTGGCGGGCGCGCGACCACAGGCCGGCGGCGCTGACGTCCGTCAGATGAAGGTAGGGGAACGGGACAGGTGGCACGGTGGCCGTGGACAGGGACAGCGGGAGCAGGCCGAAGGCGCGGCCACTGATCAGGTCGGCCCGGAGCCTGACGTCGCCGGTGAGCGTGATGTGCCGTGCGTGCGTGCAGGAACCGGGCTCCCCCGATCGGCCGGGATAACCGACGTGTGCGCCGTCCAGCGTCACCCGCCGGGCCCGGCACCCGCCGTCACCCTTCGGCCCGCAGTACAGGCCGGTGACGGTGAGCGCGTCGGCGCGCAGCGTGGCTCCGCGCCGGGAGGGGGCGTGCTGGTCGACGGCGTCCTTCAGGCACGCCAGTACCGCACGGGCTGCGGTTTCCGCGGCGCTGTTCGCCGGAGCGGAGCGAGGGAGGGCCTTGGCCTCGCAGGAGTGCGGCGGCCGGCCGTGGTGGGGCGGGGCGGGTTGCGTGAGCGGGGACGGTGGTGCGCCGTGCGCGCCGCTGGGTGAGCCGGGCAGGTGACCCAACGCGTAGCCGATGACGAGCAACAGCGCCGCGCGGCGCACCGTCCGCCGCTTATCCACGGCCCGTCGGGGGTGTGTCCTCGGTGGTGCGCCATGCCAGCGCGAGCGCTCCGCCGGTCAGGGCGAGCAGTATGCCGAGGAGGAATCCGCCGAGGTTGGCCAGGGGGTAGGACAGCAGGCCGAGCAGGATGGCGCCGGTTCCGGCCCAGAGGGCCCTGGCCGGTCGGGCCCACAGGTGTACGGCGCAGCCGACGAGGGCGGCTGCCAGAAGCAGGGCGGTGGCGGCGCTGAGCCCCTGGATGCCGAGCATGCTGGGGCGTGCGAGGGGCAAAGCGCCGAGCTCCAGCCCGGCGAGAGCCACGCACAGGCAGGCGGCGACAGGACGCGGGCGCGCCGTCAGGCGCATGGCTTCTCCCCTCCTTTCACGGACATGCTCGCGCCGGCCAGCGAGAACATGCCGGCCGTCAGCGACCACGCCTTCAGGCGCATGTCCGTGATGGTCAGCGAACGTGCCTGCTGCCCGTACGTCCCCGCGGTGCCTTGAGGCCCGGAAGCGTCCAAGGTGGCGGCGTCCCGTCCCATCTCCACGGACCTGAAGGTCATGTCGCCGGTGAGGTCGACGAGGTCGAGGACCATGCCGCTGGCGCGCACCGGCTCGTCCTCGCCGGACCGGATGACGAGCGTGGCGGTGCCCAGCGGGGTGTGTGCCACGGCGGACTGGCACAGGTTGCTGATGCGTGCGCTGCGGAGACCGACGACGGCCACCGGGTGGTCGGAACCCTTGGCGTCCCGGCGAAAGGAGGCGAACTGGGTCGCGTCCGTGGCCTTGAGCCGTTGTGCGGTGACGGTGAAGGGGGAGCCCGCGACGGCGAAGGACACGGGGATCTCGGCCGCCGTTGTCGTGGCGATGGTTCCCGCGGCCAGCAAAGCCGTCAGGGGGAAGACGAGCGCGAAGCGCCGCCAGTCGGTACGGCTGCCGACTGGCCGGCGCGTCTTTCTGCGGTGCCGCGGCCGGGCGCGTGATGCTGCGGTTCGCCTCATGCTGTGTGTCCCTTCCCCGGGGCTGGGCGCGTGAGTTCCTCGTGTCCCGCATGTGCAACGCCGGTCGGCGGCCGTTTGTCACCGCAGGCCACCCGGTCGGCGGCTCGTCACGTCACGGTGGCCGGCGCACGCCCGAAGGCCCGGGTCAGATAGGCGTGGTCGACGGGCTCGGGGTCTGGGAGGTCTCCTACGGCGGTCAGCAGGTGGGAACGGTCGTAGGTGCGGCGATGTGTGCTGTAGGCCAGCGGGTTGGCGGCGAAGTTCGCGGCGAGCTTTTCCAGTGCCGTCGGCTGGGGCAGCGTCGGCTTCATGCTCACCTTCAGGCCCGGGAAGCGCGCCTCGACGGCGGCTGCGACGGTCGCGAACTCCACGTTGTGGGGGTGTGTGACGTGCAGGGTGCGCACACCCGTCGAGGGCCGGGCCCTGCATGCGGCCAGCACCATGGCGTGGGCCGCGTAGTCGGCCTGAAGCAGGTTGAGGCTGGCTTGCGGGTCTCCCTGCAGGCGGTACAGAAAGGGTGCGGCGCGCGTTTCCTCTTCGCCGCGGCGACCGCCCGGCGGCGTGGGCGGCGATGAACCCGCTGCGGCCCGGCTGCTCATGATCTGTTCCACGAGGCGCAGCAGGAGATCGGTCGGCTGGCCGGGCAACCCTTGAGGGACAGGCCGGTCGGTGACCAGCAGGCTGGGCCTGAACACCGTCACATCGCGGCTGTTGCCCTGTGCCCAGACGCGGAGCATACGTTCGGCGGTGTACTTGGACTCCTCGTAGGGGAGCTGGAAGCCGTCGGTGTCCCGCAGGTCGTCCTCCGTGATGTGGCCCGTGCTGCGTCGCCCGGCGACGTAGGCGGTGCTCACATGCAGCAGGCGGGCGTCCGGGGCCTCGTCGGCCAGGTCCAGGACGCGGCGGGTGCCGATGACGTTGGCGTGGTGCAGCGGCGCCGGGTCCCCTTCGAGCCGGGGCAGGGCCGCGCAGTGCCACAGCGTGGTGAGGCCCTCTGCGATCCGGGCCCGCTCCTCGGGGCCCAGGTCCAGCCCCGGTCGCAGCAAGTCACCGCTGACGTAACGCACGGTGCCGAGCGCTTCGGGGGCCAGCGGCGGGGTGTCCAGCCACCGCACGGCGGCCTCGACGCGGGCGCGCAGTTCTTCAGCCATGCCACGGCCCAGAACGGTGACGCTTTCCTCGCCGCGGGCCAGCAACTCGCGCAGGAGGCGGCAGCCGAGGAATCCGGTCGCGCCGGTGAGCAGCACGGACAACGAGGTCTCCTTGCGAGGGAAGGGGCGGGGGGACGGAGGTCCGGACGCTACGCGGAGAGGGCCGGTCGCGGGGGGCGGTACGGGGCAGGTCGCGCACAACCACCCGCACGGGGGTGAGTGATGTCCCGTGGCAGCACCACTCGTTCAGGTGGTTCGCAGAAATCACGGGCAAATCCTGGTGACCCTTCGTGTGCACCGGTCGGCGAACAACTACGGTGCGTTGCTGTCTTGTCTACACAGTGAAAGGGCGCTCATGACGGACCATTTGGCCCCCGATGCCCCGGAGCGGGCGATCGCCATCGTCGGCGCATCCTGCCGCTTGCCAGGCGGTGTCCACGACCTGGACTCGCTGTGGGACGCGTTGCGCGACGGACGGGACGCCGTCGGTGAGGTGCCGCAAGACCGCTTCGACGCACGCCGGTTCGTCAGCGCCGACATGGCCCGCACGGGCCGGAGTTACACGGCGGCCGGCGGTTTCCTGGACGACATCGCGGGCTTCGACGCCGGGTACTTCGGGATCTCCCCGAAGGAAGCCACGCAGATGGACCCGCAGCACCGGCTGTTGCTGGAGCTGACGGCGGAGGCGCTGGACGACGCGGCCATCTCCCCCGCCCGGCTCGCCGGTTCGGACACGGCCGTCTACGTCGGCATCTCGGACGCCTCCTACGGCGGGCTGAACATGATGTCGCTGGAGAAGATCAACCCGTACACGATGGTGGGTGCCGCCTCCTCCCTCGCCGCCAACCGCCTGTCCCACGCCTTCGACTTGCACGGCCCGAGCATGACGGTGGACACCGCCTGTTCGTCCTCGCTCGTGGCACTGGACCGTGCCTGTCACACCCTGTGGGAGGGCACCAGCAGGGCGGCCCTGTGCGGCGGCGCCAACGTACTGCTCAGCCCTCTGCATTACGTGGGGTTCTCGCAGGCTTCGATGCTGTCCAAACGGGGGCGCTGCGCGGCGTTCTCCGCGCAGGCCGACGGATTCGTACGCGCCGAGGGCGGCGGCCTGGTGGTGCTCAAGCGGCTGCGGGACGCCCTGGCCGACGGCGACCGTGTGCTCGGGGTCGTTCTGGGCAGCGGCAGCAACAGCGACGGGCGTACGACGGGCGTCGCGTTGCCCAGTGCTCGGGCGCAGGAGGATCTGCTTCGCCGCGTCTACAAGCAGGCCGGCGTCGATCCCGACGAGTTGGTCTACTTCGAGGCGCACGGCACCGGGACCCTGGCCGGTGACCCGCTGGAGGCCGAGGCGATCGGCCGGGCGCTGGGCGTGCGCCGTATCACCGGCGCACTGCCCATCGGCTCGATCAAGACCAACGTCGGCCACCTGGAGCCCGCTTCGGGAATCGCCGGGCTGTGCAAGGCGCTGCTGGTGCTGCGGCACGGCATCGCTCCGGCGTCGCTGCACGCCGACACCCCGAACCCGGACATCGATTTCACGGGGCTCGGCCTGAGTCTGACCAGTCGGCCCCAGCAACTGCCCGCCCGCGCGCGGCCCGTGGTGGGCGTGAACTCCTTCGGGTTCGGCGGCGCCAACGCCCATGTCGCGCTCACCGCGGCCCCCGCGGCCCCGGCCCCCTCGTCAGCGCCCGGGCAGCCGCCTGAGGGTTTGCCCCTGCTGGCCAGCGCCCGCACGCCGCAGGCCCTTTCGGAAGCGGCCTCGGCCATGGCCCGGCGGCTCGCTCACGCGGGTGAGGACGAGTTCTACGACCTGGCCTACACCTCGTGCCTGCGCCGCGGCCTGCACGAACACCGTGCGGCCGTCTTCGCCCGTACGCCGCGGGACGCAGCCAGGGGCTTCGCGGCCCTGGGTACCCGGACGAACACCGGGACGGCCGGCACGGCCGGGGCCGCCGCCGTTCCCGCCCGGGAGCCGGCGGCCGTGGAAGAGGGCGTCCCGTGCGGCCAGGTCACCTTCGTCTTCGCCGGCAACGGTTCGCAGTGGGCCGGCATGGGGGCCGACCTGATGCGCGACGAGCCCGTCTTCCACGCGGCCGTCGAGGAGGCCGATGCCGAACTCAGCCCCCGGCTGGGCTGGTCGGTCGCCAAGGAACTCCACCTGCCGCCCGGCGACTGGCAGCTGGAGGCCACCGAGATCGCACAGCCGCTGCTGTTCGCCGTGCAGCTCGGCATCGTGGCCGTACTGCGCGATCGCGGGGTCACCCCCGCGATGGTGCTGGGCCACAGCGTGGGCGAGGTGACCGCCGCCCACGCCGCGGGCGCACTGACACTCCCCCAGGCCGCACAGGTGATCACCGAGCGCAGCCGGGTGCAGGCCGCGACAGCGGGCCAGGGCCGGATGGCGGCCGTCGGTCTCACCCCCGAGCAGGCGGCCACCGAGATCGCCCCCTGGGGGCAGGCGTTGGAGATCGCCGCCGTCAACAGCCCCAAGGACGTCACCGTGGCAGGCAAGGCCGACGCCCTGGCGGCCCTGGGCTCCCAACTCGCCCTCCGTGGCTGCTTCTTCCGCGACCTGGGCCTCGAATACGCCTTCCACAGCAGCGCGATGGACCCCCAGGCCGAACCGCTCACCACGGCGCTTCGCGGCCTGGCGCCCCATGACGGTGACATCGCGCTGTACTCCACCGTGACCGGCGGCCGGTTGCCGGGCAGCGCCCTGGACGCCGAACACTGGTGGCACAACCTGCGTCGGCCGGTGCGCTTCGCCGCTGCTGTCGAGCAGGCGGCACAGGACGGCGGCGACGTCTTCGTCGAGATCGGGCCGCACCCCGTACTGCGCACCTACCTGCGGCGCGTCACCGCGGCCCGGGCGGGGGGAAGGGCAGCCGTTGTCCCCACGCTGCACAGGGAAACGGACGGCGTACGCGCGCTGGCACGTGTGCCGGCCGCGCTGCTCGCCGCGGGAGCCGAGACCGACTGGAACCGCTACTTCCCCCGGCCAGGAGCAGTCGCGGCGCTGCCCGCCTACCCCTGGCAGCGCGAGCGCCACTGGAGCGGTGACGAGCACGTGTGGACCCGCAACGGCGCTCTTGCGCACCCGCTGCTGGGCGGGCGTGTCACCGCACCGCATCCGGTGTGGGAGGGCTGCGTCGAACCCGGTCTTGTGCCCTGGCTGGCCGACCACCGTGTCGCGGGTTCCGTGGTGATGCCGGCCACCGGCTACGCCGAGATGGCCCTGGCCGCCGGACGCGAGGCCCTTGGCGGACCGGCCGAGGTCGAACACCTGGACATCCAGTCGGCCCTGGTCGTGCCCTGGGCCGAGGCACCCGGCACCAGCGTCCAGACCGCCCTGCACCCCGACGACGGCACCCTGACCATCACCAGTACGACAGTCAACTCCCAGGAACCGCGTCCCCACGTCCGCGCCCAGGTACGTGCCCTGCTGCAGCCCCGTCCCGCCGACCTGGACCTGGGGGCCGTGGCCGCCCGCTGCCCGCGGCACCTCCCCGGCCGGGCCCACTACGCCGCCTGCTCCTCCGCCGGCCTGGACTACGGGCCGGCGTTCCAGGTGCTGACCGCGCTGGACATCGGCGACGGCGAAGTGCTGGCCCGCTTCCGGCACGACGCCCCGGGCCTGCCCTACACGGTTCATCCCTCCCTGCTCGACGGCGCGCTGCAGGCGGGTGCCCCGCTCCTCGCGGACCTCGCGGGTGACGGAGCCGCTTTCCTGCCGGCGGCCATCGGCGCGCTCCGCGTCTGGGACGAGCCCTCACCCACCGGCGCCGTGTGGGTACGTGAACGCAGCCGCACCGCGCACGAGGTGTGCTGGGACATCACCGTCACCGACGACGACGGACGCCTCCTCGCACAGCTGGACGGCTGCCGGCTGCGACGGGTGGCGGCGACACGGGGGATGCCCGTCACCGTTCATGAGACGCAACTGCGAGCGGCGCCGCGCACCGACTGCCCGGCCGCTCCCTCCCCGCTGCCCGCACCACGCCGCATCGGCGAGGCAGCCGCACCGCGCCTCGCTCAGCTGCGCCGCGAACTGCCCGACTCCTGTGGCGAAGTGCTGGCTCTGCTGAAGGACGTGATGGCCCGCCGTACGGCGACGGTCTTCGCCGAGCTGCTGCCGGACCGCACGCTGCCCTTCTCCCTCGACGATCTGGTCGCGGCAGGGTCGCTGGACAAACACCGGCGGGTGTTCACGCTGCTGATTCCGCTGATGGAAGACCTCGGTCTGCTCGACCCGGCCGGCCCCGGCAGGTGGCGGCTCACGGCGTCTCGATTCCCCGTCGACGGCATGCTGCGCGAAGCCGCCGCCCTCTCCCCGGACTCCGTCGCCGCGATCAGCCTCGCGGCCCGGCACTGCAGCTTGGTGCAAGCGCTCCTGCGAGGAGACGCCGACCCCCTGGAGATGTTCGTCACCGACCACGCGGCGCAGGCACTGGAACACTTCTACGACCTCCTCCCCGTCTTCCGGTTCCACAACCGTGTCGCTCAGGCGCTCGTCCGCGAGATCGTTGCCGCGTGGCCGCGGGGACGGACGCTGCGCGTCCTGGAGGTGGGTGCGGGAACAGGTGCCACGACCGCGGCGCTACTGCCGCTGCTGCCGACCGACCGCACGCACTACTGCTTCAGCGACGTGTCCGCTTTCTTCTTCCCGCGCGCGAAGGGCCGGTTCGCCGCCTCGGACTTCATCGACTACCGCACCCTCGACCTGGCCCAGGACCCCACCGGCCAGGGCTTCGCTCCGCACAGCTTCGACCTCGTCGTCGCCGGATTCGCGCTGCACACGGCGCCGGACCTCAGCGAAGCGCTGAACAATGTGGCCACCCTCCTGGCACCGGGCGGCCAGCTGCTGGCCACCGAGGCGCACGATCCGCTCCTGCTGCAGCCCTACTTCGGCTATCTCGACAGCTTCTACGGCAACACCGACACCGACTTGCGGCCCCGGTCGCTGCTGCTGCCCCGTGACGAATGGCCCGCCCTCCTGAACCGATGCGGCTACACCGATGTGCTGCAGGCCGGTCATGACACGGCCCGAGTACGGGACGGCTTCTCCGTCCTGCTCGCCGCGGTCCCGGCCACCGCCCCGGTCGTTCCGCCCGCACAGCCGGCGGAACGCAACGACGGCACGGCCTTCATCGTGGCGACGGAGTCGGCCGGCGAAGGGACGATGGCGACCGCTCTCGGCGACCGCCTCACCGACGGCACCAGCACGGCCCGCTTCGTGCCGATGACCGACGACGAGGACGTGTGGGCGGAAGCCCTGCAGTGGGCTCACAGCGAGCCGTCCACCGAACGCACCGCGGTCGTCCTGCTCCTCTCGGACGTGCACAACGACGCGCCTGAGGACATCACCGCACAGGCCGGCCGACGGGCCGAGGCTCTCCTGGCGCTGACAGCCGCGATCAGCGCGGCTCCGCACAGCGCACCGCCCCCTGAACTGTGGCTGGTGACCCGGCCCTGTGGCACGGTGCCCTCTCCCGGCGTCACCCACGAGTCGGACGCCGCGCTGTGGGGAATGGCCCGCAACCTGGTCAACGACGGGATCGGCCTGACCAGCCGCCGCATCAGCCTGGAGCCCACGGCGGACACCGCGGCTGACGCCCGCCGGCTCGCGCGGGAACTGCTGGGGCCCACCGAGGAGGACGAGATCCTCCTGACCGCCTCGGACCGTTTCGTCCCCCGCGAAGTGCCCCGGCCGACCGCCCAAGTCAGCGACGAGAGCGTCCCCTTCGCCCTCAGGGTGGACGATCCCGGCCTGTCCTACCGGCTCGCCTGGGAGGAGCGGGACCTGCCCCGGCCCGGGCCCGGCGAGGTCCTGATCGAGGTGCGCGCGGCGGCACTCAACTACCGCGACATCATGCAGAGTGTCGGCCTGCTGCCCGAGGAAGCCATCGAAGGCACCCACTCGGCCCAGGGATGCGGGCTGGAGTGCGCGGGCGTCGTGGTCGCCTGCGGCGAAGGAACCACGCGCCTGTCTCCGGGAGACCGCGTGGCGGGCATGGCACCCGCCACCCTCGCCTCGCACACCGTGACCGACGCGCGCGCGGTATGGCGGCTGCCGGACCACATGAGCTTCACCGCCGCGGCCACCATGCCCGTTGCCTACGCCACGGCCCACTACGGTCTCGACCGGCTCGCCCGACTCCGGTGCGGTGAAACAGTTCTCGTGCACGGCGCGGCCGGCGGCGTCGGCCTGGCGGCGATCCGGTACGCACACGCACATGGCGCCCATGTGATCGCCACGGCGGGCAGTGACCTGAAGGGCGACATGCTGCGCGCCCTGGGCGTACAGCATGTACTGGACTCCCGCGCCCTCGACTTCGCCGTCCAGGTCAAACAGCTCACGGACGGACGCGGCGTGGATGTCGTCGTCAACTCGCTCGCGGGCGAGGCCATGGCCCGGAGCCTGGAGCTGCTGAGGCCGGGCGGCCGGTTCATCGAACTCGGCAAACGGGACATCTTCGAGAACAAGCCGCTGCCACTGCGGCACTTCCGCAACAACATCGCCTTCTTCGGCGTCGACCTGACGAAGGTACTGGACGACGAACGGGAATCCGAGGCGCTCAGCGCCGATCTGGGCGAGCAGGTCCGCAACGGCACGTACAGCCCTCTGCTGCACACCGTCCACCCCGCGGCACGCGTCGACGAAGCCTTCCGGCTCATGCAGCACTCACGCCACATCGGGAAGGTCGTCGTCGCCTTCGACCCCCTCGACGAGCCGCCCCTGATCGAGCGGTCCTGGCCGGCGCCCCGGCTGCAGGAGACGGCCACCTACCTCGTCACCGGCGGCACCGGCGGCTTCGGCGCAGCCACCGCCCAGTGGCTCGCCGACCTGGGCGCCCGTCATGTGGCACTGGTCAGCCGGCGCGGCGCCCAGGCCCCGGAAGCCGAGCACGTGCTGGCCACGCTCACCGCACGAGGGGTCACGGCAACCGCGTATGCGGCGGACGTGACGGACCTGGACGCCATGCGCGAGGTCGTCGCCACGATCGACGCCACGGGGCACCCGCTGCGCGGCGCAGTGCACTGCGCCATGCACCTGGACGACGCGTTGTTCACCGAACTGAGCGGTGAGCGGATCGCCGCCGTCATGGCTCCCAAGATCACCGGAGCGGCCGTCCTCGACCTCCTTCTGCGCGAGCGGGAGTGCGACCTGTTCCTGATGTACTCCTCGGAGACGGCCACGCTCGGAAACGTCAAACAGACGCCCTACGCAGCCGGCAACCTCTACCTCGAAGCGCTCGTCCGCCGCCGTCGCCAGGAAGGAAAAGCAGGACTGGCCATCGCCTGGGGCGCCATCGCAGACGTGGGATACGTCGCCCGCAACGGGCTGGCGCAGGCCGTAGCACGGTTCGGACTGGGACTGCTCTCCCCACACGACGCGTTCGCCGCCGCTGCCGGACTGCTGGGCGCGAACGCCGAGGTGGCCGGCGTCATCCGCAGCGACTGGGGACGGGGAACACGGCTGCTGCCGTCCACCGCCACCCCTCGGCTCTCCCAGCTGCTCCCCCGGAACACCGCCGCGAACGGCGACCTCGACCAAGAAGAGCTGCTGCGCACACTGACGCACATGCCGGCAGAGGGGGCGCTCGCCTCCCTGACCCACAGCTTGCGGGAAGTCCTGGCCGGCATCCTGCAGATGGAAGAGGAAGGAATCGATCCGCACGGCCGGCTGGACTCCTACGGGCTCGATTCCCTGATGGCGACCGAACTCCTGGTCACCCTCAACCAGCGCTTCGGCGTCGACATCCCGCCCATGGAACTGCTGCGCAGCAGTACGGGCTCCCTTGCCGATGTCGCCCAGACGCTCTACCTGCGTCTCGGCCTGCGCCCGCCCGAGCCTGCCGCGCCCTCCACCCCCATCCCCCACCAGGCCCACCACAGCGACACCGGGCACGCGGCCACCCCGGCGTCCTGAGACAAGAGGCCGAGCCCGGCGAGGACTCGCCTCCCCTCCACCTGAACCGCCCACCCCTGCCCCGCTCCTGCGCGGCAGGGGTGCGTGCGTTCGCCGCGGTGCGGGGCGCGGTGACCGCGCCGCCCTGGGCCGGAACACCAGGCCGTTCCCGTCATCGACGCGGGAGGCGTCCGGTACGGGAAGTCCGGTACGGGAAGGCGCCCTGTACGGGAGGCGTTCAGCGGGCCTGGCGGGTGGCGGAGCGGTTGGCCTTGCGCACCGCGGCGAGCAGTTCTGCCTTGTTCATGCCGGAGCGGCCCTCGACGCCCAACTCCTGCGCGAGGCCGTACAGATGTTCCTTGGTGGCCTGCTCGTCCACGCCCTGACCGCTGCGTCCGCCCTGCTGCCGTGGACGGGCCGACCGGGGATCCGAGGGACCTTTACGGCCACGCTCCTTACGCTCCCAGTGGTCACCGACCTTCTCGTACTCGTGCTTGAGAGCGCCGTAGGCGACCCGGTGGGAGCGCTCGCCCTCGCCGTACTCCCGCACAGCGGAATCATGGGCCTTGATCCAGGTGCGCTGCGCCCCGCGCGCAGAGCGCTGGAGCGTTGAGGGAAGTTCTTCTCTGCCAGGCATGTCATCCCTCCAGAAGGGGTGAGTGTCAGCGTTGGTAGAGGCCGACGATGTTGCCGCTCGCCAGGGCGGGTCCGTCGACCGTGCCGTGCACGTCCTCGGCCGAGGCACCGTCGGGTACACCTGCGGGACCTGGCAGGGCGTACAGCCGGAAGAAGTACCGGTGCGCCTCGTCTCCCACGGGCGGCTGCGGCCCGCCCCAGCCGGTCCCGCCGAAACCGTTGGTGAGCGGGGTACCGCCCTGCGGGGTCTCCCCCGCGTTCACGGACCGTGCGGCCGGATCGATGCCGGTGACCAGCCAGTGCACGAAGGTCCCGGACGGCGCGTCCGGGTCCTCGCACAGCAGGAGGAGTTCGGCCGCGCCCTCCGGCACGTCCGACCACTCCAGAGGCGGGGAGACGTCCTCGCCGTCCCGTGTGTAGTACCGAGGGATCAGAGCGTGATCGTTGAACGCGGAAGTACTGAGTGCGATACCAGCCATGCAAGCACCAGTAACCACCACGTTCCACCCCAAACACCCACCTCACGGAACGGCACCACAAGCGTCCCAAGTCACGGCGGTACCTTGGCGAAGCGGGCAACACACCCGTCCAAGGACCCACAGGCCAGCGAGGAAAGGGCTGCTGACATGCCGCTTGAAGGCGAATACGAACCGAGTCCGTCGCAGTGGGTACGGGACCAGGTCGAACTGTACGAAAGCAGCGGCGGAACCAAGGGCACCACCATGCGCGGAATGCCCGTCATCGTGCTGACCACGCTCGGCGCGAAGAGCGGGAAGATCCGCAAGACCGCGTTGATGCGCGTGGAGCACGACGGGCAGTACGCGATCGTGGCGTCGCTGGGCGGAGCGCCCCAGCACCCCGTCTGGTACCACAACGTGGTCGCCGACCCGCGTGTGGAGTTGCAGGACGGTCCTGTGCGCCAGGACATGGTCGCGCGTGAGGTGACGGGTGAGGAGAAGCGGCGCTGGTGGGACCGGGCGGTGGAGGCTTACCCCGACTACGCCGACTATCAGGCCAAGACCGACCGCGAGATTCCGGTGTTCGTACTGACGCCGACGGAGACACCGCACAGCTGAGGCCGGGTGGCGGGCGCTGATGGCCGTGCCGGGAGGCGGAGCTTCGGGGCCGGTGGGGCGGGACGTACAGTCGGGCACCATCGGGGCCGTGGCGGGCGCGGCCCGTCAGTGCTGGAAGGCGATCGTGACTGCGCACCCCACCTACCCGTCCCTGCTGGATCTGCCGCCGCTCGGCGCCGGCCACTTCGCCGCCGTCGAGGACAAGGTCGCCTCGCTGTTGCGGACGCGTTCCGACGTCGTGGTGATGCAGGGTGAGGCGCTGCTGCCGCTGGAGGCGTGCATCCGCTCGGCGGCAGCGCCCGGCTCTGTGGCACTGAACGTGGTCACGGGGCCGTACGGAGAGACGTTCGGGCGGTGGCTGCGGGCGTGTGGCGCCGAGGTGGTCACGCTCAGTGCACCGTTCACGGGTGCCGTGTCGGCGGAGCAGGTGGCGCGGGCATTGCGGGAGACGCCGTCGATCGGGCTGGTGAGCCTGGTGCACGCGGAGGCGGCGACGGGCAACACGAACCCGGTTGCCGAGATCGGCGCCGTGGTGCGGGAGCACGGCGCCCTGTTCATGCTGGACGCCGTGGCTTCCGTCGGCGCCGAGCCGCTGCTGACGGACGCGTGGGGCGTCGATCTGTGCGTCGTCGGAGGCCAGAAGGCGCTGGCCGGCCCGGCGGGAGTTTCGGCCGTTGCGGTCAGCCCGCGTGCGTGGGAGCGGATGGAGGCCAACGCGCAGGCACCGCGCGGCTCGTATCTCTCGCTCCTGGACTGGAAGGAACGCTGGACCGACGCGGGCCGTACGGCGCTGCCGCACGCTCCGGCGCAGTTGGAGATGCTGGCGCTGGAGGCGGCTGTCGACCGCGTGAACGGCGAGGGCCTTGAGGCGTCGTTCGCCCGGCACCGCTCGGTGTCGGCCGCCATGCGGGCCGGGGTTCGTGAGCTGCCGGGCCTGCGGCCGTTCGTCGTACGGGACGAGGACGCCGCGCCGGTGGCGACGACGCTGGGCGTCTCCGACGAGGTGGACGCGCGGGAGGTCGTGGCGGCGGCGCTCGCGGTGGATGCGGGCGTGCCGTTGCAGGCGGCCGGGGGCGCGCTGGCCAAGGAGATGCTGCGCGTCAACCACTACGGACAGGCCGCGCGGATCGAGGTGGCCGCGGCTTCACTGGAGGCGCTCGCAGCGGGACTGCGCGCGCTGGGCCTGAGCGTCGACAGCGGCGCCGCACTGCGTGCCGCCGAGGCTGCGTGGGACGGGAACGGAAACGGCGCAGCGGCGCACTGAGCCGTGCCGTGGGCCGGAGAGCTGGAGCCGCGGGGATCCGGGGATTCAGGGCCTGGAGCCTCGGATTTTGCGGACGCGGCGGCGCGCGGCCCGATGGGTCGGGAACGGGCCCGGTGGTCAGGGTCGGGAACGGGCCCGGCGTTCGCGTGCGCGGCGGCGGATGACCACGAGGTCGATCGCGGCGAACAGCGCGAGCAGTGCGCAGACTCCCGCCAGGACGCTGAGCAGGGTGTCGCTCGGTGAGCTGTGGCTGTGCGAGGTGGACGCCCACCACGCGAAGAAGACCGCGGCTGCCGCGAACACGGGCACTCCGCAGGACGAGAGGATCGCGCGCAGCCGCAGATCGGTACGGGCTGTGACCGGCTCGGTGCCGCTGCGCGCGTGCCGTCCGCCTCGGCTGCCGTCGCGGTGGCCCGCGCGGGGGCGGGGAGGCTGGGGCTCGGACACCGGTTCACCTTCTGTCGGGTATGGGGACCTTTGTTCCATGGTCCCCATACCCGGGCGCCGGCGCGAGAGGGACGGGCACGGGATGCCGTGCGCGGGTGCGGGGGCGCCGACCCGATCGGCTCGTCGGCCGGCTGGCCGACTACGTGTCAGCAGTGGCGGCTGACGTGCCCCTTCTTACCGGCGGGGAGCACATCGAGGTCGCGGAGCGTGACAGAGAGGCGGTCGCTCCAGGTACGGCAGGCGCGGGTGAAGTCCCGGGCTCGGTACTCGATGTCGAAGACCCGGTCGTCATAGGCGGTGGCGAACGGTTTGCACTCTCCGTAACGGGCGCACTCCTCGACGACGGCGAAGTCGAAGCCGATACGGGACCGTTGGGGCAGGAGGTCGGCCGTGTTCTTCTGGCCGACCGCCAATCCGCGCGCGTGGGCGCGCTTCGCGAGTTGCCTGGCGAAGGCGGTGGCGTCCTTGGTGGTCAGCTGGTCGTCGGAACGTTCGTAGGAGTCGAGGTTGTCGAACTCGACGGCGTCGAAGCCGTCCTTCGCACAGCCGTCGATCCACCGTCCGACCACGCGGAGCAGCGCGGTGCGACGGGCGGACGTGGAGATGTCGAGCAGGGGTTCGTCCCAGTCCTCGTCGATGACCAGGTCGCCGTCGTCGTCGCGCAGCAGAAGCCGGGGGTGGTGTTCGCGCCACCAGTCGACCGCGTCGCCCGGCTGGGTCTGGAAGGCGTTGACGTAACAGACGTTGTACGCGTCCCGCGCCGGTTCGGCACGCCGGTCGCGGGAGACGACTTCCACGTCGGAGGCGGGCGGGTAGGCCCCGCCGAGCTGGTAGTCGAAGACCGCGCCGGCCGCGGGCAACCGCACGCCGTCGTCGGACTTCTCCTTCGTCGAGGGAGTGCTCGGCGCACACGCGCCGAGTGCCAGCAGCAGTGCCGCCACGCTCGCGGCGGCACGCAGGAACGCGGGCCGCCGCGGGGCGGCGGTGCGGTTCAGCGTGCGCTCCGGACGTACTCGCGCGGGGAGTTGGGTCCGTCAAGGTCACGCGCGGCGAGGACGCGTGCGGCGAGGACGCGTGCGGCTGAGGTGCCGGTCAGGGCGGCGAACACGTGGCGTTCCGCGCCCTCATGGGGCTGACGGCTGCGCCAGGCCGTCATGTCCCGCCGCTTCGGCACGGCCAGCGCCTTTTGTCCCGCGCCGAGGGGCGGCCCGGCACAGCGCGGGCAACGGCCCGGCTCCGCCCGCTCGTTCCGCTTCTGGTGAGCGGAACGGCAGGGCAGACGAACGAAGTGACTGCTGGTTCTGAAGGGGCTATTGGTGCTGATGCGACAGGAGCACATCGCCCCAGTATGACCGACTCGTTCGGCAGCCGGTGACCACCCCCGGTGACCAATCCGGTGACCAACCCGCCGCTGACCTCGGCTTCCGCGCCCGGCTCCCCACCTGCGCGGCCGTTATGCGAGGGCGTCCTGCGCGTCCGTTCTGCGGGCCGGTCCGGTGCGCCGGTCCCGTGTCCCCACCACACCGTCTCCGGCCCGCGTCTCTCGACCAGGTCTCCGGCCCGCGTCTCCGGTCCGCTCCGGCCGCGTCTCCCCCGGTGGGCCCGGCGCGGGCGCGGGCCGGGGAACGGGGTTCAGGCGACGGTCACGCCCAGGGACTTCCAGCTCGCCGCCGCCGCGCCGATGAGGCCGGCGTCGGTGCCGGTGATGGCCGGGGCGAGGGCGAGGGAGCGTACGTAGGGAAGGACGGCGTAGCGGGCGAGTTCGTGACGGAGGGGGGTGAAGAGGGTGTCACCCGCGCGGGCGACACCGCCGCCGACGACGGCGATCTCGATCTCTACGAGGGTGGCGGTGGCCGCGATACCCGCCGCGAGGGCGCGCGCGGCGCGGGCGTAGGCGTCGAGGGCGCGGGGGTCGCCGGCGCGGGCCGCCTCGGCGACACCGGCGGCGCTGGCGTCGCCGCCGGGTTCGGGGCGCCAGCCGGAGGCGTGGGCACGGCGGGCGATATTGGTGCCGGAGGCGATCGTCTCGACGCAGCCGTGGGAGCCGCAGGGGCAGGGGTCGCCGTCCATGTCGACGCTGATGTGGCCGATGTGGCCCGCGTTGCCGCTGGGGCCTGGCTGGAGGGCGCCGTCGAGGACGAGGCCACCGCCGACGCCGGTGGAGACGACCATGCACAGGGCGCCCGCACGGCCACGCGCCGCACCCTGCCAGTGCTCGGCGGCTGCGATGGCCACACCGTCGCCGACGAGGGTGACGGGCAGCCCGCCCACACGCTCCCGCACGTCGGGGACCAGGGGGTGGTCGCGCCAGCCGGGAATGTTGACCGGGCTGACGGTGCCCGCCTTCGCGTCCACAGGGCCGGCGCTGCCGATGCCGATGCCGCGTACGCGGTGCCATTCGGGCGCCGCGGTCAGCTCGCCGAGCACCTCGTCGACGGCGGCGCTCAGGCGGGCCGCGCTCTCCTGTGCGGGGGTGGGCCGCTGGATGCGGGCGAGCAGCCTGCCGCCGGTGTCGACCAGGGCACCCGCGATCTTGGTGCCGCCGATGTCGAGCGCGGCGACGAGGTCGTTGAGCATGTGCGGTGGGCTCCCGGGCGTGCGGTGGGCGGGTCAGCGCCGGGACCGGCGTCGACCGGACAAGTCTTGCCACTTCTGACAACGTTGTCCAGCCCCTCACCGCCTACGGGGCTTATGCTGCTCGGTGCCCTTGGACCGTCGCCCGCCTCCTGTCGGGGCCGCCGGTCGCGGCGGACAGCGGAGAGTTCCGGGAGCTGTCCGCGAAGCCGTCCCGAGAGCTGTCCCAGAGTTGTTGCGAAAACTGTCCCCAGAGTTGTTCCGAGAGCGAGGACTGGACCCCGTGGCCGACACCGCACGCTCCGCAGGATCCCGCGCCGCCGGGCACCGCCGTCACGCGGAGCGGCGTCCGACCATGAAGGACGTGGCCGCGCGCGCGGGTGTGGGGCTCAAGACCGTCTCCCGCGTCGTCAACGGCGAGGCGGGCGTCTCGACGGACACCGAGCGGCGGGTCAACGAGGCGATCACGGCGCTGGGCTTCCGCCGCAACGACAGCGCGCGCGTACTCCGCAAGGGCAGCACCTCCAGTGTGGGCCTGGTGCTGGAGGACCTGGCCGACCCGTTCTACTCGCCGCTGAGCAGGGCGGTCGAGGAAGTGGCGCGCGCGCACGGTGCGTTGCTGATCAACGGGTCGAGCGCCGAGGACCCGGAGCGCGAGCGCGAGCTGGTGCTGGCGCTGTGCGCGCGGCGGGTCGACGGCCTGGTGATCGTGCCGGCCAGCGGCGACCACCGTTATCTGGAGCCGGAGATGGCGGCGGGTGTGGCCACGGTGTTCGTCGACCGTCCGCCGGGCCGGATCGAGGCCGACCTGGTGCTCTCCGACAACTTCACGGGCGCGCGCGAGGGCGTGGCACACCTGATCGCACACGGACACCGGCGGATCGGCTTCATCGGGGACCAGCCGCGTATCCACACGGCGGGCGAACGGCTGCGCGGCTACCGCGCGGCGATGGCCGAAGCGGGGCTCGCGGTGGCGGACTCCTGGGTGGCACCCGGCGGCACCGACCCGCAGCGCGTACGGGCCGACGCGGCGCGGATGCTGGACGGTACGGAGGGAACGGAGCCGGTGACGGCGTTCTTCTCGGGCAACAACCGGGTGACCGTCGCACTGGTACGTGAGCTGGCGGCGCCCGTGCGGCGGGAGCGAGCCGTGGCACTGGTCGGGTTCGACGACTTCGAGCTGGCCGACCTGCTCTCCCCCGCGGTCACCGTCGTCGCGCAGGACCCGGCCGACCTGGGGCGCAATGCCGCCGAACTGCTCTTCCGGCGGCTGGACGGCGCCGACGACGAGCCCCGCCGCGTCTCCCGGCCGACGCGCTTGATCGCCCGCGGTTCGGGCGAACTGCCGCCTTCGCTCTGAGGGGAGGGGACGGCCTGACGGAGGGCGTTACGGCCCCGCCGCACCGTGATCCCCATCGGCTACCCCTCACGACTGGGGTGAAGGTCCTGGCGGTGTGGTCGGTCGGGCGTCGGCGCTTGTGGCGGCGTGCTGGGCGGCGGCGACGATGTCCTGCAAGGCTGCGACGTGTTGGGCGAGCGCTTCGTGTCCTGCGGGGGTGAGGGAGAGCCAGGTCCTCGGGCGTTTGCCGACGTATCCCTTGCGGATCCCAAGGTAACCGGCGGTGTCCAAGGCCGAAGCCGCCTTGCTCATGACGGAGTCGGACACCTGGCAGTGGTCACGCACCACCCCGAACTCGGCCTCGGCGCAGGCGGAGAGGAACGCCGCGACGGCCAGCCGGGTGGGGTTGTGCAGCGTCCCCTCCAGGGTGGCCGGATGCGGCCGGTGGCTGCCAACGCTCATGCCTGCTCCCGCAGTTGGCGCCTGATCGCGAGGTTGTACCGGGCGAAACCGACCCACATGCTGAGCCCCACGGCGACGGCCAGGGCGCTGACGGCGACGTGGTCACCGGCGCCGAGAGCCCGGAAGATCCCCCACACCAGGCCGGCGGCGAGCACGGTGGGGGCCAGAATCATGAGACGCCGTTGCCTGCGCCCCGCCCTGAAATCCGCGTCCTTCAGCTGCGTCACGCCCCGGCTGCGTCTCGCGGCACGCCTGAACGCGACGACCACCAGCCCTGCCACGGGGTACGCGAGCCACAACTGAACGAAGCCCTTGTCCGCCTCCAGGAGCCGCTGCGCGACGACGACGTAGACCGCGAGGAAGATTCCGGTGGCCGGTCCGTACCAGGCGGGCACGAGCCTGGCCCGGAGCCGGGCCTGCGTCTGCGCCCCCTGTACGTCCCGCAGGACGCTCGCAGCGGCGTCCGCCGACCGGGCGGCGACAGGCACGCCCTCACCAGTGGTGTCCTGCTCCATCGTGCTCTCCCATTCCTTTCTGGCCAGCGCCTTTCTACGTTGACACATAGTTGCCAGGATGGAAAGTGAGTCGTCGAGGCCAGCCCGGGAGGGGGCGCCGCGGGCCTGGCCCGTCTCCCTCGGGGCCGCGAGGCTCCCGCGTCCCGTGCGGGGTGTCGCCTCGCTCCCGCCATCTGCCGCTTCTCCCGAATGGCTCTTTCAGCAGGACGGTGCGCCCGGGTCCAGGCACTCTGAGACGGAGAAGTGAATCTCGCGCGCTCTCCGGGGAAAGCGCACGCCGCTGGCGTGGAGGATGGCGAAGGTTATGCCGAGTGACATCAAGCTGGACGAAGACGGCGACGGTTGGGTCACGGCGGAAGGCTCGGTTCTCAAGGCGGAAACCACAGACCTGATCCTGGATTCCCCGGCCCGGCGAAGCCCCGGCGGCGGCCCGCCATTCCGTCGCGCACTTGTCCATGACGCAGGTGATGGCCTGACCATCAACTTCAACGCTGACTACCCGGGCGGCGTCAGCGTGGCGAAGGCCCGCCTGAATCTGCATGTGAAGAACCAGTCCGGCTCACCAAAGCTCCCTAAGACAGCAGACGTTGGCACGCTCAAGATGCTCGCTCGGCAGGTGGCGCCCCGCCTGCCGCCTTAGAGATCGTTTTCACGGTGAAGCCTGTTTCATCCCCACAAGTCGCGGTGCCGAGAAGCGGCTTGTGGGGCGATGGCGCGTTTCGCGTTCCGTGCGGCTGAGTGGAACACCCGGAATAGGCTCTCAAAGGGGGCCCTTGACAGGTCCGAATCCTGTGGACAGGGGTGCGCCGCGGCCACGAATGCAAGGCCGACCACTTCCTCGCTTTCACCAGCATCGCCCGCTCCCTCATGCCAGGCCCCAGGGGCCGGCATGAGTGTCTGGGCGAGGACCGGGGCGGTGCAGAACGGAGTGGTCGCCAACTGCTATGCGGGCGGGGTGAGTTGGGTGGTTGGTATCGGACGTCCCGCCTCGGCGGTGTACTGCTCTCCCCACTGTCGCAAACGGGCCTGGCATAGGCGGTATAGGCGGTATAGGCGGCGCGCGGCGCCCGATGTGGCCGGCCGGAGCCGCATCGCCGACAACGCGGCTCCAGCCTCCGTCCTCCCGGCGCGACAACGGGGTACTCCCGCACCCCGCCGCCACGGAGGGCCCGGCTTCTGAGGCCCGGGGCGCGCTCACTGCCAGGTGGCACCGCCACGGTAGACCCGGTGGTCGGAGATGCGCCGCTCGCCGCCGTAGAGGCTGTCGCCTTCGACGGCTCCGAAGTCGGCGGCGCTGAGGAAGATGTAGTCGATCTTCTTCTGCGTCGGAGGACTGGTCTTCGATGAGCTGTAGGTGATCTCCCCGCTTTGGCCCCGGGCGGCTCCCGGGGGCCAGGAGGCGGAGTGGTCCGCGTCCGACTCGTCGGCCTCGCTGAAGATCCCCTCGCCACCGCTGTGGCTGTAGAACTTGTCCATAACGGGGTCGAACGGCTGCGCGTTGAAGTCACCCATCAGTACCACCGGCTTCGTGGCGTGCCACCCGGAGGCCAGGGCCGCCAGCTTCGTCGCCTGTCCGTCCCGCTTGCCGTCGTCCTGGGCGTCGTCCGGGTCGTCGACGGAGAGATGCACGGAACATGCCTTCACGGGGCGGGCGCCGAGGGCGGTGTCGGCGCAGAGCGCGTGAATCTTCGTGTCGCCGAGGTTGTGGGTCTCCCGGGGGGTGGCGATGGGCTTCTTGGAGAAGAGCGCCATGCCGAACGCGGTGTCCCCTCCGTCGCAGTGCTTGCCCGCGGTCTGGCTGCTGCTCGCGTACGTCGCGTGGTATCCCTGGGCGACCAGAGCCGCGCGGATGTGGCGGTACTGGGTGTAGCAGGTCTCGTTCAGGGTGACGATGTCCGGGCTGTAGTTGCCGACCGATTCCACGATCTGGGCCCCCCGCACGGGGATTTCCCCGCGGGAGTCGGTACCGGGCAGGTAGTTGTGCTGATCGCCGGCCTCCCAGCAGACGTTGCCGCACATGTTGAAGTGCCAGAACTTCAGGTCCGTACTGGCCTCGGCCTCCGGGCTGTTGATTCCCAGCTGCGCGGTGAGTACCAGCGCGCCGAAGGCGGCGACCAGATAGCGGAGACGGCGTCCTTTTCGTATCAAGGCGGTGATCCCTCCGAAGCATGCGGTCCCGACACGTCGGAGCGTCTCCGCCGCGTCTCAGCCGGACTCGGCTGCGGTGTCGTGCCTGGAACGCCACATCCTGCCGGAAGGGCCGCGGTTGAGCGCCACTGCGAACGCCGTCCGTCGTGCGGCCGACGAGGTGGGTGGTCACCGGCCAGTGGCAAAGCCGCGCGACCAAGGCGGCGTCGGCGGTCGGCGATCGGCGCGAGGGGGCCACCGCCTCCCCCTCCGGAGGACGGCGCCCGGCGTGTGACGGGTGAGGACGCGCCGTGAAAGATCCTCGTTAACTCCCTGCACGACCCTTGCCAAGCCGAGTTAGTACGTGTTCGGATTATCTCGTCGGGCGGTGCTCCCGCCCGGCATCAGCGCTGGTCGCCACCCCGTACCCGGGGCGGGACCGGCAGGCCGACACCTCTCTGACGCGCCCCCAACTCCCCTCTTCCCCTACGTGGTTCAGCCCTGCCCAGACACACCCCTGGAGGGATCTCCCGTGTTCGACTTCACCTCCGTCGACCTCCTCGACGCCTTCACCAGCGAACTCCGCCTCTGCAAGGTCACGGACGGCGAACATGTCGTCGTCCTGTCCGAGCCAGGGAGCCGTGGCGACTACGTGGCGGCGGCGTTCGGAGCGGCCAAGTCGCTCGGCGCCCGCGTCATCTCGGCCACGGTGCCGGGAGGCAGCCCCGCGCCCATGCCCAGCACCCACACAGGCGCGGGGCCCGGGCTCAGCTCGGTGCTCGACGACACCGCGGCGCAGGACCTGCTGAAGTCGGCCGACCTGGTCATCGACCTCACCCAAGAGGGCTTCATCCACGCGCCCGTACAGCAGGAGATCCTCAAGGCGGGCACCCGGATCATCTTCGTGTGCGACGCTCCGGACGTGCTGATCCGCAACCTGCCGCGCGAGGGCGACAAGGACCTGGTGGTCCGGGAGGCCGAGCTCCTGAAGAAGTCGCAGGTCATGCGGGTGACTTCGGCTGCTGGGACCGACCTGACCGTGCAACTGGACGGGTCGAAGCCGGAGTTCCAGACCGGCTTCGCCGACGACCCGGGCCGCTGGGACCACTGGCCCAGCACGATGGTGCTGTGCTGGCCCGAGATCTCCGACGGACGGATCCTGCTGGCCGAGGGCGACATCCTGCTGCCGTTCAAGGAGTACGTCCGCTCCCCCGTCACGCTGCATGTCGCGGGCGGGCACATCGGGAAGGTGGAAGGCGGGGCCGAGGCGCGGATGCTGGAGACGTTCTTCGAGGACGCCGACGACCAGTGGGCGCGCTCCCTGTCGCACATGGGCTGGGGGCTGATGCGCTCGGCCGACTGGTTCGCCACGGCGATGTACGGCAAGGGTGATCTGATGGGCATGGACGCGCGCGCCTTCGCTGGCAACTTCCTGTGGTCGACGGGCCCCCACCCGGTGCTCGGCCGGGAGTCCTACGCGCACCTGGACATCGCGATGCGCGGGTGCACCGTCACGGTCGACGGCACCGAGGTGGTCTCAGGCGGTGCGCTCACGGAACGGTGACCGGCCCCGGGGCCGCACCGGGGAGTCGGCACCCGCAGCCGGCACCCGCAGCCGGCTCCCGCACCCCCACACCCCGCGACCCGCGGCCCCGCGCGCCCACGCCGCGCAGGCAGGACGCACCCGCACCGCGCACGTCGTACGAACACGCCAGGAGGAGAACCGCGTTGGCGCCCAGTCAGTCGTTTGAAGCCACCATCGTCGGCGGAGGGCTCGGCGGCCTCACGGCCGCGCTCGCCCTGCGGCAGCGCGGCGTCCGGGTCACCGTGCTGGAACAGGCCGCACGGCTCGGTGAGGTCGGCGCCGGGATCCAGACCGCGCCCAACGCCAGCAGGCTGCTGCTCGGGCTGGGCCTGCGGCGGCAGTTGGAGGCCATCCACACCGAGCCGCTCGACCAGGTGCGGCGCCGGTGGAAGGACGGCAGTGTCGTCGGGCTCACCCCACTCGGCGAGCACTGCAAGCAGACGTACAACGCCCCGTACTGGCACTACCACCGCGCCGACCTGCACCGCGTGATCATGGAAGCGTGCACGGCGGCAGCCGGTCCTGGGCCCGCCGTGCGGCTGCGCACCAACAGCCGGGTCACGGAGCTGGACCGCGGCGACCCCTCGCGGCCCGTCGCGATCACGGCCGACGGTGAGCGGTACGCGGCCGATGTCCTGGTGGGCGCCGACGGCATCAGGTCGCGGGTGCGCGATCTGATGGGCGCCGAGGACACCTTGGAGTTCTCCGGGGAGATGTGCTACCGCGCGCTGATCCCGGGGGACGCCATCGCCGCCGATCCCGCGACGCGCTGGCTGGTGGACCGTTTCCAGAGCACCATCTGGTACGGCCCCGACCGGCACCTGGTGCACTACATGATCAGGGGCGGCCAGTGGCTCAACATCGTGGCCATCGTGCCCTGCACCGACGAGGTGGCCGAGAACTGGACAGCGCCCTCCTCCGCAGCTGAACTGGCCGCCGCTTTCCCCGGCTGGGACGACCGCGTTCCCGCGATGCTCTCCAAGGCGGCTGCGGCCGGTGACGACGCCGTCTCGTGCTTCGCGCTCTACTACCGGCGGCCCGACCCCGTATGGCAGGACGGCCGGGTCGTGCTGCTCGGTGACGCCTGCCACGCGATGCTGCCGTACCAGGCCCAGGGCGCCTCGCAGGCGATGGAGGACGGGGCGGTACTGGCCGAGGAGTTGGGCACGGTCACGCCCGACGGCATCGAACAGGGGCTGCGGCGCTACGTGGACCGCCGCGCCAAGCACGCCGGCATGGTGCAGGATGCCTCGCTGCGCAACAAGACCTTCTACCACTACCCCGACGGCCCCGAACAGGAGGAGCGCGACAGGCTGTTGCGCAGGGGGTTCAGCGGAGAGTCCGACGTGTCCTACGAGTGGCTGTGGAGCGGCACCCCGCTGCGCGACGCCGACGCGACGGCGTTCTCCTACCCCTTCCCACGCTGACCGACCACCCTTGGAGCACGCGTGAAGACAGGCGACCAGATCGTCCAGGACCTCCCATGGAAATGGGGAGTCCAGGGCAGGATTTTCATCATCGGTGGCCTCGGCTACCTGTTCGATGCGTGGGACATCGCGCTCAACGGCTTTCTGATGCCGCTGCTGGGCAAGGAGTTCGACCTCGGCCTCGGTGCCCGCGGCCTGGTGGCGACGTCCAACCTCGTCGGCATGGCGGTCGGCGCGATCGTATGGGGCGCGATCGCTGACCGTATCGGCCGTAAGAAGGCGTTCAGCGCCACCCTGCTGATCTTCGCGCTGTTCTCGGTGTTCGGCGCGCTCTCCCCCAACTACGAGACGTTCCTGCTCTTCCGCTTCCTCGCGGGTGTCGGGCTCGGTGGCTGCATCCCGGTGGACTACGCGCTGGTGAGCGAGTTCTCGCCCAGGAAGCACCGGGGCAGGATCCTGACCGCGCTCGACCTGTGGTGGCCCATCGGGGTCACCCTGTGCGGGCTGGCCTCGACGGCGCTGATCCCGCTGGACGGCAACTGGCGCTGGATGATGGCGACCATGGTGCTGCCGGCGCTGCTGCTCTTCTGGGTGCGGCGCGGCGTGCCGGAGTCCCCGATCTACCTCACGAAGATGGGCAGGGAGGCCGAGGCGCGTACCGTCATCGACGACCTGGTGGCCCGTACGGGCGCGGCGCCCGAGCCGTACAGCATTCCGACGGCGCCGCCCGAGCAGACCGGGCCCGACGGGCGGCGGATCGGCGGACTGCGCGCCGGCTTCGAGCAGTTCAAGATGCTGTGGACGTACAGCCCGCGCATCACCTCGGTCGCCTGGCTGCTGTTCGTGACCATCATGCTCGTCTACTACGCGGCGCTGACCTGGATGCCCTCGATCCTCAAGGAGGAGGGCTACGGCGACACCGCCTCGTTCACCGGTACGACCCTGATGAGCGCCGTCGGCATCGCCGGAGTCGTCGCCTCGACGTGGCTGGTGGACGTGGTCGGCCGTAAGCGGCTGATCGGCTTCTCGGCGCCCGTCGCCACGGCCGCGCTGGTGGGTTTCGCGCTGGTGCTGGAGGTACGGACGGCCGCGCTCGTCGGGATCGCCGTCTTCGGCTTCCTGATCCAGCTGACCATTCCCGCGCTGTACGCGTACGTCTCGGAGCTGTACCCGACGACGCTGCGGGCCAGCGGTTTCGGCTGGGCCTCCTCGGTCAGCCGGGTCAGCACGGGCTTCGCACCGATGCTGTTCGGCTCGCTGATGTGGCCGCTGCTCGGGCTGCCGCTGACCTTCACCGTGCTCGGCGTCATCGTGGTCGCCGCCGTGCTGTGGATGGCGGTCGCCGCACCGGAGACAAAGGGCCGCGAGCTGGACGCGGTCGCGGAGGAGAACGGCGACGTACCAGGTGCGCGACCGGCCGGGGACGGCTCCCTGGAGACGGCGCAGGGCGAAGAGCCCGTACGTGGCTGACGGGCCCGAGCGCAGCCGCGGAAGCGGACGCGGACACCGGCCCAACCCGCACACCGGCGCCGACCGCGCACCGGCACAACCTCAGCACCATCTGGAAGGAGGGCCCGAGCATTGAAGCCCGCACCGTTCACCTATCACCGCGCGCGCGATCTCGACGGCACCGCCAAGCTGCTCGCCGAACTGGCGGGCAGCGGCGGCGAGCCGAAGATCATCGCCGGGGGCCAGAGCCTGGTCGCGATGATGAACTTCAGGCTCGCCCGCCCCGATCACCTGGTCGACATCAGCGGTGTCGAAGGGCTGCGCGGGCTGCGTACAGACGGGGAAGGCGCCCTGCACATCGGGGCGCTGACCACCCATCACGAGGTGGAGACCGCTCCCGGCCCGCTGCTCGGGCCCGGCTTCGCCGTACTCCGTGACGCGATGCGCTGGGTCGGCCACCTGCCGATCCGTACCCGCGGCACCGTCGGCGGCAGCCTGGCGCACGCGGACGCGACGGCGGAGTGGTGCCTGCTGGCCGTGCTGCTGGACGCGGAAATGGTGGCGCACGGCCCCGCGGGTCAACGCCGCGTCGCGGCACGGGACTTCTTCCTCGGCTACTACTCCACGGCTCTGGAGGAGGACGAGGTACTCACCGAGGCCGTCTTCCCGCGCCCCGCTCCGCACGCCGCGCTCACCGAGTTCGCGCAGCGGCACGGCGACTTCGCGACCGTGGCCGCCGCCGTCGCGCTGGACCTGACGCCCGACGGCGGCGGGGTGCGCGGCGGCCGGGTCGCGCTCGGCGGCGTCGACGCGCTACCGGTACGGGTTCCCGAGGCCGAGGCGGTCCTCGCGGAGGGCGGCAGAGCGGGGCCCGCGCTGTACGAGGCGGTCGCAACCGCAGCCGCCCGGGCCGTCGACCCGCCCGGTGACGCGAACGGAAGTCCGGAATACCGGCGCGGCCTCACCCGCAACCTGGTGGCACGCGCCTGCGAGGAGGCGGTCTCACGATGACGACGGAGAAAGCGGCGGCCCAGGAACACCGCGGGGCGCGCGACGGCGCGCTGATCGGGACCTCGGCACGCCGCCGCGAGGATCCCCGGCTGCTGACCGGGCGGGGTGTGTTCACCGACGACATCCAGGTGCCGGGCATGCTGTACGCGCAGTTCGTCCGCGCCACCGTCGCCTCGGCCACCGTGACCTCGCTCGACCTGTCGGCGGTTCGCGAAGTGCCGGGCGTGGTCGCGGCGTTCGACGCCGAGGACCTGGCGCTGGGTGACATCACGGCGCGGCTGGGCCGCCCGGCGGCCGAGTTCGTGCCGACGAGCATGCCGGTGCTGGCACGGGACCGGGTGCGGTACGCGGGCGAGCCGCTGGCGGTCGTGGTGGCGCGCGATCCGTACGCGGCCGAGGACGGTCTTGAGGCGGCGAAGGTCACCTACGAGACCCGTACGGCCGTTGTCTCCGACACCCAGGCCCTCTCCCCCGGCGCCCCGCTGGTGCACGACGAGGCGGCGGCCAACACGCTGCTGGACGTGTCGATGTTCGCCTCGGAGGGCATCGACGCGGTCTTCGCAGAGGCGGCGTGCGTCGTGGAGGTGGAGACGCGTACGGGCCGGCAGAACGCGCTGCCGCTGGAGACGCGTGGCGTGATCGCCGCCTGGGACGACCGTGAGGAGCAGCTCGCGCTGCGTATGCCCACACAGGTGCCGCACCAGGTGCGTACGGTCGCGGCACGCTGTCTTGGCCTGGACGAGCGGGCCGTGCGGGTGCTGGTGCCCGACATGGGCGGCGGCTTCGGGCTCAAGTGCGTGGTGGGGCGCGAGGAGATCGCGGTGGGCGCCGCCGCGCTGCGGCTGGGCAGGCCCGTGAAGTGGACGGAGGACCGCAAGGACGCGCTGACCGCCTCGTTCCTCGCCCGTGAGCAGCACTACGACGTACGCGCCGCGTTCGACGCCGAGGGGCGGATCCTGGGTCTTGACGCGGACATCGTGTGCGACATGGGCGCCTACTCCTGCTACCCGTTCACGGCGGGCATCGAGCCGCTGATGGCCTCGGCGGAGATGCCGGGGGTCTACAAGGTGCCGTCGTACCGCGTACGGGCCCGCGCCGTGACCACCAACAAGGCGCCGAGCGCACCGTACCGGGGGGTGAGCCGGCCGCAGTACGTGATGGTGGTCGAGCGGCTCTTCGAGCGTGCGGCGCGGGAGTTGGGGATGGACGCGGTGGAGATCCGCCGCCGTAACGTGATCACGGACTTCCCGTACACGGGGGTCAACAACGTGACCTACGACCCCGGTTCGTACCTGGAGTCCCTCGACCTGTGCGAGCGGACCCTGCGCGACGAGGGCTGGTACGAGAAGCGGGACGTGGCGGACGCGGCCGGGCGCCATCTGGGCATCGGGTACGCGTGCTTCAGCGAGCGCACCGGGTACGGCTCGACGGCGTTCGCGCAGCGGAAGATGGAGGTCGTTCCCGGGTTCGACATCTCCGAGGCCCGTATGGACACCTCGGGAGCGCTCACGGTGACCACGGGCACGATGAGCCACGGGCAGAGCCACGAGACGACGATGGCGCAGATCGCGGCGGACGAGCTGGGCCTGGAGCTGGACAAGGTCCGTATCCACCAGGGCGACACCGACCGGATCACCTACGGCTGGGGCACCTTCGCGAGCCGTTCGATCGCGGTGGGCGGCAGCGCGGTGCGGCTGGCGGTCGCGAAGCTCGGCGAGAAGCTGCGGCTGATCGCGGCCTCGCGCTGGGACGTGCCGCCCGACCAGGTGGAGCTGGGCAGGGGCGGAGTGCGACGCGCCGACGGCGGTGGCGAGTTGAGCTACCAGGAGATCGCCGACATCGCCTATCTCAAGGCGCATCTGCTGCCCAAGGGCGTGGAGCCGGGCCTCTCGGCGACGGCCTCGTTCGACGTCTTCAACGACGGCACCTTCTCCAACGCCACCCACGGCGTCGTCGTCGAACTGCACGAGGGCACGGGCCAGGTGGAGATCCTGCGGTACGTGTGCGTGGAGGACTGCGGCGTCGCCATCAACCCGCAGGTCGTGGAGGGCCAGTGCCGGGGCGGCATCGCGCAGGGCATCGCGGGCGCGCTGTTCGAGGAGATCACCTACGACGCGCAGGGCGAGCCCTCGGCGACCAGCTTCATGGACTACAAGGTGCCCACGGCGCTGGAGATCCCCGACATCGGCATCCAGCACCTGGAGACCCCGTGCGCCTTCACCGAGACCGGCGCCAAGGGCGCGGGCGAAGGCGGCACGATCGGGGCGCCGGCCGCCGTACTGAACGCCGTCAATGACGCGCTGCGCCCCACGGGCGTGGAGCTGGACAACACCCCCGTCACCCCGGAGACCGTCGCGAGCGCACTGGAGCACGCCTGATGTCAGAGATCACCCACCAGCCGCCGGACCAGCAGCTGCTGAGCCTCTCCGTGAACGGGGAGCGGCACGAACTGCTGGCCGAGTCGCGGCGCACCCTCGTCGACGCGCTCCGGCACGACCTGGGGCTCACGGGTACGCACGTGGGCTGCGAGCACGGCATCTGCGGTGCGTGCACGGTGCTGGTCGACGGGGCCCCGGCGCGGGCCTGTCTGATGTTCGCCGCGCAGGCAGAGGGGCGTGAGATCCGTACGGTCGAGGCGCTCGGCGAGGGCCCCGGCGGGCGTGAACTCGGCGACCTGCAAAGGGCGTTCACCGAGCACCACGCCCTCCAGTGCGGCTTTTGCACACCCGGCTTCCTGATGCTGGCCGAGGGTTTTCTCGCGGAGCGCCCTGATGCCACCAAGGAGGAGATCCGCGAGGTGGTGGCCGCGAACCTGTGCCGGTGCACGGGTTACCAGACGATCGTCGAGGCGATCGACGACTGCGCCGCCCGGCGCCGCGCGTCGGTCTGTGAGGAGGGTTCATGCGGTTGAGCAACGCCGTCCCGGTGAAGGCACCGGCAGGCGAGGTCTTCGCGCTCGTCAACGACGTGGAACGGGTGGTCTCGTGCATGCCGGGCGCCGCGCTGGAGGGACGCGACGGCGACGCCTGGCGGGGCAGGGTGAAGGTCAAGGTCGGTCCGATCACGGCGGCGTACGCGGGCACGGTCCGCTTCCTTGAGGTCGACGAGGAGCGCCGCACGCTGCGCGTACAGGCGCGCGGCGCCGATACGCACGGCAGCGGGGACGCGGAGGCGGCGGTACGGCTGGAGGTCACCGAAACGCCCGAGGGGTCCGAACTGCGGCTGGAGACCGACCTGGTGATCCGGGGCAAGATCGCGCAGTTCGGCAAGGGCGCGGTGGCCACGGTCTCGGACAAGATCCTCCAGCAGTTCGCCAGGAACCTGGGCGCGCTGCTCGACCAGGACCGCGCACACCGCGCGGCTCCGGCGCCGGACTCTCTTACGGCATCGGCGCCGGTGTCCGGTTCAGTGCCGGTGTCCGGTTCAGCGCCTGAGCCGGTCCCCGGCGGCGCCGGTCGGGGAACGTACGCGGCACATGCGCCCCGGCCGCAGTCGGAGCCCCGGCCCCGGCCCGAGTCGCAGCCGCAGCCGCAGCCGCACGCCGAACCGCAGCCCGCCCTCGCGGCGTACGCGGCCGGCCAGGACGAGTTGAACGGGCTCTCGATGATCGTCGGCCCGGCCCTGTCCAAGTACGGGCCTGTGGTCGGCGCGTTCGCCTTCGGACTGTTCGAGGGCTGGCTGCTCGGCCGGGTGCTCACGCGGGAGAAGCACGCGGCGAGGTGCGGCCGGTGAGCGGGTACGGCAGCGAGACGGACAGCACCTACGAGCGGGCCGGGTTCGGCGCCCCCGTGCGGCGCGGCACCCGTCCCGCGCTGATCGTCGTTGACCTGACGCGCGGGTTCACCGAGGAGTCCTTCCCCACCGGCTCCGACCTCACCGAAGTCGTCGGGGCGACCTCTGCCCTGGTGGAGGCGGCGCGGCCCGCCGGTGTCCCGGTGATCTGGACGGCCATCGCCTACAGCGCGGCCGAGGCGGAGGGCGGCTCGGTGACCTGGCTGGAGAAGGCCACGGGTATGCGGGCGCTGGTGGAGGGCAGCGCGGCTGTTGACCTGGACCCCCGGCTGCCCCGGCGCCCGGAGGACCTGATGGTCGTCAAGAAGGGCGCCTCCGCGTTCTTCGGCACCTCGCTCGCGGCCTCGCTGACGGGCCTCGGTACCGATACGGCCGTCGTGTGCGGGGCCACCACGAGCGGGTGCGTGCGCGCGACGGCGGTGGACGCGGTGCAGTCCGGGTTCCCCGTACTGGTGCCGCGCGAGTGCGCGGGGGACCGCGCGCAGGGACCGCACGACGCCGCGCTCTTCGACATCCAGGCGAAGTACGGCGATGTGATCGGCCAGACCGAAGCACTGGACTATCTGCGCCGGCTCCCCTCCCCCACCTGACCCGCACCCCCGTGCTCGTACGCAACGACACAGCACAGCCCTGCACAGCCCGACACACACCGACGTGTACCGGCACGCACCAGCCGACCCCGGCACCTGCCAGCACATGCCGACACCTACACATCACCACTCACCAAACCGCCACTCACCAGGCCACCACTCCCCAGGAGCACCCTTGTCCCACCCGCCCGCGCCCGCGCGTTTCCTCACCCCGGAGGCGGCGGCCGACCTGGCCGCCGTTCCCGCCACCAGCCACTGCGCCTACAACGGCTCCGTCCGGCTGCACGTCCTCGACTACGGCGGCTCCGGCGTCCCTCTCCTCATGCTCCCCGGAATCACCAGCCCCGCCGTCACCATGGACTTCGTGGCCCGCGAGCTGACCGATCTCGTACGCCCGCTGGTGCTGGACGTGCGCGGACGGGGGCTCTCCGGCGACGGCGGCTCCTACTCCCTGGAGGCGTACGCCGAGGACACCGAGGCCGTCGTCACCGGGCTCGGGCTGGAGGCACCGCTGCTGTTCGGGCACTCGATGGGGGCCCGTATCGCCGCGGCGACCGCCGTGCGCGGCAAGGTCGCGGTGGGGGGCACCGTGGCGGTGGACCCGCCGATGAGCGGGCCGGGGCGCGGCACGTATCCGACCTCGCTGGACGCCTTCCTGGGTCAGCTGGCGCAGGCGCGGCGGGGCACGGACGCCCAGGAGGTCGGGCGCGCCTGGCCCCGCTGGCCGCTGCGGGAGCGGGAGTTGCGTGCCCGGTGGCTCGCGAGCTGCGGTGAGGAGGCGCTGCGGGGCACGCATCACGGCTTCGAGACGGAGGACTTCTTCGCGTGGTGGCCCTCGGTACCGGGGCCGGCCGTCATGCTGTACGGCGCCGACAGCCCGGTCGTCACGGCCGAGGGCGCCGCCGAGGCCGCGCGCGCCCTGCCGGAGGCCCGGCTGACGGAGATCCCGGACGCGGGCCACATGGTGTTCTGGGACAACCCGGACACGGCGCTCGCCCTCCTCCGCGAGGCACTGCGTGGCCTCACCGGCTGAGGCGCCCGGCGGGCACCCGCGCCCGTCGGGGCACTCAACTGCCGTGCTTAAGTGGCCTCATGGCTGACAAAACCCTTTCCACGGCGGCGGGCACAGGCGAGCAGCCGGTCGCCCCCGCCGTGCTGACGGCCGCACCCGGCTATCAGGTGCGGCGCCTGTACCAGGCGTACCTGGCGGTGTGGGTGCGCACCGTCGACCCGACGCTGACCGGGCCGCAGTTCGCCGTACTGACGACCGTGCACGCGAACCCCGGCAGCGACCAGAGCTCGATGGCGTCGGCCGTCGCGCTGGACACGTCGACCATGGCGGACGTGGCGCGGCGACTGGAGAAGCGCGGGCTGCTGGAGCGCCGTACGGCGGCGGCCGACGGCCGCCGCAAGCTGCTGTACCTCACGGACGAGGGCGAGAGCGCCCTGCGTGAGGCGAACGGCAGGGCGCGGGAACTGGACGAGCGGCTGCTCGACCAGTACGACCCCGACGCCCGCGAACGGCTCCTGCGGGAGCTGACCGCCCTCGCCGACCACTGGGAACGGCTGGGCGGGGACACCTAGAGCGCGCGAGCGCCGTACCTTCGTGGAGGACCCGTGACAGACCATCACATCGGCATGATCGTTCCCAGCTCGAATCTCACGATGGAGACCGAGCTGCCGCGCATGCTGCGCGCCAGGGAAGAGGCGATGCCAGGGGACCGCTTCCTCTTCCACAGCAGCCGGATGCGGATGCGGCATGTCACGCCCGAGCAGCTGCGCAGCATGAACGCGCAGACGGAGCGCGCGGCCCTCGAACTCGCCGACGCCAGGCCCGACGTGGTGGCCTCGGCGTGTCTCGTCGCGATCATGGCGCAGGGTCCTGGCCACCACTGTGTGGCAGAGGAGGAGATCAGGGCCGGGCTCGCCGCCGGGGGCTCGGAAGCGCCGGTGGTCTCCAGCGCGGGCGCGCTGCTCACCGCCGTCGAGGCGCTGGGCGCCAAGCGGGTCGCGGTGATCACCCCGTACATGAAGGAGTTGACGGGCATGGTCGTCGACTACCTGGAGGACGCGGGCACGCGGGTGGTGGACTCGCTCAGCCTTGAGGTGCCCGACAATCTCGCGGTCGCCCGGCTGGACCCCGACGACCTGCGCCGGCACTGGCGCCGCCTCGATCTGAGCGGCGCCGACGCGATCGTGCTGTCGGCGTGTGTGCAGATGCCCTCGCTGTCCGCGATCCAGGCGGTCGAGGACGCGGCCGGCCTGCCCGTCCTGTCGGCGGCCACCGCCACGGCCCACAGCATCCTGACCCGCCTCGGCCTGCCACCCGTCGTACCGAACGCCGGCTCCCTCCTCGCCGCCCGCTCCTGAACCACCGTTCCCGAACGGCCGGTCGCCGGGGCTCGGGAGCGGGCCCGCTCCCGAGCCCCGGCGAGGTGCCTCGGTCAGCCGCGGGAGGGAAACCGGCGCGCGGCACCTGTCCGAGCGGCGATCGCCACTACTCGATGATCCGCACCGCGCCCGACGGGCAGAGGGTGCCGGCTTCCAGTGCGGCGGGCGCGGCGTCGTCGTCGGGCTCGCTGACCAGGACGGTCACCAGGCCGTCGTCGTCCTGGTCGAACACCTCGGGTGCCGTCAGTACGCACATGCCGGCGCCCACACAGATGTCCCGATCGGCCGTTACACGCATGGTCGCTCTCTTCATGACAGTCCTTTCACGGTCCTTTCACGGTCGCTTCGCTTGCCGTGTCCCCAGTGTCGGCGGCTCGCCGGTCGGTCCATCAGCCGGCCGGCGACCGGCGACCGGTTCAGCATGTGACCGGCTCAGCATGTGACCCGGTCAGCGTGTGACCGGCTCACCACGTGACCGGAAGCTCGTTGACGCCCTGGATCGTCGTGCCGGGGCGCAGTGTCAGCCGCTCGACCGGGACTGCCAGGCGCAGTGTCGGCAGGCGGTCGAACAGCGCGGCGAGGATGATCTCCAGTTCGAGCCGGGCGAGGTTCTGGCCGAGGCACTGGTGCACCCCGTAGCCGAAGGACAGGTGGTGGCGGGCCGCGCGGCGCACATCGAAGGCGTCCGGATCCTCGAAGACCGAACTGTCCCGGTTGGCAACGGAGTTGGTCACGATGACCGCCTCGCCTGCCCGGATGAGGTGGCCGTCGATCTCGATGTCGTCCGTCGCGAAGCGACCGCCGGCGAGGTCGGCTATCGCGAGATAGCGCAGCAGTTCCTCCACCGCGCCGGGAAGGAGCGAGGGATCGGCCCGCAGTGCGGCGTGCTGGTCCGGGTGTTCGAGCAGGGTGATGACGCTGAGCGAGGTCATCGAGGCGGTCGTCTCGTGCCCGGCGACCAGCAGCAGTAGCGCGGTCGAGACCAGCTCTTCGCGGCGGGCCCTCCCCTGCGTCAGCTGCTCGGCGACCATGGTGCCCAACAGCCCCTGCCGGGGCTCGCGTTGGGCACTGACGATCAGCCCGTCCAGGTAGCTCTCCAGCTCCTTGCGTGCGGCCCGCGTGCCCGCCGCGTCCTCCGACTGGATCAGCCGCCTGCTGGCGTCCTGGAAGAAGTCGTGGTCGGCGTAGGGCACGCCGAGCAGCTGGCAGATCACCATGGACGGCACCGGCAGCGCGAACTGGCTGACGAGGTCGGCGGGTGGTCCGGAGGCGATCATCTCGTCCAGGAATCTGTGCACGATGCGTTCGATGTCGGATCGCATCTCTTTGATCCGCCGCACCGTGAAGCCCTGAATGGCCATGCGCCGCCGGACCCCGTGCTCGGGCGGGTCCAGGCCGATGAAGGCCGGCTCGCCGTCCCGGAGACCGTCCGTACGCGGCGAGGTGGCGGGAAAGTCGGCGTTTCTGCGGTCGGACGACATGCGGGGATCGGCCAGCAGCGCGCGTGCCGTCTCGTACCCGGTCACCAGCCATGCCTGCCGGCCGTCGTAGAGCGTGACCCGGTGCAGCGAACCGCCCTCGTCCCGCAGGCGGTTGTACTGGTCGGGCAGGCGGTAGGGGCAGGTGCGGTCGCTGGGGAAGGCGGGGGGTTCCGGTTGAGGCGTCGTCACGGTCTCGGTCATCGGTACCTCGAAGTCCTCGACAGTTAAAGAACTCTCCGTTCTCTAAAATGAGGCTAGGGTATGGCCCCTGGGCACACAACGGGTGATCGACGAATAGCCGAGAATGATGCTTGCAACCAACGGGGATCAGCCGGTCGAGCCGGCCGGCGACCATCGCAAAGGCCCTCGCCGCCGCGGCGAGAAGCTGGAGAACGCCATACTGGCCGCGGCCCTGGACGAACTCTCCGAGGTCGGCTACGCCGGGCTGACCATGGAACGCGTGGCCACAAGGGCGCGCACGGGAAAGGCCGTTCTCTACCGCAGGTGGCCGAGCCGCGCCGAACTCGTCATCGACGCCTGGACAGCCCTCCGGCACCGCGACGTCGACCTGCCCGACACCGGAGACCTGCGCACCGACATCATCGCCGTGATGCGCCACCTGTCGGACAGCATGGCCGGCCCGCACGGCGACATGTTCCGCGGCCTGCTCACCGAGATCGTGCGGGACCCCGAGTTCGCCCGGCTGGTGCGGGAACGGGTCCACACCGTCGGCCCCGGAGCAGTCCAGCGCGCCCTGCAACGCGCGGTCGAGCGCGGCGAGATCGAGTCATGGATCCCCTCGTCCCGGCGTGCCACCGTGGCGGTCGACCTGCTGCGCAACCACTACCTGCTGCACGGAGCCCCGATCCCGGACAGCGTCGTCATCGGGATCGTCGACGACGTCTATCTGCCCCTGCTCCTCGCCCCGCCGCTGGACCCCCCGCCCGATCCCGCCGGGAACGAGTAGCCGCTTTCCTGTTCGTCCGGGCACATGTCCTGGTGGCGGCGGGTGCCCGCGCCCTGGTAGCGGAGGGTGCCGCCTGAGACGGGGCAGGTGGGAGCCGGCGGACAGGACACCCGGCACGGTGTCCCGAACGAGTCCTCCCAACGTCCATTTCGAGACTTTCGGCGCGTTCCGCGGCTCGGGCCTGAGGACCGTGCCGAGCTCGGGCCGGTGCGGACCGGTACCCCAACTCCCCCCGGCGGGTGGCCCTTTCGGAGCACGGGTCGGCCACGCCCGAGCCCTGCCCGGCAACTCCCGCTATAAGACGCCTTATCCGTGCACTGTTTGATGCATTCGCATATTGCGGAATCCTTCTCGTCAGGACCAGCTTTCTCCACAAGCTGGGCAGTTCCCCCCGCAGTGCTCCGCAAGGAGGTCCTTTGCCCCTTGCCCTTCTCGCCCTGGCCCTAGCGACGTTCGGTGCCGGCACAGCAGAGTTCGTGATGATAGGGCTGCTGCCCGAGACCGCCTCCGACATGAACGTCCCGATCTCCGACGCCGGCAACTACATCTCGCTCTACTCCCTCGGCGTCGTCGTCGGCGCTCCACTGCTGACCGTCGTCGGTCTGCGCATACGCCGGAAGGCGATACTGCTGGCGATGACGGGGCTGTTCATCATCGGCAACGTCGCCTCGGCACTCGCCCCCAACCACCATCTCCTGCTGGCCGCACGGTTCCTGGCCGGGATGCCCCACGGGGTCTTCTTCGGCATCGGCGCCGTCGTGGCAGCGGGGCTCGTCACACCGGAGAAGCGCGGCCGTGCGCTGTCACTGGTGCTGCTCGGCGTACCCGTCGCCAACATCGTCGGCTCCCCGCTGGGCACCCTGCTCGGCCAGTCCGTCGGTTGGCGCTGGACGTTCATGGTCGTCGCGTCGATCGGCCTGCTGGGGCTCGTCGCGCTGGCGCTGCTCGTGCCCCGCCAGCCGGGGCCCAACAAGGTCAGCCTGCGCGGTGAACTCTGCGTGTTCAAAAGACCGCAGGTGTGGCTGGCCTACGCGGTGGTGGTCTTCGGCTTCGCCGGAACGTCCTCCTTCTATACGTACATCCAGCCGCTGGTCACGGAGGTGAGCGGCTACACCCCGACCGCGGCGACAGCGCTGCTGTCGCTGGCCGGTGCGGGCATGACGGTCGGCACGATGCTGGGCGGGCGGTTCGCCAACTGGCCACTGCGCACCATCTGCTGTGCCCTGGTGACGCTCGCGGGCTCACTGGCACTGGTCATGGTGACGGCGCAGAGCACCGTTCTGATGGCGGCGAACGTGTTCCTCACGGGCGTCGCCGGCATGGCGGCGATCCCCAGCATCCAGGCACGCATCCTCGACCAGAGCAGAGAGGCCCCCGAACTGGGCTCCGCGAGCGTCCAGTCGGCTTTCAACATCGCCAACTCCCTCGGGGCCTCCCTGGGTGGAGTGGTCATCGCCGCCGGGTTCGGCCTGACATCCCCCAGCTGGCTCGGTGCGCTACTGGCCCTGACCGGCGCGGCTTTCGGGCTGCTCTCCGGGCTGCTGGACCGCAACTCCCGCACCTGGAAGGTCACCACTACCTGGGAACGTGCCGAGACCAAGGCGTTACGGCACGGGCCGTCCGTACGGCCCGTACCCCGGCTCGCGCACCTCGCCGTGTGACCACGTGCGGGGGCGTCAGCGCCCCGCGAGCCGGTCCAGCTCAGCCCGGTCCAACCCGGAGGCAGCGGCGACCTCTTCCACGTCGAGCGCACCGCAGTCCAGGCCCCGCAGCAGATATCCGCTCAGCGCACGAGCGGTGGCGGGCTCGTCCATCACGTCGCCGCCCGCCTTCCCCACATAGGCGGCCAACCGCTCACCCGCACGCTCCATCCCCTCCCGGTAGAACGCGTACACGGCGGCGTACCGCGTCGGGAGGTGGCCGGGATGCATGTCCCAGCCCTGGTAGTACGCGCGTGCCAACGACCGCCGCACCAGACCGTGGTGGAGCCGCCAGGCATCATGGACCTGCGCCTGGTCGCCGACGGGCAGCACGTTCGTCGAGCCGTCCGAGAGCCTGACCCCGGTGCCCGCAGCCGCGACCTGCATGACCGCCTTGGCGTGGTCGGCCGCGGGGTGGTCCATGGCCTGGTAGGCCGCGCTGACCCCGCACGAGGCGCTGTAGTCGAAGGTGCCGTAGTGCAGCGAGGTGGCCCGCCCATCAGCCGCGTCGATCATGCGCGCGACCGTGGCGCGGCCGTCGGCGCCGAGGATGGACTGCGTGGTCTCGACCTGGATCTCGAAGCCGATACGGCCAGGGGTGAGACCGCGCGCCTTCTCGAACTCCTCGCACAGCCCCACCATCGCGGTGACCTGCTCGGGATAGGTGACCTTGGGCAGCGTGAGCACCAGGCCCCCGGGCAGCCCTCCCGCCTCCATGAGGCCGGTCAGAAAGATGTCCAGCGTACGGATGCCGCGGTCACGCACGGCGGCCTCCATGCACTTCATACGGATGCCCGCATACGCGGGAGCAGGCCCGTCCGCGCCTTGCGAGCAGGCCGCGGCCACGAGTTGGGCCGCGCGCGCCGCGGCGGCGTCCTCCTCGTCGTCGGGCCGTGCTCCGTAGCCGTCCTCGAAGTCGATCCGCAGGTCCTCGACGGGCTCGCGCCGCAGCTTGGCCCGTATCCGCTCATGGACGGGCCCGGCCAGCGCGGTGTCCATACCCAGTACATCGGCGAGCGCCCCGGCGTCCGGCGCGTGCGCGTCGAGCAGTGCGAGCGCGCTGCGTCCCCACTCCCCCACGGTCTCCGGGGTGATGACGTCCGCCGGCACATAGACGGTGTGCACGGGCTGGCGTGTGCCCGGGTCTCCTGGGTAGCGGCGGGCGAGTTCGGCGTCCACCCCGGACAGCGATCCCGCGATGCCCTCTGCCACGGACTTCGCGAAGGTGGTGCTGACGGTCTCGCCCTGCGTCATCTGCGCTCCCTCTCCCGGTCTTCTCAACAGAATGTTGAAGATACGGCGGCGACGCTAATGGCCCGCTGACCTGCCGGTCAAGGGTCCCCGCACGCCGAAGGGCCTCCGCACACGGTGTGCGGAGGCCCTTCCGTGACGCCCCGACGGCGCGGATGCCGTGCCGGAGCCGCCGGCCGACATGTTGCCTGAGGGGTGGGGGTTGTTCAGGCTTTGCGGGTGTTGATGTCGTCGGTGAGTTGGGGGACGACGTCGAAGAGGTCGCCGACGATGCCGTAGTCGACGAGGTCGAAGATGGGGGCCTCGGCGTCCTTGTTGATCGCCACGATCG